>NZ_JACYUS010000003.1:0-644982 GCF_014841895.1 Sphingomonas sp. CFBP 13728 | reverse complement strand
CTTCTTCTCTGCCGTCGCGCTCGCGGCCACCGTCATCTTCTGGCTATGACCAATGAGTCCTGACCCTAGGCAGGATGTTCTTGAGCAGGCATTACAAGCTAATGGTTTCGTCAAGCCATCTGGTCCCGGTAAGCTGACGCGCGGCTGGATACATCCCGAGTTGAAGCTTGGCTTCGAGGTCGTTGGCTCGGCTCTGATGGATGGCAGGGCGGAACGGGATCGCGTGAAGCTTATCGATACCTCAGCAGGCGATCAGTTCGCCGTGATTTCGGTGGAGGACTTGATTGCCGATCGGATGGGGCAATATGCTTCTGGGTCGGCCCCTGACATGCTGGGACAGGCACAAGTGTTATTCAGCCTTTATCAAGGCGAAGATAGTAGCTATCTGGATCGTAGGATTCGCGAAGAAACCGATACCGCATATGGCATTGAAGACCTCCAATAGCCCTCGAGGCATGTCGCTCGCCAGTTTTGGGCAGGGCGTGACGCGTCGGCGCGAGATGCTCGGTGATATCGCTATGCCGCGCAATTCCGGTCTACGCCGTACGGACAGCAAAATCGCGTTGCTCGCTGCGATTGAGAATGTTGGTGGCTCTTGGTAATTGTCAGCCAAGTTCGCTGAGCAACAGGCGCCATTCTCGTAAGACGCTTGAATAGCGGTGACGGAAAATCGCTTCCTCGTCTCCTTGTAGAGGATCCCGATCGACAGAAAAGGTTTCTCCTCGAATGACATCGAGAATTCGCATGTCATCGATGCCGTGATTTGGCAGTGCTCTACTCATAGCCCACAGGCCTATCCGCGCAGCTTCCTCGGACAAGGTAGGCCTGTCGGAAAAATAGGGATAGATCAGCCGCGTCTTGTCGGTTCCGACTTTTAACGACATGAGATTGTCGACCCGGACAATTCCTTCGATGTCTGCAAAACCGCACGTCCCGCTGATCGAATTCGGGAACTCCTCAATATCCTCATTGATCCAGCGCCGTGTTTCGTTCCACCAGTGTAGAAATCCGTCACGCAGTTTAGGGTACAGGTTTTTCCGATGCCAATCTCATTCGATTTGCTGGTCGGTCGACTCGGTGAGATCGCTCTTTCCTGCCGCATGACTTTTTGCATCCGCCCAGAACGGGTAGTGAAAATGCCGTGCTAGTGACTTCTGCCCGGATCGCCTTGCAAGTTCGTCCTTCGCCTCACGCTTTAGTTTGGTAGAACGGATCGAATCCTTCAAATAGAACAGATGTAGCGCTTTCCTGAGGGCGATGGTGTCAATCGACATGCGGTTCCCTTGGCGGATTTGCTGGGAGAATCATTGCAGATGCCCGACCCAATGCTCTTCCGACACGATCGTGATCGGTACGCCTTCGGCTCGCATATCGGCTGCTTTGAGGATTTTGTTGCCGAACGAAGAATGCTTCCAGGATTCGGTCGCGTACAAACCGATGACGAGTACGTCGGTCTTCTGCGTCAAGCTGCCGCACCGGCCCCCGCGCTCGCTTACGGCGGCTTCGCAGGCTTTGCGCTGCCCGAAATTAAACGTGCCCGTGAAGCAATAGCTGCGGCCACCGAAGGTTAGATTCGGCGCGGGGTCACATAGCGGCAACGTAGTTGCCTTGAGTACCTCGCCTAGCTCAAAGTCACGGCTCGAAAATGCATTTAGAGTTGCCAGCAGGTCACGGCATTCCTCCTCGTCGGCTATGCCGTCTGCCAACACCGCGTTCACGCGATCGTACAGTGTTCGGATAACTGGCTGACCACTGATGCCCACGCTGGCAGCCAGCCACTTTTGCAAAAATTCGACTTCGCTTTGATTGAGCGTGCCATCAGCGGCGATGCCACGCGTGATGCCGATCAACTCGTCTATCTGTCGCGATGAAATGCGATCATTATTCACTAGTGCCAAGAAAGTCTCATTAGTCATCTTCGTCTCCGACTAAATTTATGCTGGCTCAAATGGATGATGCAAAGCAAGGGGGTCGCTGTCCGAATTGTAGCGATCTCCTCAAAGCTGGAACATGGCAGCAGGCCAATTCGTTCAACTGCGCAAATCAACAGCATTGGACGATTGTTATGACCAAACCCGACCACCGCCCGCACAAGCCAGCCAAACCCAAAACGTTCGGCATCAACGCGCTGTCGATCGGGGCTGCGGCGATCGGTCTCGGGGGTGCGTTGCTGGCGGTGTTCCTGCGGTCGAAGGCCAACCCCGCCGAGCATGCCGCGCCCGATCTCGCGCTCGACAAGCCCCGCCCGGGTGCGACCGATCGCGCGCCGGACGCCTTCCGCCCCGATCCCACCGCGGTCCCCACCAAGGCCGAACGCGAGTCGCTCCGCCCCGCCACCGGCCCGGCCCCGTCGTTCGCCGCGGATCGTGGTTCTACGCTCGGCTGAGGCGCCTTCCTGATCCTCCCCCGCAAGGGGGAGGTGGCTGGCGCTTGCCAGACGGAGGGGGAGGGGCGACCACGTTCGTTGCGTGTCCTCCCCCTCCGTCAACTGCGGTGCCACCTCCCCCTGGCGGGGGAGGATCGGAATGCTCAACGGTCGAAGCTGATCCCGACGCCACCCGGCGCTCCGTCACCCCGGACTGGTTCCGGGGTCCATGCTCCCGCGAACTCGACTGCAACGGCGTGCGGAACGGCGGATACCGGAACAAGGCTTTCCTGAGCAAAGCCGAAGCGTCCGGCATGACGGGGGAGGGCATAACCCCCATCCTCGTTCTCCTGCGAAGGCAGGAGCCCAGGATCAAGCAGGACAGCGATCGTGGCTCCTGGGCCCCCGCGTTCGCGGGGGAACAAGGCAGCAGCTCCAACCGCCGACGCTTCTTGCCCCCCGAAACCGCTGTCCTACACACCCCGATCCGGCATACCTGATCGGTCCTCTCCGCAACGAGGATCGATCATGGCGAACGCACCCACCCCGGCCGACCCGCCCCCATGCTACATCGCAACGCGCGCCGCGCCCGCCCCCCGGCCACGGTACGAACCCCCAATCCCCGACCATCTCCCCGACGCGGTCCGCCACGTCATGGCTTGGCAAGCGCATGTCGACGCCGGTCGCATCGGCACCCGCATCCCCGTATCGCCCGAAATCGCCACCAACCGCGACCGCTGGACCGCGCTCGCCCGGACCATGCGCAAGTGACCGCCGCTCTCCAGGAGCCCGGCCTCGATCAAGCCACCGAGCAAACCGGCGAACCCGAAGCCCCCTCGCAAACCGCCCCCGATCACCCCGCACCCCCGCAAGCCGACCCCGCTCCGCAAACCGATCACGCCCCGCGCGCCTACATCCCAGCCACCCCGACCCGCTACACCCAGCGCAGCGACGGCTGGACCCCGGATCGCCAGCGCGGCTTCCTCGAACGCATCGCCGAGGGCGCCACCGTCGACGAAGCCAGCGCCAGCGTCGGCCTCTCGCCCGGTGCCGCCTACACGCTGCGTCGCCGCGCGGCAGGCGCAGCGTTCGCGCTAGGCTGGGACGCCGCCAAGCTGGTCGCGCGGCCGATCGTCGCCGAAACGCTGTTCCTCCGCGCGATCGCCGGCCAGACCGAGCGCGTCACCAGGCCCGACGGCGAAGTCATCGAGCGCCACCGCTACGACAACCGTCTCGCCATGTCCTTGCTCAACCGCCTCGATCGCCACGCCGACGCCACCGAGACCGCCAACGCCGCCACCCGGATGGTCGCCGCCGAATTCGACGCCTTCCTCGACATCATCGCGCGCGACGCTGGCCCCGCCCGCGCCGGCCTGTTCCTCGGCGAACGTCTCGACGCCGACGCCATACAGGCGGGGGCGGGAGCGGGGCCAGCAACGGGATCAGCGCCGAGCGCAGCCGAAGCGGCGATGGCGCCGATCCTCGCACTCGCCCGCGCCGACCGCTGGCTGCGCAGCGCCGCCGGCGTGGCCTCCGGGATCGACGTCACCGATCTCGATCCCGCCGCCCGTGCCGACTGGACCGCCGCGCAATGGTCGCGCGCCGAAGCCGCCGGACTGCTGCAACTGGCGCCGGAACCCGCGCCCGAACCGGCACCCGATCCGGTGCTCGATCCGGACCTGAAGCCCGCTGTCGAAAACGCCCCAGCGTCTGCACTTCCTGTACTTCACTTTGACCAGGATGGTCGCGACGGCGTTCATCCGGTCTGGTTCGACTCGATTTCGCGGGGCTGGCGGACCTGTTTTCCGCCGCCGGATCCGTATTTCAACACCGAAGACGGCCTGTTCGGCGAAGACGCGTACAGCCGGGAGTGTTCGGACGAAGAGGCGATCATCCTCGACGCGCCCCGCGACCGCGAGATCGCCGAGCGGACGATCACCGAGGGCGTCGACCGCGATACATGGTTCGTCGCCTATGCAATCGACGGCGGTCTCATCGACGAAGCGGGCGCCGAGGCGGCCGGCGCCACCGATGCGGATCGCATCACCACGTTGGCGGCTAGCTTCGATCCTCTCGGCTGCGACGAACCGGTCGCACCGGCGCCCGGCGCGCGCGCGGGTCTCGATCCCGTCCAGTCGCAGCGCCCGGACGTTCCGTCGCCCCCGGTCGCGGCGCCTGCACCCAAATCCCCGATCGGGCGTTCTCCCGCCGTCAGACTCTTATACGACAGGGACCCCCATGAGCATCTTCAGCAAGATCAAGTCCGCAATCTTCGGTGAGAAGGGTCCGCTCGGCAGCGGCCATTTCGGTACCCCCAAGGCCGACGCACCCGCACCAGCGCCCGCGCCGCAGACCACCGCAGCCCAGCCCGCGCCGACGCCAACGCCCGCCGCCCCGACTCCGCAGGCCGCTCCCGCAGCGTCCGCCCAGGCGGTCGACGTCGAGGCCGTCCTCTCGGGCATCGCCTCGAAGAAGGGTTCGGATCTCAACTGGCGCACCTCGATCGTCGACCTGATGAAGCTGCTCGATCTCGATTCGAGCCTCGACAACCGCAAGGAGCTTGCCACCGAGCTGGGCTATACCGGCGCGAAGGACGGCAGCGCGGAGATGAACATGTGGCTGATCAAGGCCGTGATGCGCGAGCTGGCAAAGAACGGCGGCACCGTGCCCGCCAACCTCAAGGACTGACGGTGTTTCGGCGCCGGCAACCAAACCCCGGCGCCGATCATTACGCCTTCAGTATCAACCTACTGAAAGGACACGAGATGCGCGTTGCGATGCTGGGCCTGTTGGCCGCCTCTACCATGGTTGCCGGCTGCGTCGGCGACGGAGGCAGCCGCTACGGCGTCGACCCGCGCTATCGCTCCTACGACTATAACCGCGTCGATCCCGCCTACGGCGGCTACGACGCTGGCCGCTATTACCGCGACGACGCACGCTATCGCGAGCGCCGTCTGTCGCGCAACGACCGCGTCTATCGTGGCAATGACGGTCGCTATTATTGCCGCCGCAACGACGGCACCACCGGCCTGATCGTCGGCGGAGTCGCGGGCGGCGTGCTCGGCAATGTCATCGCCCCCGGTGGTTCGGGCCTCCTCGGCACCGTCCTAGGTGCGGCCGGCGGTGCGCTGGCCGGGCGTGCGGTGGATCGCTCGAGCAACGACACCCGCTGCCGTTAAATCCCTCCACCGGCGCCGAAATATCGGCGCCGGTCGTTCTAAATCATCGCCGTTGATGGCGGCGCGCGCGAAAATATTATCTGCGATAATCGACGCAGTTCTTGACCCATTTTACCGGCAAGATTTGCAATTCCGGCGGTCTTGGCCCATATAGCGCTCAGCTACAGTCGCATATCGACGGTTCTTGGCGCTTTGCGGCACCTTTCTCCTTCTTTCCCTGCTCCGCGGCACGGGTCGCCCGAACGTCGGGTTACTCTCTACTAAGAAGGAGCCACTTCATGGCTATCACCGGAACCGTCAAGTTTTTCAACGCCGACAAGGGCTATGGCTTCATCGCGCCGGATGGCGGCGGCAACGATGCATTCGTGCACATCACCGCGGTTGAGCGCGCCGGCATGCCGACGCTGAACCAGAACCAGCGCGTCACCTACGAGCTCGAGCCCGACAAGCGTGGCAAGCAGTCGGCCGTGAACCTCCAGCCAGCCGATTGATCTCGCTGGCGGATTACGGTCCGCCAACCTGATCTCGGTTGCGATGCGGCGGCTATCATGGCCGCCGCATCACCCCTTTGAAATTTCCCGCAGGAGCGCACCAGCATGGCCGATAATCCAGAATTTTACCGGGCCCGCGCTGATGAAGAGCGTCGCAACGGCGATGCTGCCCTCCTCGATAACGTCCGCGACCGCTGCCGCCGCGCCGAAAAGGCCTGGGACGACATGGCTTCACGCGCAGAACGCACCCAGATCCTCCGTGCCGCTCGCGAAGCTGCCCCCCCCGGTGGTGAACGCATGATGATCGGTACCCCGTCGATGGTCCCCGCCGAATAGGCCGGATCTCCGAGGTTCGATGATTTGGAAAACCCGGATGCAGCGATGCACCCGGGTTTTTCTTTGTGGTCTTCAGACAGCATGGTTCGCGGAGAGGCGCAGAGAGCGCGGAGCTTTTAGCTAAACCGCAGGTTCCCGAAATCAGACGTGACACCGCGACCTAGCCCAGAAGGCTTCACCTCCGCGTCCTCTGCGCCTCTGCGCGAACCAACTTCTTCATTTAGCAAGTTGGCTGCCAGCGGGTATACGTTGGACTCCGCTGACGCGGGACCTTGCAAGCGGTCGCGGCGACTTACTTCAGCGGCTTACCCGAATCCTTCCACCGGTCGAGGATCTGCGATTCTGGCGGCAGCATGTCGGAAGCAGCCGGCATTGCCGATGCCGGAGTAGCGGGTTTGGCCTGCGCAACAGTTGCCATCACCGTAGCCGGCACCGGGACGGAAACGGCGCCGGCCGTGGCGGCTGCGATCATCTGCGGCGTGGGCGGTGTGATTGGTTGCACTGACATATGCGGCCCAGGCACGGGTTCGCCGCCAGCGTAGCGCTGGTTAAATGCAGCTGAAGTACCCCAATACCCCTTCCACCGATGGAAGAAATGCGCGCCGACGACGTCGGTCATCACCATGCTCCGGTTCCACGCGGGCGTCACGGCGTAGGTATGATAGTGCGTCGCCAACCCGACCGGCGCGTAGACATACCCCGCCAGCGCCATACCGGCTGCGCGCGCGGCGCGAACCCACGCGGCACGCGCCGGCACCCGCGTCATCGCGCCGTCGCACGCGAAGCTGAACTGGCAACCGGCATGCTCCGAGCCCTGGTACACCACGCCGCACACCGTTCCCGGGAAGGCAGGATGCCGCGCACGGTTAAGTATGACCTGCGCGACCGCCTGCTGGCCGGCATCGGGCTCGGATGCGGCTTCGTAATAGATCGCCGCAGTGAGGCATTGCAGCGCGCGGTCGCGGTCCAGCGGCGATGCGCTTGCCATTGAGAAGGGCCGTGCGGGAACAATGCCCGCGTCGAGCGTCGCACCGGCCGGGATTGGCAGGTCGGGCAGGTCGATGGTCCCCGTAACTCCCGCCGCAGGGGCGGCTATCTCCTGCTCGGCCAGCGCAGGGGCAGGGGCTGAACCCTTTGCCGATGCGGCACTCGCGCGGTCGTTCGCTGCTTCACGCGCCGACATCGCCCGGAGCGCAGCATGCGCAGAAATCCCGGCGCCGATGATCAACACCGTGACGACCATCGCCGCCCAGATGCGCTTCATCAACCGAACCGTCTGCAACCGAACGCGCAACCGCTTTCCTCTTACCTGCCCTGTCGAACATGCCCAACGTCCAGCATAGACGATTTGGCCGGACCGATCGCGCACGGATTCCGTCCGTCCCACTGCGGGACGGACAGCCACCATAGCGCCAATCGCTTACCGTAAGGTTGCGGTGTCGAGCTTCAGCGCGGCTTCGGGGATGACCTCGACGTTCGGATAGGCTTTGCGCAGCGGTTCGATGAACTGCTTGGCGTCACCGACCACGACGATGCTCGCCGCCTTCGGATCGAGCAGCGCGACCGCCGCGGCTTGTACCGCCGCCGGATCGACGGCGCCCACTGAACCGGTGTAGCGCTGGAGTTCGCCGAGCGGCACGCCGTTCTGGACATAGGCGCCCAGAATCCCGGCAACGCCCGACGTCGTCTCGATCCCGCGCCCGAAATTGCCGACGAGCACGGCCTTGCGCGTGTCGAGTTCTGCGGCGGGCACGGGGGACGTCCCCATCCGCGTCATTTCGGCGGCGATAAGCGTCACTACTTCGGCTGCCGTCGGGTTCTTGGTCTGAGTCCGCGCCGCGACCGTGCCCTGCGTCTTTCCCGCATCAAGTCCGCTGCCCGCGCCGTACGCAAGCCCACGCTTGATCCGGATCTCCTGGTTCAACCGCGACGAGAAGCCGCCGCCCAGGACGGTATTGCTCACCGCAAGCGGGTAATAGCGTGCATCCGACCGCGCGATCGCAGGACGTGCAACCACGACGCCCGCCTGACCTGCTTCTGGCATGTCGACGACGATGACACGAGGTTTCGGGTACGTGACCTGCGGCGCGCTCGCGGTTGCCGTGCTGGTCGATTTCCAAGAACCGAACTGCCCCTCCGCCAAAGCCTTGGCGCGCGCCGCGGTGACGTCGCCGACCATGATCAGCGTTGCCTGGCCCGGCTGGAAACTCCGCGCATACGCCGCCGTGATATCGGCCCGCGTGATCGCCTTCAGCGACAGCGGCGTGCCCCCGTTAGGCGCGCCATAGGGCGAGGCCCCCAGCACCGCGCGATCCGCAACCAGACCTGCGACTTGGGCCGGATCCTTCAACGCCAGCGTCACCGCATCGACCTGCTGCGTCCGTGCCCGTTTGATCTCCTCGGGCGCAAAGGCCGGGTTGATCGCGACGTCGGCGAGGATCGCCATCGCCGGCGCGAGCTGGTCCGACTTTACCGTCACGTCGACCGCCGCGCCATCGCTGCCAGCCGAACTGCCGATCGCCCCGCCGAGCCCCTCGACCGCACGCGCGATCTGTGTCGCCGAGCGTGTCTTCGTGCCCTTGGTGAGCAGGTCCGCCGACAGGCTGCTGACGCCAGCGCGGTTCGCGGGATCGGTCGCCGCGCCACCCGCGGTTACGAGATAAGCGGTGACGATCGGCAGGTCGTGCCGCTCCACCGTCACCAGCCGCATGCCGTTCGCTAGACGCGTTTCGACCGGCTGAGGGATCGTCGGCGATACCGGTGTGCTCGGCGCAGGCGGCTGGACCCGCTGCCCGTACGGCGCAGGCGTCACGATCTCGATGTTCGCGGGCGCCTTCAGGTCGGGAACCTGCACCGTCGGTGCAACCGTGATCGTATCCGCGACACTGCCCGCGGGCTTGGCCGCAAGTGGCATATACCGGATCGTCGCGGACTGGTTGTCGCCCAGATATTTCCGCGCAACCCGCTGGATATCTGCCGCCGTCACTCGCGAGATGGCCGCCAATTGCTTGTCGGCCGCCTGCGGATCGCCGTCGACCAGCACGGCAGACGCCAACGTGCTCGCCTTGCCCTCGGCCGTCTCGCGCGACTGGATCGACTGGGTCAGGATCTCGTTCTTCGCCTCGGCCAGTTCGGCCGCAGTCACCGGCGCATCGCGGAACCGGGCGATCTCGCGCTTCAGTGCAGCCTCGCCCGCCTCGACCGTTTTGCCGCCCGCGAGGATCGCGTAGACGACCATGTTGCCGGTCGCCTGCTTGGTATCCAGAAACGCCTCCGCCGACTGCGCGAGCTGGTCGCGGTACACGACGCTCTCGTACAGCCGCGAACTTTCGCCCGTCGCCAGCACCGCCTTCAGCACCGTCAACGCGGCGATATCCGCATCGCGATCCGCCGGCACATGATAGCTGACCAGCACCGCCGGCAACGGCGTGGTGGGCTCGTACACGGTGCGCGTTACCGCTTTCGTGCGCGCAGGCTCGGCAACCGTCACGCGCGGAATTGCTGCGCTCGGCTTCTTTATTCCCGCGAAATACTGGTCGACCCAGCTGTTCAACTGCGCCGGATCGAAGTTTCCCGACACGACCAGGATCGCATTGTCCGGCCGATAATAGGTCGCATGGAACGCCCGGACGTCGTCGATCCCGGCGGCTTCGAGATTCTCGAGGCTACCGATCGTCCCGCGTGCATAGGGATGCGTGGAATAGGCAAGTGCGGGATAATAGAGCGAGAACAACTTGCCATACGGCCGCGAAATCGTGCTCTGGCGCAGTTCCTCCTTCACCACGTCGCGCTCCGAGCCGAAGCTCTTGGGTTCGACGACGAGGCTCGCCATCCGATCGGCCTCCGCAAACAACAGTCGCTGAAGGTGGTTGGCCGGAATCACCTCGTAATAATTGGTATAGTCGTCGTTGGTCGACGCGTTGTTATAGCCGCCGACATCCTCGGTCAGCCGGTCCATCTGCTCCGACACCAGGTTGCGCGTCGACTTGAACATCAGATGCTCGAACATGTGCGCGAACCCGGATTTGCCCTTCGGGTCGTCCTTCGAGCCGACGTCGTACCAGACCTGCACCGACACGTTCGGCGTGCCGGTATCGCGGATCGCATACACGCGCAGGCCGTTCGGCAGCGTGCGCTCGGTATACGCGAGCGGCTTTACCGAAACCTGCGTCGGGACAGGTGCGGTCTGCGCCCCCACCGCTACCGGGAAAAACGCTGCGGTCAGCAGCAAAGCGGAGCGGAGGAGGCGCATGAAGATCCTTACTTGTTGCGGTTCGCGAACAGCACCGCGCCCGCGATCGCCGCGGAGCCGATGCCGACGCCGAGCCCGATCTTCGCGAGCGGCCAGCTCTTCGCCTTCTCCGCGGCATTATGCGCGGCGGCTTCGGCCTGCAGCTTCGCCTCCTTCGCGGCGGCGAGGATTTCGTTCGGGGTGTCGCTGTCGATCTTGATCGTCACTTGGGCTCTCCTTCACTCTTCCGGGCATACACGCCACGGAAATCATTCGCGAACTGCGTCAGCGTCCCCGAGGCGATCGCCGCCCGCAGATCCGCCATCAGCGTTTCGTAGAACCAGATGTTATGCTCCGTCATGAGCATCGCGCCAAGCATTTCGCCCGACCGTACCAGATGATGCAGATACGCCCGGCCCCAGGTCGCGCAGACCGGGCAGGGGCAGGCGGGATCGAGCGGCCCCATATCCTCGGCGAACTTCGCATTGCGGATGTTGATTGGGCCGGTGCGCGTGAATGCCTGGCCGGTGCGGCCGGACCGCGTGGGCATCACGCAATCGAACATGTCGATACCACGCTCGACCGCGCCGACGATGTCGTCGGGCTTGCCGACCCCCATCAGGTAGCGCGGCTTGTCGACCGGCAACTGGTCCGGCGCGAAATCGAGGCAGCCGAACATCGCCTCCTGGCCCTCGCCGACCGCCAAGCCGCCGACCGCATAGCCGTCGAAGCCGATATCGATCAGCGCATCCGCCGACGACTTGCGGAAGCCCTCGTTCAAAGCACCCTGCTGTATCCCGAAGATCGCATTGTTCTCGGCATGCGCCTCGCCGCTATCGAACGCCGCGCGCGACCGCTTCGCCCAGCGCATCGATCGCTCCATGGCGGCCGCCTGCACCTCGTGCGTCGACGTCGTCGGCACGAGTTCGTCGAACGCCATGACGATGTTCGAGCCGAGCAGCCGCTGGATCTCGATCGACCGCTCCGGGCTCAGCAGATGCCGCGTTCCGTCGAGGTGCGACTTGAACGACACGCCCTCCTCGGATCGCTTCGTCAGGTCGGCGAGGCTCATCACCTGATACCCGCCGGAGTCGGTGAGAATCGGCTTCGACCAGCCCGAAAACGCGTGCAGCCCGCCCAGCCGCGCTACCCGCTCAGCGCCCGGGCGCAACATCAAATGATAGGTGTTGCCGAGGATGATGTCCGCGCCCGCACCGACCACGTCGGCGGGCTTCATCCCCTTGACGGTCGCCGCGGTCCCGACCGGCATGAACGCCGGCGTGCGGATATCGCCGCGCTGCATCGCGATGACGCCGGTGCGCGCCTTGCCGTCGGTGGCTGAGATGGTGAAGTCGAAGCGGGGACGAGTCATATCAACGTTTCTTACGGATGCCGTAGCGATCGCCGGCCGGCGCGCCGCGGATGGTGATGAGTTCGGCGCGAGTCAGCATGCCATCCTTGTCGCGGTCGAACCGCGTGAAGAACTGCGCGAACCGTGCCTGGAGTTCGGCGAGCGTGATCCGGTTGTCGCCGTCGCGATCGACTTCGAACGGGCTCGGCAACGCGTTACGATCGCCGAGCCACGCCTGCGCCCAGTCGGCAAAGGCGATGTACCCGATCGATCCGGTCGCAGCACCCTCGGCGGTGGCATAGCTCCGCGCGACGCCCGCGGTTAGTTCGGCCTGCGTTACGCGGCCATCACCGTTCGCATCGCACGCGGCGATGAATAGCGCAGCCGGCTCGGCGAATATCGTCGCGGGCGGCTGCGGCGTGCCCGCGGGCGGCGGCGCGGCAACTATGGCCTGGAGCAGAGCAAGGGCGAGCAGCATGCCGCCCGTCATGGCAGCAGAAGCGAGGCGTCGCCATAGCTGTAGAAGCGATACTTCCCGGCGATCGCATGTGCATACGCCGCCTGCATCCGCTCGCGTCCCATCAGCGCCGATACCAGCATGAACAACGTCGAGCGTGGCAGATGGAAATTGGTCATCAACCCGTCGATGCCGCGGAACCGGTATCCCGGCGTGATGAAGATCGCGGTGTCGCCATCGAATGGGCGAATGACGTCGTCCTCGCCAGTCGCGCTCTCGATCAGCCGGAGCGACGTCGTTCCCACCGCTATCACGCGACCACCGCGCGCGCGGACCACGTTGAGCCGATCGGCGGTGGCGGCATCGATCCGGCCCCACTCAGCGTGCATCTTGTGCTCGGTCGTGTCGGTCGCCTTCACGGGGAGGAATGTGCCCGCGCCGACATGCAGCGTCAGCGTCGCATGCTCGATCCCCGCCGCCTCGAGCGCCGCCATCAACTTCGGCGTGAAGTGCAACGCCGCCGTCGGCGCTGCGACGGCACCCGGCTCGGACGCGAACATGGTCTGGTAATCGTCCGCATCGCGTTCGTCGGTAGGACGCTTGCCGGCGATGTACGGGGGCAGGGGCATGTGGCCCGCGCGCTCCAGCAACAGCTCGACCGGCTCGTCGCCCGCGAACACCAGCGCGTAGCTCCCGTCGTCCTCGCGATCGACCGCCGCCGCGCTGACGCCGTTGCCGAACTCGATCACGTCGCCGTCGCGCAACCGCCGCGCGTTGCGAATGAACGCGCGCCACCGTCGCGGCCCCTCGCGCTTGTGCAAGGTCGCGCCGATCTTCGCATCGCCGCGCCGCCCGTCGAGCTGCGCCGGGATCACGCGCGTATCGTTGAACACGAGCATGTCGCCGCGCCGCAGCAGCGACGGCATGTCGGACACGCCCGCGTCTCGGGTCGCATCACCTTCGAGCACCAGCATCCGCGCAGCATCGCGCGGCGCCGCGGGGCGGAGCGCGATGTTGTCGGTCGGCAGGTCGAAGTCGAAAAGGTCGACGTTCAACGTGGAGTCACTTCTTTGCAGGAGCCTTCTTTACCGGCGCTCTGCGAGCGGCCGGCGCGAGCTTTGGCTTGGCAGCGTCAGGCCCCGAAGCCGTGCCCGGCAACGTCACCGGTGCACCGAGCGCCGGGGCAGGCGGCCCAGCCATATACGCTGGAGGATTGTCCGCCGCGATATACGCATGGACGATCCGCGACGGGTTCGCCGGCGGCTCGCCGCGCTCGATCGCGTCGACATACTGCATCCCGTCGAGCACGCGACCGAACACGGTGTATTTCTTGTCGAGGCTCAGGCGCGGCTGGAAGACGATGAAGAACTGGCTGTTCGCGCTGTCCTCCTTGTCCGACCGCGCCGCCGAGACGGCACCGCGAACATGCGGCAGGTAGTTGAACTCAGCCTTCACGTCGGGAAGCGTCGAGCCACCGGTGCCGTCGCCCTTGGGATCGCCGCCCTGCGCCATGAAGCCATCGATCACGCGGTGAAACGCGAGGCCGTCATAGAAATGCTGGCGAGTCAGCGTCTTGATCCGCTCGACCATCAGCGGCGCGACGTCGGGCCGCAGCCAGATCGTCACGCGCCCGCCGGTCGACAGGTCGAGCAGCAGCAGATTCTGCGTATCGGTCGTGAGCGGCGGCGTGAGGCGCGCAGGCGCTGCAACCACATCCTTCTTCTGCGCCGCGACCGGCACCGTGACCAGGCACCCGAGCAACGCGAACATTCCGACGAAAAAGCGCATCAAATTCCCACTCGAAAGAGGCCCGGCGCAACCAGGCTGCCGCCACTTAGAGCAAATCCCCGCTTGCGCCAATCTGAACGTGATGGGGGGGGGGGCACGCAGCAGTCCCCCATCACGATACGTCATCCTGACGAAAGTCAGGACGACGAAGGAGGTCAGCTTCCCTTGCGGCCGATCTTCTCGACCCGAGCGACCACCTCTTCGCGCACCGCCTCCGGCACGAACTTGGCGATATTCCCGCCGTACAGCGCGATCTCCTTGACCAGCCGGCTCGCGATCGGCTGCAACGCGACGTCGGCCATCAGGAACACCGTCTCGACGCGCGGATTGATCTGCTGGTTCATCCCCGCCATCTGATATTCGTACTCGAAATCGGCGACAGCACGGAGTCCGCGGACGATCACCTTAGCCCCCTGCCGCTCGGCAAAATCCATCAGCAGCGAATCGAACGCGACCACCTCGATATCGCCGTCGACCTCCGCGACCTCGCGTCGCACTGTCGCCATCCGTTCCTCGATCGTGAACATCGGCGACTTGGACGGGTTGGTCGTGACTCCGATCACCAGCCGGTCGACCAGCTTGGCGCCGCGCCGGATAATATCCATATGGCCCAAAGTGACCGGATCGAACGTGCCGGGATAGACACCAATGCGTGCGGTCATGTCGGACTCTCCGGTTGTCGGTTCAGCGGTCGCGTTCGAGCACGTAGCGCGCGATATCCCGCAACAGGTCGGCTTCCTTGCCGTAGCTGTGCAGATGCGCGACCGCCTGGTCGACCAACATCCGCGCCTGTTCGCGCGCCCGCTCGGGCCCGAGCAGCGACAGGAACGTCTCCTTGCCCGCCACTTCGTCCTTGCGCAGCTTCTTGCCCGCGACTGCCTCGTCGCCCTCGGCGTCGAGCAGGTCGTCGGCGATCTGGAACGCGAGCCCCAGGTCATGCGCGTAGCCACGAAGGCCGACGCGGCCCTCCGGTGGCAACCGCCCGAGAATCGCGCCAGCCTCGACCGACGCCGAGATCAGCGCACCCGTCTTCATCTGCTGCAACCGCGTGACGGTATTCAGGTCGAAGCGCGTGCTCTCCGCCTCGATATCCATCTTCTGCCCGCCGGCCATGCCGTTCGGCCCGGCGGCACGCGCAAGGTCGGTCACCAATTCGATCCGCACGAACGGATCAGGATGTGTCGCCGGATCAGCGAGGATCTCGAACGCCAGCGCATGCAGGCAGTCGCCGGCTAGGATCGCGGTCGCCTCGTCGAACACCTTGTGGACGGTTGGCTTGCCGCGGCGCATGTCGTCATTGTCCATCGACGGCAGGTCGTCGTGGATCAGCGAGTAGACGTGGATTGCCTCCAGCGCAGTCGCCGCCCGCGCGGAGCATTCACGCGCGACGTCGAACAGATTGGCGGTCGCGAAGACGAGCAGCGGTCGCAGCCGCTTGCCACCACCGATCGCGGCATGCCGCATCGCCCGGTACAGGTCGCCACGCGGATCGTCGGGGATCGCCAGCAGCTGGTCGAACTGCCGGTCGATCTCGGCTGCGACATCGGCGAGCGCTGCATCCAGCGTGACGGGCATCTGGCTCACCGCGTCAGCCTGCGGCGAACGGGCGGACGCCCGCAGGCTTGCCGTCGCCGTCGAGCCGGATCGCCTCGATCCGCGCCTGCGCCGCATCGAGCCGGTCGGCGCAACGCTGGCGCAGCTTGTTGCCACGCTCGTACAGCTCGATCGCCTGCTGAAGCGGCGTATCGCCGCTTTCCAGCTTCCCGACGATAAGCTCGAGTTCCTTCAGTGCATCCTCGAACGCGAGGTCTTCGATCGGCGTGTCCATGCCGGCCGCTATGGCGCAGGCACGCGACGGGGGTCAAGGACGCGCGCCACGGATCGAAGGGCCGATTCAGCGCAGGCGGTTCACGGTCCAGGTATACAGCACCGAAACACCGATCAGCCCGAGGTCGACCGCAGCCTGCATCCGATGCGGCGACGGATCGCTCGTCTCGTGCGTGAGAATGCGAATGTCGGCAGTCGGATGGCGGACGGTCAGTGCCATCAGCACGAGTCCCGCGATCACCAGCACAGCCCTACGATCGCGCATCACCCATCTCCCGGAACGCCTGCGAACATGCCTCGATCGCGGTCGTTGCGCAAGTGTATCAAGCGGCGATCGGCAGGACGCTCGCATCGCGCGATCGATCGCGTCCTGCGCCTTTTGCCGCGAACAGCGCGCGATCGGCGCTGCGATACAATGTCTTCCAGTCCGCCTCGCGCAGCAACGGTCCGGTGCAGCTGCCGATACTGGCGGTGACGGCGATATCGAACGGCATCCGCTGGCTGCGCAACCGTTCGAGGATCGTATCGGGCATGATCGGAGTCGCCGCATCGACCAGTATCGCGAATTCCTCGCCACCGATCCGCGCCACCAGCGCCTCGGGCGGCACCGCATTGCGCAGCGCTCGGGCGACGACGCGCAGCACTTCGTCGCCACCGTCATGCCCGATCGTCTCGTTGACGCGCTTGAAATGGTCGACATCGGCGATCAGCAGCATCTGGTCGCCCGGCCGGCCGATCGCGTGGTGCAGGAACGCGCGGCGATTGAGCAGGCCCGTCAACGGCTCGGTATCCGCGAGCAGCCGTGCGGCGATCTCCTGTTCGCGCGCGGTATCGCGCTCGACGCTGAGCAGGCGGATCCGGTAGGCGATCGCAAGGCTCGACAGCATCGATTCCAGCGCCATCGACAGGATCGTCGAATTGTCGAGCCACAGGCTCCAGCCCAGCAACTCGAACGCGTTGGCGACGCGCAGGCTGGCGACCACGATCGGTACGCTCCACGCCAGCGCGAACAGCCACAGGAAATTGCTCCGCATCCGCCAGGCTCGGAAGAGAATTATGGGGATCAGCACCAGCAACAAAAGGTACGTGCTCGCCAGTATCGTATCGAGCACGCGAAACTGCCATGGCGCGAATGCCGCCCACAACGCGCCCGCCGTCAGCAGCGCGGCGATCACCCAGCTACTCGCGGCTCGCAGCCATCCGCCAAACACACCCTGTTCGAAGAACGTACGGGCGAACACCAGCGCGGACGCCGCCGATCCGGCAAGGAACAGCGTGTTCAGCCGTTGGCGATCATTGTTGTCTAAGGTCGGAAACATCTGCCCCAACGCACCCGAAGACGTTACCGCATACGCGAGCAGGAACAGCACGAGCAGGCAATAAGCGGGCTGGAACGCCTGTCGCAACGCGCCCCACAGCGCGAGATTGTAGACGATCAGCGCGATCGCCATCCCGCCGAACGCACCATACAGCGCAGCGAGCAGGATCTCGGTGGTATCGCGCTGGTCATGATCGGCGAGCGCGGGTCCCAGGATCAGGCCGCGCAGGTTCGCTGCCCCCTCGACATGCCACAGCAACCGAACCGGCGCCGCGTCGTGTGACGGCAGGGGCTGGACGATCACCGCGCCCAGCCCAAGCAGGCGTCCTGCGGTGCGCGAGGTAAAGCCGGTGTGGCGGATCGATCCGTCGGCATACAGCACGAACAGCGTCACGCGGTTTACCCAGGTGCTGCCGATGCGCACGGTATGATCGGCGGCTTGGATCGCTGGCAGGGGCTGCGAGAGTACCCAGAAATCGCCGCTGCCAAATTGGGTTTGAGAGGTGGTGCAGTCGAAACCGCGTGGCTGCCTGAACAGTGTCGCGGGGGTCTGCCCCGCGATCGCGGGACGAACGCAGACCGAAATCAGCGTGCCCGTCACGGCTGCGGCCGGCACCGCAAAGGCAAGGCCGAACGCCAACGCGAACGCGCCGATCATCCATCGCAGCCATGCCATGCTTTCCATAGGGCTACGCTAGCGACGCTTTCCGAATTATCGGTAAACGCGGGAAGGTTTCGTCGCAAAACGGACCAATCGACAGCGCCCCGATCTTTCTCCGCCAGGGGGCAGGCGCCAAAAGTACCGGACGGGTACGCCGAAGTCTGAAGTGTGGCGGCGGTGCGCGAATGCCTGCGTCCAGAACGGCTTTGCCGATACCGGGCTTCGTCGCAAAGCATGTCACTGCTTTTATACTGGTGCGTGGCACTGGCGCATGGACCAGTAAACGGCAAATATGCACTTTCGAGATCAGTATAGTCAGTCGGTTCGGCGTATTGGTCATATGTATCCGTAAAAGGTATCAGACCCATGCAGCTGTCCGAGAGTATGTGTCCGGATACTCGTCGCGTCGGTCGTCTGGCATCGGCAGCAATTCTTCTGAGTTGGTCGGTGGCGGGGGTTGGTCAATCCGGGGGCCAGTCTGAAGTCCAGTCGGAGCCGCCTCCAGCTGCACCGACCAATGCCGAACCCACGCCATCTCGTGCTCAGCCTGAAGTATCGGATGCCCGCCCCGATATCGTGGTCCTAGGCCGTCGAGGGCAGGTGGACACGGCGATCGAGCCGCTGGCGACGCTCGACGCGGGGGCGATAACCGCTACCGGCGCGACATCGATCGACGAGCTGCTGCGGACGATCCGCGGCGTGACGCAATCGGGCGATGGGCAGGATCCAATCTTCCTGCTCAACGCGCAACGTGTGTCGGGATACCAAGAGATCGGCAACCTGCCGCCTGAAGCGCTCGAGAAGGTCGAGGTTTTTCCGGAGCCGGTCGCACTCCAATACGGCTACCCGCCAACCCGCCGGATCGTGAACTTCATCACCAAGCGCCGGTTTCGCCAGCTGTCGTTGAAGCAGGCCGTCGGCACCTCGACGCGCGGCGGTGCCGATAACGCCAACGCGCATGTCGATTACACGCGTCTCCAGGGCGACGGTCGCCTGACGCTGTCGCTGGACGCACGGCATACCGATGCACTGTTGCAAACGCGGCGGCGCATCCTGCCCGATCCGGAGGTGCCGTTCGATGCACGCGGGAATATCACCGGGATTCTGGCGGGAGGCGAGATCGATCCCGCCTTGTCGGCACTCGCGGGGCAGTTCGTGACGATCGTCCCGGTGCCGACCGGCCCTCTACCGGTTGGCACCGTCGGACTGGACAGCTTCGCGGCAAACGCAAATCGGCCGCGGCTGTTCGACCTGTCGCCGCTGCGTGCGCTCGCGCCGTCGAACGACACCTTCCACGGCGAGGCGGTGATCGCCAACCGGCTCGGGCGGAAGTTGTCGGGTTCGTTGACGCTCACCGCGGATCATAGTCGCGAGCGTACCCTGTTCGGTCCCGCGAGCGCGACGCTGCTCATTCCCGGCGAAAACCCGTATTCGCCATTCAGCCGGAACGTTCTGCTTCAGCGCTATCTCGTCGAAGCGCCGCCGCTCAGCCAGCGCACCGATATCACGACGCTTCATGCCGGGGGCGTGGTACGCGGAGCTTGGCGCGGCTGGCAGTGGGACTGGACCGGCACGCTCGATACGCAACGCAGGAACGGTCTTGTCGCCAAGGCGATCGACACCACCGCCGTCAACGCGGCGATCGCCGCTGGCGCCGACCCGTTCCGACCGTTCGATCTTGCGCTGCTTTCCAACCGGCTTGTCGATCACACGGTCCAATCGACCTATGGTGCAGGGACAAAGTTCGTCGCGACCAATCGTCCGCTACGCTTGCCGGCTGGCCGCGTGACGCTGACCGCTACGATCGAGGGCGAGCAGATCGGGACGAACAGCAGGACGCGCGGCGCCACCCCTTCGGCGATCGCGTTCGATCGAGGGAGAGTGGAGGGCGCAGTCGCGCTCGACCTGCCGATCGCATCGCGACGCGAGGATGTCTTGCCGTGGGTTGGCGATGTGTCGGCCTCCGCCTCCGCTACCGTGCGGCGTGTCGGTGGTTTCGGCGACCTGTCGGAGTCGACGGTGGGTGTGAACTGGGCGCCGTTCACGGGTCTCCAGCTGCTGGCACAGTATAAACGGTCGGCCACGGCGCCAACGCTGGATCAGCTCGCCGCGCCGCAGATTTCGGCGCCACAGGTGCCCCTGTTCGATTTCGCGACCGGCCGTTCGACGCTGGTGACGTTGTTTCTGGGCGGCAACCCTGCGCTGGCTGCCGAACGTCGGCGGACGCGCTCGATCGGGGCAACCGTCAAGCCCCTCGTCAAGAGCGAACTGCGTATCGGCGCCACCTACGAGGTTACGGAGATCCGCGACGGGATCCAGACCATCTTCGCCCTCACGTCCGCTGCGCAAGCGGCGCTACCCGAGCTGTTCGTCCGCGATGCCGCCGGCGCGCTGGTGTCGGTGGCATTCCGTCCGATCAATGTCTTCCGGGAACGTCGCCGGACGCTGAACCTCACACTCGCCGCCAGCGGCCAACTCGGTCATCCCGAACCACCTGCGACACCAGGAGGCCGCTCACCGGATCGCCCGACCTTCTATGGCGGGATCGGCCCCACGCTGCGCCTTGCCGACCGGATCGAGCTCAGGCCGGGGATGCCGACGCTCGACCTGCTGGCCGGCGACACGGTGTCGGGCGGTACGACGCAGCGAATTGCCGGTCACGGTTATGGGGGGCTGAGCTATCTGGGCAATGGCGGTACATTTGATTTCTACTGTACCGGTGGGGCCACCGTTCGCGGCGCGGTCGCCGCATCGACCCTGACATTCACGCCCTTGTGCAAGATCAACGTCACCGGTTCGCTGAGCATCCACCACTTCCTGCCGCGCCAGGACTGGACCCGGCATCTGGGCTTCAAGCTCGAGATCGCCAACATTACCGGCGCTCGCCAAGGGGTGCGCGACGCCACCAGCATCGTTCCTTACCGGTATCAGCCGGATTTGCTCGATGCGGTCGGACGCAGCGTCGTGGTATCGCTCCGCAAATTGTTTTGAACGTGACGACGGCCGTGCGGGGATTGGACCTTGCTCAAGTGGCACATCCCGACCGCGATACGGACATTGGTCGACCAGGCGTCCGAGATCGGCTGCGGAGCGCTGAGCTATTTGCACGCCTTACAATCAGATCGTTCGAAGCGAACTAAGCCCGGCTTCTCAACCAAGCCTTGCCGCGGAAACTGATTGCGCTACCACTCCGGTCAACGACGAAAAAAGCTGGGAGTGTGGATATGCGTTGGCGATCATGGGCGGCAATCGCCGTCGCAGTGGTGACACCGTGTGCTGCATCAGCGAACGACGCAGCCGGTCCGCGCCAGATCCGCATCGATGTCGCCACGGCGGGGGCACCGGTAGATCGTTCGTTCGACCTGTCGATCGGTTCCGATTTTCCGGGCACGCTGATCCGCAGCGATAGCCAGGCGCAGCTGAAGACGGCGGTGGACGAGCTGGGCTTCCGGTACATCCGGTTCCACGACATCTTCCACGACGTTCTCGGCACCGTACGCAAGACTGACGGTCGGATCGTGTACGACTGGACGAAGATCGACCAGCTCTACGATGCCTTGCTCGCCCGTCACATCCGCCCGTTCGTCGAACTCGGCTTCACGCCGAGCGCGATGAAGACATCGGAACAGACGATCTTCTATTGGAAGGGGAACACGTCGCACCCCGATCCGGCAATGTGGCGCGATCTGATCGATGCCTATGTCCGGCATGTCCGCAAGCGTTACGGCGCCGACGAGGTGCGGCGGTGGTATTTCGAGGTCTGGAACGAGCCAAATCTCGAGGCGTTCTGGGAAAAGGCCGACCAGAAGGCGTATTTCGACCTTTATGCGAGCACGGCACGCACGATCAAGGCAATCGACCCGGCGCTGAAGGTCGGTGGACCGTCGACGGCCGGGGCCGCGTGGGTGCCCGAACTATTGGCGTTCACGAAGCGGAACAGCGTACCGATCGATTTCGTCACGACGCACACATATGGTGTCGATGGCGGCTTCCTCGACGAAGAGGGCAAGCAGGATACGAAACTGTCCGCATCACCCGACGCGATCGTCGGCGATGTCCGGCGGGTACGCGCGCAGATCGAGGCGACGTCCTATGCCGGACTGCCGCTGTACTTTACCGAGTGGAGCACGAGCTACACGCCGCGCGACTTCGTCCACGACAGCTATGTCAGCGCACCCTATATCCTGACCAAGCTCAAACAGTCTCGGCGCTGTGCGCAGGGCATGAGCTACTGGACGTATACCGACCTGTTCGAGGAGCCCGGCCCGCCGCCGACGCCCTTTCATGGCGGGTTTGGCCTGATGAACCGTGAGGGCATCCGCAAGCCGGCGTGGTTCGCCTATAAATATCTGAATGCGTTGAAGGGCCGCACGATCTTACTCGACGACGAACTCGGGCTCGCCGCGGTGGATGGCAGGCGGATCGCCGCGCTGGTGTGGGATTGGCAGCAGCCGGTACAGTCGGTCAGCAACACGCCGTTCTACACCAAGCTGGTACCGGCGACCGCAAGCAAGCCGATCGCGTTCCGGTTCGCGCATGTGCCGCAAGGCACGTACCGGCTTCAGGTGCACAAGACCGGCTATCGGAACAACGATCCACTGTCTCTGTACATCACAATGGGGATGCCGAAGGCGCTCGACGGCGCGCAACTGGCAACCCTCCAGCGTGCGACCGCCGACCTGCCCGAACAGGACCGCGTCGTAACGATCGGTGCAAGCGGTTCGGCGAGCGTGACGGTGCCGATGCGCAGCAACGACGTCGCGCTGGTCACGCTGGAGCCCATCGCGCGCTGACATTGGACCGAGTGTAGCAGCCCCCCCGCCAAGAGTTCACACATCGGCCGAATGGTCGACATGGAGACCATAGCGGAATGTCCGCTTACGGGCGTCGATCAAGGCGGTATTCAAACCTGATACCAAGCCAAACCAGCTTAGCCGCTGAGCCGTAGGAGTGTAGCGCGCCGTTCGCGACGCGCTACTATGTCACATTCTGAACGATACCGAAGCGACGTACGTCCGTCCGTTCTTGTAGAACGCCGTCGGCCGATCGCGCGTGCCGCTATACTGCGTATAGGTCGAGTCGAGCAGGTTCTGCGCGTTGACCGTCAGCGTGATCGCCTTGGTCAGGTTGAAGCCTGCCGAGAAGTCGAGCTGGCTGTACGGCGCGACCATGTCGATCGAGTTCAGGCGACCGATCGCGCGGAAATACGCCGAGCGGTAGTTATAGCTCAAGCGCGCCTGGAACGGTCCATTCTCGTAATACGGGATGACGTTGACGGTGTGCTTCGACAGATAGGGCAGGTTCAGCCCTTCGTCGGTCGAGCTCTCGGCGTAGGAGTAGTTCGCCTGCAGCCCGAAGCCATGCCAGATCTCACCCTGTGCCGAAACCAGCGCACCGTTGACGTTCGCCTTGCCGCCGTTGAGGGGCTGCGACACGAGATAGGACGCGTTGGTCTGCGTCAGTTCGTTGAAGAACGTCTGGCGGCTGAGGCCGTTGAGGATGTAGTCCTTCACTTCGCGGCGGAACAGCTCGAGCGACAACAGCGTCCCCTCGCGCGGATAATATTCTGCCGACAGTTCGTAGTTGGTCGACTGGTACGGCTTCAGGTTCGGGTTGCCGCCGCTCGCATCGAGCGTGATGTCGTTGCGACCGACCGATCCGCCGAGCTGTTCGTAACGTGGGCGTGCGATCACCTTGGCAACGCTGCCGCGGAAGATCAGGTGCGTGCCTGCTTCATACGCGACGTTCAGGCTTGGCAGGAACTTCAGATAGTCGTTCTCGACCCGCTGCGGCACGATTGTCGGCAGGCTGCCGTCGGTGCCGGATACCTGATCGGCATAGTTCGACACGTTCTTGGTATAGACCAGACGACCACCGATGTTGCCGCGGAAGCCGCTCTGGTCGAAGTTCAGCTGGACGTAGTTCGCCGCGACCGTCTCGTCGACGATGTACGATGCAGTCGGCTTGGCGACGGGGATGTTGATCGAGTTCGCGAGGATGTCGATCACGGTCTGCTGCGACAGGTTGATGTACTTGGTCGCGTTGCCGGTGCCGCCGGTGCCGTCGAACGTGCCGTTCGGCGTCGTCATCGTGTCGACGCCCAGGCTCGCCAGCGTGTAGTTCGACGTCGAGTAGTTGTTGAAGCCACTCGCGTTCAGGCGGTTGCGGTGATCGGTGAACTTGCCGCCGATGCGGATTTCCTTGAACGGTCCCGCCTCGAACGGAATGACCGCGTCATACCCCGCGTAGTAATCGCAATCGATCGTCTTGGAGAAATCGATGCCGCCCGCTCGCGCGGCATTCAGCTGCGTGCCGTTGACGATGACGGGAGCGCCGTCGATCGTCTGGAGCTGTGGGCTGTTGCTGCGACGATAGTTGGCAGGATTGGTCAGGTCGCCAACGTAATCGACGTTCGCGCTGTCCGAGGTGAAGCCGTAGCTGTACGGAAGGTCGGTCCGCACATCGAGCAGATATTCGGGATTGCGCCCACCGATCGCCTTGCTCCAGCCGCCGGTCGCCGACACGGTTGCGCCGTCGGGACCCTCCCACTCGGCGACGAAGTTGAGGTTGTCGGTGGTCAGCTTGGTCTTGCGGATCAGCAGGTCGAGCTGCGCGCTCTGGCTGTTCGCCGAGGCCGCACCGAAGCTCGCATTGGTGACGACGCCGTTCGCGACCGTTGCCGACTGGAGAACGTCGCCGCTCCACGCGCCGGGGATCACGTACATCGACTGGCTGCTGTTGTTGTAGTTGCCGTCGATGTGCAGGCCGTTGAGCGTCAGCGTGATGTCGTCGGTCGGCTTGGCCTGGACCGTGCCGACATAGCTGATGCGCTTACGCTGCTGCGTGAAATACGCGTAGTTGATGCCGAACGGCGATACCGCGTTGGCGAGATCCTGGCGCGTGCCCCCGGTGACCGTCGCGGCCGTGTTCTTCAAAACGGGCTGGCCGCTCGCGTCGCGGATCAGCGCGTTGTTGCCATCCTTCTGGAAGAAGCGGTCGCCGGCATTCTCGAACCCGAAGAATTCGACGCCCGAGCGCGTCAGGCTCTGCTTGTCGTAGGTGACGGCGCCGAGCACGCCGAACGTGCCGCCTTCGTTGTGCCAGCTGTACAGGCCCGACGCGCGGACGTTACCCTTGTCGGCGCGGTCGTTGTACGAATAGCCGCCCGATGCGAAGATCGAGTTGGCGGGCGTGTCGAGCGGACGGCGCGTGCGGACGATGACGGTGCCGCCAATGCTGCCTTCCTCAATCCGCGGCTCGGGCGACTTGTACACTTCCAGGCGCTCGACGAGCTCGGGTGCAAGCAGCGAATAGTTGAAGGTACGGCTGGTCGGGTCGTTGTCGTTGCCACCCCAGTCGGCCGAGGCGACCGCATGGCCATCGAGCAGCATGCGGTTGAGTGCGGGATCTGTGCCGTGAATTGCGACTTTCTCGCCCTCGCCAAAGCGACGGTCGATGCTGACGCCGGGAACGTGCGATAGCGATTCTGCGACGTTGCGGTCTGGAAACTTGCCGATCGCCTCGGCGCTGATGACGTCAACGATAGCGTTGGCCTGACGCTTCACCGCAATCGCGCTGCGCAGGCTGCCGCGGATACCGGTAACGACGATGTCTTGTCCGGTTTCGTCGCCGACGGGTTCGGTAGTTTGCGGGTCCGGTGCGGAGGTCTGCACTGCCGGCGCTGCGGCAACCTGCGCGAACGCGCTCGGTGTAACGGCGACATAAACAGCTGCACTCGATGCCAAGAAAATATGATTCCGGAAAACCATTGTCAAAACCCCTTCTCTCACCCCACGACGCCGATCCGACGCAACTGGCGCCCCCGATTACCAGAACATTGGTCCTATTTTGGACGTGTAAAAGTTCGGTCTTGGTATCCTTGACGTATAACCACCTTGTACGGAAATCCATCAAAAATTACTCCTTGATCGCTGCGCACAGGTATGGACGGCTGATCCCAGAACAGAACCTTTCCAATTATTGCGACCAATGTGATGGTGCCTACCTTGGCTACTGAGTGATGCCGCAGACGTAGATTGGTTTTCCACAGGACTGTTGAAGCCTAAAGCCGGGCCGCCATGACGTGCGCCCCTACTCTGTGATGCAAGGCGTACGGAAAGCTAATCCCGCTGCCGAGAGTTGACGTCCAAGCAGATGAACGGGAGGCGGGAGGGGGGAGGGAGCTCCAACGTCCACGGATGGGTCCAAACGCAAGGCTATCGCCTGCCACGCTCTCGACCGAGTGTCACAAATGCAATGATGCCTGCCATCACTGCCGAAAATGCCGCTAACAGGGCTGCGGTGTGGAACACTGGTCAACTGTACGACCGATGCGGCGACAACGGCCCCGGCCAGCGCCGTTGCGATCAAGCCGCCCGTTCGTGCGATAGCGCTGTTGAACCCCGATGCGGTGCCGGTCTGGTGATCGTCGACGGACGAAAGAACTGCTGTCGTGAGCGGAGCGCCCAATCTTATCGCGGCGCGGCGGACTGACGCAAAACTCCCCGATCGCGACGGTCGTAAAAGGGAGTGAGACACCGAAGGCGCCATAGCGCGGAGATGAGTGAGCGTCTGAAGTTGGGAAGCGCGAGAGGGGGCACGAACGTCTGCAACTGGGTCTCCCACGGTGCCGCGCCGTCCAGCGTAGAAGGGCGATAGTACAGACTGGGGCGCTCGCTTCGCGAGGAACGTTAGACGGCCATGCTGCCCAACGCGTTAGCCAAGGCGTTGAACACGGTGCGGAAGCGGGCGCTGGGCTAAGATCCTCGTGCATGACGATCCACAGCGGCAGTTGCAGCGCAATTGCGGAAGAGCGCGCACCGGGGGTTGTAGCGCTGCGCGACGGCGGATTGACACAGGCCGATGCCGACCCGGCGTGAATAGCAGCTAGCTCGGCAAGGTTACTGTCTGTCGTGAACGCGAAACCGTGCCGATCAAGGGGCGGCAGCCGCTCGACCATCGCGCGCAGAACCGGCGTTTCGATATCATACCTGATCAGGTTATGCGCGGCGAGTTCTGCCCAAGCCGTCCTACCCATATGACGGGCCAGGCTTTGCGGGCGGTGCTATGATGAAGATGCCGTTTGGCGTTTGATACTCCCTCCGTGTTTATTGGCCGCGACCACGGGCAACCTGAACGGGCGTCCAAAAAAGCGGGGAAGGGGTATGAATGTTCGGGTTTGGGTCTCTCGCTCGATCATGGACTTCCTGATCGAAGATCGAAGATCGAAGAACGAGTCTAGGCGATAGCGCCACCGTCGACGGTTAGCGTGGCACCGGTGATGATGCTCGCAGCCGGACTCGCGAGAAACGCTACTGCGTTCGCGATTTCGCGCGGCTCGGCGTATCGGCCCAAAGACGTCAGGCTACGTTGAAACTCCGCAGCAGGACCGTCCGCTGGATTCGAGTCAGTGTTCACAGATCCGGGTTGCACCAGATTGACCGTAATGCCGTTCGGTCCGAGCTCACGCGACAGTCCGCGAGTGAAGGACGTGAGCGCAGCTTTGGACATCGCATAGGTCGTGATGCCTGGAAACGGGACCCGCTCCCCGAGGCCCGACCCGATCGTGATGATCCGGCCGCCTTCGCCGAGGTGGGGGATGGCAGCCTTTGCGAACAACACCGGCGCTCGGACATTGACGTCCATCACCCTCTGGTATTCGTCAAGGTCGACATCAGCGATCATACCGGAGTGCCCGATCGCAGCACTGTTTACGAGAATATCAAGACCACCGAGCCCAGAGACCGCCTCGCTTACTGACCTGGCGATGGCGCCGGGGTCGGCGCTATCGGCCTGTATGGCGACGGCACGACGGCCCGTCTGCTCAATCGACTTGGCCACTTCGTCGGCCTTATCGACCGCGCTTTGAAAGGTGAATGCGACGTCGGCGCTATTTTCGGCCAGCACCAATGCGATCGCGGCGCCGATGCCCCTGGAGCCACCCGTCACCAGCGCGCGCTTACCACTTAAATCGATCATTATTCTGTCCTTTCCTGCTAAACCTAGCGCTCTCACCCTGCCTTTTTCGGATAAGGAGGGCACTGGAACGGTCGGACGTCGTCATTTAACGCTCTCGACGAGAAAGATTAGTATCGAAAAGTGCTAAACTATGTCGCGCGTCAAGGAACGACAGAGAAGACTAAACCCTTTGTATGGGTTGCTTCCGGCTTAGGGCATGTTTGCGGTGCGAAATCAGCCATTCGGGAAACTGTAGCACTCCCATTGCGCCCCTGCGCGCATTCAGGATCATCAGATACCTGCGCATACATTGGAAAATATAGATATAATCGTAAAGATATAGAGCTAACACAGACCCGATGATCATTGCAAAACGTCGTGCCGTCATGGTCAAATCCAGTTGAAACGCATGAAGTTCGGCGACATGGCGCATAGGCTATGTCGCCGTTGGTCGAGTTACGGGCACGAGGACTGCGTCCTCGAAAAAGCAGCCAATGGCGACATCGGAAGACATCGATTTTCTGCTTTACTGTTGCTGAGGGCCGAATTCCGAGGCGACTTGCAACGAGCGCTTCCTGGCTACCGGCATAGTTTCATTGCAACTACCGATACGGTAGACCACGAACATGCCAAGCAGCAATAAGGTGCTGTTTATGACGCAATTTTTCAAAAAGCCGTCTCAAACGGCAATCGAACCTACCAGCAAAAATATAAGGCAGTTGTAGTGCCATATTAGTCACAAGATGACAGAAACGTCATACTTCTACCTCCGAGCCTTTACAGGCTGTAACCACGGCTCCAACCATGGGGACATGTTCTGAACAGCGAATTGTGCAGTTCAGAAACCTATCGCAGACGGTTGCATAGAGGCCGTTGCGGTCCTAATGGGGGATTCCACTTGGTTGCTACCGCTCACTTTACATCGAAGACGCTGCTGCTCGCCGCGGCCGCACCCTTTGCCCTCGTATTGTCTGCCATGCCGAGCTTCGCACAGGATGCTACTGGAGCTTCGGAACCACAAAAGACCGTTTCTCCAGAAACTGCGCCAGTCGAAGATTCAGGCGAAGATATTGTCGTTACAGGATCACTGTTTCGTGGTGCCGATACCGGGCCGTCGCCCGTGACAACCCTAACGGCAGCGACGCTTCAGCAGCGCGGCATCAATACGGCTGCAGAGGCCGTGCAGCGCCTAACCGCGAACGGCGCCGGCACGATTAGCCAAGGGTGGAATACCGGTAGCAATTTCGCGACGGGTGCGACGGCGGCATCGCTGCGCGGCCTGTCCGTGCAGTCGACACTCACGCTGTTCGACGGGCTGCGGATGGCGCCGTATCCTCTCGCCGACGACGGCCAGCGCAACTTCGTCGACATGAACACGATCCCGAGCTCGCTGGTCGACCGCATCGAAGTGCTGAAGGATGGCGCTTCGTCTACCTATGGTGCGGACGCAGTTGCAGGTGTCATCAACGTCATCATGAAGAAGCAGATCGAGGGCCTTCACCTGAACGGCTCCGCGGGCATCTCGGATCGCGGCGATGGTGCCGAACAGCGTTTCGACGCGACGTGGGGCTATGGCGACCTCTCTACCCAAGGCTTCAACTTCTACGTCAACGGCGAGTATCAGAAGACTGCAGCGGTAAACGCAAGCGATCGGGGCTATCCGTTCAATTCATCGGATCTGAGCCGCATCTGTAATGACGCCGGCAGTTGCATAGCGCAGCCCACTGGTGCTCGGAACTTCTTCAACGCTGACGGAACCTATTCCGGTCTCGCATCGACGACGGTAGCGATGGTACGTCCCGTCGATGCTACGGGCGCTGCACTGGGCCGGTACAATATTCTCAATGCCGCCGACGGATGCCGCGACCTGAACCCGGTAACGGTCCTGCCGGGCCAGAGCCCGACCGCAGGCTCGGTGGTCTGCCAGCAGGATTTTCGTAAGCAGTATCTACAGGTCTTGCCGCAGCAGGAGCGCTACGGATTCTCAGGGCGGTTTACAGCAAATGTCGGTGAAAACGCGCAGGCCTATGTGTCCGGCAATTATTACCGGACCAACACCTTCACTCAGATCAGTCCACTCGGCTTCAACAACCAGACCACTCCGCCAGGCTCGGTTCTGCTCAATCCCCTCTATCTGCCGGCCTATGTCTGCGCCGGCGGCGTCGGCTCGCTGACCATGCTAGACACGGGATGCAACGCGGGTAACGGCGTTCTAAATCCCAACAATCCTTTCGCGGCCACCGGTGGCCGCGCGCAGTTGCTGAGCCTGTACGACCGTCCGCGTACGATCGAGACGAATTCGCGCGCGTTACGGCTGGCAGCTGGGATCAGCGGTACGTTCGGCGACGACTGGAAATACAGCGGCGATTTCACGGCGTCGAACACGCAGCTCGACGTCATCCAGAAGAACTATCTAATCCCGCAGCGGCTCATGGACGTGATCGCGCGCGGAACATATGATTTCGTAAACCCTGGCAACAATTCGGAAGCGATCCGCAACTATATCTCGCCCGAGAACCGGACGCGATCGACGGCCGACCTCTGGCAGATCCAGGGCACGCTCTCGAAGACGTTGTTCACGCTGCCGGGTGGTCCGCTGCAGGTCGCCATCGGCGGGGCCTATCGCAAGGAGTCGATCGACAACCCAAGCGCAAACCCGCAGAATGACGCGCATCCGTATGACCGTTATTACGGCGTGAACTCGGTCGGTGCAGTCGGCAGCCGCAACGTCAAGTCCGCGTTCTTCGAAATCAACGCGCCGGTCCTCGATCAGCTCGTGATTAACGGGTCGGGCCGTTACGACGATTATTCGTCGGGCCAGAGCAACTTCTCGCCAAAGATCGGCGCGAAATTCTCGCCAATCCCGCAATTCTCGGTACGCGGTACCTTCTCGAAGGGGTTCCGTATTCCGAGCTTCAACGAAGCCAACGGTCTGCCGACCACGGGTTATGTGACCCGCTCACTTGATCCGAGCATTCCTGCGCAGGCAGCGTTCATCGCGGCGCACGGCGGTAACGCCTATGCAACAGGCCAGTTCTCGCTTGGCAACACGTCGACGGGCAACCCGGACCTGGATCCGGAGAAGTCGACCAGCTGGACGTTGGGCGCGATCTTCGAGCCGACATCCCGGATCAACTTCACCGTTGATTACTTCAACATCAAGGTGAAAGGCATCATCAACCCGGCAAGTTCCGCGGGTGCGTTCGAGCAATATTATGCGAACAATGGCGTCGTGAACCTTCCGGGTGTCGTCGTGCGGCCGGGTCTAGCCGACAACGACAATCCTGCTGCATTGCCGCAGATCGGCTTCATCGAGGTGTCGTACCAGAACGCTGACGAACAGCGCGTGTCCGGCATCGATTTCGGCGCCAATGCCCGCTTCCCGATCGGTGACAACGTAACGTTCAGCACCTCGGCTGACGCGTCGTACCTACTCAAGTTCGAGAAGCAGACTGCAGACGGCAACGTCGAACGGTATGACGGCACGCTCAGCCCTTGCAACAACACATCTTGCTCGGGCTCACCGAAGTGGCGTGCAACGTGGCAGAATACCCTTGAGGTCGGTGCGGCAACACTCTCGGCGACCGCCTATTACACCGCCGGCTATGACCTCGCTTCGACCGATGCCTCCAACGGCTACAGCGGCGTCAAAGGCGATTGCGAAGCCAGCATCGGATCATCGGTCGTGACGTACCAGGACGGAACGCCGGTATTGTGCAATGCAAAGGCAACGTGGAACGTCGATATGACCGCGACGGTCAAGGTCAACGATCGTTTCACGCTGTACACCAACGTGCTCAACATCCTCGACATCAAGCCCCCGTTTGATCCGAGCGGCGGGTATAGCATCAACCAGTATAACCCTGCCTGGACGACCGGCAACATCATGGGTCGCTTCATTCGAGTCGGCGCACGCGTCGACTTCTAAGGGGCCAAGCTAGATAAGGCAGCTTCTTCGGCGGCTGCCTTATCAGAAGCGGGACGACTGCGTCTTTGACTGCTGGCGACCTTCGCAAATGGGGTAGCCGGAGGCCAAAGCGGTCACGTTACGGAAATGAAAGAGCTACCGAAGTCGGGAAGTGTGAAAGGACGCTTCAATGTCCGAAACTGGGTCTGGTTAGCTGAGGTCTGCGACGACGCAGAGATGGTCACCGCAGTTGCTGTCTTTGCTGCCCCGCCGATTGAAGGTAGCGGCAAGAGGCCGGTCGCGGCCGCTCTGACAAGTTACGCAGGTCCGCACTCCACGCAGCGCTCGGCGTCGACCTTCGGGGATGTCGTCGCCACAGATTGCACAGAACGGTTCACTCGTTCCGCTTGGCATGCTCGCGCGTGCCGCCAACACTGCGTCCGCCACTGAATCGTCGATCTGATCCTGCATCGCGCCGTCGCGCGTCCAACCGCCGGCCATTTGTCTCTCCTTACCGGAGGCATATGGGGACCGGAGAGCGCCTGTACCAATGCTGGCGCGTAAACCGGTGTTCGCTTCCGGGCGGCCGTTCACGTCATGCAGGCGACGACTTCTTGGCCGGCTGGAAGCTGTAGGGTAGGGTGCGTTCGCCCAATCGCGGACATGCGCCATGTTCTATCTCTCGATGCCAACTCGTGGACAAACGCGCGCTGACAATGGCGCTTGTCGACCCCGCGCTCCGGATGGATAGCATCCCGGCACTTATCGGTTATCGATGCCAATGAAATACACGGCGGGCAGCGAGGTGGTACTACCGCCGCCGACGAACGCTGATCCCAAAATCGCTGGAGCACCTTGGGAACGCCATGATCGAAACACGGCGATCGGAGGCTATCGTAAGTATTTGATAGTGCGCGACCTATGCGTTCTGACCTTCCGCCACAGACGGCTCTCGATCGATTTGGCCGCTACGAATGGACTATTTCGGTGGTTGAAATTGATCGAGGTTGGGTTCAGCGGGTGGCCTTCGTGCAAAGGAAACGCTTGATTTCGACAATCCTTCAGGTCGTTTGCGGGGGCTTTTTCGCCGCGGTGATGATGCTCGGCCGGCGTTGGTATATGTACGCGGCGCATGCAGGGAGTCCGTACGACGCGGTCGACATCGCACTGAACGGTGACGCGCCAGAGCCGATGCGCGGCTGGGGCTGCGACACGTCGCGGGCATGGTTTCCAGGTCGGCTGCCGCCATCCCGGTGCCGGGCTGGAGGGACGTCGTTGGCGCTCAGCCATCTGAGTATTCCGTAAAATTCGCGCGCCGAGACAGAACCGACGGATCGCGTTCTGATCGGGCGTAATTGTTCGTCAAAGGGGAGAACGCGATGCGACGCCTGCCGCAACCATACGCCATGCTGATCAGCATCCTGCTGGTGCCGCTGCTGCTTGGCGTGCTCGGCGGTTGGGAGCGCGTGCGAGCGCAGGGCTCGGTCGCCGAATACACCGCCATGCAGTCCTCCCTTCCGCAGCAGGTGCGCGCGATGCGCGAACTCGGCGCGCGCGACAGCACTGCTTCGGTCGACCTCGGCAATCCGGATACCGTCTACGCCCCCGCACTCGCGGCCGACATGGTCGAGGAGCGCCTGCCGTCGGTCCGGCGCAGCCTGATCCTTGCCCGCGTGCAGGGGCCGCTCGCCTGGAGCGTGATCGGAGGCGCGCTGCTGGCGTTGATCTGCGGCGCGATCGGGCTGGCCGCCGCACAGATCGCCGCGCGACGGGCGATGGTGTCGCGCGATGCGCTCGTCGCGAGCTTTGCCGCGCTTCAGCGCGCGCTGCCGCTGGTGCTGGGCGGCATGGTGATCGGGCTCGCGCTCGCCGTGGTCTGTGGGGTGCTGTTCGAACTGATCAGCCTGTGGTCGTCGGTGACGCTGTCGGGCGGTGGCGTGAAGCTGATGTTCGCGGGCGTGGTGCTGGCCCTGGTGGCGTTGGGGACCGCCTGGTCCGCGATCCGCGCGCTGCGCGAGGTGGTGGCGCTCTACACGCCGCAACCGGGTGAGGTCACCGGACGGGCGGTGAGCGTGGACGAGGCGCCCGCGCTATGGCGCTTCGTACAGGACATCGCCGGCCGGCAGCAGGCGATCGCCCCCGATACGCTGGTGCTGGGGTTGGCGCAGGGTTTTTACGTCACCGAGCAGGACCTGCTGCTGTCGCCGGGCGAACGGCGTGTTTCGGGGCGTACGCTCTACCTGCCGGCGCCGTACCTGCAGTTCCTGGACGAAGGCGAGGTGGCCGCGATCGTCGGCCACGAACTGGCGCACTTCACCGGCGAGGACACCGCGTACAGCCGGCGCTTCGCACCTCTTTACGCAGGGATGGGACGCGCGCTGGCGGCGATGCATTCGGACGCCAACGGGCTGCTGCTGCTCAAGGGACCGCTGCAATTGGCCGATCACGCGATGGAGCGGTTCGATCTCGCGGTGCGCCACTGGAGCCGTCTGCGCGAGTTCGAGGCGGATCGGCTGGGTTCGCGGGTGTCCGGCGGCCGGCCAGCGGCCTCCGCGCTGATCCGGACGGCGGTGGTCGCACCGCCGGTCGACGCCGTGCTCGAGGACGCCTTCGCGAACCCACCCGAAGACGATCCGGATCTCGTCGCCGTGGCGGCGCAGATGGTCGAGGAGAAGGGGTGGCCGGACATCCGCGCCTATCTGGAAGACGTGCAGTCGCACCCGACCGACCCCCATCCGCGCACGCCCGAACGCATCCAGCGGCTGGACGTGGCGCTCGACGATGCCTTGCTGGAAACCGCGCTGCGTGCGCCACGCGACGGACCGCGTCCCGCAGGCGAGCGCCTGATCGCCGACTGGCAGGATTGGTGCCGACGCCTGAGCACGGACTACCTTGCCGAAGTCCGCGGTGCCCATGCGCGCCATCGCCAGTTTCTGGAGCAAACCGCCGCGGCAGTGCCGCAGGAGGCGGTGACGCTGTACAACAATGTCGGTCCGGCGAGCTGGGTGCAGTTTTGTGCGGCGATGCTGTTCCTTGCCGCAGGCGCGGCGATCTGGATATTCCGGCAGCCGATCGGCCTCGGGCGCGACACGTTCGAGCTGCGGCTGGTTATCGGTGCCTTTATAGGTGCGGCAGTGATCTTCGTGATGGGCGGCGCCTTGATCCGCCGTGGCGCGCGGACGCCCTATCTGATCCTGCTGCCCGAAACGTTGAGTTCCCCGCAGCTTGACGCGCCGATCGCGTGGCGCGACGTAGAGGCCTGGGGGGTCGCCTTCGGCACCCGCTTCGGCCTTGATCTGGTACTGGAGGACGGCGTGGCTCTGCCCCGCGTGCGGCGGTTCGCGCGAGGGACCGCTGTGCGGAAGGCCAAGCGCCTGGTCATGATCGGCGCTTACGGCGTTCGCGGCATGGGCGTCGAGGATTTCCGGCAGTTGATCGAAAGCTACTTCCAGGCGGAGCAAGCCCGGCGCGCTCTGGCGGAGCGCTGACGCGCGCGGCATGCGCTCGCGCTTTGCCGCTGCGCTGACGGTCGCGGACGTGGGCAGTCAGGTCGCGCCCCGGATCAGCCGACCTCGTCGCCGACCTTTCCGTCAAACGAGACTATCGTGCGCGCTCGTCAGCCTTGGACGAGCGTATCGATAAGATGGTCGTCGGCGGGCAATTGGCCATCGAGTATCAGCATCGCGAGGCCGTGGACGAGCGACCAGGAGCGTAGCGCGCCAGTCTCGACCTGATCCGAACCCGCGTCATTCGGCGATGCCGCGGCGGCGTTGGCGCGTAACATCCGCAGCGCTTCGATCTCTCCTGTCGCCTGCAACTGTGCGGACGACGTGAAGATGAGGCGGAAAATAGCCGGATTGGCGAGCGCGAACCGCACATAGGCCCGGCCGGTTGCGGCAAACGCAGCAGCGCCGTCCTTGCCGCTCGCCGCGTCGCGCTGCGCAGTGGCGAGCCGGTCCAACCCCTCGCGGGCAAGCGCGCGCATCAGCGCCGCCTTGTCGGGAAAATGCCGGTACACCGAGGTCGCACTGACCCCGACTTCGCGCGCCATTTCGCGCAGCGAGACGCCTTCCACGGCGCGTTCCGCCAGCAGCCGAAGCCCGACCTTGATCAACGCCGCGTGCAGATCGCCGTGATGATAGCGTTTTTCCATGTTGACACTGTTACCTTTACATCTATGCTCACGGTGTAAACATTGGAGGCGGGCATGGCTAGCGTTCTGGCAAGGGTAGATGCTGACGGGGTCGGGGAGGGGACGCAGATGGCACGGCATTTTCTGTCCGGCATCCATCGGCCGATGCAGGAGGAGTTGACGCTGACCTCGCTCGAGGTTCGCGGCGCCATTCCGCCGGGACTACGCGGTCGCTACCTGCGAACCGGGCCGAACCCCGTCGCAGCCGATCCCGCATCTTACCATTGGTTCACCGGTGACGGCATGGTGCACGGCCTGGCGATCCGGAACGGCAAGGCGATCTGGTACCGCAATCGCTGGATCGGATCGCGCAGCAACGCGGCTGCCCGTGAAACGACCCCGGCACCGGGGCCGCGGCACGGTTCCAGCGACACCGTGAACACCAACGTCGTCGATCTGGGCGGGCGCGTCTTCGCGGTTGTCGAAGGCGGTAGCTATCCCGTCGCACTGTCCGAGACGCTGGACGAGCAGCGCTACGACAATTTCGGCGGATCGCTCGCCGGTTCGTTCACCGCGCATCCTCACCGTGATCCGCTGACCGGCGAGTATCATGGCATCTGCTACGAGGGAACGAACCCCAACGAGATCCGCCACGTCGTCCTCGATCCCACCGGCAGGGTGGTACGCGAGGAGCCGATCGCGGTGGAACACGGCCCGATGATTCACGATTGCGCGATCACCGCACGCTACGTCGTCGTCCTCGATCTTCCGGTGACGTTTTCGCTGGCAACCCATCTCGCCGGTCAGTCGCTGCCTTACGCCTGGAACCCCGTGCATCGGGCCCGCGTCGGCCTGATGCCCCGCGGTGGCGATCACCATGCGATCATCTGGTGCGATGTCGATCCGACCTATGTCTTCCACGTCGCCAACGCCTTCGACCTGCCCGATGGCCGGGTTGAGCTCGACGTGTGTGCGTATCCGACGATGTTCGCCGGCGCGCCCGGTGGGCCCGACGCGACCTCGCGCGGGCTGGAGCGCTGGACGCTCGATCCGGCTGCCCGCACCACCGTGATCCGGACCATCGATGCCGCGCCGCAGGAGTTTCCGCGCATCGACGAGCGCCGGTTCGGCCAGACCTACCGCTATGCCTATGTCGTGGCCACGCAATCGGACCGTCGGTTCCAGAGCGCGAGCCGGCTCTACAAGCATGATCTCGTCGAGGCCGGGCGGGAGGTGCACGAGTTCGGGACCGGCCGTCACCCCGGCGAATTCGTGTTCGTGCCCGCGCACGAGGGTGCGGATGAAGACGAGGGATGGCTGATCGGCCTCGTCATCGACGAACCAAGCGACACCACCGAGCTGGTCATCCTCGATGCGCGCAACTTCGAGGGCGCTCCGGTCGCCACGGTGCGTCTGCCGCACCGCATTCCGCCGGGTTTTCACGGCAACTGGATCAACGGGGGAGACGCACAATGAACACGATCGTCACGACCATGAAGGACAGCCCTGTAATGAACCGTCGGACCGGCAGTCGCATCGGCCTCATCGCCATCGAAGCCGGCATCAATTTCGGGTTGCCGCTGCTGATCTACGATCGCGTGGCGCCGCAGTCGGGCGACGTGGTCGCGCTGATGGCATCCTCGCTGCCACCCTTGCTCTGGTCGCTCGTCGAGTTCGCCCGCCGTCGTCGCGTCGATGCGCTGTCGGTCCTCGTGCTGGCAGGCATCGCGCTGTCGCTGCTCGCCATGCTCGGGGGCGGGTCCGTCCGCTTTCTCCAGTTGCGCGAGAACCTCGTCTCGGCACTGATCGGCCTGGTGTTCCTCGGCTCGGCGGCGATCGGCCGCCCGCTGATCTATCAGCTTGCCCGTGCCGGCCTGGCGCGGAAATCGCCGGACGAGGTCGCCGCGTTCGAGGCCAAGCGCGACACGCCCCGCTTCCGCCGGGTCATGACGGTCATGACGCTGGTCTGGGGCATCGGCCTGCTCATCTCGTCGGCGCTCGCCTGCGTGCTCGTCTTCACGCTCAGCATCCACGATTACATGCTGGTCAGCCCGTTCGTCGGCTACGGCTCGATGGGGGCGCTCGCGCTTTGGACGGTGTGGTACCGGCGTCTTGCCCAACGCCGCGCGGCACGCTGACGGCCTCGAAAGCGATCCAAGGTCGGCAAACGCCGGGCCTCGCCGCTTACTGGCGTCCCAAAGGCATCTGGCACCCGGGGCGCCTTTCGACGTCGCTGGCCCAGTCGATCCGGTAGGTCACCAGGAAGCCATCGTGATCGGACAACGCCGGCGCAGACGGGCCTCCGTCGAACATCGCCTCGACGCGGATCGGGCGAATGGTCACGGCCTTGCCGCTCTCGAAGAATTGCAGATCCTGGGTATCGATCCACGGCTCGTCGCCGTCCCATGACATCCGCACCTCGCACCTCGAGGATCGATCGATGCAAACCCGGTGGACCAGGGTCATCGGCTGATGCCGTGTAAAATTATCCCAGCGATCCTGAGCCCTGCGCATGTTGAAATCACCGCCGAAGATCATCGGCAGGCTATCGTCGTGCGTCCTGTCGATGAACTGGGATGCCTCCAGGGCCTGTCGCTCGTGCGCGGCAAGGTTGCGCGCGTGAGGCGCTTTCGAGGCACCGCGCGAGTTCATGTGGGTGTTGTACAAGTCGATCGGCAGCGGGACGCCGGGGATGCTGATCCTCGCTAGCATGACGCCCTTGTTCGACAGGCAATCGATACCGGCGCAGGACTTGCGGCCATAGGGCTGGCTGCGCGAGGCGATGATCGGGTAGCGTGACGCGATGGCAAGGCCGCTGCCCGTCAGGTGGAATCCTGTCTCGCCGCGTTTGAGGCTCGCGCGGCCAGGCAGTTTTCGCGACACGGCATTTGCGGTCCTGGCCGTGCGTGCGGGCCCCGAAACGATCGCTGGATAGCCGGTCGCGAGCACGGCCTTCTTCGCGGCACCGCTGAACATCTCCTGGACCATCACGATGTCGGGGGCGGTCCCGGATGCGCGGGCGGTGGCCAGATAGCGGGCGATCTCGGCAAGGCGCGGCGCACGCCCTTGCCGGGCAGGCCAGCCCAGGCCTTCGATATTGTACGTCAGCACCGAGAGGGTGGCAGTGCCCGATCCGCGTTGCGCCAGGTTCGGGCGCACGGTGGCGACGGTGCAGGCAAGATGCCGGGCCGGGGGAAGGGTTCCGCACCCGGTAACTCCGAGCAACAGGCTGACGATGACGACCGGACGCTTCATGCTTCCGCTATTCCTCCAGAACGTGCGAGCCTGCAACGATGGCATCCATCGGTGCACGGCGGCGCCGGGGTAACGGACGTCCTGCGCGATACACGATCTGCGACGTGAGCCGGCAGGACGTGACGTACCTTGCCGCCGCTGACTGGAACGATGCGCGGAGCGTCGGATCGCGCTGTGGCGAACCAATTACGGTTATGGACGCAGTCCTGCCGCGACCGTAAAATGTGCGCGTGCCGCCGGACAACGGAGCGGGACGAACAGGGGAACTCACGTGCCGGCCATGAAAAGCTCGACTGCGCTCACCGTGTCGCTTCTGCTCTCGACCTTCGCGCCGGCGATCGTCGCGGCGCAGTCCACCGGCCTTGAGGACATGGTAGGGGCGCGTGCCGGTCAGGGGGAGGGGGAGCTTCAGCGTCGTGGCTACACCAGCATCCGGGCCGAGAAGGGCGACGATCGCAGCTACGCCTATTGGTGGAACGCCAGTCGTCGCCAGTGCGTGACCATCGCGACGATGGAAGGGCGCTACGACTCGATCCAGGCGACGACCCCGCCCGACTGCCGCAAGCCCGCTACGCTCAAGCCAGCGACGGGCTCTTCGCGTCCGCCGTATCGGCCTGGCGACAACCGACCAGGCTCCCCCGCTGGCGGCCCCGTGATCGATGGTCGCGCGGTCGGGCTCGGCTTGGTCTGCTTCGGTGACGGATCGAAAAGCGGCATCGCGAGCGGTACCACATGGACCTGGAACCGCGACCGCGACCGTTACGAATACGGCACCTATAATCAGACCACCCGCGAAGTCTTCGACGCGTCGCTGATGGTGCAGACCTGGGACGGCGGCGGCCGCATTCGTCTGCCACGGTCGCTGATCCCGCCGATCAATTCGCGCGGCAACAGTGGCTGGTGGGACCTCTACGACGTCGTCGTCGGTCCCGACGTCATCCGCGCTCGCTACCGCCTGAATGGCCTCAACAAGCCGCGTATAGTGATCGACCGGCGCACCGGCCGGATCACCGTGCAGGGAACCGCCAGCTATGGCTTCCGCGGTTCGTGCGACGTGATCGGTCACGAGCCGCGCAAATTCTAGGCACCGTGCTCGCCGTGACCAAGGCCATCTTCCATGGCTTCGGAATGCTCACGTGACGGTGTCGGAAGGCTGTCGGTCGACCGTACCCCAAGGAACGACGTCGTTCCTCGGGGTACGGTCAGCGCAAACGAAGGTCACCCAAGCAATCGGATGGCCGCGTTACATCCGGTACGAGAGGCGCAGATAGCCGAACTGCCCCGGCACGTCGTAGGTCGTGGGATCATAGTTCGGACCGGTGCAGGTCGTGCACGCCGGCGGATCCTGGTTGAAGACGTTGCGCACGCCGGCCGTGAAATCGAACTTCCTGTCCAGGAAGGCGGGCGAGAAGGTCAGCTGCACGTCACCGTAGAAGGTGTTGTCCAGCCGGGCGCCCGTATTCTCGCGGACATGGTTGATGTAGCGGCCGGTGAACGATGCCTCGACATCGGCGATGCTCCAGCTGACGACGCCCGTTCCCTTGAACTTGGGGTAGGACTGGTCGGGTGAACCGCGGGTCGTGCCGCGATAGCTGATCGCGCTGAACCCGGTCGAGGTTGGCGTCGTCTCGCTGTACTTCATGAGATGATTGCCGTTCAGCGACAGGCCGAAGATGCCCACGCCGGTCTGCGGCGAGCGATAGTTGAGCGTCAGGTCGATGCCGCGCGTGCGGATCTCCCCGATGTTCTGCAGCAGGCCGACGATGCTCGAGATGCGGCCGCTGCTGCTGCGCACCACGTTCGAGCAGCTCAGCGCGTCACCCGCCTCGGAGCACCGCGCCAACGTCACCTGCGGGTTGGTCGAGGCGATCGCGCCCGATACCTTGATGTCGTAGTAATTGGCTTCCAGCGTGAACTGGCTGGCAAGGCCGCTTGTCCGCATGAACGCCGGGCTGAGCACGCCGCCGAACAGCCAGGTTTTCGAGGTTTCCGGCGCAAGCGCCTGGTTGCCGCCCGTCGTTACGCCGAGCTGGCCGATAGGTTCCTGATAGCTGCCGTTCGTCGGAACGCCGTTAGCCGCGCAGTTGGCCCGTACCGTGGCGGACGCCTGATAGCGGGAGCCGGCGATGTTGCTGCAGGGATCGGGGATGCCGATATCGGACCGCGACTGCGCGCCGAACAGCTCGCCGATGCTGGGTGCGCGGAACCCTTCGGCATAGGATGCACGGAGCAGCAGGTCCGGGATCGGCTTCCAGAGACCCGTGCCGGTATAGGTCGTGTTACTGCCGCTGATCGAATAGTTCACATGGCGGACCGCGCCCGACGCTTCGAGCGAGCTGAAGAAAGGCACGTCCTTCAGCAGCGGAACGCGGATTTCGCCGTAGACCTCGTCCGAGTTGAACGCGCCGCTGGCCGCCTGCGCGGGAATGTCGGCGCCGAAACCGGCCTGAATCAACGCATCGGGGGTGAACGATCCCTTCTGGTAGCGATGTTCGTAGCCGACCGCGAAGCCGATCGGACCGGCGGGGAGGTCGAACAGTTCACCCGTGAGGTTGGCGGTGTAGTCGCGCAGTTCCTGGCTGCTCTTGGCGCGCTCGGTAAAGCCGACAAAGGCCAGCATCTGCGGCGTGATCGAGCCTGCGCCGCCGAAGATGTTGAACGGTACGCACTCCCCCGTGCACTGCGCGAGCGGACCAAGCGCCTGCGCGAGCCGCTGCGTGTTGATGTTGCCCGTGAACACCTGCTTGGCGTCGTTGAAGCCCTGGACCGCGTTCACGTCCCAGTAGAACGTCTTCCCGCCGACCTGGAACTTGCCGTCCAGCGTCGCGGTGACCGACATCGTATCGACGCTCTGATTATAGGTGCGCTGCCCGCCCTCGACGAGGCGGCGTCCGACCAACGCATAGTTCGCCGGGGGTTGGCCGGGGCCACCAGCCGACAAGGTAACGCCAAAGGGGTTGAACGGGTTGGTCGCGTCGATCGAGATCCGATCGGTGAGCGTCCCGGTCCCCGCATCGGGACCGACGTTCAGGGGCAGGAAGGCGGCCTGGTTCTGCGAATTGCGGTGATTGTACACCGTCTTGACTCGCAGGTTGATACCCGAGCCGAGGTCACCCTTGAAGCTGACGAACGCACCGTAGCGTTCGGACGGCGTCAGGTAATAGTTGAACGGTGCGAAGTTGAACCGGTCCGCAGCGGTGAACGCGCGAAAATCGCCGCCCGCGAGCGTGGGATCGTAGACTCCGCGGCTGGTCAGGCCGTTCTGGCGCACCGTGAGCGTGCCGCCTTGTGGACGGATGGCGTTGCCGGCGTTGAAGACGATGCGACCGCCCAGGGCCGCGCCCGAGCAACCACCGCGAGGATCGAGGCAGGTCGTCTGCCCCGGATTGGGGAATTGCGATCCAGCCCGATCACTCGTGCGGACGCTGCCTTCCTTCACATAGCTGCCGCCGAAGACGAGCGATGTGTTGGGGCCCTTCACGCCGTAGCTTATGTCGCCGTTATAGGAATGGCCGTCGCCGGCACGATACGTACCGAACTGCCCGGACATGCGCAGCCCCTTCTGGCTGGCCTTGGTGATGATGTTGACGACGCCGGCAATGGCATCCGAACCGTACAGCGGCGACTGGCCCGATTGCAGAACCTCGATCCGCTCGATCGAACTGTTGGGAATGGTGTTCAGATCGACCGTGCCGGGAATGCCGCTCGCCGACGCGCCGTTGACGTAGCGAAGCCCGTCGACGAGCACGAGCGTCCGCTTGGCGAGCAGGTAGCGCAGGTCGATCTCGGCCGAGCCAGCACCGACACCGCCGCCATCCTGCGGGTTGCCGATGTTACCCGAATTGTTCGCCTTCGTGTTCAACCCACCCGCAGCGCTGGGAAGGCGCTGAAGGATATCCGCCACCGAGGTCAGGCCGGTCTGCGCAAGCGCGGCGGAATCGAGCGTGACGACAGGGGAGCGCTGTTCGAGTGGGCTCTGACGGATGCGCGACCCGGTGACGATGATGTCGTCGGGCGTGTCCGCCGCCTCGTTACTCGTAGCGCTCGCGGCCGCGGTGGGGCCAACGTCGACAGCCTGCGCATGGGCGGAAGCCGCAGCGAGAAGCATCGCCGGCAGGCATATGCCCGCACGCAGCAAGGTTCGGTTCATCATGGTCGTGGCCCCCTTATTAACCAGTCGGTACCTCCCGGAAAAAGTGGTGCGCTGCAATAGAAAGACAGTTCCGGCACTCGGATTTGTTGCGAAGTTCCAACCTAAGTTGCAAATCTGCAACATACTGTAATTTATGCTGCCTCGTGGTTGTGCGGCAGTAGCGCTCAACAAACGTGCAAGAGGCTACGGTTTGGCGGCCCGTCGAATTCTGAACGGGTGGATGTGACATCGATCGCGATTCAACGGCCCGGCGCCGAACGCCACACGCTCTGCACGAAGCCAGGGTTTGTGTGTGCGGCCGTGGTACTGGTGCCGCTAAGGGTTTCAATTTACGCGACGATCGTGTCCGTGGCTTGATGCCGCTGCCCGCGAAGCACGGCCTTTCCCAGCGCATCGCCAAATCCGAGACGGATTTTTCCGGATATCTGCCGACGTAATGACCGGTCTCAGGACGTTACCAACGTGCCGCTAAAGGGCGCCACGCCGACGATACCGGCTACCGCCCTATCAAAGAGCAAAAATAGCTCAGCAGACGTAGCTTCGATACAGCAAAGCGCGATTATAGGCCGCATCGACCAGCGCCGTGCGTTCGAACAGCGCCGTATCGCCGGCGATATACCCGTCGGGCGGCGTCGCTTCGACTTCGTGGCCGAGGGATTCGAAAAATGCGGGCGCGCGCGTCTCGTCGATCGTCTCGAACCCGCTCTTTCTGTGTCGGAAAAATGCCGTGCCGTCACGGATCGTCGGCGAGAGGTAGTGGATCAGCGCAATCCGGTCGCGTCCGTACGCGTCTACATGCGGCAGGCGTTGCCGAATATCGAGCGCTTCGGGCGTGATCGTGACCATCGAGAACTGCGCATCGACGACGCGGATGCGGCGGCACGGTCCGAACTCCCGCCCCAGCGCGCGTGCGACCACGGGAAGCTGATCGCGCAGATACGTATCGGGAAGGGCCGCGCGGATGCCGGGATAATGCTGCCCCGCGGAAACGAACGCGGCCTCCGCCGCCGCTGCGCGCAACCCGTCGGGATCGCCGGCAAAGCCGTCGATGATGACGAGTGGCTCCGCCTCGGCCCCGATGCGTCGTCTGGTGATATTGTGCGTCGTCATGACCGCTCGTCGTCCATTGCCGGTTGCTGCCACAGCGCCAAAGTAAACGCATCCGATGATCGTAGTGAACTTGGTGGACTGCAACGCGGCACGCGGGTCGGGTTCACGTGAAGCTTGGCACGTGGGGAGACTCAGCCGACAAATCGTTGCGCAATGAAATCGAAGTCCTGGACTCGCTCAGCGCGATATATAGATGCCGCACTGCCGGTTGGCGTTGAGTATCATCGAGCGCTCGATCCAGCATCGGGCGATCACTCCTCCCTTGCACGATCGTACGCCCGCGAAGCCTCCTCGATGGCGCCGCCATGGGTCAGCGCCCAGGCGTAGAGTGCTTCGAATGGTTGTCGTAGCGAGTGGCCGAGCGGCGTGATCGCATACTCGACGCCGATAGGGCTCGTCGGCAATACGGTGCGCGTGACCAGGCCGTTGCGTTCCAGCCGCTTGAGCGTGTCGGCGAGCGCCTTGTGCGTGATGCAATCCAGGCGGCGCTTGATCTCGTTGAATCGCGCTGGCTTCGGACAGATCACGGTCAGGATCATGACCGTCCACTTGTCCGCGATCTTGTCGAGCACCGGACGCACCTGCGCGGACTCGGATGCCGTTCGCTGCGCGGTCGCGCCAAGGTCGGTATCGGCGATGATATCTAGGCTATTCATGGTGCGTTATTGATAGCAGATATAATCAGTATATCTAGCCTGCCATCACGGATGAAGGATTCCACGATGGTATCGACGACGAACAAGGTGGCGCTGGTCGTAGGCGGGGCGAAGGGGATCGGGCTGGCAATCGGTCAACGGCTGGCCGCGGACGGCGCGACGTTAGTCTTCACCGGGCGCGACGCTGACGAGGTCGCGGCGTCGGCGCGTGCGATCGGCAACGGTGCGGTCGGACTTGTCGCGGATGCGAGCATTCCTGCCGATATGGCCCGTGCGGTGGCGACGGTTCGCGACACGCATGGCCGCATCGACGCGCTGGTGCTGAACGCCGGAATTTCGGAAGCTGCGTCGCTGGCCGACGAAACGCTCGACCATTTCGATCGGCATTTCGCGGTCAACGTCCGCGGCCCGGTGTTCGCCCTGCAAACAGCCGTGCGCGCGATGGGCGAGGGAGGCGCGGTCGTGCTGATCGGGTCGATCGCCGATGCGATCGGCGTGCCGACCCGCGGTGCCTATTCGGCGACCAAGGCGGCGCTGCGATCCTATGCCCGGACTTGGACGGCGGAACTCGCACCGCGCGGTATCCGCGTGAACGTGGTCAGTCCAGGACCGACCGATACGGCAATGATGGCGGCCGTGTCGGATGCCGAGCGCGCGGCGCTGACCGCGCCGATCCCGCTCGGCCGCATGGGGCGACCGGACGAGGTGGCCGCGGCTGTCGTCTTCCTGCTGAGCGATGATGCGAGTTACATCGCCGGTGCCGAACTGTGCGTCGATGGCGGGATGACGCAGGTCTGAGCCTGGGCACGCCTGCCGGGACGGTTCCGCTTCGCCACGGTCGCAAATTGAATGTCGGTCGGAAGTCGGGAAGCTCTATTCTGCTCCGGGATAGCGAGTTTGGGTCGGTGGACGCGGCGAAGTCGTTGGATTCGACGCCGCCACTGCCGTTCATGGGACCGGGCTACCGCAAGCCCATGAGCTTTAGGGCGCGGACCACTGTACTGTGAGAGACAGGCCCGCCGCGCGCGGCCGACAGACGTCGTGCCGCGCACAATGTCACCAAGCTGCTTACGTGGGGCATTGCGTCGATGTCACCGGTGCGTCGACGATGGTCGCGGACCGCCTCTTCGATACAGCGGATCACCGGTTCGGCACGCGTGTAAGCCAGGGCTCGTCGCGCACCGTGGCGAAGCGCAATATTGTCGATTCCGGCCATCATCGCCCGCGGGTGCTACCACAGAATCGTGTTGGCATTCACCATCGGCAAGAGCTTTTTAAGGCTGGCGATCGAAAACCTCCCACTGCTGCGGGGCTCCTATTAAAGGCGCGGTGTGCGCGCTCTATGCGGGTGCTCTACACTCAGGGGAAGCCGGCCCAGGCTTTATTTGGGTGGGGACGACGCGGGCTTCAAAATCAGACCTTGCGCCAATTTTTCCAGTAGCATCGTCAAATCGTCGAATTCTTCGCGGCTCCAATCTTCGAACAACGTCAGAGCCATTGTCTCCCGCGCGCGGTCCACTGCATCCGTCGCAATTTTTCCCTGCGGGGTGATCCGCGCTTCTCTGACACGGCGGTCGGTCGCGCCAGGGTGTCTCGTGACGAGGCCTAATTCCTCCAATCGGGCGATCTGGCGACTGACTGTGGTGTAGTCACGCCCGACCCTGCTCGCGAGATCGACGACGCCGATTGGTCCCAGGCGCTCGACCATCACCATCAGCGGGAACAATGCGCGCTCGAGGCTGAGCCCTGCCGCGTCGAGCATAGCCGCATCCTGCTCCGGCCGATTGATGACGCTGACGATCTCCATCAACGCACGATGCAACGACGGCAGATTTTCCCGAATATGTGCATTATGCACTTTGTTTGTTGACACGACCTGCTTCTCCAGAGATGTATGCAAAATACACATAGGAGTCCGATGATGCAATCCGATCTGAACGTAGATGTCCTGATCGTGGGGGCGGGTGCTGCTGGCCTGACGCTCGCGGTTGATCTCGCGCGCCGCGGCGTGACGTTCCGTTTGATCGACGGGCTCGACGGACCGTTCCAAGGCTCGCGGGGCAAGGGGATTCAACCGCGTACGCTGGAGGTTTTCGAAGACCTGGGTGTCGTCGACCGGATCGCCGCGGCTGGTAGCCTCTATCCGCCGCAGCGCGTCTACGGGATCGACGGAGGCCTCGAGGATACGCAAGAGTTCAGCATCGCAGCGAGCACCGATGGCGAGCCCTATCGGATGCCCGTGCTCGTTCCGCAATTCCGTACGGAAGCCGTGCTGCGAGATCGGATCGTCGAGCTAGGCGGCCGGGTCGAGTATGGCGTCGAACTGGTCAGCTTTGTCGACGACGGAGACGCGGTCGCCGCCAGCATCGCTGGCACGGATGGTAGCCAGACGATCCGTTGCCGGTATCTTATCGGCGCGGATGGTGGTCGCTCGTTTGTCCGCCGGGCATTGTCCGTCGAGTTTCCCGGAAAGACGCTCGGTGTCCGTGCCATCGTCGCCGATGTCGAGATCGACGGCCTCGGCCGCGACGTGTGGCATCGTTTCAACGCAGGCGACATGGCGCGGCAGATATCGTTCTGCCCCTTGCCGCACGGTGACGTATTCCAATTGCAGGCACCGATCGCGCTCGATGGTGAGGCCGACCTATCCGTTGCGGGCTTGCAGGCGTTTATCGACGAGCGCCTATCCAGGCCAGCCATCCGCGTCCGCGCGGTTCACTGGGCATCGGCCTATGCGATGAACGCGCGGCTCGCCGAACACTACCGGGTCGGTAACGTCTTCCTGATCGGTGATGCCGCGCATATCCATCCGCCGACGGGAGGACAGGGCCTCAACACGAGCGTGCAGGATGCCTATAATCTCGGGTGGAAGCTGGCAGCGGTGCTGGCCGGCGCCCCGCCGGTGCTGCTCGATACGTACGAGGAGGAGCGTCGACCTGTTGCCGCCGGGATGCTGGGGCTGGCGGCTGGGCTGCTCGACAAGGCCAGACACGGCGACATGCGCCGCGGCCGGGAGGTGCACCAGCTCGATCTCGGGTATCGCGGCTCGTCGCTCGCACCCGGAATGTCCGAGCGCTCGAACGGTATCCAGCCGGGCGACCGTATGCCCGACTCCGTGCTGCGGGGCGCCGCCGGACAGCCTCGCCGCCTGTACGATCTGCTCGCTGGTCCGCACTGGACGTTGCTGGTCGCGGGCGATGCCGGCGATGCGGACGTGCCGGCGCGTGCCGGGGTGAACGTCGTGACGATCGACGGCGATGGACAGGTTCGCGATGACAACGGCCAACTGGGCTTGGCGAAAGGCGAACGGCGTCTCGTTCGTCCAGACGGCTATGTCGGGGCATGCTTCGGATCGGGCGAGACGCACGCGATGACCGACTATCTAGCGCACGTCCTGCCGCCTTATCGATCGTGAGGGGGCGGGTGGCATGCCGAAGCCAAGCTGTTTCCCGTGCTGAAAACAGCCGTACCCAGCCTTCCCAGCAGAGTTGGCGCCATTTCGCCGTGAGACAACCGAGCCTCGTTCACCGCTGCGTGCTTGAAAACCAACGATGGTGACCCCTACGGGAATCGAACCCGTGCTTCAGCCGTGAAAGGGCCGCGTCCTAACCGCTAGACGAAGGGGCCTGCGTGGTGGAGGCCGACTAAGGGGAAGGGGGCGAGGCGTCAAGCGTTTCGGTACAAGAATTTAGTCCGCCCACGCCGCGTCCTCGACATGGAGTTCGGCGGACGGGCGCGAGGACCAGTCGTCGATCTTCGCGCGGCCGGCGAGCCAGAGCTTGCGGTGGGGGGCGGCGCCGAGCAGCGCCTGGCCCAGTGCGCTCTCGGCCGAGCGGAAGGCCATTGCCTTGATGCTGCGGCCGTCGTCGCCGGCGACGATCGTGCGGACGTGGCCGTTGCCGACGACGTCCGCCTTGATCACGCGGACCGGGCCCATCGCGACGCGGGGCGCTGGCCAGCCCATGCCGTAGGGGCCGCCGGCTTCCATCGATTCGACGAGGCCGGGGTTGACGCCGCCCGCTGCCAGCACCGCGTCCAGCAGGAGTGCACGGTCGCCGTTCGAGCGTTCGACCGCTGCGGCGAGGCGCTCTTCGAGGAAGTCGGTGAAGGCGGGTATCGCTGCCTCGCTGATCGTCAGGCCGGCGGCCATCGCGTGGCCTCCGCCCGCCACGAGCAGGCCGTGTTCGCGGGCTGCCATCACAGCTGCACCGAGGTCGACGCCGGGGATCGAGCGGCCCGAGCCCTTGCCGATGCCGTTCTCGTCGATCGCGATGACGATTGCGGGGCGGCCGAGCTTCTCCTTGAGGCGACCGGCGACGATGCCGATCACGCCGGGGTGCCAGCCGTGACCGGCGACGACGGCGACCGCGCGGTCTCGGCTGGAGAGCAAGTCGGCGGCCTCCTGTACGGCGGTCTCGATCGCGCGGCGTTCTTCGTTGAGGCGGTCGAGTTCGGTGGCGATCTGGCGGGCTTCGTCGGGGTCCTGCGTGGTCAGCAGGCGGACGCCGAGGTCTGCGCGACCGACGCGGCCGCCGGCGTTGATGCGCGGGCCGAGCGCGAAGCCCAGGTCCGTGCAGGTCGGGTTGCGCGTCAGGCGCGAGGCTTCGATCAGCGCAGCGACGCCAATGTTCTTGCGCGCGCCCATGACTTTCAGGCCTTGCGACACGAATGCGCGGTTGAGGCCGCGAAGCTGCGCGACGTCGGCGACGGTGCCGAGCGCGACGATGTCGAGCAGGTCGATCAGCTTGGGTTCGGCGCGGTCCTTGAAGAAGCCGCGCGCGCGGAGCGTGCGGACGAGCGCGGCGGCGGCGAGGAAGCACATGCCGACCGCGGCGAGATGGCCGTGCGCGGCGCCTTCGGTCTCGTCGAGGCGGTTGGGGTTTACCAGCGCGAGCGCGTGCGGGAGCGCGGTCGAGCATTTGTGGTGGTCGATGACGATCACGTCGACCTTCGCGTCGCGGGCGGCGTCGAGCGCGTCGAACGCCTGCGCGCCGCAATCGACCGTGACGATCAGCGTGGCGCCTTCGCCGGCGAGGCGGACGAGCGCTTCGCCCGAGGGGCCGTAGCCTTCGAGCAGACGGTCGGGGATGTAGGGGCGGGCTTCGATGCCGAGATCGCGCAGCACGAGCACCATCAGCGCGGCGGAGGTGGCGCCGTCGACGTCGTAGTCGCCGAAGATCGCGACCTGTTCGTGCGCCTGCACGGCGTCGGCGAGGCGCTCGGCGGCGCGGTCCATGTCGCGGAAGATCGACGGGTCGGGCATAAACGCGCGGATCGACGGCGTGCGGTGCGCGTCGAGCGCGTCGCGGGGGCAGCCGCGCGCGAGCAGAAGTTGGGTGACGAGGTCGTCGCCGGTAAAGCCGTCCCGGCCGTCAGCCGCTAGGGCTCGCCAACGCCAGGGCTGGCCGAGGATCGAGGAGGTTACGCCGAGAACTGTCATGCCCCGGACGTAGTGGCTCTAGGGGGATTGTCGAGCAGGGAGGGGCCGCGTGGTTAGGGCGATCTCGCAACCGCGTGCACCACGTGCGTCTTGTTCTCCCGCGAAGGCGGGAGCCCAGTCTGGGTCCCCGCCTTCGCGGGGAAACAACGAGGGAGGTGAGCGGGCGCCTACCCCGTTCGTGCTGAGTAGCGACCGAGTAGCTTCGTAGAAGCGTATCGAGGGTGCGTATCGAAGCATGGGTTCCGTGCGACAACCTGTCCTTCGATACGCCATCTCGATACGCCGCCTGCGGCAGCTACTCGACGGCTACTCAGGACGAACGGGGAGGGGGCGCGACTGTGGCTCGGTGACGGGGCGGGAAGGTGACGTTATGCTCTGCTCAAGCCCTTCACTTGATCCACGGACGCTCGCGAAACCACTTCGTCACGATATACTTCACGCCCTTCACCACCGGCATACCCTCGTGCAGCGTCAGCCCGTTCGGCGTCCCATCCGGGTTCATGTTGTTCCATGCGAGCAGCATGCCGCGCTTCGGCGCGATCTTCACGCCGGCCTGGGGGAACCAGGTCGCGCCGCCTTCGGGGACGTCGTTGAGGAACACCATCGCGGTCCAGGTGCGCTGGCCGCCTTGCTCCTGCATCTTGGCCCAGTAGCTCTCGGACTCGTGGAAATAATCATGGTGCGCGCGGAATTGCTGGCCGGGGGCGTAGCGCTGGCCCTGCATCGTCTCGCCGTGGAGCAGGTCGATCCCGAGCAACGTGGCGATCGCCTCGTCGGTCGGCTGCACGTCGGGAGACCAGCGATCCATGTCGCAGCTCTCGCTGGTGCGGAAATTGCTGTTCGGGCGATCGGAGAGCAGCGTCGACGGCCGTCGCTTGGAATCGATCACCGCGATCAGCCGCTTGCACGTCGCGGGATCGAGGAACTTGTCCTGATAATAGAACTGGACCGTGTCCATCGCGATGCGCTGCACCGCCGGATTGGCGTCGAGGCGCGCGGCGACCTGCGATCCGAAGGCTTGGCGGAGTGCCGCGGCCGGATCGACCTTCTTGGCTTTTGAAAAGATACCCACGCCGCAGGATTTGGCGAACTCGCCCCGAAAGGCAAGAGGGGTAAACGCAAGAGCCCCGCGGTGATCTGGACCACCGCGGGGCTCTCCCCTGTTACCTCGTGCCAGTAAGCCGGAACCTACCAGAAGATGTCGTACACTGTGTCGACCACGCGACCGCTGTCGAGATCGACCAGCAACGCGTCGTTGTAATAGCGTACCCAGCGATACGGGCCGTACGCCTCGGGGAGGCGGTAGGTGTACGGGTCCTGGATCCAGTAATTCTGGTTGTAGAGAATGCTGTTCAGCGATAAACCAACGCCGAAGCGACGATAGCCCGATCCCCAGCCGCTCGGCGCGTAGTAGCGTGGGAGGCGGTAGGCGCCGCGGTTGGATGCGCGGTAATTGCTCCAGGCATAGCGGTTGTCGTTCCGCCAGCCACGGTTCCATGCGCCGCCCTGATTGTACTGCCCCTGGTTGTATCCGCCGCGGCCATAGCCCTGGACGTTGCCATAGGCGCGGTTGGGTTGGCGGTTCTGATAGCCGTCGCGACCGCCGCGGCGCCAGTCGCCCCGGTTGTCGCCCCGTCCATCATTGCGCCCGTCGTTGCGCCAGTCGCCGCGTCCGTTGCGATCGAACTGGCCGCGATCCGCCTGCTGGTTGCCGCGGTCGAAACCGGGGCGATCTTGCCCTCGGTTCCAGTCGGGACGTCCTTGACCGTTGGGGCGGTCGCCGCGGACTTGCGGTTGCGTGCCGAGGTCGGCGCGTTGCGGGCGCTGGCCTTGGTCGGAAGCGACGGGGCGATCGGGACGCTGCTGCTGGAACGCCTGCCCTTCCGCGCGCGGGCCACGATCACCGCGATCCGGACGCTGGCCACGATCCTGACGCGGGCCACGGTCACCGCGGTCTTGGTCGGCCTGCTGCGCGGTGGCGGTCGTTGCCATCATGGTCGCCGGCACCAACGCGGAGGCCGCCATCAAGAGTTTGAGAAACTTGCCCGTCATCGCCGTCGTCCTCGACTGCCGGCGCACGAGCCGGCTCCTATGATGGGTCGGGTCTAGGCTTTACGCTATGTGGAGAGGCTGAATGGGTTCGTCAGCGATTAGACAGGTTTAGGTCGGATACGTCGCTACGTCTTTGAAGCATCCACCGCGGCGAAGGCCGGGGTCCAATTGGGGCGGCGAGTAACGAGGCGCGCGACCAATTACCTTGGACGTTCCAGTTGGCCCCGGCCTTCGCCGGGGTGGTGCAGGAGGGGTAGCGGCGGTTATGCTGGCGACGGTTGGGTGGGCCGCTCAACCACCGCACTCAGCTCGCGCGTACTTGTTCTCCCGCGAAGGCGGGAGCCCAGACTGGACTCCTGCCTTCGCGGGAGAACAGGCTTGGCTCTGGGGATCGCCTACCGCGCCGGCGGCGGCACCAGTGCCGGCACCAGCCGCGCCGAGTCCGCGGGATCGATCCCCGGCCGCGGACCTGCCGGAATAACCTCTTCGCCCCGCGTCGCGCGCCCAGCCCGCTGGATCGCCTCGACCACGCGCGGATACACCCCGCACCGGCACAGGTTGGTGATCTGCTCGCGGATCAGCGCTTCGCTCGGGTCTGCATTGCGCTTCAGCAACGCGGCTGCCGCTATGATCATCCCCGGGATGCAGAACCCGCATTGCGACACCGACTCCGCGATAAACGCCAGCTGCACCGGATGATTGCGTTCGCGCGACAGGCCTTCGATCGTCGTGACGTATGCGCCCTCGATCGAGCCGATCGGCACCCGGCAACTCCGCATCGCCCGCCCGTCGATGTCGACCGTGCACGCGCCGCACTGCCCGGTGCCGCAGCCATATTTCGTCCCCGTCAGGTTCGACGCATCGCGCAGCGCCCACAGCAGCGGCGTAGCATTGTCCAGCTTGTACTCGATCGGCACGTTATTGACGGTGAAGCGGCTCATGCTCGTCGTCCTAGCCGGTCGGACGGGATCGCACCAAGCGGCATTGCCACGCGGCGGGCCCCCGGCTTATGTCGCAGCCAATAATACCGCGAGAGGGCGCAACACGATGCACGTCGATACCAAATCCACAGAAGCAGCCGGAGGCGACGCCAGCCACGGCTACGACGCGCCCGACCTGCGCGTGTTCGTGTTCGCGCTGTTCTTCATCTTCGGTGGGATCACCTCGCTGAACGACATCATCATTCCGAAGATGAAAGAGCTCTTCACGCTCGACCACGCGACCGCGATGCTGGTGCAGTCGGCGTTCTTCCTCGCCTATGCGCTGTTCTCGATCCCCGCCGCGGCTATCGTGCGCAAGGCCGGATACATGCGCACCGCGTCGATCGGCCTCGTGACGATGACCGCGGGCTGTCTGTTGTTCATCCCCGCCGCGGGTCAGGCGAGCTTCGGCATGTTCCTGTTCGCGCTGTTCGTGCTCGGCGCAGGCATCACCGTGGTGCAGGTCGTCGCCAACCCGCTGATCTCGGCGCTCGGTCATCCCAAGTCCGCCTCGAGCCGGCTGACCTTCGCCCAGGCGTTCAACTCGCTCGGTACCACGATCTTCCCGTATGTCGGCTCCGCGCTGATCCTCGGCGGGCTGGCGACGGTCGACTCTTCGACGCTCACCGGCGCCGCGCTCGACGCCTACCGGACGGAGTCGTCGCGGACCGTCGTGCACACCTATATCGGCCTCGCGATCGCGCTGCTGATCGTCGCCGCGGTCGTGTGGACCCGTCGCAACCGGCTCAACGAGGAGCAGGACCAGACCGGCAGCATCTTCCACGCGTTCACGCTGCTGAAGCGTCCGCGGTTCGCGATGGGGACGGCGTGCATCTTCCTGTACGTCGGCGCCGAAGTCGCGGTCGGCTCGCTGATCGTCAATTACCTGATGCAGCCGAGCGTGATGGGCCTGAGCGACGTCGCGGCGGGCAAGCACGTGCCGTTCTACTGGGGCGGTGCGCTGGTCGGCCGGTTCATCGGCGCGTACGTGCTGAACAAGGTGTCGCCGGGCAAGGTCCTCGCCGGCGTCGCGACGGGCACGCTGGCGCTGATCCTGATCTCGGCGAACACCGAGGGTGCTTTGTCGGGCTGGGCGTTGCTGGCGATCGGCCTGATGAACGCGGTGATGTTCCCGACGATCTTCAGCCTCGCGTCGGAAGGTCTCGGCAAGCGCGCAGCGGAAGGCTCGGGCGTGATCGCTACGGCGATCGTCGGCGGCGCGATCGTCCCGTATCTGACGGGCATGCTCGCGGACAAGTCGGGCAGCCTGCACTTCGCGCTGCTGCTCCCGGCGATCTGCTACGCGCTGATTTTGGCATACGGACTGTATGCCAGGAAGCCGGTGGTCGAAGCGGCCTACTGAGCGTGTTCCCCCGCGAAGGCGGGGGCCCAGACTGTGTCCCCGCCTTCGCGGGGACACATGCTTAGTCGGTAGACCCAAGCATCGGCGCCGCCCGCCCGGTCGCGAGATCGGCATCCGAAAACCGGATCGGCGTACGCAGCCCCGGAACCAGAGACCCATCCGGCCGCGCGACGTCGATCGCCATTCCTCGTGCGACAACCTGCGGATCATCGAACGCCTGCGCCACCGTATTGATCGGCCCGGCCGGCACCCCGACCGCCTCCAGCCGCGCCAGCAACTCGAGCTTCGGCACGCGAGACGTCGCCGCCTCGATCCCCGCGAACAACACATCCTTGAACGCCAACCGCCCGGCATTGGTCGCGAACCGCGGATCGTCGCGCATCTCGGACAGGCCCATCGCGTCGCAGAACCGCCGGAACTGCCCGTCATTCCCGACCGCCAGGATGAACCACCCATCGGCACACGGAAACACCGCATAGGGACACACGTTCATATGCGCATTCCCGACCCGCGTCGGCGACACGCCGCTCGCGAACCAGTTCATCGCCTGATTCGCCAGCACCCCGGTCATCGTATCGAGCAACGCCATGTCGATCTGCTGACCCTTGCCGGTCCGCTCGCGCATCGCCAGCGCCGCCTGGATCGCGATCACGGAATACAGCCCGGTCATGATGTCGGCGAACGCGACACCGATCTTCTGCGGCGCGCCGTCCCGCTCGCCGGTCAGGTCCATGATTCCGCTCATGCCTTGGACGATGAAGTCGTAACCCGCGCGCGGCGCGTAGGGGCCGTCCTGGCCAAAGCCGGTGATCGAGCAATAGACGAGGCGGGGATTGATCGCCGCAAGCGTGGCGTAGTCGAGCCCGTATTTGGCGAGCCCACCGACCTTGAAATTCTCGATCACGACATCGGCGTCGGCGATCAGGTCGCGGACGATCGCCTGACCTTCGGATGTGGTGAAGTCGGCGACGATCGATCGCTTGCCGCGATTGGCGGCGTGGAAATACGCGGCGTCGCGCGTGCCGTCAGGGTTGTCGATAAACGGCGGCCCCCAGGTTCGCGTGTCGTCCCCGGCGGGGCTCTCGACCTTGACGACGTCCGCGCCGAGATCGGCAAGCACCTGCCCCGCCCAGGGACCGGCCAGAATTCGCGCAAGTTCGACGACCTTCAGGCCGCTCAGCGGTGTCTGCTTCACAGGACCGCACCGCTGTTCAATCCCACCAGAAATACCACCAATCGTCCGCCATCAGCGCTGCTGCCAAGCCAGCGAAGGTCTCCGAACCCTGCTCCACGAGATCGGTGCAGTACAGATATTGGTCGCGGGCAAGTTGCATCGCTGCCTCTCGTGTGAACGGGCGAGTGGCGACATGCAGGTTGATGACGTCGCGGCTGCATCCGACCAGTTCTGCGCCGAAAGCCGCGTTCCATTCCCTCAGCGCGGCGACATGATATTCGGCCGAGGGATTGTCGTTCCAACCGCCCCAGCGGAGGAACGCCATCGCCTCCCAACCGGTCTTGCACGGCAGGATCGCGATGTGGACGCGGTCGTGGAACTGTCCCGTCAGGATATCGGATGCAACGGTGAACCCCGTTGGTGTGACCCCTGTAGGCCATTCGCCGATCGGCGGCTCGGGGCGTTCCTCGTCCCGGTCGGCACGCCCCTGCTCGCGGAGCCATTCCCGCGTTCGCCGGTCCTGGTCTTCGTGATGGGCGACGAGCGATGCGGGGAAGGTCAGCCCGTCTGCGATGGCGAGGATCGCGTCCGGGCTACGGTCGTCGAGGTCCTCGATCCCTTCCCGGATGGACGCCACATCCTCGTCGCCGCCGAGGACCACTGGCCATCCACCGTCCTCTCCTCGAAGACGGTTCCAGGTCGCCAACGCGTCGCGCCCATGGACGGTCACGAGCGGGTAGGGGAACGCGAGCGGTTCGGTCGCTACGATCGATGCGACCGGTTCAGCTACAGGCGGCGGAACCGGCGTCGAAGCTGGCATGTCTCCACTGGCGAAGAACCGGCGGATCGAATCGAAAAATCCCATTGCTCCCCTTCCTTGGCGGCAGCCCGTCGGCGAACGCCATCGTGCTCATCAGACGGCATACAGCGCCTAGAACGCCGCGATACCCGTGATCGCGCGCCCGAGGATCAGCGCATGCACGTCATGCGCACCCTCATACGTGTTGACCGTCTCGAGGTTCATCAGGTGGCGCATCACCTGATACTCCCCCGAAATCCCGTTGCCACCATGCATGTCGCGAGACATCCGCGCGATATCGAGCGCCTTGCCGACGTTGTTGCGCTTGACGATCGAGACCATTTCCGGCGCGAACCGGCCTTCGTCCATCAACCGCCCGACGCGCAACGACGCCTGCAACCCGAGTGCGATCTCGGTCTCCATATCCGCCAGCTTCTTCTGGAAAAGCTGCCGCCCCGCCAAAGGTGTGCCGAACTGGTTGCGGTCCAGCCCGTACTGCCGCGCTGCATGGAAGCAGAACTCCGCTGCACCAAGCGCTCCCCAGGAAATCCCGTAGCGCGCGCGGTTGAGGCAGCCGAACGGCCCCTTCAATCCCTGCACGTCGGGCAACAGCGCGTCGTCGCCGACCTCGACCTCGTCCATCATCACCATGCCGGTGATCGACGCGCGCAACGACAGCTTGCCCTCGATCTTCGGCGTCTCCAGCCCCTTCATCCCGCGCTCGAGGATAAAGCCACGGATGCCGCCGCCGTGCTCGTCGGACTTCGCCCAGATCACGAACACGTCGGCGATCGGCGAGTTCGAGATCCACGTCTTCGCACCCGAGATGACATAGCCGTTGGCCGTCTTCTTCGCGCGCGTCGTCATCCCGCCGGGATCCGACCCCGCATCCGGCTCGGTCAGCCCAAAGCAGCCGATCCATTCGCCGGTCGCGAGCTTGGGCAGGTATTTGCGCTTCTGTTCATCGGAGCCGAACGCATTGATCGGGTACATCACGAGGCTCGACTGCACCGACATCATCGAGCGATAGCCCGAGTCGATCCGCTCCACCTCGCGCGCGACCAGCCCGTAGGCGACATAGGACGCACCGACGCCGCCATATTCCTCGGGGATCGTCGGCCCAAGCAGCCCCAGCGCGCCCATCTCGCGGAAAATCGCGGGATCGGTATGCTCGTGCTGGAACGCGTCGATGATCCGCGGCGCGAGCTTGTCGTCGGCATAGGCCTTCGCGCTGTCGCGGATCATCCGCTCGTCCTCGCTCAACTGATCGTCGAGCAGGAACGGATCCGCCCAGTCGAACTTGCCCATCCCGGCCATATGAATCTCCTTCGTTGACCGCCGACTTCGTGGTTCGGCCGGCGAAAGTCCACCCCTGACGAGACGTTTACGCGTCGATCAGCGTGAGTACCGCGATCGTCACATGCTCGCGGTCGCCGATCGACTCGATGCGGTCGACCACGAGATCGACGACGATATGCCCGCGCATCGCAAACTCCGCTTCGGGCAACGTCTCGATCCAGTCTCGAAGACCGGGTACGGGCATCGCCGCGATCGTCAGCCGGTGCAGCGTGCCGACGAACGTAGCGCTCGCCCACGGCGTGCACGCGATCGACTCGACGCGCATCGTCAGGCCTGCCGCCCCTGCATGGCCGCGAAGCGCGCGGATCAACAGCGTGCCCGCATCGGGGCCGCGGATCGCGTCCATCCTCACGACCCGTGCCGTTCTATGAAGGTTTCGATCCGCGCCACCATCGGCGCGCGCGGCTGGCGACCGAGTCGGAGGTCGTGGACCAGCCGCGGATCGCCGACCGCCAACCGGCCGAACTTCGACGTCGGCATGCCGGTCTGCCGCAGATATCGGTCGATCTTGATGAGAACGGACATGGTCGCTCCTTCCTGTTCCTGGCCCCGAGTCCCTGGCCCGGGTCCCTGCCTGTGTTCTTGATCTGTTCCGGCAAATCCTACTTGTCTAGGAAAATTCCTACGCTACGGTTCGGGCGTGGCTAGAACCGTGTCCGATCCCGATCCAAGAACCGTGCTGGCAACGCTGGCCGCGGCGCGTGGCGACAGTCTGGCGGCGCTGTCGGCGATGCTGGGGCGCAACGCTGCGTACCTTCAGCAATATGTCCGGCGTGGATCGCCGCGGGTGCTCGGCGAACGCGATCGTCGATTGCTGTCGGAATATCTGGGGGTGAGCGAGGCAAGGCTGGGCGCACCCGCCGACCGGCCGGCAGGGTTTCGCATCCGCAAGCTCGACGTCGCGGCGTCGGCGGGGCCGGGCGCGCTGGTCGATAGCGAGATCGTGCTCGGCACCGACACGCTGGACCCCGGCCTTGCGCGGAAACTCGGGCTAAGAGACGGGCAGGCGGCGATCATCCGTGTGCGTGGCAGTTCGATGGAGCCGGGGCTGTTCGACGGCGATCACATCGTGGTCGACACCGCCGACCGTACGCCGCGCGCCAAGGGCGGGGTGTACGTCATCCGGATCGACGACGCAGTGATGGTGAAGCGCGTTGCCCTGGTACGCGGGGCATTGGTGGCGAAGAGCGATAACCCTGATGCAGGGCCGGTGCCCGACGGAGCTATCGCGGTCATCGGTCGAGTAGTCTGGCAGATGCGAGAGCCGCGGTAAGGATGGAGCCGCAGCTCCCTCAAATGGATCCGGTTCTCCCGCGAAAGCGGGAGCCCAGGGCTACAACCGACAACGTTCGTGGTCCTGGACCCCCGCTTCCGCGGGGGAACGGTTAGAAAAGCCTCCCCTTGCAGGGGATGCCCAGGAGTCAGCGCCCCTGCAGCTTGCTCAGGATGGTCATCGACTGTTCCGAGCCCGACTGCGGGACGATCTCACCAGTCCGGTCGATGATCGCGTCCCAATGTGCCGCGACACCCTCCACCGACAGGTCGTCGCCGGTCAGCAACGTGCCCTGCGTCAGCGTCACATACGCCGCCTGGAACACGCCCGCGCCCGCACCGACGATCATGTTGGTCGGCGCATCCTCCGATACCAGGAACACCGCGGCAGGCGCGACCTTGTCGGGGGAGAACGCCTTGAACGCTTCCTCGGGGAAGATGTCCTGCGTCATGCGCGTGCCTGCGGTCGGCGCGATCGTGTTGACCTTGATGTTGTTTTTGGCGCCCTCGATCGCGAGCGTCTTGGTCAGCCCCGCAAGGCCGAGCTTGGCGGCGCCGTAGTTCGCCTGACCGAAATTGCCATAGAGACCGGTCGACGACGCGGTCATCAGGATGCGGCCGTAATTCTGCGCGCGCATCGTGTCCCAGACTGCCTTGGTGGCGTTGGCCGAGCCGTTCAGGTGCACGTCGACGACGAACTTGAAGTCAGCGGGCTCCATCTTGGCGAAGCTCTTGTCGCGCAACACGCCGGCGTTGTTGATGAGGATGTGGACGCCGCCCCATTTCTCGGAGGCGCGGGCGACCATCTCGACCATCTGGTCGTACTCGGTGACGCTGCCGCCGTTCGACATCGCCTCGCCGCCGGCCGCTTCGATTTCCTCGACGACTTTCAATGCGGCGTCGGAATGGCCGGTGCCGTCGCGCGACGCACCCAGATCGTTGACCACGACCTTCGCACCACGCCGGGCGAGTTCGAGCGCATATTCGCGGCCCAGGCCACCGCCTGCGCCGGTGACGATCGCGACCCGATCTTCAAAGCTGATAGACCCAAAGTTCTCAGACATGGAAAAGGCGCCCCTCTCTTATAGTTGGAGCGCCTTTCCTAGAACGTAAAGCCAGCTAGGCAAGCGGCAGGATCACCCGCCGCTTGCCGCCGGATTTACTTGCCGCCGCGGTTGCGGCAGCCGTCCTTGACCGTCTTCGAACACACCGGATACTCGGCGGGTGCCGGCGTCGGCGGGGTCACGGTTGGCTGACCGAACGTCACGCCACCGGCGGGTGCTGGCGGTGCCATCGGTGCGGCGGGTGCTGCTGCCGGATCGGCAGGAGCGGCCATCGCAGGATCGGCAGGCGCTGCGGGATCGGCCGGTGCCGCCTGGTCCGCGGGCGCGGTCTGCGCGGCGGGGTCTGCCGGCGGCGTCGTCTGGGCGATCACGGGCGACGCGAGAAGAGCGGCGGCAGCGAAGAGAATGGACTTCATACGAATCTCCTAAATGGGTGCACCATTTTGGTAGCGCGACGTCTGAACGCACTAAGTCGTGCTTGGGTCCTTCGTTTCGCATCCGATTCCATTCGCCCCACCGCGGGACAGTCTCGTTACCCCCCCGTATCGAGCGAATAGCCCGCCGAACGAACGGTGCGGATGATGTCCGGACGCTCGCCGACGTTGATCGCCTTGCGCAGCCGCCGGATGTGGACGTCGACCGTGCGGCTTTCGATATCCGAGTCATGCCCCCAGACCGCATCGAGCAGGCGCTCGCGCGAGAACACCCAGCCCGGATGCTCGAGGAAATGCTTCAGCAGCCGGAACTCGGTCGGTCCGAGCGACACGACTTCGCCCGAGCGGCGGACCTTGTGGCCAACGGTATCCATCTCGATGTCGGCATAGCTCAGCGCCTCACCGGCGAGGGCAGGGCGGACGCGGCGCAGCACGGCTCCGACGCGGGCGACGAGTTCGCGCGGCGAGAACGGCTTGGTCACGTAATCGTCGGCGCCGGTCTCCAGCCCCCGCACGCGATCCTCTTCCTCACCACGCGCGGTGAGCATGATGATCGGCACGTTCTGCGTCTCGGGTGCGCGGCGCAGGCGGCGGCACACCTCGATCCCCGACAGCCCCTCGACCATCCAGTCGAGCAGGACGATGTCGGGCACCTTCTCCTTGGCGAGCAACAAGGCTTCCTCGCCATCGGGGGTATGCGCGATCTCGAAATCCTCGCGCTTGAAATGCCAGACCAGCAATTCGGCGAGGGCGGCATCGTCCTCGACCAGCAGCATTTTCGCGCGTGCCATTATGCCTGCTCCTTCTTTATGCCGCGTTCGCGATCGACCATCTGCGTGCCGGTCGCGGCAAAATAGACCATCTCGGCGACGTTGGTGGCGTGGTCGCCGATCCGCTCGAGGTTCTTGGCGACGAACAGCAGATGCGCGACCTGGCTGATCGTCTTGGGGTTCTCGACCATGTAGGTGACGAGCGTTCGGAAGATGCTGTCGTAGAAATCGTCCAGCGCATTGTCGCTTTCCACCACGCGCACCGCCTCTTCCGCGTCGCGCGCGGCAAATGCGTCGAGCACGTCGTGGACCATCTCGCTCGCCATCCGGCCCATCGCCGGCAGGATCGAGATCGGCTCGATCCGGTGCTCGCTCTCGATCATCGGCACGCGCTTGGCGATGTTCTTGGCATAATCGCCGATCCGCTCGACGACGCCGGCGATCTTCAGCGCGGCGACGACCTCGCGCAGGTCGACCGCCATCGGTGCGCGCAGGGCGATGATCCGCACTGCGAGCCGTTCGACCTCCGCCTCGATGACGTCGATCTGCTTGTCGGCGACGCGCACTTGCTCCGCGAGCGCGAGGTCGTTGCGTTGCAGCGCCTGCATCGCCTTGTCGATCGCGTCCTCGGCGAGCCCGCCCATCTGCGAGATCAACCCGCGGAGCTCGCCGATGTCGTTGTCGAAGGCCTTGACCGTATGCGTGTTCATGGTCGTTTCCCGACTCAGCCGTAACGGCCGGTGATGTAATCCTTGGTCCGCTCTTCGCGGGGATTGGTGAAGATGTCCGAGGTGTTGCCGTATTCGACCAGTGTGCCGAGATGGAAGAACGCGGTCTTCTGACTGACGCGCGCCGCCTGCTGCATGTTGTGCGTGACGATCACCATGGCGTAGCGGCCGCGCAGTTCGTGGATCAGTTCCTCGATCTTGGCGGTCGCGATCGGATCGAGTGCGGAGCAAGGTTCGTCCATCAGGATGACCTCGGGATCGACCGCGATCGCGCGCGCGATGCACAGCCGCTGCTGCTGTCCACCCGACAAGGCCGTGCCGCTGTCCGAGAGGCGATCCTTCACCTCGTCCCACAGGCCTGCACGGCGCAGCGACTTCTCGACGATCCGGTCGAGATCCGCCTTTGCGCCCGCGAGACCGTGGATGCGCGGGCCATAGGCGACGTTCTCGTAGATCGATTTCGGGAACGGGTTGGGTTTTTGGAACACCATGCCGACGCGGGCGCGGAGCTGCACCACGTCCATGTCGGGCGAATAGATGTCCTGGCCGTCGAGCTTGATCTCGCCCGTCACGCGCGCGCTGGCGACGGTGTCGTTCATGCGGTTGAGCGTGCGCAGGAAGGTCGACTTGCCGCAGCCCGACGGGCCGATGAACGCGACGACCTCGTCCTGGTCGACGTCGATCGAGACGTCGTTGATCGCGATCTTGCTGCCATAGGCGACGGAGACGTTGCGCGCCGTCATCTTGAGGACGGGAGGCTTGAAAGGTTTTGGCATCACCAGCGGGTCTCGAATCGGTTGCGGAGGTAGATCGCGACGCCGTTCATCGCGAGCAGGAACACGAGCAGGACGATGATCGCGGCGGAGGTCTTCTCGACGAAGCCGCGGCTGACCTGATCGGACCAAAGGAAGATCTGGACGGGCAGCACGGTCGCGGGATCGCTCAGCCCGGACGGCGGGGCGGCGATGAACGCGCGCATGCCGATCATCAGCAGCGGCGCGGTCTCGCCGAGCGCGCGCGCCATGCCGATGATCGTGCCGGTGAGGATACCGGGCAGCGCGAGCGGCAGGACGTGGTGGAACACGACCTGCACCGGCGATGCGCCGATGCCGAGCGCCGCGTCGCGGATCGACGGCGGCACGGCCTTGATCGCGTTGCGCCCGGCGATGACGATCACGGGCATCGTCATCAGCGCGAGCGTGAGGCCGCCCACGATAGGTGCCGACCGGGGCATGCCGAACGTGCCGAGGAATACCGCGAGACCGAGCAGACCGAAGATGATCGACGGCACCGCCGCGAGGTTGTTGATCGAGACCTCGATCAGGTCGGTCCAGCGGTTCTTCGGGGCATATTCCTCGAGATACAGCGCCGACAGCACGCCGATCGGGAACGCCAGCAGCAACGTGACGATCATCGTCAACAGCGACCCCTTGAACGCCCCCCAGATCCCGACGCGCGTCGCATCGGTCGAGTCCGCCGAGGTGAGGAAGCCCGCGTTGAACCCGCGGGTCAGCGCGCCGCTCGCCTTCAGTCGCGCGACGATCGCTTCGGCGTCGCGCGTGCCGTTGCCCTTGGCGGCAACGTCGATCGGGCTGGAGACGGGGACCTCGAACACGGTCCTGCGCTGGAGCAGCGACGGGTCGGCCTTGATCGCATCGCGGACCACCGCCCAGGCGCCGTCGGACAGCAGGTCGGTGCCGTCCTTGCCGAACGCCTTGGTGGCGGCGAGGTCGACCGTGCCTTCCAGCCCAGCGCCGGCAAGCGCGAGATCGGCGCCGCGACCGACGAGGCGGGCGGGCTCGATCGGCAGCTTGGCGGCGGCGAGATCGACCGGGAGCGCCACGCGCGTCTCGACGAACCCGCTCGCGCCCTGCATCACCATCGTGATCAGCAGGTATGCGAGGAACGCGGCAGACAACCACACCGCGGCGAGCCCGGCGAAGCGGAAACGACGCTCGGACGCATAACGACGGCGGATGCGCGATTGCATCGCCTGCGTCGTCCAGTCGGTCGGCACGCGGCGCACCGGCTCCGCATTCGTCACCGGAAGTTGGGGCACGAGCGTGTCACTCATAGGCTTCGCGGTACCGTTTGACGACGCGCAGCGCGACGATGTTGAGAAGGAGCGTGACCACGAACAGCGTCAGGCCCAGCGCGAACGCGGCGAGCGTCTTGGGGCTGTCGAACTCGGCCTCGCCGGTCAGCAGGTCGACGATCTGCTTGGTGACCGTGGTGGTGCTGGCGAACGGGTTGAGCGTCAGCGTGGCGACGCCGGACGCGGCCATGACGACGATCATCGTCTCGCCGATCGCGCGCGACACGGCGAGCAACACGCCGCCGACGACACCGGGCAGGGCGGCCGGGAGCAGCACGCGACGGATCGTCTCGGACGAGGTTGCGCCCATCGCGAGGCTGCCGTCGCGCATCGACGAAGGGACTGCGGCGATCGAGTCGTCGGCCATCGACGACACGAACGGAATGATCATGATGCCCATCACGAGGCCCGCGGCGAGCGCGCTTTCCGACGACGCCCAACTGATCCCGACCGACACGGCGAGGTCACGCACCGCCGGTGCAACGGTCAGCGCGGCGAAATAGCCGTAGACGACGGTCGGCACGCCCGCGAGCACCTCGAGGATCGGCTTCATCCACTTGCGCGTGTTCGGCGCGGCATATTGCGTGAGGTAGATCGCGCTCATCAGCCCGAACGGAATGGCGACGATCATCGCGATCACCGCGCCGATAAAGAACGTCCCCCAGAACAACGGCACCGCGCCGAGCGATGCACCCGGATCGCGCGCGTCGATGACCTGCGGGCTCCAATGCGTGCCGAACAGGAAGTCGGTGATCGGCACGACCGAGAAGAACCGCGCGGATTCGTACAGCAAGGAGGCGACGATGCCGACCGTGGTCAGGATCGCGATTAGCGACGCGCCGAGCAGCATCAGCATCACGACGCGCTCGACCTGAGTGCGGGCACCGAAGCCGGGCTTCACGCGGGTGAAGGCGAATGCGCCGCCTGCGAAAGCGAGCAGCAGCGCGGCGGCGGTGGCGATCCAGTCGTAGCGCGATTGCGCCGCGGCGTAGGACGGGGCCAGCGTCCGCGCGAGTCCGTGGAACGCGCCGAAGCTGCGACCCTCCGCGAGGCTACGCGCTTCGGACAGGATCGATGCGCGATCGAAGCCTGGGGGCGGAAGCTGGATCGCGGCCGGGGTCGCAAGCACCGCATCGGTGACGAGCGCGGGCGCGGTCATCGACCAGACGACAAGAAAGACGAGCGGCGGGATCGCGGTCCACAACGCGACGTACCAGCCGTGGTGCGAGGGGAGCGAACTGAACCGGACGGTGCTGCCGGCGCGGAAGCGGGTGGCGCGGACGCGCGCGGTCAGCCAGCCGATCAGGCCTAGACCGAGGACGAGGAACAGGAGAGCGATGGGGGACATCAGGCGTGTCCTCCCGATGCAACCACCCCGGCGGAGGCCGGGGCCCAATTGGGGAGGTCGAAGTAACGACGGGCTGTGCTCACCAATGCAACGGTGCCCAATTGGGCCCCGGCCTTCGCCGGGGTGGTGGCCCTGTTATGTGATGTTGCCGACGCCAAGCCTCCGTTCCCCCGCGGACGCGGGGGCCCAGCTAAGCCCGGATAGCGCGCTTGGCTCCTGGGCCCCCGCGTTCGCGGGGGAACGAGCAAGGGGGTGCGGTTGAACGAAACACGCATCACGACAACACCGCCGGATCCAGCACAGTCTCGTGCGCGATAATCGCCGCCGACCGCGCCTGAACCGCCGCCGGCGAAGCAATCAGCCCCCGCTTCACCAACGGCCCCGTCGCCCCCCAGTTCGCCGCATACAGCTTCAACAAGTTCCGCAGTCCCGGGATCGCGGTCAGATGCGCCTTCTTCACATAGATATACAGCGGCCGAGACCCTGGATAACGATTGTCCGCGATCGTCGCATAGGTCGGCGCGACGCCCGAGATCGACACCCCGTTCACGTCGTCCTTATTCTCTTCGAGATAGCTGTACCCGAACACGCCGATCGCATTCGGGTTCGACTGGAGTTTCTGGACGATCAGATTGTCGTTCTCGCCCGCATCGACATACACGCCGTCCTCGCGCACTCGCGTGCACAGCGCCTTGTGCGCCTCGGCATCCGACTTCGCGAGCGCCTTCGCCGAAGGATCGCTCGCCTCGCACCCCTTGGTCAGGATCAGCTCGGCCAGCGCATCGCGCGTGCCACTCGTCGCCGGTGGCCCGTAAACCTGGATCGGCACCGCGGGCAGCGCCGGGTTCACGTCGCGCCAGACCCGAGCCGTATTCACCTTGCCCCCCGGATTGGCGGCGAGCGCCTTGTAGAGATCGGTCGGTGTCAGCTGCATCTTCGGGCCGTTCTTCGCCTCGGCAAAGGCGATGCCGTCGATCCCGACCTGGATCTCGATCACGTCGCGGACGCCGTTCTTCGCGCACGTCGCGTATTCGCTCGCCTTCATCCGCCGCGAGGCGTCCTCGATATCGGGATGCGCCGCGCCGACGCCCGCACAGAACAGTTTCATCCCCGCGCCGGTCCCGGTCGATTCGATCACCGGCGCCTTCGCATCGGGATCGTTCGCGACAAGCTGTTCGGCGATCATCGTCGTGAACGGATAGACCGTCGACGACCCGACCGCGGTGATCTGGTCGCGCGAGCCCGCACCGCCGCCGTTCGCCTGATCGACGCAACCGGCCAGAGCCCCAACCACCCCTAGAAGAACGAACCGCTGCACCAGAATTCCCGTCATGCACCGGCCTTAGCGGTACTTAAGACGATCCTGTGTGACACTTGGGTTACCCTTTTATGACAGCGCCTTTGGTCGCCCCGCCGCTCGGGGGCAGAATGACCGAAACCACCGTCCCGACGCCGACCTGACTCGCGATATCGAGCCGCCCGCGGTGCCGCTCGACGATGTGCTTGACGATCGCCAGTCCGAGCCCCGTGCCGCCCAGCGACCGGCTGCGCCCCGCATCGGCGCGGTAGAAGCGCTCGGTCAGCCGCGGGATGTGCACCGCCGCGATCCCGTCGCCCTCGTCGCGAATCGACAGGCGGATCATCCCGGCATCGTCGCGCTTCAGGTCGATCGTCACCGGGGTCCCGGCGCGCCCGTATTTCATCGCGTTGCCGATAAGGTTGTGGAGCATCTGCGACAGCTGGACGCGGTCGCCCGACACGGCGGCGATACCCGGATCGATCGTCGCGACCAGATCCCGCCCGCGATCGCCCGCCGCATCCGCCAGTTCCTCACGCGTGTCCTCGACGAGACGCGCAAGATCGACCGCCTGATCGGGCAGGCGAAACTTTTCCGCCTCGATACGCGACAGCGAGATCAGGTCCTCGACCAGCCGCTGCATCCGCCGCGCCTCGTCGTCCATCACCTTCAGGAAGCGCGCGCGAACCTCGGCGTCCTCACCCGCTTCGTCACGGAGTGTTTCGATAAATCCAAGAATAGAAGCCAGGGGCGTGCGCAGTTCGTGGCTCGCATTGGCGACGAAATCGATCCGCATCCGCTCGGCGGCGTAATTGCCGGTCTGGTCGACGAGGTGGACGATCCGCTGGCCCTCCGACGTCTCGCTGAGCAGCATCTCCCAGCGCTGGTCGCGCGTGCCGAGCCCGACCAGTTCGATCGGCCGCTCGCCGTCGATCGGCCCCGGCGTCCCAAGACGCTCGGCGGCGGCGGGATGGCGGATCGCGACGCGCGCATCCTCGCCAAGGATATGCGCGCCGAGCAACGTCCGCGCGGCACGATTGGCGACCACCACGCGGCCGTCCTCGACCAGCATCACCGGCGCGACGATCGCATCCAGCACGTCGTCGAGCACCGACGGCGACACGCTCGTCGCGTCGTCCAGGGCAGGCGCCTCGTCCCCGGTGCCGGCAGCCACCAGCGCGGCGGCAATTCCACCCACCAGCGCGACGATCGCGCCCTGCACGTCGCGCGTGATCGCGAACACCGCGACGGCGGCGACGAATACGACGACGATCGCCCAAAATGTGCGCAGGCCAAATCCGGAAAGCATCAGGGTCTCCAAGGCGCGTGTACGCGGCGCCGTTGCGTCCTAGTTCGATACGATCCGCACGGCTATATTGTCAGCGCTTCAGGATTGTGAAAGGGCTTCGGTATAACTGGGGGGTATAGCAGGGGCACCATGAGCGACGATACCCGACCCGACCAGGATCAGATGCCGGATACCGACGTCCCGACACGCCGCCGTGTCCTCGCGCTCGGTGCCGTTGGCGCAGGGGCGGTCGTGTCGATCCGTCCCGCGCTCGCGCAGACCGTGGGTTCGGTGCTGAACTGCGAAATCGCGGTACCCGACCGGAGCCGCGCGGGCGGCTATATCGATCGCGACGGCAAGGTCGTCCCGGCGCGTACGAAGGGCGCGTTTCCGCCGTCGAACCGCGCGTTCAAGGGCGAAGAGGTCAGGCGCGCGATGGCCAATGGCAGCACGCTGCCGGGCACCGATTCGGACCGCAGCCGCGCCTACGTCAAATACATCCGTCGGTTGCAGCGTGGCCAGGGCGGCTTCACCTGCTTCGCTTCGTTGCAGATGCCGCGCGGCTGAGGCCGTGCAGGCCGTGATCGACAAAGCGGCCGTGCAGCCTGCGATCTTTCGAGCGCCCGAAGAGGGTGGCCTGCTGATCGCACCGCTCGACGAATTCACCGCGGTCTATCATCGCGCGTCCGGCATCACGCACCTCCTGACCGAACCCGCACCGCAGATTCTCGCCATACTCGGCGAGAGCGCGTTGTCGCTCGACACGCTGCTTAGTCGCCTGGGCGACGATTATGACCTCGAAGACGCGGATCGTGATGCGTTGGCGGCGCGGCTCGACGAGTTGATCGAAGCCGGGCTCGTCGAGCGCCTGTGAGGCATGCCTTCTCCGTTCGCATCGGCCCGGTCGGTTTTCGCATCGGCTCCGACTGGCGCGCGCCGATCGACCAACTCGAAACGCTGTATCGCGACTATCCGAAGCCGGTCGATGGCGTCCCGGACTTCACCGTCCGCCTGTTCGCCCGCCGGCCCTGGCGCCGGTTGATCCGCCCGTCGGTCGAGATCGGTGGCGATTACATGCTGCCCGAAGCCGCACCCTTGCCGCTCCGGCAGGGCCTGCTCGCCGCCGAGATGGCGATGAACCTGCAGATGGCGCTGGGCGCGCGGCGCTATCTCCTGCTGCACGCGTCCGCGGTCGAGCGCGATGGCCGGGCGCTGCTGATGACCGGCGAGTCCGGTGCGGGCAAGTCGACGCTCGCGACGTTGCTCGCGGCGAAGGGTTGGCGGTTCATGGGCGACGAATTCGCGCTGCTCGATCCCGCGACCGGTCTGGTGCACGCCTTCCCGCGCCTGATCAGCCTGAAGAACGCTGGCGTAGCCGCGGCCGAGGCGGCGTGGCCGAACGCGCGGATGGGGCCGCTGATGCCGGCGACCCCCAAGGGCGACATCCGCCACATGGTCCCCGACGCGCGGGCGATAGGCGCGATGGACGTCCCCGCCATTCCTGCGTTACTGCTGTTCCCGCGCTACGGTTTCGAGCCGGACACGCGGCCGGTGCCCCCTGCCGAGGCGTTCATCAGGATGACGCAGGCGTCGACCAATTACACCGCGCTCGGCGAGGCTGGGTTCCGTGCGCTGACCACACTGATCGCGGGTGTGCCCTCGGTGGCGATCGACTATCCCGACGGTCCGCATGCGATCGCGCAGGTCGAGGCGCTGTGGGCAACATTGTGACCGACGCCCGGATCCTCGCGCGCGCGCTCGCCGATCCCGCCAGCGTCGCCGGGCTCGATGCGGACGGCTGGACCGCGTTGCTCGCGATGGCGCGGGCGGAGCAATTGATCGGCACGCTGTCGGTGCGCCTCGACGGCCTGCCCATGCCGGGCGCGGTAAAAAGGATCCTCGCCGACGCGCGTGCCGCCGCCGAGCATGGCCGCCGGGCCGCGCTGTGGGAGGCGGAGATGGCGCGCCGCGCGCTCGCGTCGGTCGACTGTCCGGTCGTGCTGCTGAAGGGCACGGCGTTCGTCGCGGCCGGGCTGTCCGCGGGGCAGGGGCGATCGATCGGCGATCTCGATATCCTGGTGCCACGCCCCGCGCTCGATGCGGTGGAGGCGGCATTGCTTGCCGCGGGCTGGGAATGGGTGAAGCCCGACCCGTATGACGACGTCTATTACCGCCGCTGGATGCACGAGCTCCCGCCGCTGATCCACCGCGAGCGCGACCGGATGATCGACGTCCACCACACGATCCTGCCGCTGACCGCACGGATCACGCCGGATGCGGACGCGCTGATCGCCGACAGCGTCCCGCTCGGCAACGGCCTGCGTACGCTGTCCTCGAACGGCATGATCGTCCACGCCGCCGCGCATCTGTTCGCCGATGGCGATCTGGCGGGTGGCCTGCGTAACCTGTGGGATATCCGGTGCCTCGTCGACGAGTTCGGCGCCGAAGGGCTGGATGCGAACGCTCGCCGGCACGGTCTGCACCGAGAGGTCGCGCGCTCGTTACGACTGGTGGAGGCACTGTTCGGTGACGGCGAGGCACACGGTATCGATCGTCTCTACCTGCGCCGGCTCACCGCGCGCGACGACTGGGGCAGGCCGACCCGCCCGGTCACGCGTCTCGTCTTCTATATCCGCTCGCACGGGCTGCGCATGCCGCCGGCGATGCTCGCGCGCCATCTCTGGACCAAGTGGCGCAAGGCCTAGTGCAGCGTGCGGAGCCGCGGCGGTCGACTGCTGCGGATCAGCGCGATGATCCCGACCACCACCGCGATCGCGATCGTATCGGCGATCCAGTCGCGAATGTCGCAATCCCGGTGCAGCGACGGGATCGATTGCAGCACCTCGACCATCGCGCCGAGGAACGACAGGCGTTCGAGCACCTTCAGCGCACGCGCGGCTGGATAGGCGAACGACGCCAGCGCCGCGAGCGTCGCGAAGGCGAGCATGTGCTCGAACTTGTCGCCAAAGCGATCGATCGGCATGTGCGGCGGCTTGGGCAGCAACGCCATCGTCAGCGCGAACACGATCGCGGCGGCCAGCAGCACCTGGAAAAGGCGCGTCAAATCGCGTTCCTGCCTCATCGGGCCAATCCTTCCAGCGTCGGCAGCAAGTCTTCATACCCATCGATCACCGCGTCGGCGCCGAGTTCTCCGACCGGCTGCATCAGGAAGCCGAAGCTGCACGCGATCGTCGGCAGTCCCGCCGCTTTCCCCGCCTGGATGTCGAAGATCGAATCGCCGACGAACGCCGCGCGTCCTTCTCCACCCCCGGACTTCCGACAGAGCCGTACCATCTCGTGAATCGGCATCGGCGACGGCTTCGATTCCGCCATCGAATCGCCGCCCAGGATGCACGCGAACCGGTCGGTCAGCCCGAGTTCGCCGAGCACGGTCCGCGCGAACCGTTCGATCTTGTTGGTGACGATGCCCAGCGTGACACCCTTCGCCGCCAGGGCATCCAGCGCATCGATCACGCCCGGATAAGGCCTTGTCAGCACGCAGATATTCGCCTCGTAATAGGCGAGCAGCTCGGCATGCAGCGTGTCGAGCATCGCCTCGTCATAGCCGCCGGTCGCGGTCAGTCCCTGCTTGAGCATGTGCCGCGCGCCGCCGCCGATCATCGGCTTGACCTGCTCGACGGTCAGGGGCGGGCGATCGACCGATGCAAGCGCGTGGTTGACCGCGGCGGCAAGGTCTCCACTGGTGTCGAGCAACGTGCCGTCGAGGTCGAACCCGACGATATCGAAAGAAAAATGCGTCATTGCGTGCGGGCCTGCCAGCGACGCTATGGAATTGGCAAGGCTTTCGTGGCAGCGATCCTTCCATGACGACGCATTCCAACGACCAACCGTTTTCGGCGCAGTCCTCCGCGCGCATCCCCGCGCACCCGATCGCGGTCGTGATCCTCGCCGCCGGCAAGGGCACGCGGATGAAATCCGACCTGCACAAGGTGCTCCACCCGATCGCCGGACGGCCGATGCTGCTGCACCTGGTCGCGAGCGCGGCGGCGCTGCATCCGGCAAGGACTGTCGTCGTGACCGGGGCAGGGCGCGAGCAGGTTGAAATGGCGGTCGCGCCGCTCGGCATCGCCACCGCGCTTCAGGCCGAGCAACTCGGTACCGGCCACGCGGTCGCACAGGCGCGCGAGGCCTTGGCGGGGTTCGAGGGCGACGTGCTGATCCTCTACGGCGATGTCCCGCTGGTCACCGCAGCTACGATGCAGCGAATGATCGACCGGTTGGAAGGCGACGATACGCCCGCCGTCGTCGTGCTCGGCTTTCGTCCCGCAGATACCGGCGCCTATGGTCGCGTCATCGCCGACGCTGCGGGCCGGATGGACCGGATCGTCGAGTATAAGGACGCGTCGGAGGCGGAACGCGCGGTGACGCTGTGCAACTCCGGGTTGATGGCGGTGCGCTCGACCGACCTGTTCGCGCTGCTCGACCGGCTCGGGAACGACAACGCGGCGGGCGAATATTACCTCACCGATATCGTCGGTCTGGCAGGCGCCGACGGCCGCTCGTCCGCCGTCATCGAAACCGGCGCGGACGAGGTCGCGGGCGTCAACAGCCGCGGGGAACTCGCCGGCGTCGAAGCCTCATGGCAGGCCACGCGCCGCGCGCAGGCGATGGTCGACGGCGCGACATTGATCGCCCCCGACACCGTCTGGTTCTCGCACGACACGCAACTCGGTCGCGACGTCGTGATCGAACCCAACGTTGTCTTCGGCCCCGGTGCACGCATTGCGGACGGCGCGACGATCCACGCATTCAGCCACGTCGAGGGCGCCTCGGTCGGCAAGGGCGCCAATGTCGGCCCGTTCGCGCGCCTCCGTCCCGGCGCTGAGCTGCGTGAGGATGCCAAGGTCGGCAATTTCGTCGAGGTAAAGAAGGCGGTCATCGGCGAAGGCGCGAAAGTGAGCCACCTCACCTATATCGGCGACGCGGACATCGGCGCGGGCGCGAACATTGGCGCGGGCACGATCACCTGCAATTACGACGGCTATTTCAAATACCGGACCGTCGTCGGCGAAGGCGCGTTCATCGGCTCGAACTCCGCGCTGGTCGCGCCGGTCACGATCGGCGCAGGCGCGATCGTCGCCGCGGGATCGGTCGTGACGCAGGACGTCGAGGCCGATGCGCTTGCGCTGGTCCGCCCGTCTCAGATCGCCAAGCCCGGCTGGGCCAAGCGCTTTCGCGAGCGGATGCTGGCAAGGAAGCGGTCATGAAGGCGGCCGCGCTCGTTGCCGTGCTGGCGCTGGCAGGTTGCGCAACGCCGCAGGTTTCGCGCGACGCGATCCCGCCGATGCTCGCGATCGAACGCGCGGCGGGCTTCGCACCCGGCGCCTATCCCGGCGTCTTCGTGATGACGGTTCGCGCGTCGGGCCGGCAGGGCGCCAGCCTCTATCTCAATTCGGAAGGCGATTACCGAGACCCGCGCAACCTATCGTTCGAGGTTCGGCCGATTGCGCAGGCGCAACTCGAAGCGCGGTTGGGCGCGCCCGCAGGGACTGTGCTGCAGGAACGGACGATCCGCGTCGATGGCGAAGCGCGCCGGGTGCGGATCGACTTCACCGCGGACGGTCGCCCGACCGGCAAATATTACTACCAGACCCATGTCGTCATCGAGCGGGGCGAACAGCTCCTCTCGGTCGACTGAACGAACGGACGGACGGACTATATGTGTGGCATCGTTGGAATTCTGAGCGGCGAAGACGTCGCGGGCCGTTTGCTCGACGGGCTGAAGCGGCTCGAATATCGCGGCTATGATTCGGCCGGGATCGCCACCGACAATGACGGCGCGATCGAGCGGCGGCGCGCGTCGGGCAAGCTCGTCAATCTGGCCAACGAACTCGCCGCGCATCCGCTGCCCGGCAAGACCGGTATCGCGCATACCCGCTGGGCGACGCATGGCGGCCCGACCACCAACAACGCACATCCGCACGCGACCGGCGAGGTCGCGGTGGTCCACAACGGCATCATCGAGAACTTCAAACCCTTGCGCGACGAACTGATCGCGCGCGGCCGGACGTTCACCAGCGAGACCGACACCGAAGTCGTCGCGCATCTGATCAGCGAGAAGGTCGAGGCGGGCATGGACCCGGTATCGGCCGTCCGCGAGATCCTCCCGCGCCTCCACGGTGCATTCGCGCTCGCGATCCTGTTCCGCCAGCATCCCGACCTGCTGATCGGCGCGCGCCTTGGCTCGCCACTGGTCGTCGGTCACGGCGACGGCGAGATGTACCTCGGCTCCGACGCGCTCGCGCTCGCGCCGCTGACGCAGCGGATCGCGTACCTCGACGAGGGCGACTGGGTCGTGCTGACCCGCGACGGCGCGCAGGTCTACGACCGCGAGAACACTCCGGTCGAGCGCGCGATCACGCTCTCGGGGATCACCGGCGAGGTGATCTCGAAGGGCAACCACAAGCATTACATGCTCAAGGAGATCTACGAGCAGCCGATCGTCGTCGCGCAGACGCTCCGCTCGTACCTCAAGCGGATGGAAGGCGAGGTCTCGCTGCCGATCCCCGAGTTCGACCTGTCCACGATCAAGCGCGTGACGATCGTCGCGTGCGGGACGAGCTTCTACGCCGGCATGGTCGCCAAATACTGGTTCGAGCAGTTCGCGCGCGTCCCCGTCGACCTCGATGTCGCGTCGGAGTTCCGCTACCGCGCGCCGGTGATGGAAGACGGCGGCCTCGCGCTCTTCATCTCGCAGTCGGGCGAGACCGCCGACACGCTCGCGGCGCTGCGCCACGCCAAGGCCGAGGGCCAGAAGATCGCGGTCGTCGTCAACGTCCCGACCAGCTCGATGGCGCGCGAGGCGGACCTGTTGCTGCCGACGCATGCTGGTCCCGAGATCGGCGTGGCCTCGACCAAGGCGTTCACCTGCCAGCTCGCGGTACTTGCCGCACTCGCCGCCAACCTGGCGCGCGCGAAGGGTTTGCTGACGAGGGACCAGGAACGCGAGATCGTCCGCCACCTCGCCGAGGCACCCGCCGCACTCAACGGCGCGCTGGCCTATGACGAAGCGATCGAGGCAATGGCCCACAACATCGCCGGCGCGCGCGACGTGCTGTATCTCGGCCGCGGGACGGATTACCCGCTGGCGCTCGAAGGCGCGTTGAAGCTGAAGGAGATCAGCTACATCCACGCGGAGGGTTATGCCGCCGGCGAGATGAAGCACGGCCCGATCGCGCTGATCGACGAGCACGTCCCCGTCATCGTCATCGCACCGTCGGGGCCGCTGTTCGACAAGACCGTCAGCAACATGCAGGAAGTCATGGCGCGCGGCGGCAAGGTCGTGCTGATCTCCGATTACGACGGCATCCAGGCGGCCGGCGAAGGCTGCATGGCGACGATCACCATGCCCAAGGTCCACCCACTGATCGCGCCTTTGGTGTATGCGGTGCCCGTGCAGTTGCTGGCGTATCACGTCGCGGTGCTGAAGGGCACGGACGTGGATCAGCCGCGTAATCTGGCGAAGAGCGTGACGGTCGAATAGCGGTCAGCTTACCGTCGGGTCATATACCTTGAGATAAGTCCGCCACCCCGGCGAAGGCCGGGGCCCAGTTGGGGGACGGTAGTAACGACGGATGGTCCGCTGTTACAGCGACCTTCCCAACTGGGCCCCGGCCTTCGCCGGGGTGGTGCTAATGGCGGCGTATCCACCGATTTTCTTTCCGCCGCGCGCAACCCTCGATTGACTAAAATTGTGCGCCGCGTCACAACTCGCGGGGTCGATGTCGGGCAACCGGCATGGCACCGCGCGGGAGAGCGTTTCCGGTCCTTTCAGGGCTGATGGAACCGCCGAAGGAGCAACCACCCCGGAATCTCTCAGGCACCAGAGACCGCGCGGGGCTGATCGACACTCTGGAAAGCGTCCTGGCGTAAGTCGAGGGCCACCGAAGGGGTAAGCGCTGGACAAGTCCGGCGCGAAAGCTCTCAGGTCCCGTGACAGAGGGGGTTCGGATCGTTGCACCCATTGGTGCCGCGCGCCCCTTCGACGGAGACGACCATGAGCGACCCAGAACTGCGCGATTACGCCAGCATCATCGATCAGGCCGACGATTACGTCGAGCCCGAGATCCTGCCATTGCCGCTCGACGCGTGGCACCGCGCGAACGGCGCGCGGATGGTCGAGTTCGCCGGCTACGAGATGCCGATCCAGTATGAAGGCATCATGGCCGAGCACGCCTGGACGCGCGACTCGGCCGGGCTGTTCGACGTCAGCCACATGGGCCAGCTCGTCTTCTCCGGCGAAGGCGTCGCGCATGCGCTTGAAACCGTCCTGCCGGGCGACATCGCCGGGCTGGGCGAGGGCAAGATGCGCTATTCGCTGCTGCTCGCGCAGGACGGCGGCATCCTCGACGACCTGATGGCCACGCGCCTCCCCGACGACCAGCCGTCGCCCTTCTCCGCGCAGGACGTCGAGCCCGAGGCATACGACCCGCTCCACCCGTCGCCGACTGCGAGCGGCAGCTTCTACGTCGTCGTCAACGGCGCGACCAAGTACGACGACATCAGCTATCTGATCGAGCATCTGCCCGACGACGTCACGATCAACATCCTCGAAGACCAGGCGCTGCTCGCGGTGCAGGGCCCGAAGGCGGTCGAGGCGGTCGCGCGGATCATCCCCGGAGTCGACGGCCTCGTGTTCATGACCGCCGGCGCGTTCCACTGGAACGACGTACCGCTGTGGATCAGCCGCTCGGGCTACACCGGCGAGGACGGCGTCGAGATCTCGCTCCCCGCCGAACATGCTGTCGCGTTCGCCGACGCGCTGCTTGCGCTTCCAGAGATCAAGCCGATTGGCCTCGGCGCACGTGATTCGTTGCGTCTCGAAGCCGGCCTGCCGCTCTACGGCCACGACCTCGATCCCGAGATCACGCCGGTCATGGCCGACCTCGGTTTCGCGTTGTCGAAGCGCCGCCGCGAAGCCGCCGACTTCCCCGGTGCCGAGCGTATCCTCACTCAGCGCGAACACGGCCCCGCCACCAAGCGCGTCGGCCTGATCGTCGAGGGTCGCCAGCCCGCGCGCGAAGGCGCCGAAGTGATCGACGACACCGGCGCGACGATCGGCCGCCTGACCAGCGGTGGTTTCGCACCGACGCTCGGGAAGCCTATCGCGATGGCCTATGTGCCGCTCGCGCTCGCCGCCCCCGGCACCCGCATCGAGATCGCGCAACGCGGCAAGGTTCACACCGCTACCGTCACCGCGATGCCCTTCATTCCCCACCGCTACGTCCGCGCAGGAGCCAAGTGATATGAGCCGTTACTTCACGCAGGATCATGAATGGGTCGATGTCGATGGTGACGTCGGCACCGTCGGCATCTCCGAATACGCGCAGAGCCAGCTCGGCGACGTCGTGTTCGTCGACGTCCCCGAAGCCGGCAAGACGTTGAGCAAGGGCGACGAAGCCGCGGTCGTCGAGTCGGTCAAGGCCGCGTCGGACGTGTACTCCCCGGTCTCAGGCACCGTTACCGAGGGCAACGCTGCGCTCACCGACGACTCCAGCCTGGTGAACTCGGATGCCGAAGCGGCTGGCTGGTTCTTCAAGCTGACGCTCAGCGACCCGAGCGAACTCGACAGCCTGATGGACGAAGCCGCCTACGCAGCCTTCGTCGAAGGGCTCTGATCTAACTGCTCCCCTCCCGCTTGCGGGAGGGGTCGGGGGAGGGGCTGATACAGTCGTTCCCCGTCTCATTCCCTCCCCCGACCCCTCCCGTAAACGGGAGGGGAGGAGACTAGAATGCGCTACCTTCCCCTGACTCAGCCCGACCGTGCGGAAATGCTCGCCGTCATCGGTGCCGCGACCATCGACGACCTGTTCGTCGACGTGCCCGAAGCCGCGCGCCTAGACGGCCCGGTCCGCGACCTGCCGATGCACGCCTCCGAAATGGCGGTCGAACGCCACATGTCGGCGCTCGCCAAGAAGAACCTCACCGCCGGCGAAGCACCGTTCTTCCTCGGCTGCGGCGCGTACAAGCATCACGTTCCCGCCTCGGTTGATCACCTGATCCAGCGCGGCGAGTTCCTCACCGCCTACACGCCGTACCAGCCCGAGATCGCGCAGGGCACGCTGCAGATGCTGTTCGAGTTCCAGACGCAGGTCGCGCGGCTGCTCGGCACTGATGTCGCCAACGCCTCGATGTACGACGGCTCGACCGCATGCTGGGAAGCGATCGTGATGGCGCGTCGCATCACCAAGCGGGGCAAGGCGATCCTGTCGTCGGGTCTCCACCCGCATTACGTCTCGGTCGCGAACACGATGGCGAAGTTCACCGGCGACGTGCTCGACACCGCCGCGCCCGAACTGGTCGCCGACATGGACCTCGACCAGCTGATCGCGAAGATCGACGACGACACGTCGTGCGTCGTCGTCCAATACCCCGACATCCTCGGCCGCATCGCGGACCTGCGCCCGCTCGCGGATGCGTGCCACGCGAAGAAGGCGCTGCTGATCGCGGTCGTCACCGAGCCGGTCGCATTGGGCGCGATCACCTCGCCCGGCGAGATGGACGCGGACATCGTCGTCGGCGAAGGCCAGTCGCTCGGCGTCGGCCTCCAGTTCGGCGGGCCTTATGTCGGCCTGTTCGGCTGCAAGGACAAATACGTCCGCCAGATGCCCGGCCGCCTTTGTGGCGAGACCGTCGACGCGGACGGTCGTCGCGGTTTCGTCCTCACGCTGTCGACCCGTGAGCAGCACATCCGCCGCGAAAAGGCGACGTCGAACATCTGCACTAACTCCGGCCTCTGCGCGCTGGCCTTCTCGATCCACATGACGCTGCTCGGTGAAGCCGGCCTGCGCCAATTGGCCGAGGTGAACCACGCAGGCGCGGTATCCGCGGCCGAACGCCTTTCGCAGATCCCCGGCGTGGAACTCGTCAACGACAGCTTCTTCAACGAGTTCACGCTGAAGTTGCCCGTCGAAGCCCGCCCCGTCGTCCGCACGCTCGCCGATCGCGGCATCCTCGCCGGCGTATCGCTCGGGCGTTTGTACCCCGGCGAGGACGATCTCGCGAACGGCCTCGTCGTCGCCGTGACGGAAACGACCACCGCGGAGGACGTCGAAACGCTTGCGTCCGCACTATCCACCGTCCTTGGGGAGATACTGGCATGAGCATCAACCAGAGCGGCTGGCGCCCGACTTCGCCCGAGCAGAACACGGGTAACGTCCCCGCCAGCGTCACCGGCAACAAGGCCCTGATGCTGGAAGAAGCGCTGATCTTCGAGATCGGCGACACCAACACCACCGGCGTAGATTTCGCTGCTCCCTCTCCCCTCCGGGGAGAGGGCCGGGGTGAGGGGCAGCCCAGCAATGCTGCGCCCGGTACGACTCCTCACCCAACCCTCTCCCCGGAGGGGAGAGGGCTAAGCCGCTTGGCCGGCCTCTCGCGCACCAACCCGATCGGCCTCCCCGGTCTCTCCGAACCGGAAACGGTCCGCCACTACACCCGCCTCTCGCGCCAGAACTACGGCATCGACCTCGGCTTCTTCCCGCTCGGCTCGTGCACCATGAAGCACAACCCGCGCCTCAACGAGAAGATGGCGCGGCTGCCCGGGTTCTCCGACGTCCATCCGCTCCAGCCGGTCGACACGGTGCAGGGCGCATTGGAAGTCATCCACCAGCTCGCGCACTGGCTCGTCACGCTCACCGGCATGACCTCGGTCGCGATGAGCCCCAAGGCCGGTGCACACGGCGAGCTCTGCGGCATCCTAGCGATCCGCGCCGCGCTCGAAGCCAAGGGCGAAGGCGCGCGGAAGATCATCCTCGTCCCCGAGAGCGCACACGGCACCAACCCCGCCACCGCCGCGTTCGCAGGCTATAGCGTCGAGGATATCCCCGCCACTGCCGAAGGCCGCGTCGACACCGCCGCGCTCAAGGCCCGGCTCGGCCCCGACGTCGCCGGCGTGATGATCACCAACCCCAACACCTGCGGCCTGTTCGAGCGCGACATGCGCGAGATATCCGATGCGGTGCACGCGGCGGGCGGCTTCGTCTATTGCGACGGCGCGAACTTCAACGCGATCGTCGGTCGCGTCCGGCCCGGCGATCTCGGCATCGACGCGATGCACATCAACCTGCACAAGACCTTCTCCACGCCCCACGGCGGCGGCGGTCCGGGCTCGGGTCCGGTGGTGTTCTCGGAGGCTCTGACCCCCTACGCACCGCTCCCGTTCGTCGAGAACCAGGACGGCCAGTTCGTCCTCGTCGAGGAAGAAACCGCGGGCGAACATCACGCCGGCAGCTTCGGCCGCATGGTCGCGTTCCACGGCCAGATGGGTATGTTCACGCGCGCGCTGACCTACATCCTCAGCCACGGCGCGGACGGGCTGCGCCAGGTGTCGGAGGATGCGGTGCTCAACGCGAACTACATCCTCCGCAGCCTCGACGACACGCTCGACGCACCGTTCGGCCCCTCGGGTCCGTGCATGCACGAGGCGCTGTTCTCGGATTCCGGTCTCGCTGCCGGCTTCTCGACGATCGACATCGCGAAGGGCCTGATCGACGAGGGCTTCCACCCGATGACGATGTATTTCCCCCTCGTCGTCCATGGCGCGATGCTGGTCGAACCGACCGAGACCGAGTCGAAGGCGGCGCTAGACCAGTTCATCGCCGCGCTCCGCTCGGTCGCCGAACGCGCGAAAGCCGGCGACCCAAGCCTTAAGACAGCCCCGCATTTCGCCCCCCGCGCACGCCTCGACGAGACGCTCGCTGCACGGAAGCCGGTCCTGGTCTGGAAGGACCCCGCTCCGCTGGCGCAGGCGGCAGAATAAGAGAAGCAGGTGATCTTCGGGGCGTGACGCTTGCACCTGAAGAACAATACCACCCCGGCGAAGGCCGGGGTCCAATTGGGCGATGCTGCTGAGGGATGGCGGCGTATCGTTATCGCCACCTGTCCAATTGGGCCCTGGCCTCCGCCGGGGTAGCAGTTCAAATGTGTCGTCGCCTCTTTTACCTCGGCTGTATTGCTGCCATACTACACCAATTGAAGGTGATGGCGTGGGGGACGCAATGCAGGCGCACGAAGCACAAGGCTGGATCAGCTACGCGATCACGGCGGTCGTCATCGGCATAGTCTTCGCGATCCGCTGGCGCCGCATGAGTATCGTAAAGCCGCTCAAGCTCGAACGCCTCTGGGTCTTCCCCGCGCTCTACGCCGCCGTCACGCTCTACATGTTCGTGATGTACCCGCCGCACGGCCTCGCCTGGCTGTTCTGCGCGCTGGCCCTGGTTATGGGCGCAGCGCTCGGCTGGCAACGCGGCAAGCTCATGCGGATCACGATCGATCCCGACAGCCGCGCACTCAACACGACGTCCTCCCCGGCAGCGGTCCTGTTCATCGTAGCGATCGTCGCAGTCCGCACCGGCGCGCGCGCCGTGATCGGCGACGGCCACGCCCTCCACCTCGACGCCTTCGCCATCACCGACATGCTGGTCGCGCTCGCGCTAGGCCTGTTCACCACCCAACGCATCGAAATGTACCTCCGCGCCAAACGGATGCTCGAAACGGCCCGCGTCCGCTAATCCGAACCGTCATCCCCGCGAAGGCGGGGACCCATACTGGCAAGCGTCAGTAATGCAGACGATAGGTCAGCCAGTCGGGGTTCCCGCCTCCGCGGGAATGACAGAGAGTGGCCTCAAGCAATCGCCTGCTCCGTCTCTTCCCGCCGCCGCACATGCTCCCGCCAAACGATATACAACCCGCTCGCCACGATAACGGGCGCCCCGACCCACGTCGCCTCCGCCGGCAGCGTGTCGAACACCAGCCACCCCAGCAGCGTCGCCCACAACAGGCTCGAATAATCCATCGGCACCACCACCGACACCGGCCCGAGCCGCAACGACGTCGTCATCGCAATCTGCGCCAGCCCCCCGAAGATCCCGACGCTCGCGAGACACACCCAAGCGACCAGATCATGCGACTGCGCAGCCTGCGCATAGAACACCGACAACGGGATCAGCGACAGTGCCGAGAACCAGAATACCGTCGTCAGCGCGCTCTCGGTCTTGCCGATTTGCCGCAACAGGATCGACACGCTCGCCGTCCCGAACGCCCCCGCCAGCGCACAGCCGGCGCCCCACAACGGAAAGTGATCGCCGCTTCCGGGCTGTGCGACGATCAACACCCCCGCGAACCCGGTCGCGACAGCAGCCCAGCGATGCCACCCGGTCGGCTCGCGCAACACCAGCGCCCCCAGGATCGTCGCGAACACCGGCACCGTGAACCCGATCGTCGTCGCCTCCGCCAGCGGCAACGCGACGATCCCATTGAACGTGAACGCCATCGCCGACAGCCCGACAACCGCGCGAACGACATGCCCCGGCAACCGCTTGGTCGCGATCGACGACAAACCAGGCCCCGCGACGATCACCGCCGACACCAGCAAGCACGCCCCGAACTGCCGGAAGAACAAGATTTCCGACACGCTCGCGCCGTGCCGCTCGGCCAGCTTGATCGCGGTATTCATCAGCGCGAAGATCACGACCGACAGCAACCGCATGCCGATGGCGGGAAGGATGCGGTCGGTGGGCATGCGCGACCCCTACGCAAACCACCGCCGCGTCGCCACCCCGCAACTCACACGTGACGAACCCCCGCGCACCCGCTATCCGCTCCCCCATGATAAAGCGCGCACTCCCCGTCACCCGCGAGGCGGATTTCTCCGCCTGGTACCAGGCCGTCATCTCCGAGGCCGATCTCGCCGAAGAATCCGGCGTCCGCGGCTGCATGGTCATCCGCCCCTGGGGCTATGGCATCTGGGAGCGTATCCAGCGCCTGCTCGACGACCGGATCAAGGCGACCGGCCACGAGAACTGCTATTTCCCGCTCTTCATCCCGCTCTCCTACTTCGAGAAGGAGGCCGAGCACGTCGACGGGTTCGCCAAGGAAATGGCCGTGGTCACGCACCACCGCCTCAAGGCCGACGGCTATGGTCGCCTGATCCCCGATCCCGACGCCAAGCTCGAGGAGCCGCTCGTCGTCCGGCCGACCTCCGAAATGGTCATCGGCGCCGCGTTCGCGCGCTGGGTCCAGTCGTGGCGCGACCTGCCCGTGCTGATCAACCAATGGGCGAACGTCGTCCGCTGGGAAATGCGCACGCGCATGTTCCTGCGCACCAGCGAATTCCTCTGGCAGGAAGGCCACACCGCACACGCGACCGCGGACGAGGCGCGCGACGAGACGCTGAAAATGCTCGAAGTCTATCGCGACTTTGCGGAGGAATGCCTCGGCGTCCACGTCATCGCCGGCGAAAAGCCCGAGAACGAGCGCTTCCCCGGCGCCGTCGCGACCTACTCGATCGAGGCGATGATGCAGGACGGCAAGGCGCTGCAAGCCGGCACCTCGCATTTCCTCGGCACCAATTTCGCATCGGCGCAGAACATCCGCTTCCAGAATGCGGGCGGCGAGTTCGAGCTGTGCAACACCACCAGCTGGGGCGTGTCGACGCGGATGATCGGCGCGGTCATCATGGTCCACGGCGACGACGACGGCCTGCGCGTGCCGCCGATGATCGCGCCGTGGCAGGTCGTGATCGTGCCGATGCTGCGCGACGTCCCCGAGGACGCGGCGATCGTCGAATACTGCAAGTCGCTCCAGGCCGAACTGGCCAAGCAGTCCGCGCTCGGCGAACCGGTCCGTGCGCTGCTCGACCTCAAGCCTGCCAAGGCCGCGACCAAGCGCTGGGGCTGGGTCAAGAAGGGCGCACCGATCGTGATCGAGGTCGGCGGCCGCGACATGGCCGGCGGCAACGTCACCGTGATCCGCCGCGACCGCCTCTACCGCGAGGACGGCAAGCTCGACAGCGTCGCAACGCCGCGCGACGCGTTCGTCGGCGACGTCTCGGGGATGCTGCACGACATCCAGGCGACGCTCCATGTCGAGTCGATGAACCGCGTGAAGGGCAACATCGTACCCGCAAACGACTTCGCCGCGGTCGAGGCGCATTTCGCCGATGGTGTGAAGAACCCCGGCTGGGTCGACGTCCGCTGGTCCAAGCCGACCGGCGCGGCACTCGACAAGGTCGTCGAGCGGTTGAAGGCGCTGAAGCTCACCATCCGCAACGCGCCGATGGGGCAGACCGGGTGTGACGACGGCGCGTGCATCTTCACCGGCGAACCCGCGGTGGAGCGCATCCTGATCGGCCGCGCCTACTAGGCGCGCTGATCGGCCGCTGTCGGCGTCGCGTCCAAGGCTCCTCATCGGGGCGAGGCGTGGCGACTGCCTGGATAGCTAAGGCAAGGAGCAACCAAAACTGTCCGGTCTGTCGGCTGCATCGTCGCGCTCGTCTGGTATCGTCGCATCGGCTTTGGGCGGTGCGACCTCAGGGGGCAGGCATGGGCGTGACAGGGATCGGCGGCTTCTTCTTGCGGGCGCAGGATCCGGAGGCGATCCGCGCATGGTATGTCGAGCATCTTGGCGTCGGGTCGGTGCCGTATGGATCGTGGGAGACGCAGGCAGGGCCGAGCGTGCTCGCACCGTTCGCGGCCGACACCGACTATTTTCCCACGGATCGCCAATGGATGCTCAACCTGCGCGTCGACGACCTCGACGGCCTGATCGCCACGCTCCGCGCGGCCGGGATCGCGGTAGTCACCAATCCCGAATGGGACATGCCCGGCTTCGGTCGCTTCGCCCGCATACACGATCCCGAAGACAACCCGATCGAACTCTGGCAACCCGATCCTGCGTGATGAACCCCATTGATACTTGGTCTGGTACGCGGGAGTAAGTCGCTGTCCGGACGAGGATGGGTTTCAGTCGAACTCGCTCTATCATGCCTGTCATCGGTCGCGAGCGAACGGTAAATCCGGTCATGGCACGTCGTAGATTGCGACGCCTTCGACGCCTTCCGCGACGCGCGCCGCGATCGTGCCATCGGGACGAACGATCATGGTGCAGCCGTGGCTCAGCCATGCCCCTCGCGATCCCGTCACGTCGGCGGACACGATCCAGCACCCCGTCTGCACGGCGCGTGCGCGTAAATTCTCGACGCTGCGCGACTGCCAGCGTGCCGCGGTATCGGGCGGCAGCATGTTGTCGAGTGGATAGCAGATTACCCTCGCGCCTTGGTCGGCCAAACTTCGTGCTGCTTCGGGATGGTTGGCGTCGTTGCAGATGTTGATGCCGTACCGCACGCCGTCCCGTTCGAAGACCGGGCTTGCGCGCCCCGCGACCACGCCCGGCTCGTTCGGATGCCGCTTGGCATAGCGGCCAACGACGCGACCGCGTTCGATCACGAAGGCGCTGTTCGTCACGCCGTCGGCGCGGCGCTCGAAACTGCCGAGGATCAGCGTCGTCGCGACCGGCGCAAGTGGAGCGAAGACTGCGCGCCATCGGTCGTCCTCGACATCGATGGCCCGCGCGGCGATCGTCGCCGGATCATAACTGTGCCCCAGCAGATGACATTCGGGGAACACCGCAAGGTCCATGCGCGTGTCGGCTCGCGTCAGGTCGTCGACGATCCGCGCGACGACGGCGGCAGCGTCGTCCTCGACCCGCAAGCGCTGGAACGCTGCTATCCGCACGGCCGCAACGCAGGACGATCGGTCAAAACAACTCTCCCTGCGGCCCCCTCGGCGCGCGGAACAGGTCGTTGCGTATCGCGATCCGTTCCTGGTTCAGCCCGTGTTTGGCGCAGGCGATCCGGAACCGCGTACCCAGCAGGTCGGCCCATGGTCCTTGCCCCTTCATCCGCGTGAAGAAGTTCGGATCATTGTCGCGGCCACCTCGCAGCGAGGCGATCGTCGCCATCACCTTGCCAGCGCGATCGGGGAAATGTTGGTCGAGCCACGCACGGAACAGCGGTGCGACTTCGAACGGCAGCCGTACCGGGATGAAGAACGCCCGGCTGGCACCAGCCTCCGCCGCACGCGCGATCAAATGCTCGATCTCGTGATCGGTGATCGCGGGGATGACCGGCGCGATCGACACGTACACCGGTACGCCTGCGTCCGCGAGCTTGCGCACCGCCGCCAGCCGTCGCTCGGGATGCGGCGCACGCGGCTCGACGGTCGACGCCACCTTCGGATCGAGCGAGGTGATCGACATCGCCACCGCCGCCAGGCCCTTCGCAGCCATCGGCGCCAGCAGGTCCAGATCGCGCACCACGCGGTCCGACTTGGTCGTGATCGTCAGCGGATGATCGGTCTCTCTGAGCACTTCGATGATGCCGCGGGTGATCCGCCAGTCGGTCTCGATCGGCTGGTACGGGTCGGTGTTCGTGCCCAGCGCCATCGGCGCGACGAGATACCCCGGCTTGCTCAACTCCGCCCGCAACAGCGCCGCCGCCGAGGGCTTGGCGAACAGCTTGCTTTCGAAATCGAGCCCGGGCGATAGGTCGTGAAACGCATGACTCGGCCGCGCGAAACAGTAGATGCAGCCGTGTTCGCATCCTCGATAGGGATTGATCGAGCGGTCGAACGGTACGTCGGGCGAGGCGTTGCGGCTGATGATCGTCCGCGGCGTCTCGACCGTCACCGTCGTCCGCAGCTTCGGCGCGATCCCGTCGATCCCTTCGCGCATGTCGAGCCAGTCACCATCAGCCTCGGTCTGCGGCAGGTTGAAGCGACGGCTTTCGTCGTTGCGCGTTGCTCCGCGAACCGGTCGGGCGGTCTTCATCGCACGACGATACACGCAATTCACGAACAAAAGAAGAACATAGTTGATGGCGCGGTGCTGGCGAACCCGTCGAGCCTTGATCCATATCTAGTTAAATAAACGCAGGTTTCTAAAGGCTTGGCGCTGGTACGAAAGAATACTCGCCGCCTGCCGCGATAGCGCGTAGGGCAGGCACATGACGGAACAGATCACCACGGTGGAACGGGCATTCGAGTTGGCGCGATCGGGCGAATGCGAGTCGGTGAACGCGCTACGCCAGCGGTTGCGCCGCGAGGGGTATGACGCGGTTCATCTTCATCTTCACGGTGCGTCGATCAACAAGCAGCTCGTCGATCTCATCCATACCGCGAGGGGCGGCTCCGCGCTGGCGTAAGGCGGCCGCGGTCCGGTCGCGACGATCACGAGATCGCCCGACCGAACCATCACGCGTCACTTCTGCGCCAGAGCCATCGTCTTGGGCATGTTCAGACCGGCTGCCGACCATTCCGCGCTGGTCTTGCAGGTCGTCCTACCGATCCGCGAGCCGGTCACGGCGGGATCGTTCAAGCAGTATTTCTGCGTCTTGGCATCGTATTTGAGCACCGTCTTCTGGATCGAATCCTGCGGTGCCGCGAGGGCTGGAACGCCAGTGGCCAGAACGGCGACGGCAACGAGGCTCTTCAGGAAGATCGAGGTCATGGCAGCATCCTTGTGATGGTTGGTACGAGGCGCCCGATGGGGCGACATCTCGATCAATGCATCTGGCGTGCCAGTTATATAATACAGTGCATCAGTCGTCGTAAGTCGTTGAGGATGCCGGAAACTTCTTGATCGTGCGCAGGCAGAAAGCGGATTCTCCACTTGGTACGCCGCACTATCTAATGGTGATAACCGCGAGAAAATGGTCCGAGTTCGCGTGCTCGATCGCTAATTTAGCGAACAGGCCCGCGCCGGTTAGCGCTCTAGCAGCCGCGGCATCAGCTCGACGAAGTTGCAGGGCCGATGGCGGCTATCGAGCTGGTCGCGCAATATGCCGTCCCAGCCGTCCTTCACCGCGCCGGTCGAGCCGGGCAGCGCGAAGATATAGGTGCCGTGCGACACGCAGGCGCACGCCCGAGACTGGACCGTCGAGGTGCCGATCGTCTGATAGCTCAGCATGCGGAAGAGCTCGCCGAAGCCGGGGATCATCTTCTCGGCGACCTGCTCCACGGCTTCAGGCGTCACGTCGCGCCCGGTCACGCCGGTGCCGCCGGTGGTGATGATGCAGTCGACCTCCGGATCGCCGATCCACGCGTGCAGGCGCGAGACGATCGTCTCGACGTCGTCCTTCTCGATCCGGCGGTCGGCGAGAACATGCCCCGCCTCGGTCAGCCGCGCGACCAAAGTATCGCCCGAGCGATCCTCGGCAAGGCCACGCGTGTCCGACACGGTCAGCACGGCAATTCGGACCGGCAGGAACGTCCGGCTTTCATCGATCGGCATGAAACTCAGTCCGCGCGCGTGACGGTGGTGGACTGCGGTCCGACGCTGGCATTCACCGCGACGGTGGCGTTCAACGGCGCCGTGCTGGCACGATATTGCGTGTACGGCTTGGCCGCCATCCGCACCGCGGTTGCCCCCGGCAGGCCGGGGAAGCGCGGCCACATGCCCTGCGCCAGCGCGTTGCGGCTGGTCGATGCCTTCTTGCCGCCCTGCGCCTCGTACATCCAGTAGTTGCGCAGCACGGTGGTGACGTAGCCGCGCGTCTCCCAGTACGGGATGCTTTCGATATACATCAGCGGATCGCCGTTATCGTGGACGATCGCGTTCCAGTCGCCGACCGGACGCGGACCTGCATTATATGCCGCGATGACCTTGGGCAGCAGCCCGCCGGTGACGCCCGCCATGTCGCGCAGACGCTCGAGATGGCGCTGGCCGACATCCATGTTGGTGCTCGGCTTGGTCAGTGCTTTCACGTCGATCGAGGTGCCACGCTCGCGCGCGAAGTCGGTCGCGGCGGCAGGCATGATCTGCATGAGACCGTACGCGCCGGCCGGGCTCTTGATCGTGTTGCGGAACCGCGATTCCTCGAGCGTGTGCGCGTAGACCAGTGCCTTGTCGATGTGCCAGCCGCTGTCGGGCGTCCAGTTCGGCGTCGGATAGCGCGCCTCGGCGGTCGACGTGACCCCCTGCGGGCAGTTGTGCGCGAGCCAGACGGTCGTAGCGGGCAGGCTCAGCGCTTCCGCCACCCGGACCAGGTTGCCGAACTCGCGCGGATCGCCAATTTTCGCCTGCTGACGGATGACGGTATCGGCCAGGTCGGTCTCGCCGACCTCGACCAGTGCCGCCGCGACGCGGACGTTCGGACGCTTGCCGACGACCTTCCAGTCGCTGGCCACGAGCCCGCCAACCGACGTGCCCTTGTCTTTCATCGCGAGCTGCTGGCGCGCGAGCTGGCCGTAGAAGCTCTCGCCGAACTGCGCCGCAGCCTTCAGCCGACCCTCAATCTTGTCGGGCCGCGAGCACACCATGTCCGCGCGCGACGCCCAATACAGCGCCGCCGCGCGCAGATCGACATCGCCGGCCCGCGCCGCGACACCTTCGAACCCGGTCTCGGCATTCGCGCAATCGTTCTGCCGCCACGCCGACAGCGCGCCGACCCAGCGGCCCTGGACCGCCCAGTCGCCGACGCCGTCCTGCGCCTTTGCCGCCATCACGCGCGCGTTCACGTCGTCGCCCTGGAGGAAGTAAATCCACGCGATCTTCTGCTGCCACTCGGTCAGCGCTTCCGGAGTAAGCCCTGGCGTACTCTCCAGCAGCGACTGCGCCTCGCGGCCCATGTCCGCCTTCACATAAGGCTGCATCTTCAGCGCCAGATCGGCCGCGATCATGTCGCCCTGCAGGCTCTTGGCGCGGACGCGACGCGGGGCGCCGTCCTGCCAGATAAGCCGCTGCGCCGTGGGGAGGGGGGGCAGGTCGACCGCGCCGCGGGTCGTCGCGAGGCGCGAGATCTGCGCGGCTTCGGGCAGTTCGGGCGCTTCGTTGAGCAGCGCGACCAACGGCTCCATCTCGACGCGAGGCGAGCCCTTCGCCGTATACATCTCGGCGCGCGCGATCGCGTGCAGCGGGCCGGGCTTCATCGTGTCGAGCCCGATCTGCGCGTCGGTCCACTTGCCGTCGCGGATCGCCGCGAACACGGTTCTGTAGGCCTCGCGCTGGCTCGCATCGAGCTGGTCGGGGATCTGTTCGATCGTCGGTGCGCCGATCAACTGCGTCGTGCCGAGCCGCGCGTCGCCAGCGGGCTCACCGGCAACGGTCGCCGCGAGTGCTGGAAAGGGGAGGGCGCTGAGCCCCAGAACGATAGCTAGAGTCCGAATCATCTCACACCCTCTTGCGACGTCAGTCCGCGCATCAGCATCTGCAAATCCTTCCAGGCCTCGGCCTTGGCCGCGGGCTTCTCGATCAGAAACCGCGGATGAAAGCTCGCGACCACGCCGGTCTCGTCGGAAGCTTTGCCAGACGCCGAACCGGATCCCGTTTCTCCGGTCTTATGGTTAAACTCGTGTAAACGCCCGCGCGCGCCCTGTAATTCTGTCCCGAGGATCGCACGGCTCGCCGCATTGCCCAGCAACAGCAACCGCTTGGGCGCAACCAACCCGATGTGATGCTTGGCGATTTCCGACAACCGCGCCTCGACCTCGCTCTGGATCCGCCCCGCCGTCGGCCGCTTCGCGCAGACCGCCGCCAGATGCACTTCGTCACGGGTCAAACCGATCGCCGCGAGCATCTTGTCGAGCAGCCGCCCCGATGCACCACTCAGCAGTGCGCCGGCATCGCCGTCGTCCCGGTCAGGGCAATCGACAAGCACCATGACCGTAGCGTCAGCCGGACCTACGGCAGCCAGCGAAACCCCGCTCCAGTCCGCCTCGGGAACCTCCGCGCCGCTCCGCCAGGCCAGGAAATCGGCCAGCAAATGCGGCATCGCGGAGGGGGCCAAGACCGGCGCAGCAGGCACTGCGGCGGGCGCGACCAGCGGTTCGGGCGCCGCAAACCAGTCGCGCGGAACGTCGTCGACCAGCGTGTCGACGCCAGCCTCCTGCCACCAGTCGAGCGCGCTCGCCGCTGTATTTCGCCAGTCGATGGTTTGGTCCGCCCCCACGGGGTAACCTATGCTGCACGGTTGACGTGGCGGTCAACTCGCGCAATCGCCATATTGGACAAGATGGTGCCGGCCCGAGCCCGAACGAGGGGTGGGGCGCAGCTATGGCAATAGGGGACATCCCCCGGGAGACGATGATGACGACACGTGAATCGATGCCGTACGACGTGGTGATCGTCGGCGCTGGCCCGGCCGGTCTCTCGGCAGCGATCCGCCTGAAACAGCTGGCGGCCGAGAAGGACGCCGAGATCAGCGTCTGTGTGCTCGAAAAGGGCTCCGAAGTCGGCGCGCATATCCTATCGGGCGCGGTCATCGATCCCAAGTCTCTCGACGAACTGCTGCCGAACTGGCGAGAGGACGGCTGCCCGCTCGCCGAAGTGCCGGTGACCGAGAACCATCACTGGATTCTCACCAAGACGAAGAAGAGCGAGATGCCGCACTTCGTCACGCCTTCGTTCATGCACAACAAGGGCACGTACACCGGCTCGCTCGGCAACCTCTGCCGCTGGCTCGCGGGCAAGGCAGAAGAACTCGGCGTCGAGATCTTCCCGGGCTTCGCCGCCGCGGAAATCCTGTTCAACGACGACGGCTCGGTCAAGGGCGTCGCGACCGGCGACATGGGCGTCGCGCGCGACGGCACGCACAAGGGTGACTACACCCCCGGCCTCGAACTCCACGCCAAATACACCTTCTTCTCGGAAGGCTGCCGCGGTCACCTCACCAAGGAGCTGATCCGCAATTTCGCGCTCGACAAGGACAGCGATCCGCAGGTCTACGGCCTCGGCATCAAGGAGCTGTGGGACATCGATCCCGAACTCCACGTCCCCGGCCGCGTCATCCACACGCAGGGCTGGCCGTTGTCCGAGACCGACGGCTCGAACGGCGGCGGCTGGATCTATCACCAGGCGAACGGCCAGGTCTCGATCGGCTTCGTCACGTGGCTGAACTATACCAACCCGTATCTCTCGCCGTTCGGCGAGATGCAGCGCTGGAAGACGCATCCCGAGATCGCCGCGCTGCTCAAGGGTGCCAAGCGCGTCAGCTACGGCGCGCGCGCGATCAGCGACGGCGGTTTGCAGTCGATTCCCAAGCTCGTCATGCCCGGTGCCGCCCTCATTGGCGACAGCGCTGGCTTCCTCAACGTGCCGCGGATCAAGGGCACGCATACCGCGATGAAGTCGGGCATGATGGCCGCCGAGGCTGCGGTCGAGGCGATCGTCTCGCAGCGCGGCCATGACGAACTTGCTGCCTATCCCGAGGCGTTCGAAAAGTCGTGGGTGAAGAAGGAGCTGTCGGTCGTCCGCAACGTCGTGCCGCTGGTCAAGAAGTTCGGCGACCTCGTCGGCTCGGGCCTCGCCGGCATCACGATGTGGGCGGAGCATCTCGGCATCAAGTTGCCCTTCACGATGCACCACCACCCCGACAACGAGAGCCTGTGGCGCAAGGATCTCGTCAAGCCGATCGTCTATCCGAAGCCCGACGGCGTCCTGACCTTCGATCGCCTCTCGTCGGTGTTCGTCTCGAACACCAACCACGAGGAGGACCAGCCGGTCCACCTGACGCTCAAGGATGCGAGCGTGCCGATCGAATACAACCTGCCGATGTACGACGAGCCCGCGCAACGCTATTGCCCGGCCGGCGTTTACGAGGTGGTGGGCGAAGAGACCGGCGATCCGAAGTTCGTCATCAACGCGCAAAACTGCGTCCACTGCAAGACCTGCGATATCAAGGACCCCACCCAGAACATCAACTGGGTCGTACCCGAGGGCGGCGGAGGCCCCAATTATCCCAACATGTAAGCGTCTGTTTCTAGCCGTAGGTCTTGCCGTGGCGGCGCCCGCCACGGCTGCGCCGGCTGATCTCTCCGCCTATCTCAAGGCTCGCGTCGCCGACGCCGCCGGCCAGCCGGACCTCGCGGCGACCAGCTACGCCAAGGTGCTGGCGGCATCGCCCGACGATCCCGTCGTCGCGATCCGCGCCTATCGCGAGGCGCTGGAGGCCGGCGACGTGCCGCTCGCCACCCGCGCCGTCGCGGTACTGAACAAGGCTGGCGTAGCTCCCGCCGACGCAGCACTGATCCCGCTCGCCGATGCCGCCCGCCGCAACGATGCGAAGGCCGCGAGCGCAGCGATCACCACGTTGTCGAGCGGCCCCCTCGTGGTCCTCGCGCCCTCGCTCTACGCGTGGGTCGCGCATGCCGAGGGCCGCGATCCCGAACCCTCGCTAGCGACCGCCGCAAAAGACCCCGTCGCCAACCGCTTCGCCACGGAAACGCGCGCGCTGATCGCCGCCGCACCGCGCAAGCAACCGCTCACGATCGGCGTCTCGCGCCTGCTCGCCCGCCTTGCCAGCGACCTCAGCGCAGGCGAACCCTCGCCGTTGTCGATTGCGCTAACCCAGGCCGCGCTGCGCGCCGACCCCGGCTACGACGCAGCGCGCGTGCTCCTCGCCGACGCGCTCGCCCGCAACAAGCTGGTCGACCGCGCGCTCGTCGTCCTCGACGGCGTCGACGCCAAGAGCCCCTCCGCCCCGGCAGCCGCCGCCGAACGCATCGACATCCTCGCCACCGCCGACCGCAACGGCGAAGCGCTTGCCGCCGCCAAGAACCGCGTCGACCAGAAGGGGTCTGAGCCCGCCGACTGGCAACGCTACGCCGACCTCCTGCTGACCACCGGCAACCCCGCCGAAGCCGCGACCTGGTACCAGCGCATCATCGCTGCCGACGGCGCGAAGGGCGGCAGCTGGGGCAACTGGCTGCAATATGGCGGTGCGCTCGACCAGGCCGGCCGCTGGCCCGAAGCGCGCGACGCGCTGGAAAAAGCCGTCGCCCGCGGCCCCGCGCAACCGCTCGCGCTCAACTATCTCGGTTTCGCGCAAGTCGAGCACGGCGACGACATCCCCGCCTCGATCAAGCTGCTCGAACGCGCCAGCCGGATCGATCCCACCAACGCTTCGATCACCGATTCGCTGGGCTGGGCCTACCACCTCTCCGGCAACACCGCGCGCGCTCTCCCCCTGCTCGAAACCGCCGCGCAAGCCGAACCCACCAACGCCGAAATCGCCGACCACCTCGGCGACGCCTATTGGAGCATCGGCCGAAACTACGAAGCGCGCTACGCCTGGCGCGCCGCCTTGCTGACCGCCGAACCCGCAGACACGGCGCGCATAACCGCCAAGATCGCCAACGGCCTCCCGCCCAAAGCTCGCCGTTGAAACCCCTCTCCCACCGGGAGAGGGAAGGGACCCGCAGGCGTGGAGAGGGCAAGGCGAGTTGACGGCAAAGGGGCGATTTCGCGAGATCACCACCAAATTTTGAGCGCCGAAAGAGCCGCGGCAGTGATCGTGACAATGCCCGCAACTGGCGAGGCGTGCCGCGCCTCAGGTCCGCCGTCATCCTGACGAAAGTCAGGATCCAGAGTCAAGGACGGCACCAATCGTTACCCTGGATCCTGACTTTCGTCAGGATGACGCGCTTAAACCCGCCGACATCACGCGTACTACGCTAAGCCGCGCTAGACCCCTTCGCCGCCAAACCCCGAGACCGACAATGCCCGCCATCACCGAACCCGCCCCCGCCAAGATCAACCTGGCGCTCCACGTCCGCCGCCGCCGCCCCGATGGCTACCACGATCTCGAAACCCTCTTCGCCTTCGCCACCGACGGCGACGTGGTCACGGTAGAACCCGCCCAAACCGACAGCTTCACCATAACCGGCCCCTTCGCCGCAGCACTCCTCCCCGCCCAAAACACCACCCCGACCCCCAATACCCCCCCGGCGACGGCCGGGGCCCAATTGGGAACGGCACATGACGAAGCACCCCGCTCGTCCAGCGCCGCCCCCTGGCAAGGCAACCTGGTAACCGCCGCAGCAGACGCCTTCACCACCGCCTTCGCCTCCGAGGCCCACCACGCCATAACCCTCGAAAAGCACCTCCCCATCGCCTCAGGCATAGGCGGAGGCTCAGCCGACGCCGCCGCCACGCTCCGCGCGCTGGCCCGCCTCCACGGCGTACCCCCAACCGACCCCCGCCTCCACGAAATCGCCGCAAAGCTCGGCGCAGACGTCCCCGCCTGCCTCGCCAACCGAACCACGTTAGGCACCGGCAAGGGCGACACCCTCACCACCCTCGAAGGCATGTCCGGCACGCCCCTCCTGCTCGTAAACCCAGGCGTCGCGGTCTCCACCGCCGCGGTCTTCAAGACCTGGGACGGCCGCGACCGGGGCCCGATCCCCGAAGGCAATCTCCTCGACCGCGCAAAAGCCGGCCGCAACGACCTAGAACCCCCCGCGCTGGCCCTCGCCCCCGAAATCGCCGAAGTCCGCACGCTCCTCGACAAGGCGCACGGCGTCCTCCTGTCCAGAATGTCCGGCTCCGGCGCCACCTGGTTCGCCCTGTTCGAAACCCGCGAAGCCAGAGACGCCGCCGCTACCGCCGCCCAAGCCAAAGGCTGGTGGACCCTAGCAACAACCCTCGCGTGATCGATCAATAGGCGGCGGCACCTTTGAGACTGGGCGCTACCGCACCGCCACCGCCCGTCATCCTGACGAAAGTCAGGATCCAGAGCGGCAAACGAAACCGCCCGTCACGACCAGTTCGTGACACCATCGACGATTCGATCGCCGCCAAAACCCCGCTCGAACAACCAGAACCGATCTCGACCAAACTCTGCCCGGCCCATCTCGTTACTCCGGATGTGTACGGCGCTTATCCCCTTCGAAAACGTGGAAGTCCGCAGTCATACGGCACCACGCCCTCGCCTTGTTCTCCCGCGAAGGCGGGAGCCCAATCGGGATCCCCGCCTTCGCGGGGAGACATGTCTTACTTGCGCGCAAGGGACAGCCGCCGCCGTGTTCAGGGGACTAGCGCTCCGCGGACTCAATGGTCGACGAGCGCGGAACGGTGGATGCTGAACCAAGCCCTGCATGACTAAACTCGGTAACCAATCGCGGCCGTTGCGAAACGCACACCCTTTCTGAAAAACCTATCGTTCCCCACTTGTTCCAAAAGAACAAAGAGAATACATGGTGTTTGACGCGTTGAATGGCACGCGCGCTTGCTTTAGCGATGGGAGCATATTCGATGGCCGCTAATCTGAAAGTGATCGACACCGGCATGGCAACCGCAACCAACGACCGGCAGAAGGCGCTCGACGCCGCGCTCGCGCAGATCGACCGCGCCTTCGGCAAGGGCTCGGCAATGCGCCTGGGCTCCAAGGAAACCATGCAGGTCGAGGTCATCTCGACCGGCTCGCTCGGGCTCGACATCGCGCTCGGCGTCGGCGGCCTGCCGCGCGGCCGCGTGATCGAGATCTACGGTCCGGAAAGCTCGGGCAAGACCACGCTCGCGCTCCACGTGATCGCCGAAGCGCAGAAGGGCGGCGGCACCGCGGCGTTCGTCGATGCCGAGCACGCGCTAGACCCGGTCTACGCCAAGAAGCTCGGCGTCAATATCGACGAACTGATCGTCTCGCAGCCCGACACCGGCGAGCAGGCGCTCGAGATCGTCGATACGTTGGTCCGTTCGAACGCGATCGACGTGCTCGTGGTCGATTCGGTCGCAGCACTCGTGCCGCGCGCCGAAATCGAAGGCGAGATGGGCGACAGCCATGTCGGCCTTCAGGCCCGCCTGATGTCGCAGTCGTTGCGCAAGCTCACGGGTTCGATCAGTCGCTCGCGTTGCATGGTGATCTTCATCAACCAGCTCCGCATGAAGATCGGCGTCATGTACGGCAACCCTGAGACGACGACCGGCGGCAACGCGCTCAAGTTCTACGCCTCGGTTCGCCTCGACATCCGCCGCATCGGCGCGATCAAGGCGGGCGAAGAGGTCACCGGCAACCAGACCCGTGTGAAGGTCGTCAAGAACAAGGTCGCCCCGCCGTTCAAGCAGGTCGAGTTCGACATCATGTACGGGCAGGGCGTCTCCAAGCTCGGCGAAATCCTCGATCTCGGCGTGAAGGCCGGTCTCGTTGAGAAGTCCGGCGCCTGGTTCAGCTACGACAGCGTGCGCCTCGGCCAGGGTCGCGAAAACTCGAAGACGTTCCTCAAGGACAACCCCGAAACCGCCGACCGCCTCGAAAAGCAGATCCGCGCGCGCACCGACAAGGTCGCCGAAGAAATGATGGCCGGCCCCGAAGAAGGCGACGACGCCTGACCCCACTTTCCCTCTCCCCCAGGGCAGAGGGAGGGACCCATTGCCTTCGCAATGGGAGGGTGAGGGCATGGTGCTTGGCCCATGGCTCATGAGGCCGAAGATGCGCACGACCGATAGTTCGAACACATGGTGAACTGACATGGCGCCAGCCTACTTCCCAACACCACCCCGGCGAAGGCCGGGGCCCAGTTGGCATGACCTTGCAAATAAAACCCTGCGCTAAACCAAGCTCTTTAGCGGCAATGACCCCACATTCTTGAACGAGCCGACCCCCTCTTGTTCTCCCGCGAAGGCGGGAGCCCAGTCTGGATCCCCGCCTTTGCGGGGAAACAGGGAAAAGCAGCGCGACGGGCTTGGGAAACCCTCGAAATCCCGCAACGCCAAACCGTCACCAGCGTCTATACTTCCTATACTTCACTCCAAACCACCGCCCCGACCGCAATGGAAAAAGCACCCCAGCCCATGACCACCGCCCACGACTGGACCGGCAGAATAGGCAACGTCTGGGCCGCAGAATGGCGCCGAACCGACCGCAGCTTTACCAATCTGACACCGCACTTGAACGCAGCGATCCTGTCCGCCGCCATCCCCCAAACCCGCAAGATCATCGACATAGGCTGCGGTGCCGGCGCGACCACGTTAGCCACCGCCCAAGCGCTCCCGACCGCGCAGATAACCGGCATAGATCTCTCACCAAACCTGATCGAGATCGCCAAACACCGCGCCAAAACCCAAACCAACGCCCGCTTCGAGTGCGCGGACGTCACCGCCGCCGCCCCGAACCACGCCCCAATCGACCTCTACGTCTCCCGCCACGGCGTCATGTTCTTCGCGGACCCCGTCGCCGCCTTCACGATATTAGCCGAAGCCGCCGCCCCCGACGCAACGCTAGTCTTCTCCTGCTTCGCCGACCGCGCCGCCAACCGCTGGGCCACCGAAATCATCACCGCGACCGGCCGCAATGCAGACGCTCCGGCAACCACCGCACCCGGCCCCTTCGCCTTCGCCGACCCGACCTACGTTGCGAGCATCCTCGAGAAATCCGGCTGGCACGTCGCATCACCCGAGCATGTCGAATTCGCCTACCGGGCAGGGGAGGGCGCCGACCCCGTAACCGACGCCGTCGACTATTTCCGCCGCATCGGCCCCGCCGCCTCCGCCATCCGCGACGCCGCCCCCGAGGAACGCGAGCGCCACATCGCGCGTCTCACCCAGGTCTGCGACCGGCACCGACTCGGCGACACGGTGGAATTCCCCGCCGCCGCCTGGATCTGGACCGCGCGCAAATCGTCCAAATAAAAAACAGGGGGTTCAGCATGATCATCGTCCACCACCTCGAAAACTCGCGATCGCAGCGGATCCTCTGGATGCTCGAGGAACTCGGCCTCCCCTATGAGATCAAGCGCTACGAGCGGAACAAGGCAACGATGCTCGCCCCGCCCGAACTTAAGCAGGTCCACCCGCTCGGCAAGTCGCCGGTGATCGAAGATGACGGTCAGGTGGTCGCCGAAACGGGCGCGATCGTGGAATATCTCGTCGACAAGGCGGATGGCAAGCTCGGCGCCCCCGCCAACCGCGCCGACGCGCTGCGCTACCGCTTCTGGCTCCACTATGCGGAAGGCTCGATGATGCCGCCGCTGCTGCTGAAGCTCGTCCTCTCGCGCATCCCGATCCTGGGCAAGGCGGCGACCAAGAAGATCCAGCCGATGATCGACGTCCACCTCGACTATGTTGAATCCGAGCTGTCGAAGCGCCCCTGGTTCGCCGGCGCCGAGATGACCGCCGCCGACATCATGATGAGCTTCCCCCTCGAAGCCGCGCGAAGTCGTGGTGGCCTGAACGAGTCCCGTCCCGCGACGATCGCATGGCTGGCCAAGGTCCACGCCCGCCCGGCATATCAGGCCGGCCTCAAAAAGGGCGGCCCCTACGCCTACGCTTGAGTAGCGCAAGTCTGGAACCAGAGGGAGCCAAGAAGACGACCTCTCCCCCAAACACCTCCCCGGCGAAGGCCGGGGCCCAATTGGAGAGGTCGGAGTAACGAAGCGCACCGTTCGTCAGCCAGGTTTCCCAATTGGACCCCGGCCTCCGCCGGGGAGGTACTTCTTCAGCGGTCCGCCAGCGTAAAACGGCACCCTTCAGAGGTCACCGGTTCAAGATCGCCGTCCAACATCAAACCTGCCCCGGCCCGATCTTCTCGTAGCTGTCCACGTCCACCTTCGGCCCATGCCCGGTAGGCGCATGCGGGAAATCACGGTCTGCCGGCTCGCGTTCATCAAGTCCGCCCTCCCACTTCGCAACCACAGTCGCGGCCACGGCATTCCCGATCACGTTCGTCGCCGACCGGCCCATGTCGAGGAAATGATCCACCGCCAGGATCAGCAGGATCCCCGCCTCCGGGATCTTGAACATCGACAACGTCCCCGCGATCACCACCAGCGACGCCCGCGGTACGCCTGCGATGCCCTTCGACGTCACCATCAGCACCAGCAGCATCGCGATCTGCTGCCCGATCGGCATGTGGATGCCGTAGGCCTGCGCGATGAACAGCGACGCGAACGTCATGTACATCATCGACCCGTCGAGATTGAACGAATAGCCCAGCGGCAACACGAAGCTCGCGATCCGCGGCGGCACGCCGAACCGGTCGAGCGCCTCCAGCGTCCGCGGATACGCCGCCTCGGACGATGCCGCCGAGAACGCGAGGATCAACGGATCGCGAATATACCGCACCAGCAACCGCGTACGCGGCCCGATCAGCAGGAACGCGATCCCGATCAGCATCGCCCACAGCAGCGCCAAGCCGATGTAAAAGCTCAGCATGAAGTAGCCGAGCTGGCCGAGGATGGCCGGCCCCCGCTCGGCGAGCGTCGCGGTCACCGCTGCGAACACCGCGAACGGCGCGAACCGCATCACGTAATTGGTGATCTGGAGCATCACCGCAACCAGCGCCTCGATCGCCTTCACGAGGGGCGCGGCCCTCTCGCCGACTGCGGTGATCGCGACGCCGACGAACACCGAGAACACGACGATCTGCAAGATCTCGTTGCCCGCCATCGCCGCGATCATCGAATCGGGGACGATGTGCGTGATGAACTTGGCGAGATCGAACGCCGCGCGGTCGACGCCGCTCGACGCGGTCGCGGGCGGGATCGCGAGCGCGAGGCCGACGCCCGGCTGCAACACGTTGACGAGGATCAGGCCCAGCGTGAGCGACAACAGGCTCGCGCAGATGAACCAGCCGAGGCTGCGCAATCCGACCCGGCCCAGTGCGCCGGTATCGCCCATATGCGCGATGCCCACGACCAGCGTCGAGAACACCAAAGGCGCGATGATCATCTTGATCAGCCGCAGGAACAGCGTCGTCACGATCGAGAAATAGCCCGCGATGTCCTTCAGCCGTTCGGCGGACTCGGCCGTGCCGTCGTCGATCGACGCGTTCAGGATCCAGCCGACGACCATCCCCGCGACGAGGCCGAACAAGATGTAATAGGTTAGCCGCTTGGCCATTAATCGCTCCCGAGAAGTGCGAACAGGGAAGGGGATTGCGGCGCCTGGGTCAAGGACCCTATCGTCCGGCGATGTCGACTGCACGCCACAAGCCCGCCTTCAGCCCCTCGCGCCGCGACCTGCTGAGCCTCGCGATCGCAGCACCATTGCTGTCGACCACCGCGATCCTCCGCGCCGCCGAGCCCGACCTGTCGGCGCTGTCCGACATCACCGGCGCGACCAGGCCGATCGACGCCACCGAACGCGCTGCGCGGCTGGTCCGTGCGCAATCGCTGATGAAGGCGGCGGGCATCGGCGCAGTGCTGATCGAGCCGGGATCGTCGATGATCTACTTTTTGGGCGTCCGCTGGCACACGAGCGAGCGGCTGACGCTGGCGGTCCTCCCGGCCGAGGGCGACCCGTGCATCGTCACGCCGTTCTTCGAGGAACCGTCGGTGCGCGAGACGCTCGCCGTTCCCGCCGAGGTCCGCGTCTGGCAGGAGGACGAGAACCCGCTAGCCGTGGTCGCCGGGTTCCTGCGCGACCGGAAGCTTGCCACGCGGCCGGTCGGGCTGGAAGCGGAGGTGCGGTACTTTGCTTATGCGGGGCTCCAGCGCGTGCTGTCCGATGCGAGGATTGTCTCCGCCGATCCGATCATCCGCGCCTGCCGGATGATCAAGACCCCCGCCGAGATCGCGTTGATGCAGGTGGCGACCGAGGTCACGCTCGCCGCGTATCGCTGGACCTACGCGCGGGTCGAGAAGGGCATGACCGGCCCGGAGATCGGCGCGCTGATGAACGCCGCGACCCGCCAACTCGGCGGCGCGCCCGAGTTCGCGCTCGCACTGATCGGCGAGGCGTCCGCCTACCCCCACGGCAGCCGCGAGATCCACCGCGTCGCCGACGGACAGATCGTACTAATGGACTGCGGCTGCACCGTGCAGGGCTATCAGTCCGACATCTCGCGCACCTGGGTCCACGGCGCCGCGACCGCCGATCAGCGCAAGACGTGGGACCAGGTCGCCCGCGGGCAACAGATCGCATTCGCCGCCGCCAAGATCGGCGCACCCGCCGGAAGCGTCGACGACGCGGTTCGCCGGCATTACGAAACGCTCGGCTATGGCCCCGGCTACAAGCTCCCCGGCCTGTCGCATCGCACCGGCCACGGCATCGGCATGGACGGCCACGAACCCGTCAACCTCGTCCGCGGCGAGATGACCAAGCTGGCGGCGGGGATGTGCTTCTCCGACGAGCCGGGGATCTACATTCCCGGGAGGTATGGCGTGCGGATCGAGGATTGCTTCCACATGACGGATGTGGGCCCGAAATGGTTCAGCGAGCCGCCCAAGTCGATCGACGCACCGTTGGGGTAAGGGACCTTAACGATAGCGCCACCACCCCGGCGAAGGCCGGGGCCCAGTTGGAAAGGTGACAATAATCGAGCGCAGTCCTTTGTTAGCAACGTTCCCCAACTGGGCCCCGGCCTCCGCCGGGGTGGTGGCCATGCCGTACCCAAGTGTCCGACATCTTGTTCTCCCGCGAAGGCGGGAGCCCAGTCTGGGTCCCCGCCTTCGCGGGGAAACATGCGCGCTTTGTTTCAATCGGATGCGTGCGAGCCACTCCATACCGCACACTTGAGCGAACCGCGCCGCTCGCCTAAGTCCCCGCGCATGACATCGACGAACGACATCCGCCGCGGCTTCCTCGACTATTTCGGATCGCAGGGGCACCAGATCGTGCCCAGCGCGCCGCTCGTGCCGCAGAACGACCCGACGCTGATGTTCGTCAACGCCGGGATGGTGCCGTTCAAGAACGTCTTCACCGGCCTCGAATCACGCCCCTACACCACCGCGACCTCGTCGCAGAAATGCGTCCGCGCCGGCGGCAAGCACAATGATCTCGACAATGTCGGCTACACCGCGCGCCACCACACCTTCTTCGAAATGCTCGGCAATTTCTCGTTCGGCGATTATTTCAAGGAACAGGCGATCGTCCACGCCTGGACGCTGCTCACGCGCGAATGGGGCCTGTCGCCCGACAAGCTGACCGCCACCGTCTACCACACCGACGACGAGGCGTTCGACCTGTGGAAGAAGATCGCCGGCCTCCCCGATCACCGCATCATCCGCATCCCGACCAAGGACAATTTCTGGTCGATGGGCGACAACGGGCCGTGCGGGCCGTGCTCGGAAATCTTCTACGACCACGGCGACCACATCTTCGGTGGCCCTCCCGGCAGCCCCGACGAGGATGGCGATCGCTTCGTCGAGATCTGGAACCTCGTGTTCATGCAGTACGAGCAGGAGAATGCCGAGATCGTCGGCAATTTGCCCAAGCCGTCGATCGACACCGGCATGGGGCTAGAGCGCATCGCCGCGGTCATGCAGGGCGTTACCGACAATTACGACACCGACACGTTCAAGGCGCTGATCGCCGCGAGCGGAGCGCTGACGCACACCGCGACCGACGGCGCCAACACCGCCAGCCACCGCGTGATCGCCGATCACCTGCGCACCGCCGGCTTCCTGATCGCGGACGGCGTGCTGCCCGCTAGCGAGGGCCGCGGCTACGTCCTGCGCCGGATCATGCGCCGCGCGATGCGCCACGCGCACATCCTCGGCGCCAAGCAGCCTCTGATGCACCGCCTCGTCCCCGCGCTCGTCACCGAGATGGGCGCCGCCTATCCCGAACTGTCGCGCGCACGCCCGCTGATCGAGGCGACCCTCCAGCAGGAGGAGACGCGCTTCCGCCAGACGCTCGACAAGGGGCTGAAGCTGCTCGACGAAGCGACCACCGGGATGACCGACGGCACGCTCGCTGGTGACGTCGCGTTCAAGCTCTACGACACCTACGGCTTCCCATACGACCTGACCGAGGACGCGCTGCGCGAACGCAACATCGCGGTCGACCGCGCAGGCTTCGACACCGCGATGGCCGAGCAGAAGCGCGCTGCCCGCGCGGCCTGGAAGGGCTCGGGCGCGAAGGCCTCGGACGACATCTGGTTCGACATCGTCGAGCAGACCGGCGGCACCGAATTCCTCGGCTACGCGTCCGACACGGGCGAGGGTGAGGTCGTCGCGCTGGTCAAGGACGGCGCCCGCGTCGACCACGCCACCACCGGCGACACGGTCGCGATCGTCGTCAACCAGACGCCCTTCTATGGAGAGAGCGGCGGGCAGGTCGGCGATGCCGGCCACATCTCCAACGACAGCGGCCTGCGTGCCAACGTCACCGAGACGTCGAAGCAGCTCGGCCGCGTGTTCGTCCACCACGCGATCGTCGACGCTGGCGAGATCAAGGTCGGCGACCCGGTCAAGCTCCAGATCGACGTCGCCCGCCGCGCACAGATCCGTGCCAACCACTCCGCAACGCATCTCCTGCACGAGGCCTTGCGCGAACGCCTCGGCACGCACGTCGCGCAGAAGGGGAGCCTCGTCGCACCTGACCGCCTGCGCTTCGACTTCTCGCAGCCGGTCGCGATGACCCCCGCCGACATCGCGCAGGTCGAGGCCGACGTGAACGCGCAGGTCCGCGGCAACGGCGCGGTGACGACGCTGCTGATGACCCCCGACGACGCGATCGCGATGGGCGCGATGGCACTGTTCGGCGAGAAATACGGCGACGAAGTCCGCGTCGTGTCGATGGGCTCGACCGATAAGGGGACCTACTCGATCGAGCTGTGCGGCGGCACGCACGTCACCGCGCTTGGCGATATCGGCCTGTTCAAGGTCGTCGGCGAAGGCGCGGTCTCCAGCGGCATCCGCCGTGTCGAAGCGCTCACCGGCGAAGCGGCGCGCGCGTATCTGACCGGCCGTGACGACCGCCTGCGCGAAGCCGCCGCAGTCCTGAAGTCGACCCCCGACGAGGTCCCGGCGCGCGTCGCATCGTTGCTCGAAGACCGCCGCCGCCTCGAACGCGAACTCGCCGACGCGAAGAAGGCGCTGGCGCTCGGCGGCGGTGGTTCGGGCGAAGCGGCTGGCCCCGAACAGGTCGGCGGCGTCGCGTTCATCGGCCAGGTGCTCAACGACTTCGAAGCGAAAGGCCTGCGCGGCGCGGTCGACGAAGCCAAGCAGCGCCTGGGTTCCGGCATCGCGGTGATGGTAGCAATCAACGACTGCCGCGCCTCGGTCGCGGTCGGCGTTACGGCGGACCTGGTGGCCAGCCACAACGCCGTCGACCTGCTCAAGATCGCGGTGGCCACGCTGGGCGGGCAGGGCGGCGGCGGCCGTCCCGACATGGCCCAGGGCGGTGGTCCTGACGGAGACAAAGCTGCGGAAGCAGTCGCGGCGGTGCGGGCGAAACTGGAGTCGGCGGGCGCCTGAAATTCGCCGACGTCGCACGCTAACCCCGAGCAATGTCCCCCGCGGACGCGGGGGCCCAGCTAAGTACCGCTAGCTGCCTTGGCTCCTGGCCCCCCGCCTGCGCGGGGGAACAGAAGAGAGCGCGACAACCAACACAACCTCCACCCCGGCGAAGGCCGGGGCCCAATTGGCACGTCCGAGGTAACGAAAGACCGCGCTGAGTCACCACCGCCCCCCAATTGGGCCCCGGCCTTCGCCGGGGTGGTGTTTCTAATTGGGTGGCATCAGTGCTGAAGCTCAGCCGCCACGCACCTTCGCCAGCGTAGTCCCCGCAGTAATCGCCTCGATATCCGTCACCAGGTGCAACATCCGCACCCCGCCACGCCCTATCGCCCGGTCCAAAGCCCCCGCAAAATCCTCGGTCTTCGCAACAGTCTCCGCCCAACACCCATAAGCCCGCCCCAGCGCAGCAAAGTCCGGGTTCCGCAACCCAGTCCCCGACACCCGCCCCGGATACTCCCGCTCCTGATGCATCCGGATAGTCCCATACCCGCCATTATCCACGACCAGCACCAGCATGTCCGCCCCGTGCGCCACCGCAGTCGCCAGCTCCTGCCCATTCATCAGGAAACACCCGTCCCCCGCGAGCGCCACCACCGTCCGCTCCGGATGCCGCAAAGACGCCGCCACCGCCGCCGGCACCCCATACCCCATAGCCCCAGCAGTCGGTGCAAGCTGCGTCCCCGGCCCGGCATACGCCCAGTAACGATGCCACCAGCCCGAGTAATTCCCCGCGCCATTGCAGATGATCGCATCCGCCGGCAGCCGCTCGCGCATCGCCGCCACGCAAGGCCCCAGGTCCATCACCAGATCCCGCGGCGCCGGCGTCGACCACGCAAGCCACTCCGCATGCGCCTCCTGCCCAGCAGTTCGCGGCGGCAGGTCGACCACCAGCAAAGCCTCGGCAAACTCCGCCATCCCCGCACATACCGCCACATCCGCGCGGTAAGCCCGGTGCAACTCGTCCGGATCGGGATGCACATGGATCAGCCGCTGACCCGGATGATCGGGCGTGATCAGCGCATACCCATCGGTCGTAGCCTCCCCAAGCCGCGGCCCGACGACCAGCAGCAAATCCGCCGCCTCGACTCGCTCGACCAGCTTCGGATTGGGCCCATACCCCAGATTCCCAGCCCAGACCGGGCAGTCGTTCGGAATAGCATCCTGCCGCCGAAACGCCGCTGCCACCGGAATCCCGTTGCGATCCGCCCACGTCGAGAACGCCCCCGACGCCGCCACATCCCAGCCAGCACCCCCGACGATCGCCACCGGCCGCTCGGCGGTGGTCAGCAGATCGGCAAGCAAGTCCATCGTATCGGCATCGCAACCTTGAGCCACCCGCTCGACCCGCGGCCGATCGACCGCGTCGACCATATCCAGCAGCATATCCTCGGGCAGCGCGAGCACCACCGGCCCCGGCCGCCCCGACATCGCCGTCGCATAGGCACGCGCGACATATTCCGGAATCCGCCGCGCATCGTCGATCCGCGCCGCCCACTTCGCGATCGGCGCGAACATCGCCTGAAAATCGATCTCCTGAAACGCCTCGCGGTCGCGCGTGCCGCGGTCGATATCGCCCACGAAGAGGATCATCGGCTGCGAATCCTGCATCGCGACATGCACGCCGATCGACGCGTTGGTCGCGCCCGGCCCGCGCGTCACGAACGCCACCCCCGGCCGATGCGTCAGCGTCCCGTCCGCGCATGCCATGAACCCGACACCGCCCTCCTGCCGACACACGACCAGATCGATCGCCGGCGTATCGTGGAGCGCGTCGAGCACGGCCAGGAAGCTCTCTCCCGGCACGGTAAAGATTCGATCGCAGCCTTGCGCAACGAGTTGATCCACCAGAATGCTGCCGCCGGTACGCTGGGTCATGCAAATCTCCTGGTCGCATCCTAGCCGTGCGCCGTGCGCGAAGTCGAGGCGTTGCCGTCGCTGCCGCCGCGCATTATGCGAGGCGAAAGACCATAGGAGGATGCATGGCGAACAAGCGCTATACCGATGCGGCAACGGCACTCGCAGGCGTGCTGTTCGACGGCATGACGATCTGCGCGGGCGGGTTCGGGTTGTGCGGCATCCCCGAAAGGCTGATCGACGCAATCGAGGCGTCTGGGGTGAAGGACCTCACGATCGCCAGCAACAATGCCGGGATCGACGGGCAGGGCCTCGGCAAGCTGCTCCGCTCGCGCCAGGTGAAGAAGATGATCTCGTCCTATGTCGGCGAGAACAAGGAATTCGAGCGGCAATATCTCAGCGGCGAACTCGAGGTCGAGTTCTGCCCGCAGGGCACGCTCGCCGAGCGCTGCCGGGCAGGGGGCGCAGGCATCCCCGGCTTCTATACCAAGACCGGTGTCGGCACGCAGGTCGCCGAGGGCAAGGAAACGAAGGTCTTCGACGGCGAGGAATACATCCTCGAACGCGGCATCCGCGCCGATCTCGCGATCATTAAGGGCTGGAAGGCGGACGAAAGCGGCAACCTCATCTTCCGCAAGACCGCGCGCAACTTCAACCAGCCGATGGCGACGGCGGGGAAGATCTGCGTCGCCGAGGTCGAGGAGATCGTCCCCGTCGGCAGCCTCGACCCGGACACGATCCACCTGCCGGGCATCTACGTGAAGCGGATGATCGTCGGTTCGCCGTACGACAAGCAGATCGAATTCCGCACCGTCCGCGAGCGGGTTTCCGCGTGAGGCAAGGCCTGATGGTGAATCGCAAACGCTCCCCGTTCTCCTGCGAATGCAGGAGCCCAGGGTCACGAGTGCTGCGGGTGGTATCCTGGACCCCTGCGTTCGCAGGGGCACTGGCTCTACAGGGATGCGTGAGCGTTTCCGCACCGACCTCGATCGCGTCTTCGCCTAGCATCGCCGCACCCGTCACGGTCGACGGCGTACCCGCCGGCATGCAGTATCTCTACGCCTCGGGCGAAGCCGCAGCGGTCAGCATCCAGGCTTGGAACGCGCTCGTCGGCTATGTCCGCGCGCAACGCACGCCAACCTCCGTCGTCCTCGCGCAAGGCGCCTCGCTGGCCGCCCCCACCTGGACCACCTGCGGCACCAAACCCAAAGCCGCGGTGTTCGACGTCGACGAAACCGTCCTCCTCAACCTCGGCTTCGAATACGACGCGTCCTCCGGCCAACCCTGGTCCGACCCCCGCTGGCAGGACTGGGAGCGCACCGGCGTCAAGCAGGTCGCCCCCGTCCCCGGCGCCCTCACCGCACTCAAGCAACTCCGTGCGATGGGCGTCACCGTGATCTTCAACACCAACCGCTCCGCCGCCAACGCCGCGCAGACCGAGGCCACGATCGAAGCCGCCGGACTCGGCCCCGCGCGCCACGGCGAGACGCTGTTCCTCGCCGGCGACGACGCGATGGGCTCGAAGAAAGACGACCGCCGCGGGACGATCGCTGCAAAATACTGCGTCGTCGCGATGGGCGGCGACCAGCTCGGCGACTTCAGCGACCTGTTCAACGCCGGCCAGACCCCCGCCGCCCGTCGCGCAACAGTCCAATCGCCCGCGATCGCGGCCAGATGGGGAGCAGGGTGGTTCGTCCTCCCCAACCCCGTCTACGGCACCGCGCTGAAAGGCAACCGCGACGAGGTATTTCCGCCAGCAGTCCGCTGGGCCCCGACTGAAGGCGTACGCTGATGGCTGACCACCCAAACGCGATCGCGCTCGACAAGGGCGCGCAACTCACCAGCGAATCGGTCGAGGTCGCGCGCATCTGGATCACCAACGGCGCCGGCAGCAACGTGCTGATCGACGCGGGCATCCTCGAGGATCCGACCGTGTTCGGCTATCTCCTCGCCGACACGATCCGTCACGCCGCGCGCGCCTATGCGGGCACCTGGGGCCTCGACGAGGATGACGCGTTGCAGGCGATCGTCGACGGCGTCGGCACCGAGCTCCGCGAACAATTCACGACCATCACCACCATCCAGGAAGGAATGCACTGATGCCCTGGGACCGTAACCAGATGGCCGCGCGCGCGGCGCAGGAACTGAAGGACGGATACTACGTCAATCTCGGCATCGGCATCCCGACGCTGGTCGCGAACAACATCCCCCAGGGCATGACCGTGACGCTCCAGTCGGAGAACGGCATGCTCGGGATCGGCCCGTTCCCCTATGCGGGCGAGGAGGACGCCGACCTGATCAACGCCGGCAAGCAGACGATCAGCGAACTCCCCTCGTCGGTCTATTTCAGCTCGGCGGACAGCTTCGCGATGATCCGCGGCGGCCATATCGACCTCACGGTGCTGGGCGCGATGGAGGTCAGCGAAGGCGGCGACATCGCCAACTGGATGATCCCCGGCAAGATGATCAAGGGCATGGGCGGCGCGATGGACCTCGTCGCGGGCGTCAAGCAGATCATCGTCGTGATGGACCACACCGCCAAGGACGGAAGCCCCAAGTTCATCCCGTCCTGCACGCTGCCGCTGACCGGCAAGAACGTCGTCGACATGATCGTCACCGACCTCGCCGTGTTTCAGCGAGCCGATCACGACAGTCCGTTCAAGCTAGTCGAGATGGCGCCGGGCGTCACCGCGGACGAGATCGCCGCGAAGACCACCGCGCGCTACACCGCCTGATGGGCTACACCCTCGTCACCGCGAACCGCAATTACTCGAGCTGGTCGCTGCGCCCCTGGGTCCTGATGAAGGCGCTCGGCATCGACTTCGAGGACCGGATCGAGCCGTTCCTGGAACCCGTTAATTACGAGGCGTTCCGCGCCTTCTCGCCGACGGGCCAAGTGCCGGTGCTGATCGACGGCACGCGAACCGTGTGGGATTCGCTCGGCATCGTCGTCTACCTTGCCGAGCGCCACGACGGCGTCTGGCCTGTCGACGCCGAGGCACGCGCGTGGGCGATCTGCGCGACGGCGGAAATGCATGGCGGGTTCTCGGCGCTGCGCAACGAGCGGACGATGAACGTCGGCGTCCGCGTCGATGCCGCCCCCGGCAGCGACGCGCTCGACCGCGATGTCGCGCGGATCGCCGAACTCTGGACCGAGGGGCTCGACCGGTTCGGTGGCCCCTGGCTCGCCGGCACCGATTTCACCGCCGTCGACGCTTTCTACGCGCCGGTTGCGTTCCGCGTCCGGACCTACGGGATCGACGTCGGCCCGGCAGGCCTCGCCTGGGTCGAGCGGATCATCGCGCACCCGGCGATGCGCGAATGGGAAGCGACCGCGCTGGCCGAGACGTGGCGCGAAGAGAGCCATGAGGCCGACCTCCTCACCTGCGGATCGATCACCGCGGATTTCCGCCGCTGATGCGCCGCGCCGCGATTATTGTTGCGATCATCGTGATCCTGATCGCGGGCGCGGCGTTCACGGCAGGCCCCGGTACGCTCAGCATCCTCGACGGCGTGATGGGCGGCGGACGCGGGACGGCGCGCATCCGCGAAGGCGTCCCGTTCGGCACGCACGGCCAGAAGCTCGACGTCTGGCGCCCATCCGGTGGCGCCAAGACCGGGTTGCCGGTGCTGATCTTCTGGTACGGCGGCGGCTGGGTCCACGGCTCGCGCGGCGCCTACGCGTTCGCGGCGCGCGCCTATGCGAAGGCGGGTTACGTCGTCGTCATGCCCGACTACCGCAAAGTGCCGGACGTCCGCTTCCCCGCCTTCCTCCAAGACGGTGCCGAAGCGGTGAAATGGACCCGCGACCACATCGCGCAGTCGGGTGGCGACCCGAACCGGATCGCCGTCGCCGGCCACTCCGCGGGCGCCTACACCGTCGCGATGCTGACGCTCGACGAGCGCTGGCTGAAGGCGGAAGGCGTCGACCCGCACATCATCAAGGCCGCGGTCGGCCTGTGCGGCCCGTACGACTTCTACCCCTTCACCGCCAAGCGCGCGATCGACGCGATGCAGGGCGCCGCCGACCCGGGAATGACCCAGCCGATCCACTTCGCGCGCGCCGACGCCCCGCCGATGCTGCTGATCACCGCCGGCGACGACACGCAGGTAAAGCCGCACAACGCGATCAACCTCACCGCGCGGCTGAAGGCGCTCGGCGCGCCGGTGACGCAGATCGATTACCCCGGTTTGAGCCACGAGAACGTCGCGATGGCGCTCTCGAAACCCTTCCGCGGGAAAGCGCCGGTGCTGGCCGACAGCGTCGCATTCCTGAACAAGGCGATGCCCGCTCCGTAATCCATCTTGTTTCCCCGCGAAGGCGGGGACTCAGTCTGGGCTCCCGCCTTCGCGGGAGAACAAGCTTCCTTCTAGCCTAACGCTCGCTCATCCGAACGACCGAAAATTACATACAACCTTGGCGCAGCATCCCTTTTCGGTTAACGCGCGCTCCATCATGGCCACTCCCCAAACGCTGTACGAAAAGATCTGGGCGGCGCACGTCGTCGAACGCCGCGACGATGGCACCTGCCTGATCTATATCGACCGTCACCTCGTCCACGAAGTCACCAGTCCGCAGGCCTTCGAAGGCCTCCGCGTGGCAGGCCGCAAAGTCCGCCGCCCCGACCTGACGCTCGCCGTCCCCGATCACAATTTGCCGACCACCGCGCGGAAAGATGCCGCTGGCCGCGTCCTGCCGATCGCCGACCCCGAAAGCGCGCAGCAGCTCGACGCACTCCGCCGCAACACTAGTGAGTTCGGCATCGACTATATCGACGCGACCGCGATCGAGCAGGGCATCGTCCACGTCGTCGGGCCGGAGCAGGGCTTCACGCTTCCGGGCACCACGCTCGTCTGCGGCGACAGCCACACCTCTGCACACGGTGCACTAGGCGCTTTGGCGTTCGGGATCGGCACTAGCGAAGTCGAGCACGTCCTCGCCACGCAGACGTTGCTGCTGTCGCAGGCCAAGACGATGGAAGTCCGCGTCGACGGCGAACTCGGCTTCGGCGTCAGCCCGAAGGACGTCATCCTCGCGATCATCGGCAAGATCGGCGCGGCGGGCGGCACCGGCCACGTCATCGAGTTCACCGGCAGCGTCATCCGCGCCATGTCGATCGAAGGCCGACTGACGATCGCCAACATGTCGATCGAGGCGGGCGCGCGCGCCGGCCTGATCGCGCCCGACGACACGACGTTCGCCTATCTCAAGGGCCGCCCGATGGCCCCGACCGGCGAGAACTGGGACAAGGCCGTGACATGGTGGCGCAGCCTCGCGACCGATCCCGGCGCGCGCTACGACAAGTCCGTCACGCTCGACGCCGCCGATATTGCGCCCGGCCTCACTTGGGGCACCAGCCCCGAGGACGTCGTTTCGATCACCGGATTCGTCCCCGAACCGTTGAGCTTCGCCGATCCCGCCAAGCAGGCCGCCGCACAGAAGTCGCTCGACTATATGGGCCTCACCGCCGGCACCGCGATGCGCGACGTCACGATCCAGCACGTCTTCATCGGCAGCTGCACCAACAGCCGCATCGAGGACCTGCGCGCCGCCGCCGCGATCGCCGACGGTCGCCATGTCGCGACCGGCGTCCGCGCGCTCGTCGTCCCCGGTTCGGGCCTAGTGAAGCGCCAGGCCGAAGCCGAAGGGCTCGACCGGATCTTCATCGCCGCCGGTTTCGAGTGGCGCGAACCGGGCTGTTCGATGTGCCTCGCGATGAACCCGGACAAAGTCCCTGCGGGGGAGCGTTGCGCTTCCACGTCGAACCGTAATTTCGTCGGCAGACAGGGTCCCGGAGCGCGCACGCATCTGGTATCACCCGCGATGGCGGCGGCGGCGGCAGTGACCGGCAAGCTGAGCGACGTCAGAGAGTTGATGGGGGAAATAGTGTGAAGAAGGTATTCGTACTGCTGGCGGCTGGCGCAATGCTCAGCGGCGTCGCGGCCTATGTCGCATCGGCGCGTGTGGTTCCGGAGCGCACGGAACAGCGATGACTCCCGTCACGACCGTCTCGGGCCGCGCCTATCCATGGGGCGCGAAGAACATCGACACCGACGTCATCATCCCGGCGCACTGGCTGAAGACGATCACGCGTACCGGCCTTGGTCGCGGCGCGTTCGAGACGGTCCGCGCGCAACCCGGCAACATCTTCGACGACCCGCGCTATGCCGGGTCGCCGATCCTCATTGCCGGCGATAATTTCGGCTGTGGCTCCAGTCGCGAGCATGCGGCGTGGGCGCTCGCCGACATGGGCATCACCGCGGTGATCGCGCCGAGCTTCTCCGACATCTTTTCGGGCAACGCGTTCAAGAACGGCATCGTCCCCGTCGTGCTGCCCCAGGAGGCGATCGACCGGCTTATCGAAGTCGCCAAGGACCAGACCGTCACCGTCGATCTCGAGACGATGACCGTCACCACCCCGTTTCAGGATCGCTTCACCTTCGAACTCGACGCATTCCGTCGCCAGTGTCTCATGGAAGGGCTGGACGAAGTCGGCCTGACGCTGGCAAGGGATACCCAGATTTCGAAATTCGAGGAGGCGGTTGCATCGAATCGCCCCTGGACGACGGTGGAGAGCGGGTATGCGAGCATTGGTGTCGAAGGCAGTCGGCGGACCTGAAACTCTGGAAATGGTCGAGCTGCCCGATCTGGTGGCCGGCCCCGGACAGGTCGTCGTCGCGGTCAAGGCCTGCGCGATCAACTTCCCGGACGTCCTGATCATCGAGGACAAATACCAGTTCAAGCCGCAGCGCCCGTTCGCACCGGGCGGTGAAATCGCCGGCACGATCGATTCGATCGGCGAGGGCGTCACCGGCTGGGCAGTCGGCGACCGCGTCATCGCTATGCTCGGTCACGGCGGGCTGTGCGAAAAGGTGATCGCCGACCCCGCCAAGCTCTACCGCCTTCCCGAAGGCCGCAGCTTCGCCGAGGGCGCCTCGCTGATCCTAACCTACGGCACGACGATCCACGCACTGCTCGACCGCGGCCATATCAAAGCCGGACAGACCTTGCTCGTGCTCGGCGCGGCCGGCGGGGTAGGGCTCGCCGCGATCGAACTCGGCAAGGCGTTCGGCGCCAAGGTCGTCGCGGCCGTCTCGTCCGAGGAAAAAGCCGCCGCGGCCAAGTCCGCCGGCCCCGACGAAACGTTGATCTACGCCCGCGCGCCGTTCGACAAGGACCAGTCGAAGGCGCTCGCCGAGCAGTTCAAGACCGCGGTCGGTCGCGACGGCGCACACGTGATCTACGATCCGGTCGGCGGCGACTATGCCGAGCCTGCGCTGCGATCGATCGCCTGGGAGGGCAAGTATCTCGTCGTCGGTTTCCCCGCCGGCATCCCGAAACTCCCGCTCAACCTGACGCTGCTCAAAAGTTGCGACGTCTGCGGCGTATTCTGGGGCGCCTTCGCGGCGCGCGATCCCAAGGCGAACCAGGCCCATATCGAGACGCTGTTCGACCTGTGGGAAGCAGGCAAGATCGCCCCACGCGTGACCGAAGTGTTCGCGTTCGAGGACGGCGGCAAGGCGATCGCCAAGATGGCGGCGCGCGGCGCGATCGGTAAACTCGTCGTGGAGGTCGGCTGATTACCGGCGGCCTCCGCTACAGATCAGCTCCACTCGTAGATCGCGGCGGCGATCGCCGCCCACATCGTCAAGGATACGAGCACGGCGAAACCGAGCGCTCGGACGACATACGTGTCCGACTGCATGGATTTCGAAGGTGCGTGTGCCGAAATGTTCATCATCGCTCTCCTGCCCGTGAGATTTGTCACGCGACTGACTTATAGATAGGTACGTTTCGGTCGTAGTTCCAGTTCTATTTTGACCGATACAGCCGATTATTGCGCAGGGGAGGTCCACGACCTATCTCGGGCCCGAGACGAGACTGAACGGGGACCTGCGCAATGACCACTTTCGACGACCGCGAACGCGCCAGCGAGGCGAACTTCGCGCGCGAAGAGGAAATGGCGTTCCGCATCACCGCACGGCGCAATCGCCTGCTCGGCGGCTGGGCCGCGCAGGAGATGGCGCTCACCCCCGAAGAAACCGATGCCTATGCGACCGCGCTCGTGCATGCCGACATGGAGGGCGGCGGCGACGACGACGTCGTGCGGAAACTGGTCGGCGACTTGACCGCAGCCGGACTCGACCATGATGAGGCCACCGTCCGCCGCGCGCTGGCGCAGCAGATGATCGAAGCGCGTCGCCAACTGCTGGAGTCCCATTGATATGCCGATGGCTGCCGATGACATCGTTACCATGATCAAGGATGCGATCCCCGATGCCCAGGTCGAGATCACCGATCTCGCCGGCGACGGCGATCATTATGCCGCGAAAGTCACCGCCGCGAGCTTTGCCGGCATGAGCCGCGTGAAGCAGCACCAAGCGGTCTACTCGGCACTGGGCGGCCGCATGGGCGGCGTCCTGCATGCACTTCAGCTTACCACCGCAATTTCCTGAGGACCGAAGACATGACCGACGACTCCAACGCCCGCATCGACGCTCTGGTAAAAGCCAGCCCGGTTGTCCTCTTCATGAAGGGCAGCCCGCTGTTCCCGCAGTGCGGCTTTTCCAGCCGTGCGATCGCGATCCTGAATCACCTCGAAGTCGAGTTCGAGAGCGTCGACGTGTTGCAGGACCAAGGCATCCGCCAGGGTATCAAGAGCTATTCGGATTGGCCGACCATCCCGCAGCTCTATGTCGATGGCGAATTCGTCGGCGGCTCGGACATCATGATGGAGATGTACGAGAGCGGCGAACTGGCGCAGCTGTTCGAGACGCAGAAGGCGAACTGACCCGAGAGGCACCGGGGAGGGTGGATCGACGCGAGACCGGACGGTAGCGGTCGATCCACCCTGCATGAGCGCGAATGCACTCGGTGACAGCGCAGACTTTGCATTGCGCGTGCCAGAACCGTCGCATCACGGCATTGCGCGCCTTTCGATAGTTAATCGCGAGCGCCGTCCTGTCGGGATTGTAAAGAATGGCGACGGTCCCTCCAAGAATGTGAGCCTTGCCATCGCCGCACCGAGCCGCCATCTCGCGTCCATGGCTGAGCATCCGACCGGTATCCCGATCCAGCTCGAGCCGCTCGTCATCCGCGTGCTCGCGCCCAATCCGTCGCCATACACCTACACCGGTACGCAGACGCATATCGTCGGCGCGACCGATCTCGCTGTGATCGATCCAGGTCCCGACGATCCCGCGCACATCGACGCGTTGCTGCGCGCGATCGATGGCCGCCCGGTCAAGGCGATCGTCGTCACGCATCATCACCGCGATCACAGCCCCGCCACGCGTCCGCTCCAGTCGCTCACCGGCGCCCCGATCGTCGGCGCTGCACCGTTCGACCTCGCCGACGCGGGCGCGCGAGCAGACGCGTCGTTCGACGCCGCCTACGCACCCGACCGCGTTCTTGCAGAGGGCGATAGCGTGACCGGTGACGGCTGGACGCTGGAGGCGATCGCGACGCCCGGCCACACCTCGAACCATCTCGCCTTCGCGCTGCCCGAGACGAAGGCGCTGTTCTCCGGCGATCACGTCATGGGTTGGTCGACGACAATCGTCTCGCCGCCCGACGGCAATATGACGGCGTACATGGCCAGCCTCGAAAAGCTGATGGGGCGCGACGACCGCATCTATTATCCCGGCCACGGCGAGGCGATCGACAAGCCGCAACGCCTCGTCCGCGGCATGCTCGGCCACCGCAAGCAACGCGAAGGGCAGATCCTCCGCCTGCTCCGCGAGGGCGCGCGGCCGATCCCGGCGATGGTCGAGCGCATGTATGTCGGTCTCGGCCCACAACTCGTGCCCGCCGCCGAACGATCGGTGCTGGCGCATCTGTACGACCTGCAAACCCGCGGACTGGTTATCGAGGAAGGCGAGACATGGCGAACGACAGCGTGACCGAACCCGTACGCAAGAGCGGCGTGGCCCCGTTCCTGGCGAAGGCCGTCGGAATCGTCTTGATCCTCGTCCTCGCCGGGCTGCTCGTGCTCTGGGGTGTGCAGCGCTACGTCAGCGACCGCCTCACGCCCGATCCGACGACGATCGCCAGCGCGAGCCTCGAAGGACTGCGCGAGCAGAACCGCCTGTCGGCGTTCGCCGCGCGCTATGTCGCGGTCGTCACATCGAAACAGTCGCAGCTCGGCTTCACGACCGAGAAGACGCTGATCATGCCCGGCATGGTCCGGTACGAAGTCGACATGGCCAAGCTGACCCAGTCGGATGTCGCATGGGATGGCACTTCGAAGACGCTGTCCGTGTGCTTGCCGGCCGTCGAAGCCGATGGTCCGCAGGTCGATCTTAACGCGGTCCGCGAATATGGTTCGGGCGGCGTGCTGACCACGTTCACCGATGCCGAGAAACGCCTCGACGCCGCCAATCGCCGTGCCGGGCAGATCGAACTGATCCGGCAGGCGCGCGAGCCCGCGATGATCAAGCTCGCGCGCGACGCCACCCGTCGTGCGGTCGAGCGCAGTTTCGCGATGCCGCTGCGGGCTGCCGGAATCGACGCGACCGTCGCGGTGCGCTTCGCCGACGAGCCGACCGCGAATACCGAACGCTGGGACACCTCGCGCTCGCTGCAGGACGTGCTAGGGAATCGTCGCTAGAAGACGGGCGCTAAACTCGGGATACGACCATGGAATTGAAGCAGAACTTTGCCGGCATCGACATACGCGCCGAGATCGAGCGGCTCCGCAAGGAGAAGAACGCCGTCATCCTCGCGCATTATTATCAGAAGCCGGAGCTTCAGGATCTGGCCGATTTCGTCGGCGACAGTCTCGACCTGTCGCGCAAGGCCGCGGCCACCGACGCCGACGTGATCGCCTTCTGCGGCGTGCGGTTCATGGCCGAGACCGCCAAGATTCTGTCGCCCGACAAGATCGTCGTGCTCCCCGACATGGACGCCGGGTGCAGCCTCGAGGACAGCTGTCCGCCCGAGCAGTTCGCCGCCTTCCGCGCGAAGCATCCCGATCACATCGCGCTGACCTACATCAACTGCTCGACCGAGGTTAAGGCGCTCTCCGATATCATCGTCACGTCCTCGTCGGCGGACACGATCCTCGCGCAGATCCCGCCCGAGCAGAAGATCATCTTCGGCCCCGACCGTAACCTGGGCGGCTATCTCGCGCGGAAGACCGGCCGTGACATGCTGCTGTGGCCGGGCGTGTGCATCGTCCACGAGGCGTTCAGCGAGACCGAGTTGATGAAGCTGAAGGCGCAGCATCCCGGCGCGCCCGTCGTGGCGCATCCCGAATGCCCGCCGATCATCCTCGACCACGCCGATTACGTCGGCTCGACGCGCGGCATCCTCGATTACGCGCTCGCGATGCCCGGCGACACACTGATTGTCGCGACCGAGCCGCACATCATCCACCAGATGGAAAAGGCGCTCCCGAACAAGCGCTTCATCGGCGCGCCGGGTGCGGACGGCAACTGCAACTGCAATATCTGTCCGTACATGGCGCTCAACACGCTCGAAAAGCTGTACGTCGCGCTACGCGATCTGTCGCCGCGGATCGAGATCGAGGAGGGGCTTCGGCTCCAGGCGAAGAAAAGCCTCGACCGCATGCTGTCGATGGCATCGAATACCGTCGGGAAGGGTGATCTCGGGCCGAAGTGACGCTGCGGGGCTGGTCTACCGCCAGCCCCTGCCGAGCTCAGGCGGCGGGAACGTCGGCACCAAGGTGCGCCAGTGCCTGGTCGATGTGGATCGCAGCGATCGGCAGCTGGAGTGCGTCGGCGAGGATCAGCGCCTCGTCCAGCAGGGCGTTCAGGCGTGCGGTATCGGTCATCGTCTTGGCAGGCATGGAAATTTCCTTGGGTATCGATCAGGCAACTCGCGTCGGACGGTAAGGTTCCAACGTTTTCAAAATATTTCGATCGGCTGTCGGCATCGTAAATTCGCTGTCCCCCAGCGCCGTTTTTTGGCACCCGCCCGGGCATGACCTACCCGCGATTTCTGGGAGACTTCAGGTGAACGCAGCCTTGCCCAAATCCTTCGACATCAACGCGTTCGTAGCCGCGACGCTCGCCGAGGATCTCGGGACGATCGGCGACATCACGTCCGCCGCCGTCATCCCGGCCGATGCGCGCTTTACCGGCGTGATGGACAGTCGCGACCCGATCGTCGTCGCGGGGCTCGATCTCGCCGAGGCGTTCTTCCGCGCGCTCGATCCCGACGTGACGATCGAACGGCTCGTCAACGACGGTGATCGGGTTCCCGCGGGCACCGAACTCCTGCGGCTCGAGGGGGCCGGGCGGGCGCTGCTCACCGCCGAGCGGTCCGCGCTCAACACCGTCCAGCATCTGTCGGGTATCGCGACGATGACCCGGACCTATGTCGACGCGATCGCGGGCACCGGTGCGATCCTGCTCGACACGCGGAAGACGATTCCCGGCCTGCGCGTGCTGGAGAAATACGCGACCCGCATGGGCGGCGCGCAGAATCACCGCATGGGGCTGTGGGATGCGGCGATGATCAAGGACAATCACGTCGCGGTGGCCGGCGGCGTTGCCGAGGCCGTCTGGCGCGCCAGGGCTGCTGGGATCGCGCACATCATCGTCGAGGTCGACCGCATCGACCAGATCGAGCCCGCGCTCGCCGCCGGCGCGACGCACCTGCTGCTCGACAACATGCCGCCCGCGATCTTGCGCGAGGCGGTGACGCTCGTCGCCGGCCGCGTGCCGACCGAGGCGTCGGGCGGCGTCAATCTGGACACGATCCGCGCGATCGCCGAGACGGGCGTGACCTATGTCTCGGTCGGTCGCTTGACGCAGTCGGCACCCGCAGCGGATATAGGCCTCGACTTCGCGACCGCCTGACGACCGCGCCGATCGCGGCGTGCACCGGGGCGGGACACAGACAAGGCAGGGAACGACGAGCATGATCAGGCCGATATCCATCGTGCGCTACGAAAGGCTGTATCTCGCCTCGTTCGTGCTCGGATTGATCGTTTCCGCGATGAACTGGCCGCAGCGGGTCGCGCTGGTCGCGGCCAATCCGGTCCTGGCGCAGGTCAGCTGGATCCTGCCGACGTTCCAGGTCATCGGCATCGCGGTCACGCTGCTGCTCTGGTATTTCACCGCGCGCTCACCGAGCGTGGCCGCGAAGTGGGTCGTCGTCGTGCTCGCGGTGCTGTCGATCGTCGGCGTCGGCCTGTCGTTGGCAACCGTGGCGCGCGGGGAGACGACGATCGGCACGACCTCGATCGTCTCGTTCGCGGCCGACGCGCTCTCCGTCGTCGCCGCGCTCCATCTGTTCAAGGCGGACGCAAAGCTCTGGTTCGGCGAACTGCCCGACGCCGACGAGCCGGACACTTTCGAGGATATGTCGCATGATCGCTAAGCTGATCCTCGCCGCCGCGACGCTGGCCTTGCCGGGCGTCGTCCAGGCACAGGCCTATCAATGTTCGACCCCGTCCACGGTCGAGCGCGTCCGCCCCGATCTCCCGTCGGACAGCCAGCCGAAGCGCGACATTCCGATCGGCAGCTACACGCTCGCGATCACCTGGGCGCCGCAATATTGCCGCGACAATGGCGACCGTGCATCGTCCGGGTTCCAGTGCGGTTCGGGCAATCGCTTCGGTTTCACGCTGCACGGCCTGTGGCCCGATGGCGTCGCCAAGGACTGGCCGCAATATTGCCGTGCGGCGGAGTTCGTGCCGCCCCCGGTGATCCGTGCGCACCTCTGCACCACGCCGTCCGCGCAGCTGCTCCAGCACGAATGGGCCAAGCACGGCACCTGCATGCCCGGCTATCGTCCCGCCAAGTATTTCAACCAGTCGGCCGGGCTGTACGGCAAGCTCCGCTATCCGGACATGAACGCACTGTCGCGCACGCCACTGACCGCAGGCCGGTTCGCGGCAGCAATGGCGGGCGCGAACCCCGGCCTGAAGCCCGACATGATGCGCGTCACCGCGACCAAGCAGGGCTGGCTCGACGAGGTCTGGATCTGCCTCGACCGCCGCTTCCGCTACCGCCGCTGCCCGGTGCATCAGGGGGGGCTAAGCCCGAGCGCGCCGCTTCAGATCTGGCGTGGTAGTCGATAGTCCTCCCGGAGGATTTGGATTTCCCCCGTTCGTGCTGAGTAGCTACTCGACGGTTACTCAGGACGAACGGACGATAAGAGGATGAGGCGGAGGCGCGATGCCGCTACCGCCGGTCCCTCAACCAAACCAGCACCGCCGCCAGCACGCCAACCCCGGTCCCCACCAGAAACCCCGGCGTAGCCTGCCCGATCGCAAACCCCACCCCAGCACCGCCCAGCATGCCAAGCGCAACGAGGAACCCGCCCGCAGCGCTCGGGTCCTTGTGGGGGGGCAGGGTGTCGCGGGAAGTCGGGTCGGTCATCACCATGTCCTGCCACGCGCCGCCGCCGGATGCCACCCACACGCCAAGCGCGATCCGCCGCCCGGACGAAACGTGGCGGAAATACGGCGTTAGATACTGTTCCGCAACGACAAGCCCGGCTAGGAGCCGGACATGGTGTTCCGCGTCGGGCGAGCCGGGCCGGCCGCCGCCTTTTTCGTTCTGACGACAGCGGGTGCCCTACCTTGTGCGGGCATACGTGCCGCAGGAGCACAAACCGCGCCTGTGCCGACGCAGGCTCCGGCCAGCCCGACCGCCGACACGCCGATGTCGCTCGACCCCAATTCGCCGCTCGCTCCGTTGCCGGACATCGGCGTTGCCTGGCCCGATCTCGCGACGTCGCCGATGGACCCGGCCGCCACGGTCGCCGCGGTCGATGCCAATACCGAGAGCCGCTACGCCTGGCGGATCGACGGCATCGACGGGATCAACGACGCGCTGCTCCGCCAACGCTTCGCCGCACTGTCGACGCTCGACGCGAACGATCACCAGGCGGCCAACGCCGCGCAACTCGATCGCCGCGCGCGCGAAGATGCCGACCTGCTCAACAGCCTGCTCCGCGCGCAAGGCTATTACGACTCCAACGTCGTCACGCGCGTCGAACCGGGCGCAAAGCCGATGGTTGTGCTCTCGGCCACCCCCGGCACGCTCTACAGGTTCAAGGGCGTGACGATCGAAGGCATCGCCGTGGCGGGCGACAAGGCGCCGGGGCTCGTGACCGCGTTCGGCGTGAAGCCCGAGGATCCGGTCAATTCCGACGCGATCGTCGCGGGGCAGGCCAAGCTCACCACGCAGATCGGCCGCGAGGGCTTTCCGTTCGCCAAGGTCGGCGATCCGGCGATCGTCGTCGACCACGCCACGCGCACCGCGACGCTCGACCTGTCCGTCCAACCCGGCGGCGCGCGCAAGTTCGGCAAGGTCGTCGCACTCCCCGGCAACCGCGTGTTCGGGGCGGACCATGTCGCGGAGATCGCGCGCTTCTCGCCCGGCGATCTGTACGACGCGACCAAGCTCGACGATCTCCGCCGCGCGTTGATTCAGACCAGCCTCGTGTCCTCGGTCGACCTCAAGCCCGTACAGGGAGCCACGCCCGACACCGTCGACGTCGCCGTGAAACTCGATCGCGCACCGCCGCATACCGTCGCCGGCGAACTCGGCTACGGCACCGGCGAAGGTGCGCGCGCGGAACTCAGCTGGACGCACCGCAACCTGTTCCCGCCCGAAGGCGCGCTGACGCTGCGTGGCGTGCTGGGGACGCAGGAACAGCTCGGCTCGGTCGTCTTCCGCCGCAACAATTTCAAGGCACGCGACCGGGTGCTGACGCTCCAGGCGTCGGCCGCGCATACCAACCGCAACGCCTACGACGCGAAGACCTATTCGCTGGCCGGCACGCTGGAGCGCCAGACCAACATCTTTTTCCAGAAGACCTGGACCTGGTCGCTCGGCGCCGAACTCGTCGCATCGGACGAGCGCGACGTGATCCTCTCGACCGGCGACCCACGCCGCCGCACCTTCTTCATCGGCGCATTGCCGACCAGTCTCAACTACGACGGCTCGGACGATCTGCTCAACCCGACCAGGGGCTTCCGTCTCGGCGGCCGCCTCAGCCCCGAAGTATCGCTGCAAGGCTCGGTATTCGGTTACACGCGCACGCAGTTCGACGGCAGCGTGTACCAACCGTTCGGCAGTCGGGTGGTGCTCGCCGCGCGCACCCGGCTCGGCACCATCGTCGGCGCGCCGCGTGATCAGGTCGCGCCGTCACGCCGCTTCTACGCCGGCGGCGGCGCGTCGGTGCGCGGTTACGGCTATCAGTCGATCGGCCCGCGCGATCCCAACAACGATCCGATCGGCGGCCGCAGCCTGACCGAATTCTCGATCGAGGCGCGCGTGCGCGTCCTCGGCAGTTTCGGGATCGTGCCGTTCCTCGACGCGGGCAATATCTATACCTCGCCGCTTCCGAAATTCACCGGGCTGCAATACGGCACCGGCATCGGCGTGCGCTATTATTCGAACTTCGGCCCGATCCGCCTCGACGTCGGCACCCCGATCAACCCGCAGCCCGGCGACAGCCGGATCGCCGTCTACGTCTCGCTGGGGCAGGCATTTTGACCGAAGAGGTCGTTCTTCCGGAACGCCGCCCAAGGCGCCCGATCGCCTGGTGGCGCTGGATCGTCAGCGCGGTCATGGCGCTGCTCGCGATCGTCGGCGCGGCGTTGTTGATCGTCGACACAGACATCGGCCACCGTTTCGTCGCGGACCGGATCGCGGCGATCAAGACTGCGAACGGCCTGCGCTTCACGGTCGGTCGGATCGACGGCTCGCTATACGGCGACACCCGCCTGACCGATCTCCGCGTGTACGATCTCGAGGGTCTCGTCTTCCAGGCGCCCAACGTCACGCTCGACTGGTCCCCGTTCGACTGGTTTTCGAACCGCCTGGAGATACGCCGCCTGATCGTCGATCGCGCGATCCTGACGCACACCCCGCGCACGCGCCCATCGAAGAGCCGTGGCCCGATCCTGCCCGACTTCGACATCCATATCGGCAAGCTTTCGGTCGGTCGCCTCACGCTGGCGAAGCGCGTGCTCGGGACCGAGCGGATCGGGACGCTCGAAGGCCGCGCCGACATCCGTTCCGGCCGCGCGCTGGTCGACCTCAAGGCACGCGTCGCCGGCAGCGACGACCTGAAACTCCGGATCGATGCCGAGCCCGCCCGCGACCGTTTCGACCTCGACGTCGCCGCGAAGGGGGCCGCGGGCGGCGTGCTCGCGCGAATGGTGAAGGCCAAGGGGCCGGTCGCGCTCGCGGTCACCGGCGACGGCAGCTGGGCGAAGTGGAATGGCCGCGCGAACGGCATCGTCGGCACGACGCGCGTCGTCGATCTCGCGCTCGCGCAGGTCGCTGGCCGCTACACACTGTCGGGCACGCTTTCGCCGTCGTCGCTGCTGAAGGGCCGGCTGCAAAAGCTGACCGCGCCGCGCATCCTCGTCAATGGCAGCGCCGGGTTCGCCAACCGCCGCCTCGACGGCCAGCTCTCGCTGCGCACGCCCGCGCTGGCCGTCGACACGACCGGCATCATCGATCTCGCCGCCAACGCGTATCGCGACGTGCGGATCAAGGCACGACTCCTGCGCCCGCCCGCGCTGTTCGCCAACATGACCGGCAACATGGTGGAATTGCGCGCGATCCTCGACGGACCGTTTGCGACCGCCGCGTTCGACTATCGCCTCGACGCCAGCCGCTTCGCATTCGACCAGACCGGGTTCGAGAACGCCCACGCCGCCGGCAAGGGCCGCCTGTCCGCGGCACCGGTAACCGTGCCGATCCGTTTCACCGCAGCGCGCGTGACTGGGGTCGGCACCGTAGCGGGCGGAATCCTGCGCAACCTGTCGGTCGACGGCCTGCTTCGCGTGACGCCGACGCTGCTCACCGGCGACGCGCTCAGGCTCCGTTCCGACAAGCTCACCGGCAGCATCAATCTCGCGGTCGACCTGCGCAACGGCCAGTTCGAGGTCGGCATCAACGGCGGGCTCGGCCGCTATCTGATCCCCGGTCTCGGCATCGTCGACGTCAAGTCCACGCTGCGCGTCGTCCCCGGCCCGAACCGCAAGGGCACGCGCGTGATCGGCCAGGGCAGCGCGCAGATGGTGCGGCTCGACAACGCGTTCTTCCGCAGCCTCGCAGGCGGGCTGCCGCGCATCACCACCAACCTCGAACGCACCACCGACGGCGTGCTGCACTTTACCAACCTAGTCCTCACCGCGCCGCAGATCCGGCTGACCGGCAACGGCTATCGTCGGCGCGACGGAACCTTCCATTTCGAGGGCGGCGGGCGCCAGCAGACTTATGGCCCGGTGACGCTGAAACTCGACGGCCAGATCGAGAAGCCGACGCTCGACCTCGTCTTCGCCAGCCCCAACGCGACACTCGGGCTGTCGAACGTCCGCGCGCATCTCGACCCGACGTCGCAGGCATTCGCGTTCACCGCGGCGGGCGGATCGCGGCTCGGACCGTTCACCACCAACGGCGCGATCCTGTTGCCGCCCGGCGCCGATGCGACGATCGCCATCGCCGCGCTGAACGTTGCCGGCACCAAGGCGAGCGGGAACATCGCGGTCGTCGATGGCGGCTTCAACGGCGCGCTCGCGGTTGCCGGCGGCGGCATCTCGGGTGAACTCCTGTTCCGCCCGGTCGGCCAGATCCAGCGCGTCGAGGGGCATCTCGCCGCCAAGGCCGCGACGCTCGACGGCATCGCGCTGCGTCAGGGCAAGCTCGATTTCGTCACGTTGCTCGATCCCGCCGGAACCTCGATCGAGGCGACCGCGACCGGGCTCGGCCTGCGTCGCGGCACGTTCAGCCTCGCGCGGTTCAACGGTTCCGCGTCGCTGCGTAGCGGCGTCGGCACGATCAAGGCCTCAATCGCTGGCTCGCGCGGCCGCGCGTTCGATATCCAGACCGTCACGCAGGTGACGGCCACAAGCTACGCGATCTCCGCGCAAGGCACGCTCGACGGCCGCCCACTGAAGCTGCTCACGCCGGCGGTTTTGACGCAGGAAGACGATGGCTGGCACCTCGCGCCGACCAAGCTCAGTTTCTCGGGCGGCGAGGCGCAGGTTGGCGGCCGCTTCACTGCCGCCAGCACCGCGATCGACGCCAGCCTGACGCGCATGCCGCTCGCGATTCTCGACATCGCCTATCCCGGGCTCGGGCTCAGCGGCAGCGCCTCGGGCAGTTTCACGATCGCGACCGCCAATGATGCAGCTCCGACCGGCAAGGCGAACGTGACGATACGGGGCCTCAGCCGCGCCGGCCTCGTCCTTTCGTCGCGTCCGATCGACGTCGGCGTCGCGGCGGTGCTCTCCCCCGACAAGCTCGGCCTGCGCGCGGTGATCGCGTCCGCCGGCAAGACCATCGGTCGCGCCCAGGCCCAGCTCGCGCCGTTGGGGCAGGGGGATCTGGCCTCGCGCATCAGCAACGCCCGCCTGTTCGGACAACTCCGCTACAGCGGCCCCGCCGACACGCTCTGGCGCCTCACCGGGGTCGAGCTGTTCGATTTGTCCGGCCCGGTCGCGATCGGTGCGGACGTCGTCGGCACGCTTGCCAATCCGACCCTGCGCGGCGTCGTTCAGGCGAACGGCGCGCGGATCGAAAGCGCCACCACCGGCACCGTCCTCACCAACGTCCAGGCGACCGGTCGCTTCGGCGGCTCGCGGCTCGTGATCGACCGGTTCGGCGCGGACGCGGGCAAGGGCGGGCACGTCACCGGCACCGGCCAGTTCGAATTCGCCGCCGCCGCCGGGATCGGCCTCGACCTCGCGCTCCAGGCCGACAAGGCGGTGATGATCAACCGCGACGACATCGGCGCGACCGTTACCGGCCCGCTGACGTTCAAGTCGAACGGCTCGGGCGGCGCGATCGCGGGCGATGTCGTGCTCGACAAGAGCCGCTATCGCCTCGGCCAGGCCACCGCTGCCAGCGCCGTCCCCCAGCTCAACATCCGCGAAATCAACCTGCCCGACGGCGGCGAGGAAGTCGCGACCCCGACCAAGCCCTGGACGCTCGCGATCAAGGCGCGTGCCCCTAACCAGGTGATGGTCAGTGGCCTCGGCCTCACCAGCGAATGGTCCGCCAACCTCCAGATCGCCGGCCAGCCCGAGAACCCGGCGATCACCGGCCGCGCGACGCTGATCCGCGGCGACTATGAGTTCGCGGGGCGACAGTTCGAGTTGGCGCGCGGCGTAATCCGCTTCGACGGGCAGGTCCCCGCGAACCCCGCTTTGGATATCGAGGCGAACGCGGACTCGACGGGCCTGAGCGCATCGATCCGCGTCACCGGCTACGCGCTGAAGCCGGAGATTGGCTTCACCAGCACGCCCGCGTTGCCCGAGGACGAACTGCTCTCGCGGCTGTTGTTCGGCACCTCGATCACCAATCTGTCCGCGCCGGAGGCCCTCCAGCTGGCGGCGGCGGTGGCGGCGTTGCAGGGCGGTGGCAGCGGCCTGAACCCGATCAACGCGGTGCGCCGCGCCGCCGGGCTCGACCGCTTGCGCATCCTGCCGGCCGATCCGCAGACGGGGCAGGGGACCTCGATCGCGGCGGGCAAATACGTCACCCGGCGCCTGTATGCGGAGATCGTCACCGACGGTCAGGGCTATTCCGCCACGCAGGTCGAGTTCCAGGTCACGCGCTGGCTGTCATTGCTGTCGAGCATCTCCACGCTCGGCCGGCAGAGCGCTAACGTCCGTGTCTCGAAAGATTATTGAAGGATGATCGCGCACGCCGGTTTCGCTAGGAAGAACGTATGAAGCCCGTCATCTTCGGCCTGTCCGGCCCCGTCCTCACCCCCGCCGAACGCGCGTTCTTCGCCGAGTGCGAACCCGCCGGCTACATCCTGTTCAAGCGCAACATCGTCGATCGCACCCAAGTCCGTGCGCTGACGGATTCGCTGCGTGCGCTGGCCGGACGCGACGACCTCGCGATCCTGATCGACCAGGAGGGCGGCCGCGTCGCGCGAATGGGACCGCCCGAATGGCCCGCATTCCCCGCCGGCCCGGTATTCGATGCAGCCTATGAACGCGCGCCGATGACCGCGATCCAGGCAGCACGCGCGAACGCGCAGGCGCTTGGCGTGATGCTCAGCGAAGTCGGGATCACCGTCGACTGCCTGCCGCTGCTCGACGTGTCGCAGCCCGACACCACCGAAGCCGTCGCCTCGCGGACGTTCGGCGCCGACCCCATGCGCGTTGCAGCCCTCGGCCGCGCAACGCTCGAAGGGCTGGCCGACGGGGGCGTGGTGGGTGTCGTCAAGCACATGCCCGGCCACGGCCGCGCCAAGGTCGATACGCACCACCACCTCCCGACCGTCACCGCGACCGACGCCGACCTCGAGGTCGACATCGAACCCTTCCGCACGCTCAACCAGGCGCCGATGGGCATGACCTCTCACATCGTCTTCGACGCGTGGGACGCCGACCGCCCCGCGACGCTGTCGCCGATCGTGATCGACGAGATCATTCGCGGGCGGATCGGCTTCGACGGCCTGCTGATGACCGACGACATCGACATGAAGGCGCTGTCCGGCACCGCCGGCGACAAAGCGGCGGGTGCGATCGCGGCGGGTTGCGATCTGGTGCTCGATTGCTGGGCACGGATGGACGAGATGGTCGAGATCGCCGGGCGGCTGGGGGAGATTTCGGAAGCGTCGCGTGCGCGGCTCGATCGGGCGATGGCGTCGGTCAGCCCAGCCAAGGGTGACTTCGCGGAACTGGTCGCAACGCGCGATGCGCTGTTGGCGCGCGCCTGATCTGATTTGGTACGAGTAGCGCGCGTCTTTTCTCGCACCTCCCCGGCGAAGGCCGGGGTCCAATTGGAGAGGTCGCGGTAATGGGGCGCGATCCTCAGTTACCAGCGTCCCCCAATTGGGCCCCGGCCTCCGCCGGGGTGGGATTGGTAGAAAGGATATCCCCGTTCGTCGTGAGTAGCTGCTGAGCTTGTCGAAGCGGCGTATCGAAGGACAGGTTGGCGCGCGGAACCTGTGCTTCGATACGCGCCTTCGATACGGCTCTAACGAGCTTACTCAGTCGCTAATCAGCACGAAAGGTTGAGGGGGAGCGCCTGAGATCAAGGGTGAGGTGCGGTCAAACTAACAGCCCCGCCCCCGCGATCACCCCAACCCCCGAGCCCGCTCGTCCCTGCGCAACGTCAGCACCTCGACCCCGTGGCGTGTCACCGCCACCGTGTGCTCGAACTGCGCCGAAAGCTTGCCGTCGTCGGTCACCACGGTCCACCCGTCATCCTCGGTCGACACCTTGCGCGTCCCCTGGTTGATCATCGGCTCGATCGTGAACACCATCCCCTCGCGCAGCGTCATGCCGGTCCCCGCGCGCCCGAAATTGAGCACCTGCGGCTCCTCGTGCATCTCGCGACCGATGCCGTGCCCGCAATAGTCGCGCACCACCGCATAGCCGTGTTTCTTCGCATGCCGCTCGATCGCGAAGCCGATATCGCCGAGATGCGCGCCCGCCCGGACCTGCCGGATACCCTGCCACATCGCCTCCTGCGCGACCCGTACGAGGCGCTTCGCGGCAGGCGGAACGGTACCCACCATATACGTCTTGCTCGAATCGGCAATGAAGCCGTTCTTCTCCAGCGTGATGTCCAGATTGATGATGTCGCCGTTGCGGATGACATCGCGAACGTTCGGCACGCCGTGGCAGACGACATGGTTGATCGAGCTGTTCAGGACATATTCGAAGCCATATTGCCCCTTGCTCGCAGGCCGCGCGGCGAGGTCGTCGGTGATGTAGCGATCGACCATGTCGTTGACCTGCAACGTCGACAGCCCCGCCAGATCCTGCCCGTCGAGCATCTCGAACACCGACGCCAGCAAAGCGCCCGATACGCGCATCAGCGCCAGTTCGGCCGGCGTCTTCACCATCTCAGGCTGCCGTTTTGTCGGCGACGCGTACCGAGGCCGCGGCAAGTTGCGCGGTGACGATATCGTTGAACGACAGCGTCGGGTTGGCCTCGGCGAGCATGCCGATCTTCATCCAGAACTCCGCCTGCGCGTTGATCGACCGGCACAGCACCTGGCTCGCCCGCCGCGCGTCCTCATGCAGCGAGTCGTCGATCTTCACGATACCCATTCAAGCCTCACATTCACTTTGACGGTATGAAATGTATACGGTTCGTATGGTGTGTCGTCAAACGTGAAGGGTGGCTGCTCGGCAGCGCGCGCTGTAGCGTCCGACGATGGACGATGCGCAACTGACCCTGGATCTGGACGGATGGGAGGGGCCGCTCGACCTGCTGCTCTCGCTCGCGCGCGGGCAGAAGGTCGATCTGCGCAAGATCTCGATCCTCGCGCTGGTCGAGCAGTACCTTGCCTACGTCGACTCCGCGCGCGCGCTGAAGCTCGAACTCGCGGCCGACTATCTCGTGATGGCGGCATGGCTCGCCTATCTGAAGTCGGCGTTGCTCCTGCCGCGCGATCCACTCGCCGAGCCCGACCCGGAGGAACTCGCGCTGCGGCTCCAACTGAGGCTCGAACGCCTGAGTGCGATGCGCGAGGCCGGTGCGCGGCTGATGGCGCGCAACCGGACCGGGCGCGACGTGTTCCTGCGCGGCGCACCAGAGGGGCTGCGTACGGTGCGCAAGGCGGCATGGCAGGCCGAGATCTTCGACCTGATCGCCGCGTACGGCCGCATTTCCGCGCGGACGCGGCCGGTGATGCACGTCGTCGCCGACCGCGAGGTGATGACGCTGGAGGCGGCGCTCGAGCGCGTGTCGATGCTGGTCGGCAAACGGATCGACTGGAGCGTGATCGAAAGCTTCCTCCCCGAAGCGGGCGAGCGATTGCGGCGATCGGCGCTGGCGTCGAGCTTCGTCGCGGCGCTCGAACTCGCGCGGCAGGGGAAGATCGAACTGCGCCAGGCGTCGCCCTTCGCGCCGCTGTATCTGAGAGCCCGCGCGTGACCCCGCCCGACGATTTCACCCGCGCCGTCGAGGCGGTGCTGTTCGCGGCCGAGACTCCGCTGACGCTCGATGCGATTCGCGCGCATGTCGGCACCGGCGACGTCCGCGCCGCGCTCGATCAGCTGACCGCCGACTATGCCGGCCGCGGCATCGCCATCGTCCGGCGCGGCGAACGCTGGCAGTTCCAGACCGCGCCGAACATGGCGCACATGCTCCGCCGCGACCGCGAGGAACCGCGCCGCCTCAGCCGCGCAGGGATCGAGACGCTCGCGATCATCGCCTACCACGAGCCCGTGACCCGCGCCGACATCGAGGCGATTCGCGGGGTGCAGATCTCGAAGGGGACGCTCGACGTCCTCATGGAAGCGGGCTGGGTGAAGCCGGCCGGACGACGCGAAGTGCCGGGACGCCCGCTGATGTTCGCGACCACGCCTGCATTCCTCGTCCATTTCGGCCTCAAGAGCCGCCGCGACCTCCCCGGAATCGACGATCTGCGTGCTGCGGGGCTGCTCGATCCGGTCGATCTCGCCTTCGATCGGCTCGAAGATGGCGAAGACGACCGGGAAGATGGCGAGGTGGCTGGCAATGAGACGGGATGAGGCTTAGATAGGGTTCAGTTTCCAGGAGAATTGCCATGGGCGGTTTTAGCCCGATTCACTTGCTCGTTCTCGCGGTCGTCGCGATCCTCCTTCTCGGCGGCGGCCGATTCTCCAGCCTGATGGGCGACGTCGCTAAGGGCGTGAAGAACTTCAAGAAGGGCATGTCCGAGAACGACGACGAGACGCCGGCCAAGCCATCGGCACGGATCGAAGCGCAGAAGACTGCCGATCCCGCGTTCGATCGCGACGGCAATCGCGTCCGCGACGACCGTCCTGCCTGAAGCCGGCAGAGTTGACGACACTAGATAGGCGCGGCTGAATGTTCGATATCGCGCCCTCCGAGTTTCTGCTCGTGGCCTTCGTCGCGCTCGTCGTGATCGGTCCGAAGGATCTGCCCAAGGCGATGCGCGTGGTCGGCTATTGGGTCGGCAAGGCGCGCGGCGTCGCGCGGCAGTTTCGCTCGGGCTTCGATTCGATGGTCCGCGAGGCCGAGCTCGAAGAGATGGAAAAGCGCTGGGCGTCGGAAAACGAACGCATCATGCGCGAGCATCCGCAGACGGCCACGGCCGCGGACACGCCTATCGATACCACGCAGGTGGTGCATTCCCCCGAAACCGACACGCATCACGACGATCATACGTCCGAGCCGATCATGGTCGAAAAGCCCGTCGTCGCGGCCGCCGACCAGCATGCGCTGCCATCCGCATCCGCACCCGAACATCCTGCAGACGAGCCGAAGCCGGCGACCGATCGCGGTCCCGATCTCTTCGATACGCCTGCACCGAACGCCAACGACAAGACCGGCAAGTCCGACGTCGCGTCGTCGTGACGAGACCCGTCGTGACCATGTCCGTCGTGAACGCATCCCAGACCGCTGAAAGCCTAGCATGAGCGAGATCGACGAAAGCCGGGCCCCGTTGCTCGACCATCTGATCGAACTGCGGCGGCGGCTGCTCTACTGCATCGCCGCGCTGGTCGTGACGTTCGCGGTGGCGATGTATTTCGCCGAGAACATCTTCGGCTTCCTGGTCCATCCGCTGCTCGCGGCCGGCCAGAACAAGGTCATCTACACCGAGATTTTCGAAGCCTTTTTCGTCCAGATCAAGGTGGCGTTCTTCGCGGCGATGATGCTGTCGTTCCCGGTGATCGCGAACCAACTCTGGCAGTTCGTCGCGCCCGGCCTCTACAAGAAGGAGAAGCGCGCGCTCCTGCCGTTCATCCTCGCGACGCCGGTGCTGTTCCTCACCGGCGCGGCGATGGCGTATTACATCGCGATCCCGATGGCGCTGCACTTCCTGCTCGGGTTCGACGGCATGGTCGGCGGCATCCACCGCGAGGCGCTGCCGGCGATCGGTAACTACCTGTCGTTCACGATGCAGTTCCTGTTCGGCTTCGGTATCTCGTTCCTGCTGCCGGTCCTGCTGATGCTGCTCGAGCGCGCCGGGATCGTCACGCGCAAGCAGCTGATCGGTGCGCGGCGCTATGCGATCGTCGCGGCGTTCGCGATTGCGGCGGTGCTGACGCCGCCGGATATCGGCTCGCAGCTGTTGCTCGCGATCCCGCTCGTCATCCTGTACGAAATGGCGCTGATCGGCATCTGGTTTACCGAGCGTAGCCGGGCGAAGTCGAAGGCGATCGAGGGCGATTCCACCGACATCGTCGAGAGCTGAAACGAAAACGGGGCCCGGTGCATGTGCACCGGGCCCTGTTTCACGATCAAGCGCAGAGGCTTACTTGGCGCTGTTCGCGGTCTTCGCGACGGTCTTGCCTGCCGAGCTGACGTCCTTGCCGGCGCCTTCGACCGTGTTGCATGCCGAAACCATCAGAGCGCTCGCGACAATCGCCAATCCAACCAACTTACGCATAATACTTCCTCCAAGAAGGGCTTGAATGCCACGGTGGAGGGAATGTTCGGGGAGGGCATTCGTTCCGTTTGCGGAACTGAAAACCTCTCGCCTTGTCAGGCCACTGCATCAGACGACGGCGCGCGCCCCGGACTAATACCGGAAAAAGATAAAGGCCCGGAAGCATCACCGGGGGGGGGGAGGGTGATGCTTCCGGGCCTATGACTTGGATAGCGAGAGCGGGGGGGCATAAAGTCGCTATCCGAAGTATCCAACGGTGATCGCGAAGGTCCGTTCCCGCTTTTTTGCGCTCAAGCGATAAAAAGATTCGATCTGATGAAGACCCGGGCGGACTCGCGCCCGGAACCTTATTTCGATCAATCGCGACCGACGACCGCAAAGGCGATCTCGTAAGCCCCTGCCAGCGGATCGTGATGCAACGGCGACCGCAACTGGCGCGAGAGGCCTTCCATGACACGGCCGTAGCGCGTCACCGTCTCGCGCAGGATGTCGCTTTCCACGAGCGCGCGGGACACCACGCGAAGCACCGCACGACCGGGTATCTCGGATGGCTTGACCACGACGCGGATCTGCGCGGCCGGATCGCACGTCATCGCCAGTTCGATCGTCTCGGTCGCGAGGAACGCGATCGCGACCGCAACGTCCTGATTGACCAGATACGGATCGATATCGAGCGTGATGCCCAGCCCATGCGAGCGATCTGCTGCAGTGGCGCGGATATTGGCGGAGAGTTCTCCGATCATCGTGCGCAGGTTCAGGCCGCGGTTTTCCTCGAGCTCCGCGAAATGATTGCGGTGGACGACCGCGAGCGCATCGACGCGGCGCTGGATCGACGAATACGCATCGGTGGCATCCGCACTGCGAGCGCTGCGCGCGTGGAAGTTGATCAGGCTGGAGATGACCTGGAGATTGTTCTTCACGCGGTGATGCACTTCGCGAGTCAGCTTGGTCTGGCGGACCAGTCCCTCGGCGAGACCGGCCTCATGCAACGCGACGGTTCGGCTGATCGCCTGGAACGTCTCGCCCAGCTCGCGAATTTCCTGCGCCGGCAATGTGCGAACCGCGCCGAAGTCGATCTCCTCGCCCGGCGTGAAGGTGGCGACCGAACCGCGCAACTGCCGCAGCGGACGGATCAGCAACCGGTCGACCACGAACCAGGCGATACTCGCCGCGGCAAGCCACATCAGCAGCGGCAGGAGCAGCGCGATGACCAGCGACGACGTCACCGGCGCACTGCGGATGCTGGTCCGCAACGCGAGCCCCGCGACGCCCAGATCGGTCCGCATCGTCTCCATCCGGTCGAGCGGACGCTCGTCTTCGATCCGCTCGAGATACAGCGCGTCGTCGTCGAGCACGATCGCGCTGCTCAGTTCGAGCGCCCGGCTCGTCGGACGACCGATCTTTTCCAGAAACGGTCGCGGGAAATAGGCGCGTGCCGAGGTATGACCGCCCGGGCCCGAGATCGCGAGGACCAGACCGCGCTCGGGCACGATCGCGGCAGCGATCGGCATGTCGTCCTGGTTGATCACGACGCGTTCCGGCAAGGGCATGCCGCACAGGACGGTGCCGTCGCGCTCGGCGATGACGAACCGGGTGCCCGCCGACGATTGTTGCGCAAATACGCCCTGCGCGCGTGCGCAGCTGGGGGCATCGGCAGGATCATTGCCAAGCGCGTTTACCGCGACCCGCAGCGCGGTCATGTCGCCGACGAGTTCGATCGCGAGCGCGCGCGCACTTTCGTTCGCGGTGACGCGCAACCGCGCACGCGCTTCGGCATCGGCCAGCCGCGTCGTCTGCAAGGTCGCGAAGACCGCGATCAACGCCAGCGGAAGTAAGGCGGCGCTAAGGATCAGGAACAGCTTGGCGCCCGTCGTCAAACGCCGCAACGACGAGACGATGCGTCCGTCGGGCTTCATTGGCTGGACCGCGCCGTCGCCACCGTTCGAACCGATGGCGGAAACATCATGTGCGGACGCGATTGCGGCGGCGTCCGGTGCGGGGGGCATGGCCATTTGGCCCGCCGTCAGTCGAGCTTGCCGAGTAGGTCGAGCAGATCGTCGGGAATCGCCTCGTCGACGGTCTTCTGGTAAACCGATCGCAGTGCCGATCCCATCTGACGATCCTTATCGGGACCATTTGCGGGCTTCGTGGCAGGCACTGTCTTCTCCGTGTCGTGGCCCAAACTCAAAACTTCCCCCTGCACGACGCAAACTCATGTGAACGCAAATGGTCGAGCGCACCCTGATATCGGGGCACACACACTCGCGAAAAGATGCTCGTGAAACCAAATAGCATCTCGATAGTTCCACGTCCGAGCGAATAATCCGCATCTTCGTATCACCGTGTGCACGGCCGCGTCGACCGGTCGCGTCGAAATGCGCCCATTCGGTGCATGTCGCGGTGAAACGACGGGGCGGGTTTTTCGGCCACTACCATTGCAATGACGCGAGCCACCCGACACATGAGGGGCCGCGTAGGATCAGGGAGTATTCGTTACCCATGTCTCTTGGACAGCAACTCGCACCGCACCTTCCATTCCTGCGGCGCTATGGCCGGGCCCTGACCGGCAGCCAGATGCACGGCGACAAATACGTCCGCGCCACGCTCGAGGCGATCGTCGCGGCACCAGAAGAATTTCCCCGCGACGTCGATCCGCGTCTCGGCCTGTACCGGATGTTTCAGGCGATCTGGAACTCGGCGAACTTCGACGAGGTCGCCGACGAGACCGCCGGTGATACGGAAGGTCATGAGGCCGTCGCGCGTGCGCGTCTCGCCCGGATGACGCCATTGTCGCGTCAGGCGCTCCTGCTCACCGCGATGGAAGGGTTCACGCCCGAGGACGCAGCGTATCTGATCGAAGTCGAGACGAGCGAAGTCGACGATCTCGTCGCCGAAGCGCTGTCGGAAATCGAGAACCAGACCCGCGCCAAGGTCCTGATCATCGAGGACGAGCCGATCATCGCGATGGATATTGAGACGATCGTCCGCGATCTCGGCCACGACGTCACCGGCGTTGCAGTCACGCGTGACGAAGCGGTCGCGCTGGCGATGGAAACGCGTCCCGGCCTCGTGCTCGCGGACATCCAGCTTGCCGACGACAGCTCGGGCATCGATGCGGTCAAGGACATCCTGGCCGAATTCGAGGTCCCGGTGATCTTCATTACCGCGTTCCCCGAGCGCCTGCTGACCGGCGAGCGTCCCGAGCCGACGTTCCTGATCACCAAGCCGTTCCAGCGTTCGACCGTGAAGGCTGCGATCAGCCAGGCGTTGTTCTTCGATCAGGCAACTGTTCCAGCCACCTGATTGCTTGGGGAATAACAGCCAACCGCTTGATTGTGCCGCGTTCTCGCTGCATTCTGGGTCCGTGTCCGTAATGGTTGCGGACCCAAAACGGTTTTCGGGGGTTTAACATATCATGGCTGACCCGAACGAACGCATCCACATCGATACCGAAGACGCTCGGGCGGGCGCGACTCCGCATATGACACGGTACATATTGGCGATTTCGCTGGTACTCGTCATCGTCATCTTCGGATTTATCATCCTCCGCTAACCTCTATCAGGCGTACTTTACTGGCAATGGCCGGTTCGGACGCTTATGTTCGTCGCACGTCGACGACAGTCTTCTATCGGGATTGATCGGATTTCCATGACCCAGCCTGCTCCGCGTGTCGACGCCGAGGACGATATCGACGAAGTCGTCGAGCCGGTGGAGCATGTCTCGCTCTCGGACGCCGAGTTCAAGGTGCAGCTCGCACAGGTCATTCCGCATCTGCGCGCGTTCGGTCGTTCGCTCTCGGGCAGCCGCGATCTCGCCGACGATCTCGTCCAGGAAACGCTGCTCAAGGCATGGGCCGCGCGTCTCCGCTTTCAGGCGGGCACGAACATGCGGGCGTGGACCTTCATCATTCTGCGCAACCTGTATTTGTCGCAGATGCGCCGTGCGCGCTTCAAGGGCGAGTGGGACGATCTGGTCGCCGACCGCATTCTTGCAGCACCTGCCAGCCAGGATCGGCACGTAGAGCTCGGGGACATGCAGCGTGCGCTGATGCATTTGCCGCAGCCGCAGCGCGAGGCGCTCATTCTGGTCGGCGCAGGTGGCTTCGCCTACGAAGAGGCCGCCGAGATCTGCAACGTTGCAGTGGGCACGATCAAGAGCCGTGTTGCGCGTGGCCGCGTGGCGTTGGAGACGATACTCAACGACGGTTCGCTGCCGTCACGTCGCGATCACGAGACAGACACGACGAAGACCGCACTCGATTCGATCATGGGCGACGTCGAGGAGTTGAGCCGGGGTCGCTGAGACTCCGGCGTCTCACCCACCGCGCTTCGATTACGATCGACCGCTCCTGAACTAGTTGTGCCGGTGCGGTATCGCATCGAGCCTGCGTAGCATCGACGCCATATCGTCGGGTACACCACCGCATCCGTCGAAGGCGCTACGCAACGAATGGCCGACGACATCGGTCACGCGCGGGCGGCGAACGACCTGTTGGCCGTCTTGTTCGCGTTTGATCGAGAGAAATGCATAGGTCATGACGCGATAACGCTTGACATCGCTATTCGTTGCTTTCTCGTGTCATAGTATGACCGGATTCTGTAGTATCTGGTCATGCCCGTAACGATCCCATCTCTTGCCACGCTCGACGGCTCCGGCAGCCCGATCGCAGCTGCCGTGACACGTGCGCGGTCATGGTCGCCCTTTCTCGCGATGATCCTCGATCGCGAACCGGTGCTGGCGGAATCGCTGGCGGCGGGGCGGCTCGATCTCGCCGCATCGAGCGCCACACCCGACATGCCGACCGCGAAACGGCTCCGGATCGAACGGCGCGCGATGGCGCTGAACGTCGCGATCGGCGATCTGGCCGGCGTGCTGGATCTCACCGCGGTGACCGGTGCGCTGTCCGGGTTCGCGGATCGCGCGCTCGACACCGCGATCCGCGCCGCGATCGAGGAGCGCACGCCGGGGGCCGAGCCGGTCGGCTTCGTCGGCATCGCGCTCGGCAAGCAGGGCAGCCGCGAGCTCAATTATTCGTCGGACATCGATCCGATCCTGCTGTTCGATCCGGCCACCCTGCCGCGCCGCCCGCGCGAGGAGCCGGAAGAGGCGGCGATCCGCATCGGCAAACGGGTCGTTGAACTACTCCAGGCCCGCGACGGCGACGGCTATGTCCTGCGCGTCGACCTGCGGTTGCGGCCCTCGCCGGAGATCACGCCGATCGTCCTGCCGGTCGAGGCCGCGATCGGGTATTACGAGGCGCAGGCGCTGCCGTGGGAGCGCGCCGCCTTCATCCGCGCCCGCGCCGCCGCAGGCGACATCGCCCTGGGACAGCGTTTCCTCGCCGCGATCCGCCCGTTCGTCTGGCGACGCGCGCTCGATTTCGGCGCGATCGGCGAGATTCGCGGGATCTCCGCCCGCATCCGAGATCATCATTCGCAGGGGCAGGCGTTCGGCCCCGGCTACGATCTGAAGCGCGGCCGCGGCGGTATTCGCGAGGCGGAGTTCTTCGCGCAGATCCACCAGTTGATCCACGGCGGTCGCGACCCTGCGTTGCGCGTTCCGGCCACCCGCGATGCACTCGCGCGGTTGGCGCAGGCAGGGTGGATCGGCGACGACGAATCGCGCGCACTGATCGACGGCTACACGCTGCTGCGGACGATCGAGCACCGCGTGCAGATGATCGACGACCGCCAGACGCACGCCTTGCCGACCGGCGACGCGCTCGACCGGGTCGCCAAATTGCACGGTCTGGAGGACGCCGGCGCGTTGCTCGCGCTACTGGCACCGCGCGTCGCGGCCACCGGGCGGATCTACGACGCGCTCGACGACAATACGCGGCCGGCCTTCTCCCACGATGCGGTAACGCTGGAGGCCGACCTCGCCGCGGCCGGCTTCGACGAGCCCGACCATGCCCGTCAGCGCATCGAGGCGTGGCGGGGCGGGGCCTATCCCGCGCTGCGCAGCCCCGCCGCGCGCGAGGCACTGGAGGCGGTGCTGCCGACGCTCGTCCCGGCACTCGCGACTGCGCCCGTTCCCCAGGCGGCGTTGCTCCGGCTCGATGCGCTGCTCGAACGGCTGCCGAGCGCGATCAACATCTTCCGCCTGCTGGAGGCGCGGCCGGGTCTGGCGACGTTGCTCGCGGCGATCCTCAGCCACGCGCCGACGCTCGCCGACGATCTCGGACGACGCCCGGACCTGCTCGACGGTCTGATCGATGCAACTGCGTTCGAGCCGGTTGGCGACATCGCGGCGCTGGAGACAGCGATGCGCGCCGGCGACGCCGGGGGCGATTACCAAGCGCGCCTCGATCATGTCCGCCGCGTCGTCGGCGAATTGCGGTTCGCACTCGGTGCGCAGGTTATCGCCGGCGCATCCGATCCGCTCGACGTCGCGGCGGGCTACGCACGCGTCGCCGAAGCCGCGATCGGCGTGCTCGCTAGCGCGGCGATCGAAGAATTCGTCAAGACGCACGGCCGCGTACCGGACAGCGAACTCGTCATACTCGCGCTCGGCCGGATGGGCGGCGCTATGCTCACGCACGCCTCCGACCTCGACCTGATCTATCTGTTCACCGGCGATTTCGCCGAAGAGTCGGACGGTGCCAAGCCGCTCGGCGCCACGCTCTATTACAACCGCCTCGCGCAGCGCGTCACCGCTGCGCTCTCGGTCGCGACCGCGGCAGGTCCGCTCTATCAGATCGACACGCGGTTGCGGCCGTCCGGCGGGCAGGGGCCGCTCGTCGTCACGCTCGACAGCTTCGCGCGGTATCAGCGCGAGGACGCGTGGACCTGGGAGCATATGGCTCTGACCCGGGCGCGTCCGGTGTTCGGATCGGACGACGCACGCGGTGCGGTGGCCGGGATCGTCCGCGATGTCCTCGAAGGGGATCGGCCAGACCGCGACATCATTGCAGAGGCCCGCACGATGCGCACCGACATGGCGGCGCACAAGCCACCCAAGGGGCCCCTCGACGCCAAGCTGCTCCCCGGCGGACTCGTCGATCTCGAATTCGCGATTCACGTCGTCCAGTTGGTGAACCGCGCTGGGTTCGCGCCCAATCTCGGCACTGCGATCGACAGCCTGATCGGTCTGCAGCTCGTTCCGCCCACCATCCGAGCCGCGCACGACGTGCTGACTCGCCTGCTCGTCACGTTGCGCCTGGTTGCACCCGATGCCACGCCGCCGGGGCATGCGTCCGAGGAGCTGATCGCGCGCGCGATCGGCGTCGCGGACTGGTCGGCGGTGGTTGCCACGCTCGAATCGACGTTACAGGAGGTCCGCCGGTTCTGGATGCAGGTGACGGGAGAGCAGGATGGATGAGGGATCGAAGGTTCCGGACGTGACGGTGACGATCGACGATGCGCCCGTATCGCTCGCGAGTCTGGGAACGCCGCTCGTGGTGTATTTCTACCCGAAGGACGATACTGCCGGCTGCACGACCGAGGCGAAGGATTTTACCGCGCTTGCGAACGATTTTGCCGCCGCCGGCGTCACCGTCGTAGGGGTCTCGAAGGATACGCCCGCCGCGCATGCCAAGTTCACGGCCAAGCACGCGCTTGCGGTCCAGCTCGCGAGCGATGTCGACGGCGCGGCGTGCGAGGCATTCGGCGTCTGGGTAGAGAAGGCGATGTACGGCCGCAAATATATGGGGATCGAGCGCGCGACCTTCCTGTTCGGCGCCGATGGCACGCTCGCAAAGACGTGGCGCAAGGTCCGCGTCGCGCGTCATGCGGATGCTGTGCTGGCAACTGCAAAGGCGCTCTGAAGCCGTTGGGGATTCGCTGTTTTTCGCGATCTGACGTCATCGTTCCGTCGCTCCGGCATCAACTCGCCGCACCGGTATGCCGCTCCGCCGCGTCACCGCGCTCGCGCTATTGCCCAAGTCGGCGGCGTCCGGCCTAACCACAATGTCTGGGGCGCGGAGGGGCTGCGAGTCAGGACAGAGTTTGGGAGCCGTCCGCTTTGGGAGCGAACGGCCCTGTATTTTTGTGTCGGGGACCAATGGTCGAATTTACCGCAGCAGCCGCCGTATCGGTGATAGTGACGCGTCTCAAGGCCGTGTTCGCGACGCGCGATTTTCTGTTTCATGACGGCAATTCGCTCCGTCGAATCAGCCTCGGCGCAAAGCGTCAGGCCGCGATGGCCGCGATCGGCGCCGTCACACTGGGCTTTTCCGGTTACGGCGCAGTCGCGGCGGCCGGTGCGGTCGAGCCCGCCGACACGGATGCGCAGATTGCGCAGATGCAGCATCAGATCGGCCAGATGCAGCAGCGCGTCGCGACGATCCGCGACACCGCGCAGGCGCATGCCCAGCGCGTCGATCACCGCCAGGCACTGATCGCCGCCGCACTGACCGGCACGGGCGACGCGAAGGCGCTGGCACTCGCGACCCCGTCGATCGATCCCGCCGCCGACAAGCTCGCTGCCGACGTCGTGAAGCCGTTCGTCAAGGTCGAAGGCCATCAGGTCCAGCTCGCCAGCGTCGCGCAGAAGCTGCTCGACCAGCGTTATGCCGACACCACCGCCACCGTACGGCAGCTCGGTCTGCGTCCGGAGCGTGTCGCCAAGCATCAGCGCGCCACGGCAATGGGTGGTCCGCTGATCGCCGCGAACAGCGAGGAGGCTACCGCCGATCTCCGCGCCGACGCGCAGTTCCGCACGCTGTTCCAGACCTGGAAGAAGCTCGACACGTTGCAGCAGGGCGTGATCGCGATCCCGTCGGTGCAGCCGGTGCATTCGCTGTCGTTCACCAGCAATTTCGGCATCCGCTCCGATCCGTTCCGCGGCACCGCGGCGATGCATGCCGGCGTCGACATTCCCGGTCCGATCGGTACGCCGATCTATGCCACCGCAGACGGCATCATCGCGCACGCCGGTCGCCAGGGCGGCTATGGCAACATGGTCGAGATCAGCCACGGCAAGGGCATCGCGACGCGCTACGGCCATCTCTCCAAGATCCTCGTCGCCGACAACGCCCGCGTCACCCGCGGCCAGCTGATCGCACTGATGGGCTCGACCGGCCGCTCGACCGGCTCGCATCTTCACTATGAAGTCCGCATCGACGGCCACGCCGTAAACCCGGTCCCGTTCCTGACGACCGCAGACTATCTGCTCGCCGCGCAGGACCGCGCCGTGAACGCCATCCCCGTCTCGACCAGCGGCCCCGCCGCACAGGACTGACACGCGGCCGCAATCCACACGGTAATGACGGCCACACCCCCCGTCGTCTCATGTTCCCCGTCATCCATGTTCCCCGTCATCCCAGCGAAAGCTGGGATATCCCTCCACAGGGACGGACTATCAGCATGAGATCCCAGCTTTCGCTGGGATGACGGGACGGCGGCTGTTGTAGAGGCCGTTGTTCGTACGCGACCGGGCAATGCGAGCGTGCGTTCCCTCACGCGGCTCGAACCCCAAGGTTGCCGCGGATAGCGCAACCTCCTATCTCCAGCGCATGGCAACGCTGGTCCAAGACATCATCCTCACCCCCTCCGCTGCGGCGCGCGTCGCGGCGATCGCCGTCAAGCAGGGGAAGCCGGCGATCCTGCGTCTCTCGGTCGACGGCGGCGGCTGTTCCGGGTTCCAGTACAAGTTCGGGTTCGCCGACTCGGTAGAGGCCGATGACGTGATCGCCGAGCATGACGGCGTGAAGCTCGTCGTCGACAGCGTCAGCATCGATCTCGTTCGCGGCTGCGCGGTCGATTACGTCGAGTCGCTCGCCGGCGCCGCGTTCAAGGTCGAGAACCCCAATGCCGCGTCGGGTTGCGGCTGCGGCTCCAGCTTCTCGGTCTGACCAGCCCATGAAAATCGTCACGTACAACGTCAACGGCATCAAGGCGCGGTTGCCGCGGCTGATCGAGTATCTCACCGAAGACCAGCCTGACATCGTCTGTCTCCAGGAACTAAAGTCGAGCGACGATACCTTCCCGATCGCCGACATCGAAGCCGCCGGCTACGGCGCGGTCTGGCATGGCCAGAAGGCCTGGAACGGCGTTGCGATCCTCGCGAAGAGCGGCACGCCCGTCGTGCGCCAGCGCGGTCTCGAAGGCGAACCCGAGGACGAGCACAGCCGCTACATCGAGGCGGAGATAGACGGTTTGATCGTCGCCGCGCTCTACCTTCCCAACGGCAACCCGCAGCCCGGCCCGAAGTTCGACTACAAACTCCGCTGGATGGACCGCCTCGCGGCCCGCGCGCGCGTCCTGCTCGCGGAGGAAAAGCCGGCCATCCTGGCGGGCGACTACAACGTCATCGCCAACGACGACGACACCTTCTCGGTCCGCGCGATGCAGGACGATGCGCTGATGCAGCCGGAAAGCCGCGAGCATTACCGCGCGCTCGTCGCACAAGGCTGGACCGACGCACTCCGCACGCAATTCCCCAAGGGCGGCGTCTGGACGTTCTGGGATTACCAGGCGGGCGCGTGGCAGCGCGACGCCGGGTTCCGGATCGACCACTTGCTGCTCAGCCCGCAGGCCGCCGACCGGATGATCGATGCCGGCGTCGACAAGGCCTATCGCGGCCGCGAAAAGGCCAGCGATCACGCGCCGACCTGGGTCCGGTTGCGATGAAGACGTTCGCCGTCGCGCTGGTGTCGATCGCCGCGCTGTATGCGACCGGTGCCAGCGCACAGGAGCGCGAATATTGCCCCGAGCGGCCGGGGATCGACACGCCCGCCTGCACGATGGCGCCCGGCAAGATCTCGGTCGAGACCGCGATCGCCGACTGGACCCGCGACGACAAGCCGGGCTCGCGCGAGGACAATATCCTGTTCGGCGACACGCTGGTGCGCGTCGGCCTGAGCGATACGATCGAGGCGCGGGTCGGCTGGACGCCGTTCGGTCACGACCGGATGCGTGACGATACCGGCGTCGATACGGTCAACGGCATCGGTGACGTGTCGCTGGGGCTCAAGGCGAACCTGCACGATCCCGACGGCTCGGGTTTCTCGGTCGCGGTGCTGCCCTTCGTCACGCTTCCGGTCGGACGCTCGTCGATCGGCGCGGGCGACTGGGGTACGGGGTTCCTGGTCCCGGTGACGTACGAGCTCTCCGATACGCTTTCGCTCGATCTCACCCCCGAAATCGACGCCGCGGTCGATCAGGACGGTAACGGCCGGCATCTCGCCTACAGCGCGGCGGCCGGTCTGGCGTACAAGCTCAACAAGGATTTCACGCTCACCGGCGAGATGCAGGCGCTGCGCGACGACGATCCCGAGGGGCATGCGACGCAGACGGTCGCAGCGCTGTCGCTGGCGTGGGCGGCGAGCGAAGATCTCCAGTTCGACGTGCTCGGCGCGGCTGGCCTCAACGATCATACGCCCGATGCGCGGGTCTATGCAGGGATATCGCGCAGGTTCTAGATGCCGGCCGGGCTGCTTCCGCTTCAGGCGGTGGCAGGCCCGCCGCTCCCTCCCGAACTCCGCAGGCGCTTGGCCTACAGCACCCGCTCGTAAACCTGATACACCTTGTTCACCCGGCTCTCGATCGTCTCGGCGATCGACCGCATCCCCTGGTTGTCGTCCAGGATCCAGCCGATCTCCGCGCGCTTCGCATCGTAATGCTCGACCGAGGCACGGCGGATATATTCGATCATCATGAAGGCCAGCTGGCTCGCCATCCGCGACGCCTGCAACTCCTTCACCACCCCCATCAGCGGCACGCGCACGGTCCGCACCTTGGGCTTGCGCAACCACCACAACAGCTTGGCCCAGCCGAACGGCAGCAGGTTGCCGTTGAGCGGCTTGATCGCCTCGTTCATGTCGGGGAGCGTGATCATGAAGGCCGAGGGTACGCCGTCGACCTCCGCGATCCGGATCAGGTCGTTGAACACGATCGGCTTCAGCTTGACGCCGACGTCCTTGATCTCGGGCGGGGTGAGCGGCACGAACCCCCAATTGTCCTTCCACGCGTCGTTGAGGATCGACAGGATGATCGCCGCCTCTTCCTCGAACTTTGTCTTGTCGACGTTGCGGATGACGATCCGCGGGTTCTTCTCGCCCGACTTGATGATGCGCTGGACGATCGGCGGGAACTGCTTGGTGACGTCGACCTCGTACGTCATCAGCTGCTTGATCGGGCGATATTGCGCCCATTCGATCCAGCCGCGATATTCGCGCTTGGCGTGGCCCATCATGATCGTCGGCGGATGATCGTAGCCGTCGATGAGCAGGCCGGGCTCCTCCCAGATCGACATGCTGATCGGTCCGAGCGCCCGCGTCATGCCCTGCTCGCGCAGCCACGCCTCGGCACGCGCCAGCAGCGCCTGGAAGACGTCCTGCCGCTCCGCCTCCATCAGCCCCCACTGGCCGACACCGGGACCGAAGCCCTGCTCGGGCGGCATCGTCAGCGCCAGCGTATCGATATGCGCGGAGATCCGCCCAACGACGCGGCCGTCCTCCTCGGCGAGGAACAATTGCGCCTTGGCATGGCTGAACCAGCCGTTCTTCTCGGGCGTAATCAGCCCGAGCGCTTCCGACTTCAGCGGCGGCACCCAGTTGGGATCGTCCGCGTACAGGCGAAACGGCAAGTCGATGAAGATCTTGCGATCCTTCTTCGTCTCGACCGGACGGATGGTAAGCTTGGCCATGTGTCGTTCCCGAAAGCGCAGTCGAGCGTATCTATCCAGCATCACGCGTAAAGGCGAGCAACACATGCGTCATCGCCGGGCTCTGTCACGGTGATCGTGTTTCCTCGGCGGGTGAGGAGCGCGTCAAACCTGTAAATGCCACGCTGCGGCCACTATCTTCGGGCAAAGGATACACCCATGGACACATCGCTCAGCCTAGCCCGCGGCCCGGCCGCTCCAGCCCCTCCGGTGGCCGGTTCTCCGGCGGGTGGCCTCGTGCGCGTTGCCGACGACAAGGCGATGTTGCGCGCCGCCGCCGATCTCACGCGCGATCTGGTGAAGCCGCGGCCTGCCGTCTATTGGGGCGACCTGATCGCGTCGATGGTCCTCGGCTATGGCGCGCTCTTCGTCGCCGCGACGTCGGACTCGACCGCGATTGCGATCGTCGCGGCGATCGCATCGGTGCTCGGCCTGTATCGTGGCCTCAGCTTCATCCACGAGGTCAGCCACATGAAGCATGCCGCCGTGCCCAATTTCCGGCTCGGCTGGAACGTGCTGGTCGGCGTGCCGATGCTGACTCCGTCGTTCATGTACGAGGGCGTCCACAACCTCCATCACGCCAAGACTCGCTATGGCACGGTCGAGGATCCCGAATATCTGCCGCTCGCGCTGATGAAGCCGTGGACGCTGCCGCTGTTCATCGTCGTCTCGGCGCTGGCACCGATCGCGCTGCTCGTCCGGTTCGCGATCCTGTCGCCCGTGTCGCTGTTGTCCCCGAAGCTGCGGACGATGGTGGTCGAGCGCTATTCGGCGCTGGCGATCAACCCGCAGTTCCGCCGTCGCGCACCCGAAGGCGAGGCAAAGGCCTATTGGGATCGGCTCGAAATCGCCGCCAGTCTCTGGGCGATCACGCTGATCGCGATCACGGTAACGGGCGTCCTCCCGCTCCGCGCTTTCCTGACGATCCTTGGCATCGCATCGGCCTTCGCAGTGCTCAATCAGGTCCGTACGCTGGTCGCGCATCTCTGGGAGAATGACGGCGAACCGATGACCGTGACGGCGCAGTATCTCGACACCGTCAACGTGCCGCCGCCGGCGTTGCTGCCGGCGCTCTGGGCGCCGGTCGGGCTGCGCTATCATGCGCTGCACCACCTGTTGCCGGGGCTCCCCTATCACGCGCTGGGCGAGGCACATCGCCGGATCTCGGCGGAACTCGACGCGATGTCGCCATATCACAAGGCGAGCTATCCGGGGCTGCCGGGGCTGGTCAGCAAGATCGCCCGCAGCACGATGGTCCGTCGCTGACACGAGGGTCCGGGCACATCGCCCGGACCGTCATTTGGAAACGTCGAACTGCTTCAACGCGGCCGCGGCATTGCGGCCCGCGTTGCTGGTCGGAGCCAGCCGCACGGCAGTTCCCCAGCTCGCCCGCGCACCGGGTTCGTCGCCAAGCGCCGCAGCGATATTGCCCGCCTCGAGTTGCACCGAAGCATCGTCCGCCGAACGCTTCAAGGCTTCGGCGATATCGGTCTTGGCCCGCGGCAGGTCGTTCATCCGCCGGGCAAGCGTTGCCGACAACAGCCACGCCAACGGATCATCCCCCGCGTTCTTCAGCGCCCGATCCAGATCGCCACGCGCCGCGTTCAGCTCACCCGCCGCGACCAGCGCGCGCGCGTGATCGAGTTGCGCTTCGCCGAGTGGCAATCCGGTCAGCGTTCCCGCTACCAGCGCTGAATCGAGCGCGGCGCGTGCCTTGGCCGGCTGGCCCGCCGCGAGCCATGCGTTCCCGCCCTGCGCCCAGTAATTTGCCGCGCTTGCGTCCTTGGCGACCTGCGCTTCACGCGCAGCTTCCTCGAACTCCGCCGCCGCGGACGACCAGTTCTTCTCGGCCGCGAATGCCAGCCCAGCGCATTGACGCGCGAGATAGCCGCCACCGCCGATCCGCCATCGGCCTGCTTCCGCACGTGCGGCTGTCGGATCGGTCTGCGCCAGCGCGCCACAGCGTGCGGCGCGATCCGGGCGGGAAACGGCAGGCCCGGCAACGGGCGAGGCCTGCGCGGCGATCAGCAACAACGTCAGGATCATAAGGCGGCGATCACATCCTCGACCGCCCGGATGATGAGCGCGATATCGGGATCGCGCGAAAGGCGGTGGTCGCCGTCCTTGACCAGGCACGTCTGCACGTCGGCTGAACGCAACAGCTCGGCCAGCCGCGCGGTGCGGTGCCACGGCACGTCCGGATCGCGCTGCCCCTGGATCAGTCGGACCGGACCATCGAACGCGATCTCGCCGAACATCAGCCGGTTCGCCTCGCCCGACGACCAGAACGCGCGGGTATAGACCGTCGGCTCGGGACCATAGGGGTTCTTGCGCTCGATCCGCCCGTTGCTGAGCAGCGCCATCTTCTCGTCGGTGGTGAAGCCCCAGTCGGTGAAGTCGGGTGCCGGCGCGATTCCGACCAGACCCTTCACCAGATCGGGCCGCAGCTTGGCCACCAGCAGCATCAGCCATCCGCCCATCGACGACCCGACGATCACCGCGGAGTCTTCAACCAGCGCATCGATCATCGCCAGCGCGTCGTCGCGCCAGTCGGCCAGCGTCTGGTCCTCGAACGCGCCTTCGCTCTGCCCGCAGCCACCATAGTCGAACCGCAGGAACGCGCGCCCCTCGGACTTTGCCCACGCCTCCAGCGTCACGGCCTTGGTCCCCATCATGTCGGACGCATAGCCCGACAGGAACACGATCGTCGGTCCGGTCACGCCCTCGGCCGCGGGCGTATGGTGATAGGCGAGGCGAGGGCGCTCCTTGGCGAGGGCCGTCGGTGCAGGCGGCGTGGCGGTATCGGTCATGCCGGCACCTTAGCCGCGCCTAAGCGCTGGAGAAAGGCGTCGAGTGCAGCCTGGAACGCGGGAGGCTGGTCGAGCATCACGAAATGCGCGGCATCGCCGATATCGACCAAGGTTACGTGCGGCGCCGTCGCGTAAGCCTTCCGATAAAGCGCATCGGCATCGGGCTTGGTCGGCCCCGTCGCGTTCCACGGATAGACCAAGGTGATCGGCGCAGCGATCGACGCCATGTCGGGGCGAAGGTCGGTCGTCAGGTCCTCGTACATCGCCTGTGCCGAGACGCGCGCATCCGCCTTTGCTGCCCAGCCGGCAACCGCCACGCGTGAGTCCGGCTTCAGTGCCATGCGCGCGGCGAGCGCCTCGTTCGCCGCCGGGTTCGCCGGCTTGCCGTACGCCGCGGCCATGGCGACGCGCATCGCCTTGGCCTGAGGTTCGAGCGCCGCCACCGTCGCGCCGGGTGCGAATATCTCGCCGATATACGGCAGCGAATCGACGATCATCAGCTTGCCGACGTCCTCCGGATGCGCCTTGGCCAGCATCAGCGCGACCAGGCCGCCCATCGAATGCCCGACAATGGCCGGCTTGCCGAGTTTCGACTGGGCGACCAGCGTGTGCAGATCGGCGACGATGCCATCGAGAATGCCGGGCGACAGGTTCGCGCGCGGATCGTCGCCACCGAAGCCGTTGACCTGCACCACATACACTCGGTGCGACTTGGCGAGTGTGGGCACGACGCCCGCCCACACCGCGCGAGGCGACGACAGCCCTGGAACGAGGATCACTGGCGTACCCTTGCCGATGGCCTGCACCGAGATGTGCGGCATTTGAGTCTCGGCCGCATCGACCTTCGGCGCGGCGGCCGTCGCAGCCTGCGCGTGGCTCGCGGCAGGACTCAAGCCGATCATCAGCGTCACGGCGGTAGCGGCAAGGCGAGCTTTGAAGTGCGAAATCATGTCACGACTCCTTCGACGGGCTAGTGAAAATGTCTTCGATGCTGAGGTCGAACAGTTCGGCGATCTTGAACGCGAGCGGCAGCGACGGATCATAGCGCCCCGTCTCGATCGCATTCACGCTCTGCCGCGAGACGCCGAGACGGTCGGCCAGATCGCCCTGGCTCCAGTCCCGCTCGGCACGCAGCACCTTGAGGCGGTTCTTCATGCTGCGCGCCGCGTCACCACGATATTGTACCCCCAGCCGACCCACATGCCCGCGAACCAGAGCACCGCGGCGTAGTAGGAAACGATGTGCGGGACGAGGCCGAACCCTTCGAGAAACCCCCAGGCCGTGACGATGCTGAGCATGAAGCCACTGGCGATCAACGACTGCCGGATCATCAACATGCGCATATATTCGTCGGTTTCTTCGATCAGGTAGCGGCCGATCGCGGCGAATATGCCGATAATCGGCAGAGCGGGCAGGATCGCCGCCACATAGGCCGGGGGACCCGTCAAAAGATGCCGGCTGAAGCTGTAGACGACCGTCATCAGGCTCGCCGCGTACAGGATCATTAACACGATGACCCGCCGACTATATTGGCGGACCGCTGCACTGTAAGCCATGGAAAGCACCCTTTCGAATCAGTAAAGGGAACTTGTCGCTATGCCTAGGCAGAGTCAATGACGCTTTACATGGCCGCGCTTTCCTTCTCCGCCGGGAAGAGATGGTACGGAGGGTGACGGAGGGGGAGGACGCGGGCCAGACGTGGCCGCAACGCGTCCTGAGTGTGACCTTATCGTAACCTTTGGAAGCCTGCGGGCTTCCCGGCAGAGGTCAGATGATGAATTCCACCGTCTTCATCTGCGTCTGATCCGCCGCGACAGCGCCGCGCTTCAGCACCATCTGGCGGTGCAGATCGGCGACCGTGTCGCTCCCGCGCGTCTTGCACAACGCCGGCACGACCGCATGGACCAGCGCACCGAGGCCGCCCTTGATCATCGTCATGCCGAAGCGCCCGGCGACGCCGAAATGCTCGACATAGCTCTCCCCGACGGTGGCAGGGTGGTCGAGGAACAGGCGGCGGAACATGGGCAGTCTCCTGTCCTGCCCTGTATCAGGTAGCGGCCAAGGCGTCGACCATTCCCGCCGCCAGCACGCTCAGCGTGTCGTCGCGCGCGCCCATCACCACGATCCGGTCGCCCGGCCGCGCCTCCGCGACCAGCGCCGCGGCGGCCTCTGCGCGGTCGGCGACATGCCGCGCGTCCCGACCGCCCTCGACGATCTGCCCGACGATGTCCGCGCTGGTGACCTCCCGCATGACCGTCCCGCCATAATAGGCCGGGTCGGGCAGAACGAGCACGTCGCCCTCCGCCATCCGCTCGACGAACGTCGCGACCAACTCGCGCCCCATGACCTTCAACGGCCCATAGCCATGCGGCTGGAAGAACAGGAGCAGCCGCCCCGGAAACGCATGGAGCGTATCGAGCGTCGCGGCAATCTTGTCCGGGTTGTGCCCGAAATCGTCGATCACCGCGACCCCGCCTGCCTCGCCAACGAGGTCGAAGCGGCGACGCAGACCTGTGAACCCGGGGATCGCCTTCACTGCATCGGCCAACGATACGTCCGCCGCCATCGCCGCACCGATCGCAGCCAGCGCATTCGCCACGTTATGCCGCCCGGGCACCGCCAGCTTTACCGGCGTCCGAACGCCGCGCGACACGATGTCGAAGCGGATCGCGAACGGCTCCGGCTTCAAATTCTCGGCACGCAGATCGGCCGACGCATCGATCGCAAACGTCGTCACCTGACCGCGTGGCAGCCGCGAGGCGAGTGCCGCCGCATCGGGATCGTTCGCGTTCACCACCGCCGTCTCGGCCTTCGCGATGAAGTCCCCGAACAGCACGCGCAGTTCCTCCAACGACTTGTGGTCGAGGCTGACGTTGTTCAACACCGCGATCTTCGGCGCATAGCTGGCGATCGATCCGTCGCTCTCGTCGACCTCGCTGACGAAAGCCTCGCCTTCTCCGACCAGCGCACTCGCGAACGGGGCGTCAGGCGTGGCGAAGTTCTTCATCACCGCGCCGTTCATCACCGTCGGATCGCGCCCGACGGCGTGCAGGATCCAGCCGATCATCCCGGTGACGGTCGACTTGCCGCTCGTCCCCGCGACACCAATCGGCAACCGGCTGTCGTTGAACAATGACGCCAGCATTGCCGCGCGGGTCGAGCGAGTGCAGCCGAGCGCATCCGCCGCGATCATGTCCGGTACGGTCGCCTCGATCGCCGCCGAGGCAATGACGAGCTGGTCGGCCGAGACGATCCCGCTGCCGTCCTGCGGGAACAGCGCGACGCCCTTCGCGGCGAGGTCGTCGAACTTGGCAGGCACGCGGCCCTGGTCAAGGTTGCGGTCCGAGCCGGCGACGGTCGCGCCACGGCCGGCGAGGATCATCGCGAGCGGCATCATGCCGCTGCCGCCGATGCCGACGAAGAAACAGGGTTTGCTGATATCCATCGGCCCGCGATATGGGCGGTTTGGTAACGGGGCAAGGTCGGGAACACGAACAATGCGCATCGGTGTCCTCGCCGCGTCGAGCCGGACCAATCCCGCGGCGATCGCCAAGATGACCGCCTACGCGGCCACTGCGTTCCCCGAGGTCGAACTCGTCTTCCACCCGCAATGCCTGGAGACCGACGGCCACTTCGCCGGTTCCGATTTTCGACGGGCGGCGGCATTCCTCGAATATGCCAACGATCCGGCGTTCGATGCGCTCTGGTTCTTGCGCGGCGGCTATGGCTCGAACCGCATCCTGGCGATGGTCATGCCCGAACTCGGCCGCGCCGCTCGCCACAAAACCTATCTGGGCTATTCGGACGTAGGCTTCCTGCTCGGCGCACTCTACGCCCGGCGGATCGGCAGGTCCGTGCACGGCCCGATGGTCAGCGACATCAACCGCCACGACGGCGAGGCTACGGTGGCTCGCTCGCTTGGCTGGATGGTGCGTGGCGATCGGGCGGGGCTGGAGCCGGGACTGAACGGGCACCCGTCGGCGGCGTTCAACCTCAGCATCATCACCTCGCTGATCGGTACGCCGTGGCTGCCCGACCTGACCGACCACGTCCTGATCGTCGAGGAGGTGTCCGAGCCCCTGTACGCGATCGACCGCATGCTCTTCAAAGTCGCCAACGCCACGCAGTTGAAGGGTATCGCGGGCCTGCGCCTCGGCGCCGTGACCGCGGTCCAGGAGAACGATCCACCCTGGGGCGAGACGCTCGACTACATGATGGTGCGGTGGAGCCGTGACATGGGCGTGCCTTATCTTGGCCGCGCCGAGGTCGGCCACACACAGGCAAACCATGTCGTCCCGTTCGGGGTGGCGTGACGTTCGACGCCGGCTTGCCTATATAGGGTGTGCGACGGCATAAGCCGCGCCTCTTCCAACACCAGAAAGTCCTCCATGTCCGCCATGTTCCGAATCACGCTGCCCGACGGTTCCGTCCGCGAGGTTGCGCCCGGGACTACCCCCGCGGATGTCGCCGCTGCGATCGGGCCGGGCCTCGCCAAGGCCGCGCTCGCCGCGCGCATCGACGGTCAGGTGCGCGATCTCAACCGGCCGTTCGAGGGCGACACCGCGCTCGCGCTGGTGACCGCGCGCGACGAGGCCGATGCGCTGGAGCTCGTCCGTCACGATCTCGCGCATGTCATGGCCGAAGCGGTGCAGCACCTCTTCCCCGGCACGCAGATCACTTTCGGTCCCGCCACCGACGATGGCTTCTATTACGACTTCGCGCCGAAGGACCGCCCGTTCACCGAGGAGGACTTGCCCGCGATCGAGGCCGAGATGCGCGCGATCATCGCCCGGAACGAGCCGTTCCTGCGCGAGGTCTGGTCGCGCCAGCAGCTGATCGACCGCTGGACGCAGCAGGGCGAGAGCTTCAAGGCCGAATGGGCCGCCGAACTCCCCGAGGGCGAGGAACTGACGATCTACCGGCAGGGCGAGTGGCTCGACATGTGTCGCGGCCCGCACATGGCGTCGACCGGCAAGCTCGACCCCGCTGCTTTCAAGCTGACACGCGTGTCGGGCGCCTATTGGCGCGGCGACCAGAAGAACGCGATGCTGAGCCGCATTTACGGCACCGGCTGGCTCAACAAGAAGCAGCTCGACCAGCATCTCTTCCGCCTCGAGGAGGCCGCCAAGCGCGATCATCGGAAGATCGGCGCGGAGATGGACCTGTTCCACCTCCAGTCCGAAGCGCAGGGCTCGGTGTTCTGGCATCCCAAGGGCTTCGTGCTCTGGCGCCAGATGGAGGCGTATATGCGCCGCCGTCTCGATGCCGCCGACTATGCCGAGGTGAAGACTCCGCAGCTGATGGACGCCAAGCAGTGGGAGCAGTCGGGCCACTGGGGCAAGTACCGCGAGAACATGTTCGTCGTGCCGGACGAGATCCCGAACGTCGAGGATGAGGGCGCCGTGCTGTCGGGCGAAGGCGACCTGATGGCGCTGAAACCGATGAATTGCCCGGCGCACGTGCTGATCTTCAAGCAGGGGATCAAGTCGTACCGCGATCTGCCGATCCGGATGGCTGAGTTCGGCTGCTGCCACCGCAACGAGCCGCACGGCGCGCTGCACGGCATCATGCGCGTCCGCCAGTTCACGCAGGACGACGCGCATATCTTCGTCCGCGAGGATCAGCTTGTCGAGGAAGTGCGCAAGTTCTGCGAGCTGCTCGACAGTGTCTACAAGGACCTCGGCTTCGACGATTACGCGGTGAAGCTCGCGCTGCGCCCCGAGAAGCGGTTCGGCGAAGATTCGATGTGGGACAAGGCCGAGGCGGAGCTGCGTGAAGCGGTGATGCAGTCGGGCCTCAGCGACACGATCAAGGCGAACTTCGAGGAACTGCCGGGCGAGGGTGCCTTCTACGCGCCAAAGCTCGAATTCCATCTGACCGACGCGATCGGCCGGACGTGGCAGGTCGGCACGATCCAGTCGGACCGCGTGCTGCCCGAACGACTCGACGCGTCGTACGTCGGCGCGGACGGCGAGCGGCATCGCCCGGTGATGCTGCACCGCGCGATTCTCGGCACGTTCGAGCGCTTCATCGGCATCCTGATCGAGCATCATGCCGGCCGCTTCCCGCTTTGGCTCGCGCCGGTGCAGGCGGTCGTCGCGACGATCGTGTCGGATGCCGACGATTATGCGCTCGAAGTTGCGGCGAAGCTGAAGGCGGCGGGCATTCGCGTCGAAACGGACCTGCGCAACGAGAAGATCAACTACAAGGTGCGCGAACATTCGCTGGCGAAGGTGCCGAACCTGCTGGTCGTCGGCAAGCGCGAGGCCGAGGAGGGCAAGGTGGCACTCCGCACGCTCGGCAGCCAGGCGCAGACCATCCTGACGCTCGACGAGGCGATCGCGCGTCTTGCGGACGAGGCTCGCGCACCCGATATGTGATCCAACGGGGCCGGCTTTCCGAGCGCGGGTTTCTGCGCTATACGCCGGCCCAAATATTGTCAGAAACTTCAGGAGCAAACCCCATACGTCCTCCCACGATGCGCCGGCCGATGCAGACGCCCGCAATGAACGGCCCGCGATTCAACGAATTCATCCAGAGCCAGAAGGTCCGCGTGATCGATCACGAGGGCGAGAATCTGGGCGTGATGTACACGCGCGAAGCGATCGAGCAGGCAGCCGAGCATGGCCTCGACCTGGTCGAAGTGTCGCCTAACGCCGATCCGCCCGTCGCCAAGTTCCTCGATGTCGGCAAGTTCAAGTACGAGGCGCAGAAGAAGGCGAACCTCGCACGCAAGTCGCAGAAGACGCAGGAGATCAAGGAGATCAAGATGCGTCCGAACATCGACGACCATGACTACGACACGAAGATGAAGAAGGTGAACGACTTCATCGGCGAGGGCGACAAGGTCAAGATCACGCTGCGCTTCCGCGGTCGCGAACTCAGCCATGGGCAGCTGGGCATGAATTTGTTGAAGCGCGTCCAGGACGACGTCGCGGAGATCGCCAAGATCGAGGCGTATCCCCGCATGGAAGGCCGCCAGATGCTGATGGTGCTCGCACCGAAGTAACGGTGAGAAGGGCTTTGCCCTCAGCGATGTGAGCCTTGAGGCTGGTCGGTCCCACAGGACTGGCCAGCCTTTTTCACGTTCTGGGTTGCTCATGGCGCTCCAGCCAGATGGCGGCTCCGTCGGCCATTCTCCTGGCAGGCAAAGGAGCGGCCTGCCTGCCACCCGGCCATGCAAGCAGCGGAGCTAGCTCGCCTGATGAGCGACCCCGCTCACCACAATGCCCAGTTAGAGCAGGCGCGGACAACTGCGACGGCCCTCCCTTGCCGCGTCAGTGCGGTCGCCCCCGGTCTTCGCCGAAGTAGCATGCCTCTTGTACGGGCGCTGAAACGCGGGCGTCTCGTCGATGGAGAGGTGGGCTCGGCTCCTCCGCTCCCCCAAACAGTTGCGATTTGAAACTAGGGTTTGGTCTATGTCGCTGTGTGGCGTTTTTGAGACACGATGTTCAAAAATCTCTTTCCGTATGCGGAAATTACTAGACGTAGGAACGGAGATATCTCTATCTAACGTCCAAACCATAAATTCGAAAAATTCGAATGTTCAGGGAGAGAATGCCGATGCGTATGACCGCATATCTGTTGTCCGCCGTTGCGACCGCGGCGATCGTCACGCCGGCATTCGCGCAGCAGGCGACTAGCACCGTCGAAGCGCAGGCTTCTCCATCACAGGGTACCGCCAACGCGTCGGTCGCTGGCCAGACCAGCGCTGCGACCGATGCCGACACCACGCAGGCGGCTAGCGCGAGTGCCGCGGCGGATGATGGTCGTAACGCCAGCGACATCGTCATCACCGCAACGCGTCGCTCCGAGCGTCTGTCGAACGTGCCCATCGCGGTTTCCGCAGTCGGTCAGGAAGCCTTGCAGAATTCGGGCGGCAGCGACATCCGCTCGCTCAACCAGCTTGCGCCGTCGTTGCTCATCTCGTCGACGGGTAACGAATCCAACGCCTCTGCCCGTATTCGCGGAATCGGTACGGTCGGTGACAATCCCGGCCTCGAAAGCTCGGTCGCGGTGTTCATCGACGGCGTCTATCGTAGCCGTACCGGTGTCGGCCTCAACGAGCTGGGCGAGATCGACCGCGTCGAAGTGCTTCGCGGACCGCAGGGTACTTTGTTTGGTCGCAATGCGTCCGCCGGCCTGATCAACATCATCACGCGCTCACCCGAGTTCGACTGGCACGGCAACGCCGAGGCGACCTATGGCAATTACGATCAGAAGCGCCTCGCCGGTGGCATCACCGGCCCGCTGATTGCCGACAAACTCGCCTTCCGCGTCGACGGCGTCTACGTGAACCGCGACGGTTTCTACAAGAACGTCACGGCCGCCAACGGCAGCGAAAGCCGCGTCAACGACCGCGATCGCTACTTCGTCCGCGGCCAGTTGCTGTTCAAGCCGACCGATACCTTGAGCTTCCGCCTGATCGGCGACTATTCGCATCGCAAGGAAAGCTGCTGCGGCGCGGTCTATTACAACCAGGTCGAGACGACCGATCCAACGCCGAACGCGGCGGGCGTCGCGCCGTTCTTCGGAACCGTCAACACCGATGGTGCAGTGGTCAACAACGCCACGAACCGCATCGTCAACATCCTGCGTCGTCAGGGTGCGGTATTCCCACTGGCCGGCAACACGCCCGATCCGTTCAGCCGCGACGTCGCGATCACGCCGGGCCAGACCTTCCGGAATACGACCAAGGATTACGGCGGCTCGTTGCAGGCCGACTGGGATCTCGGCGGCGCGACGTTGACGTCGATCACGTCGTATCGCCAGTACAAGTCGGGCAACGCGGGCGATGTCGACTACACCAATGTCGATCTCACGCATCGCGCGTCGGACGGCAACGCCTACCGCCAGTTCAAGACGTTCACGCAGGAAGCGCGCCTCCAGGGTTCGCTGTTCAACGACAAGCTCGACTGGCTGGTCGGCGGCTTCTACTCGAACGAGAAGCTAAAGCTCGTCGATAACGTCGTCTTCGGCGCCCAGTACGGGCAGTTCGCTGCCTGCCGCCTGGTCGCGACGGTAAGCCCGGTTGCTGCGCTTCAGAACCAGAATGCACCTGGCTGCCTGAGTGCAGCGGGTCGTGCTACGCTTAACGGCGCATTCGGTCCGCAGGCGGGACCGCTGATCACGTCGGCGCTCGATCGCCTGACCGGTGGGGTCGGTCTCGGTGGCGGGGTCAACAACGTCGGCGATTCCGGCTCGATCTACCGGCAGAAGAGTGAGAACTACGCGTTCTTCACGCACAACATCCTGCACCTGACCGATACGTTGTCGCTGACCGGCGGTCTTCGCTACACGCATGAAACCAAGAAGTTCAACGCGAAGTTCAACAACAACAACACGGTTTGCCCGATCCAGCAGGCGGCGCTTGCGCCGCTGACACAGTCGCAGAGCGGCGCCACGGCGTTTGCGCAGGGTATCGTCACGTTGACGTGCACGGGTAACTCCAGCCCCGCACTCAACGCCCTGAACCTGAACGACAGCTTCGGCGACGGCGAATTCACCGGCACGGCGGTCCTGTCGTGGAAGCCGTTCACCAAGTTGCTGACCTATGCGTCCTACGCGAAGGGCTACAAGGCGGGTGGCTACAATCTCGATCGATCGGATCTTGGCGGTGTAAACGGTGTGCTGACACCGCGCACCAACGCCGATGCACCCGGCCTGCGCTTCAACGCCGAGAAGGTGAACAATTACGAGATCGGCGCGAAGTTCAACACGCGTGGCTTCACGTTCAACGTCGCTGCGTTCCGTGAAGAGTTCACCGATTTTCAGCTCAACACCTTCAACGGTTCGATCTTCGTCGTTCAGAACATCGAGGCGTGTAAGGACAATCTCAACGGGCTCGACAGTGACAACGGCTTCAACCCCGTTACTGGCGCACAGACGGGGACATGCCCGACGAACCGCTCGAAGAAGCCGGGCGTGATCTCGCAGGGTGTCGAGCTGGAGGCGACGATGTCGCCGATCAAGCAGGTCACGTTCACCGCAGGCTACACCTATGCCGACACGCATTTCCGCAAGAACCTGATCGGCAGCTCGACCACCGGCGAGGCACTCGACCGGGCACTCTTCCTGCTGCCGGGTAGCCAGTTGTCCAATGCGCCAAAGAACGTAGTGACGACGTCGTTCGCCTGGACGCCGGATATCGGTGCTAACGGCATGTCGGGCCTGTTCTATGTCGATAGCCGCCTGTCATCCGACTATAATACGGGATCGGATTTGGCCCCGGAGAAGAAGCAGGACGGCTTCGCGGTGGTCAACGCGCGCGTCGGTCTGCGCGGCAAGGACCAGGTCTGGGCACTCGAGTTCTGGGCGCAGAACGTGTTCAACAAGAACTACATCCAGGTGGCGTTCAACACGCCGTTCCAGGGTGCCGGCTCGTCGGCCAACGTTGCGGCGTATGGCGGCACCGGCAACGCGCTCTACTCGGCATTCCTTGCCGAGCCACGCACCTACGGCCTGACGCTGCGCTCGCGCTTCTGATCGGGAGACTGTGTGAAGAGCCGGTTCGCAGTTCGCTGCGGGCCGGCTTTTTCGTGGCAAGAGGCATCGCTCTCACACTCCTTCGTTCTCCCGCGAACGCGGGAGTCCAGGATACCACGCGCTGCGTTCCTTTACCCTGGGCTCCCGCATTCGCGGGAAAACACGGTGGCGCTATGCTGCCAGATCGATCTCTTCGCCCGCTGCAGCCGCCAGCAGCCGTCGCTCCAGCGTCCTCAACCGCGCGGGCTGCGTGATCCGGTCGCCCGTCAGGTCGGTGATGTAGAACGTGTCGACCGCGCGCTCGCCGTACGTCGCGACATGCGCGGAGTGGATCGTCACCTTCGACTGGAACAGCGCGTTCGCGAGCTGGTTGAGCAGTGCCGGGCGGTCTCGCGCATTGACCTCGACCACCGTGAACCGGTTCGATGCCTTATTGTCGACCAGCGCATTCGGAACGATATCGAACGCCTCCGCCCGCGTGCGGGGCAGGGGCTTCGCCACCAGCCGATCGGCGAGCTTGCCGCGGTTGGCGAGTGCATCCTCGATCGCGGTCTTCAGCCGCGAAAGCTGACCAGACTCGTCGAACGGCCGTCCGAACGGATCTTGCACAAGGAAATTATCGATCGCCATGCCGTCACGCGTCGTGTGGATGCGCGCATCGATGATGTTGCCGCCAGCGACATGGATCGCGCCGGCGATGCGGTAGAACAGCCCCGGGTGATCGGCCGCGTAGATCGTTACCAGCGTCGCGCCGCGGCCCGGATAGACATGGGCGTCGATCGCGAGTTGCGCATCGCCCGTGGTCGCAAGGAAACGGGCATTGTGCGCCAGCACATCCTCGGGTTCGGCGATCCAATAGGCCTCTGGGAGGCGGTGCACGAGCGTCGCGAAGGTTTCCTCGGTCCAGCCAAGTTCGTCGCGAAGATGTGCCTGCTTGGCCGCGATCCGCTCGGCACGACCCTTTTGTTTGTGACCGAGCCGCAGGACTTCCTCCGCCGCCTCGTACAGATCGCCGAGCAACTGGCGTTTCCAGCCGTTCCACACTCCCGGCCCGACCGCACGGATGTCGACGATCGTCAGCGTCAGCAGCAGGCGCAACCGCTCCGGGCTCTGCACCACATCGCAGAAATCGAGGATCGTCTTGAAGTCGCTGAGATCGCGTTTGAACGCGGTTGCCGACATCAGCAGATGCCAGCGCACCAGCCACGCGACCGTCTCTGTCTCGGCGGGTGTTAGGCCGAAGCGTGGGCAAAGCCGTTGCGCCACCTCCGCGCCTAAGATCGAATGATCGCCGCCACGTCCCTTGGCGATGTCGTGGAGCAGCACCGCAACATACAGCGCACGCCTCGACACGATCTGTTCGAAGATCGCGCTGGCGAGCGGATGCTCTTCCTTCAGCACGCCACTCTCGATTCGCGCGAGCAGGCCGATCGCGCGGATGGTGTGTTCGTCGACGGTGTAGTGATGGTACATGTCGAACTGCATCTGCGCGACGACGCGCGCGAAATCGGGCACGAACCGACCGAATACGCCCGCCTCGTTCATCCAGCGCAGCACGAGTTCGGGATCGCGGGGCGAGGTCAGCACGTCTAGGAACAGCGCGTTCGCGGTCGGGCTGTTGCGGACGTCGTCGACCAGCTTCGCATCCCGCGCAGCGGCGCGCATCGCGAGCGGGTGGATCTCGACGCCGTGCTTGTCGGCGAGCTGGAAGATCTCGATCAGGCGTTTGGGATCGGCCCGGAAGAAGTCGTCGCTGGGCAGCGCGAGCCGCCCGCGATCGAGTACGAAGCCGTTCAGCTTGCGCGGAGAGCGTCGGATCGTCGGCAACCCGAAACGCCGGCCGCGCGCCGCGAACTTCTCGTCGAGATGCGCGAGGAAGACGCCGCTGAGCGTGCCGACGGTCTTTGCCTGCAGGAAATAGAACTGCATGAACCGCTCGACCTTCGACTTGCCGGGTCGGTCGGAGAACCGCATCCGGTCGGCGATCTCGCGTTGCAGGTCGAACGTCAGCCGGTCCTCGGCGCGCCCGGTAATGCTGTGCAGATGGCAGCGCACCGCCTGGAAGAAATTGTCGGCGCGGTGGAACAGGCGGTATTCGGCCTTGGTGAACAGCCCGACCTCGACCAGTTCGGCAGCGCGCTGGACGTCGTAGATGTATTTGCCGATCCAAAACAATGCGTGAAGATCGCGGAGGCCGCCCTTGCCCTCCTTGACGTTGGGTTCGACGACATAGCGCGTGTCGCCCATCTTCCGGTGGCGCGCGTCACGCTCGGCGAGCTTGTCGGCGATGAAGGTGCGCGCGGTATCGGCCTGAACTTCGGTCTTGAAGCGGTGCGACGCCTGCTCGTACAGTTCGGTATCGCCGCAGACGTAGCGCGCCTCGAGCAGCGCGGTTCGGACAGTGACGTCTGATTTCGCTTGGCGGACCATCTCGTCGAGCGAGCGGCTGGATTGGCCAAGCTTCAGCCCGAGATCCCACAACGCGTACAGCATCGATTCGATCACGCGCTCGGCCCACGGCGTCTGCTTGCCCGGTGTGAGAAAGCCGATATCGACGTCCGAATGCGGTGCCATTTCCGCGCGGCCATACCCACCTACCGCGATCAGCGTGAGGCGCTCGCCGATCGTCGGGTTGGGCAACGGGTACAGTCGCTGCGTGGTGAAATCGAACAGGATGCGGAGCAGCGCGTCGATCAGATACGCTTGCGCCCCCGACGCTTCGAGCCCGCGGGATGGATGTTCGACGAGGCGGCGTTCGACCTCGACCCGGCCTTTATCAAGCGCGGCCTTCAGAAGCGTGGTCGCTTCTCGGCGTAGCGCGGTGGGGTCGACACCCTCCAGCGCGGCGATGGTTTCGGCGACGGCGCGGCGATCGATGATCGCGCGACGGTTGGGGAGGTGATCGAAGCGGCCGGACATAGCGCCCAGATAGGGGCGCCGCGCGCGTGCGTCATCAGGATTGCGCAAACGCCCGCCGAAACGTAACCGGACGCGCGAGTGGAGGACGAAAATGAGCGAACCATTGCGCGTAGCCCTTGCGGGGCTGGGAACCGTCGGCGGCGGTGTGATCCGATTGCTGGATGCGAACCGCGAGTTGATTGCCAAGCGGGCCGGCCGGCCGATTGAGATCGTCGCGGTTTCCGCGCGAGATCGCGGCAAGGATCGCGGCGTCGACCTGTCGCGGTTCGCGTGGGTCGACGATACGACCGCACTGGCGAAACAGCCGGGTGCGGATGTCGTGGTCGAGCTGATCGGCGGATCGGACGGCCCCGCGTTGACCTTGGCGCGCAGCACGCTGGCGGCCGGGCGTAACTTCGTCACCGCGAACAAGGCGATGATCGCGCATCACGGGCTCGAACTCGCGCAGGCGGCCGAAGGGGCAGGCGTCGCGTTGAAATTCGAGGCGGCGGTCGCGGGCGGCATTCCGGTTATCAAGGGGTTGCGGGAAGGTGCTGCGGCGAACGAGATCGCCCGCGTGTACGGGATCCTCAACGGTACCTGCAATTTCATCCTGTCGAAGATGGAGTCGGAGGGCCGCGATTTTGCCGAGGTTTTGGCGGAAGCGCAGGCTCTGGGGTTCGCCGAATCCGATCCAAGCTTCGACATCGACGGTGTCGACGCGGCGCACAAGCTGTCGATCCTCGCGGCGGTCGCGTTCGGGACTCAGCCGGCGTTCGACGACGTTGCGATCAGCGGCATCCGGCATCTGCTGGGCGCGGACATCGCAGAAGCGGCGGCTTTGGGTTACCGCGTCCGGCTGCTTGGGCTGGCGGAAGCGGGCACGGACGGGCTGTTCCAGCGCGTGCATCCGCATCTGGTAGCGATCGATCACCCACTCGCGCACGTTACCGGATCGCTGAACGCGGTGGTCGCAGAGGGCAATTTCGTCGGCCGCTTGCTGTTCCAGGGGGCCGGCGCGGGCGATGGCCCGACTGCGAGCGCAGTAGTGGCCGACCTCATCGACATCGCGCGTGGCGAGTTCGGTCCGCCGTTCGCAATGCCGGTGGTCTCGCTCACGGCGGCACCTAAGGCGGACAGCGGCGAGCGGCGGGGGCGTGCGTATTTGCGGTTCACCGTCGCGGATCGGGTCGGCGTGCTGGCGGAGATCGCGGCGGCGATGCGCGATGCGGGTGTCTCGATCGAGAGCCTGATCCAGCGCGGCGCGATCGCCGATGGCAGCGTGCTGGTGGCGATCGTGACTCACGAGAGCCCGGAACGCTCGATCGCGCAGGCGCTGGAGAAACTGCGCGGGTCGCAGAGTCTCGTAGGGCAGCCGATGTGGATGCATATCCTAGATTAATAGCACTTATGCTCCCCTCCCGTTTTAGGGAGGGGAGGACATCTCTCTATCGGCAGTCCGTCGTACCGATTGCGACTTCATCCACTTTCTAGACCAGCGAACAGCAATGCCGCAGCGGCGCGACAATCGGCGTGGCGTCAGGAAGGCCGCCCGAAGCAGGGTGAACGGGGCTATGCAGCCTTCCGCCTAGTTCACGGTACCGACGGGACCGTCGAGATCGATCGGCACGCGGCCGCGCTTGTCGGGCTTCTTGGCGAGGGCGCTTTTGATCAACCCTACTGCGGCCTTCGCGATTGGGGCGATCGGCGGGCCGAAGCCCACCTGGCATCCCCATTGGCTGGCCGCGCATGGTGTCCCTTCCAGTTGCAATGCACGCGCGGCGCTGAGGTCTGGATTGAAGGCAACCGCGTGATCGGACGGGCCGCGATCGTCGCGCATCGGCAGGCGTGGGGTCGTCGTCGCGGATTTACCGCAGACGATGATCTCGTTGCCGTCCTGCGTCTGCGTCGCGCACGGATCGACGAGGATCGAGAAATGCTCCGGCAAGGGCGGCGCCGCCGGGGCGGCGGTGTGGGCCGACACCTGAAGCAGCGCGGACAGGATTATTGCAAACATGATCAGGTCCTTACGGCGCAGGCTTGCGGAACGACGTGTTGTCTCCGCCGCCGACCGTCATGGTGACGCCCGCCATCCCGCCACCGACCTGGAATGGACCGAGATCGGCGAGCGGAGAGGTGCGATGTAGTAGACGAGTACGTTCGTCGCGGACACTCTCGTGCTTGGGGTCGCCAGCGTCATGAACCAAGAACGGCACGCGATACCGGTCGGCGGTGCGCATCCCGCAGACCGTGATATCGGTCTCGTCGGCGCTCTGGATACAGGGTTGCTCGGCAGCCATCCGCGCCTTCGCAGTCGCCATCAGCGGGTCTTCAATCACCATCGACAGCAGCATCGCGAGCATCGGCGCCTCCCGGACAGGCTCGCAGACTGGCCGCGATCGCCGGTAAGGGCAAGCGTCATTGCTCGATCTTGGCGACCCCGAGCCGAGGAATGTCGATCGCCGGACACCGGTCCATCACGACTTGCAGCCCGGCAGCTTCCGCACGCGCCGCGGCCTCCTGGTTGACGACGCCAAGCTGCATCCACACCGCCTTCGCTCCTACCGCGATGGCCTGATCTACTGCTTCACCGGCGGCAACAGAGTTGCGAAAGATGTCGACGATGTCGATCGGGTCGCCGAGTTGCGACAGGTCCCGAAAGACGAATTCGCCGTGGACATGCTCGCCGGTGATCTGCGGGTTGACCGGGATCACCCGGTAGCCATGCGCCTGGAGCTCGGCCATTACGCCGTAGGAGGGGCGATCGGGGCGGTCGGAGGCGCCGATCAACGCGATCGTTCGCGCGCCTTCAAGCAAAGCCTTGATATCGGCATCGGCGGTCAATGGCATCGATGCCTCCTGCAAGAAGAAACCTGGTCCGCTCGTACCGCAACTCAACACGTCGGGTACGACCGGTAATCAGACAACGTAGATCAGGCTCGTGGGTTTCACAGTTTCCCGAGCCATGCGACGACCTGAGCCGCAATCGGCATGAACACCGTATCGTCGGGGTTCGAGGCGGGCGGGGTGCCCGCATCGGAGGCGGTGCGGATCGAGATCGTCAGCGGAACGCGGCCGAGGAACGGGATGCCAAGTTCGCGCGCCGCCGCTTCCGCGCCGCCATTGCCGAACGGGTCCGACGCTTCGCCGCAATGCGGGCAGATATAGCCCGCCATGTTCTCGACCAATCCGATGATCGGGATGCCGGCCTTCTCGAACAGGTCGATCGCGCGACGGGCGTCGATCAGAGCGAGATCCTGTGGGGTCGAGACGATCACTGCGCCCGCGGGGCGGTATTTCTGGACCATCGTCAGCTGGACGTCGCCAGTGCCGGGCGGGAGATCGAGCACGAGCGTATCGGTCACGCCCCAGTCCGCCTCGACCAGCTGGCCGAGCGCACCCGCCGCCATCGGCCCGCGCCACGCGATCGCCTTGCCGGGCTCGACGAGCTGGCCCATCGACAATAGCGGTACGCCGTACGGGGTGGGGACGGGGTCGAGTACTTTGTCCTTCGCGGTCGGGCGGGTGCCCTCGACGTTCATCAACCGGGGCTGCGACGGTCCGTAGATATCGGCGTCGACCAGCCCGACGCGCCGCCCGGCGCGCGACATCGCGATGGCCAAGTTGGCGGCTAGCGTCGATTTGCCGACGCCGCCCTTGCCGCTGGCAACCGCGATAAGCCTCCGCGTGGAGCGTTCCGCCGTTACGGCGATCCGTACTTCGGAGATGCCGGGCTGGGTCGCGGCCATCCGCACGGTCGCTTCCAGCGCATCACGTGCTTGCGGGTCGAGCCCGGTTGCATCGATGATGATGCCCGCCCGCGTCCCTTCGAGCCGGACGGTCGCCCGCTTGCCCGCTACTGCAGCAACCGCCGCCTTTACGCCTTCGATGTCGATCATCCGCGCCAGATAGGACCGCTAAGGCCGCTTGGCACTGTTTTTCCGCCAGCGCACACCTATAAAGGTTGGTATGACGATCTTCTCGCGCTGGTTCCGGCGCCCCGATATCCTCGCCACCGAAACACCGAAAGGCCCTTGGGGCGGCTCGGGCGACGACGGTAACAGCGGCCCGCGCAATCCCTGGGCGCAACCTCCAGGTGGCCGCAAGCCTGCCGCCAAGCCGACCGCGCTCGACGAGTTCCTGCGTAAAGCGCGCGGCTCGGGTGGTGGTGGCGGCGGCACTGGCGGCTTCGGTGGCTTGCCGTCGGGCGCCAACGCCCGCGCGCTTTGGGCGATCGGCGTCGCGATCATCGCAGTCGTCTGGATCCTTTTCACCTCGGTCCATCAGATCGGCCCGCAGCAGCGCGGCGTCGTCACCTATTTCGGCAAATACGCCGGCACGCTCGATCCGGGCGTTCGCCTGACGATGCCCGCGCCGATCGCCGACGTGACGGTGGTCGATGTGCAGAAGATCCGCACGGACAATTTTCCCGTCGGTGACGGCGAGAACCTGACGCTTACTGGTGACCAGAACATAATAGATTTGGCGTATTCGGTACGCTGGGACATCGCCGATCCGCGCGATTACGTGTTCCAGCTTGCAGAGCCGAACGAGACCGTCCGCGCCGCCGCCGAGAGTGCCATGCGCGCGGTGGTCGCCACGACGACGCTCGATCAGGCGATCGGCACTGGCCGTACCGTGATCGAGCAGCGTGTCGCCGAACTCACGCAGCAGATCCTCAACGACTATAAGTCGGGCGTCCGGATTCAGGGCGTTGCGATCAAGCAGGCCGCCGCGCCCGCAAGGATCGTCGAGGATTTCAACGCGGTTACCGCCGCGCAGCAGGAGGCGATCGCCAACCTCAACCAGTCGCGCTCGTACGCGCAACAGGTTGTGGCACGCGCGCAAGGTGAGGCCGCGTCGTTCGACAAGGTCTACGAGCAGTATAAGCTCGCGCCCGAAGTGACGCGTCGCCGCATGTATTACGAGACGATGGAGGCGGTGCTCGCCAAGAGCGACAAGACGATCGTCGAGACGCCGGGTGGGGTGGTGCCGTATCTGCCGCTGTCGAACGCCAAGCGTCTGCCGAACCCCGAGGCTGTCCAGTCGACACCAGCGCCTGCTGCGGCGGCGGCTGCCCCCCAGCCTGGAGCTGCCCAGTGAACGCCGTGAGTTTCCGCAACCCGATCGTCGCCGGGATCATCGCGCTATTGCTCGTGATCCTCGCCGCGTCGACGTTTGCGATCGTGCCCGAGACCAAGCAGGCGGTGATGCTGCGTTTCGGCCAGCCGATCCGCACGGTAAACGCGTGGCAGCCGAACACGCCGTTCGGCCAGACCGGCGCGGGGCTGATCGCGCGTATCCCGTTCGTCGATCGGATCGTCTGGATCGACAAGCGCGTGCAGGATCTGGAACTCGACAACACGCTGGTGCTGTCGACCGACCAGCTCCGGCTCGAGGTCGACGCGTATGCGCGCTACCGGATCGTCGATCCGCGCAAGATGCGTAATGCGGTCGGCAGCGAGGACCGGATCCCCGATCAGCTTCGCCCGATCTTGGGCTCTGCGCTGCGCAACGAACTCGGCAAGCGGCGCTTCGTCGAACTGCTGAGCCCCGAGCGGTCGGAGTTGATGGACAACATCCAGAAGGGTCTCCAGCGCGTCGCCAGCCAGTACGGCGTCGAGATCGTCGACGTCCGTATCAAACAGGCAAACCTTCCCGTCGGCCTGCCGCTCGAGAGCGCGCTCAAGCGCATGTCTAGCGCACGCCAGCAGGAGGCGATCACGATCCGCGCCGAGGGCCAGAAGCAGGCGCAGATCGTCCGTGCGCAGGCCGATGCGGATTCGGCCAAGATATATGCCGAGAGCTTCGGCAAGGACGCCGACTTCTACGACTTCTACCGTGCAATGCAGTCGTATCGTCACACCTTCGGTGCGGATGGTGGCCCGGCACCTGAAGGATCGACCTCAATCATTCTTTCGCCCAACAACAGCTATCTGCGGGAATTCGAGGGCCGCGGGCGTTAAGCTCGCGGAACCTTCCGTCCCGCGTTCATATTCAAGCATTGTTCAGAACGATGTGCCTAACCGCCATCTGTTTCGATTGATGAAACGAGAGGACAACATCTAGTGCGTTACGCCTACGCCATTACCAGTGCTCTTCTCCTCGGCGGCGCGACCGCGACGCTCGCGCTTCAGCCAAGCGGCGCGCAGGTCGCGCAGAACGAACCCGGTGCAATCCAGGCCGTCTCGCCTAAGCCCGGCGCGCCGATGAGCTTCGCCGACATGGTCGCGCGGCTCCAGCCCGCGGTCGTCAACATCTCGACCAAGCAGACGATCGTCCAGAAGCAGCAGGCCAATCCGTTCGCGGGCACGCCGTTCGGCGACCTGTTCGGTGGCATGGGCGGCGGCGGTCAGGGTGGCGCGCCGGTGAAGCGCGAAGGCGCATCGCTCGGGTCGGGCTTCCTGATCTCGCCCGATGGCTATGTCGTCACGAACAACCACGTGATCTCGCCCGGCGCGCAGGGTGCGACGGTCGATTCGATCACGGTGACGCTCAGCGACAAGAAGGAATATGTCGCCAAGGTCATCGGCAAGGATCAGGAGTCAGATCTCGCGCTGCTGAAGATCGACGCGGCGAACCTGCCGTTCGTGAAGTTCGGCGACTCCAACGGCGCTCGCGTCGGCGACTGGGTCGTGGCGATCGGCGAGCCGTTCGGCCTCGGCGGCACCGTGACCGCGGGCATCGTCTCGGCGATCAACCGCGTCACCGGCCAGGGCGGCGCATATGACCGCTTCATCCAGACCGACGCGTCGATCAACCAGGGCAACTCGGGTGGACCGATGTTCGATCTCAACGGCAACGTGATCGGCGTAAACTCTCAGATCTTCAGCCAGTCGGGTGGTAACATTGGCATTGGCTTCGCTATCCCGGCTGCCGTCGCCAAGCCGATCATCGCGACCTTCATGAAGGGCGGCACGATCGAGCGCGGCTATATCGGCGTCCAACTGCAGCCGGGTGGCACGATCAACGAGGATACCGCCGCGGCGCTGGGCATTCCCAAGAACCAGGGCGAGCTGATCAACGATGTGACTGCGGGCGGCCCGGCGGCGAAGGCCGGCGTGCGCGCTGGCGATGTCGTGACCAAGGTCAACGGCCAGCCGGTGACGGTCGACCAGTCGCTGTCCTACCTCGTCTCGAACGTGAAGCCCGGTCAGACCGCGCGTCTCGACATCCTGCGCAACGGCAAGCCGACTTCGGCAAACGTGGTCGTGGTGCCGCGTCCAAGCGCGGACAAGCTGGCGGCTGTGGTCGGCGGCGATGCGCAAGGCTTCGGCTCAGACGACGGTGACGACGGCGATGACTCGGCAACGCCCGCCGCACCGGTGGCCGGTGCAGCGCTTGGCATCGGTGTCCAGCCGCTGACCCCTGCGATCGCGCAGGCGGTCGGCGTCGAAGCCAGCACGCAGGGCGTCGTCATTGCCGTGGTCGCGCAGACCAGCGATGCGTTCGGCAAGCTCAAGCGCGGCGACGTCATCATCTCGGTCAACGGCACGCCCGTCCGCACTGCGGTCGACGTCCAGAACGCGGTCAACGTTGCCAAGGCGGCTGGTCGCCCGCAGGTCCTGTTGCAGGTCAAGCGTGGACGTACCCCGGCGCAGTTCCTGCCGGTCAAGATCAAGTAATCCACGACCGACACGACCGATTATAAGGGACCGTCGCTCCTGTGAGCGGCGGTCCTTTTTCTTCGTGGCGCGCGAGGTTAGGGTCGGCGCCGCATACAGAGGACGAGACCCATGACCGACGGCATCTTCATCGGCGCCAGCGTGGACGGCAAGCCGCAGACGCTCGAACTGAAGCGGGCGAACCGCCACGGCCTGATCGCGGGGGCGACCGGTACCGGCAAGACGGTGACGTTGCAGGGGATCATCGAGGGCTTCTCGGCAAACGGCGTGCCGTGCTTCGTCGCCGACGTGAAGGGCGACCTGTCCGGGCTCGCGATGGCCGGCTCGCCGACCGCGAAGACGCACGCGACCTTCGCCGAGCGCGCGAAGGCGATCGGCGACGATGGTTGGGCCTATGCCGACAATCCGGTGCAGTTCTGGGATCTCTTCGGCGAGCAGGGCCATCCGATCCGCACCACGATCAGCGAGATGGGGCCGCTGCTGCTGTCACGGCTGATGGACCTCAACGAGGTGCAGGAAGGCGTACTGACGATCGCCTTCCACGTCGCAGACAAGGAGGGGCTGCTGCTGATCGACCTCGACGATCTCCAGGCGATGCTCACCGAATGCGCCGGCCGCGCGGATGAGCTGACGGTCACGTACGGCAACGTCTCGAAGCAATCGATCGGCGCGATCCAGCGCTCGCTGCTCCAGTTGCGCACGCAGGGTGCGGAGAATTTCTTCGGTGAGCCGGCGCTCGAGATGAACGACTTCATCGGCGTCGACGACAAGGGGCGGGGGATCGTCAACATCCTCGCCGCGGATAAGCTGATGGCCTCGCCGAAACTGTATGCGACGTTCCTGCTGTGGCTGATGAGCGAATTGTTCGAGCATGTCCCCGAGGTCGGCGATCCCGACAAGCCGGTGCTGTGCTTCTTCTTCGACGAGGCGCATCTGCTGTTCGACGAGGCCCCGAAGGCGCTGCTGGAGAAGATCGAACAGGTCGTCCGCCTGATCCGCTCGAAGGGGGTGGGCGTGTACTTCATCACGCAGAACCCGATCGACGTTCCCGACACCGTCGCAGGACAGCTCGGCAACCGCGTCCAGCACGCGTTGCGCGCGTTTACCCCGCGCGATCAGGCTGCGGTGCGCTCCGCGGCGGAGACGTTCCGGGCGAACCCCGGCGTCGACGTCGCGACGATCATCACCGAATTGAAGGTCGGTGAGGCGCTAGTGTCGCTGCTCCAGGCGGATGGCGCGCCGACGCCCGTCGAGCGCACGCTGATCAAGCCCCCTGCCTCGCGCGTCGGGCCGATCACGCCGGCGGAGCGGAAGGTGATGATCGAGACCGATGCGGTCGGCGCGAAATACGACACGCTGGTCGATCGCGAGTCGGCGGAGGAGTTGCTGGCGGCGAAGACGCAGGAGGCGAGTGCTGCGGCGGCTGAGGCTAAGGCGACGACCGAGGCGGATAAGGCCGCGGCGGCGCAGGCGAAGCTCGATGCGAAGGCGGCGAAAGAGGCGGAACGCGCGCGCATTGCGGACCAGCGCGAGGCTGATCGGCAGCAGCGTGAAGCTGATCGCGAGGCGGCGAATTCGCCCTGGACCAAGATGGCTTCCTCGGCGACGCGCGCGGCGAGTTCTTCGATCGGGCGGCAGGTGGCGAACGAGATTGGCAAGCAGGTCTTTGGCACCAAGTCCCGCCGTTCGTCGTCGAGCGGTGGTCTGGTCGGCACGGTGCTGCGCGGGGTTTTAGGCGGGCTCTTCCGGGGCTAGGCTGCTTACATGACTGGGGGAGAGCTACCCCCCAACCAAATACCACCCCGGCGAAGGCCGGGGCCCAATTGGGGAACGGAGGTAACGTCGGACGGCGCTCCGTTACATCGACCTTCCCAATTGGGCCCCGGCTTCCGCCGGGGTGGTAGTTAAGTCACTCAAGGAGTCAGACGATGTCCTTCGATTTCGAATCCACCACCGACTGGACTCCAACTGACTGGACAGTAGTCGGCGAGGACAGTCTCGACGACGCGATCACCCTCCGTCGCGCGATCCACGCCGATCCTGAAGTCGGTCTCCGCTGCCCGCGTACCTCGGACAAGGTGAAGGCTGCGCTCGCCGGCCTCCCGCTCGAAATCCGCGAAGGGACCTCGACAACCGGCTTCGTCGCGATCCTCCGCGGCGGGCGTGCAGGCAATGCCGGCGGCAACGGCCGCACCGTCCTGCTCCGCGGCGACATGGACGCGCTGCCGATGCAGGAGGAGACCGGCCTCTCGTTCGCGTCGAAGATCGACGGCGCTATGCATGCTTGCGGGCATGACTCGCATACCGCGATGCTGGTTGGTGCCGCGAAGGCGTTGTGCGCACGGCGGGACGAACTTCCCGGTACGGTCGTCTTCATGTTCCAGCCGGGCGAGGAGGGGCATCACGGCGCGCGCCACATGATCGCCGACGGCTTGCTCGACTCACCCCTGCCGGAGGCTGGCTTCGCGCTTCACATCTCGCCGAACATGCCGATGGGGCATGTGGTCAGCCGTACAGGTACGCTGATGGCTTCGACCGACACGCTGCGCGCGACGATCACCGGTCGTGGTGGGCACGCGGCGATGCCGCACGACTGCCTCGATCCGCTGCCGATCGCCTGCGAAATCGTTACCGCGCTCCAGACCTATGTTGCGCGTCAGGTCGCGGTCACCGACCCTGCCGTTCTTTCGATTACCAAGCTCAACGCGGGCTCCGCGCACAACGTCATCCCGTCGACCGTCGAGATGCTCGGCACGATGCGCACGCTGTCGGAGCGTACGCGCGAGCAGGTCCGCGCGGCGTTCATCCGCATGGTCGAGGGCATCGCCGCCGCGCATGGCGCCGTCGGGACGCCGACGATCGAGGAAGGCTATCCGGTTACCGTCAACGACGAGCGTGCGACCGATCTGATGAAGGCGTGCGCGACCGCGATCGGTGGCGAGGGCGCGTATCAGGTGATGCCGCCGATGATGGGCGCGGAGGACTTCTCGTACGTGCTCCAGAAGCTGCCCGGCGCGATGGCGTTCATCGGTGCTGCGCCCGAGGGTAGCGACCCGCGCACCAACCCGCCGCTCCACAACACGAAGATGACGATCGACGAGCGCGTGATGGCGCATGGGATAGCGATGCACTGCGCGGTGGCGGAGCGGTTCCTGGCGAACGGGTTCGACTGAGAGGCGGTGGCCGTGGACTGCGTGGAACGGCCGGACGTGGCGGTTTAGGCCGAGCCGCTCGCGGCTGGCCATCCCGCGTGGTCCCAAAGGTTACGATAAAGTCACACCAAGACGGTGTTTGAGGCTGCGTCCGAGTAGTGCACTGGCACACGGTCTCGGCCACCCCATGCTGCACTGCAGCACGGGAACATCAGCCTCTTGGGCGTGTAGTGCCCGCATAGTTGGCCACTGCCGCCGCGGCCGCCTGGATCAGTTTCTGGCGTTCGGGCATCGGCCGGATAGTATCGCCGATCATCACTGCGATGCCATAACGACGTCCATCGGGGGCGGTGAGCAGACCGACGTCGTTGAAGCCGGCGTTGCGGCGGCCGAGGTCCTGGCCGGTGCCGGTCTTGTGCGCGATCTCCCAGCCGCCCGGGAGCGCGGCGCGCAGGCGAGCGCGGCCGGTGACCGAGCGGCCCATCGTGTCGAGCAGGATCTTCGTCGAGGTCTCCGACAACAGGTCGCCCTTCGCCAGCCGAGCGATCGCATCGGCGATCGCGATCGGCGCGGCACCGTCGGGCGGATTGCGCACATACGCGTTCAGCGCAGCCTCGCGCACCGCGGGCGACAGCCGGTTGCGTGCGGTCATGAAACCACCATTGACCGCGTAGGACGGCTGCCAGACGAGCCCCGCCGTGCCGCTCTGCAACAACCGCTCGCCCGGCCCGAACCGGATCGCGCCGAGTTGTTTGCGCGCGATCATCGACCGCACCGCGGATGGCCCACCGACACGCGTGAGCAACCGGTCGTTCGCGGTATTGTCGCTGTGCGTCAGCGCGCGCGTCAGCAGCTCGCCGACCGTCGTCCGGTAGCCGTCGCCCTTGACCAGCATCGCGATCGGTTGGTGGAACAGCGTGAGGTCTTGCGGCCGCACGACGATCGGCTCGTCGAGGCGGATCTTGCCCTGGTCGCGCAGGTCCATCACGGTCATCGCGACCCAGAGTTTGCTGACCGACTGCTGCGGCAGCAACTGGCGACCGCCGGCCTCGACCGTCCAGCCATCGTCGACCGCGCGTATCGCGATCCCCGCCTTGCCCTGGAACCCGCTCTGCAGTTCGGAGATCGCGTTGACGAGACCGGCGGGCGCGGGGCGCGGCGTACGCGGCAGGGGCGGCGGCACGGGGATCGACACGAACCCCTCGGACTGATGCACCGGGGAGACGGCGGGCGGGGTCGGTCGCGACGCCGATCCGCATCCGGCGAGCGCCGTGCCGAACAAGGCGGTTGCCAGAAGACGCTTGAACGCACTCGCCGATGTCATGATGGATTGAACGCCCTGCACTGAAGCATCGATCCTTATCCGTTGATCGGCCACGCGAAACTGCGGCAGCACGTCGCTGCGACGAAGCGCGACGACGATGCGCCGAGTCGCCATCATGCTATGGAACGAGAACCGTATCGACCGCCTCGGGCAGCGTCTCAGGGTAGTCGAGCGTGAAGTGCAGCCCGCGGCTTTCATGCCGGTGCAACGCGGATCGGACGATCAGTTCGGCGGTCTGGAGCAGGTTGCGCAGTTCGATCAGGTCGGGCGTGACGCGGAAGTGCTGGTAATATTCGGCGACCTCGTCGTTGAGCAGTTCGATGCGGTGCTTGGCGCGTTCGAGCCGCTTGGTGGTGCGGACGATGCCGACGTAATTCCACATGAACCGGCGGATTTCGGTCCAGGTCTGTTTGATCACGACCTCTTCGTCGGAATCGGTGACGCGGCTTTCGTCCCAGGGGCGGATCGGTGGGGGCGGGGGCAGCGAGTCCCACGCGGCTGCGATGCTGTCCGCCGCCGCTTCGCCGAACACGAAGCATTCGAGCAGCGAATTGGACGCGAGCCGGTTGGCGCCGTGAAGTCCGGATTCGGTGCATTCGCCCGCCGCGTACAACCCGGGAAGGTCGGTCTTGCCGTGCTCGTCGATGACGATGCCGCCGCAGGTATAGTGCTGCGCGGGGACGACCGGGATCGGCTGCGTGGTCATGTCGATGCCGACTGTCAGCAGCTTCTCGTGGATGTTCGGGAAGTGATGGCGGATGAACTCGGCGGGCATGTGGCTGATGTCGAGATGGACGTAATCGAGCCCGTAGCGCTTGATCTCGGCATCGATCGCACGCGCGACGATATCGCGGGGGGCGAGCTCCATCCGCGCGGGGTCGTAATAGGTCATGAAGCGCTTGCCGGTCGACGGGTTGATCAACCGCCCGCCTTCGCCGCGGACCGCTTCCGTGATCAGGAAATTCTTGACCTCCAGATTGTAGAGGCAGGTCGGGTGGAACTGCATCATCTCCATGTTGGAGACGCGCGCGCCCGCGCGCCATGCCATCGCGATGCCGTCGCCGGTCGCGCCGCGGGGGGCGGTCGAGAACAGGTAGGTGCGTCCCGCACCGCCGGTCGCGAGGATCGTCGCGCGCGCGGTGTAGAGGGCGACGCGCTCGGTCTTGCGGTCGACCGCGTAGACGCCCCAGACGTTGCCGGACCCCGAATAGCGTTCCTCGTGGCGGCCGGTCGCGAGGTCGATCGCGATCTGGTCGGGCACCAGCGTAATGTTCGGGTGTGCTTCGGCGGCCTTCTGCAACGCTTCCTGCACTGCCCAGCCGGTCGCGTCGGCGACGTGGACGATGCGGCGATGCGAGTGCCCACCCTCGCGCGTCAGGTGCAGCGCGTTGCCTTCGGTCTCGAACGGCACGCCGAGATGCGTGAGGCGCTCGATCGCGGCGGGGGCGCCCTCGACGACCATCTCGACGATCGCGCGGTCGTTGAGCCCGGCGCCGGCGACCATCGTGTCCTCGACATGGTTCTCGAACGTGTCGCCGGGTTCGAGCACGGCGGCGATCCCGCCCTGCGCCCAGGCGGTCGAGCCTTCGTTCAGCGCGCCCTTCGCTAACACCGTGACCTTGAAGCGGTCGGCGAGGTTGAGTGCCGCGGTGAGACCTGCGGCGCCCGAGCCGACGATCAGGATGTCGCTCGTCATGCGTTGGCGGCGCGGGTCAGGCTGAGGAAGACGTCCTCGAGATCGGGTTCCTTGGTCGAGACGTCGACGATGCCGAAGCCGCTGCCTTGAATCGCGGCGAGGACTTCGCCGGCGTTTACGCGGTCCTTCTTGTAGGTGATCTCGAGCGTCCGCGTGCCCTTAAGCGTGATCTTCTGGAAGCAGGCGTTGGCGGGAATGTCGGTCACGTCGCGATCGACGGTGACGGCGACGATCTTCTCCTGCGCCTTGCCAACGAGTTCGCGGGTCGGTTCGTTCGCGATCAGGCGACCGTTGTTGATGATCGCGATGCGGTCGCAGAGTTCCTCGGCTTCCTCGAGGTAATGCGTGGTGAGGACGACCGTTACGCCGGCCTGGTTGAGGCTGCGGACATAGGTCCAGAGCTGTTGGCGCAGTTCGATGTCGACGCCTGCGGTCGGCTCGTCGAGGACGAGGACGGGCGGCGAGTGGACCATCGCTTTCGCCACCATCAGGCGGCGCTTCATGCCGCCGGACAGCGTGCGGGCGTAAGCGTGCGCCTTGTCCTCGAGATGGACCGCGCGGAGCAGTTCCATCGTGCGGCGCTTCGCCTTGGGAACGCCGTAGAGGCCGGCCTGGATTTCGAGCGTCTCGAAGGGCGAGAAGAAGGGGTCGAACAGGATCTCCTGGTTGACGATCCCGATCGACGCCTTGGCGTTGCGCGGGTGTTCGTCGATGTCGAACCCCCAGATCGCGGCGCTGCCGTCGGTCTTGTTGACCAGCCCGGCGAGGATGTTGATCAGCGTGGACTTGCCTGCGCCGTTGGGGCCGAGCAGCCCGAAGATCTGGCCGCGAGGGACGTCGAACGTCACCCCGTCGAGCGCACGCTTGGGCGGGGCGGTGCCGACGGGCGCGTATGTCTTGCAAAGGTTCGAGATTGCGATCGCAGCTTCGGTCATGGCTGCGGCATAGCGGGGCGGGCGGGGCTGGTCATCCCCTCGGGCGTTGCAAAGAATATTTGTTCACGCGGAGGCGCGGAGACGCGGAGGTGTTGCGCTTGTCGCGTAGCGACCGCTCGATCACCTACCTGCGGAACAGATCATGATGTCTCCCGACCGATGGGCTGGATGCAACACCTCCGCGTCTCCGCGTCTCCGCGTGAACCCATTCTTCCTTCTTGCCACGCCGAAGAACCAATTGCCCGGCCGGCGCGCGCTTGCTATCGCCCCCTCATGCATCCGCCGCTCGAAACCACCCGCGTCACCCACGCCCGCGTCGCCTGCGACGGCGCCACCGACATTCCCGGCGGTGCGGCACTCGGCCACCCACGCGTCTGGTTGCAGATCGACGAGACCGGCTATGTCGATTGCGGCTATTGCGACCGGCGCTTCATCCTCGTTGGCGGTGCCGCCGATGGCGCGGACCAGGCGACTTTGCGCGATCACGGGGATGGCGCAGGGCGCTAAGCCGCTTATATCTATCGGATGACGATAGCAGCAGACCCCCGTTCGTTCCTCTACCGCGATACCCTGGACCCCGAACAGGCGCAGGCGCTGACCGCAAAGGCGCTCGGCAAGGCCGATGACGGCGAGCTGTATCTCCAGTACCGCAAGGCCGAGGCGTTCGGCTTCGACGACGGCCGGCTGAAGACTGCGTCCTACGATACGAGCTCGGGTTTCGGCCTGCGCGCCGTCTCGGGCGAGATGACCGCGTTCGCGCATTCGAACGAGATGACCCCCGCCGCGATCCGACGTGCCGCCGAGACGATGGCGCTGATCGAACCGGGTGTCGCCGCGAAGGCTGGTCCGCCGCAGGGCACCAACCAGCGCCGCTACACCGCTGCCGATCCGCTCGATTTGGTGCCGTTCGCGGACAAGGTGAACCTTTGCCAGACGATCGACGCTGCCGCGCGCGCCCGCGATCCGCGGGTTGCGCAGGTCTCGGTCAGCCTTTCGGGGACATGGTCGGTGGTCGAGATCGTCCGCGCGGACGGCTTCGTCGCGACCGACGTGCGTCCGCTCGTCCGCCTCAACGTTTCGATCGTCGCCGAACAGAACGGGCGTCGTGAGACGGGCAGCTACGGGATCGGCGGCCGCTATCTTTACAACGACCTGTTCGAGCCGGCGACGTACAACCGCGCGATCGACGAGGCGTTGTCGCAGGCCTTGGTGAACCTCGACTCGATCGCGGCACCGGCGGGCGAGATGACCGTGCTGCTCGGCAATGGCTGGCCCGGCATCCTGCTGCATGAGGCGATCGGTCACGGGCTCGAAGGCGATTTCAACCGCAAGGGTACGTCGGCCTTCTCGGGTCGCATCGGCGAGCGCGTCGCGGCTGAGGGCGTGACGGTGGTCGACGACGGCTCGCTTCAGGATCGCCGCGGATCGCTGACGATCGATGACGAAGGTACGCCGACGCGCGAGACCGTGCTGATCGAGGATGGCATCCTCAAGGGCTATATGCAGGACCGCCTCAACGCGCGGTTGATGGGCGTCGAGGCGACCGGCAACGGCCGCCGCGAGAGCTATGCGCACGCACCGATGCCGCGGATGACCAACACCTTCATGAAGGCGGGCAACGACGATCCCGCGGAGCTTTTGTCGCGCGTGAAGAAGGGCATCTTCGCCAAGGCGTTCGGCGGCGGGCAGGTCGACATCGTCTCGGGCAAGTTTGTGTTCAGCTGCACCGAGGCGTATCTGATCGAGGACGGCAAGCTCGGTGCGCCGATCAAGGGCGCGACGTTGATTGGCGATGGCCCGAGTTCGCTGACCAAGGTCCGTGGGATCGGCAACGACTTCGCGCTCGACGAGGGCATCGGGATCTGCGGCAAGGGCGGCCAGTCGGTGCCGGCTGGCGTGGGGCAGCCGACGTTGCTGGTCGATGGTCTTACGGTCGGGGGGACGGCGGCTTAAAGTCCGCCGACGACCATGTCGATTGCAGCCTTCAGATCATATTCGTAGTCGAGAAGCGAACCGATCTTTTCACCGAGTTGCCGGCTGTCGACGGCGCGTAGAAACTGGACGGCAACGCGATATTCCGTCTGATGCACCGTCACGAGTGGATTGAGCCTAGACTGCGAAACCGACGGTTCGTCAGGCTGGCGTAATGGGGCAACGATTCGCGAGCGCAAGTCGCTTAGAAGATCGCTCTGGCAATTCACGACAAGTCCGTGACCGTCGATCGAATGGACGTCGAATTGCGCCATTTAGAGCGGCTCGAGGCCGGAAAGCGGAATTCCGTTCTCGTCGATCCATCGGTTCTGCGCTTCGATCCACTGTCGATTCTCCTCCTTCCACCGCCGTTCGCGCTCGGTCTTGATTGCGCCGCGGAGTGCGGCTTCCGTGACGCGCGACAGGTTGACGCCCGCTTCCTTGGCAGCGGCGACAATGCCGGTATCAACGGACATATTTACCGATTTGCGCTTGCCGGTAGCGATAGGATCATGTTTCATGCGCACAGAATATGCGCGTTGACGACGCGCGTCAATTCGGAGCCGAACGATGGACTTCTTCCCCGCGCTCACCGACGATCATCGCGCGTTCGTGATGCGGCAACCGGTATTCTTCGTTGCGACAGCCGCGGAAGGCGCGCGGATCAATCTCAGTCCCAAGGGCATGGACAGTTTTCGCGTACTCGATCCGAAGACGGTCGCGTATCTCGACGTCGGTGGGTCGGGGAACGAGACGAACGCGCATCTGGGCGCCGATGGTCGCATCACGATCATGTTCTGCGCGTTCGACCAGCCTGCGCTGATCTTCCGCATCTATGGCAAGGGGCGTGCGGTGCTGCCGCAGGACGACGGCTGGGCTGACCTCTACGCGCAGTTCACGCCGTTGCCGGGGACGCGGCAGATCTTCGTGATCGATGTCGACGAGGTGCAGACGAGTTGCGGGTGGGGCGTGCCGTTCATGACGCTGGACCGTGAACGGCAGACCTTGTCGAAATATCACGCCAGGCAGTCCGACGCCGAGCGGATCGAGGAATGGGCGGGGCCAGTAGCGAGCATCGACGGGTTGCCGGTTCGGCTCGGCACCGTCCTGCCGGACCGAGTTGGCGCGTGAGCCTGGTCGAACTCGGGCGGTACGGGCGCAACGAGGCGCATATCATCGTTGGGCGGCTTGAGAGCGAAGGCATCCTCGCGATCGCGTTCGATGGCGGGACGTCGATCATGGAGGGGAGCTGGTTGCTGATCCCGGTTCGCGTGATGGTCGACGAGGATGATCTCGACGAGGCTCGGGGGATTTTGGCGGGGTGAGAGGGTGCGTTAGGCGCTGGCAGGAAACCGCCGACCTAACTCCCGGATCGTCATTCCCGCGCAGGCGAGAACCCATACTGGCAAAGCTCGCGAGTTAATCGATAGCCCTTGCGCATATGGGTCCCCGCCTCCGCGGGGATGACGACAAGTTGGATTCGTACGCCTTTTGTATAGAGGGCGGGGCCTTCGATGCCCCCCACCGAAATCATCCCCCAGCGCTGACCCGCCAGATCGCGTTGCCGACGTCGTCGGCGACCAGCAGGCCGCCGGTCTTGTCGGTGATGACGCCGACCGGGCGGCCTTGCGCGTCGCCATCCTTGTTCAGGAACCCGCCGAGCACGTCGACCGGCTTCGCGTTTGCCGCCGGGAAGCCAGTGTCGCCGAAGGGCACGTAGACGACCTTGTAGCCCGAGACTGGCTTGCGATTCCACGAGCCGTGCTCGCCGACGAACGCGCCATTGGCGAACTTCGCGCCGAGCTTCGCGTCCGCGGAGAAGGTCAGGCCGAGCGCGGCGACGTGCGGCCCCAGCGCATAGTCGGGGCGCTTCGCGTATTGCTGTAGCGCAGGGTTCTTTGGTTCGACGCGAGTGTCGGGATAGCCACCCCAATAATACCAGGGCCAACCGAAGTTATCGCCGAACTCGACCTGAGTCAGGTAATCCGGCGCGAGGTCGGAGCCGAGCATGTCGCGCTCATTGACGACGGTCCAAAGCCCGCCCGACTTGGGGTTGATCGCCATGCCGTTGGGGTTGCGCAGGCCGGCCGCGTAGATCCGCCAGTTCTTGTCCTTCGGCCAGACTTGCAGGATGTTGGCGCGGTATTTCTCGGCGTCCATGCCGTTCTCGGCGATGTTCGAAGAGGAGCCGACGCCGACATAGAGCGTCTTGCCGTCCGCCGCAGCGATGACGTTGCGTGCCCAGTGATTGCCGCCCGGGTTGAGCTTGATGACGAGCTCGGGCTTGGCGGTGATCTTGGTCGCCCCGTCGGTATACGGCACGCGGACCAGCGCGTCGGTGTTGCCGATGTAGAGCTGGCCGTCGAGCAGCGTCATGCCGAACGGCGAGTTGAGCCCGGTCATGAACACCGACTTCGTCTCCGCCACGCCGTCGCCGTTCGCGTCGCGCAGCAGCGTGATGCGGTTCGCCGACGGCACGCCGGCGCCGGCGCGACCCATCAGCACCTTCATCACCCAGCCGGTGATCCCGCCGCCGTCGCGCGGGGGCGAGTTGGTCTCGGCGACCAGCACGTCGCCATTGGGGAGGCGGTACATCCAGCGCGGGTGATCGAGTCCGGTCGCGAACGGCTGGACCTTAAGGCCGGCGGCAGGCGTCGGCATCGCGCCGTTCTGCCAGCCGACGACCTTGGCGACCTTGACGGTCGGGATCGTCTGGATGCGGGGATCGGTGATCTTGGGCAGCTTGCCGGCGACCTGGTCGACCGACAATTCCGCCGTGTCGGGCCAGGCGAGATAGGTGACGCCCGCGGCGATCACGAGCAGGATCAACCCAAGGACGATGAGGATGTGTTTGCGCATGAAGGGAAGTTAGAACGGAGGCAGGGCCGGGGCAATGGATCATGGGTAAAAGGCCCGTCGATCCATTGCGTAGGCTGTATCAGTCGTCGTCCTCGACCGGCACCACCGGCGGATGCAGGCGCAGGCGATTGATACGGCGTTCGTCGGCGTCGATGATCTCCAGCTTCCAGCCGCTCGGATGATCGACGCATTCGCCTATCTGCGGGACATGCCCTGCTAGAAGCGCTGCCAAGCCGCCCAGCGTGTCGATATCGCCGTCGACCTCCGCCAGGCGCGGATCGATCAGTTCTGCGGCGTCCTCGAGTTCGGCGCGTGCGTCGGCATCCCAGGCACCACCTTCGATCGGTGTCATCAGCACCTGCGGCGCCTCGTCATGCTCGTCCTCGACCTCGCCGACGATCTCCTCGATCAGGTCCTCGAACGTGACCAGGCCTTCCGTCCCCGAATATTCGTCGAGCACGATCGTCAGGTGGACGTGCTTCTGCCGCATGTCCGCGAGCAGATCGAGCGCCCCGCGCGACATCGGCGCGTAGAGCGGCTCGCGGATCAGCCCAGCGATCGACGTCGGATGCTCCGCGCCGGTCGCGAGGATGTTGAAGACGTCCTTGATGTGGACCATGCCGATGATCGTATCGAGGTTGTCGCGGTACACCGGCAGGCGGCTATGGCCGGCTTCGGCGAACAGCTTCACCAGGTCGGCGAACGGCGTCTCCTCCTCGACCGCGATGATGTCCGCGCGGGGCACGCCGACATCGCCGGCATCACGTTCGCTGAAGTGGAGCAGGTTGCGGACCATCTGGCGCTCGAGCGGGGTGAGATCGCCCTTGGCATCGGGGGCGGGATCGCCCTCGTGCCGGTCGATCGCATCCTCGAGCTGGTCGCGAAGGGATTCGTCTTGAGCACCGAAGATCAGGCCCTTGAGCCCGCGCCAGATACTGTCGCTACTATCGCCGTTACCGGCATTGGGGCCATCGGCCATCGTGGTCGTCAGTCCTCTGTTATCAGATAGGGGTCGTGGAGGCCCAAAGCGGCGAGCGCGTCGCGTTCGATCTGCTCCATGCCCTCGGCCTCGTCGTCGTCGATATGGTCATAGCCTAGCAGATGCAGCGTGCCGTGCACCATCAGATGCATCGCATGATCCTCGACCGAGATACCGCGCTCGGCCGCTTCCGCGACGCAGACGCCGTGCGCGAGGATGATGTCGCCGAGGAGGACTTCGCCATCGTCCGAATTCTGGCTGACCGTGGCGAGCAGGTCGGGCTGGACCATCGGGAAGGACAGGACGTTGGTCGGCTTGTCCTTCTGGCGATACTGCTTGTTGAGTGTGTGGACCTCGTCGTCCGACGCGAGCCGGATCGAGATCTCGACCGTCGCGGCGCTGGTCAGCAATTCACCGTGCGGGGTCCGCTGGATTGCCGCGGTCGCTGCACGAAGGGCGAGAGCGTCCCAATCCTGCTCGGGCCAGGGGGCGTCGGAAGAGAGCGCGAGTTCGAGCATGCAGGTCCTTCAGGCGAGATCGGTCAGGGCGAAATCATTACCCTTGTAGAGAAGTTCCGCGCCATGGGTTTTCGCGCAGGCATAGGCGAAACAATCGCCCATGTTGAGCTTTGCGGGGTGGCGGCCCTTGCCGTAGATTTGATAGGCGTCGAGGGCCGTAGATAATTCGCTCTCTCCAATTGCGATAAGGCGAAGAGCCAACACCGGAGCGGTGTTTTCCACTTCACTGCGAGCCACATCGATATCAAACCGATAGGAGCTACGAAGAGCGGACACCGTCTCCCAGCATGACATCGCCGACCACAGGGCATTTCCGTCATGTTCGACACGCGTGATGAAAGTATCGCGCTCCGGTTCACCTGTAATAATCGCTACAAGCGCGGATGCATCGACGAACACGGTCAATCCGGTTCCTCGCCCCATAATTCGTCGAAAAACGCCTTATCGGCTTTCAGGCCAGTCGGCTCACCTAGGGGGTGAGCCTTGCGCCATGCGTCCAGGCGTTCGCGCATGCTCGGCACCGAAACCGACGGTGTCAATTCTGCCTTCTGGCGACGCAGCAAATCACGAACGACCTCCGTCTTGGTGACGCCCAGACGCGCCGCAAGCTCAGTCGCGAGTTCGGCGGTTTCGTTGTCCTTGATGTAGAGCGACGCCATCGTCATCCTCCTAGGATATCCCGGATAATACTCCGGGATATCCCATGCATCAACCATCGGTTCCTTCGTACGCCCCGACGACGCGGCCGACGATTGGGTGGCGGACGACGTCGCCGACGGTGAAGCGACACATCGAGATGCTCTCGACGCCTTCCAGCCGCCGGACCGCATCCGCCAAACCTGACGCCGCGACGCCGCCGGGGATGTCGACCTGCTTCGGGTCGCCGCAGATCACCATGCGGCTGTTCTGGCCGAAGCGGGTGAGGAACATCTTCATTTGTGCGGGCGTGGTGTTCTGCGCTTCGTCGAGGATGACGAATGCGTCTGCCAATGTGCGGCCGCGCATGAAGGCGATCGGGGCGACCTCGATTTCGCCCGATGCGATGCGGCGTTCGACCTGCTCGGCGGGGAGGCAGTCGTAAAGCGCATCGTATAGTGGGCGAAGATACGGATCGACCTTCTCCTTCATGTCGCCGGGGAGGAAGCCGAGGCGTTCGCCGGCTTCGACAGCGGGACGCGACAGGATCAGCCGCTGGACGCTGCCGTTGATGAGCTGCTGCACGGCTTGCGCGACCGCGACATAGGTCTTGCCCGTGCCCGCCGGCCCGAGCGCGAAGATCATGTCGTTGTTGGCGAGCTCGCGCATGTAGTGCGCCTGCGCCGGCGTGCGCGGCACGATCGTCTTTTTCCGGGTGCGGATCATGATCGGGGGTGCGGCGCCACCGCCGGCATCAGCGCGGATGATGCCTTCGAGAACGGGTTCGTCCGCCATCGCTATCGACGCGTCGACCAAGCCTGCGTCGACGTCTTCGCCGCGCTGGATGCGGGCGTAGAGATCGTGGAGCACATCGCGAGCCTTGGCGACCTGTTCGGCGGTGCCCTCCAGGCCGATCTTGTTCCCTCGTGCGGTGATGTAGACGCCGAGGCGATTCTCGAGCGCTACCAGGTTCTGATCGTACTGGCCGAAGAGCCGGACGAGCAATTGGGGCTTGTCGAACAGCAGCTCGACTCGGGCGCGGTCACCGGACTGGGCGGGAACGGGTTTACGGCTCATACGGTCCTTTCAGGGTGTCAAAGGTTACGCCTGGAAGCGTCAAACCGTAACCTTTGAAAGGAAGATGAGCATCGCGGGCGACGCGTTCAAGCCGCGCCGGAGCGCTGGCCAAGAGATGATTCGAGTCGCGTGGGCGAAGCTGCATCGGAGGTGAGTGTGACAGGCGATCCGGATGTAGGACAGCAAAATCGCGGGGGGTGGTTTCACGAGCCCCGCGTATCGTTCTGACGCCTTGGGGACGCCGTTGCGATCCTCCCCTGCAAGGCGGAGGTGTCGCCGCAGGTGACGGAGGGGGAGGACACGGATCAGGCGTCGGCGCTTGCCTCCCCCTCCGTCAGGCAAGTGCCTGCCACCTCCCCCTGGCGGGGGAGGATTAGGAGGGGGCTCAGGCGGCTTCGGCGACCCGCTCGATGCCGGTGAGGGAGTTCGGGCCGGCAGCCGCCAGCGTCACTTCCACCAGGTCGCCGATCGCGTGGTTGCCGATCAGGTGGACCGATTGCAGCCAGGGGGACTTGCCGATCAACTGGCCGGGGAGTTTTCCCGCGCGTTCGAGCAAGACGGTGCAGGTGCGGCCGACGGTGGCGGCGTTGAAGGCGTGCTGATCGCGGTTGAGCGCGGCCTGGAGACGTTGGAGGCGCTCGTCCATGACCGATTCCGGGACCTGTTCGACGATCGAGGCGGCAGGCGTGCCGGGGCGGGGGCTGTATTTGAAGCTATAGGCTTGCGCGTAGCCTACCGCGTCGACGAGGCTTAGCGTGTCCTCGAATTCGGCGTCGGTCTCCCCTGGGAAGCCGACGATGAAGTCGCCGGACAGCGCGATGTCGGGGCGGACTTCGCGGACGCGGTCGAGGAGGCGGAGGTAGGAGTCGCGGGTATGGCTCCGGTTCATCGCCTTGAGGACGCGGTCGCTGCCGGCTTGCACGGGCAAATGGAGGAACGGCATCAGGCTCTCGATGTCGCGGTGCGCGTCGATCAGGCCTTGGGTCATGTCGTTGGGGTGGCTGGTGGTGTAGCGGATGCGCGCGAGGCCGGGAATGCGGTCGAGATCGCGGATCAGGTCGTGGAGGCCGCGCTCGTTTTCGCTCCACGCGTTGACGTTCTGGCCGAGCAGCGTGATCTCGCGCGCGCCGGCGTCGACCAGCGCCTTGGCTTCGTCCACGATCGCCGCGAACGGTCGGCTGATTTCTGCGCCTCTCGTGTAGGGGACGACGCAGTAGGTGCAGAATTTGTCGCAGCCTTCCTGCACGGTGAGGAACGCCGAGGGGGCGACCTTCCGACGCGAGGGCAGCGCGCCGAACTTCGACAGCAGCGGCATGTCGGTGTCTAGCGAGGGCGTGCCGGCGGCGGCCTTCGCGACGAGTTCGGGCAGGTTGTGATAGGCTTGCGGGCCGACGACGATGTCGACCTTGGCGCGAGTGAAGATCTCCTCGCCCTCGGCTTGTGCGACGCAGCCGGCGACGGCGATCATGGGGGTCTTGCCCGACTTGCGGCGCTGGTCCTTCCGGAGGCGGCCGATGTCCGAATAGACCTTTTCGGTGGCGCGTTCGCGGATGTGGCAGGTGTTGAGGACGACGACGTCGGCGTCGACCGCGTCGGCCTGGGTGAGGCCCTGGGCGGCCATCAGCTCGGCCATGCGCTCGCCGTCGTAGACGTTCATCTGGCAGCCGAAGGATTTTACGTGGAAGGTTTTGGGGGGAGACATGCGGGAGGCCCTACCAAATTTGTGTGCGTGGGGGGAGGGGGGCGTTGTTGCTGCCGCTAACAGGGCGTCGATGCTAGAAGTGCACCACCCCGGCGGAGGCCGGGGCCCAATTGGGCGACGTCCCTGACTGCGGTCTGCCCTCCGTTACAGCGACTTTTCCAATTGGGCCCAGGCCTTCGCCGGGGTGGTGTTCCTCGGTTGGGGATGGGTGGAGCATCCCTCCCTTGTTCTCCCGCGAAGGCGGGAGTCCAGACTGGGTCCCCGCCTTCGCGGGGAAACACTCTTAATTCGCGGCTTACAGCGCTACCATGCGGCGGCGGGCTTCGGCGGTTATGGCTTTTCGGTTGCCGTATTCCGCGGGGTCGAAGGGTTCGGCGAAGTGCAGCGTCGCGACGAATTTGCCCCGGCGCTTCAGGACGCGGGCGGCGTGGTGTTGGCCAGGCTCGTCGCCGACCCAGGCGAGTTCGTCGGTGGCCGCGCCATAATCGATGCGGACCGGTTGGACCTTCACACCGGGCGGGGGCGGATCGAGCGCTGCCAGCAACGCGGCTTTGAAGGGAAGGAGCGTGGTGCCGTCTCCCGTCGTGCCCTCGGGGAAGAGGGTTACGGGCCAGTCGGCCGCCAACGTGTCGCGGATCTGGGCGATCTGGGCGGTTACGGCCATGCGGTCGGCGCGGCTCACGAAGATCGTGTGGTTGAGCGTGCACAGCCAGCCGACCAGCGGGGCGCTGCGGAGTTCGGATTTGGCGACGAACGCGGTGCCGGTCGCGCCGGACAGGAGGAGGATGTCGATCCAGCTCAGATGGTTCGAGACGAAGACGACGTCATGGCGAAGCGGCGTGCCGACGACGCGGGGGCGGGCGCCGACTATGCGCGCAACCAGCCCTAGGAACCGTGGGGGCCAGGGCGACTTGCGGCCGAACAGCCGCCACATACCGTGCAATGGCAGCGCCAGGATCAGCGCAACCAGCAGCGCCGCCAGCCGCGCGCCAAAGCGGAGCCGGCCGATCGCGTCAGTCCTTGCGGGTGAGCGCGACGCCGTAGAGTTCCATGCGGTGATCGACCAGCCGGAAGCCAAGTTTCTCCGCGATCGCCTTCTGCAACTGCTCGAGTTCGGGATCGACGAATTCGATCACCTTGCCGCTCTCGACGTCGATCAAGTGATCGTGATGCGCCTCGGGCGCAGGCTCGTAGCGGGCACGGCCATCGCCGAAATCGTGGCGGTCGAGAATGCCGGCCTCCTCGAACAACCGGACCGTGCGGTACACCGTCGCGATCGAGATGCCGGGGTCGATCTGCGACGCGCGCTCATAGACCTTCTCGACGTCGGGATGATCGTCCGCCTCGGACAGCACGCGCGCGATGACGCGGCGCTGCTCGGTAATGCGCAGGCCCTTCTCGTTGCAGAGTGCTTCCAGATCGATTTTGCGCGGCATGTGTCGTTCCCTCGTTGAGTGCCATGTAGGGCCTCCGCGCTGTTGCGAAAAGGGATAGTGACTCGCAATAAGCCTTAACTGTTGATATCTTTCGAATATGTATGTGCGTCATACGCGACGCCGGTCTTGCCGCGGTAGTAGGCGCGACGTTCGCCGACCTTGGTGAAGCCGTGCGCGTCGTACATCTTGACCGCGTCGTTGCCCGCGCGGACCTCGAGATGGAGCTTGGCGATGCTACCGACCGAGCAATCGGCGATCGCCGCGCGGATGAGCGCCGTGCCGACGCCGCGGCGTCGATAGTCCGGCGCAACCGCGATCAGCAGGAGTTCGGCTTCGTCGGCGACCGACCGGGTCATCGTGAAACCGGCGGGGAAGTCGTCGACGAACGCGAGCGTGAGGTGGACGCCGGTCAGTGCGAGCACGCCGAGGCATTGGCTGCGCGTCCACGCCTCGCCGTAGCGCGGGTCGAACGCCTCGGTCATCAGCGCGTCGACGATCGCCAAATCGCGCGCGTCGCCGGTGCGGAGCGTGACGGTGCGCGTGGCGGCCTGGCGGGTGGCCATTATTTCGGGACCGATGGCTTGGCGTCGGGCGCGCGGCCGTAGATCGGGCTTGGCGCGAGGGCAGTCAGTGCTGCGGGCAGCAGGATCGCGGAGGCTGCGCCCGGAAGTGCTTCGGTCAGGTCCAAGCCGTCGTCGAGCGCGGCGAGCCAGCGCACGCCGTTGCCGACCGCGCGCCGTCCTGCCAGCGCGGCGAGCGCGGCGTCGGGCTTCAGCGATACCATGTCGGATCGCGGCGACAGATCGGCGGAGAACGCTTGCATGAAGACCTCGCCATGCCCGCCTTCCATGATCACCGCAATATCGTCGGTTAAGCGGTCGGCGAAACCGGCGGCGGCGATGAGCGGGAGCGAGGAAAAGCCGGCGATTTCCGCGCCCCAGCCGAGTGCGAGGCCGCGCGCGGCGGCAATCCCGACGCGGACGCCGGTGAAGCTGCCGGGGCCGCAATCGACGATGATGCGGTCGGCTCGGCCACCGTTAGGGAGTTCGGCGATCATTGGGATGAGGCGCTCGGCGTGGCCGCGGCCGACGACTTCGTGCGCGCGGGCGATGATGGCGCCGTCTTCGATGAGGGCGACCGAGCAGGCGGTGGTGGATGTTTCGATGACTAACGTGCGCATTACTTCTTACCCTCTCCCCTCAGGGGAGAGGGCAGGGTGAGGGGCGCCGCGAGCGCTGCCCTTCCCAACTGCCCCTCGCCCCGACCCTCTCCCCGCAGGGGAGAGGGAGCAGGTCCCGCCTCAAGCGATGCTGTTGAACTTCGCGAAGTCGGGACGGGGCGAGCGGGCGTGGATCGTCGCGGGATCGCCGTGGCCGAGCGTCGAAATGAAATTGGTCCGCACCGCAGGCGTGTCGTGGAAGAACGCCGTATCGACTTTGCCCGCGTCGAAGCCCGACATCGGCCCGGTATCGAGCCCGAGCATCCGCGCGGCGATGATGAAATACGCACCCTGCAATGTCGAGTTGCGGAACGCGGAGGCCTCGCGCAGTTCGGCGTTGCCGTCGAACCACGACTTCGCATCGGCGTGCGGGAACAGCTCGGGCAGATGCTCGTGGAAATTCGTGTCCATGCCGATGATCACCGACACGGGGGCGTTGAGGATCTTCGGCTGGTTCTGCGCGCTGCAGGCATCGGCGAGCTTCTGCTTCGATCCGTCGCTGACGCACCAGATCAGGCGCGCGGGGAGCTGGTTGGCCGATGTCGGGCCCCACTTCATCAGGTCCCAGATCGCGTGCAGCTCGGACTCGGCGACCGGCTGATCGGTGTAGCCGTTATAGCTGCGGGCATCGCGGAAGACGGCGTCGAGGACGGTGTCGTCGAGTTTCTGACGCATCAGACGGCTCTCACTTCGGTGACTTCGGGGACGTAGTATTTCAGCAGCTGTTCGATGCCGTTCTTGAGCGTGGCGCTCGACGACGGGCAGCCGGCGCAGGCGCCCTGCAGCTGGAGGAAGACCTTGCCCTTGTCGAAGCCGCGATAGACGATGTCGCCGCCGTCGTTCGCCACCGCAGGGCGGACGCGCGTGTCGATCAGTTCGCGGATCTGCGCGACGATATCGGCATCGGCGGGATCGTCCGACAGCGCGGGCTCGTCCGACGGCACCGAGAAGCCGGCGCGCGCGGGCTTGAACAGCGGCATCGCGGCGGAGAAGTGATCGAGCAGGATCGCGAGCACGTCGGGCTTCAGGTCCGACCAGGCGGTACCGGGCGCGGCGGTAACCGAGACGAAATCGCGGCCGAAGAACACGCCGGTGACGTCGCCGAGACCGAAGATCGCATCGGCGAGCGAACTCACCTCGGCTTCCTCGGGCGTGGCGAAGTCGCGCGTGCCGGCTTCCATGACGGTGCGTCCCGGGAGGAACTTCAGCGTCGACGGGTTGGGAGTGGATTCCGTTTCGATGAGCATGAGGGGCATGTGGCCCGAAGGGGGCGGGGGATCAAGCGCGGAACGGGAAACGGTTTCTTTCGGGGGGTAGGGTGGAGAGATACCCGACCAGATAGACTGTTATCCTGCAGAGGCGGGAGAACATGCTTGCGTATTAGTCCAACCTACAGGTCCGTCACCCCAGCGAAAGCTGGGGTATCCCGGTTCGAGCCGGTCGCATCCCAACAGGGATACCCCAGCTTTTGCTGGGGTGACGGATATTTCAAACGTCGAGCTGTTTTACTGCCGCGTTCCAGCTGCCGATGTTGCGGACCGCGTCCTGGACGAACGCGGAACGGCGAACGACGCCCAGGAACAGGTCGGCGATCCACTTGCCCGGATTGCGCAACGGACGTTCGAACTGGATCAACAACACGACCCGCGTACCGCATGTGTCGTTCCACACCTCGTGCTGGTAGGTATCGTCGAACACGAGCGTCTCGCCTTCTGCCCAGCGGACGGTGCGGTCGTGGACGCGCATGCGGACGTCGCCGTCGCGGGGCACGATCAGGCCGAGGTGGCAGGTGATGAGGCCCTTGGTCACGCCGCGATGCTCGGGGATGTGCGTGCCGGGCGCGAGGATCGAGAAGAATGCGCTGTTGAGGCCGGGGATGCGCGCCACTGCGGCGGCGGTATTGGGGCAGCGCGCGAGGCTTTCCTCGATCGGATAGCCATAGCCGTAGAGGAAGAACGAGCGCCATTTGTCGACTTCGGCGATCGAGCGATGATCGGGCGAGATCGTCGCGAGGCTGGGCGATGCCTCGCCTTGCAGAGCGACGCGGACCGCCTCGTCGCGGATCGCGGCCCAGTTCTCGCGCAGACCTGCGGTCCAGGCGAAGTCGCGGACGTCGAGTACCGGATCGTTGGCGACCAGCGAGGACGACGCGATCATGCGGTCGAACACGCCACGCAGATGCTTGCCGACGCGGATGATCAGCGGGCGGTTGGCTTCGGCCACCATCGGCGCGCCCGGTCTGGGTGCGCCGGATATGACGTTCAGATCGGGCACGCGGGCGCCGCGGCGTACCACCGGTTCGCCCGAATCCCGCCACAATGAACACTGCCCCAGTTCGTGGCCCAGTTCGTGGCCCAGTTCGTGGCCCAGTTCGTGGCCCAGTTCGTGCCCCAGTTCGGCTTCGACCGTCATCTCTACCCTGCATCCAGGCGCGCGGTGGCGCCGATCCCCTTGTTCGGACACGATATACCGGCAGTGTTGGACGAAATGATGGCACCGCGCGCCCGGTGCGGAGGCAGGGCACTGGCGAGCGACGCCCGCGACCGCTACAGGTGAACCATGGTGTCCTTTTCGCGCTTGTACCGCGCTCCCGTCCTCATCCCCGTCATCCTCGGCCTCGCCATTCCGGCGAGCGGCCAGATGGCGACGCAGCAGGCCGTATCCACCCCCATCAAGGAGGGCGCCAAGGAAGCGCCGACGCTTCCCGAACTGCCGGGGATCGATACGACCGCATGGCTCTACAAGGGCAGCGATCTCACGCGCGATCCGGAGTGGAAATTCGGCACGTTGCCCAACGGCATGCGCTTTGCGGTGCGCAAGAACGGCGTGCCACCGGGCCAGGTGTCGGTGCGCGTGCGGATCGACGCGGGCTCGCTGAACGAGACCGACAGCGAGCGGGGCTTCGCGCATTTCATCGAGCATCTGTCGTTCCGCGGCTCGGAATACGTGCCGGACGGTGAGGCCAAGCGCGTGTGGCAGCGGTTCGGGGCGACCTTTGGGTCTGATACCAACGCGCAGACGACGCCGACTTCGACCACCTTCAAGCTCGACTTGCCGTCCGCGACTGAATCCGGCCTCGACGAGAGCCTGAAGATCATGTCGGGGATGATGGAGAAACCGGTCATCACCGATGCCTCCGTCACCGCCGAGCGTCCGGTCGTGCTGGCCGAACAGCGCGAGCAGCCGGGGCCGCAGGTGCGGTTCGGCGATGCGATCCGCGCGACCTTCTTCGCCGGCCAGCCGCTGGCGGATCGCTCGCCGATCGGCAACATCAAGACGCTGGAGGCGGCGACCGGCGCTACGGTGAAGGCGTTCCACGATCGCTGGTATCGACCGGAGAACACCGTCGTCATCATCTCGGGCGACATGGATCCGGCGCTGTTCGGGCGACTGATCGTCAAGAATTTCGCGGACTGGAAGGGCGTTGGCCCGGTCGTGCCTGCGCCCGATTTCGGCAAGCCCGATCCGAAGGCGCCGGTTTCCGCGACGATCGCCGAGCCGGCGATCCCGGCGGTGGTGACGCTCGGCGTGGTGCGGCCCTGGGAGTATAAGGACGACACCGCGATCATGAACCAGAAGCGGCTGGTCGACGTGTTGGCCACCCGGCTAATCAGTCGTCGTCTGGAAACGCGCGCTCGGGCTGGCGGGAGTTTCCTGCAGGCGGGCGTGTCGATCGACGACGTCTCGCGCTCGGCGAACCTGACCAGCGTCAATATCGTGCCGATCGGCACCGATTGGGAAGCGGCGTTGAAGGACGTCCGCGCGGTGATCGCCGATGCGCAAACCAACGCCCCAAGCCAGGCCGAAGTCGACCGCGAATACGCCGATTTCGACACGATCATGCGGACCAGCGTCGAAACGGCAAAGGTCGAGGCGGGGTCGAAGCAGGCGGACGACATGGTCGGCGCGCTCGACATCCGCGAGACGGTGGCGGGGCCCGAGACGTCGTACAAGATTTTGCAGGACGCCAAGGCGAAGGGCATGTTCACGCCCGCCACGCTACTCGCGTCGAGCAAGGCGATCTTCGAGGGCACGACGCGCGCTCTCGTGAATACGCAGACGCCTGATGCGGGGGCTGCGGCGAAGCTTGCGACCGCGTTGAAGGCGGACGTTTCGGGTCTTGCTGGCAAGCGCCGCGCGCAGGCCGCGGTCGATTTCTCGAAGCTGCCGTCGCTCGGCAAGCCGGGCGTCGTCGCGAGCCGCGAGAAGATCGCTGCGTTCGACATGGAGCAGGTGAACTTCGCCAACGGCACGCGCGTGCTGCTGTTCCCGAACGCGGGCGAGACCGGGCGCGTGTATGTGCGCGTGCGCTTCGGCGGCGGCTATACCGCGATCCCGTCGAACCGGCCGACGCCGGCCTGGGCGGGCGATCTCGCGCTGGTCGCGGGGGGTATCGGCAAGCTCGACCAGGGCGATCTCGACCAGCTGACGGCGGGGCGTCGGATCGGGCTCGACTTCGGGATCGACGACGATGCGTTCACGCTGAGCGCGATCACCTCGCCGGCGGATTATTCGGATCAGTTGCGGCTGATGGCGGCGAAACTCGCGTTCCCGGCCTGGGATCCGGCGCCGGTGGCGCGTGCTCGGGTGGCAGCGTTGGCTGGGTTTGCCGGGTATGATTCGTCGCCGGACGGTGTGTTGTCGCGCGATCTCGAAGGTCTACTGCGGGCAGGCGATCCGCGTTGGGGGACGCCGTCGAAGCCGACCGTCGAGGCGCTGAATGCGAAGGACTTCCGCGCGTTCTGGGAACCGATCCTGAAGACCGGGCCGATCGAAGTCTCGATCTTCGGCGACGTGAAGACCGAGGATGCGATCGCGGCGGTGGCGAAGTCGTTCGGGGCGATGAAGCCGCGGACGGCGGTGTCGACGGTCGGCGCGCCGGTCGGCTTCCCCGCGCACAACGCGACGCCGGTGATGCGTGCGCATACCGGGCCTGAGAACCAGGCAGCGGCGGTGATCGCGTGGCCGACGGGTGGCGGGATCGACAACATCGTCGAGGCGCGGCGTCTCGACGTGCTGGCGCAGGTGTTCAGCGATCGGCTGTTCGAGCGGCTCCGGCAGGCGGCGGGCGCGAGCTACAGCCCGAACGTGTCGAGCCAGTGGCCGGTTGGCATGAATACCGGCGGGCGGATGGTCGCGATCGGGCAGGTCGCGCCGGACAAGGTGTCGTTCTTCTTCCAGATCGCGCGGCAGATCGCGGCGGAACTGGTGTCGACGCCGATCGCGGCGGACGAGCTGGACCGGATCAAGAAGCCGATGGGGCAGTATATCCTGCGCGCCTCGACCGGGAACCAGTTCTGGTTGCAGCAGCTCGGCGGCGCGACGTTCGATCCGCGGCGGATTGCGGCGACGCAGCGGATCGCGAGCGATTTGGTGGCGACGACGCCGGTGGAGTTGCAGGCGACGGCGGCGAAGTATCTGCGGCCGGAGAAGGACTGGACCATGGCGGTGGTGCCGGCTGCGACGCCTGCGAAGAAGTGATCGCCTAGTCCCTCTCCCCGCCGGGGAGAGGGAGGGAGGAGCCGCTTGGCGACGGAAGGGTGAGGGGCGTTGGCGGAGGCGTTCCGAGCCTCACGCCCCTCACCCTCCCACGCGCAAGAGCGCGCGGGCCCCTCCCTCTCCCCGTGGGGGAGAGGGTTATTTGTAGAGCGCGTCCAGACGTTCGCCGTAAGCCTGCTTAAGGACGTGGCGGCGGATCTTCAGGCTGGGCGTCAGCTGCTCGTTCTCGATCGTGAACGGGCCATCCGCGAGCAGGAACCGCCGCACCCGCTCTGTCACCGTCAGGTCCTTGTTCACCCGCTCGACCGCATGCCCGATCGCCGTCCGGAACTCGCTGTTCTCCGCTAACCGCGCGAAGCTGCAGGCGTCGCCATTGCCCGCGCACCATTCTTGCGTCCATTCCGGATCGGGCACGATCAGTGCCACCATGTACGGCCGCTTGTCGCCGGCGATCATCGCCTGCGCGATCTCGGGCTGGAGCGTGAGCATGCCCTCGACTTTTTGCGGGGCGACGTTCTCGCCCTTGTCGTTGATGATGAGGTCCTTCTTGCGGTCGGTGATGCGGATGCGGCCGCGGTCGTCGATCTCGCCGATGTCGCCGGTGTGGAGCCAGCCGTCCTTGAGCACTTTCGCGGTCTCGGCATCGTTGCGCCAATAGCCGTGCATGACGAGTTCGCCGCGCACCAGGATCTCGCCATCCTCGGCGATGCGGACTTCGGTGTCGTTGAGCGCGGGGCCGACCGAGTCCATCCGCACACCGGCCTTGGGGCGGTTGCACGAGATGACGGGGGCGGCTTCGGTCTGGCCATAGCCTTGCAGGAAGGTGAGGCCGAGCGCCTCGAAGAAGAGGCCGACTTCGGGATTGAGCGGTGCGCCGCCGGAGATCATCGCCTTCAAGCGGCCGCCGAATTTCTTCGAGATCTTCGGCTTGAAGAGGGTGGCGACGGCGGCCTGCATGGGGCGGTCGATCAGGCGTAGGCGGCCGGCATAGCGCTTGCTGCCGATGTCGAGCGCCTGGCGCAGGAGGTAGGCCGAGGCGCCGCCTTGTTTCTCGATCGTCTTCGAGATGCGCGTGCGAAGGACTTCGAACAGGCGGGGGACGACGAACATGATCGTCGGGCGCGTCTCCTCGATGTTCGCGGCGAGCTTTTCGAGGCCTTCCGCGTAGTAGATCTGGCCGCCCAATGAGATCGGGAAATGCTGGCCGCCGGTGTGTTCGTAGGCATGGCTGAGCGGCAGGAACGAGAGGAAGACTTCGTCGTCCCAGCCGAAATCCTCCGAGATGACCGACGCACACCCGGCGCAATTGTGGAGGATCGCGCCGTGGTGCTGCATCACGCCGCGCGGCGCGCCGCCGGTTCCGCTAGTGTAGATGATGCAGGCGAGGTCTTCGCGGGTGAAATCGGCGCGGGCGGCGGCGGTTTCGGGAGCGGTCTGGTGCGCGGCGATCAGCGCGTGCCAGTTGTGGAAGTCGATCCCGGCGGGGACCTTCATGTCCTCGAACCCGATCACGGTCTGCGCCTGGTTCGAGCGGATGACGGCGGGGAGGAGGGTTTTCGCGAGCTTGGCGGTCGAGACGATGATAGCGCAGGCGCCGGCGTTCTCGATGATGTGGAGATGATCGCGCTCGGTGTTGGTGACGTAGGTCGGCACGGTAATGCAGCCCGCGGCCATGATCGCGAGGTCGCTGAGGCACCATTCGGGGCGGTTCTCGGCGACCAGCATGACGCGGTCGCCGCGTTTCAGGCCTATCGCGGTTAGCGCGGTGGCAAGGCTGGCGACCTGGCGTGACGCCTCGGCCCAACTGGTGGCGACCCACGTGCCGCTCGTCTTCGTCCAGAGGAACGGGGCGTCGCCTTTCTCGGCGGCGCGCGTGAAGAACATCGTGACGAGGTTCGGGAAGCGTTCGAGCTGGCGGGCCATTGTCTCTCCTGAACTGCTCTGCGAGCTTGCCTTGGCGGGGGTGCTCGATCTTTGGGGTAGTATAGCCCTTTGGCGTGTCACGCTCCAAGCTTGTTTCCCCGCGAAGGCGGGGCCCCAGACTGGGCTCCCGCCTTCGCGGGAGAACAAGGAAGGGGCGGGCGGTTTACTCGGGGGCGCGCTGGAGGGCGCCGACGCGCTGGATCTTGGTAACCGAGCCGTCCTGGCTCATCGCGACGCCTTCGCTGCGTGGGTCCGCCGCACCGACCCATTTGCCGCCTACGCGTTCGATCGCGTTGGCTTTCAGGCCTAGCGCTGCGACCTGGACGGTCTCGCCTAGCGCCTGCAACGCGGGCACCATCGCTTCGCGCTCGGTGCCCTTTTCAGCAGCAGCGACGTGGCCGGGGGCGTAGAGCAGTCCGAGTGCGATCGAGTCCTGTGCCGACAGTTTCCAGTCGACCACGCCGATGATCGCCTTGGCCACCTGCGCGATGATCGTCGAGCCGCCCGCTGCGCCGACCGCGAGGCGCACCTTCCCGTCGGGGCCGTAGACGATCGTCGGGCTCATCGAGCTGCGCGGACGCTTGCCGCCCTCGACGCGGTTGGCGACGAGCGCGCCGTCCTTGACGGGGACGATGTCGAAGTCGGTGAGCTGGTTGTTGAGGACCGTACCGTCGACGGTGATGCCGGAGCCGAAATAGCCTTCTACGGTAGTGGTGACCTCGACGACGTTGCCGCGGGCGTCGACCGTCGCGATGTCGGTGGTGCCGGGGACCTCGCTGACCGGTGCGCGGGTGCGTGCGGGTGCGCCGGGAGGCGAGCCGGGCGCAACGCTGGCAATAGTCGTCGCGGGCGAGATCAACGCTGAGCGCTTCGCGAGATAGGCGGGGTCGAGCATGCCCTTGACCGGCACGCGGACGAAATCGGGATCGCCGACGTAGAGGTCGCGGTCGGCATAGGCGAGGCGCGAGGATTCGGCGAACAGGTGCCAGGCTTGCGCGCTATCCTTGCCGAGTTTTCCCATGTCGAAGCGTTCGAGCTGCTTCAGGATCATCAGCACGGTAATGCCGCCGGACGAGGGCGGGCCCATCCCACACACGCGATAAACGCGGTATTTGACGCAGACCGGCGGGCGCGACTTGGCGTCGTAGCTGGCGAGGTCGCCGAGCGTCATCTTCGACGGATTCCGTGCGGCGGTGTTGACCGCGGTGACGATCTTCTGCGCCTCGGGACCGACGTAGAAGCTGTCGGGGCCCTGGGTGGCGACGCGCTTGAGGAGGGCCGCCTGCTGCGGGTTCTTGATGACCGCGCCGATCGCGATCGGCGAGCCGTCGGGGGCGGAGAAGAGCTTTCGCGTCTCGGGCGTGATGTGGTCGCCATACGCCGTCATGCCGTTGACGAGGCGGGGGGAGGCCTTGAAGCCGTTGGTCGCGAGGCGGATCGCGGGGGCGAACAGTTGCGCCCAGGGCAGCTTGCCCGAGGCGCGGTGTGCGAGCGCCATGCCGCGTAGCGCGCCGGGAATGCCGACGCTGCGACCGCCGGGGACTGCGTCGCTGTGGCTCAGCGGCGTGCCGTCGGGGGCGTAGAACCAGCGCGCATCCGCTGCGGCGGGCGCGGTTTCGCGCGCGTCGATCGTGCTGAGCGCGCCGCCGGCCGCGTGGGAAATCCAGAAGCTGCCGCCGCCGATGCCCGAGCTTTGTGGTTCGACGACGTTGAGGGCGAGCATCGTCGCGATCGCTGCATCGGTTGCGCTGCCGCCAGCGCGGAGGATCTCGACGCCGGCGGCGGCGGCGCGGGGGTCTGCGGCGCTGACCATGCCTTGGTTTTTTGCCGTGGCCGGCTGACGGGCCTCGGTGGCAGCGGGGACGAGGAGGGCGAGCGCTAGGAGTGAGGTCTTCATCGCGGCGGAGCCTAGCGCGGTTCGGATATGAGGCAACCCGTCTCGCAACCTTGCGATCCTCCCCCGCCAGGGGGAGGTGGCGCCGAAGGCGACGGAGGGGGAGGACACGGAACAGAGCTTATCCCTTTCCGCCCCCTCCGACTGGCAAGCGCCAGCCACCTCCCCCTGGCGGGGGAGGATCGTTAGGTGTCCGTGCCCACCGCGTCGGCGACTGTCGCGAAGCCGTCGAGGGTCAGCAGCGCATCGAGTTCGCGCAGGATGCGGGCGGGGAGGCCGGGGCCTTCGTAGACCAGCGCGGTGTAGAGCTGGACGAGGCTCGCGCCGGCGCGGAGGCGGGCATAGGCTTCGGTGCCGCTGCCTACGCCGCCGACCGAGATCAGCGGGATCGCCGCGCCCGTGGCCTTGCGAAAGTCCGACAGGCGTTGGCGGGCTAGTGGGACGAGCGGTGCACCGGAGAGGCCACCCGTTTCCTTGGCGTTGGCCGAGCGCAGGCCGGGGCGGGAGATCGTCGTGTTGTTGACGATCAGCGCGTCGATCCGGTTGTCGATCGCCGCGCGGGCGATGTCGTCTATGTCGGCGGGTTCGAGGTCGGGGGCGACCTTGAGGAAGATCGGCGTCGTGCCCTTGGCGGCGGTGCAGGCGGCGAGGAGGTCGCGGAGCGCTGCACCGTGCTGGAGGTCGCGGAGGCCGGGGGTGTTGGGCGAGCTGATGTTGATGGTGATGTAATCGGCGTGCCGCGCGGCTCTGGTAACGCCGTGGACGTAGTCGGCGGTGCGGTCGGTCGCGTCCTTGTTCGCGCCGACGTTGATGCCGAGAACGCCGTTCCGCTTTGCGCTCTGTGCCCGGGGAAGCGCGCCATTGAGGCCGCCGTTGTTGAAGCCCAAACGGTTGATCACCGCACGGTCCTCGGGAAGGCGGAAGATGCGGGGTTTGGGGTTGCCGGGCTGCGCGAGCGGCGTGAGCGTGCCGATCTCGATGCTGCCGAAGCCGAGGCCGAAGAAGCCGTCGATAGCACGGCCGTCCTTGTCGACGCCCGCCGCGAGGCCGATCGGGTTGGGGAAGGCGATCCCCGCCACGGTCGTCGCGAGCCGTGGTACGCTGGGGGCGAGCGGCGTGCCGGCTTTGCCCCATGCGCCGAGCGCGGCGATGGTGAGGGTATGTGCGCGCTCGGCGTCGAGACGGAAGAGGATCGGGTGGTAGAAGGCCATGCGCGCTCTTAGGCAGAACGATCCCGCCGGCCAAATCCTTCTTCCGTCACCCCACGTTCCCCGTCACCCCAGCGAAAGCTGGGGTCTCCCCGTTCGAGGCGCCCGACCCAAACCGAGAGACCCCAGCTTTCGCTGGGGTGACGGGTTGTAAGGGAGCGGGCCGGATCGGGGCATGAGCGGCAAGAAAAACGGCCTCCAGTTGCGAGTCGTTAGCACGGCTCCGCGGGTTGACGATGCACTGCACAAAGCCCATTTGACCAATCGGATCATATCGGTCCGATTGGACTCCAAAGCCACCATGCGTCTTTCCAGCCTAGCCGACTATGCGGTCGTGATGATGAGCGCCGCGGCGCGTCATTGCGGCGGTATCGCGCGGCTGAACGCGACGCTGCTTGCGGAGGAGACCGGCGTCCCTTTGCCGACCGTGCAGAAGCTGGTGAGCCGGCTGTCCGCGGCCGGGTTGATCGAGAGCACGCGCGGCACAGGCGGCGGCTTTCGCCTGTCGCGACCGCCGGCGATGATCTCGCTCGCCGACATCATCGAGGCGGTCGAGGGACCGATCGCGTTGACGTCGTGCGTCGATGGCGCGTCGCAGGATTGCTGCGTCGAGCAGACGTGCAAGGTGAAGCCGCACTGGAACGCCGTCAACGGTGCGGTCCGCGGTGCGCTCGCCGGCGTGTCGCTCGCCAGTCTGTCGGCTCAGGCCCCAATCGAATCGCCCGTAACCCTGGATCCCCGCCTTCGCGGGGAAACGAGAGTGAGTGTATAATGGCTACCCGGAACGCAGAGGCATATGCCGCCGCGAACAAGACGTACGAGTGGGGCTTCTCCTCGGACATCGAACAGGAATTCGCGCCCAAGGGGCTGTCGGAAGACACGGTGCGCTTCATTTCCGCCAAGAAGGGCGAGCCGCAGTGGATGCTCGACTGGCGGCTGAAGGCGTTCGCGTTGTGGCAGACGATGGAGGCGCCCGACTGGTCGAAGCTCAACGTGCCGCCGATCGATTACCAGGACGCTTATTATTACGCGGAGCCCAAGGCGAAGCCGAAGCTCGGGTCGCTCGACGAGGTCGATCCGGAGATTCTGCGCGTCTACGAGAAGCTCGGCATTCCGATCGGCGAGCAGAAGATGCTGGCGGGTGTGGTCGAGGATCCGCTGAACGAGGACGGCACGCCCAAGCGTCGCGTTGCCGTCGATGCGGTGTTCGACAGCGTCTCGGTCGCGACCACGTTCCGCAAGGAGCTGGAGGCCGCGGGCGTGATCTTCCGCTCGATCTCCGAGGCGATCAAGGAATATCCCGATCTCGTCCGGAAGTGGCTCGGCAAGGTCGTGCCGCAGCGCGACAATTACTTCGCGACGCTGAACTCGGCGGTCTTCTCCGACGGCACCTTCGTCTACATCCCGGAGGGCGTGCGCTGCCCGATGGAGCTGTCGACGTACTTCCGCATCAACGCCGAGAATACCGGGCAGTTCGAACGCACGCTGATCGTGGCGGACAAGGGGTCGTACGTCTCGTATCTCGAAGGCTGCACCGCGCCGATGCGCGACGAGAACCAGCTGCACGCCGCCGTGGTCGAACTGGTCGTGCTCGACGATGCCGAGATCAAGTATTCGACCGTGCAGAACTGGTATCCGGGCGACGAGAACGGCGTCGGCGGGATCTACAACTTCGTCACCAAGCGTGCGCTGTGCCAGGGCAAGAACTCGAAGGTGTCTTGGACTCAGGTCGAGACCGGCAGCGCGATCACGTGGAAATATCCGTCGTGCGTGCTGCTCGGTGATGGCTCGGTCGGCGAGTTCTATTCGGTCGCGGTGACCAACAATCGCCAGCAGGCCGATACCGGCACGAAGATGATCCACCTCGGCAAGAACACGCGATCGACGATCGTGTCGAAGGGGATTTCGGCCGGGCGTTCGGACAACACGTATCGCGGGCTGGTGCGCGTCGCGCCGACGGCGGAGGGCGTGCGGAACTTCACGCAGTGCGACAGCCTGCTGCTCGGCGACCAGTGCGGCGCGCATACCGTGCCGTATATCGAGGTCCGCAACCCGTCTGCCCAGATCGAGCATGAGGCGACCACGTCGAAGATCTCCGAGGACCAGCTGTTCTACGCGATGTCGCGTGGGCTGGATCAGGAGGCGGCGGTGGCGCTGATCGTGAATGGCTTTGCGCGGGAGGTGCTGCAGCAGCTGCCGATGGAGTTCGCGGTGGAAGCGCAGAAGTTGCTTGGGATCAGCCTTGAGGGGTCGGTGGGGTGATGTCGGAAACCGAAAATTTGAGCATCCGGTTTGAGATCGACATTAATGGCGAAGCTACGTCGATGGAAATGGATAACTTGGCGGTTCTCCCACGCACCGGGGACGTCGTCGAATGTAACTACGTTCACGGGACCAAGGTCGAATTCGAAGTGATCGCAGTTCGCCATTTTTTGTACAGCAGCGGACATGACATCATCCAAAACATAACTGTTCGCGGTAGGGCTATTTAACGTGCTGAAAATTGAAAACCTCCACGCCGAGATCGACGGCAAGGAAATCCTCAAGGGCCTGTCGCTCGCGGTTAACGCGGGCGAGGTGCACGCGATCATGGGGCCGAACGGGGCGGGCAAGTCGACGCTGGGCTATGTGCTCGGCGGGCGGCCCGGTTACGAGGTCACGGCGGGCTCGGTGACGTTCGACGGCGTCGACCTGCTCGAGCTGGAGGCGCATGAGCGCGCCGCGGCGGGCGTGTTCCTGGGCTTCCAGTATCCGGTCGAGATCCCCGGTGTGTCGAACGTACAGTTCCTGCGCGAAGCACTCAACGCGCAGCGTGCGACGCGGGACGAAAAGCCTTTGTCGGGCGGCGAGTTCCTCAAGCTCGCGCGTGGGCAGGCGGATCTGCTCGGCATGGATTACGACATGCTCAAGCGGCCGGTGAACGTCGGCTTTTCGGGCGGCGAGAAGAAGCGCAACGAGATGGTCCAGATGGGCATCGTCAACCCGAAGTTCGCGATTCTCGACGAGACCGATTCGGGGCTCGACATCGATGCGCTGCGCGTCGTCGGCGACGGCATCAACCGCATCATGCGCGCGCCCGACAAGGCTGTGCTGCTGATCACGCACTACCAGCGGTTGCTCGATTACGTGGAGCCGGACTTCGTCCACGTGCTGGCGGACGGCAAGATCGTCCGCTCGGGCGGCAAGGACCTCGCCAAGCAGCTCGAGAGCGAAGGCTATGTGGGGATCGCCGCGTGACGATGCTGCTCGACCTTCCCTCGACGCGCGAGGAATCGTGGCGCTGGGGTGATCCGGCGGCGATTGCGGCGGCGGCCGGACTGCCGCGCGGCGCCGCGCTGGACGCCGATGCGTGGTTTATGGACCTGCCGGGTGCGCGGGCGCTGTTCGTCGACGGTGTGCTGGATCAGGGTCGAAGCGATCTGCGCCATGTCACGATGACGGCGATCGATGGTGGCGAGCATGCGCTTGGTCGTCGCACCACGGGTAGCGGTTGGTCGATACAAGTCGAGGCGAACGCCAGCGTTGAGCTTCTTCAGATCGTCCACATCGCGACCGGCGGCGAGAACCAGCTTCCGGCGGAGATCGTGCTGGCTGATGGCGCGAGCGCTTCGGTGGTCGAGACGTATGTCGGGGCTGGCTGGTCGAACCGGTCGACGCGAATGATGCTTGGCAATGGTGCGAAGCTTACGCGGGCGGTGCGGTTGCTTCAGGTCGGTGGCTTCGTGTCGTTGCGCGACGAGGTCGAGATCGGTGCCGAGGCGAGCCTGATCGTCACTGTGTTGGGCGCGGGCGATGCCGGGACGCGGATCGATGGGTCGATCACGGTGACGGGAGACGATGCGTTTGCCGAATATGGCGGCGCGTTGCTGACGCGGAACGACCAGCGGCAGGAGTGCGCGGTGTCGGTGCGGCATGCGGCACTGAACGGGCAGAGCAAGCAGATCTGGCGTGCGGTCGCGGCGGACAAGTCGACCGCGAGCCTTGCGGCGCGGGTCGAGGTGGCGCGCGATGCGCAGAAGACCGACGGGGTGCAGTCGTTGCGCGGGTTGCTGTTGCAGCGCACCGCGACGGTGAACCTGAAGCCCGAGCTGGAAATCTTCGCGGACGACGTGAAGTGCGCGCACGGCGCCACGGTCGGCGAACTCGATCAGCGCGCGCTGTTCTACATGCAGAGCCGCGGCATCCCGCATGCCAAGGCGCAAGCGCTGCTCACGCGCGCGTTCGTTGGCGATGCGTTCGTGCAGATCGCCGACGAAACCGTACGCGAGGCTTTCGTGGCTGATGCTGATGCGTGGCTGGAGCGGGCATTATGAGCGTGATCGCCGACGTTCGACCCTTGGACCGGTTGTCGGATTTTCCGGCGATCCCCGAGGGCTGGGCGTATCTCGATACCGCTGCCACCGCGCAGAAGCCGCAGGTCGTGGTCGACGCAATTACGCGCGCGTATGGCGAGACCTACGCGACGGTGCACCGCGGCGTGTACCAGCGGTCCGCCGACATGACGGTCGCCTATGAGGCCGCGCGCAAAGCCGTGGCGCGGTTCGTCGGTGCGGGTTCGGCCGACGAGATCGTGTTCGTGCGCGGTGCGACCGAGGCGATCAATCTGGTTGCGCAGTGCTGGGCCGGGACGCAGTTGAAGGCGGGTGACCGCATCCTCCTTTCCATGCTCGAGCATCACTCGAACATCGTGCCGTGGCAGATGATCGCGGAACGCCTCGGCGTCGCGATTGATGTGTTGCCGCTCACCCCTGACCACCGCATCGATCTCGACGCGATGGAGCGGATGATCACGCCGGCGCACAAGCTGGTTGCCCTGGGGCATGTCTCGAACGTGCTCGGCTCGGTGCTCGACGCCAAACGCGCGACTGAGATCGCGCATTCGGTTGGGGCGAAGATCCTGCTCGACGGCTGCCAGTCGGTGCCGCGGATCACGGTCGACGTGAAGGCGATCGGCTGCGATTTCTACGTGCTCTCCGGGCACAAGCTGTACGGGCCGACCGGGATCGGCGTGCTGTGGGCCAAGCCGGAACTGCTCGACGCGATGCCGCCGTACCAGGGTGGCGGATCGATGATCGACAAGGTGTCGTTCGCGAAGACCACTTACGCGCCGCCGCCGGGACGGTTCGAGGCGGGCACGCCGCATATCGTCGGGGCGCTCGGGCTGCATGCGGCGATCGACTATGTCGAGAGCATCGGGCTCGACGCGATCCACGCCCACGAGACGGCGCTGGTGACCGCGACGCGCGAGGCGCTGTCGGGGATCAATTCGGTGCGGCTGTACGGCCCGGCGGACTCGGCGGGGATCGTCTCCTTTACGATCGAGGGGGTTCATCCGCACGACATCGGCACCATATTGGACGAGGAGCGCGTCGCAATCCGTGCCGGCCATCATTGCGCGCAGCCGCTAATGGAGGCGCTGGGCGTCGAGGCGACGGCACGCGCGAGTTTCGGCGTGTATAACGGGCCGGCGGACGTCGCGGCGCTGGTGCGTGGTATCGAGCGAGTAACGAGGATATTCGGATGAGCGATCGGTTCGAGATCGAAGAAGTGGATGCGGTCCAGTCGCCGCCCAAGGCGCGCGTCGTCATGGGGACGGACTCCGATTCGGAGCGCAAGCGTGACTATCTCGCGGGCTTCCTGGCGCAGAAGCCGCAGGTGGATTCGCCCGGCGAGCCCGGCGGCGCGGTGTACGATGCGATCATCGATGCGCTGAAGGAGATCTACGATCCCGAGATTCCGGTGAACATCTATGACCTGGGGCTGATCTACGGCGTCGAGGTGACCGAGGACGGGCATGCGGTGGTGGCGATGACGCTGACCACGCCGAACTGTCCGGTCGCGGAGTCGATGCCGGCGGAGGTCGAGATGCGCGTCGGGTCGGTGCCGGGGGTCGGGTTTGCCGAAGTGAACCTGGTATGGGATCCGCCCTGGGATCCGCAGAAGATGTCGGACGAGGCTAAGCTCGAGCTGGGCATGCTGTAACAATTCCCCTCCCGCTTGCGGGAGGGGTTAGGGGAGGGGAGAGCGGAACGCGGCTGTTCAAGCCCTCCCCCAACCCCTCCCGCAGGCGGGAGGGGAGCAGAAGGAATTGGTAATGGCGACGACATTGCGAGCACGGCCGGCGGCGCTGAACCTCACGGAGACGGCGCACGCGCGGATCGCCGACCTGATGGCTCGGGCTCCGGAGGATGCGATCGGGGTGAAGCTGTCGACGCCTAAGCGTGGGTGTTCGGGGCTGGCCTATTCGGTGGATTACGTCACCGAGGCCAAGCCTTTCGATGAGCGGATCGATACGCCCGGCGGTACCTTGTTCGTCGATGGCGGGTCGATCCTGTATCTGATCGGCTCGACGATGGACTGGGTCGAGGACGACTTTACCGCTGGTTTCGTATTCCAGAACCCCAACGCCAAGGGCGCGTGCGGCTGCGGCGAGAGCTTCACCGTCTGAGTTCTACCACGAGGTAGCATGTATCCCCGCGAAGGCGGGGACCCAGACTGGGCTCCCGCCTTCGTGGGAGAACAAGGACGAGCGGACTGCCGTTCGATTTCGTCACCCCTTCTACCACCCCGGCGAAGGCCGGGGCCCAGTTGGGAGACGCTGCTGACATTGCGCTGCGCATCGTCACAGTCACCTTGCCAACTGGACCCCGGCCTCCGCCGGGGAGGATATTATCGCTCGGGTAGCGATTGGCCGCTGGCCTTGCCCCCCGGTCACGACCTGTGCCACTCCCCGCGCAACAAGAGGGGATGTCCGTGGCCAGTCTGTTTCGCCGAAAAATCGTCACCGAGCAGCCGCCCGAGCATCAGCTAGCGCGAACGCTGTCGTGGCCACACCTCGTTGCGATGGGCGTTGGCGGGATCGTCGGCACGGGCATCCTCACGCTGATCGGCGTAGGAGCAGGGCTCGCCGGGCCTGCGGTCATTCTGTCCTTCATCATCGCCGGCGGGATCTGTGCCTGCGCGGCGCTCGCTTATGCCGAGATGGCGACGATGATTCCCGCCTCGGGCAGCGCGTACACCTACAGCTATGTCGTGCTTGGCGAGCTGATCGCCTGGGTGATCGGCTGGTCGCTGATCCTCGAATATTCCCTCGTGGTGTCGACCGTCGCAGTCGGCTGGTCCGGCTATGCCGCGCCGTTGCTGCGCGGCGCGTTCGGCTTTCCCGAGGCGCTGACACTCAGCCCCGAACTCGGCGGTATCCTCAACGTGCCGGCGATCTTCATCATCGCGGTCGTGGCGGGCGTTCTGTCGTTCGGGACGCGAGAGAGCGCGACGTTGAACGCCGTGCTCGTCGGCGTGAAGATGATCGCGCTGACCGTGTTCGTGTTCATCGCGCTGCACTATTTCAACAGCGCAAACCTGCACCCGTTCATGCCCTACGGCTTTCCCAAGGCCGTGCAGCCCGACGGGGCGGAGCGGGGCGTGATGGCGGCGGCGGCGATCATCTTCTTTGCTTTCTATGGCTTCGACGCGATCTCGACCGCGGCTGAGGAGACCAAGAACCCCGGCCGTGATCTGGCGATCGGCATCGTCGGGTCGATGGTAGCATGCATCGCGATCTACATCCTCGTCGCGGTCGCCGCTGTCGGCGCGCTGTCGTACACCAAGTTCGCCGGCAGCGCAGAGCCGCTCGCGCTGATCCTGCGCGAGATCGGCCGCCCCGGGTTTGCGACCTTCCTTGGTGCGTCCGCCGTCATCGCGTTGCCGACGGTGCTGCTCGCGTTCCTGTTCGGGCAAAGCCGCATCTTCTTCACGATGGCGCGTGACGGGTTGCTGCCGTTGAGTCTTGCAAAGGTCTCGAAGCGCGGCGCGCCGGTGCGGATTACCTGGATCACTGCGGCGATCGTTGCTGTCATTGCAGGGCTGTTGCCGCTCGCCGAGATCGCCGCGCTCGCCAATGCGGGGACGCTCGCCGCATTCGTCGCGGTCTGCGCCTGCATGCTGGTGATGCGTCGCCGTGCGCCCGATGCCTTGCGGACGTTCCGGGCACCGGCTGCGACGCTGGTCGGTACGATCGGTATTCTCGGCTGCCTGTACCTGTTCTTCAGCCTGCCTTCGAAGACGCAGCTGTATTTCGGGCTGTGGAACCTGCTCGGACTGGTGATCTACTTCGTCTACGCACGGCCGAGGGCGCTGGCCGAATGAGCGGTTGGACGATCGGGATCATCGGCGGGTCGGGGCTGTACGCAGTTGATGGGATCGAGGATGGGCGGTGGCGGGCGGTGGAGACGCCTTGGGGCGAGCCGTCCGATGCGATCTATACCGGGCGGGTCGGGCATGTCGGGGTGGCGTTCCTGCCGCGACATGGGCGGGGGCACCGGATCTCCCCGTCGGAGCTGAACGCGCGGGCGAATATCGATGCGTTGAAGCGGCTTGGCGTGACGGACGTACTGGCGGTGTCGTCGGTCGGGTCGCTGGTCGAGATGCGGCCGCCTGGCAGTTTCACCGTGGTCGACCAGTTCATCGATCGTACCAAGGGGCGACCGTCTAGCTTTTTCGGGACGGGCCTCGTCGCGCATGTGTCGATGGCGGACCCGGTTTGTCCGCGTCTGTCGCGCTATGCCGCCGACGCCGCGGGTGAGGCGGGCGCGCAGGTCGACGACCGCGGGACCTATCTCGCGATGGAAGGCCCGCAATTCTCGACGCGGGCGGAAAGTCGGCTCTACCGCCAATGGGGCTGCGACGTGATCGGGATGACCGCGATGCCCGAGGCGAAGCTCGCGCGGGAGGCGGAGCTTCCGTACGCGCTGGTCGGCATGGTGACGGATTACGATTGCTGGCGTGAAGACGAGGCGGGCGTCGATGTGGCGCAGGTCGTGGCGCAGCTTGGCGCGAATGCGGCCAAGGCTCGGGCGATGGTGATGGCGTTGCTGCGCGCGTTGCCGGTGGAGCGTGAGGCTTCGCCGATTGATACGTGCCTGGATAGCGCGATCATTACGGCGCGGGAGGCTCGCGATCCGGCGCTGGTGGCGAAGCTGGATGCCGTGGCGGGGCGGGCGCTTTCTCGGGGCTGACGCTTGACCTTGCCCTCACCCTTCCCTCTCCCGAGGGGAGAGGGAGAGACGCCGAAGGCGGCGAGGGTGAGGGCAGGGGGCGCTGGCGTCGGCGCTTGGAACCCTGGGCTCCCGCTTTCGCGGGAGAACGAGGTTGGGCGGCGCTCCGTGAAAAGTTCGTCATTCGCCGCGTTCGACATATCCCTGCAACATATCGGGGCGAAGGGGAGTGCGTCGCCGCTCCCTCTCCCCTGTGGACGGCGATTTGACCGGGTCTCCCCTGTCCCGGTCTTCTCCCTGAACTACGGGGCGATCCTTGCGATCGCCCCGCCTTTTTCGTTCGGGAGTGGGTGCCTTCGTTGGCTCGCGCAGATCGTCCTTCATCATCCGCAAATACACGTCATCCCAGCGAAGTCAGGGATATCCCTCGTGGTGGGCGGCGCGAGCCTCACGGGAATATCCCAGCTTTCGCTGGGATGACGGTAGTTGTCTGGGCTGCAGCGTAGTCGTCCCGGATCGCTCCGGGACGACGCGGTCTTACGCGGCCAGCTTGCGCAGGACGTAGTGGAGGATGCCGCCGTTGAGGAAATATTCCAGCTCGTTGACGGTATCGATCCGGCACTTGGTCTGGAACGTCTCGCTGGTGCCGTCGGCGCGGGTCATCTTCACGGTGACGTCCTGGCGCGGGCGGATGCTGGCCACGTCTAGGATCGTGAACGTCTCCGAGCCGTCGAGGCCTAGCGTCTTGCGGTCGGTCCCCTCGGCGAACTGCAACGGCAGCACGCCCATGCCGACCAGGTTCGAGCGATGGATGCGCTCGAAGCTCTCGGTGATCACGGCGCGGACGCCAAGCAGGTTGGTGCCCTTCGCGGCCCAGTCGCGCGACGAGCCGGTGCCGTATTCCTTGCCGGCGACGATCACGAGCGGGGTGCCGTCCTGCTTGAAGCGCATGGCGGCGTCGTAGATCGCCATGACTTCGCCGTCGTACTTCGACATGCCGCCCTCGATGCCGGGGACCATCTCGTTCTTGATGCGGATGTTGGCGAAGGTGCCGCGCATCATCACGTCATGGTTGCCGCGGCGTGCGCCATAGCTGTTGAAGTCCGCCTTGCTGACCTGATGCTCCTGCAGGAAGCGACCAGCGGGGCTGTCGGCCTTGATCGAACCGGCCGGCGAGATGTGATCGGTGGTGATCGAATCGCCGAGGATCGCGAGCGGCTTGGCGTCGATGATGTCCTGCACCGGCGACGGCGTCATGCTGAGGCCCTCGAAGTACGGTGGGTTGGCGACATAGGTCGACCCTGCGCGCCATGCGTAGGTGTCCGAGCCGGTGACGTCGATCTCGCGCCACTTGGCGTCGCCCGCATAGACGTCGCCATAGCGCGCGCCGAACATGCCGGCGTCGATGTTGGCGTCCATCGTCGTGCGGACTTCCTCGTTGGTCGGCCAGATATCGCGCAGGTACACGTCTTGCCCGTCCGAACCTTGGCCCAGCGGCGTCTCGATCATGTCGGTCGTGACGGTGCCCTTGATCGCATAGGCGACGACGAGCGGCGGCGAGGCGAGGAAGTTGGCGCGGACGTCGGGCGACACGCGGCCTTCGAAGTTGCGGTTGCCCGACAGCACCGACGCGGCGACGAGGTCGTTCTCGTTGATCGCGGCCGAGATCGCAGGGGCCAGCGGACCCGAGTTGCCGATGCAGGTGGTGCAGCCATAGCCGACGAGGTTGAACCCGAGCGCGTTCAGGTCCGCAGTGAGGCCGGCCTTGTCGAGATAGTCGGTGACGACCTGCGAACCGGGCGCGAGCGAGGTCTTCACCCACGGCTTCGACTTGAGGCCGAGTGCGTTCGCCTTGCGCGCGACGAGCCCTGCGGCGACCAGCACCGACGGGTTCGACGTGTTGGTGCAGCTGGTGATCGCGGCGATCACGACGTCGCCGTCGCCGATGTCATGCTCGCGACCCTCGACCGCGACGCGGGCGGGCTGCTCCTTGTGGTACAGCTTGTGGAGGTCGCTGTTGAACACCTCGTCGACCTTGTTGAGGCTGACGCGGTCCTGCGGGCGCTTCGGGCCGGCGAGCGAGGCGACGACGGTGCCCATGTCGAGCTCGAGCGTGTCGGTGAAGACGGGGTCCTCGGCGTTCTCGTCGCGCCAGAAGCCGTTGGCCTTGGCGTACGCCTCGACCAGCTCGACATTCTCGTCCGAACGCGCGGTTAGGCGCATGTAATCGAGCGTCTTGTCGTCGATCGGGAAGAAGCCGCAGGTTGCGCCGTACTCAGGCGCCATGTTGGCAATCGTCGCGCGATCGGCGAGCGTCATCGACGACAGGCCGGGGCCGAAGAACTCGACGAAGCGGCCGACCACGCCCTTGGCGCGCAGCATCTGCGTGACAGTGAGCACGAGATCGGTGGCGGTGATGCCTTCGTTCAGCTTGCCGAGCAGCTTGAAGCCGACGACTTCGGGAATCAGCATCGACACGGGCTGGCCGAGCATCGCGGCTTCGGCCTCGATCCCGCCGACGCCCCAGCCGAGCACGCCGAGACCGTTGATCATCGTGGTGTGGCTGTCTGTGCCGACCAGCGTGTCCGGATACGCGATCATCGTGCCGTCGCCGTGGTCACCCGACGACGCCGACGACCAGACGGCCTGGCCGATATATTCAAGGTTCACCTGATGGCAGATGCCGGTGCCGGGGGGAACGACCTGGAAATTGTCGAGTGCCTTGCTGCCCCACTTCAGGAACTCGTAGCGTTCGATGTTGCGCTCGTATTCGAGGTCGACGTTGTCATGGAATGCCTGCGGGGTGCCGAACTCGTCGACCATCACCGAGTGATCGATGACGAGATGGACGGGGACCTGCGGGTTGATCTTTTCGGGGTTACCGCCGAGCTTGGTCATCGCGTCGCGCATCGCGGCGAGGTCGACCACGCAGGGAACACCGGTGAAATCCTGCATAAGTACGCGGGCGGGGCGATACTGGATCTCGCGGTCGCTGCGACGCTCCTTCTGCCAGTCGACGATCGCCTGGATATCCTCGCGCGTGACGGTCACGCCGTCCTCGAAGCGCAGCAGGTTCTCGAGCAGCACCTTCATCGAGAAGGGCAGGCGGCTGATGTCGCCGAGCTGTTCCGACGCCTTGGCGAGGCTGTAATAGTCGTACGACTTGCCGCCGGTGGAGAGGCTGGTGCGGGTCTTGAGGGTGTCCTGGCCGATGGCAGTCATAGGGGTCCTTCCCGTGGGCGTCGGGCCGCCGGGCGCCGAGGGGAAAGCAGCCGTATAGGCCACGCGGGCGCGTCGGGGACCGAGCGAAAAATGCTGTTACCGGAGGGGCCTTAGCAAGGGGGAGCGCATCGGGGAAGGGCACGGGTGCCTGTGCGACACGGTAATCTTCGCGCCCCCCACGGCTCGGCCCGGCCCGGCTCGCGTGCGGCGTCGGGCTTTCGGCGGCGCGCTATTAGAGTCAGGCCGGTCCGTCGGTCTGGTGTATGCCGCTGGCGTCGCGCAGGAACGCTTCCATGCGGTCCAGCGCGGACGGCGTCAGCGTTACCGCGCCACCCTCCGGATAGGGCGCGACCTGCGCGTCGGCGACGAGGTGCGCGAGCCAGCGCTGGCCGACGCCCGGCGGCGTTCCGGTCAGCGTAATCAGTTGCGTCTCGGACAGAGTATCGCCCTTCGCCTGCGCGACGAACAGGCGCAGCATCATGTTCCAGGCATGTTCGTCGAAGATCTCGCTGGGAAACACCTCCGACCGCAAGGCGCGTACGTGGATGAGGTTCTCGGCGGTTTGTGCGGACGTTGTTTGTGCCGATTCGGTTTTGTTTGCCATGGCGGATGCTAAGCGCGACGAAGTCGGCACGCCATAGCGGAAAGGGCAATTTTGTGGCTGATCCAAGTCAGTTGGCGCCGCTATAACCTGGTGTATTGCGGCCTCCCGGCGGAGCGCCGATCAGGACGCATGGCGGTTGAGCGAGAAGATGCCGAGGCGTTGCGCGATGCGGTCGCACGAGCGCTGCTGATCGCCGACGAGCGACGGGATCACCTTGTCGGTGCGCTGCTTGCCCAGTGCCTCGATGAGCTCGACCGGCCGTTGGCATGGGACGGTTGACCGGCACGCCCATATCCAGGCCGCGCGTGCACCTTGGCGTCCGACGTTCTTTGTCGCGGTACGCTCCGGCTAGCGGGATCTGGTCATCTCCCTAGCCGTTCGTCCGTCACCATGCTGAGGCACCTTTTCTGTCCTAAGTTGGTGGAAGTGTTGCATTTTTGGCGCATCCGTGACGGATTGTTACACCGACCTCATTGTCGACCCTTCGCTGATTGCGTTCCCAAAATGGTCTGAATAGTCTTCCGTTGTGGTGCACGTCCCGGGGAGGGCGGCACGCACGGGGGACATAATTGATGATATTCGCTTCCACGCGTTCGATGCTTCGCCATGTTCGTTCGGGCCTGCTCGCGTCCACTGCTCTATTGGCCTCGGCCGCGCTGCCGACGATCGCTGCGGCGCAGGATCGACCCACCGGCGCGGAATCGATCGGCTATGGCAGTTCGTTGAATCCGGCCGACCTCGTCAATACGCCCAGCATCGTCATCTCGGCACCCGGTACGCCGACGACCGCGCAGGATATCGCCGGCGGCGTGAACGGCGTCGGCCAGATGACGATCTCGACGGGTGGCGGCGGCATCGGCCTGTGCACGGGGACGCTGATCAATCCGCGCACCGTCATCTTCGCCGCCCATTGCGTGAACGAGAACAGCGCCGGCACGGGCGCGCAGAACCCCTGGGGCTACGGCGCGCAGGGCGGCGGCATTCCGATCGCGTTCGGTTTTGCGCAGAACAACCGTCCGGCGCTGCTCGACTGGTTCCTGCCGACCACCGCGACCGGCGCGGCCAATACGCAGCAGTACAAGACCAACACCGCCAACTTCCTCTATAATGTCAATCAGGTCGTCTATAACGCCGACTCGCTGAAGCTCGGGCTGGCGCAGAACTTTCTTCAGGCCGACGTCGCGATCGCGACGCTCGACACGCCCGCCGCCAACGTGCCGACCTGGGCATTGTTGTTGTCGGCGTTGCCCGCGCCTGCGACGATCAGCGAGACGACCGGCACCGGCTATCACGTGACGATCACCGGCTATGGCCGCAACGGGCAGGGCGGCACGCTGACGGGCGACACCAACGGCGTCGATTACCGTCGCCGCATCGCCGAGAACACGATCGGCATCCTCGGCTCGTTCGACGACCGCGACGCATTCCTGTTCGGCTCGACCAGCGGCCTGCCGCAGAACCTGTACCAGCTCGATTTCGACGATCCTCGCCGTGGTACCGCGGCGGCGAGCCCGTTCGACTTCAACCTGTTCAAGGATAACGCGCTTCCCAAGGAAGGCACGACCGCCGGCGGAGACTCGGGTGGTCCGCTGATCCTCGATCGTACCTTTGCCAAGCAGGTCGTGATCGGCGTTCTGTCGGGTGGCAGCCGCTTCTTCGCCGCGCAGCCGTTCGGCGCGTACGGCACCGAGAGCTTCTATCAGCCGCTGTATCTGTTCTCCGACTATATCGCGGCGAACAATCCGTATCGGTATGCGCAGACCAGGGCGGGTGACGGGCAGTGGACCGATGCTGCGCACTGGGTGACCGCGCTCGATCCCAACTATCAGATCATCGTCGACGGCAAGCTGGTCAACGGGGTGCCGACCACGACCGGCGCGGGCATTGCCGGCGATGGCAACAAGTTCGGCCAGGTCTGTTTCCAGAGCGATTGCGTCGACGTGAAGACGGGCGTCGCGTCGGTCGACGGGGTTCCGGTGACGACGGGCACGGGCACGCCAGCCGTTGCGGCGGTCGTCAACACGGTTGCGGCACCCGGCGCGGCCGCCGAAGGCCTGATCCTCGAAACCGTCGCGCATTCGGGCAAGGGCAGCGCGACGCTGTTGGCGGGCGCGGACGATGTCGCGCAGGCGGCTGGCGATGCGGTGGCGCTCGCGGTGTTGTCGCCGACATTGGCGAACGGCTTGCCCGGCGCGACCAATTTCGTGCCGAACAACATCGATCCGGATCGCACGATCCAGCGTAGCGCGCGCTATTACGACGTGACGCTGTCGGCGGCGGGCACGACCACACTCGGTTCGTCGGTGACGGTCGACAAGTTCACCGTTGCGGGCAGCACGGCGAAGCTGGCGGTGACGTCGGCGGGGTCGCTGCGGAGCCTGATGACCATCAATCAGGTCACGGGCGTCGTCCAGAACGACGGCGTCATCTCGACGCCGGGCGATTACTTCATGCTGTCGGGCATGCTGACCGGCTCGGGCCGGATCAACACGCCGTTCTTCACCAGCGTCGCCGGGATGATCGCGCCCGGCACGACGGGGACGATCGGCACGCTGACGATCGGCGGCAACGGCGTGCTCGCCTCGGGTACCAACTTGCTGATCGATCTCGGACCGAACGGTACGTCCGACAAGCTCGCCTTCGCGGCGACGACGTTCAACGCGGCGGGCGTGGCGACCAACGGCATCGCCAATCTCGGCGGTCGCGTCGGTTTCGCGCCGGCCACCGGTCAGACGATCCGGTACAACGACCTGTACACGATCGTGACCGCGCAGGGTGGCATCACCGGCAGCTTCGCCGCTGCGACACCGCTCAGCGCGATCCTGACGCCGAGCTATGTCTATAGTGCCAACGCGGTGCAGGTCCGGATCCTCGCGGGTCAGTACCGCAACGTCGTGGCCGCGACGCCGGTCCAGTCGGCCTATGCCGGGCTGCTCGACCAGAACCGGTCCAACTATGCGGCGCTGAGCAACGTCTATGGTTCGCTCGACCTGCAGAACGCGGCGACGATCCGCTCGACGCTGGAGGGCCTCGCACCGCGGGCGGAAACGCTGAAGTCGAGCCTCGGCGTCGCGTCGATCGACACGATGTCGCGCTTCTACCGGGATCACATCGCGCAGATCGATACGCGTGGCGGGCTCGGCGGTACGCTCGCGCTGATCGGCAAGCCGGTCCAGGTCGCCTCGCTGATGGCGAGCGACCTTCCCGGCGGGCAGGACACGATGAGCGATTCGAGCGGCACCGTGTTGCAGCAGGGTCGTCTGCCCGACGACATGAGCGGCTTCATCGCGGGCGGCTATATCGACGGCAAGAGCCGGTCGATGCCGGGGACCAATCCGTTCGGCGGGCACGACAAGTTCGACGGTTATTTCGCGGCTGTGGGGCTTGAGAAGCAGGCGGGCGAGGGTGGCGTGATCGGCTTCTCGTTCTCGTACACCAACACCGACGGCACCACCGGCGGGATCGCGCAGCGCGCCAAGGGCGAGCTGTTCCAGGGCACGCTGTACGGCAAGCTGGAGACGGCATCGGGGATCATCCTCGATACGCAGTTCAGCGCAGGCGCGTTCGTCGCCAAGACCGATCGCACCGTCGGCTTCGTCGGCACTAACTACCGCCTGCGCGGCACCGACAATGCGTTGACGGTCGTCAGCGAGATCGGTCTCGGCAAGGCGTTCGACCTGTCGATGCTCAAGGTCGGCCCGCGCGTGTCGATGCGCGCGAGCCATATCGGCTTCGGCAAGGCGATCGAGAATGGCGGCGGACCGGCTTTGTTCGTCGATCGCGACAGCTTCGACAGCCTGCAGGGTCGTGCCGGGCTGGTGCTCGGCGGCAGTGGTTCGTTCCGGCCTTATGCCGCCGCGAACTACGTCCATGACTTCCAGTCGACGCCGGGCGTGTTCGGTGCGAACTTCGTCGGCGGGATCGGTCCGAACGCGCTGTTCGGGCTGGCCGGGCAGGACAAGAACTGGGGCGAGATCAGCGCCGGGCTGACGCTGGTCGGTGACAGCGTCGACATCTCGGTCGGTGCGGACACCACCGTCGAGCGCAAGGACGTGTCGAACCAGTCGTACAAGGGTTCGATCAAGATCCGCTTCTGATCGGGAGCAGTTCCAGTTCGTTGGAATGGCGAAAGGGTCATCCGCTCGTGCGGGTGGCCCTTTTTCGTATTCGCGGCCGAGCCTGCCTGAGGTCCGGGGGACCGAGCGCTTCCAGGGCGCGGCCATCCCTAAGTCCGTCATCCTGGCGAAATTTAGGATCCAGCGCCGTGAGGGGCGGTCCTCCGTTACCCTGGATCCTGACTTTCGTCAGGATGACGGAGGGGGAAGCGCGCGTGGACGACCTATCGTGCCGCGTCGCTAGCGATGGCCGGGCTGCCGTCGGACCAGGTCGAATGGGTAGTGCCACATCAGGCTAACGCGCGCACCGCGAACGTCCGCCGTCCTCAGCTCAACATGCAAAACGCGCAATTGACTGCCTAAGCAATGGTTGCCATGGCAACTATATGACGTTCTACACCAAATCGGAATTCGGGCCGGACTGTTCGCTCGGCTACCTCGCGCGGCGGATTCATCAGATCGGGCAGAGCCTGATCGAGCCGGTGTTCGCGGCTGAGGGCCTGTCGGGGACACAATGGTCCGCGCTGATGTCGATGATGGCGGGTCGGGCGGCGACGTGTGCCGACCTCGCGCGGGATCTGTCGCACGACAAGGGTGCGACGACGCGGCTGGTCGACGCGATGGAGCAGAGCGGCTGGGTCACGCGGTCGCGCGCGAGCGATGACCGGCGGGTGCTCAATCTCGAGCTGACGCCCGACGGCGAGGCGGTCGCGATCCGGTGTCGCGACCGGATCATCGAATACTGGAACACCCTGCTGACGGGCTGGGACCGCGCCGAGATCGAGACGCTGATCGAGCTTATGCAGAAACTCCGCACGACGCTGGACGACGCTCTGACCGAAGGACGCCGCGCATGAAGATTGGCACTGCCCTGGCCCCGATCACGGTGGCGGGGCTGCTCGCGGGGTGCGCGATCCCGGCGTCGAAGACCGTGGTGGAGCCGGTATCGGCCACGGCGCTCGGGCTGGCGCCGGATGCGGCGCCGGTGATCGCGGCCGACTGGTGGCGGTCGTTCGGCGATCCGCAGCTCGATCGGCTGGTACGCGATGCGGTCGCGGACAGTCCGTCGCTCGATGCGGCGCTGGCACGGGTCGCGCAGGCGCAGGCGGTGCTGTCGACGCGGCGGGCGGACAATGGCCCCGACGTGACGCTCGATGCGCAGGAGCAATTGGCGCGGCTTAGCGGTCGCTACACGATCCCGCCGCCTTATGCCGGGTCGACGCGGTTCGTCGGGTCGACCGCGGCGAACCTCAGCTGGAACCTCGATCTGTTCGGACGGCAAAAGGCTGCGATCGAAGGTGCGCGGGCGTCGGTGCGTGCGGCTTCGCTCGACGTCGCGGCGGCGCGGATGGCGCTGTCGGGGGCGGTGGTGCAGACCTATATCGATCTCGAGCGCGCCGAGGCGCAGGCTGGCATCGCGCAGCGGACGATCGCGACGCGGCAGAATTCGCTGAAGCTGGTGAACGTGCGGATCCGCAACAACCTGGCGAGCAAGCTCGACGCGCAGGCTGCGACGACGTTGTTGGCGCAGGCGCGGCAGGCGTTGCTGCGCGCGCAGGCGGCGCAGGTGCTCGCGAAGAATGCGCTGGCGGCGCTTGCCGGGCGTGGTGCGGATTATCCGGCGACGATCGGTGCGACGGCGTTGCGGCTCGACGCGGCGCTGCCGTTACCGAAGACCGTACCCGCCGACCTGCTCGCGCGGCGTGCCGATATCGCGGCGGCGCAGGCGCGGATCGAGGCTGCGGCCGCCGGGCGTCAGGTCGCACGGAAGGCGTTCTATCCGAACGTCAATCTGGCGGCGCTGGCGGGGTTTCAGGCGGTCGGACTCGGCAATCTGTTCTCGCTCGATGCGGGCACGGTCGGCGTCGGGCCGGCGGTCCATCTGCCGATCTTCGACAATGGCCGGTTGAAGGCGGACCTCGCCGGCGCGACCGCTGCGCTCGACCTGGCGACCGCGGATTATAACGACCGGGTGATCGGCGCGGTGCGCGAGGCGGGCGACGCAGTTGCGCGGATCGGGGCGCTCGACGCCGACCGGCAGCGACAGCGCGAGGTGGTGCGCGGCTATGCCGAGACCGGGCGGCTGAACGCGATCCGCGTGTCGAGCGGCCTCGATAGCCGGCTCGATCTGGTCGACAACGACGTCCGTACGCTGGCCGCCGAACAGGCCGATGCCGACCTCGCCGCCGATGCCGCGCAACAGCGCGTGCAGCTCGTGCTGGCGCTAGGTGGTGGTTACGATTTTCAGGGGATGACGCGATGACCGATACGCAAACGCCGGCGCCCGCAGCGGCTCCGACCGGCAATCCGCGCGCACGAAAGCGCGCGCTGACGATCCTCGGCGTGGTGGTGGTGATCGGTGCGATCGTGTGGGCGGTGTTCCACTTCCTGCTCGCCGCACCCGAGCAGGAGACCGACGATGCCTATGTCGCGGGCGACGTGGTGGCGATCACCGCGCGCGATCCGGGGCAGGTGACCGCGATCCATGCCGACAATACGCAGGTCGTGAAGGCGGGCCAGCCGCTGATCGACCTCGACGCCGCGACCTCCGATGTCGGCGTGGCGTCGGCGGAGGCGGAACTCGCACGGGCGGTGCGCGCGACGCGGTCGGACTTCTCGAAGGTGAACGAGACCGGGGCCGCGGTCGTGCAGGCGGAGGCCGAACTGGCGCGCGCGCGGAACGATCTCGCACGTCGTCGTGGGGCGGCCGCCGAGGGCGCGATCTCGGGCGAGGAGCTGAGCCATGCCGCGGACCAGGTGAAGGTCGCGAGCGCGACGCTGCAACTCGCACGCAGCCAGCAGGCGCAGTCGCGCAACGGGGTCGTCGGCACCACGGTGTCGAACAACCCGGCGGTGCTGGCGGCGATCGCGGCGTATCGACGCGCGGCGATCACGCGGAGCCACATGCACGTCGTCGCGCCGATCGATGGTGTGGTCGCGCAGCGTACGGTGCAGCTTGGGCAGCAGGTTTCGGCTGGGCTGCCGCTGATGGCGGTGGTGCCGCTCGACCGGGTCTGGGTCGACGCGAACTTCCGCGAGACTCAGTTGCGTGATCTGCGGATCGGGCAGGCGGCGACGGTGACGGCGGACATGTACGGGGACGACCTGGTCTATCACGGCCATGTGGTCGGGCTTGGCGCGGGGAGCGGGAACGCGTTCGCGCTGTTGCCGCCGCAGAACGCGAGCGGGAACTGGATCAAGATCACGCAGCGCGTGCCGGTGCGGATCGCGCTCGACAAGGGCGAGCTGCGGCGCAATCCGTTGCGGGTCGGGCTGTCGGTGAACGCGATCGTCGATACGGCGGACAAGTCGGGGACGATGGTCGGGCGGCCCGCGGTGGCGGCGTACAAGGGGCTGGCGACCGGGCAGGGCGATGCCGCGGTCGATGCGAAGATCCGCCAGATCATCGCGGCTAACCGATGATGATTTTGCGGTGGCCATTACTCAGGTGCGGTCCTGCTCTCCTTGTTCTCCCGCGAAGGCGGGAGCCCAGTCTGGGTCCCCGCCTTCGCGGGGAAACAAGCTTGTCGCTGCCCACCGCGCTTCAGGGTGCACCACCCCGGCGGAAGCCGGGGCCCAGTCGGAAAGGTGGTCGTAACGACGCGCTGTCTTTCATCACCAGCGTTCCCCAACTGGGCCCCGGCCTTCGCCGGGGTGATGGCTTTGGTTGGGGCATCCCCTCTCAGGCGAGCACCCTGTAATGGCCGCCCCATCCAGCGCCGGCACCGGCCCCGCCCCCCTCGTCGGCGGCTCGCTCGCGCTCACCGCATTCGCGCTTGCGCTCGGGACCTTCATGCAGGTGCTCGACACGACGATCGCCAACGTCTCGCTGCCCACCATTGCCGGCAATCTCGGCGTTTCCAGCGACAACTCCACCTGGATCGTTACCGCGTTTGCGGTCGCCAACGGAGTCGCGGTGCCGCTGACCGGGTGGCTGATGGGGCGGTTCGGCGTGGTGCGGACGTTCTGCGTGTCCGTGTTTCTGTTCACGATCGCGTCGTTCCTGTGCGGGATCGCGTGGGATCTGCCGTCGCTGATCGGCTTCCGCATTCTCCAGGGCGCGGTGTCCGGACCCATGATCCCGGGCAGCCAGGCGCTGCTGATCGCGATCTTCCCGGTCCACAAGCGCTCTACCGCGCTCGGTATCTGGTCGATGACCACGCTGGTCGCGCCGATCATGGGGCCGATCCTGGGCGGCTACATCTCCGACAACTACCATTGGAGCTGGATTTTCCTGATCAACGTGCCGTTCGGGATGTTCTGCGCGTTCGTGTGCTGGAACAAGCTCGGCAAGCGCGACACGCCGACGCGGAAGCTGCCGATCGACCAGGTCGGGCTGATCCTGCTGGTGATCTGGGTCGGTGCGCTGCAGATCGTGCTCGATCTCGGCAAGAACGACGACTGGTTCGCCGCCGACCGCATCGTCATCGCCGCGGTCGTCGCCGCGATCGGCTTTGTCGGCTGGATCATCTGGGAGCTGACCGACGCCAACCCGGCGGTGAACCTGTCGCTGTTCAAGAGCCGCAACTTCACGATCGGGACGATCGCGTTCTGCCTGGGCTATGCGGTGTTCTTCGCCAACACGCTGCTGCTGCCGCTCTGGTTGCAGACGCAGCTCGGCTACACTGCGACCTGGGCGGGACTGGTCGCCGCACCATCGGGGGCGGTGGCGGTGATCCTGACGCCGTTCGTCGCGCGACTTAGCGGCAAGATCGACGCGCGCATCCTCGCCACGGTGGCGTTCGCGTCGTTCGGCTACTCCTATTACCTCCGCTCGGGCTACACGACGGGTGCGAGCTTCTACGACCTGATGCTGCCGTTGATGGTGCAGGGGATCGCGATGAGCACGTTCTTCCTCGCGATGCTGACGATCTCGCTTGATCGTATCCCGGCCGAGCGGCTGCCGTCGGCGACCGGCATCTCGAACTTCGCGCGCATCACCTCGGGCAGTTTCGCCGCGTCGATCATCACGACCGCCTGGGATCGTCGCGAGACGCTCCACCAGAGCCGGTTGTCGGAAGCGATTGGAACCGGTTCGCCTTACCAGATGGCGCAGGGTGCGCTGACCCGGATGGGGCTGACCGACGTGCAGGCGGCGGGCGCGATCACGCGGCAGATGGTGGCGCAGGCGTATCTGCTCGCGTCGACCGACCTGTTCCGCGTCTCGGCCTGGCTTTGCCTCGCGATGGTGATCATCGTCTGGTTCACGCGACGCGCGAGCCCTCCGCAGGGGCCGATCGCGGCGGACTGATCGGTCGATTGTCGTTTTCTTACGACCGGCAGGCGGTCGTACGATTTCTCGATATTAGAAACGTTATCGCAACCACTTGGCCCCTAACGCTGCATTTACCAGATACGAAATGCCTGTGGGGGGCCAGATACCATGATGATCAAGAACACCGCTTTGCGGATCGCTGCCGTATGCCTTTTTTCGAGCGCTGCGCCCGCCTGGGCCGGTGCGCCGGTGACGTGCATACAGTCCGTCAGCAAGCCACGACTGGTGTGCGACGAGGGGGCCTGCATCCGCGTATCGGTCAGGGACCTGTGCGAGGCGGTTCGCGCATCCTATCCGGTCAAGCGGCGTAACCTCAAGCCGCTGCGCACCGACGCGAACCCGGTTCGCGACGAACTGACGTTGCTGATCGCTAGCGTCAGCTGACAAAGGCGAATGCGGCGCCGGGAACGGTGACCGCCAGGCCGGTCGGGGCGAGCGTCCCGTCCGGTAGGATATCGAGCACCGTGACGCGGTGATCGCGTTCGTGGACGACGACCATCCGGCGCTCGTCCTGCGACATCATGAAGAACCGCGGCGACAGGCCACCGCTGGCGACATGCTGGATCGGTGTCGCGTCGCCGTGCGGATCGAGCGCGAAGACGGCGATGCTCTCATGGCCGCGATTGGACACGTACAGCCGATCGCCGGCGGCATTCGCGCCGATATGCGCGACGATATTCGCGCCGTGCCACGCAGGCGGAAGCGTCGACAGCGTGGCGCGTTCGCTGAGGCCGGTATCCTCGGCGTCCAGGACCACCAGGGTGTTCGTCAGTTCGCAGGCGAGATACGCCGTGCGCGGGTGACGCGCGTGGAACAGCATATGCCGCGGGCCAGACCCCGGTGGCGCGGCAAACGCGGTGTACGGCGTGCCGAGAATCCCTAGGTCCGCGTCGAACGGGAATGCCAGTAATTCATCCGTGCCGAGGTCCGTGACGTACAACGTACGGTTGTCCGGCCCGAACCCGACCCAATGCGCGTGCGGCGAAAGCTGGCGTTCGGGATTGGGTCCGCTGCCGCTGTTGGCGTGCACGAAGGGCGGGGCGATCGGCAGTCCGCCGGCATCCAGCCGGTACAACGCGACGCTGCCGCTCATGTAGTTGGCGACCGCGACCCAGGATTGCGTGGCGTCGAGCGCGACGTGGCAGGGCGCCGCGCCGCCGGTCGTGACTTGCGCGAGACGTCGCCACTCCCGGTCACCGTACCGGTGTACGCCGAGGGTCCCGTCGTCGCGCTCGTCGACCAGATAGTGCAGATCGAACCGTGACGCGTACGCGCCGAACGAGGCGTTCGATGCGTCGAGACAGGCAGCGCCGATCGCCAGCCCATCGTCGTGATCGAGCAGCGGATAGAGACCGGCCCCGCCACCGCCAGCATAGGTCCCGATCCAGCGGCAGTCGTTGAAGGCGGGCGACGTCTCGGGTTCGATCATGCCGCCGTCCCTAACGCCGTTTCGCGGCGTCGTCACACGCCGGCCGCACGTCGACGTTCAGACCCTCAACAGCCCGATCAGCTGCTCGCGGTACAGCAGGGCGAGCTCTTCGTGCATCCGGGCGACGCCGGCGTTCGGTGCGCGGCGGGCGAGGACGGACTGGTCGTCCATACGGCGCTCGATCACGGAAGGCGGCGGAAGCATATCCATCTCCGCCCGTGTTGGACCCGTTATGTTTCGGTCGAATTTCGCGAGACGGTTAACGCCCTGCAATTCCGTACCAAAAGCGCGTTTCCCGGGCTGGCGTTGCCGTCGGCCTTGGCCTACCGCGACACCATGGGCGATCTGGATAGACTGGTTCCTTCGGGGATCATCGAGCAATGGGTCTATCACCTGCGACGGCAGCGTTCGCGGGCGACGGACGCGATATGGCTGATAGAACAGGGCTTTACCCTGCATGACGGTCAGGACGGCGTACCGCAGCACGATGCGACCGCCCGCTGGCGCGCCGAACAGGAAACCGTCGTCGAGGAAGTGACCGCGTTGCTGGCGCTGTACGACGGCATCAACCTGGGCAAGGCGGATATCGCCTGAGCCGAGGCGTCATGCCGGTGTCTTACGTGGCGTCGCCGTAGCTCTCGCGCATCAACCAGCCGGTATGCTGCAACGACGAACTCTGCGGCGGTTCGGCGTCGGGCATGTCCGCGACCAGTTCGGCCGACGCCGCGAGTTGCAGATGGTTCTCGCTCAGCAGCAGATGCGCCGCGCGACCCGCGTCCGACTGCGAACGGCGAGCGAGCGCCTTTTCCTGCTCGGCCCGATCCTGATGATACTGGACCTGCGCACGCCACGCTTCCGCGTTCGCAGTCGGTAGAGTGTTGTCGTTCATGATGATCTCCATCGGCATGACCGGATTGATGCGTTTTAGTTTCTCGCCTGTTGCAGAAGGTGGTTAATGCGTCGGTCCGGTCGTCAAACGGGCTTGGGTGCGCCCTGCCAGCCGCCACCGAGCGCGCGGAACAGGTCGACTTGCGCACCGGCGATCCGCGCGTCCGCGGCGGCCAGATCCGTATCGGTATCCGCCAAAGTCCGCTCGGCGTCGAGGACGTCGAGGAAGTCGATCTGGCCTTCGCGCTGGCGGGCGCGGGTAATGCGGGCGGCGGTGGCGGCGTTGTCGTGCGCGGACTGTAGCTGCGTGCGGCGATCGAGTTCGCGGGCGTAGTTCGACAGCGCGGTCTCGGTTTCCTCGAGCGCGGTGAGGACGCTACCGTCGAAATTGGCGAGTGCGCCGCGTGAGTCCGCCTCGGCGCCGGCGATCCTCGCGCGCGCGGCTGACTGGTTTAGCGACCAGTTCAGGAGTGGTCCGAGCAGCCAGCGGATCGGGCCGCCGGTGAAGATGTCGCCGACGCTGAGCGCGGTCGAGCCGATCGAACCGCCGAGCGAGATTTGTGGATAGAGCTGCGAGGTCTGCACGCCGATCCGCGCGGTGGCCGCGGCCAGCCGACGTTCCGCGGCGTGGACGTCGGGGCGGCGCGCTAGCAACGCTGCGCCGTCACCGATCGGGATCGGCTGGTCGAGGCGCGGCGTGGTGGTGCGCGCGCCGGCGGTTGCGGGCAGGTCCTGCGGGGTGCGGCCGGTGAGCGTTGCGAGGCGGAAGAGTGCGGCCTGGCGCTCGGCTTCGATCTGCGGGATATTGGCGGCCCGCTGGTCACGCAGGGCTGCGATGCGGACCTGGTCGAGGCGGGCGGCACGACCGGCGTCGACGCGCTTGCCGGTCAGCGTGTTCGACTTGTCGAGCAGGTCGACGATCCGCCGCGCGACCGCGAGACGTTCGGCGGACGAGGCTGCATCGACATAGGCGCGGGTTGTTGCCGCGACGATCGAGACGCGGACGGCGTCCGCATCGGCTTGCGCCGCGCCGACGTCACCGCGGGCGGCTTCGACGTTGCGGCGGACTCGGCCGGCGAGATCGACCTCGTAGCTGACGTCCAGGCCTACGTCGTAGGTGGCGCGCTCGCGGTCGAGGCCGGGCAGGTTCTGGAGTTGCGAGTTGCGCGCGTAATTGCCGCTCGCGCCCGCGTTTACCTGCGGCTCGCGGTCGGTCTTCGCACCGCGCAACGACGCGCGGGCGCTGTCGAGGCGGGCGACGGCGACGCGGAGGTCGGTATTGGCTGCTAACGCGTCCGCGACAAGGCTGTCGAGGACCGGGTCGCGGTACATCCGCCACCAGTCGTTGTCGGGCGCGGTAGCGACGGTGGCTGCGTTGGCGGTGACGAACGACGCCGCCGCCTTGGGTGGGGTGATCGGCGCGACATAGTCGGGGCCGGCGGCGCAGGCGGCGAGCGTCAGCGCCGAGAGGCTCGCGAGGAGGACGGACTTCATGATGCTGGTCCTATTCGGCTGGCTGAAGGGTCGCGGCTGGGGCTGGACGGCGGCGTTCGAACCGCAGTGCCAGCGCCCGTGCGACGACATAGAAGGTAGGTGTGAAAAGCAGCCCGAACCCGGTCACGCCGATCATCCCGAAGAACACCGCAGTCCCGAGCGCCTGGCGGAGTTCCGCACCGGCACCGGTCGCGATCACCAGCGGCACCGCGCCGAGGATGAACGCGAAGCTCGTCATCAGGATTGGCCGCAACCGGTCCTTCGCCGCGCGCACCGCCGCCTCGACGGGGGTAAGGCCGTCCTGTTCCTCGGCCTGCTTGGCGAACTCGACCACGAGGATCGCGTTCTTCGCGGCGAGCGCAATCAGCACGACCAGGCCGATCTGCGTGAGGACGTTGTTGTCCATGCCCCGCAGGTTCACGCCGGTCATCGCGGCGAGCAGGCACATCGGCACGATCAGGATGATCGCGAGCGGCAATGTCAGGCTCTCATATTGCGCGGCGAGCACGAGGAAGACGAACACCACCGCCATGCCGAAGACGAGCGCGGCGGTGCTGCCGGCGGCCTTCTGCTGGTAGGCGATGCCGGTCCATTCATGCGCGTAGCCTGCCGGGAGCGACGCATCGGCGAGCTTCTCCATCGCGACCAGCGACTGGCCGGAGGAATAGCCCTTAGCGGTGTCGCCATCGACCTCGACCGCGGGGAAGAGGTTGTAGCGGACCACGCGGTACGGGCCGGTCTTGTCCTTGAACGTCGAGACCGAGCCGACCGGGACCATCTGGCCCGAGTTGGAGCGAGTCTTCAGGTTGGCGATGTCCGCGGTGGTGTTGCGGAACGGCGCGTCGGCCTGTGCCGTGACGCGGTAGGTGCGGCCGAGCAGGTTGAAGTCGTTGACGAACGCCGAGCCGAGATAGACCTGCAACGCCTCGAACACGCGCTCCGGGGGAACGCCGAGGAGGTTGGCCTTGGCGCGGTCGACATCGGCGAAGATGCGCGGCGTGGCGGTGTCGAAGAACGTGTAGATCTGGGCGAGACCCTTGGTCTGGTTCGCCTGGCCGATCAGCGCGTAGCTCGTCTTGCCGAGGTCGGCGTAACCGTGGCCGCCCTGGTCCTGCACCATCAGGCGATAGCCACCGGCCGAGCCGATCCCCTGGATCAGCGGCGGCGGGACGATCAGCAGCCGCGCTTCGGTGATGTCGCCGGTCGCCTTTTGCGATTCCGCCATGATGCTGGCGAGCGTGACGCCGAGCTTCTTGCGTTCCTCGAAGCTCTTCAGCGGGATGTACGCGGCCGCCGAGTTGGGGGCGAGCGTCTGCGAAGGACCATCGAAGCCCGCGAGCATGACCGCGCCCTTGACGCCGGCGAGCGGCAGGATGCGTTTCGCGACCTTCTGCATGACCGCGTCGGTGCGCTCGACCGACGAGCCGGGCGGAAGCTGGATGACGGTCAGGAAGTAGCCCTGGTCCTGTGCGGGAACGAAGCCCGACGGGGTGATCGTGAACACGCCGACGGTGACCGCGATCAGCGCGGCATAGGCGATCATCATCCGGCGCGGCGCGGTGACTAGGCGCGCGGTGAGGCGGGCATAGCTCTCGCTCATCCGCTCGAACCCGCGGTTGAAGGCGTCGCCGGCGCGTCGCACCGTGCGGGTCAGGCGGTTGCCGGAGTCCGCAGGGGCGGTCGGCTTGAGCAGCATCGCGGCGAGCGCTGGCGACAGCGTCAGCGAGATCAGCAGCGAGATGATCGTCGCGGTCGAGATCGTCACCGCGAACTGGCGGTAGAACGCGCCTGACAGCCCGGTGAGGAACACGGTCGGGATGAACACCGCGCACAGCACGAGCACGATCGCGACGAGCGCGCCGGACACTTCGTCCATCGACGTGCGCGCCGCCTCCAAGGGGGAGAGCCCGTGTTCGAGGTTGCGCTCGACATTCTCGACCACGACGATCGCGTCGTCGACGACGATCCCGATCGCGAGGACGAGGCCGAACAGCGACAAGTTGTTGAGGCTGTACCCGGCGGCGGCGAGCACCGCGAAGGTACCGATCAGCGAGACCGGGATCGCCACGATCGGGATGATCGCCGCGCGCCACTTCTGCAGGAATACGAGGATCACCAGTACCACGAGGACCATCGCCTCGAAGAGTGTGTGCTTCACCGCGTCGATCGACTGCGCGATGAACTCGGTCGGGTTGTAGATGACCTTGTATTCGAGGCCCTTGGGGAAGCGCTTCGACATGCTTTCCATCTCGGCGGTGACGGCTTGTGCCGCGCCGAGTGCGTTCGAGCCGGGACGCTGGAAGACCGCGGCGATGACCGTGGGCTTGCCGCTGAGATAGGTATTCGCGCCATAATCCTGCGCGCCGAGTTCGACGCGGGCGACGTCCGAGACGCGGACCTGGCGGCCTTGTGCGTCGGTGCGGATGACGACGTCGGCGAACTGCTTGGGATCGGTCAGGCGGCCCTGCGTCTCGACGTTGAGCTGGAACGCGCTGTTGCCCTTGTCATAGGGCGGCTGGCCGAGCGTACCCGCGGCGACCTGGACGTTCTGCGCACGCAACGCGGCGACGATCTCGCCGGCGGTGAGGTCTAGCGCGGCGGCGCGGCCGGGATCGATCCAGATGCGCATGGAGTAATCGCGTGCGCCGAACAGCTGCACGTCGCCGACGCCGTCGATGCGGCTGAGGCGATCGCGGACCTGCGTCAGCGCGTAGTTGGAGATATAGCCGCGATCGAGCGAGTTGTCGGGCGAGACGAGGTTCACCACCATCAGGAAGTCGGGCGACGTCTTTCGCGTGACGACGCCGAGACGCTGGACGTCCTCGGGCAGGCGCGGGACGGCGACGGCGACGCGGTTCTGGACGAGCACCTGCGCGGCGTCGAGATTGGTGCCGATCTTGAAGGTGACGGTGATCGTGACCTTGCCGTCCCCGGTCGATTGCGACGACTGGTACAGCATGTTGTCGACGCCGTTGATCTCCTGCTCGATCGGCGCGGCGACGGTCTCGGCGACCGTCTCGGCGGAGGCGCCGGGATAGGTCGCGCTGACGGTGACGGTGGGGGGGACGATGTCGGGATATTGCGACACCGGCAGCGTCATGTAGGCGATCGCACCGACGATCGTGATGATCACCGCGATCACGCCCGCGAAGATCGGCCGGGTGATGAAGAAGCGCGAGAAGCGCATGGGAAATTTCCTCGGTAGAGGGGCGATCCGTCCGCGCACGCCCCGTCATCCTGACGAAAGTCAGGACCCAGGGTTACTCAGCGGGACGTCTCGAACTCTGGGTCCTGACGTTCGTCAGGATGACGGAATTTTGGTCGGGGTAACGATGTTACTTGGCGAGCGTGGCCTCACCAGAGATCGGCTGGACCGACGCCGGCGCACTCGTACCCGAGGCAACCACGATCCGGCCGACCTTCGGCGCAACCGTGGCGCCCGGCATCGCCATCTGCGTACCCTGGATGATGATCCGATCGTTCGGCCCGATCCCCGAGCGCACGATCCGCAGGCCATCGACCACCGGCCCGAGTTCGACCGGCTTCTGGCTCACGACGTTCTTCGCATCGATCGTCAGCAGAACCTTCCGCGCCTGATCGGTCTGCACCGCATCGTCGGGCACCAGCAGCGCCTGCCGCGTCCCCGCACTTGCGAGGCGCATGTTGCCGAACATCCCCGGCGTCAGGAAATAGCCCGGGTTGGCGAGCACCGCGCGACCGCGGATCGTCCCCGAGCGCTGGTCGAGGCCGTTGTCGGTGAAGTCGAGCTTGCCCTTCCAGCGATGCTCGGTCTCGTCCTGCAACTGGATCTCGACCGCCGCTGGCGTGGCGCCGGGCTGACGTGCGCGCTGCGTCTTGAGATACAGCGCCTCGGAGCCGTCGAACGTGAAGTAGATCGGGTCGAGCGCGTTGATCGTCGTCAGCACCGTGCCGCCGGTACCTTCGCCGCCCGCAACCTGGTTGCCCGCATCGACGCGACGATCGGAAATCCGACCGCCGATCGGGGCGCGAACCTGCGTGAAACCGACGTCCAAGGCACGGGCGCGCTCGCGAGCCTGTGCCGCGGCGAGTGCAGCCTGGGCTGCTTCGAGCCGGCCGCGCAGGGCGTCGACTTCGCCTGCGGAGACCGCTTCGTCAGCGACCAGTCGCTGGGCGCGACCAAGATCGGTGCGGGCGAGCGACAGAGCGCTGCGGGCGCTCGCAACGTTGGCGTGCGCCTCGGCCAGAGCAGCCGCGAACGGACGGGAATCGATCGTGAAGAGCAATTGCCCCTTGCTGACGATTTCGCCGTCGCGGAAATGAATGCCGGTGACTTCGCCCGCGACGCGCGGACGGATCTCGACGGTGCGGCTCGGTGCGAACCGGCCGACATAATCGTCCCACTCGCTGACCTGCCGGACGAGCGGCGACGCGACCGTGACGGAGGCGGGCGGGGGTGCCGCCATCGCCGCGTCGGGATGGTCGAACAGCTTAACGCCGACCGCACCGAGCAGCGCGATCGGCACGAGTACCATCGCGCCGCGCTGCCATGCCGGCCGTCGGTGACGGTCCGCGGGCGGCGACGCGACGACGTCGGCGTCGTTCGCAGCCGTGATCGTGGTAAGTTTTTTCACGCTGCGATGCTCCGCTTCTGCTGGATGCCGACGCGCATGCCGGTCACGCTCTCGACGAGCGTTTCGATCTGAGCCTCCGCAAAGCCGGCGGCGAGGAAGCCCTGGATCTCGGCCATCGGCAGCGCGAAGCCGCGACGCCAGGCGTACACCGCCATCCGCCGCAACGCTTCGAGCCGGGGGTCGGCGAGCCGCGATGCGGTGCTCAGGCCGAACAGGCTGCCCATCGCCCGCGACATGCGGCTCGGGCCGGACAGGCTGCGCAACGTATCGCGCTTGGCGAGCGCGATGACGCTCCATTCCAGCGCAGAAAAGCTGGTCGGGGCAGGGGCTGCCACGGCCTGGACGCGGCTGGTGACGGGCGAAGCGAACATGTTGTCGAGGTCGAGATAAGCCATGGGATTGTCCCCCTTTTGATCTTGGGCAAGCGCTGGCCTTCGTCGGTGGACGGTCCACCGACGTCAGCTGGTCGCGAGGCGTGCGCGGTCGTTGCCGGCACATCACCGTGCCGCGCTTGCCCGCTTGGAATTGTCGAAAATCAGGCCGAAGCCGTCTTAGGTTTGAACCGTGGTCATGGGTTGGTGTCCCCGGCTGCCCCATCCGAAGTAGGAGAGAGCTTCGATACCAGTCGGTATATAAACCTGACGTTCATCTAGTCAACAGACTTTTGTACCGGCCGGTATTTTAAATTTCAGCGCATCGCGATGCGTGACAATTTTACCGGTCTCGGCTCGCCTATTTGGTCGGCCACACCGACATGGCGGTCTCGACGAGCTGGTTCAGTTCGGCGCAGGTCGCACCCGATCCGCTCTGGATCGTCAGACCCTGCATGATCGCGAACAGATACCGCATCAGCGCGTCCGACTCGAGGCCCTCGGGAAATTCGCCCGCGGCCTTGGCTTCGTCGAACCTGCGGATCAAGGCAGCCTGGGACGACGCGCGGCGCTTCGCCACCTCGGCCTTGATCGGCTCGGCTTCCGGGCTGCACGCGACGCTGCTGATGACGCTGAGGCAACCCTTGGGATCGCATGTGCTGGATTGCATCTGGAGCGCACCGCGCAACAGGTTTTCCGCTACGGCACGCGCGGTCGGCGCATCCAGCGCATACGTCATGTACGCGAGCTTCTCGCGTTCGTAGAGGTCGAGCGCCTTGTGGAACAGCGCCTCCTTGTTACCGAACGCGGCATACAGGCTGGGCTTGGTGATCTTCATCTCGGCGGTCAGTTCCGCCATCGATGCACCCTCATACCCGTTGCGCCAGAACACGCGCAGCGCACCCGCCAGCGCTTCGTCGAGATCGAACTCGCGGGGGCGGCCCTTAGGGGCGGTGAGCGTGCAAAGCCTATTCATACCGTTCGGTATATAGTGAGAGCGCGCAAAAGGTCCAGTGACTGGAATATGTTGCCGGGGACGCTCACCGACCGACCGCGGTGTAGGCGAACCCGGCCTGTTCGACGTCCGCGCGCTGATAGACGTTGCGGAGGTCGACCATCACCGGCCCGGCCATCACGCGCTTCAACCGCGCGAGGTCGAGCGCGCGATAGGCATCCCATTCGGTCACGATCACGACTGCGTCGGCACCCTCCGCGGCGTCATAGGCATCCGTGCAGTAGACGAGGTCGGGCATCATCGCCTTGGCGGGCGCCATGCCTTCGGGATCGTGCGTGCGGACCGTCACGCCGGCGTCCGCAAGCGCGGTCGCGATCGCGAGACTAGGGGCGTCGCGCATGTCGTCGGTGTTAGGCTTGAACGTGAGGCCGAGCAGCGCGACCGTCTTGCCGCGCGGATTGTCGCCGAGTGCGTGCAGGACTTTCCGGCCCATCGCGCGCTTGCGGCTGTCGTTCACCTTCACGACGGCTTCGACGATATGGACCGGGGTGTCGTAATCCTCGGCGGTCTTGAGCAGCGCCAGCGTGTCCTTGGGGAAGCACGAGCCGCCATAGCCCGGCCCGGCGTGGAGGAATTTCTTGCCGATCCGGTTGTCGAGCCCGATCCCGCGCGACACGTCCTGCACGTCCGCGCCGACCGCCTCGCACAGGTCGGCGATCTCGTTGATGAAGGTGATCTTGGTCGCGAGGAACGCGTTGGCGGCGTATTTGATCAGCTCGGACGTGCGGCGACCGACGAACAGGATCGGCGATTCGTTGAGGTAGAGCGGCCGATAGACGTCGCGCATGACCTGCTTGGCGCGCTCGTCCTCGGTGCCGATGACGATGCGGTCGGGGCGCTTGAAGTCGCCGATCGCGGCGCCTTCGCGGAGGAATTCGGGGTTCGAGACGACCGCCACGTCGACGTCCGCACGCTTCTCGCGGAAGATCGCCTCGACGCGGTCGCCGGTGCCGACGGGGACGGTCGACTTGGTTACGACGACGGTCGGTCCGGTGACCGCCGCGGCGATCTCCTCGGTCGCGGCGAACACGTAGCTGAGGTCGGCATGGCCATCGCCGCGCCGCGACGGCGTGCCGACCGCGATGAAGATCGCATCGGCGCCTGCGACCGCGCTGGCGAGATCAGTGGTAAAGGTCAGCCGGCCTGCGGCGACGTTCGACGCGACGAGCTGGTCGAGACCGGGCTCGAAGATCGGCATGCGACCGGCGAGCAGTGCGTCGATCTTCGACTGGTCCTTGTCGACGCAGATCACGTCATGGCCGAAATCCGAAAAGCAGGCGCCGGACACCAGGCCGACATAGCCAGAACCGATCATCGTGATGCGCATGGACGTTCCTCGTAAAAGCCGCGCGACCTATCGTGAGTAATGCGCGCGCGTGCAAGCTGGCGATGCCTGACCGGTGTCGTTGCGCCAGCTACTCTGCAGCTTTCGACGGTAGGCAACCCGCCACATTGCGCGCATCATGGTTCTGATAATGGAGGCGGATATGCGGACGACGATGGCAGGCTGGGCGTTGGTAGCGACTGTGATGTTTGTTTCCGCGGATAGAGTCGCGGCACAGCAGGCGGCGGCTCCGTCGTGCCCGGCTACCGTTGCGACCGAGTTCGCGGGATGGAGCAAGCCGGCTTCGGTCGCGCCGGGCGGGGTGCTTCCGATCAGCCCGGTGGGTCGGCTGGCGTTGAAGCCGTCGGCTGGGGTTTCGTTCGAGGTCACGCCGGCGAAGACACCCCCGGCTGACACGTTTTCCGGCGTCGTCCGGTTCGGCGTCGCGAAGGCGGGAACATACCGCGTGGCGCTTGGCGGAGCGGCGTGGATCGATGTCGTCCAGTCGCGCAAGGTGCTGACGTCGACCGCGCACGCGCATGGACCGGTCTGTTCGCCGGTCAAGAAGATGGTCGACTTCGCGTTGCCGGCGGGGCGCTATGCGTTGCAGCTATCGGGGGCGAAGACGGCCGAACTGTCCGTGTCGATCACGGCGATCCGCTGACCGGAGCGGCTGCAACCAAAGCCGGGTATGCCGGTTAAAACCACGACCGATAGTGCAACACAGGAGAGAGATGGTGGCGGACGACTTCAAGCAGGCAGTCGATGATGGTGCGAACGCGAGCAAGGCGGCGACCGACCGCGCAGCGGATGCGGCGAAGGGCGCGGCGGACACGATGCGCGAGAATGCCGGGAAGGCGCGCGATGCGTTCTCGGAGAAGGTGGTCGATCCGGCGCGGCGCGCGGGCGAGGCTATTAAGGAATCCGGCGGCAAGATCGCCGAGGGCGGCGCGACGATCGGCAAGGCGATGATTGACCAGGCCGAGCAGAATGCGCGCGAGGCCTTCGCGGCGATGCGCGAGGCGGCGAGCGCCAGCGACCTGACCCAGGTGATGAAGATCCAGGGTGATTATCTGCGCGAACAGAGCCAGCGGAGCATGAGCCAAGCGCGCGAGATCGGCGAGCTGATCATGAAGTTCGGCAAGGACGCGGTCGCGCCGTTGCAGGGCGGCGGGATCAAGTAAGCCGTCCCGCGAATACGCCGTCCTCTGTTTCGGGTGGAGCGGCGTACGGACGAGCAAGAACGCCGCCGCTCCGATACGATGACGGAGCGGCGGCGGACCAGCCTCAACTATTTCCGGCTTAGACGAACAGTCCGACGAGCCAGTACGTGCCGGCGCCGATCAGCCCCGCGGCGGGCAAAGTGAGCGTCCAGGCTACGACGATGTTGCTGGCGACGTTCCAGCGGACGGCGGACAACCTCCGCGCGGCGCCGACGCCGACGATCGAGCCGGTGATGGTGTGCGTCGACGATACGGGAATGCCCCAGAACGTCGCGGCGAACAGCGTGATCGCGCCGCCGGTCTCCGCGCAGAAGCCTTGTGCGGGGGTAAGGCGCGTGATCTTCGAGCCCATCGTGTGGACGATCCGCCAGCCACCTGACAGCGTGCCGAGCGCCATCGCCGCCTGGCAGGATAGGACGACCCAGAGCGGGACGTGGAACTCACCCCCGAGCAGACCCTGCGAATAGAGCAGGACGGCGATGATCCCCATCGTCTTCTGCGCGTCGTTGCCGCCGTGGCCGAGCGAATAGAGCGCGGCGGAGATCAGCTGGAGCTTGCGGAAACGCTTGTCGACGCCGAGCGGGGTGAGCTTTAGGCTCGTCCACGCAACGATGAGCACCAGCACGAGCGCGAGCATCAGGCCGATCGCGGGCGAGGCGAAGATCGCGAGCACGGTCTTGATGACGCCGCTCCAGACGATCGCGCCGAAGCCGATCTTGGCGATGCCGGCGCCCAGCAGCCCGCCGATCAGCGCGTGGCTGCTGCTCGACGGGATGCCGAGCACCCAGGTGATGACGTTCCACGCGATCGCGCCCATCAGCGCGGCGAAGATCACCTGCGCGTCGATGACGTGCGCCTGGACGATGCCGGTGCCGACGGTCTGCGCGACGTGGAGGCCGAAGACGGCGAACGCGATGAAGTTGAAGAAGGCTGCCCAGAGGACTGCGTATTGGGGTTTGAGGACACGCGTGGAGACGACCGTGGCGATCGAGTTCGCGGCGTCGTGGAGGCCGTTCAGGAAGTCGAACAGCAGCGCGATGCCGATAAGGCCGATGAGGAGCGGGAGGGAGAGGATCATGCGACTGCTGCCCTATCCGCTGCCGCTTCACCCCCCCGGCGAAGGCCGGGGTCCAATTGGAGAGGTCGCAATAACGGCGCCCGGTCCTTCGTTATTGCCGTCCCCCAATTGGGCCCCGGCCTTCGCCGGGGGGGAGCTCTGCGGGAGGTCGCGGGCTCAAGCGACACATCAAGCATGGTCGATGACCAGCCCCTGGATCTCGTTCGCGACGTCCTCGAAGCGGTCGACGATCTTTTCCAGGCTGCTGTAGATCTCGCGGTTGATGATGAACGTCATCGGATCCGCACTGATCTTCGAGGCCTGGAACAGCGCGCGCAGACCCGTATCGTGGATGTCGTCGGCATGGCCCTCGATCTGGATCAGCCGTGCGGTCAGGTCGTGCAACCGGCCTGCGTTGGTGCCGAGCGAGCGGAGCAGCGGGATCGCCTCCGCGGTGATCCGTGCGGCCTCGACGATGATGCCGGCCATGTCGCGCATCTCGGCCGAGAACTCGGTCACCTCGTACAGCGCGATCGCGTTGGCGGTGCCGTTCATCTGGTCGATCGCGTCGTCCATCACGCCGATCAGGTCGGTGATCGCGCTGCGGTCGAACGGCGTCACGAACACGCGGCGGACGTCTTGCAGGACCTCGCGCGTGATATCGTCGGCCTCGTGCTCGCGCTTGACGATCTCGGCGATCTGACCCTCGATCGAGCCTTCGCCGTGGAGTAGCCGTGCAAGCGCATCGGCGCCGGCGACCAGGGTCGCGGCATGCGCGTCGAACAGTTCGAAGAACCGTCCCTGCTTCGGCATCAGCGACTGGAACCAGCCCAGCATCGGAATTCTCCTTTTCGCGCTTCCGCGCACGACGGGTAAGATACGTTGCGCGAGCGACGCCGGGATTGGCGGCTCACGGAAAGCAGCGATCAGCGCCTTCAGGCCGGGCTCATTGACAGCCTCCGCCGCGCGATCAAGCGTAAACCAGCGGGTGTCGCGCTGATGACGTTCGGGCCAGTCGTCGACCTGCTCGACGAAAGCGAGCGGAAACACGGTGACGATCATGTCGCGGTAACGGCCGGTGCGACGGCGTTTTCGGTACGCGAATTGCCCGACAGGCGAGGGGCAGGGGATGCCGCGAATGCCGGCCTCCTCATAGGCCTCCTGCGCGGCGGCCTCGTGGCTCGCGAGACCTACGATGGGGTTGCCCTTGGGGATCACCCAGCGACCGGTATCGCGCGACGTGATCAGCATCACGCGCGCATGTCCGGCCTCGTCGATTACATAGGGAAGTGCGCCGATCTGCTCGATGGTCAGGGTCCTTGCGCCCGCAGAAACGCGGGGAAAACGACGAGCTTATACCCGGTTTTTACGCAAGGATAGCGGCGCAGCGGAGAGTTTTCGGACCGTTACCGCGGGGCCATTTCTGTCCCATTGCCGGACGCCGCCAGCTTAACCACTTTTGCCACTGGTCGAATTGGTAAACGCGACGTTAACGTTTGCATCATGACCAGACGCCTAGTCCTATCCAACGAAGCCGCCCGCCATCCGCTGCGCCGTTCGTTACCGCCGCCGGTGATCGCGAACACGAAGAACGACGACCAGGACGTGAAGCTGTTCCTGCTGAGCTTCGCGGCGTTTTTCACGTGCTTCTACAGCTTCATTTTCTGAGAGCGCCCGGCGTAATTCTCCCCTTGGCGGGGGAGCAGACTTAACCTCGAAGCGTCGGCAAGCACCCGATCGCGTCGTCGTCGCAGGCCCGGTGCAGCTTCTGCGCTAGCCATGCCGAGACGAGGCACATCGCCGCCACGAGGAACAGCATATCCTCCGGCGTCACGCCCATCGCGGTGATGCCGATGACGAGGATCGAGCCGACCGTCATCGCGCCCGAATTGACGACATTGTTCGCCGCTACGGTGCGCGCGGTCTGGTCCTTCTCGACGGTCGTCGTGAGGAACGCATAGAGCGGCACGACGAACATCCCGCCGGTGATCGCGATCGCCAGCAGCGTCGCCAGCACGGGGATCGCTCCGGGCTGATGGATGAAGCCGGCCCAATCGTAATAATGCCCCGGAGCCGCAGGCGTCCAGTTGCGCGCGAGGAACGAGAACAGCACGACGAAGCCGCCCATCGCGATCACCGACGCGGGCGAGAACTTCGCGGAAATTCGCCCGCGCAGCATCGAGTTGATCACCACCGATCCGATCGCGACCCCGACCGAGAACACCGCGATCACGAAGCTCGCGACTCGCTCGTCGGCGGTCAGCACGTTCTTGACCAGCGGCGGGAAGACGATGATCAGCACCGCGCCGATCGTCCAGAAGAAGCTGATCGCGACGATCGCCAGGAACAGCCGCGGGATGTGCAGCGTCGCGCTGATCAGCCGCCACGATGCGGTGAACGGGTTGTAGTCGAGCTTCAGCGGCGGGCCTTCGCGCGGTGCCGGCGGCACCTGGCGGCCGGAGAACCAGCCGATCACGGCAACGATCAAGACGCTGGCAGCCGCACCCTCGATCGGGATCCAGCCTGCCGTCACCGTGCCCAGCAGGATCGCGAGATACGTCCCGGCCTCCACGAGGCCCGTGCCGCCGAGCACGTCGCACGGTTTCAGGTGCTGCGGCAGGATCGCATATTTGATCGGCCCGAAGAACGTCGAGTGCACGCCGAGGCACAGCACGGCGCCGAGCATCAGCCCGATCCCCAGCGACGGGTGCCCTGCGCGTGCGACCATCAGCCCGGTCGCGCCGAGCAGCATGATGCCGATCTCGACCGTCTTCACGATCCGGATGATCCGCGCCTTGTCGTGACTGTCCGCCAATTGCCCGGCGAGCGCGGACAGCAGGAAGAACGGCAGGATGCCGAGTCCCGTCGCCAGCGCGTTGAAATTGGCCTCCATCTTCGGATCGTTGAAGACGGCATAGGTCGCGAACAGGACCATCGAGGTCTTGAACAGATTATCGTTGAACGCGCCGAGAAACTGCGTGGTGAACAGGGGCAGGAAGCGACGTTGCTTCAGCAACCCGAGGGCATTGAGCATGACGGGAAATAGCCCTGATCGTTGCAGTAATATGTCGAACCCTTAGCCGAGCGTCATCCGCACGCCAACGTTAAACCGGTTTCGCCTCGCGACCGACCGGTATAGAGGTAGTGGGTGCTGAGCTTGCCTAACCTCCTGACATTGTCGCGGATCGTCGCGGTACCCCTGCTGGTCTGGTTCCTGTGGTGGCCCGACTGGGAGGCTGGGTACGGCATCGCCTTCGTGCTGTATTGCCTGATGGGCATCACCGATTATTTCGACGGATACCTCGCGCGGTCGAGCGGCGCGGTGTCGCGATTGGGGATTTTTCTCGATCCGATCGCCGACAAGATTATGGTCGCCGCGGTGATCCTGATCCTGGTCGGCACGCGCGATATCGCCGGCATCCATGTTATCGCCGCGCTCGTGATCCTGCTGCGCGAGATCGCTGTGTCCGGCCTGCGCGAGTTTCTGGCGCAGGTGCAGGTTTCGGTGCCGGTGTCGCAGCTTGCCAAGTGGAAGACGACGCTGCAGCTTGTGTCGCTCGGCGGGATCATCCTTGGCGGGTCGGTGCCCGAGATGGTCTGGGTGCATACCGTCGGCATCGTCGCGCTGTGGGGTGCGGCCGTCCTTACGTTGCTGACTGGATGGGATTATCTCCGCGTCGGCCTGAAGCACATGGACTGATCATGACGATACGGATGGTGTATTTCGCCTGGGTGCGCGAGCGTATCGGCACGGGTGAAGAGTCGGTCGAACCGCCGGCGAGCGTCGTGACGGTGGCGGACCTGGTCGATTGGTTGGCCGAGACCAGCCCGGCGCATGCGGGGGCTTTCGAGAACCGATCGCGGTTGCGCGCGGCGATCGATCAGGATTTCGTGCCACTCGATACGCCGATCGGTCGCGCACAGGAGATCGCGATCTTCCCACCGGTGACCGGCGGATGATCCACATCTCGGTCCAGCAATCGCCGATCGATATCGCCGCGGAGATGACGCGCGCTGAGGCGGCAGGGGCGGGCGCGGTGGCGACGTTCACCGGGCTGGTGCGTGCTGACGACGGCGTGGGGACGCTCGAGCTCGAACATTATCCCGGTGCGACAGAGGCGGCGTTGCTCAATGTCGCCGAGGGCGCGATCGAGCGTTGGTCGCTGAGTGCCGCGATCATCGTGCACCGTGTCGGACCGATGCATCCGGGAGAGCGGATCGTGTTCGTTGCGGCGACGGCGGCACATCGTGGCGCCGCTCTGGAGGCCTGCGCGTACTTGATCGACCGGCTGAAGACCGACGCTCCGTTCTGGAAGCGCGAAACGCGTGGGGTCGAGGTTAGCTGGGTCGAAGCGCGGGATAACGATCACGCCGCCGCTGCTCGCTGGGATAAGTCGGGCTCTTAGCGAAGGTCCGATTTCCCGGCTTCGCGAGGAAACAAGAAGCGGGCCGCGACCTCACTGGAGATCGCGGCCCGCAATCATATTAGCCGAGCTTCGGGACGCTCATGCCATTGGTGAGATGAACGACGCCGTTCGTCTCCTTGATGTCCGCAGTGTCGACGAACGACTTGATCCCGGCGGTATCGGTCAGCGCGATGTTGCCGTTCGCCTCGAGCGATGCGACCAGCGGCTGGCCGGCAAGCGTGGTCAGCGTGGCCTTACCACCGCCTGCGGTGATTTGTGCCTTCAGCTGTTCCGCCGTGATCGCGCCTGCAACAACGTGATACTTGATGATCGTGGCGAGCGTCGGCGACGACTCGGGCTTGAGCAGCGTGTCGAGCGCACCGGCCGGCAGGCGAGTGAACGCTTCGTCGCTGGGCGCGAACAGCGTGTACGGGCCAGGGCCCGCAAGCGTCGTCTGCAACTTCGCGGCGGTCACCAGCTTGGCCAGTGTCGCGCGGTTCGGCAGCGTCGGCAGCGCAGCGGCGATCGTCGTGGTAGCGGCGGAGGCCGGCGCGGCTGGCACAGCGGTCGTGCCCGGCGTTGCTGGCGTGGTCGGGGCTGCGGTCTGCGGGGCGGTCGTCTGTGCGGTCGCACCGGTGGCGAGGAGCAGGCTTGATGCGGCTGCGATCATGAGGTTGGTCTTGACAGTCATCTGCGACTCCAGAGATTGTGAATGGGACTTGCGAAACTCGAACGGAAAGATTTGGGTAGTGCGTAAATCCGGCTCAATCATTTTGCAGACAAAGCGTCGCATCGCTGCGATGAACTGAGCCTGACGGCCTGCAAACTAGCTTAGTTTTGGCACGATCACGCCGTTTACGACGTGCACGACGCCGTTCGACTGACGCACATCTGCGGTCTCGACGTAACTCTTGTTACCGTTGACGTCGGTGAGCGCGATCACTGCGCCGACCAGCGTCGCGGTGATCGGATCGCCCTCGACCGTGGTCAAGGTCGCAGTGCCGCCACCAGCGGTGATCCGCTGGCGCAAATCGTCCGCGGTGATGACGCCCGGTACGACGTGATACGTCAAAACCTTGGTCAACGATGCCTTATTCTCGGGCTTCAACAGCGTGTCGACCATGCCCGGCGCGAGGCGTCCGAAGGCGTCGTTGGTCGGCGCGAATACCGTGAACGGGCCGGGGCCAGACAGCGTCCCGACGAGGCCGGCGGCCTTCACCGCGGCGACCAGCGTCGACAGGTTCGGTGCGGCCGACGCGTTGTCGACGATCGTCCGCGTCGCCATCATCGGCACGCCGCCGACGGTTGGATTGGCGACTGCGGGCGGGCCATTCGGCACGGCAAGCGCGGGATTGGCGGGCGTGGTCGACGCACTGGCCACGTCGTCCTTCGATTTGCTACTGCACGCAGCGAGCGCCAGTGCGCTCGTGATCAGCAGTAGCGGAAGCGTCTTCGACATCATCGGGTCTCCAGCGGGAACTCGCGAACCATACGATCGAACGCGGAGTTGGTTGCGCATCCGTGCCAATCCCGCGCCGAGCGGAGCCGGTTACTGAACGTCGGCCAGCGCCTTCGCCATCAACCGGAAGTCCTTCTCGCGCGGGCTCGCCCGGCGCCATACGAGCGCGATCTTGCGCACCGCGTTGATCTCGTCGAGCGGGCGGGCGGTGATGTTGGTGTTGTCGAGGATGCCGGCCTTCAGCGCCATCTCGGGTAGCATCGTGATGCCGAGCCCGTTGTCGACCATCTGCACGATCGTGTGCAACGACGTGCCGAGCATCGTCGCCTCCGCGCGCAACTCCGGCCGGTTGCACGCGCCGAGCGCATGATCCTTCAGGCAGTGTCCGTCCTCGAGCAACAGCAATCGCGTCTCGTCGATCGCCGAGGCCGGGATCGCAGGCAGCGCGGTCGGCTCTTCGCCAGACGGATAGGCGACGAACAGGCGATCCTCGAACAGCGTCTCCGACGTCACCTCGCCGCACGCATAGGGGAGGGCGAGCAGCACGCAGTCGGTGCGGCCGTTGTGCAGTCCCTCGCATGCCGGACCGCTGGGCTCCTCGCGCAGGAACAGCTTCAGGTCCGGATAGTCCTTCCGCAACCGAGGCAGTATCCTCGGCAGCATGAACGGCGCGATCGTTGGGATCACGCTCATCCGCATGTCGCCCGAAAGCGGCTGGCCGGCGGCACGCGCCATGTCGCCCAGTTCCTCCGCCTCGCGCAGCACGCGCCGCGCCTTGTCGGCGATCCCGTCGCCCAGCGGCGTGAACCGCACGACTCGACGGGTCCGCTCGACCAGCACCACGCCGATCAGCGTTTCGAGCTCGCGCAGGCCCGCCGACAGCGTCGATTGCGTCACGAAACACGCCTCCGCGGCACGTCCGAAATGGCCGTGGTCCTTCAGCGCAACAAGATATTGCAACTGTTTCAACGTAGGTAGGTAGGTCGCAGCCATTAATCGCCTCTATCGATCATCAGATGATAAATAGAGCGTTGGATCGATTACACCAGCCCCCATATACCGCATTGCACAACGACCGAGCGGGACAACCGCTGCCTTTGAGGATGCTTGGAGCCAAGTTTATTTCCAGGAGGCTTCCATCATGTTGACCATCGGCGACCAGTTCCCATTGATGACCATTCCCGTCCAGCAGGGCACCGCAGCGCTGCCCGCCGGCGAGACGCTCGACCTGACGACGGCATATCCCGGCAAGTGGAAGGTGCTGTTCTACTGGCCGAAGGACTTCACGTTCGTGTGCCCGACCGAGATCGTCGGCTACAGCGACATCCGCGGCGATTTCGAGGACCGCGACGCCGTGCTGATCGGCGCGTCGACCGACACCGCGCACGTCCACCTCGCCTGGCGCAAGTCGGACGCGGACCTTGCCGCCGCGGACTTCCCGTGGCTGGCGGATAACGGCGCAAAGCTCGCCGACGCGCTCGGCATCGTCGACAAGAACGAGCATGTCGCGTTCCGTGCGACCTTCATCATCGATCCCGACAACGTCATCCAGGCGGTCCAGGTCAACGGCCTGAACGTCGGCCGCAACCCCGCCGAGACGCTCCGCGTGCTCGACGCGCTGCAGACCGACGAGCTCTGCCCGTGCAACTGGAACAAGGGCGACGACGTCCTCCAGCTCGCTGCGTAACTGAAACTCCCCTCCCGTTCACGGGAGGGGTTGGGGGAGGGCGTGTCCATACGGGCCGCCCTCTCTTTTTGTCTCCAGTCCCTCCCCCGACCCCTCCCGCAGGCGGAAGGGGAGCAGAAGGAAGTAAGATATGTCGCTCAAGGAATTCGCCGGGACACTCCCGGACTACGCCAAGGACATCCGCCTCAACGTCGGCTCGCTGCTGAACGAGACACATCTCACCGACCAGCGCAAATACGGCCTGCTGCTGACCTGCGCACACGGCTCGGGCTACAAGCCGCTGGTCGAAGCCGCCGAGGCCGAATGCGCGCCGAAGCTCTCGCCCGAGGCCGCGAACGCAGCGCGTGCGGCGGCTGCGGTGATGGCGATGAACAACGTCTATTACCGGTTCACGCACCTTGCCGGCAACCAGGAATACCGCAACATGCCCGCCAAGCTGCGGATGAACGTGATCGGCCAGCCCGGCATCGACAAGGTCGATTTCGAGCTGTTCAGCCTTGCCGTGTCGGCGATGAACGGCTGCGGCATGTGCATCGACAGCCACGAGCAGATTTTGAAGAAGGCCGGCGTTACGGCGGAGGCGATCCAGACGTCGGTGCGGATCGGCGCGGTGATGGCCGCGGTCGCGACGGTCCACGCGACGCTGTGACCTTCTGTCCCCCTCCCGCTTGCGGGAGCGGTTAGGGGAGGGGCTGGCCTCAAGCACGGCGTCATATTTGGCACGCCCTCCCCCGCCCCCTCCCGTAAGCGGGAGGGGAGTTTGGTCAGTGCCAGATCGCGCGGTACAGGCCGAAGAGGCTCGTGATCGTCAGGATCACGCCGACGAGCACCATCAGCGTCTTCGCCGGAACGCGCTTCGCCAGCATCGCCCCGAACGGGGCGGCCATGACGCCGCCAATCAGCAGACCTACGGTCGCCTGCGTGAACGCCGCCCAGCCAAGCTGGGTAATGAACGTCGCCGAGATCGTCGCGGTCAGGAAGAACTCGGCCGTGTTCACCGTCCCGATCGTGGTCCGTGGGCTTGCGCCCTGCACCAGCAGGTTCGACGTCACCACCGGCCCCCAGCCGCCACCGCCCGCGGCATCGAGAAACCCGCCGACCAGCCCGAGCGGCTCGACGATCTTCGGCTCTTTCTGCTTCGGCGGATAGCGCAGCCCGCGGTACAGCAGATACACGCCGATCGACGTCAGATACGTGAGGATGAACGGTTTCGCCGTGCTCGCGTCGATGTTAGACAGCACGTACGCGCCCAGCACGCCGCCGATGACGCCCGGGATCATCAACCGCAGAAACAGCGTCCAGTTGACGTTCTTGTGCAGCACATGGCTGATGCCCGACACCGCGGTCGTGAAGGTCTCGACGGTATGCACGCCCGCCGACGCCGCGGCCGGTGGCACGCCGACCCACAGCAGCAGAGTGTTCGAAATCACCCCGAACGCCATCCCCAGCGCGCCATCGACGATCTGCGCGGCGAACCCGACCAGGATGAACGGCAACAGCGTCTCGAAGCTCAAGGTCGTCAGGTCGAACATCGGCATCCCCTCAATATCGCGCGCAGAGTGCAACGCGCGGGCTTATCCCACAACAAAGATAGGCTTTACCCCGATCCTGACGGGGTGAGGCGCCCATGCGCGCGGTTCTAGAAATCGGTCGTTCGATACCCTAGATACGGAAATCGCGAAGGGGACTGCGGATGTCGAGCGGATTACTGGCCTATCTGGATTCGATCCGCGCCCGCGATCCCGCCCCGCATTCGCGCGCCGAAATCATGCTGTACCCGGGCGTCTGGGCGCTCGGCTATCACCGCATCGCGCACCGCCTGTACAAGGCGAAACTCTATTTCCTCGCGCGCTGCGTCAACCACTGGTCGCGCTTCACGACCGCGATCGACATCCATCCGGGCGCGACGATCGGCCGCAATTTCTTCATCGACCACGGCTTCGTCGTGATCGGCGAGACCGCGGAGATCGGCGACGACGTGACGATCTACCAGTGCGTCACGCTCGGTGGCACCAGCCCCGACAACGGCGTGCAGGGCAAGCGCCATCCGACCATCTCCGACGGCGCGATCATCGGCTCGGGCGCGCAGGTGCTCGGCCCGATCACCCTCGGCAAGCGCTCGCGCGTTGGCGCCAACGCGGTCGTCACGCGCGACGTGCCTGCGGGCACGACGGTCGTCGGTATTCCTGCGCGCGCGACGACGATCGAGGGCGGCAACGCACCCGAGGTGCCGCGCTTCGTGCCTTACGGGACGCCGTGCAGCGAGATGTTCGATCCCGCGACGCAGAAGATGGAGATCATGCGTTGCGAGCTGGAGACGATGCGCAAGCGGCTCGACGCGCTGCTCGCCGACGAGCATCCAGAGGACCGCCGCGACCGCGCATGATGGTGGATAACTGATGGGCGTCGTCCCTTTCCCCACACCGTCGAAGGCGACGCAGGTTGGCTTCGAACGCCTTGAGCTGAACCGGATCCTCGATCTCTACGGCCGGATGGTCGCAGCGGGCCACTGGCGCGACTATGCGATCGATCTCGGCAAGGACGCCGCGGTCTTCGCCGCCTTCCGCCGCGCCGCGGAACGGCCGGAGTTCCGGATCGAAAAACGCCCGTCGCTGCGCAACAAGCAGGGGATGTGGGCGCTGATTGGCGAGGCCGGCGCGGTGGTGAAGCGCGGCCATGAACTCGGGCCGGTGCTGGCCCCAGTCGAGCGACGGTTCATGAAACTGGTCGAGGACTAGGCGAGAATTCCTGATCCTCCCCCGCAAGGGGGAGGTGGCAGGCGCTTGCCTGACGGAGGGGGAGGAAAGGGAAACTTCTGTTCCATGTCCTCCCCCTCCGTCACCTTCGGCGACACCTCCCCCTGGCGGGGGAGGATTGAAACGGTCACACCAGCACCGGCGCCGTCGCCCGGTCCGCTTCGCCGAACACCCGCAGATATCGCGCGATCTCCGCAGGTTCACCGGTCGCCTTGGCCGGATTATCCGACAGCTTCACCGCCGGCCGCCCGTTCGCCTCGATCACCTTGCAGACCAGCGAGATCGGCTCCAGCGCTGCCGCGCCGTCGGGATCGCAGCCGCGGAAGTCGTTGGTGAGGTTCGTCCCCCAGCCAAAGCTCATCCGTACCCGCCCGTGGAAGTGCCGATAGGTCTGCTCGATCGTGTCGATGTCCATCCCGTCGGAGAAGATCAGCAGCTTGGTCTTGGGATCGACGCCCTGTTCCTCCCACCAGCGGATGATCTGCTCGCCGCCCGCGATCGGCGGCGCGCTGTCGGGGCGGAATCCGGTCCACTCCGCCAGCCAGTGCGGCGCGTTGCGCAGGAACGCGGTCGTCCCGAACGCATCGGGGAGAGCGATCAGCAAATTGCCGTTATAATGTTGCCGCCAATGCTCGAGCACGCGGTACGGCGCCTCGGCAAGCTCGGCGTCGCTGTTGGCCAGCGCGGCGGTCACCATCGGCAGTTCGTGCGCGTTCGTCCCGATCGCCTCCAGGTCGGCGTCCATCGCCAGCAGCACGTTCGAGGTACCGATGAACCGGTCGCCGAGCCCTTCCTTCAGCGCCTCAACACACCAGCGCTGCCACAGGAACCCGTGCCGCCGCCGCGTGCCGAAGTCCGACAGCACCAGGTCGGGCAGTTCGCGCAACCGCTCGACCTTCTCCCACAGCTTTGCCTTGGCGCGTGCGTAGACGATGTCGAGCGCGAACCGGCCGCGATCGCGCAGGGCCGCGCGCGACTTCAGCTCGTTGATGATCGTCAACGCGGGGATTTCCCACATCGTCGTGTGGGTCCACGGGCCCTCGAAATGCAGTTCATATTGGCCGTCGACCTTGCGCAAATCGTACGCCGGCAGCTGGAACTCCGCGAGCCACGCCAGGAACTCGGGGCCGAACATCTTCTGCTTGCCATAGAAGCTGTTGCCCGCCAGCCAGATCAGCTCCTTCTTCGCGAACCGCAGCGTCCGCGCGTGATCGAGCTGCGCGCGCAGTTCGGCCTCGTCGACGATCTCCGCCAGCCGCACCGTCTTGGTCCGGTTGATCAGCGCGAAGGTGGCGTTGACGTCGGGATAGGCCTGCCGGATCATCTGCAGCATCAACAGCTTGTAGAAATCGGTATCGAGCAGGCTGCGCACGATCGGATCGAGCCGGAAATTGTGATTGTACGTCCGGGTGGCGATATCGGTCACGGCCATGCGCGTGGGCTCCTGCGTTGTTGTGGTGCGGGTGTCCGAGAAGACGCGTTTGTGTCAAGCAGCGGGCAAAGGAGACGGGCGATGGCGCGGTTCGTGGTCGTGGTGGATACGCAGTGGGATTTCATGGCGGGCGACGGCGCGTTGAGCGTGGCGGGAGCCGACGCACTGGTCGCACCGATGCAGGCGTGGATGTCGGGTCTCAGTCCGAGTGATGTTACAGGCGTGCTGTTCACCTTCGATACGCATTTCCGCGAAACCTATGCCGCCTCGCCCGAAGCACAGATGTTCCCGATCCACTGTGTCCGCGGCACGCGAGGGTGGGCCAACATGCTCGACGTCGTGCAGGTCGACCCGTCGATCCCGGCGTGGCGGATCGAGAAGGGCGTGTTCGACATGTGGGCCGAGCCAGGGCTGGCAATCGAAGACGCGCGCGACGCGAGCAAGCCGACGATCCTGCGCGAAGACTTCTTCACCGCGCTGGCCGCGAACGGCGTCACCGACGTCACGGTGATCGGCGTCGCGGCGGATTACTGCGTCCGCTGGGCCGTCGACGGACTGATCGCTCGCGGCTTCGCCGTAACCCTGCCGGCAGGACTGACGCGCGGGATCGAACGGCAGATCGACGTCGTTGCAGCGGAAGATTTCGCGGGAAAGGCGCTCGTCGTCTGACCTGACGGATCGCTGGAAAAACGATCCTCACCTTGGCGGGGAGGATCGGCGAGCGCCTACGCCATCGCCGCGAGCAACCGCCCGACATCCACCGTCGCGAACGACGCGAAATTGTCCGCCACGCCGAACGGCAGCAGCAACGTCCGATCATGCACGATCCCGCCGCAACTATAGACGACGTTGGGCACATACCCGTCGCGTTCCTTCGGGCTGGGCACGATCAGCGGGTGCGTCATGCGGGCGAGCAGTCTGGTCGGATCGGCCTTGTCGAGCAGGCACGCGCCGATGCAGTAGTTGCGGACGCTGCCGACGCCGTGCGTCAGCACCAGCCAGCCCTCGTCGATCTCGATCGGTGAGCCGCAATTGCCCATCTGGATGAACTCCCACGGCCATTTCGGCTCGACGACCCTAGTGCCGCCGTCCCAGGTTAGCAGGTCGTCCGAGGTGATGAACCAGATGTTCTCGTTGTCCTGCCGCCCGAGCATCGCATAGCGCCCGTCGATCTTGCGCGGGAACAACGCCATGCCCTTGGTCGCGGCGACCGCGCCACGCATCGGCTGCATCTCGAACGTCTTAAAATCCTCGCCGCGCAAAAGTTCGCACCGCGCTTCCGAGCCGCTGAACGCGGTATAGGTGCCGAGATACTGCACCTCGCCGGCGTCCTCGAAGCGAACGAGGCGGAGATCCTCGATCCCCTGGCGCTGGCTCGGCAGGATCGGGAAAAGCACCGTCTCGGAGAGTTCGTGACTGGCGCCGCATTGCAGTCGCGTTGGGCCGCCATCGGTCGCGCCCTGGTCGTTCGGTTCGATCCGCGGCGGCACCGCGGTCTGGCTGGCGGGGTCGACCGAAAAGCCGTCGTTCGGCGACCAGCGTCCGGTCCTGAACGTGACCGACGAGACATGGCCTTCGCCGATCCCGCGTAGCGACAGGATGAAGCGCAGCCCGCCCTCGGGCGCGCCGCTCTGATCGGGATGCAGGACCATGCTCGGATTGAACAACGCGGCGGCCTCGAACGAATATTCCTCGCTGAGATAGGCACCGATCAGCAGTTGCTGGTCGCGATCGATCGGGCGTGGGTCGTTCACCACGGCCATCACGACGCCGAAGCGGTGCAGCAACAGATCGTCGACATCGCGGTGGCGTTCGTCGAGCGACACCATCACGCGCTCGCGCTCCGCGGAAAGCTCGTCTGCGGTGAGCGACAGGACGCGGTCGATCACGCGGATCGCGCGCGGATGGCCGTCGACCTTGAACGCGCCGGGATATTCGACGTTGAACGGCCGGATCACGGTGCGCGACGGATCGGGGCGCAACTGGATATCGGAAAACGAGACGAGATCGGGTTCGGCCATGGTCGGCTCCAATGACGCGCGCAGGAGCGCGGTGCTTGCGCGGCAGTGAACGCCGAAACCGCTGCGATGGCTACATGAAAACGGCGTCACTGATATGCGCTGCGTCGGTGCTGCAACCTTGCCGAAACACTGCGGAAAACATCGCCCGCCAGACGATGGCCTCGATCGATCGGAGGGGGCAGCGTGCAGACGTCATCATCACCGCAACCATTGGCGGCGGCAGGCTGCGCGCTTGGCCGTCACATGCCGCGGTCACGGCACCGCGACATCAAGGGCGAGCCGATCCAGCGCTCTGCCTGTCGGTGCTGCGGCGCGGCGATCCTGAAGTCGGCGGTCAGTCGCCGATGGATCGTCTCGGGACTGCTGGGCTGAGCCGGCGACCGTGTTCACGAAAGGGAAGACCTGATGAAGAAGACGATATTGGCGGGGCCGCTGATGGCCTTGGGGGTGTTGGCTGCAACACCCGCGGCGCTCGCACAGCATGGCGGGGAACGTGGCCCTCCACCGGCAGCGATCGCCAAGATGCAGGCGCAGGAGGCCGACGACATCGCGCTTCTGCTCGGGCTGCGCGCGCCGCAACGTCCGGCGCTGGCTGCGTTCCTGCAGTCGATGGCGCCCCCTCCGCGTCCCGAGCATGGTCGGTCAACGGAGCCCGGAACGGACACGGCGCCACCAGCCGACGGATTTGCGCAGCATCTCGACCGGATGACGCAGGACGCCGCGCGGCGTTCGGCAAAGGATACGCAGCGTATCGCTGCGGCACGTACGTTCTACGCGGCGCTCGATGCGGGCCAGCGCCGGTCGTTCGAAGCGTTGATGCGGTTGCGGCATGGGCCAGGGCGGGGACCGGGGCCGCACGGGCCGATGCACGACGGCGATGGCCCTCCACCGCCGATGGGCGGCATGTCACCGCGCCCCTGACGAATCAGGGTTCGGAGCGTGGTGGCGGCGGGGCGGGCGGTTCGTCCGAACCGTTCCGCCACGTCTCGGCACCCGCGCGGGGCAACTCGCCGCGGGTCAGCGCGCCATCGTGGTTTCGGTCGAGCGCGGCGAACCGCGTGGTTGCGGCTTTCGCGAACTCTGCTGGATCGATGCCGCGGTTCAGGTTGACGTCGGCGGCGATGACCGGCTCCGGCAGTTCGAAGAATCCGAAGCGCGCCGCACCGAGCCGTTCGTGGACCGCAGCGGTGGTCTTCTTGTCGCCATCGCCGAAATGCATGCCCTGGCCGCCGCCTCCGCCCCCGCCGCTACCACCTCCGCGGTTCCCCCCGCCCGGTCCGCCGCCGCCCGGTCCGCCACGGCTGCGCCCACGGCCTTCGGGCGACCCGCCCCGTCCGCTCGACGTCACGCGGATCTCGGGAACCAGCACGTTTTCGTAGAAGGCGATGTCGTCGGGATCGATCTCGCCGTCCTTGCCCCGGTCGAGCACCGCGAAGAACCGCGTGGCATCGCGCTGGAACTCGGCCAGCGTGACGCGGCCGTCGCCATCAGCGTCGGCACCCGCGAACCATAGGTCCTGCGCCGCACCCGGTCGTTGCGACGCGCGAAACGGCTCGCCCATCGGACTGATGAAAAGCTGGCCTCTGCCGTGTTCCGGGCCACCCCCACGGCGCGGTCGGTGCGATCGCGATGTATCCGCGGCGCACCCGGCCAGCGTGGCGGCAAGGCCGATCAAAAGGACGATACGCATGCAGACTCCTCGGTTCCTCGACCGCGGTCTGACACTGCGATCGTTGCCGCTAGATTTCAGGCCGTTTCACACCGGCAGCGTTACCTGCGCGATCAGGCCTCCCTCGGGCCGGTTCGCGATCGTCGCGTCGCCACCATGGCCGCGAGCGACCGCACGGACACTCGCCAGGCCGAGCCCGCTGCCGCCGGTGTCGCGGTTGCGCGATTGTTCGGCGCGGAAGAACGGCTCGAACGCGCGCTCCAGATCGGCCTGCGCCATTCCCGGACCGGAATCGGAAACCTCGACGATCGCGACTCCACCTTCGCGCCGCAGCCGCACGTCGGCGTGGCCGGCGTATTTGACGGCATTGCCGACGAGGTTCGCCAGCAGCGCCTTCAGCGACGGCGCATCGCCTTCGAGCGCCAGCGCGTCGCCCGGATGCAGCACGACCGCGTCGCCGCGGTCGGCGAAATCGTCCGTGACGCTCTCCGCCAGCGAGCGAAGGTCGAGCTTCTGGCGGCGGACATGGCGGGTCATGTCGCGAACGAACGCCATCGCCGAGCCGATCCGCTGGTTCATTTCCTGAATGTCGCCTTCGCTCGATGCGCGGATATCGTCGGGCGCCTTTTCGAGCCGCAGCGACAACCGCATCAACGGCGTGCGCAGGTCATGCGCGACCGCCGCGATCAGCGTCGTCCGATCCTCGACATACCGGTTCAGCCGCTCCTGCATCAGGTTGAACGCGCTGGCGGCCTCGGCGATTTCAGGTGGCCCCGCGACCGGCAGCGGATCGGTCCGCGGATCGCGACCGAGCCGTTCGGCGGCGGCGGCGAACAGCTTGATCGGCTTGGCGACTCGTCGTGCGAGCGCCCAAGCGATCGGCGCTGCGACCGCCATCGCGACCAGGAACCACAGGATGATCCGCATCCGCCAAGGGCCGATCATGTTGTGGCTCGGCTGGATCACGCGCCACCGGCCGTCCGGTGTTTCGATCGAGACGACGAAGGGGCCGAACAACGCGGTATCGAACGATGGCGGATGATGCCGCGGTCCCATGCCCATCGCCATCGGCGGGCGAAACGCGCCGGCGAACATCGGCATCGCCGAGCGCTCGGTTTCCACGGTCACCTTCGTCCGGGGGAGGCCGAGGTCGCCAGCGATCGACGCGGCGATGCGGCGGTCGCGTGGATTGTCAGTCTGGCGTGGTGGTCCGTTCGATATCTCGCTCTTGAGCAACCCGGTAGGATCACGCCCCGCCCGTGCGACGGCGGCGACGCGATTGGCGGTGAAGATCGCCGGCGTCGGTGGCGGCATCATCAGCAGGATCGCGAAGTTGAGGATCTGCACCAGCAGCACCGTTCCGAGCATCAGCGCGAAGATGCGAAGAAACAGCGGCCATGAACGCTGAACGCTGCTCCTCACTGGCGCACCACGCGCGGAACGAAGAAATAGCCTTCGTTGCGGATCGTCCGGATGATCTCGTCCCCGCGCGACCTGAGCTTGCGGCGCAAGCGGCTGACCTGGACATCGATCGCGCGATCGAATGCTTCGGTGTCGGGCCCACGTGCCGCCTCCAGCAGCGCGTCACGCGCCAGCACGCGGCGTGGTCGCTCGACAAAGGCGCGCAGCACCGCGAACTCGCCATCGGTCAGGTCGATAAGCACGCCCTCGGGATCGAACAGTTCGTGCGCGGCGAAATCGACCCGCCAGCCGAGAAAACCGAACGCGCGGCTTTCGCCCGCATCCTGCATCTCGCGGGCGCGCAATGCGGCACGGACGGTCGCCAGGATTTCACGCGGACTGCACGGCTTGGACAGGTAATGGCTCGCCCCGATCTCCAGCCCCAGGATCCGATCGGGTTCGTCGCCGAGCGCGCTCAGCATCACGACGGGCGGCGCGCCCGCTCGCGCCAGTCGACGGCAGGCCGACAGGCCGTCCTCGCCCGGCATCATCACGTCGAGCAGGATCAGCGACACCGGGCACCGCGCCAGCACGCCGTCCATTTCGGCGGCATTCGTCGCGGTCTCGACCTGATAGCCGTGCATGCCGAGGCTCTGCGCCAGCAGCGTGCGGATCATGTGATCGTCGTCGACGACCAGCAGCACGGGTTTCGTCGAATCGAGGGCGGAACGTGGAGTCATCGGGCGTTCCTGGGGCATGAGTGTGTTCGGCATGTTTCAGCATCGGCGGCGGCGGTGATTTCCGAAGCGGGACAAGCCATTAGACGATCCGCCGGGCTGCGACGAAATCGATGAACGCACGAAGCGGCGCCGGCAGATATCGCCGACCGGGATAATAGAGGAACGGGCCGGAAAAGCGCTGCCACCATGGCTCGATCACGGGTACCAGGGCGCCGCTGTCGAGATGCGGTCGCAGCCAATCCTCGAAGAGGTGGATGATGCCGGTCCCCGCGATCGCGGCGTCGACCGCGAGATCGGTCGCTGCGCCGATGCGGACGATCAACGGGCCGGTCGTCGCGACCTTGACGACCTCGCCGTCGCGCTCGAACTCCCAATCGTCCATCGCGCCGCTGGCGAACTGACCGCGAATACAGGCATGATCGAGCAGGTCGCGGGGATGCGAAGGCGTGCCGCGGCGCGCGAGATAGCCGGGCGACGCAGCGGTCGCGAAACGCTGTTCTCGCGGTCCGATCGGCACCGCGATCATGTCCTGTTCCAGCCGTTCGTCGTACCGGATTCCCGCATCGCATCCGGCTGCGAGCATGTCGACGAAGCCGTCCTCCGCAATCACGTGTAACTCGATGTCGGGATAGGCCGCGAGGAACGCGGGCACGATGCTGGGCAGGACCAGCCGCGCGGCGCTGACCGGCACGTTCAGCCGCAGCGGTCCGGACGGCGAATCGCGATAGCCGTTGACCACGTCGAGCGCCGCCTCGACCTCGGCCAGCGCCGGCCCGAGCCGATCGAGCAGCCGCGCACCCGCTTCGGTCGGCGCGACGCTTCGCGTGGTCCGGTTGAGCAACCGTACGCCGAACTTCGCTTCGAGCCGCCTGACCGCTTCGCTCAGCCCGGATGCGCTTCCGCCACTGGCACGCGCACCCTCGCGAAAACCGCCCGCGCGGGCGACCGTGACGAATGCGTTCAGATCGCCGATGTCCGCTGCCATTGTGCGTCCTTCCGAACGGCCTGTGCCGATAATGCCCTGTTATCCCAAAATAGCGTCGGGTCCATATTGCGGTCACACAATGGAGGACACGACCATGACGCAGTTCGACACAGAGATTGCCGTAGCCGGCACCGCTAGATTGGGCGATCGTAGCGTGAAGCGGATCGGCTATGGCGCGATGCAGCTCGCAGGGCCGGGCGTATTCGGTCCGCCGAAGGATCACGACGCGGCACTCGCGGTTCTGCGTGCGGCGGTGGCGGGCGGCGTGAACCATATCGATACGAGCGATTTCTATGGCCCGCACGTCACCAATCGCCTAATCCGCGAGGCGCTGCACCCGTATTCCGACGACCTCGTAATCGTCACCAAGATCGGCGCGCGGCGCGGGCCGGAAGGGTCATGGGACCTCGCTACATCGGCGGCGGAGCTGACCAGCGCGGTTCATGACAATCTGCGCAACCTCGGACTGGAGACGCTCGACGTCGTCAACCTGCGGATCATGTTCGACGTGCACGGACCCGCCGAGGGCTCGATCGCCGAGCCGCTCGCTACACTTGTCGATCTCCAGCGACAGGGTCTGGTCCGCCATATCGGGCTCAGCAACGTTACGCCGACGCAGGTCGCGGAAGGGCGGTCGATGGCGACGATCGCCTGCGTGCAGAACCAGTATAACCTCGCGCACCGCGACGACGATGCGCTGATCGACGATCTGGCGGAGGCGGGGATCGCGTACGTCCCGTTCTTCCCGCTCGGTGGGTTCTCGCCGTTGCAGTCGACCGCGTTGTCGGACGTCGCGCGGAACCTGGACGCGACGCCGATGCAGGTCGCGCTCGCCTGGCTGTTGCAGCGGTCGCCGAACATCCTGCTGATCCCCGGCACGTCGTCGGTCGGTCATCTGCACGAGAATTTGGCGGCGGGGGAGATCGTGTTGCCGGCCGACGCGATCGCGACACTCGATCGCATCGGGAAGGACGCCGCTAGCGAGTAAGCATTTCCGTCCGGGCGGCGGACGGCTAACGGCAGCGTCATGGCCAAGAAACGCTACCTCACCGCGACGCTGCCCGACGGTTATGTGAAGACGATCGGCCCTACGTCGACGCCTTTCACGCATTACTGGCGGATCGTCGCGGTGCTGGCCAACGGCAAGACCGAGATATTCTGGGGCCACACCAAGTCGCTGGTCGAGGCGAAGAAGAAGCGTAACGCACTCGCCGAGGCCGCGGCGCAACGCGGATGGCAGCGCTACGACTTCGAGTTCGTCGAGCTGGTGGCCTCCGACGGCTGATACCGCCCGCCGTTCAGGCAGGCGGTAGCGCCTTCACCAGGTCGAGCACCTGCGTCGCCAGTTCCATCCGACAGATCAGCAGGTCGGGCAGATACGGATCGGCGCAATTATAGACGAGCGGCGATCCGTCGACGCGGCTGACGTGCAGCCCTGCCGCCTGCGCGACCGCGATCGGTGCGCAATTGTCCCACTCATACTGCCCGCCGGTGTGGAGGTAGATGTCCGCCTGGCCGCGGACCACGGCCATCGCCTTCGCGCCCGCCGAGCCCATAGGCACAAGCGTCGCCCCCAACGTCTCGGCGACCGCGACCGCCTCGCGCGCCGGACGGCTGCGGCTGACCAGCATGCGGAGCGGATCGCCCGCGGGTTCCAACGGCTTCGGCGAACCCGAGGTCAGCGTCATCCCGAGCCCGGGCAGCGCCACGGCGCCCACGATCGCGACGCCGTCGATGGCAAGCGCGACGTGCACCGCCCAGTCGGTCCGCCCTTCGCCATATTCGCGCGTGCCGTCGAGCGGATCGACGATCCACGCGCGGCGCACCGAACAGCGATCGCCGGTGTCCTTCTCTTCCTCGGACAGGATCGCGTCGTCGGGCCGCGCCGCGCGCAGCATCCGCATGAGGAAGGTGTTGGCCTGTTCGTCGCCCGCCTTGCCGAGGTCCTTGCCGGTCAGCCCGCTGCTTTTCTGCAACGCGAGCAATATCTCGCCCGCCTCGGTGGCGAGGCGTTCGGCGAGACGGACGTCGCTTTCGACCACTGTGTTACGATCGGCGCTCACTTGAGCGGCATGATCTGGCGGACGATGAACGCGGCCGCATCGACCGGCGTCATCTCGACCGTGTTGACGCGAATCTCTGCGTTGAGCGGCGCCTCGTAGGGGCTGTCGATCCCGGTAAAGTTCTTCAAATCGCCCGCCCGTGCTTTCTTGTAGAGACCCTTCACGTCGCGACCTTCCGCCACATCGAGCGGCGTGTCGACGAAGATCTCGATGAATTCGCCCGCCGGCAGCATCGCGCGCACCATGTCGCGCTCGGCACGGAACGGCGAGATGAACGCGGTGAGCACGATCAGCCCGGCGTCCGCCATCAGCTTGGCGACCTCGCCGACGCGGCGGATATTCTCGATCCGGTCGGCCTCGGTGAAGCCAAGATCCTTGTTCAGCCCGTGGCGGATGTTGTCGCCGTCGAGCAGGAAGGTGTGCCGGTTCATCAGGTTGAGCTGCTTCTCGACTTCGTTGGCGATCGTCGACTTGCCCGCGCCCGACAGCCCGGTGAACCACAGCACCGCCTGTTTCTGGTTCTTCAGCCCGGCATGCGCCTCGCGGCCGATATCGGTTGCCTGCCAGTGGACGTTCTGCGAGCGGCGCAGGCTGAAATGGACCATCCCCGCGGCGACGGTAGCGTTGGTGATCTTGTCGATCAGGATGAACCCGCCGAGCACCTTGTTCGGCGCCGCTCCCTCGTGCGCATAGGCCTCGAACACGATCGCGCGATCGGTGGTGATCTCCGCGACGCCGATCGCGTTCAGCTCCAGCGTTTTGGTCGCGAGCCGCTCCATCGTGTTGACGTTGACCTGGTATTTCGGCTCGCGAACGGTGGCGGACACCATCTGCGTGCCGAGCTTCAGCCAGTACGAGCGACCTACGATCAGCGGCTCGTCGTCCATCCAGACGATCGTCGTCTCGAACTGATCCGCGGTTTCGGGCGGTGCGTCCGATGCGGCGATGACGTTGCCGCGCGAGCAGTCGATCTCGTCGGCGAACGACAAGGTGACGGACTGCCCCGCGACCGCCTCGTCGAGGTCGCCGTCGAGCGTCGTGATCCGGCTGATCGTCGAGGTCTTGCCACCGGGCAGCACACGGATCGCGTCGCCGGGCTTGACCGTGCCAGCCGCGATCTGGCCCGAGAAACCGCGGAAATCGAGGTTGGGGCGGTTGACCCACTGCACGCTCATCCGGAACGGCTTGGCCTGGTCGTCGTCGACATCGACATCGACGGCTTCGAGGTGTTCCATCAACGTCGGGCCGGAATACCAGGGCATGGTTTCGGACCTGAGGGAGATGTTGTCGCCCTTGAACCCCGAGATCGGCATCGGCGTGAACGTGGTGATCCCGATGCTCTTCGCGAACGCCGAATACTCCCCGACGATCTCGTCGTAGCGCGCCTGATCGTAGCCGATCAGGTCCATTTTGTTGACCGCGAGCACGAGGTTCCGGATGCCGATCAGGTGCGCCAGATAGCTGTGGCGCTTGGTCTGCGTGAGCACGCCCTTGCGCGCATCGACCAGGATCACGGCCAGATCGGCGGTCGACGCGCCGGTCACCATGTTGCGGGTATATTGTTCGTGGCCGGGCGTATCCGCGACGATGAACTTGCGCTTTTCGGTCGAGAAGAAGCGATAGGCGACGTCGATCGTGATGCCCTGTTCGCGCTCGGCGGCGAGCCCGTCGACCAGCAGCGCGAAGTCGATCTCGCCACCTTGCGTGCCGACGCGCTTGCTGTCTGCTTCGAGCGCCGCAAGTTGGTCCTCGAAGATCATCTTGGAATCATAAAGCAGCCGGCCGATCAGCGTCGACTTGCCGTCGTCGACCGACCCACAGGTGATGAAGCGCAGCATCGTCTTGTTGCGATGCTGGTCGAGATACGCGTCGATATCCTCGGCGATCAACGCGTCGGTCTGGTAGGCGGAGGTTTGCGGGATTGTAACGGCGTCGGACATCAGAGAACTCCGTCATTCCAGCGAAAGCTGGAATCTCTTGCGGTCGTGAGCGTGCCCTCGCGGCACGAGATCCCAGCGTTCGCTGGGATGACGGACAGGGGGATGACGGCTGAGGGTGGGAGGGGCTGCATCAGAAATAGCCCTCCTGTTTCTTCTTCTCCATGCCCGCGCCGCCGGAATCCTTGTCGATCGCGCGGCCCTGGCGTTCGCTGGTCGTGGTCAGCAGCGTTTCCTGGATGATCTCGGACAGCGTCGACGCCGTGCTCTCGACCGCACCCGTCAGCGGATAGCAACCGAGCGTGCGGAAGCGGATCGAGCGATCGACCGGGACCTCGCCGGGTTCGAGGCGGAAGCGATCGTCGTCGACCATCAGCAGCATGCCGTCGCGCTCTACCGTGGGGCGGACGCCCGCGTAGTAGAGCGGCACGATCGGCACGTCGTTGAGTTGGATGTATTGCCAGACGTCGAGCTCGGTCCAGTTCGAGATCGGGAACACACGGATGCTCTCGCCCTTCGATTTTCGCGCATTGTAGAGGTTCCACAATTCGGGGCGCTGGTTCTTCGGATCCCAGCCATGCGTCGCGGTGCGGAACGAGATGATGCGTTCCTTGGCGCGCGATTTTTCCTCGTCGCGCCGCGCGCCACCGAATGCCGCGTCGAACCCGTGCAGGTTGAGCGCCTGCTTCAAGCCCTCCGTCTTCCACATGTCGGTGTGGAGTGCACCGTGATCGAACGGATTGATCCCACGCGCGGCGGCTTCGGGGTTCTGGTAGACGAGCAACTCCATGCCGCTTTCCGCCGCCATCCGGTCGCGCAGCTTATACATTTCCTGGAATTTCCAGGTCGTGTCGACGTGCAGCAACGGGAAGGGCGGGGGCGAGGGGTAGAAGGCTTTCCGCGCGAGATGCAGCATCACGGCCGAATCCTTGCCGACAGAATACAGCATTACCGGCTTGTCGGCCTCGGCGACGACTTCGCGCAGGATGTGGATCGCCTCCGCCTCGAGCCGTTCCAGATGGGTGAGTGTCTTCGCCATGATGTGTCTCCGCGGCGCCGTTTGCCCGGCGCAGGGCGGTGTCGGCAATCAATGCATTCTTCGGTCGGGGAACGCTTCGCTATCTCATGCCCCGGTGATGGCACTGCGCACCATGCACGATTTCGCGGCGAACCTGCGCCGCAGTTGCCCGCCCGCGATCGACGCCGTACGCAACGCACCTGTTTCGATCCGTCTGGGACCATGCCGCCATGTCCGTTGCTTCGTTGAAAATGCGCTCCTGGTTGTTCGCGCCGGGGGACAGCGAACGCAAGATGACCAAGGCGATCGAGGGCAGCGCCGACATCGTCCTGTTCGATCTCGAAGACGCGGTGACCACCGAGAACAAGCCGCTCGCCCGCCAGACCGTCCACGACGTGCTGACCGCAAATGTCGCACACCGCGCGCGGATGTGGGTGCGGGTCAATCCGCTCGGCGGACCGTATACGCTTACCGATCTCGCCGCGATCATGCCGGCGCGGCCGGGCGGGATCATGCTGCCCAAGGTCGCCGGGCGGCAGGATGTCGAACGGCTCGACCACTACCTGTCCGCGTTCGAGGCGGCGAACGGCATCGCGATCGGGTCGACCCCGGTGATCGTGCTGATCACCGAGACGGCGGAAGCGATGTTCCACACGGGCGACTATAAGGGCGCGCCTCGAGTGGTCGCGCTGACCTGGGGCGCGGAGGACTTGGCGGACTCGATCGGCGCAAGCGCGAACTGCAATCCCGATGGCAGCTACCGCTTCATCTATGAACTGGCGCGGTCGATGTGCCTGCTGGGTGCCGCGGCGGCAGGCGTCACCGCGATCGAGACGATCCAGGGCGACTTTCGCGATCTCGATACGCTTAAGACACGCGCGGAGCAGGTCCGGCGTGACGGTTACCGCGGGATGCTTGCGATCCACCCGGCGCAGGTCGACGTGATCAACGCCGCCTTCACGCCGACCGAGGCGGAGATCGCCGAGGCGCAGGCGATCGTCGATCTGTTCGCGGCCAATCCCGGCGTCGGCACGATCGGCTACAAGGGCGGCATGCTCGACCGACCGTATTTGTCGCGCGCGGAGCATCTGTTGCGGCAGGTCGGGCGCGCGTGACCGAGGTGTCCTAGCCGACCCCCCATTCCGCCAGCAGCGCCGTGCCATCGGAGGTGGAGGCGATCCGGCCCGGCGTGCGGGACAGGCGCGGGGCAGGGGCTGCCTGCCAGATGCCGTCGACGACGACACCGCGATCCGCCATGTGGCGATGCGCCGGCACCTCGTCGAGTTCGAGCACCGGCGCAAAGCAGGTGTCGGTGCCTTCCAGCGCATCGCACCAGTCGTCCCGCGACCGGGTCACGAACACCGCGGCAAAGCGTCGCGCGGTTTCGGGCCAGCGCTCGACGACCATCTGGTCCGCCGCGAGGTCGGCAGGAAGCCCCAGCCGATCGAGCAGCTCGGCATAGAATTTCGGCTCGATCGCCCCCACCGAGACGTACCGACCATCGGCGCAAGTGTAACAGCGGTAGAACGGTGCCGCACCGCCGAGCAAATTGCGCTTGCGGTCCATCGACATGACGCCAGCCGGGACCATTCCCGCGAACAGCGCCATCATCGACGAGACCCCGTCGACGATCGCCGCATCGACGACTTGCCCCAGTCCCGATCGTGCGCGTTCGAGCAGCGCCGCAAGGATACCGGTGACGAGATACAGCGACCCGCCGCCGAAATCGCCGATCAGGTTGAGCGGCGGCGGCGGCGGTGTCCCCGGCGTGCCGATCGCTGCCAGGGCGCCGCTGAGTGCGATGTAATTGAGATCGTGCCCCGCCACCTGTGCGAGCGGTCCGGTCTGTCCCCATCCGGTCATCCGCCCATAAACGAGCCGCGGATTGCGTTCGAGCATGACGTCCGGACCAAGCCCGAGCCGTTCCATCACGCCCGGTCGAAGCCCTTCGATCACGACATCGGCGCGGGCCGTGATTGCCAGCGCCCGGTCCCGTCCCTCAGATGTGCGGATGTCGAGCGCGAGCCGCGCGCGGCCGCGGTCGAGCACCGCATTGCGAAAACCCCCGCCGACCCGTTCGATCCGCAGCACCTCCGCGCCGAGATCGGAAAGCAGCATCGCGGCATGCGGGCCCGGCCCGATGCTGGCGAACTCGACGACGCGAAGGCCGGCGAGCGCTGTCACCGGGTCGGTATTCCTACTGCCCGGTTCCCCTGCGAACGCAGGAGCCCAGGATCACGAGCGTTGCCGTCCGTGGTCCTGGATTCCTGCGTGCGCAGGAAAACGGAGCGTTTGCGCGTCATTCGGCGATCAGTTCGACCGCGACCGCGGTGGCTTCGCCGCCACCGATGCATAGCGCCGCGACGCCCTTTTTCAGCCCACGCAGCTTCAGTGCGGCGACCAGCGTGGCGATGATCCGCGCGCCGCTGGCGCCGATCGGATGGCCGAGCGCGGTGGCGCCGCCGTTGACGTTCAGCTTCTCGCGCGGGATGCCAAGTTCGCGCATCGCGATCATGGCGACGGTCGCGAACGCCTCGTTCACCTCGAACAGGTCGACGTCCTCGACGGTCCAGCCCGCACGGTCGAGAACCTTACGGATCGCCGAGACGGGCGCGGTCGTGAACAGCGCGGGGGCATGCGCGTGCGCCGCGGTCGCAACGATCCGCGCTTCCTGCGACAGGCCTAGCTTCTCGGCGACGCTCGCACGCGTCAGCACGAGGGCGGCGGCACCGTCGGAGATCGAGGCGGAGGTGGCGGCAGTGATCGTGCCGTCCTTGGCGAATGCGGGACGCAGGCCGGGGATCTTCTCGGGCTTGGCCTTGCCCGGCTGTTCGTCCTCGCTGACGATCACGTCGCCGCCACGCGTCTTGACGGTGACCGGCACGACCTCGTCCGCGAAGCCGCCGCTGGTGATCGCGGCGCTGGCGCGCGTGAGGCTTTCGATCGCGAACGCGTCCTGATCCTCGCGCGTGAACTGGTATTCGCCTGCGGTGTCCTCGGCGAAGGCGCCCATCGGCTTGCCCTTTTCGTACGCGTCTTCGAGGCCGTCCATCATCATCGAATCCGACACGACGTCATGGCCGATCCGCGCGCCCGAGCGGTGCTTGGCGAGCAGGAACGGCGCATTGGTCATGCTCTCCATGCCACCGGCGATCACGACGTCGACGGTGCCGGCCATCAGCGCCTCAGTCGCCATGATCGTCGCCTGCATGCCGGAGCCGCACATCTTGTTGACGGTGGTCGCCTCCACCGAATTGGGCAGGCCGGCACCCAGTGCGGCCTGCCGCGCGGGCGCCTGGCCGAGCCCGGCGGGCAGCACGCAGCCCATATAGATGCGGTCGATGATCGCCGGATCGACCTTCGAGCGCTCGACCGCCGCACGAACCGCAGTCGCGCCGAGTTCGACCGCCGTGACGCCGGACAACGCCCCCTGGAAGCCGCCCATCGGCGTGCGGGCATAGCTTGCGATGATGATCGGATCTTCGGACATGGTCTTCCCTCGTGGACTCGGCGTGAACTCGGCGCGCTTGTACGACAGTGTCGGCGTACGGCCCTCTCGACGGTGATATCGGTCTGCGTGCGCGAAATTGCCATACGATTGGGTATGCACCCTACTGGCGAGTCGTTGCGCGCGGCGTCGGCTATGTGTCAAGAACGGGTATGCCCGGCCAACCTGCATTCAGAACGCCGTCGCCGTCGCCGTTTCAGAGCTTGGCGGCGCGCGAGGCGCTGCGTCTCGAAAAGCGCGATGCGTTGCTGCGGGCGGCAGTGATGATGTTCAACGAGCGCGGGTTTCACGCGACGTCGCTCGACGATGTCGCCGCGAGTTTGGGCGTCACCAAGCCGGTGATCTACCATCATCTCGGCAACAAGGATCAGGTGCTGTTCGCGTGCGTTCGCATCGGTCTGGAGCAATTGCGTCTCGCCGCCGAACAGTCGCAGCGGATCGAAGGCGATGGACTGGAACGGCTCAAGGCGTTTCTCCGCCGCTATGCCGAAGTGACGATGGACGATTTCGGTCGCTGCGTCATCCGCACGCCCGACGAAGTCTTGTCGCCGGACGCGCGGAAGGAGTTTCGCGCTTTGAAGGCGGAGATCGACGCGACGATGCGGGCGATGATCGAAGCGGCAGTGGCGGATCGGTCGGCGACGGTGCTGGACGTGCGACTGACGGCGTTCACGCTCGCGGGTGCGCTCAACTGGCCGGCGCGCTGGTTTCGCGCGGACGGGCCGATGTCCGCGCAGGAGGTCGCGCGCGATATCGTCGAAATGCTGTGCGCCGGCTTGCGTCCGGCCCGTTGAGCGTTCGGATGATAGGGCAGCGCGGTGCGTACGAAGTCGTCGGATCCGGAGGGCGCTATCGGAGAAGATGGGATGTCCGTGGTTAGCACAGGCGTCGTCCTCGTCGCGCAGGCCGGTGCGAATGCCGTGATTACACGGCGCGGGCGAAGCAAGGTTTGGCGCCGTCGCATCGGTTGCAGGCGTGGCCGTGCTGCAAATTATTCGAAGAGGATTCGCTCGATATTATGCTGATCTATCTCCTGTCCGACGCAAACGCGGGTATCACCGGTTCGGACTTCACGATCGACGACGGACAGTCGTTGTGACCGCCCTTACGTCCCGCGCGCTGGCGATCGGCGAACAGGTCGAACGGTTCGTCCGCGATGTCGTCGTGCCGTTCGAACGCGATCCGCGCCGCGGCAGCCACGGGCCGTCCGACGAGCTCGTCCAGGAGATGCGAGGGCTCGCCCGCGACGCCGGCGTCCTGACACCGCACATCCTTGCCGACGGCGATCACCTGACTCAGGCGGAGACCGCGCACGTGCTGATCCGCTCGGGCCTGTCTCCCCTCGGACCGCTCGCGTGCAATACGATGGCCCCCGACGAGGGCAACATGTACCTGATCGGCAAGGCGGGGTCGGCGGCGCAGAAGGAGCGTTTCCTCGCGCCGATGATCGCCGGCGACGCGCGCTCGGCGTTCTTCATGACCGAACCGGCGTCGGAGGGCGGCGCGGGCTCCGACCCGTCGATGATGCAGACCACCGCGCGGCTCGACGGCAACCACTGGGTGATCGATGGGCGGAAAGCGTTCATCACCGGCGCGGACGGCGCGAAGATCGGCATCGTCATGGCGCGGACCGATCCCGGCGACGGCAAGCTGGCGGCGACGATGTTCCTCGTCGACCTGCCCGACCCGGCGATCCGTATCGAACGCGTGCTCGACACGATCGACAGCTCGATGCCCGGCGGGCATGCGGTCATCGCGATCGATGGCTTGCGCGTGTCCGCCGACGCGATCCTCGGTGCGCCGCACGAGGGGTTTCGCTATGCGCAGGTGCGACTGTCGCCGGCGCGGCTGTCGCACTGCATGCGCTGGCTCGGCGCGTGCATCCGCGCGAACGAGATCGCCACCGACTATGCCTGTCGGCGCCATGCGTTCGGCAAGCCGCTGATCGATCACGAGGGCGTCGGCTTCATGCTCGCCGAGAATTTGATCGACCTGCGTCAGGCCGAACTGATGATCGACTGGTGCGCAGGCGTGCTCGACGGGGGCTCGCTCGGCACCGCGGAGAGCTCGATGGCGAAGGTCGCGGTATCGGAGGCGTTGATGAGGATCGCCGATCGCTGCGTCCAGGTGATGGGCGGTACCGGCGTGACCGGCGACACGATCGTCGAGCAAGTCTTTCGCGAGATCCGCGCGTTCCGGATCTATGACGGCCCGACCGAGGTTCACAAATGGAGCCTGGCCAAGAAGATCAAGCGCGACTGGAAAGCGGCGCAGGCGTCCGAGACCACGGCATGAGCGAGCCGGCGTTCGCGGGAGGCGGCCCGGTGCGTGACGCGCACCGGTTTGACGAGATGCGGTTGGCCGAACGGACGGCTGCGGACGTCGACGAATTTGCGGGTTCGCTCGTCATCGAACTGTCCGAGGGCGACCGGTCTGACCGGATCTTACCGCGTGATCACGCCTTGCGGCTGGTCGCCGACCTGCGGTGTATCGCTGACCTTGGTTGGCAACAGGCGGTGCGTGCAGGGACTTCGCGAAGGATGGGCAATGTCTGAACTGGAGTATTACGACGTATTGATCGTCGGCGCCGGCCATGCCGGGGCGCAGGCGGCGATCAGTCTGCGCCAGCGCAATCATGGCGGTACGATCGCGCTGCTCGGTGACGAGCCCTCGCTGCCGTACGAGCGACCGCCCTTGTCGAAGGAATATCTGTCGGGGGACAAGCCGTTCGAGCGTATCCTCCTGCGCCCCGCAACGTTCTGGAGCGACCGCGCGATCACGTTGCGGCCTGAGCTCACCGTCGTAAGCGTCGATGTCGAGGCGCATCGAGTGACGACCGCGACCGGCGGCGTCATCGGGTATGGCACGTTGATCTGGGCCACGGGAGGCTCGCCGCGGCGGCTCACCTGCGCCGGGCATGACCTCAAGGGGGTCCATAGCGTCAGGACACGCCTCGATGTCGACCGGATGATCGCCGAACTGCCCTCGGTCCAGCGCGTCGTCGTGATCGGTGGCGGCTATATCGGGCTCGAGGCAGCCGCGGTGCTTACCAAGCTCGGAAAGCATGTCACCCTGGTCGAGGCGCAGGACCGCGTACTGGCGCGTGTCGCGGGCGAGCCTCTGTCGCGGTTCTACGAAGCCGAGCACCGCGCGCACGGCGTCGACCTGCGGACGGGCGTCGCGGTGTCGTGCATCGAGGGGGCGGACGGCGCAGCATCCGCCGTCCGCCTCGCCAATGGCGAGCTGCTCGAATGCCAGATGGTGATCGTCGGGATCGGGATCGTGCCCGCTGTCGCGCCGTTGCTCGCGGCCGGGGCCGCGGGTGACAACGGCGTGTTGGTCGATGGCCATTGCCGCACGACGTTGCCCGACGTCTTTGCGATCGGCGACTGCGCGGCCCATGCCAACGCATTCGCGAACGGCGCGACGATCCGCCTGGAGTCGGTGCAGAACGCAAATGACCAGGCGACGACCGTGGCCAAGATGCTGACCGGCGCGCCCGAGCGCTATCATGCGATGCCGTGGTTCTGGTCGAACCAGTACGACCTCAAGCTCCAGACCGTCGGATTGTCGACGGGCTACGACGAAGCGGTTCTGCGCGGCGATCCTGCGGAGCGCAGCTTTTCGGTGATCTACCTGAAAGCCGGACGCGTGATCGCGCTCGACTGCGTCAACCGCGTGCGGGATTACGTGCAGGGCCGCGCACTGGTCGTCGGGTCGGTGCACGCCGACCCGACATCGCTGGCTGACCCCACGATCGACCTGAAGACGATCCGTGCTGAGGACGAGGTGGTTCTCGATTTCAAGCAACCTCGCTCATAAGGCAGGATGAGGACTCGAGTGGTTGTTGAGCGGCAAGGTCGGCGCTTCTTCGCCGTCGGTCATCGCGATCGGCAGGATCGTGCCATCGGCGCCGTAGCGGACGCGGTCGATCGCCACCTGACGTTCACCCTTTAATTGTCCGGGACCCGGTCGCTGATCCCAGCGATGATACACGATCAACCACTCGCCCCGGGCCGTGCGGACGAAGCTGTGGTGGCCCGGCCCTTGATGCCGCGCATCGCTCGTCAGGATCGCGCCGCGGTATCGCCATGGTCCGACTGGGGAGCGGGCGGTGACGTAATGGACCGAATAATCCGGGCGATCCCAATGGCCGTGGCTGTATGACAGGTAATATACGCCGTTCCGCTCATGCAGGAACGCGCCTTCGGTGAAATTGGCGGGCTGATCGACCGTAACTTCGCGGGCGAGACTGACCATGTCGCGACCGAGTTCCCAGACGCGCAGCTTCGCGCCGGCGCTGCCGCCTGCATAGAGGTAGGCCTTGCCCGAACGCGGATCGACGAACGCCATCGGATCGATCGCCTCGAACTCGCCGTTCGCGCTTCGTCCGCCGGTGACGAGTGGACGTCCGCTGTCGCGATACGGTCCCTGCGGCGCATCGGCGACCGCGACGCCGATCCGGCTCGGTGTCGGATTCTGCGGCCCGACCGAATAATAGAGATACCATTTGCCGCCGCGCGTCGCGACGCCGGGTGCCCAGAGGAAATGCGCCTTCGCACCATCGTCGCCGATCCAGCGGATCTGATCGCGGCGGAGGATTTCACCGTGGCTGGTCCAGGTCTTCAAATCGCGCGACGAGAAGGCCCCGAACCGGTCCGCCGCCCAGCTTCCGCCGGGGCCGCCGGTCGGGAAGATCCACATCTCGCCATCGATCATCATCGCGTGTGGATCGGCACCCTGGAACACCGGGTTGCGGGCGATCGCCGCGGTTGCAATGACGAGCGCGACACCGACCGCGCTGACAATCCAGCGCTTTCCGGACCGGCGCATCATCGCGCGGGCTGTCCATAGTCGAGCACGAACACCGGCCCGAGATCGAGCACCTGCTTGGCGGAGTCCAGGTGCAGCGCAGCGTTCAACTGGCGGGGGCCGTAGTCCTGGTCCGCGATGCCCTTCAACTGGTACATCTTCCAGTCCCGGCTCACCTCGAACGGCTGCTCGAAGATTGCCCTGACGACCGGCGTCGCCTCCAGCTGAACGCGCCCGATCCTGCCGGGTGCGCCATTCTCGGTCTCTTCCGCACGCGCCCAGAAGGCGATGACGATCTGGTCGCCCTTCCTGACCGGCTTCAGTACCGGGGTGGTCACGCCAACTCGCCAGAAGTCTGTGTGCCCCTTCAACGGCACACGAAGCGCCTTGCCGAACTGGACGGATTTGTCGGCGCGGACCGTAGGAGGAAGCCGCAACCCGTACGGATTGAGTGCATCCACCCGCGGATCGTTGACGAGCCGGTCCGCCATGCTCGGGGTATCTGCCGCCACGATCGGCGACGCCAAAAACGCGGTCAACCCCAGCGCGGCGAGGACAGTCATTCGCATGATCGTATCTCCTTTGCTCGCTGTGTCAGGTCAGAACCGAAACCGTACGCCGAGCGAATAGGTACGCTCGAGGTAGAAGATCTGACGCGCGAACTGATCGCCCGCGTCATCGAACTGTCGATAACGACGGATCGGATTACCCAGCACGTTGACGATATCGAACGCGAGCGTGACGTTAGGGATCGGCGTTACCGTCGTCGACAGATCGAGCTGGCCACGACCCTTTTCGATCACACCGCCAGTACGTTGCGCGCCGTTGGCATCGACGTCGAGCGGCTCCTGGCTGTAATATTGAACGAAGTCGGAGCGGAAATTATATGCGACGCGTGCGGAGAAAAACGGCCGTTCGTACAACCCGACCAGATTGTAGGTCCATTTAGATACGCCGTTGAACCGTTGCTGCTGGCCCGCGACGTTGGGCGAGAGCGCGAGCGTCGACGCCAGATCGCCCTTGGAATCGACATAGGTGCCGTTCGCCTGCAGCCCGAAACCCTTGGCCCAATCGGGCAGGCCGTCGATATCGAGGAAACTGGTGAAGCCGACCTCCACGCCCTGGAAACGCGTGGCGCCGGTATTCTCGGGCTGTGTGAAACGCACCCGACCATAGGTCGGATCGTTGGTGAAGACGGTCGTGTTCGAGATGAAGCCTTGCGCATCACGGCGGAAGATCGCGCCGGTCAGCGACCCCGTGCGCGAGAAATACCATTCGAGGCTCGCGTCGTAGTTGTTCGACGTCAGCGGCGAGAGGTTCGGGTTGCCGGCGTTGATGGTGCGCACGTTGCTGTTGGGGTCGTTGGGGTTGGGCGGATTGTTGGGATCGATCGTTGGCGGCGATCCCACCGTCAGCGCCGGGTTGAGATCGAAAAAGTTCGGTCGCGTGCGCGTCTGCGTATAGGCGAGCCGCAACTGGAGTTCGTCCGTCGCGGCGATGCGTGCGCTGACGTTCGGCAGGTAATCGGTATACTCGTTCTTTGCGGTGACCGGCGTGATGACGAAGACGCCGGGACTTGTTTCGTCGCGCAGGAAGCCGCTGGTCGTGTTCTTGGTACGAACCGCGCGCAGCCCGACCACGCCATCGACGACGACGCTGCCGATGTCGAAGCCGTATTTGACTTGCGCATACCCGGCCAACGCCTTCTCGTTCGCGCGGAAATTCTCCGACGGATTGAAGTCCGGCCGTCCTGCGGGTGCGCCGTAGAACGTCCGCAAGGCGGCGAGGTTGTTGCGAATGCTGTTCGACGGGATCGCGGTGAAGGTATGGATCGGGAAGGTGTTGTTGTACCCGAACCCGGCCAGCGTGCTTTCCGTCGTCACCGGCAGCGCAGAAATCGGCAGCTGTGCGGGCAGGTTGAAGATATAGGGTGCACCGCGATCGCGATTGGCGTCGCGATCATTGTAGCGGACGCCAAACTGGAGACGCCTCAACAGGCCGTCGCCCATGTCGTACTGAACGTCGGCGCGCGACTGGATGTCCTTGCCGCCGACCTTCAGATATTCCTGGAAGAAGCCGCGGCTGAGATAGTTTGCAGGGTCGGTAAGGTTGAAATTGCCCAGGTTGAAGGTCGGGCCGCCGTCCGTGCCAGGGGATTCGAACACGACGTTGCGTACCGGCGAACTGCGGAACGTATAGTCGATGTTGATCAGATCGAACGTGTACGTGCTGTCCGTGTACGCGATGTCGCCCGAGATCTGGAGGTTGTCGTGCTTCCAGATGGCGCCGCCGCCGGCCTGATAGGTGTTGGTCGTGCCGTTCGCCGAGCCGTAATAGCCGTCCGGTGCATTCGCGCCAGTGACGGTCGCGCTCTGGGCCACGTTCGGGTTGCCGGTGCGCGTAGTGAGGTTGGTCAACTGGAAGTCGGGGCCACCGAAGATCGGAACGAACATGAACCGGTTCGAGTCCCGTCCGCGATAACCCTGGTAGAGCCCATCCACATAGATTTCGAGTTCGGGCGTGGGCTTCCACTGGAACGCAGCGTTCGCGGAGGGCCGCCAGCGTTTGCCGTAGCCGAGGAAAAGCGACTGCGCGTCCGGATAGCGAACGCCACCAGCGGTTCCTGGCGTGTTCGCCGCGTTGGTCGTGCCGATCACCAGCGATTGCTCCCGGAGCGAATCCAGGAAGTTGATGCCGACATAGGACGCGTTGACGAGCAGGCCCATCTCGCCGATCCCGGTGTTCCAGCGGTCGCTGACGAGGAGATTGCCGTTCCACGACATCTTTCCCGATTGCTGCCAGTTCACGCCGTTCAACGACCCCGACAATTCGAAGCCGTCAAAGTCGAACGGCCGCCGGCCGCGGACGTTGACCTGGCCGCCGATGCCGCCCTCGATCAGATTTGCGGTGCCAGATTTGTAGACTTCGAGCGCAGCCACGGTGCCGGCGGGGAAATCCTGGATCTGGACGAAGCGACCTTCGGCGGTGAAGATTTCCCGGCCGTTATAGGTGGTGCTGAGATCGGGCAGGCCGCGGACCGTAACGCCGGCCGACTCGCCGCCGCCACGCGAGACCTGCACGCCGGACACGCGGGCCAGTGCCGACGAGGCAAAGGTGTCGGGCAGCTTGCCGATGTCCTCGGCGACGATCGCGTCGACGATGCCGTCCGAGTTGCGCTTGATCGCCTGTGCCGATTGGAGGCTGCGACGAAGCCCGGTGACGACGATCTCGCCGTTGTCCTCCTGGGGCTCTCCTGCAGCGAGGGCTGCGGCGCCGCGGGGTTCGCGTTCTGATCGGAGGCGGTGGTCGGCTTGGGGAGATCCTGGCCGCCCGCCCTGGTTTTTGCTGTCGATTTGTCGGAGGTCTGTGCAGTGGCGGACGCTGTGGTAACCAGCGCCATGGCGGCCACGGACGCGCACAGAAGTGCCTTAGCTTTCATGTCTCTCTCTCCCCTTTAGTGTCGATGGTTTTCCATGCGACTTGGCTTCACGCTAAAACGATCCGGCGGGACTGGCAACTGTTTGTCGGACAAGACTGAACGATTCTTCACTAGGTTGTTGGCGATCCGGAACGTGGCTCGCTAGGATGGCGAAAGGCGCGGCGAACAGCGCTGGGGTGATGCGGCGTATCGTCGGGCGAACGAACGAAACGACCGCGCAACGGGAGAGGAAAGCCAATGAACCAACGCATTTCGGCGCAGATGCGCGACCGATCGGGAGGAGCATCTTGCTCCGGTAAGCAGCATCACGGAATTGCTGCGGGCGGGAATGCCATGCGGATGAAGGCGCTGTATCCAGCCCTTCTTGCCGCGGTCGTCTTCGCAGCCAGTCCCGCCGAAGCACGCAGTCGCTGGACCGAGGGGCAGGCCAAGGGTTGGTATGCCGCACAGCCATGGCTGGTCGGCGCGAATTACGCGCCCGCGACGGCGATCAACCAGCTCGAAATGTGGCAGGCGGCAACCTGGGATCCCAAGCGGATCGATTACGAGCTAGGCCTTGCGCAGGGTATTGGCATGAACACGATGCGCGTGTTTCTCCACGATCAGCTCTGGCAGCAGGACCCGGAGGGCTTCAAGCAACGGATCGACGCGTTCCTGACGATTGCTCGGGCGCACGGGATCAAGCCGCTGTTCGTTTTGTTCGACAGTTGCTGGGATCCCGATCCGAAGCTCGGGCCGCAGCATCCGCCGATCCCCGGCGTGCATAATTCGGGGTGGGTGCAGGGGCCGGGAATGCCGGGCTTGCGCGATCGGGCGCGGTATCCCGGCTACAAGGCCTATGTGCAGGGCGTGATCGGCGCGTTTGCGAAAGACGACCGGATACTGGGCTGGGACGTGTGGAACGAGCCGGACAATGGCGCCGACCAGTATAAGGGGCAGGAGGGCAAGGAGCCGCTGGTCCGGGCGATGCTGGCGCAGGTGTTCGATTGGGCGCGCGAGGCCGATCCGTCGCAGCCGCTGACGTCGGGAGTGTGGACCGGCGACGATTGGGCACCGGGCGGCAAGACGTCGCCGATGGAAAAGCTGCAGCTCGCGCAGTCGGACGTCGTTACCTTCCACGATTATAGCTGGCCGGAGACGTTCGAGCGACGGATCAAACAGTTGCTCGCTTATAACCGCCCGGTGATCTGCACCGAATACATGGCGCGCGGCAACGGATCGACCTTCGATGGCTCGATGCCGATCGGCAAGCGCTACAATGTCGGCATGATCAACTGGGGGTTCGTCGATGGGAAGACGCAGACGCGACTACCGTGGGACAGCTGGCAGAAGCCGTACGTGCTCGCCGAGCCGACGATCTGGTTTCACGAAGTATTCCGGAACGACGGCACGCCGTATCGTCAAGCGGAGATCGATCTGATCCGACGGTTGAGCGCGGCACCGAAGGGTGTCGTACCGACGGCGCCGTCCGATGGATCCGCGGTACGTCGCCAGCGGTAAACGGTGTGCAGCATCGCCCTCCCACGGGACGGCGATGCTGCATGCGTATCAGTGATTGTCGCGCGGTAGGCCCATCGTCTGCGCGATCCGCTGGTACTTTTCCGCACCTTCGAGGATTGCGCCCGTTTCCATCTGGCCGACGGTGGCCCGCTGGATTTCCTGCCAGGGCGTCTGCGAACGCGGATAGGCATAGCCACCTGCTTCGGTCAGCGCACGGCGGCGCTCGGCGAGATCCTCGTCCGAGATCAGCACGTTGGCGCTGCCCTTGGCAAGGTCGATGCGGACACGGTCGCCGGTACGGATCAGCGCGAGGCCGCCCATCGCCGCCGCCTCGGGCGAGGCGTTGAGGATCGAGGGCGACCCCGACGTCCCCGACTGACGACCGTCGCCGATGCAGGGGAGGGCATGGACGCCTTCGCGGATCAGATACGCCGGCGGCCGCATGTTCACGACCTCGGCCGCACCCGGATAGCCGATCGGCCCTGCGCCACGCATGAACAGCAATGTGTCGGTGGTGATCCCGAGCGAGGGGTCATCGATCCGGTGATGATAATCCTCCGGTCCGTCGAACACGACCGCGGGGCCTTCGAACGCTTCGAGATCGTCCGGGTTGGACAGATAGCGCTCGCGGAACTCGGGGCTGATCACGCTGGTCTTCATGATCGCCGAGTCGAACAGATTGCCGCGCAATACGATGAAGCCGGCATCCTCGAGCAGTGGCGTTGCGAACGGGCGGATGACGCGCTCGTCCTCGATCGTCGCGGTCCGGCAATTGTCGCCGATCGACTTGCCGTTCGCGGTCATCGCGTCTTCGTGGATCAGGCCCTGCTTCATCAGTTCGGCAACCACTGCGGGGACACCGCCGGCATGGTAATAATCCTCGCCGAGATACTCGCCTGCGGGCTGGAGGTTGACCATCAGCGGCACCTTGTGGCCGTGCGTCTGCCAGTCGTCGATCGGCAGGTCGACGCCGATGTGACGCGCGATCGCGGCGAGATGGATAGGTGCGTTGGTCGAGCCACCGATCGCCGAATTGACGACGATTGCGTTGTGGAACGCCTCCTTGGTGAGGATGTCCGACGGCTTCAGATCCTCGGCCACCATGTCGACGATCCGCTTGCCGGTCTTGTACGCGACCTCCTGGCGATCACGATACGGCGCGGGGATCGCGGCCGAGCCGGGCAACTGCATGCCGAGCGCCTCGGCGAGGCTGTTCATCGTCGTCGCGGTGCCCATCGTGTTGCAGTAGCCGGTTGAGGGTGCCGACGACGCGACGAGCTTGATGAAGCCCTCATCGTCGATCGCGCCGGTCGCGAGCAACTCGCGCGCCTTCCACACGATCGTGCCCGAGCCGGTCCGCTCGCCCTTGTGCCAGCCGTTGAGCATCGGCCCCACGGACAGCGCGATCGCCGGAATGTTCACGGTCGCAGCGGCCATCAGGCACGCGGGCGTGGTCTTGTCGCAGCCGATCGTCAGCACGACGCCGTCGAGCGGATAGCCGTAGAGCACCTCGACCAGCGCCAGATAGGCGAGGTTGCGGTCCAGCCCGGCGGTCGGGCGCTTGCCGGTCTCCTGGATCGGGTGGACCGGGAATTCCAATGCGATGCCGCCGGCTTCACGAATGCCTTCGCGCAGGCGTTCGGCGAGCACGAGGTGGTGGCGGTTGCACGGCGAAAGGTCGCTGCCGGTCTGCGCGATGCCGATGATCGGCTTGCCCGAGCGCAGCTCCTCGAGGCTCAGCCCGAAGTTCAGATAGCGCTCCAGATAGAGCGCGGTCATGTCAATGTTCTCGGGGTTGTCGAACCACGCGCGGCTTCTGAGCGACTGGGGAAGCTTGGGCATTTCGGTCATGAGGAGCTTTCTGGAGATCGGGCTAGAGTTCGATGTCGGCAGGCCGGTATCAGCGGGCGACGGAAACGCGGTAGATCATGCGGTGATGATAGGGTTTGCCGGGATCGACGCGCGCCGAACCGAACGCAGGCTGGTTGGGGGTATCGGGGAATTTCTGCGGTTCGAGCGCGAGGCCGTCGCCCATCCGGTACACATGACCTGACTTGCCGACCAGCGACCCATCGAGGAAATTGCCCGAGTAAAATTGCACCCCAGGCTCGGTGGTCAATACTTCGAGCACGCGACCCGATGCCGGGTCCTCGACGCGCGCGGCAAGGCCGGGCTCGGGCGTTGCGCCCTTGTCGAGCACGAAGTTGTGATCCCAGCCGCGACCGATGACGATCTGCGGATCGCGTCCGTCGCGGATGCCGTCGGACAGCGCGCGGCCCTTGGTGAAGTCGAACACCGTGCCCGTGACGGGCTTCAACTCGCCGGTCGGGATCAGCGTCGCGTTGACGGGCGTATAGCGCCGCGCCGGGATTGTCAGGCGCTGGCCGTAGATGCCGGTCGCCGAGCCTTCACCCGCCAGATCGAACAGCGCGTGATTGGTCAGGTTGACGATCGTCGGTGCATCGCTGGTCGCGTCGAAGTCGATCGTCAGCGCACCCTTGTCGTCGAGCGCATAGGTGACCTTGACCGACAGCGTGCCGGGGTAGCCCTGGTCGCCCGCCGGGCTGGTCAGCGTCATCACGACCTTCGCCTGCGCGCCATTGGTGACCGACACGATCTTCCAGACATGCTTGTCGAAGCCGACCGTGCCGCCGTGCAGCGTGTTGGTCTTGTCGTTGAGCGTGATCTGATAGGGCTTGCCGTCGAGCGTGAAGCGACCGCCGGCGATCCGGTTGGCATAGCGCCCGATCGTCTGGCCCCAGAAATTGGGTGCGGTGACGTAGCTTGCGGCATCGTCATAGCCGAGCGTGATGTCGGCCGTCTTGCCGTTGCGGTCGGGCGCATTCAACGACTGGAGCGTTGCGCCGAGGGTCATGATTCGCGCGCTGACACCATTGGTGCCGGTCAGCGTGACGGCTTCGATCGCGGTGCCGTTGGGCAATTTGCCGAACGCTTCGCGCTTGGCCGATGCGGCGTTCGCGGCGTGTGACGACACTATCGTCAACGCAGTGGCCGCGATGATCCCCGACTTTGTGATTGCGCGCATTCCGGTTCCCGTCCTTAATCGCTCGACGCCGTTGACGCGCCTTGTGAGGCTATATAGTCGGACAATATATTTCTGAGCAAGCCATGCGGGAAAAGACTGTCGTGCAGTCGCCGACATGGCACGGAGGGTGAGCGATTATGGCGATGCCGATACAGATGCAACGACCCGTCGAGGGCGCAGCGACACAGGATCCGCCGGGGGCTAGCCCAAGCTACCGCTCCGCACTGACTCTGCTCGCCAGCCTGTTCTTCATGTGGGGCTTCATCACGGTCATCAACAACACGCTGCTGCCGCACCTGCGCAGCGTGTTCGACCTCAGCTACACGCAGACGACGCTGATCGAGAGCGTCTGGTTCATCGCCTATTTCTTCGCCTCGATTCCGTCGGCCAAGCTGATCGAGCGAGTCGGCTATCAGCGCGCGATGGTGTTCGGGCTGGGCCTGATGGCGGTCGGTGCGTTGATGATGGTGCCCGCCGCGGGGTTGCCCTCCTACGGCGTCACGCTGTTTGCGCTGTTCGTGATCGCGAGCGGGATCACGCTGCTCCAGGTTGCGGCCAACCCGTATGTCGCGGTCGTCGGTCCATCCGAGACCGCGTCGTCGCGGCTCAACCTGGTGCAGGCGTTCAACTCGGCGGGGGCTACGCTCGCGCCGCTGTTCGGCGGGTATCTGATTCTCGGTCGGTCCACCTCGGGTACTGCGGTGGCCGGGTCGACCGCGGTGCTGACGCCGGCAGAACGACTTGCGGACGCACAGTCGGTGGTGTTGCCGTATCTGATCGTCGCGGGCGTTCTGGTCGTGCTCGCGATCGTGATCGCGCGCTTCCCGCTGCCGGCGATGGGCGCATCGACGCAGCGCTCGGCGAAGGCGGACCGCAAGGGCCTGTCGCTCTGGTCGCACCGCAACCTCGTACTCGGCATCCCCGCGATCTTCATATATCTGATCGCCGAGATCGGCGTCGCCAATCTGTTCATCAATTTCGTCAGCCAGCCGCAGATCGGCAACCTGACGCACGAGCAGGCCTCGCATTACCTGTTCATCCTGTGGGGCGGCATGATGGTCGGCCGGCTGGTCGGCAGCGTCGTGATGCGGACGATCCCCGCCGAGCGCGTGCTGGCGGTGGCAAGCATCGGCGCGTTCGTCGTCATGCTGATCGCGACCTTCACCACCGGCCATGTCGCGATGTGGGCGTTGATCTCGGTCGGGCTGTTCCACTCGATCATGTTCCCGACGATATTCACGCTCGGCATCCGCGGGCTTGGACCACTGACCGAGGAAGGGTCGGGGCTTCTGATCATGGCGATCGCGGGCGGTGCGCTGGTGATCGTCCAGGGTTGGCTGGCGGATACCTACGGGTTGCAGATCTCATTCCTGCTGACCGCGGTGTGCGAACTGTACATCCTGTTCTACGCGGTCTGGGGCTCGCGCGTGACCGAAGCGCTGCCCGATCCCGTCGCCGTTCCCTGAAGTGGCGCGCCCCTTGACCGGGGCGCCGATTAGCGGGCGACGACGAAGCGGCGGTGGCGGGCGATCAGCGCGCCATCGCCAGTTTCGTATCCTCCAGCGCCAGATCGACCAGCGTCCGCATCGCTGCGCTGGCACCGTTGGCATCGCCGGCGGCGATCGCGTCGTAGACCAGCACGTGATCGGGGATCGGATTGCGGGGCAGGGCGCGGGCGCGCTGTTTGAACTGCGTGGTCCAGTTGACGGCCGCGCCGATGCTCGCGCTCAGCACGATCAGCGCATCGTTGCGTGTCGCGGTCAGCACGGCGTCGTGGAACTCGCGATCTGCGGCGCGACCGGCCTCGGTGGCCAGCGTATGGCGCCGCATCGCCGCCAAGGCTTCCTTCATGATCTTCAGGTCGGTCCGTTCGCGCCGTTCGGCGGCCAACGCCGCCGCTGCCGGCTCGACGATCGCGCGCAGTTCGAACAACCCGCGCACGAAGGCGATGTCGGGCTCGCCGGCAAACGCCCAGGCGAGCACGTCGGGGTCGAGCAGGTTCCACCGGCTGCGGGGCAGGACGCGCGTGCCGATCTTCGGACGGCTTTCGACCAGACCCTTGGCGGTCAGGACCTGGACGGCCTCGCGGTACGCGCTGCGCGATACGTCGAGCGTTTTCGAGAACTCGACCTCGCCCGACAAGGTGTCGCCGGGTGCATACTCCCCCGACAATATCGCGGTGCCGAGCTTGTGCGCGACCGCACCGTGAAGACGTCGACCCGTGCCGCGCGGAACGCGAACGACCGGCGTTTCGTCTCCAGTGCCGGCCTCTACGGGATCCTCGATACGATCCCCAATATGATCGACGTCCGTCATAACGCTTGCTCCCTGGACACGGCGTAACAGCCCCTGCACGATCAAGGAACGACAAAGATTGCCAAAACCTAGCGCCGCTTATATGTCGGAGTATAGGGAGTGGATACTATGTCAGACACAAGCACGAGCCAGACCGAGCGTTCTGCGTTTCGATCCATCGATGCCGCCACCGGTGCTGCAGTGGGTAATCCGATCGCGGTGCATGGCCCGGCCGACGTCGAGGCAGCATGCGCCGCCGCCGAGGCGGCATTCGACGCCTATCGCGCGACCGGCAACGACGCACGCGCCGACTTTCTCGAACGGATCGGCGAGGAAATCGTCGCGCTTGGTGACGACCTGATCGTTACCGCGATGCGCGAAAGCGGCCTGCCGCGCGCACGACTGGAAGGCGAGCGCGGCCGCACCGTCGGCCAGTTGAAGCTGTTCGCCAGCGTCGTTCGTCGTGGCGGCTGGATGGGGCTTCGGATCGATCCGGCACTGCCCGATCGCGTGCCCTTGCCGCGCCCCGATCTTCGGCTGCGAATGATCCCGCTCGGCCCGGTGGCCGTGTTCGGCGCGAGCAATTTCCCGCTCGCCTTCTCGACCGCCGGGGGCGACACCGCGTCGGCGCTTGCGGCCGGTTGCCCGGTCGTCGTCAAGGGGCACCCTGCGCATCCAGCCACCGGCGCGCTGGTCGCCGGCGCGATCGACGCTGCGGTTGCGGCGTGCGGCTTGCCGAAGGGCGTGTTCTCGCATCTGATCGGCCCCGGCAACGACCTCGGCAGCGCGCTGGTGCAGGACCCGCGTATCGCCGCGGTAGGCTTCACCGGATCGCGCGCTGGCGGCTTGGCGCTCGTCAAGCTGGCACAGGCCCGTGAAGTTCCGATCCCGGTCTATGCCGAGATGTCGAGCATCAACCCGGTGGTGCTGCTGCCCGAAGCCCTGAAGGCGCGCGGCGCCGCGCTCGGCACGGCGTTCGTCGGGTCGCTGACGATGGGCGCGGGGCAGTTCTGCACCAACCCCGGCCTCGTGCTCGCGCTCGAAGGCGAGGGGCTCGACGCATTCGTGTCCGCTGCCGCAACGGCATTGCCCGAGGCTCCTGCCGCGACGATGCTCACCAGCGGCATCCATGCCGCCTACGAGCAGGGCATCGCCGCACTCGCCAGCCACGACGCGGTGAACGAGATCGCACGTGGCAAGGTCGGCGAAGGCGTGGCGCAGGGCCAGGCGGCGTTCTTCGAGACGACCGCCGCACAGTTCCTGAGCGACAGGGCGCTGGGGCATGAAGTGTTCGGGGCATCGTCGCTGCTGGTGCGCTGCACGAGCGAGGACGAACTCCACGCCGTACTGCGCGCCGCCGAGGGGCAGCTTACCGCGACGATCCAGATGGACAACGCTGATGCCGACATGGCGTCGCGGCTGATCCCGCTGCTCGAGCGCAAGGCCGGGCGGATCCTCGCGAACGGCTGGCCGACCGGTGTCGAGGTCGCGCATGCGATGGTGCATGGCGGTCCGTTCCCGGCGACCTCGGATGGCCGCACGACTTCGGTCGGCAGCCTTGCGATCGATCGGTTCCTGCGGCCGGTGTCGTACCAGAATCTGCTGCCCGAACTGCTGCCGGGGGTGCTGCGTGACGGCACGACCGCGCCGCGGCTGATCGACGGCGTTCCCGCCAACTGACCTGAAAATATCGGGGGCGAACCGTAACAGCGGCGTCCCGACTAGGAGAGAAATTGATGACTTTGCGTCTGTTGCAGCATGTTGGCGTCGATGGCACGCGATCCGTGATCGCGGCTACTAGCGAGGGGGCGGCGTTCGTTACCGGCGTCGACAGCGTTCGCGCGCTGGCCGAGCGTGCGATTGCCGCCGGTAGCGATCTCGCCGGCGCGGTTGCGGCCTGTGGAACGGGCGCTAGCGTCGACATCGCTGCCGAACTCGCCGCGGGTCGCCTGACTTCGCCGATCGATCATGTCGATCCGGCCCATTTGATCATGACCGGCACCGGCCTGACTCATCTCGGTTCGGCCGAGGGCCGCGATAAGATGCACCGCGCCGCCGCGGACGCCGAGAAGCAGACCGATTCGATGCGGATGTTCCTCGAAGGCGTCGAGGGCGGCAAGCCGACAGCGGGGACACGCGGGCAGCAGCCCGAATGGTTCTACAAGGGCGATGGCTCGGGGCTGGTTGCGCCGGGTGCGGCATTCGCGATGCCCGACTTCGCCGAAGATGGCGGCGAGGAGCCCGAGCTTGCCGGGATCTACCTGATCGGTCCGGACGGCACGCCGTTCCGCCTCGGCCTGTGCCTCGCCAACGAATTCAGCGATCACGTCACCGAGCGCCACAACTATCTCTGGCTCGCGCATTCGAAGCTGCGCCAGGCATCGCTCGGGCCCGAACTGCTGGTCGGCACGCCGCCTCAGCATATCGAGGGTGCGAGCCGCATCCACCGCGACGGCGCGCTGCTGTGGGAAAAGCCGTTCCTGTCGGGCGAGGCGAACATGTCGCACAGCATCGCCAACCTCGAGGCGCATCATTTCAAATATGATCTGTTCCGCCGTCCGGGCGACGTGCACGTCCATTTCTTCGGCACCGCGACGCTGTCGTTCGCCGACGGCGTGACGACGCGCGAAGGCGATGTGTTCGAGATCGAGGCCGCGCCGTTCACACTGCCCCTGCGCAACACGCTGACCAAGGCCGCACCGCAGCCGGTCGTCGTGAAGGCGCTCTGAGCATGGCCGCTATCAGAATCGCGGTCGTGGGCATGGGCAAGATCGCCCGCGACCAGCATCTGCCCTCGATCGCCGGAAACGCCGACTTTGACTTCGTCGCGAGCGTCAGCCCGCGTGATCCGGGCGTCGAGGGTATCGCCAACTTCAGGTCGCTGGAAGCGCTGCTCGCCGACGGTCCGGCGATCGACGCGATCGCGCTCTGCACCCCGCCACAGGTGCGCTACGAGCTTGCCTCGATGGCGCTCGCCAAGCGCGTGCACGTCTTCCTCGAAAAGCCGCCCGGCGCGACGCTGGCCGAGGTCGATGCGCTCGAAACGCAGGCTGCCGAGACGGGAACGACGCTGTTCGCCGGCTGGCATTCGCGGTTCGCGGCAGGCGTCGCGCCGGCCAAAGCCTGGCTCGCCGAGCGTAAGATCGAGCGCGTGTCGATCGTCTGGCGCGAGGACGTTCGCGTCTGGCATCCGGGACAGGCGTGGATCTGGGAGCCGGGTGGGCTCGGCGTCTTCGATCCCGGCATCAACGCGCTGTCGATCGCGACCGAGATCCTGCCGCAGCCGTTCTTCCTCACGGCCGCGACGCTGTCGACGCCCGCCAACCGCGCCGCGCCGATCGCCGCCGACCTGACCTTTCGCAGCGCTACGGGCACGCCGATCACGATGGATCTCGACTGGCGCCAGACCGGCCCGCAGAGCTGGGACATCACCGTCGAGACCGACGCCGGCACGCTCAGCCTCGCCAAGGGTGGCGCGGTGCTCACCCTGCCGAGCGGCACCGTGCATAACGACGACGAGGAATATCCCGGCCTCTACACGCGCTTCGCCTCGCTGATCCGCGGTGGCCGAAGCGAAGTCGACACGACCCCGTTCACCCTCGTCGCCGACGCGTTCCTGCGCGGCACCCGCAATTCCGTGGAGGCTTTCGATGATTGAGGCAAAAATGACCCGCACGCTGAAGGGCCTCGCCGCTGCGCTCCTGCTCTCGACCGCCGGCATCGGCACCGCGCAGACCGACGCACCCGCCCCCGCGCCCAGTTCGACCGGGGCAACCGTTACGGTCCACGCCGACACGCCCGGCCCGACCTATGATCGCCGCATCTTCACGCAGTTCGCGGAACACCTCGGCACCGGCATCTATGGCGGGCTGTGGGTCGGCGAAAAGTCGAAGATTCCCAACGTCCGTGGCTTCCGCACCGATGTCGTCACCGCGCTGCGCGGGATCGGCGTGCCGGTCGTGCGCTGGCCCGGCGGCTGCTTCGCCGACGAATATCACTGGCGCGAGGGGATCGGGCCGAAGGCCAAGCGCCCGGTCAAGATCAACACGCATTGGGGCGGCGTGACCGAGCCCAACACGGTCGGCACGCACGAGTTCATGGATCTCGTCGGACAGCTCGGCGCCGAGCCGTATATCGCCGGCAACGTCGGCAACGGTACGCCGCAGGAAATGGCGGAGTGGGTCGAATACATGACCTCGCCCGCCGGCACGCTGGCGGACGAACGCGCGAAGAACGGCCACAAGGCGCCGTGGGCGGTGCCGTATTTCGGCGTCGGCAACGAGCTGTGGGGCTGTGGCGGTAACATGCGCGCGGAATATGCCGCCGACGTCACGCGGCGTTATGCCACCTTCATCAAGGCGCCCAAGGATACGCGCGTGATGAAGATCGCGAGCGGCGCCAACGTCGACGATTATCACTGGACCGAGACGATGGCGCGCGAGCTGGTCGGCAAGGTCGATGCGCTGTCGCTGCATTACTACACCGTCCCCGGTGGCTGGCCGCCGCGTGCGTCCGCGACCGTGTTCGACGAGCGCGGCTGGGCCGAGACGCTGTCCGAGACGCTCAAGATGGACGAGCTGATCACCAAGCATTCGGCGATCATGGACAAGGTCGATCCGAAGAAGACGATGTGGCTCGCGGTCGACGAGTGGGGCACGTGGTACGCCGGCGATCCGGGCACCAACCCCGGTTTCCTGCGCCAGCAGAACACGCTGCGTGATGCGCTGGTCACCGCGATCAACCTCAACATCTTCGCCAAGCACGCCGACCGCGTGAAGATGACCGCGATCGCGCAGATGGTGAACGTGCTGCAGGCGATGATCCTGACCGACGGCAGCAAGATGGTGCTGACGCCGACCTATCACGTGTTCGCGATGTACAAGCCGTACATGGACGGCACCGTCCTGCCGATCGACATCAAGTCGCCCTGGTACAATAAGGACCAGTGGACGATGCCGTCGGTCAGCGCATCGGCGGTCCGCGGCAAGGACGGCGTGGTGCGGATTGCGCTCTCGAACCTCGATCCGAACAAGCCCACGAGCGTCTCGGCCGCGCTGCCCGGCGTGACCGCGCAAAGCGTCACCGGGCAGGTGCTCACCGCACCGACGATGACTGCGCTCAACACCTTCGAGGCGCCCAACGCAGTCGCACCGAAGGCATTCAATGGCGCTAGCCTGAGCGGTGGCACCCTGTCGGTGACGTTGCCGCCGATGTCGGTGGTGATGCTCGAACTGAAGTGATCGTGACGCCCGCCGGAGCAACCGGCGGGCGCACCTACCGGGAGAGAGACGATGGCCGCACCGAAATGGGCGACCGGACTGATCGCGTTGACGCTCGCGAGTAGCGTGCTGGCGCAAACCGCCGATGCGCCGCCTGCATTGAACGCCCGCCTGACCGGCGACATCGCCCCGGTCCACGACCCGGTGATGATCCGCGCGGGCGACACCTATTACGTCTACGGCACCGGGCTCGACGGCCAGATGCTGAGTGCGCGCACCTCGCCCGATCTGGTCCACTGGACCGCGGGCACGCCGCCGCTGTCGCGCCTGCCCGACTGGGCGACCAAGGCGGTGCCGGGCACCAAGGGGATGTGGGCGCCCGACATTTCGCGCAGCGCAGACCGGCGGTACCGGCTCTATTATTCCGTCTCCACCTTCGGCTCGAACCGCTCGGCGATCGGCCTGGCGACCAGCCCGACGCTTGACCCCAAGGCGCCCGGCTATGGCTGGCGCGACGAGGGGCTGGTGGTGATGTCGACGCCCAAGGATGATTTCAACGCGATCGATCCCAACCATGTCGTCGATGCGCAGGGCCGCGAGTGGCTGTCGCTCGGCAGCTTCTGGACCGGTATCAAGCTGTTCGCGCTGAACCCCAAGACCGGCAAGCTGCTCGATCCCGCGGAGAGACCTCACGCGATCGCGCGCCGCCCCGCACCCGCCGGCGGACCTGCCCCGGTCGAGGCGCCGTTCATCATCGGCCATGGCGGCTATTACTGGCTGCTCGCGAGCTACGACTATTGCTGCAAGGGCGTGAACAGCACCTACTACACCGTCGTCGGCCGATCGAAGGCGATCACCGGGCCGTATCTAGGCAAGGACGGCAGCGCGATGATGCAGGGCGGGGGGACGATCTTCCTGCGCGCCGACCTTCAGGAAAAGCAGCGCTATCGCGGCCCCGGCCACCCCGGCGTGATGCACGACACCGACGGCAAGGATTACGTCGTCTACCACGCCTATGATTCCCAGACCAAAGGCACCCCGACGTTGCGCATCGCATCGATCGCCTGGGGTGCGGATGGCTGGCCAGTTGCGGAGAACCGACCATGACGATGGATTTCACACGACGGCTGTTCCTGGCCGGTGCCGGTGCTGCGACCGCTAGCGGTGCGCTCGCACGGGTCGCGGCCAAGGCGCCGGTGCCGGTGCCGGTCAACCCACTGGTCCGCCAGCGCGCCGATGCACAGGTCTTCCTGCACACCGACGGCTATTATTACATGACCGGCTCGGTTCCCGAATACGACCGGCTTGTGCTGCGCCGCTCGCGCACGCTGGCAGGGCTGTCGACCGCCAATGAGCGAGTGTTGTGGCGACACGAGAAGACCGGGCCGATGTCCGGCTTTCTCTGGGCACCCGAACTGCACCTGATCGACGGCCGTTGGATCATGTATTTCGCGGCAGGCCCCAGCGGCGGCGGCGAGGATGTGTTTCGTATCCGCACCTTTGCGGTGGTCTGCGACGGGCCCGACGCGATGACCGGCACCTGGACCGTGCTGGGGCAATTGACGACGCCGTGGGACAGCTTCACGCTCGACTCCACCAGTTTCGTCCACCGCGGCACGCGCTATCTTGCCTGGGCCCAGCGCGAGCCGGGGATCGAGACCAACAGCAACCTCTATCTCGCACCGCTCGCCACCCCGCTGACGCTGGCGGCGAAGCCCGCGCGGCTGGCGGTACCGACGCTCGATTGGGAGATTCGCGGGTTCAAGGTCGCCGAGGCGCCTGCGCTGCTGGCGCGCAACGGCAAGCTGTTCATGACCTATTCGGCGAGCGCGACCGACGCGCGATACTGCATGGGCATGCTGACCGCGCATGACGATGCCGACATCATGGACCCGGCGGCCTGGACGAAATCGCCGCAGCCGGTGTTCAAGTCCTCGCCCGCGCACAAGGTCTTCGGGCCCGGCCACAACAGCTTCACCGTCGACGAGCGCGGCCGCGACATCCTGGTCTATCACGCGCGCGACTACGAGGCGATCAAGGGCGACCCGCTGTTCGATCCCAACCGCCATACCCGCGTCCAGACCTTCAAGTACAAGCCCGACGGTACCCCCGATTTCGGCGAACCGGTTGCCAACGGCCCAGTGCGGTGAGCGGCCTCGATCGGCGGACGTTCCTTGCCGCGGGGGCCGCAGCGGTACCCGCGGCCGCGATAGGCGCTGGCAGGAGCGCGAACTCGAAGCCGCTGGCCCCGACCCCGCCGATGGGCTGGAACAGCTGGAACAGTTTCGCGACGACGATCACCGAGGCGCAGGCGATCGAGACCGCGACGATCATGGCGGAGAAGCTGCTGCCGTCGGGCTATGATATCTTCACCGTCGATATCCAGTGGTACGAGCCGGGGGCGACCAGCTACACCTACGCGACCAAGCCGACACCGGCGATGGACGGGTACGGCCGACTGCTCCCTGCGCCGAACCGGTTCCCGTCGAGCGTCGGCGGCAAGGGCTTCCGCCCGCTCGCCGACCGCGTCCACGCGCTCGGCCTTCGGTTCGGCATCCACCTGATGCGCGGCATTCCGCGGCTGGCGGTGGAGCGAAACCTGCCCGTGTTCGGCACGAAATACCGCGCGCGCGACATCGCCGATACGACCAGCATCTGTCTGTGGAACCCGGACATGTACGGCGTCGACATGCGAAAGCCCGGCGCGCAGGCCTATTACGACAGCGTGTTCGCGCTCTACGCATCCTGGGGCGTCGACCTGGTCAAGATGGACGACATGAGTCGCCCGTACGACGCGCACGCCCCCGAGATCGAGGCCGCACATGCCGCAATCGTCGCGACCGGCCGGCCGATCATCCTGAGCCTATCGCCCGGCGAAACGCCGGTATCCCGCGCCGATCACGTCCGCCGCTTTGCGCAGATGTGGCGGATCAGCGACGATTTCTGGGACGAATGGCCGCTGCTCGAAGCGCAGTTCACCCGGCTGGAGAACTGGAACGCGCACCGCGTACCCGGCGGCTGGCCCGATGCGGACATGCTCCCGCTCGGGCGCCTCGCGCTCGGCGCGCGCGACACCAAGTTCACGCCCGACGAACAGCGCACGCTGATGACGCTGTGGTCGATCGCGCGATCGCCGCTGATCATGGGCGGCGACCTCCGCCATCTCGACCGCCCGACGCTCGACCTGCTGACCAATCCCGAAGTCATCGCGGTCAACCAGGCGAGCTACGCCAACCAGCCGCACTTCGTCGAAGACGGTATACGAGTCTGGTCGGCGCGCGTGCCGGGCTCGCAGGACCGCTATCTCGCGCTTTTTAACACAGACAAGATCGCCCGGCCGGTACGCGTCGATCTCGATGTGCTAGGCCTGGATGGGCAAGTTGGCGTGCGCGATCTCTGGGCCCGACGCGATCTCACCGCCGTATCCAGGACGCTGACGCGGGCCATTCCGTCTCATGGAGCGGCGCTGTTTCGGCTGCATCCGGTGGGCTGACGATCGGCGAGTTCGCCGTCCGGTCCGATTCTCCCATGCAAAATAGCACTTGCGTCACCCCCAACCATCCCATAGCGAATGTCCGAGTAATAACGAGCCGAGAACAAGGCCGATTGGACGCGTTAGGGAGAGGTTGCATGGCAGCGAAGCCGATTATTCTGAGTTCCGCATCGATTCTGGCGCTCATGCTGAGCACGCCCGTCCATGCCCAGGCTGTGCCGACGACGCCGCAGGATCGGTCCGACGTCCCCGCGACCGGGACGCCTGCGCGAACCGATGCGGCGACGGCCACCGGCGCTGCCACCCAAGATATTCCGGCAACGGACCAGACCGACGAGGACATCGTCGTGACCGGCGTCCGCGCCTCGATCGTTGGCGCGCTGAACGTCCGCAAGGCGTCCACGCAGATCGTCGACTCGATCGTCTCCGAGGACGTCGGCAAGCTGCCCGACAACAACGTCGTCGAGGCGCTCCAGCGCGTCACCGGCGTCCAGGTGACCAACCGCACCGGCGGCGAGGCGGCGGCGATCTCGATTCGCGGGCTCCCCGATGCGCTGACCACGCTCAATGGCCGCAACATCTTCACCGCGGCGGGGCAGGCGTTTGCGTTGCAGGATATCTCGGCGAATCTCGTCAAGCAGGTCGACGTCTATAAGACGCGCGCCGCGGAGCAGATCGAGACGGGTCTCGCCGGCCAGATCGACGTCGCCACGCGTCGTCCGTTCGATTTCGACGGGTTCGCGATTTCCGGGCTCGCCCGCGGCATCTACAACGAGCAGGCCGACACCTATAATCCGAACGCCGCCTTGCTGGTCAGCAATCGCTGGCAGACCGGAATCGGCGACATCGGCATCCTCGTCAACGGCAGCTACACGCGCACCAAATACCGCGATCAGACGATCACTGCGGGCGCGCTGGTGCCGTTTGCGACGGAAACCCCGCCGGCCGGGTCCGGCCTCGCGCCACTCGAGCGTATCTTTCCGGGTGCGAACAACGAGAACTGGACGCCCGGCCTCGACCGCGGGCTTGCGACCGCGCCGGGCTCGACGCTCAACATCAACGGCGTGCAGACGCCGTATTACCTCTCGCGCGACGCGATCTTCAGTTCGGATTTGTACGGCAAGCGTGAACGGCCCTCGGCCAACATCGCGCTGCAATGGGCGCCCAACAGCAGCTCGGTCTACACCGCCGAGGTCTTCTACGCGGGCTTCCGCGGCGAGACGTTCAACAGCCTCCAGTTCAGCTTCGTCGACTTCTGGGCCAACCCGCAGCCGGTCGGGCTGTATGACGGTACCAACATCGTCAAGACCCGCGCCGCCAACAGCGTCTACGGCTTCAACAGCGGCGACTATAACCAGTCGAAGACCGACAGCTTCGTCTATGCGCTGAACGGCAAATGGGACGTCGGCTCTCACGGCAAGATCATCGGCGACGTCGCCTATCAGACGAGCAAGGTGACGAGTTCGTTCACCGCGATGCGGACCGAGCGCACGGCCAACCAGATCAATGTCGACTTCAATGCGGGCGGCGGCATTCCGTCGTACCATTTCGACAACGACGCATTGCTGACCGACCCGGCACAGTGGAACATCGCGCAGTTCTACGACAACGCGAACCGCGACAAGGGCAGCGCCCTCACCGGTACGCTGGACGGCTATTATGGCTGGGACGAGGGCTTCCTTCGCCAGATCAAGGCCGGTTTCCGCTACGACAATCGCAAGGCGTCGACGTCGGTGCGGACGCAGGACGCGGCCGGGCTCGGGGGGCGCAGCTTGTCGACGCTACCGTCGGAAGCGCTATTCACCAACTCGGATTTCTTCGACGGCAAGAGCGATTCGCCCTCGAGCTGGGTGCTGCCGAGCGGCTATTGGCTGCACGATAACGCCGACACGGTGCGCGGTCTCTACGGGTTGAAGACGTCCGACCAGCTCTCGCTGCAACGCGTGTTCGACATCGATGAGACCACGCTCGCCGCGTACATCCAGGCCGATGGCGAGGTCTCGATCTTCGGGCGGCCGCTGAAGCTGCAGGCCGGCGTGCGGCACATCACCGTCGACACCGATTACAATTTCTTCGATCGCTACAACAACGGCGCGCAGACCTTCGTGTCGACCGGGTCGCAGCGCTGGCTGCCGAGCTTCACCGCGCGGTACGAGCTGACCGACAAGCTGCGCGTACGGTTCAACTACGGCCAGACGCTGCGCCGACCGACGTTCACGGACATCAACCCGAACTTCAACCTGGTCGGCGATCTGACCAATGTCGGCTATGGTAGCGGGACCGCAGGCACCGCGACGCTGAAGCCGACGCATTCGAAGAATTACGACGTCGCGGTCGAATGGTATTTCGATCGCAACAGCGCGATCTTCGTGACGGGCTTCCGTCGCGAGGTCGACGGGCTGGTCGTGCCGCTGACGGTCCGCGAGACCATCCTGAACAACGGGATCGTCGCCGGCGCCACGAACTCGTTCGCGATCACGCGGCCGGTCAACGCGTCGAACGGCGTGCTCAAGGGCGTCGAACTCGGGCTGACCTACTTCCCGGATTACCTGCCTAGCGTGCTGAAGGGGCTGGGCTTCCAGGGCAGCCTGACCGTCCTCGATTCGAAGCAGAACATCCCGCTGACGGATGCGGCCGGCAACATCACGGGGCAGGCGTCGTCGCCGTTCTTCGGGGTGTCCGACCTGTCGTACAATGCGACGCTGGCCTATGACCGCGGGCCGGTCGGGGCGCGTCTGTCGTACATCTGGCGCAAGGCGTTCCTCGCCAACAACGAAGCGCGGCTGTTCGCCAATCCGATCGGCGTGTGGCGCAATCCGGAGAAGAGCCTCGATCTCCAGCTGACCTTGAACGCGACCGATCGTCTCGGTTTCACCTTCGACGCGGTGAACCTCCTCAAGGCGAAGCAGCAGACCTATTACAAGTTCGAGGATGTCGGCGGCCCCGAACGCTTCAACCTGGGGACGACGTTGCTCAGCCGTACGTTCGCCGTGGGTGCGCGCTATACGTTCAAATGATCGTGGCGGGCGGCGGCGGTAAAACCGTTGCCGTCCCTCTCAAGGAGAAGCGGATATGATCGGTCGCGCGATCGTCGGACCGATCTTCCGCTTCGCTCTAGTGCTGGGGATCGTTGCGCCATCGGGGGCGACATCCCCCGCCGCGGCGCCATCCTCCGCCCTCGACACCCACCGCATCGCCCGCGCGCGGTTCGGCAACGACGCGCCCTGGTACGAGAACCGGATTCCGTTCTTCGAATCCGCCGATCCGAAGCTCGATGCGGTCTATTATTATCGCTGGTCGCTGTACCGCGCGCATCAGCGCGATCTCGGCGCGGACGGGTATATCTCGACCGAGTTCCTCGACGATGTCAGCTGGCAGCTCGAACCCTATGCCAGCCTGAACGACGCTACCGGCTTTCACCTGGCGGAGGGGCGCTGGCTGCGCGACCGGCGCTTCGCCGACGACTACATCGATTTCATGTACCGGCGCGGCAACGACCGGCACTTTACCGATTACATGGCGGACTCGGTCTATGCCCGGTTCCTCGTCGACGGGGACCATGCCGCAGCGACCCGGCATCTCGCGGCAATGCGGCGGCTGTACGACGCATGGAACGATCACTTCGACTCCAGCAAGGGGCTGTACTGGGTCGAGCCTCTGCTCGATGCGACCGAATACACGATCTCCTCGATCGACGCGTCGGGTGGCAAGGACGGCTTCCGCGGCGGGGATTCGTTTCGGCCGTCGATCAACGCGTACATGTACGCCAACGCCCGTGCGATCGCCCGACTGTCGACGATGGTCGGCGACCATGAGGGTGCGAAAGACTTTTCGGCGCGCGCACAGGCGATCAAGGTGCGGGTGCAACGAGACTTGTGGAGCCCGGCGCTCGGCCACTTCATCGATCGCTACAAGGTTGATAACACGTTCGTGAAATACTGGGCGCCGATCCGTGGGCGCGAACTGGTCGGATACCTGCCCTGGACGTTCGATCTCGCGGACGACGACGACAGGCTCGCGGGTGCGTGGACGCATCTGCTGGACCGGGACGGGCTTGGTGGGGCGGCGGGCATGCGTACCGTCGAGCCGAGCTATCCATATTACATGCGACAATATCGCTATGAGCGGGGTGCGCCCGAGTGCCAGTGGAATGGCCCTATCTGGCCGTTCCAGACGACGCAGGTCCTGACGGGCATGGCGAACCTGCTCGATCATTATCGCCAGTCGGTGGTCACGCGCGGCGATTATATGCGGCTGCTCCGGCAATATGCGGCGCTGCATTACCAGGGCGACAAGCTTGATATCGAGGAGGATTACCACCCCGAAACCGGTAAGCCGATCGTCGGGCTGGCGCGCAGCCACCATTATTTCCACTCCGGATACGCGGACCTGATCTTGACCGGTCTGGTCGGGATTCGCCCGCGCGCGGACGACGTGCTGGAGGTCAATCCGCTGCTGCCGGACGCCAAGGATCCGCAGGCGCTGCGCTGGTTCCGGATGCAGGACGTGCCCTATCATGGCCACAGCGTCGCGGTGACCTGGGACGTCGATGGCCGGCATTATGGCGGTCGTCCCGGACTCACGATCGAAATAGACCGCAAATCTGTCGCCCACCGCGCGACCCTGGGGCGGATGGTCGTGCCGATCACGCGGCTTGCGACGCCGCCGATCGAACGTCCGATCGACCGAGCGATCCAGCTTGTGCGCGGTCAGTTTCCCAAGGCCAGCGCGTCGAGCGGTACGGATCGGGAGAATTTGCACGACGGGATCGACGGCCGAATATGGTTCTTCCCCGAGTTGGCCAATGGATGGTCCTCCGCGCCGTCGCCGGATGCGCAGTGGTACCAGGTCGACTTTGGTACCGACGTCGACGTGTCGCGGGCCGAACTCGCCTTCTTTGACGATCGCGAGGAGTTTGCGGTGCCGAAATCGCTGAGGTTCGAGGCTTGGGATGGCCGGCGCTGGACGGCTTTGCGAGCCAGGGGCGGCGATCCCATTGCGAACGGCATCACGCACGCGCGGTGGCCGCGGGTCTCGGTTCGAAAGATCCGCGTCTCGTTCGCGCAGCCTTTGGCCAAGCGCACCCGGCTGGTCGAGTTGAAGCTGTACTAGGTATGACCTGACATCAGCCGAGCGCGATCCTGGTGCCGAGCGCCGCGATCAACGCGAGCGGCATCGCCACCGCACCGAGCTTCAGGAACCGCCAGAACCCGATATCCTCGCCCTCGCGCCGGATCGCCTGCAACCAGAGGATCGTCGCGAGGCTACCGGTGATGGACAGGTTGGGGCCGAGGTCGACGCCGATCAGCAGCGCGTCGACGACCAGCCTTGGCGGTTGGGCCTGAAGGACGGCGGTGCTGGCGACGAGGCCCGCGGGCAGATTGTTCATCAGGTTCGATCCGATCGCCAGGATCGTTCCGGATACCGCCGATGCCTGGACCGGGTCGGCCGACGCGGTGCGGATCGCTTGCGCCACCCAGGCAATCACGCCGGTAAGGTCCAGCGCCTCGACGAGCACGAACAGCCCGGCGACGAGCGGCAGCACGCTCCACGAGATACCCCGCAGCAGCGCGACCGGCGACGACCGCGCGATCGCGCAGACCGCCAGTGTCGTGACGATGCCAGCGATCGCGGTAGGCAAGCCAAGTTCGATATCGAGCGCGGAGACGACCAGCAGCACGATCGCAGTGGCGACGATCCCGACGAACGCAGCCTTGCCGCCTGTGGTCAGCGGCATGCGCTCGACGTCGCTGCAGCAACTGCCCGCCAGCCGCTTGCGTTCGACCCAGCGCAGCACGAGGAAGGTGACGACGATCGATGCCAGCGAGGGCAGCGCGAACGAGGCGAACCACTGGCCGAGAGGCGGCATCCTGCCACCGTAGAGCACGAGGTTCGCGGGATTGGAGATCGGCAGGACGAAGCTCGCCGCGTTGGCGATCAACGCGCAGGCGAACAGCAGCGGCAGTGGATCGGCCTTCGCCTTCTTCGCCGCGGCGTAGACCGCCGGGGTCAGGACCACCGCCGTCGCATCGTTCGACAGGAACGTCGTCGTGACGATGCCGGTGACGTAGACGAGCGCAAACAGTCGCGCGGTCGATCCCCTGGCATGGATCGCGGCGGTGGCGGCGATCCAGTCGAACAATCCTTCCGCGCGGGCGACTTCGCTGAGCAGCATCATGCCGATCAGGAACAGATAGACGTCCATTCCCTTTGCGGCCGCGCCGACGGCGGCGGGGAAGGGCATCAGGCCGAACAGCAGCAGCGCCGCCGCGCCCGTGACCGCCCAGATCGCTTCGGGCCAGCGGAACGGCCGCGCGATGACGGCCGCCGTGGAGGCGGCGCAGATACCCCAGGTCGCGCCCGTCGCGAGCATCATCGCCGCCTTCCGTTATGGTCGGGACCGGACCGTCGCAAAACTGGGGACCGCGAGCGCCGGGCGTCACTTCGTAGGCCATGCGGAGCGGAACAAGCGGCTGGGTAAGGCCTCCGCAATGCGCGCGGGCCCCCCGTTGAACAACGGACATGCGACCATTTCAAAGACGGCAGGCCGGTCACTTGTGCGTCTCCGGCATGGCGGTGAGGTACAGCACGAACCCGGCCGCCGCGATCCCCGCAAGCGTCAGGAAGCTGGCGCTGTATCCGGCCCAGACGATGATCGATCCGGCCAGCGTTGCCGACAAGGCGGCGCCCAGGCCGAAGACGCTCGACACGACGCCCTGGCTGACGTTGAACCGGCCGGAACCCTTGGTCAGGTCGGCGACGATCACCGGAAACAGCGCGCCGAAGATCCCCGCGCCGATCCCGTCCAGCGCCTGCACGCCGACCAGCCACCACGGATCGCTGGACACCGTGTAGAGCGCGCCGCGCGCGGCGAGGAAGCCGAACGCGACCAGGAAGATCGGCTTGGTGCCCCAGCGTTCGATGTTGCGCCCGACGACGATCGCGACGGGGACCATCACCAGCTGCGCGGCGACGATGCAGGCCGCGGTCAGCGAGGTCGCCTTGTCGGTGCCGACGGTGCGACCGAGCAGCTGGCTGACCGACGTCAGCATCGCCGCATTCGCCAGATGGAAGGTGAACGCGGCCGCGGCGAAGATCATCAGCCGGCGGTTTTCGATCAGCGTCTTCCAGCCGCTCGGCTCCTCGCAGCCTTCCTCGGGCTCGCAGTCGAGGCCACGCGCGACCGCGTTGTCGATGTCGTCGTTCTTGAGCCTCGCCGCCACAATGACGCTCGCCACGGTCAGTCCGGCCATCAGCCAGAAGACGACCACGGGGCCGAACGACCAGGCAAGGACGCCGGCTAGCGCTGCCGATGTGGCATTGCCGGCGTGGTTGAACGCTTCGTTCCGACCGACCCGTTTGGCGAACAGCTTCGGCCCGACCAACCCCAACGTGATTGCCGAGATCGCCGGCGCAAAGATCGCGCCCGCCGCCGCCGCGATCGATTGGGTGATCGTCACCATCGTGAAGCCGGAAACGATCGGCAGCGACAGGCTGCTGAGCGTCACCAGCAAAGCGGCACCGATGACGATACGAGGCTTGTTCTTCGCCCGGTCGATCAACCCGCCCGCCGGTGTCTGCGACAACAGGCCGACGATTCCGGCGATGGTGAGCACCAGCCCGACGGTCGCCTCGTTCCAGCCATGCGACGGACCGCGAACGACCAGCAGATAGATGGCGAGATAGGGGCCCAATCCGTCGCGGACATCGGCCAGGAAGAAGTTGAGCGCGTCCAGCGTGCCGGTAGGCGTGCTGCGCCGCGACGGGTCCTTCGTCTCGGGCAGGGCTGCCGCAGATGCCATCGGGTGTCTCCAGTGTTCGCGCGTAGGTTTCTACGCCGTCGGTAGAGCGCTCCGACGGCAGCAGCCTGAACGACTTTGTTCAGGTTCGGTTTACAACGACTGGATGCGAGAGTGAGCCCAGCGGAGAGCAGGACAAGGAACGAGTTCGTACCGGCGCGGGCGGTGCTCGAACACGGGGGTATTATTGCAGCCCGACCGAATCCGACTTCGCCGCCTGCGCCAGCGCCTGCGTATCGACATACTCCCGGATGCTGGTCAGTTTGCCGTTCCGGACCGTGATGGCGAAAATCCAGTCGTCCTCGAACGTCTTGCTCGTGGCCTTGATCCTCCCCTTCGCAAAGCCGACGACCAGGACCCGGTCGCCTTGCGCGATGAACTCCCGCGGTTCCGTGGACGTCTCGATCGACCTGGCTGCCGTATCGAGCAGATCCGCCAATCCGGCACGTCCACGGTAGGTGCCGGCCAGCGGCCAGTCCCTGCCCGGGATGATCCACGCGATATCCTCGGCGACCAGTGCCAGCAGGCCCTTCTTGTCGCCGCGTCCGATCGCGGCGAAGAAGTCCTTCACGGTCTGGACGTTCTTTTCGGTGCCCATGGCATTCTCTCCTATTTCAGCCAGCGCCCGTCAGCCGAACCTGACCAGATCCTTGAAGATCAGGCGGCCCCAGCTCTTGTCGTGCGCCTGAACGAGCAGTCCCCCTTCCGAAAGCCCGCCGAGCTGGATCGGCGCGAAGCCGAGATCTTCCGCCAGCGCGCCGACCTGTGCCGCCGCATCGTCGTCGTCGCTCGACAGGAACACGACGCGCCTGCCACCCTGTACGGCCGGGTCCTGATCGAGCACGGCGGCGACCAGATGGTTGAAGCCCTTGACCACCCTGCCGCCGGCGAACGCGTCCGCGACGACCTTGGCCGATGGCCGTCCGCCCATGTCCTCCGAGGACACACCGTACGCATTGGTCACATCGACGATGATCTTGCCCTGCCAGTCCGGCAACGCCTTCGCGACATCCGGGTGCGATTGGAAACGGACGGCCAGGAAGACGACGTCCGCCTCGACCGCCTGGGCGAGCGTCGTGGGGGTGATGCCGGGACCGATCGCTACCGCGGTCGCTGCAAAGCTTTCCGGATCGCGCGTCGTCGCGACGGATACCGCGATCCCCTTGCGGGCGAACGTCTTGGCGAGGGTCTGGCCGATCTCGCCGAAACCGATGATGGCGTAGGTCATGATAATCTCCTTGGAGTTTCGGGCGCTCACAGCTTGTAGCCGCCGCTTGCTTCGATCGTCTGGCCGGTCACCCAGTGGCCGTCGTCGGACGCGAGGAACGCCACGACGGCGGCGATTTCCGAAGGCTCGCCAAAGCGTCCGAGCGCGATGTCGGCCTCGACCGCCTTCACGAGTGCCGGATTCTCCCGGAAGGCCGCGTTCGCGTCGGTTCGCGTGAAGCCTGGCGCGACCGCGTTCGCGGTGATCCCGCGCGGCCCCAGTTCGGACGCGAGCGCATGCGTCAGCGTGTTGATCGCCGCCTTGGCCATCGAGTAGATCGGCGCCGTCGTTACCGGCTTCGTCGCGGCGGCGGACGAGATGTTGATGATCCGCCCGCCATCGGCGAGGCGATCCATCGCAGCCTGGACGATGAAGAACGGCGCGCGCAGGTAGACCGCCATCAGCGTGTCCCAGCTTGCGTGCGTCGCGTCCTTGAAGCCGATCCAGCCGGCATTGCCCGCATTGTTGACCAGGATGTCGAGTGTTCTGCTGCCGTTCCGCATAGTGAACTCGTGGTCGAGCGTGTCGAACAGGACTGGCACGGTTGCCGGGTCCACCAGGTCCGCAGGAATCGCGAACGCAGTGCCTCCGGCGTTTTCGATGGCCGCGACCGCTTCGTCCGCGCCGGATTTGCTGGCGTTGTAGGTCAGCGCGACCGTCGCACCGTCGCGAGCGAGACGTTCGGCGATCGCGCGGCCGATGCCACGCGATGCCCCGGTAACGAGAGCGGTCTTTCCCTTGAGAGGATGGTCCACAGGATGTTCCTTCGTGCTTGGGTGCAGGTGCCGATCACGCCAACGATCGGCGGGTGGGATGCGTCAGAGCTGCGCGAGGCCACCGTCGACGGCGAGTTCGCTGGCGGTCATGAAGCTGCTGTCCGACGATGCGAGAAAGGCCGCGGCCGCCGCGATTTCGGCCGGGTCGGCCATGCGCAGCAGCGGGGTCATCGCGCCGTAGGCCTTCTGGCCCTCCTCACCGAGCGCGGCCTTGGCGAGTTCGGTCGCCGTCGCGCCGGGGGACAGGACGTTCACGCGAATGCCGGTACCCTTGAGGTCCTCCGCCCAGCTCCGCGCGAGGTTGCGCACGGCCGCCTTGCTGGCGCTGTAGGCGGTGAACCCCGGGGCGCCCGTGGTACCCGCGCTCGATCCGGTCAGGATGATCGAACCGCCCTCGCGCATCAGCGGCAACGCCTTCTGGACGGTGAAGATCGTCCCCTTCACGTTGGTGTCGAAGGTCTCGTCGATGTGTTCGGCGGTGATCTGGCCGAGTGGGAGCGGACTTCCGGCGCCTGCATTGGCAAAGACGATGTCGAGCGTTCCGCGCTCGGCCTTCACCGCGGCGTAGAGCCGGTCGAGGTCGGACTCGTCGGAGACCGAGCCCTTCACCGCGCGGGCATGCGACCCGAGCTCCGCCACCGCGGCATCGAGCGCATCCTGTCGCCGCCCATAGATGAAGACGAAGGCGCCTTCCTCGATGAACCGCTTTGCCGAGGCGAGGCCGATACCGGTCGCGCCGCCGGTGATCACGGCGGTCTTTCCGTCTAATCTGGTCATGTCGTGCATCCTTGTTCGCCGACCGGGTGTCCGGCCGTCCGGGGAGGTTCCCCCCGCGAGCCTCAACATGGGCTCGGCAAAGTCAGGCAGGGATTGTGGAATTCCGCACATCGGTGGTGCGGAAATGATCCATGGTATGGGTCGTGCGCCTATCTCGAACGTGCGTGCTATGATGGGCGTGCAGCTTGCGGCGCGGGAATGCACCATGATCGACTGGGACGACGTTCGCTACTTTCTGGCCGCCGCGCGCGAGGGGTCGGTGCGTGCTGCCGCCAAGGGTCTCGCGGTGAACCACGCGACCGTGCTGCGACGTATCGCGCAGCTCGAACAGCGGCTCGGCGCGCAGATGTTCGAAAAGCTGCCCTCGGGCTACCGCCTGACGACGGCGGGCGAGGAGGTTCTCGAATTCGCGCTGCAAATGGAATCCTCGTCGCACCAACTGGAGACGAGGGTCTTCGGACGCGACCAGAGCGTGCGCGGGCTCTTGCGAGTGACGCTGACCCCGATCCTCGCGACGCACCTTCTGCTGCCGGATTTCGCCGAATTCGCGCGCCGGCATCCGGACATCGAAATGGAAATCCAGTCCTCCGGCGACCTCGCGAATTTGACCAATCGGGAGGCCGACGTCGCGATCCGCGTCGTCTACGACCGCAAGACCCTGCCGCTCAATCTGCACGGATTGAAGGGACCGGAGCTGTTCGGCGGCGTCTACATCGCCCGTGATCGGCTGGCTGCATGGCGCGCGGGCGCGTCCGATCCCCTCCGCTGGATCGTCATCAGCACGCACGGCATTCCGGATTGGGCCAGCGAAGGCGATGTCTGTACCACCGCGGTTCCCTTCAGGGTCACCGACGCAGGCGCGGAGATCGCCGCCGTCCGGCAAGGGCTCGGCATCACGACGCTGCCATGCTTCGTCGGCGATGCGGACCCGCTGCTGGAAAGAGTGCCGGGCACCGACCTGCACCTGTACGGAACGCTCTGGGTCCTGACGCAGGGGGACACGCGCAAGACGAAGCGCGTTCGGCTGTTCACGGACCACGTCTCCCGCAGGCTTGCCGCCTACGCCCCGCTTCTCGCCGGGCTGTCCTGAAACGCGGAAGGTCGCGCGCAGCACTTGCCGACCCGCTTTGAGGCTGCTCGATAGCATACTGACCGCAAGGCACGTTTCGAACACCGATCTGCGGACTGATTCGACAAGCGATGGGTCGTGGTGCCGGTTGCAGGAATCGAACCCGCGACATCCAGTTTACAAAACTGGCGCTCTACCAACTGAGCTAAACCGGCCCGGTGCGCGTCAGGCGTAATCGCCCCATGCTTCAAGATACGCCGAAGGTCCAGCCCTCGGTTTGCGCGATATGCGATGTCATCGTCGCCGGGTGCCAGAGTTCGGGGCGATCGGCGTTGGTGCGGAGCCACGCAGCGGTGAGGATCGCGTCGGTGGCGTGATCGTCGTAGCGGGCGAGCGGTCGGTGCGGCTGGCTGCCGAGGTTGGCGAGCGCCGCATCCAGCGAACCGGCATCGCGCATCTTGCTGAGACCCTTGCGGATACCGGCGGCGCGTGCGGCGATTGTCGTGTAGATCTCGACGATCACCGGGCCTTCGGGGGGGAGCGGGTCGAACGGCCAGATCGGTACGCGGCCGGCAAGGCGGTGGAGCACGCGCATGCCGGTGAGGCTCGACTTGCCGACCTGCGCCGCGCCGACGAGGTTGAAACAGCTCGTGGGGGACAGCCCCATCGCGCGTTGCCCGTGCTCGCAGACGCGCATCCGGCCTGCGCCACCGGGGAACAGGTCGCCGCAATCGCGGTGCTGGCGGAAGTGGCGGCGGATTTCGGAGTCAGTGAGCAAGCTGGAGACGGCAAGGTGCGGGTCGGCAGTCGAGGCATCGTCGACCATCTTCCACAGGGCGCGGGCGTCGGGCGGACTGTCGGGCGCGCCGGGAAAGTATCCGCCTTCGTCGACGAACGGGAAGGCAGGGGAGAGGTCCAGGCCAATCAGCGTCGGCACATCCTGGTCGAGCAACCAGTCGAGGATATCGTCGCGCGACCATACACTGGCGCCTAGTGGGGCAACCAGCGCCGGCGCGGCATCGCCCGTCTCGCAGACCGCGACCGCGATACCCCTGTGCCGATGCCCTCGCGCGCCGGACCAGTCGATCGCCGCAAACCGCGTGAAGCGTGGTTCAGCCATTCTTCTCGGCGCGCAAGGCATCCCAATAGGCGAGCCGTTCCGACAGCCGCTTCTCGAAGCCGCGTTCGGTCGGCGTATAGAAGGTCTGTGGGCTCATCTCGTCGGGCCAGTAATCCGAGCCGGAGAACGCATCCTCCGCGTCGTGATCGTACGCATAGCCCTTGCCGTAGCCGATATCGCGCATGAGCTTGGTCGGCGCGTTGCGGATCGACGCGGGGGGCATCAGCGAGCCGGTCTCGCGCGCCGATTTCCAGGCCGCCTTCTGCGCCTTGTAGACCGCATTCGATTTGGGCGCGGTGGCGAGATAGACGCACGCCTGCGCGATCGCGAGTTCGCCCTCGGGGCTGCCGAGGAAGTCGTACGTGTCCTTGGCAGCGATGCACTGGACCAGCGCCTGCGGGTCGGCGAGGCCGATATCCTCGACCGCGGCACGCGTTAGGCGACGGAGCAGGAACAGCGGTTCCTCGCCGGCGGTCAGCATCCGCGCGAGGTAATAGAGCGCGGCCTGCGGATCCGACCCGCGGATCGATTTGTGAAGCGCGGAGATGAGGTTGTAATGCCCCTCGCGATCCTTGTCGTACACCGCGACGCGACGTTGCAGAAAGTTCGACAGGCCAGCGGGATCGAGCGGTTCGGGGAGGTTCACCGAGAACAACGTCTCCGCCTGATTGAGCAGGAACCGGCCGTCGCCGTCGGCGCTGGCGATCAGCGCATCCTTGGCGGGCGGGGTGAGGGGCAGGGGGCGCGCCATCTCCGTCTCGGCGCGGTCGAGCAGTTGTTCGAGCGCACCGCGGCCAAGCCGTTCGAGGATCAGCACCTGCGCGCGGCTGAGCAACGCGGCGTTGAGTTCGAACGACGGATTCTCGGTGGTCGCGCCGACCAGGGTCACTGTGCCGTCCTCGACGTACGGCAAGAAACCGTCCTGCTGTGCGCGGTTGAAGCGGTGGATCTCGTCCACGAACAACAAGGTGCGCTTGCCGATCTTGGCGTGCTCGCGCGCCTCGGCGAACGATTTCTTGAGGTCCGCGACGCCGGAGAACACTGCCGAGATCGCGACGAACCGCAGGTCGACGGCATCGGCGAGCAGCCGCGCGATCGTCGTCTTGCCGGTGCCGGGCGGGCCCCACAGGATGATCGAGGACAATCGCCCGGCCGACACCATCCTGCCGATCGCGCCTTCGGGGCCGGTGATGTGATCCTGCCCGACCACCTCGCTTAGCGTGCGCGGACGCAAGCGGTCGGCGAGCGGCGCGTTTTCGGGATGCGTTTCGGTGGGGGCGGCGGGTTCGAAGCCCGCGAAGAGATCGGCCATGGGGGGAAGATAGGGGCGGGGGGGCGGTTTGCCCATCCGTCCGGAGTCCCAGCGCGCTGGTCAACCTCACGCACCTCGTCATCCGATCGTCATCATCACCGGGTCGTCATCCCCGCGAAGGCGGGGATCCATATTGGCTGACGGCTATGCACGCTCGCCCGGTCCGAGGGTCTGGGTCCCCGCCTCCGCGGGGATGACGAACGAGAGAAAGGCGAATCTTTTTGACGTACCCCTTGAACCAGAAACAGTCTGCGATATATCGCAAGCCATGAATGAAGATATATCGGAGAACACTCAAATGCGTTTTGGTATGGGATATGGAGCTTGGACGGGTGGCCCGCGAGCCGGCGCCCATGGTCATGGGCATGGTCCTCGCGATCATGGTGACGAGCATTCAGCTTGGAAGCGTGGTGGCGGCCCTCGTGGTCGTGGTCGACGGCTGTTCGATGGCGGCGAGATGAAACTGGTTTTGCTAAAGCTTATCGCCGATGCCCCGCGTCACGGTTATGACTTGATCCGCGAAGTCGAAGGGCTTTCGGGTGGCGCCTATGCGCCTAGCCCTGGCGTCGTATACCCGACGTTGAGCACGCTCGACGACATGGGCCTGATCGAGGAACAGAAATCGGAAGGTGCAAAGAAGCGCTTCGCCGTGACGGCCGAGGGGCAGGCCATCCTGACCGAAAATACCGCCGTGGTGGACGGCTTGTTCGCTAGGCTTGCGGCGGTCGGTGCCGAGTCCGAGCGGACCGATGGCGCGCCGATCAGGCGGGCGATGGGCAATCTTCGGCAGGTGCTCCAGCACCGGCTGATGCGCGAGGACGTCAACGAGGATACGCTGCACGAAGTCGCGGCGTTGCTCGACGAGGCGGCGCAGAAGATCGAGCGGCTCAAGTGAGCGTCTCGGTCGCGAGGGTGCCGACGCATTCGGCCAGCAAGTATCTCCAGCAGCTCGCCAAGCACTGGAGCCACAAGATGGAGGTCACCTTCTCGGAAGAAGAGGGCCGCATCGCCTTCCCCAACGGCGCCGTGCTCGAGATGCGTGCGGACAGCGAAACGCTCGACGTCGCGCTGACCGTGCCGGAGGCAGAGGACGTCGAGCGGATGCGTGGGGTGGTATCGAGCCACCTCGACCGGTTCGCTTTCCGCGAGGCGCCGTTGACGTTCGACTGGACCTCGTCATCCTGACGAAAGTCAGGATCCAGAGCCACGGGCGTCAGCGTCAATAACTCTGGATCCTGGGTCGAGCCCAGGATGACGGAGCCCGGGCGGAGCTAGCCTCCCCGCCGCGCCATCACCTCGAGATACGTATCCAGTACCGACTGGTTGATCGTATCCCAAAGATACCCGGCAGCCTTGTCATGCCCGGCCCAGCCCATCGTCTCGCGCAGCCCCGGCTCCGAGACGATCCGGCCGATCGCATCCGCATACCCGGCGATATCGGTCGGCGGCACGAGAAATCCCGTGACGCCGTCATCGACCAGTCCGACCGCACCCGATGCGCGGGCGGCGACGACGGGCACGCCCGCCGCCATCGCCTCAAGCGTCACGTTGCCGAACGTTTCGGTTACGCTCGGATTGAAGAACACGTCCATCGACGCGACCGCGCGTCCCAGATCGTCGCCCGACTGGAACCCTGCAAATACCGCACCCGGCACGCGCGCGGCGAACCAGTCGCGCGCGGGTCCTTCGCCGATCACCAGCACCTTGTGTGGCACGCCGCGCTGTTCCAGCTCGCGGATCACGTCGGCGAAGACGTCGAGCCCCTTTTCCTTCACCAGCCGCCCGAGAAACCCGACCGCGACCTCTCCGTCGGCAATGCCGCGCGCGCGCCGCCACTCGAGATCGCGACGCGTCGGCGTGAAACGGTCGTGGTTCACGCCGCGCGACCAGATCGCGGTCGGCGTCGTCACGCCCCAGTCGCGGACGATCTCCGCCATGCCGCGCCCGGGCACCAGCACTTCGTCGACGCGGTTGTAGAAGCGCGTCAGGATCTTCACCATGATCGGCTCGAAGAACGCCATCTTGTAGTAGCGGAAATACGTCTCGAACCGCGTGTGCAGCGATGCGACCGTCGCGATGCCGTTGCGGTGGCCGTAGCTGATCGCGCGGTGGCCAAGGAAATCGGGCGCCGACACATGGACGATGTTCGGCGCGAACGCATCCAGATCGCGCCGGATCGCCGCCGGCAGCCCGCGCGCCATCTTGTATTCGCCACGCCCCGCCGGCAGCGGCAGCGACGGCACCGCGACCAGATCGCCGGTCGGCGGGAAGGCGGGCTTGGCATTGGTCGGCGAATAGACACGCACCGTCGCGCCCTTCGCCAGCAGATGGCCGACGAGCAGATTGAGCGCCTGGTTTGCGCCATCGCGAACGTAATTATAGTTGCCGCTGAACAGGGCGATGCGCAGGTCGGTGGCTTGCATCGTCGCGCGGATAACGCCGGGTTTCCCGAAGCGCCACTAAATCCGCAACTTGTCGCACGCGCGCGCCATTGATGTTCCCGTATCGTTCTCGTACATCGGTGGCATGGCGAAACCCCAGAAGCGTTACGTGTGTCAGGCCTGCGGATCGGTGTCGCACCGCTGGGCGGGGCAATGCGCCGATTGCAGCGAGTGGAATACGCTGGTCGAGGAGGCGAACACCGGCGCTACTCCGTTCCATTCGAAGCATAATCTTCAGACCGGCGGCCGCGCGATCCAGCTCGTCGGGCTCGATGCCGAGATCAAGCTGCCCGATCGGATGGCGACCGGCATCGCCGAACTCGATCGTGCGCTGGGCGGCGGGTTCGTCGAGGGTTCGGCGACGCTGATCGGCGGCGATCCCGGTATCGGCAAGTCGACGCTGCTGTTGCAGGCGGCGGCGAAGATGGCGCTCGCCGGCCAGTCGGTCGCATATGTTTCGGGAGAGGAGGCTGCGGATCAGGTGCGTCTGCGCGCGCGACGGCTAGGCTTGGGCAACGCGCCTGTGCAGTTGGCGGCGGCGACCTCGACGCGCGACATCCTGACGACGTTGCAGACCAAGCCGCCCGCGATGCTGGTGATCGATTCGATCCAGACGATGCACTCCGACCTGATCGAGGGCGCGCCCGGCACGGTCAGCCAGGTGCGTGCGTCGGCGCAGGAGCTGATCCGGTTCGCCAAGGAGCGCGGCACCGCCGTCGTGTTGGTTGGGCACGTCACCAAGGACGGCTCGATCGCTGGCCCCCGCGTGCTCGAGCATATGGTCGACACGGTGCTGTCGTTCGAGGGCGAGCGCAGCCACCAATACCGCATCCTCCGCGCGATCAAGAACCGCTTCGGCGGCACCGACGAGATCGGCGTCTTCTCGATGCAGACGGAAGGACTGGCGGAGGTCGGCAATCCGTCGTCGCTGTTCCTGACGCACCGCGACGACGCGATGACGGGGGCGACGGTGTTCCCGGCGCTGGAGGGGACACGGCCGGTACTGGTCGAGATCCAGGCGTTGACGGTCCGATTGGCGTCGGGGGCCACACCAAGGCGCGCTGTGGTCGGCTGGGATTCGGGGCGTCTCGCGATGATCCTCGCCGTGCTGGAAGCGCGGTGCGGGCTGAGTTTCTCCAACGCCGAAGTGTATCTCAACATCGCCGGCGGGTACCGGGTGCAGGACCCGGCGGCGGACCTCGCAGTGGCGGCGGCGTTGATCTCGGCGATGTCGGAGCGTCCCGTGCCGGTCGATGCAGTGGCGTTCGGCGAAGTCGCGCTGTCTGGCGAGATCCGCCCGGTCGCACATGGCCCGCTGCGCTTGAAGGAAGCCAGCAAGCTGGGCTTCGAACGCGCACTGGTGCCAGCGTCGATGACTGGGGAGAAGAGCGGCATGAAGCTGTCGGGCTTCAAGACGCTCGCGTCGTTCGTCGATCACATGATGGGACGGGGGTAAGTTTATCGCAGGGGGCAGCGGCGCGTCGTTCCGCTGCGAAGGTTTGGATCCATAACCCCAAGGTTGAGACATGGATCGCGTCGTTCGCGATTATGGGTTCTCGCCTCCGCGGGAATGACGGGAGTGGGCAGCGCCAGCGAGAACGCTCGCACTAGCGGTTCGCGCCCAGCGTCCCTATTCCAGACAGCATGAACCTCACTGCCCTAGACATCGTCGTCCTGATCGCCGTCGCCGGGTCCGCGGTGCTGGGGCTCGTGCGCGGGTTCGTCACCGAAGTGCTGTCGATGTTCGCCTGGGTGGCGATGGTGGCGATGTTGAAGCTGTTCCACATCCCGCTCGCCGCCGCGCTGTCGCCGATGGTCGGCACGGTTGGCGGCGCCGCGGTGCTCGCGTTCGCGATCATCACCGGCGTCACCTATATCGGCGGGCGGCTGGTCGCCAACGCGATCGGTGCGCGGACGCGGACATCGATCCTCGGGCCGGTCGACCGTGCGCTCGGCTTCGGGTTCGGCGCGTTGAAGGGGCTTATCCTCGCGAGCCTCGTCTTCCTGCTCGCGACGCTCGTCATTGACACGATGAGTGGCGGACCGTCGCGCCGGCCCGGCTGGATGACGACGTCACGGACCTACCCGCTGCTCAACGCGACGAGCGCGGGGATCGCCGATTTCGTCGACCGCCGCCGCCGTGGCAAACCTGTTTTCGGCGCAACCACGCCGCCTTCCCGATCCGATAGTGCAAGTGAGTCGAAGCCATGAGCGCGCCCCTCTACAACGCCGAAATCCTGCGCCTTGCCGCGACGATCCCGCACCATGAACGCCTGCCCGAGCCGATGGCGACCGCGGAGAAACGCTCGCCGATCTGCGGCAGCCGCGTGACGATCGACGTCGCGGTCGATGATGAGGGCAAGGTCAGCGAGGTCGGCCTGCTGGTCCGCGCCTGTGCGCTCGGCCAGGCGTCGTCGTCGCTGCTGGCGTCGAACATCCTCGGTCGCACCCCCGCCGAACTCGCCGCCGCGCGCGACGCGCTGACGGCGTGGCTTGCGCGCGAGGGCGATGCGCCCGATTGGCCGGGGATGGATATCTTCACCCCCGCACTCGACTACACCGCGCGCCACCCTTCGATCCGGCTCGCGTTCGAAGCCGCGGCCGAGGCTGCCGATGCCGCTGCAAAGGCGAAGGTCTGATGGCGGAGGGCACGTCGCCGTCGCTGCTCCGCGACGGCGTCGTACTGCTCGGGTTCGGGCTGATGTTCGTGCTGCTGTTCCGCCGGCTCGGGCTCGGTGCGACGCTGGGGTATCTGGTCGCGGGCGCGGTCGTCGGGCCGCACGTGCTTGGCCTGGTCGGCGATGCGGAGTCGAAGCTCGGGTTCGCCGAACTCGGCATCACGCTGCTGCTGTTCATCGTCGGGCTCGAACTCAATCCGTCACGGCTGTGGAAGATGAAGGAGGAGATCTTCGGATTGGGGCTCCTTCAAGTCGCGATCTGTGGCTTGGCGATCACCGCGATCGTATGGGTGGGCGCGAAGTTCTCGCTGCCCGCTGCGCTCGCGCTCGGCCTCCCGCTCGCGCTGTCGTCGACCGCGCAGGTGCTGCCGATGCTGCGCTCGTCGGGGCGGATGAAGACCCCGTTCGGGGAGCGCGCGTTCTCGATCCTGTTGTTCCAGGATCTCTCGATCGTCCCGCTGATCACGATCGTCGCGGCGATGAGCCGTAATCCGGCCGATGCGAATGCGCCTCCCGGGTGGCTGCTCGCGATCTACACCGTGCTTGCGGTCGTCGGACTCGTCGTAGCGGGACGCTTTCTGCTGCGCCCGTTCTTCCGCCTGATCGGCAATTTGGGCGAGCGCGAGATGTTCGTGTTCGCCGGGCTGTTCACGGTCATCGCCAGCGCCGCGATCATGGAATGGCTCGGGCTGTCGACTGCGCTCGGCGCGTTCATCGCCGGCGTTATGCTCGCGGACAGCCCGTATCGGCATGAGCTCGAAGCCGATGTCGAGCCGTTCCGCTCGATCCTGCTCGGCCTGTTCTTCCTCGCGGTCGGCATGGTGCTCGACCTTAACGCGATCGCCGAACGCCCGTTCTTCGTCATGGCGATGGCCGCCGCGCTGATCGCGACCAAGACCGGCGTCATCATGCTGATCGGCATGGCGTTCAAGATGACGTGGCGGCAGGCGTTTGCGCTGGGCCTGTTGCTGAGCCAGGGCGGCGAGTTCGGCTTCGTGCTGTTCGCGCAGGCGCAGGCCGGGCTGCTGATCGAACCGCAGGCGGCCAGCCTGTTCGGGGCGATCATCACGCTGTCGATGGCGACGACGCCGTTCCTGATGGGCATCACGCGCCGCTTCCGGACCGAACCGATCGCCGAGGGGCAGGAGCGCGACGGCCCGAAGGTCGACGGCGCGAACGCGATCATCGTCGGCTATGGGCGGTTCGGCCAGACGGTCGGCCAGATGCTGCTTGCGCAAGATATCCCGGTGACGCTGATCGACACGGATATCGAGATGATCGACATCGCCGGCGAGTTCGGCGCGAAGGTCTATTACGGCGACGGCACGCGGCTCGACCTGTTGCGGCAGGCGGGCGCGGCGGAGGCAGAGATCATCTGCTTCTGCATGGACGGCGACCAGCTCGATCCGGACACGATCGAGGGCGTGCACGAGGCCTTCCCGGACGCCGCGATCTACGTCCGCGCGTTCGATCGCCGCGCGCTCGTGAAGCTGAAGAACACGTCGGCGACCGCGGTTGTGCGCGAAGTGATGGAGTCCGCGGTGAAGATGGCGCGGCTGGCGCTACGCGGGCTGGACGTGTCGCCTGCCGATATCGACCGTGCCGAGGAGCAATACCGGTCGCGCGACAAGGAGCGGTTGCAGTTGCAGATCGACTCCGGCGACATGCGCGCGGCACGTGCGGAGACCGCCAAACGCTTTCCCTGGGGGAATGATACGCAATGATTATCGCCATTCTAGCGGCCTTGTCGGGCGCGATCGCGGTTGCGGCGGGAGCCATGGGGTCGCATTGGGCGGGTGATGCTGCGCGTGAGTTGTTGAAGACCGGCAGCCATTATCAACTGGTCCACGCGGTCGCGGCGCTGGTTGCACTCAAGATGGATGCACGTGGCCCGGCTTGGCTCTTCGTTGTCGGTGGTTTGCTCTTCGCTGGATCGCTTTACGGCCTGGCTGCTGGTGGTGGGCGATGGCTCGGTCCAATCACGCCGATCGGTGGCGCATTGTTGATCGGCGGATGGCTGTGGCTGGCGTGGAGCGCAGCCCGCCCCTGACCTCCTTGTTCACCCGCGAAGGCGGGTGCCCAGTCTGGGCACCCGCCTTCGCGGGTGAACAACCTTCTTGCGGGTCCTGGAACGCTATCGCTTCTTCCGGCACGCGTCCGAACAGTAGATCACGCTGTCCCAGTCGCGCGCCCATTTCTTCCGCCACGTGAACGGCCGCTCGCACGCCGGGCAGACCTTCGTCGGCAAATTCTGCTTGGCGACACCGTTGGGCATCAGCGAGGCTGCGCGTCGAGGAAGGTTTCGACGTCGGCGAGGTCGACCGTCTTGTCGAGATACGTATGGCCGATCCCGCGCGCGAGCAGGAAGGGGAGGGTGCCCGCCGCCATCTTCTTGTCGTGCCGCATGTGATCGACCAGCCGCGCACCGTTCGCGTCGACTTTCGCCGCCACGAGACTATCCGGCAGCCCGACGTCACGCCAATGCGCCGCTACTCGCTGAGCGTCCTGACCTGAGCAGATGCCCTGCGCCGAGGAAAACCCGAACGCCAGCGAGCAGCCCGCCGCGACACCCTCGCCGTGGATCAGCGCCTGCGAAAACCCGGTCTCCGCCTCGAGCGCATGGCCAAAGGTATGCCCGAGATTAAGCAAAGCGCGCGTCCCGTTCGTCTCATGCTCGTCCGCCGCGACGATCCGCGCCTTGGCCGAAACGCTGTGCGCGATCGCGTATTCGCGCAGGCCGATGTCACCGCTCAGCAACGCGGCGCCATTCGCCTCGCACCATTCGAAGAACGCGAAGTCGTCGATCAGCCCATATTTCACGACCTCGGCGTAACCTGCGCGCAGTTCGCGTATCGGCAGCGTATCCAGCACCTGCGGATCGATCAGCACCATGACCGGCTGGTGAAACGCGCCGATCAAATTCTTGCCGGCCTTCGTGTTGATCGCGGTCTTGCCGCCGACCGAGCTGTCCACCTGCGCGAGCAGCGACGTCGGGATCTGCACGAAGTTGCACCCGCGCTTCAGGATCGAACAGGCGAACCCGACCAGATCCCCCATCACGCCGCCACCGAGCGCAACGACGTGATCGCCGCGCTCCACACCGAGTTCGAGCAGGCGGTCGCAGAGAAATTCAAGCGTCGCCCAGCTCTTGCTGCCCTCGCCCGGCGCGAGGACGATCGCCTCGGACACGACCCCCGCCGCGGTCAGCGAAGACTGCAACGTCGCTAGGTGGACCGACAAATTCTCGTCGGTGACGATCGCCACGCGCCTGGCCTTCGCGAGCGGCGCAAGAAACTCGCCCGCCCGCGCGAGCAACCCCGCCTCGATATGGATCGGATAGGTCCGCGAACCCAGCTCAACGGTAACGGTCTTCATCGGCCAAGCGCTCTCAGGATAGCGGCGACGGTCGCTTCGTGCGGCGTCTTGTTGCTGACGATATGGATCTGCGCCTGCGCGTAGATCGGGTTGCGGACGCGCGCCAGTTCGGCGAGCACTTTCCCCGCGTCGCGGTTACGCAGCAGCGGGCGGGTGTCGCGCCGCCCCACGCGTTCGACGAGAATGTCGGGATGTGCACTCAGCCACACCGACACCGCATCGCGCAGGATCAGCGCCCGCGTGTCGTCGTTGATGAACGCGCCGCCGCCGGTCGCGATGATCTTGGGCGTACCGTCGATCAGCCGCGCGATCACGCGGCGCTCGCCATCGCGGAAATAGTCCTCGCCGTATTTGGCGAAGATCTCGGCGACGGTCATGCCAGACGCGGCCTCGATCTCGTGGTCGGCATCGACGAACGGCAGGTTCATGCGCAGCGCGAGGCGGCGGCCGACGGTGGTCTTGCCGACGCCCATCAGCCCGACGAGCACGATCGGACGATCGATCGGGGCAGGGCGGCGACTGCCCGAGGGTCCGCCTGAAGGGTTGTGGCTTTGCAACATCGTAGCCCGCGCTATACAGCGGCTCCGCGCGAGGGCAAAAGCTCTTGGCGTGCGATTTTCTGCCCCGTTCACTACCCCCGTCCACTACAAGGTTACGTCGTATGTCCCGTTTCATCGTCTCGGTCGTCGTCGTTCTCGTGGTCGTGGTCGGCGGCCTGTTCCTGCTGGCAGGGCGCGCGACCGAGCGTCCGCAGAGCCACGTCGAGAAGGCCGTGACGCTTGCGAACCTCTCTTAAGGCATCCTTAGCGGCGGCAGTTGCCGTCGGAGCCTTGGTCGCGCTGGCACCCGCAACCGGCCAGGATCGTCCCGAATCGATCCTGCCGCCGGGGTTCGGCGAGCCGACGCCTGCGCCCGCACCGCGACCGACGCCGCCTGCCGGTACGCAGGCGCCCCGTCCGACGGGTCCGACGCAGCCGAGCGCGCCGCAGCCGGCTCCGTCCCCCGCACAATCGGGCGCGATGATCCAGCCGCTGCCGCCGACGACGCCGGGCGACGCGCCGCTGGTGCCCCCTGTCGCGACGCCTGCACCGGTCGATCCTGCGGTGCTCGCGCAGTACGAGATGCCGGCGTCCGCGCGTCGCTCGCTCGCGACGGTCGGTCCTGTTACGGCTAGCAAAGGCGGTCTCGATACCGACGCGTTTGGTGAGGCGGACGGCCAGTATGTCGAGACGCTGATGCGCCGCCTCAGTGCGCCGCTGCCGTCGCGCTGGATGTCGATCCTGTTGCGGCGTGCGCTGGTGTCGCATGTCGACACGCCCAGCCGCACGAACGGCGCGGACTTCGCTGCCGAGCGCGCGTGGCTGTTGCTGCGCATGGGCGAATCGGTCGCGGCGCGCGCTGTTGCGCAGAACGTCGACACCGACAATTACACGCCGAAACTCTATCAGGTCGCGATGAACACCGCGCTGGCGACGGGCGATCCGGCGGGCCTGTGCCCGCTGGTGACGGGTGCGATGCGCTATGCCCCGGCGCGCGGCTGGACGATGGCGCAGGCGATGTGTGCCGGGCTGTCGGGCAATCCTGCGCAGGCGAGCCCGCTGATCGCGACCGCCAAGCGCCGCAATGTCGCCAGCGGTGTCGACCTGCTGCTCGCGCAGAAAGTCGTAGGCGCGGGCGCGCAGGGGCGTCAGGCCGTGACGATCGAATGGGACGGCGTCGACCGGCTGACCGCGTGGCGGTTCGGGCTTGCGATGGCGACCGGCGTCACGGTGCCCGACGAGTTGTACGGCACGGCGGGTCCGCAGGTGAAATACTGGCAGGCGCTGTCGCCTTCCGTCGCGCTCGGCGATCGGCTGGCGCCGGCGGAGGCTGCGGCGGGGCAGGGTGTGCTGTCCAGCGCGGCGCTCGTCGATCTCTACGCTGCGGCGGCGACCGACGACGATACGCAGAGTGGCGCGACCGCGACCGCCAACGATCTCCAGACCGCCTATGCCGATCGCAACCCGGATTCGCGGCTCACCGCGCTGCGTCAGTTGTGGGGCGGCGCGAACGCGCGTCCGAGCTATGCGCGCCTCGTGCTGACGGCGCGGGCGGCGTCCCGGTTGAACCCCAATCTTGTGAAGGCTGACGCGGATCTGCTGGTCGCATCGATGCTGTCCGCCGGGCTCGATCGGACCGCCGCGCGCTGGCTGGGCTCGGTACCCGCCGGCAGCGACGCCTGGGCGATGATAATGCTCAGCGATCCCGACGCGTATCGCCGCCTGAGCTATTCCGACCTTGCGTCCTATACCGGTGGCGAAGGCGATTCGGCGTTGAAGCAGCGCATGCTGTTCGCGGGGCTCGCAGGGCTTGGCCGCCTCAACCAGGGGGATATCGAGCGCGCGGCACAGTCGCTGGGCGTGCGGATCGGCGCGGACAATGCGTGGACCCGCGCGCTCGATCGTGCCGCCCGTGACGGCCAAGCGGGGACGGTCGTCCTGCTCGCGGCGGTCGGCATGCAGGCGGGGAGCTGGAAGGATATCCCTCCGGAAGCGCTGTACCGCATTGTCGGCGCGTTGCGCGGGGTCGGCCTCGACGGCGAGGCGCGGATGATCGCGGCCGAGGCGATCGCGCGCGCGTGAGCCATGCCAGCGATCGCGCGCTGATCGACCGGTTCCTGGAAATGATGACCGCGGAGGTCGGTGCCGCGGCGAACACGGTGGCGGCGTATCGCAGTGACCTGACGCTTGCCTCGCAGGCGCTGGATGGCGGATTGGCCGACGCGGATGCCGACGCGCTGGCCAGGCTGGCGAGCGGGTGGTCGGCCTTGTCCCGCTCGACCGTGGGCCGAAAGTCCGCCTCGCTCCGCCGCTTCTTCGCGTTCCTCGCCGACGAAGGCCACCGCGCCGACGAACCCGGCAAGGCGCTGCCCCGACCCGGCACCGCACGCACCTTACCGAAAATCCTCAGCCACGCCGACGTCGACCGTTTGTTCGTCGCGATCGCCCAGCGCGCCGCACGCGATCCGCTCGACCCCAACGATCTCCGTCTCTCCGCTCTGTTCGAGCTTCTCTACGGATCCGGCCTGCGTGCGACCGAGCTGGTCAGCCTGCCGCGCAACGCCGTTCACCCCGATCGCCCATTCCTGATCCTGCGCGGCAAGGGCGGGCGCGAGCGGCTCGTCCCCATCTCCGACCGAGCGCGCGCCGCCGTCGCGATCTGGCGCACCCACGTCGCGACCGACCGGCTCTGGCTGTTCCCCTCGGGCAAGGGCCATCTCTCGCGCATCCGCTTGTATCAGCTCGTGAAGGCGATCGCCGCCGAGGCAGGCATCCCCCCCGACCGCGTCAGCCCGCACGTCCTGCGCCACGCCTTCGCCACGCATCTGCTCGCCGGCGGCGCCGATCTGCGCGCGCTGCAATCGATGCTCGGCCACGCCGATATCGCCACCACCGAAATCTACACGCACGTCGATTCGAGCCGCCTCGTCGAGCTGGTCAACACGCGCCACCCGCTGGCGGATATGCCGCCGCGTTGACGCGGGCGGCGGCGCGCCGTAACCGCCGCTGATGCCAAGCTTCCTCGACTTCGAGAAACCGATCGCCGAACTCCAGGGCCGGATCGACGAACTCCGCGACACCGCCGCCGAAGGCAGCGTCGACCTCGCCACCGACATCGCCCGCTTGCAGGCTAAGTCCGACAAGCTGTTGAAGGACACGTTCGCGCGCCTGACCCCGTGGCAGAAGACGCAGGTCGCGCGCCATCCCGAGCGTCCGCACTTCAAGGATTACGTCGCCGCGCTGTTCGACGAGTTCGTACCGCTCGCCGGCGACCGCGCCTTCGGCGACGACCAGGCGATCATCGGTGGCTTCGCGACTTTCCGCGGGCGGAAGATCATGGTGCTCGGGCACGAGAAGGGCGACGACACCGCAAGCCGCCTCCGCCACAATTTCGGCATGGGCAAGCCCGAGGGCTATCGCAAAGCGATCCGCCTGATCGAACTCGCCAACCGATTCGGCCTGCCGATCATCACGTTGGTCGACACCTCTGGCGCATTCCCCGGCATCCAGGCGGAAGAGCGCGGCCAGGCCGAGGCGATCGCCCGTTCGACCGAAGCCTGCCTCAATGCCGGCGTGCCGATCGTTTCGGCGATCGTCGGCGAAGGTGGTTCGGGTGGCGCGGTCGCGCTGGCCGCGGGCAACCGCGTGCTGATGTTCGAACACGCGGTCTATTCGGTGATCAGCCCCGAAGGCTGCGCCTCGATCCTATGGCGCACTGCCGACAAGGCACCGGAGGCCGCCGAAGCGATGCGCATCACCGCGCAGGACCTGAAGTCGTTCGGCGTGATCGACGATATCGTGCCGGAGCCGTTGGGTGGCGCGCACCGCGACTGGGCGATGGCGATCGAGTCGCTCGGCAATGCGCTCTCCTCCGCGCTGAGCGAGCTAGCGCCGTTTACCCCAACCGAGCTTCGCAAGGACCGTCAGACCAAGTTCCTGAAAATGGGACGCCTGTAATTTTCACGTAAAGAGGGCGGCGGAACCGAGGTTCCGCCGCCCAACATTAGCTTGTCGATCGGTAGATCGTTAAGTGGCGGGGGTCGCGCTGCCCAAGCTGTTCGAGACGTTCTTGAACGTCTTGTTCAGGTTCGTGCCCAGCGTCGTCATCGTGGCGATGGCGGCAACGGCGATCAGCGCGGCGATCAGGCCGTACTCGATAGCGGTCGCGCCCTTGCTGTCCTTGAAAAACTTGCGAATCGTCTTCATTCCGGTCTCCATCGTTGGATTGCTTCAGTGTCACCCGGCTGCACCGGACGGACCGGATCAGCAGTTCGAGAAATACAAGTGGTGGGTTGAGAAAGGTTTAAGGCGGACGCGGATTCTTTTTCCTGGCGTCAGCGCACTTTCGTCACCTTGCTGCTCACATTGTTCCACATGCCAGTGGTCGAACCGGCAAGCGCCGTCAGGCCCGCGAACATGGCAACGACCACGAGAGCGACGATCAACCCGTATTCGATGGCCGTCGCCGCTCGCGGCTCGCGCAACGCGCGCACGATCGTTCGGGTGACTTCGCTCATTGCGTTACGTATCCGGCTCATGGCTGCTATTTATTCACGGGGGAATTAAGGAATGACCAACGATCCACCGGGTCGCAGCCGAGCGTCTTCGAACGACCTGATCTTGCCTGTCGTGGCGGCGGCGCTCGTCGATATCGAGGGGCGCGTCCTGCTCCAGCAGCGGCCCGAGGGCAAATCGCTCGCGGGCTTGTGGGAGTTTCCTGGCGGCAAGGTCGAGCCCGGCGAGACGCCGGAGGCAGCGCTGATTCGCGAGCTGGAGGAGGAGTTGGCGATTGCCGTGCCGCACGCCTGCCTTGCGCCTGCCGCCTTCGCCAGCGCCCCGCTCGGCGATCGTCACCTGCTGCTGTTGCTCTATATAACGCGTAAATGGAGTGGGGTGCCTCGCGCGATCGAGGCGACCGCGCTGCGGTGGGTCAGGCCGACGGACATGCATGCCCTGCCCATGCCGCCGGCCGATCGGCCGCTGATCGGTCTGCTCGACGCGCTGATCTGAGGACCAGGCGGGCACAGGCGCGCCCTGCATGCATCCGAACAGGGGGCCTGATGGTTGATGCAAGGGTATGTCGGCGCGCCGCTCAACCTTTGGCTCGTCACCATGGCGGGTCGGCATACTCCCTATTCAAATTTCGACTTGATCGGAGCGTCGAGCACGCGCATGGTCGGCGGTGCCGGTTACGTCCCCAAGACCGTATCCGGCTAGCCAGACTACGGCTCGCACGCGTTATTCCCTTTTCTCGCGCGAGCCGTTTCCGCTGTCACGAGGTAACAAGCTCTGGCGCTCAAATTTTTTTAGAATTTCAAGGCTCTTAGCCAGCGATGGGCGAAAAGGCTGTTCGTGGCCAAGGCCGCCAAACCCTCAAGCTGCAGGCGTTTTCTACGCAACCTCGGATAAAGAGGATGGAGGCCCGACCGGGAATCGAACCCGGGTGCGAGGATTTGCAGTCCTCTACGTCACCACTCCGCCATCGGGCCCCGATTGCGTGAAGGCGGCGCAAATGCGTGGTTTCTGCCCCGGCGTCAACGGCCGTGTGAAGATAGTTCGCACTTTTTTGGGGGAGGTTCGCAATCACGCCCGCGCCTCCAGCTTTTCACCGGCTCGTTTCGAGGCCTTGCGTTGCTCGATATACTTCATCGCCATCTGGTAGGTCCGATGCCCCAGGACGGCCGCGATCTCGGCGATCGTGCATCCAGCCTCTTCCAGTTGCGCGGCAGCAGCATATCGTAGGCCGTGCATGGTTCGATGCGGCATCTCCTCGATCGCGAGGATCGATCGTGCGAGCGCTTGGGAGAGGCTTCCAGCGGTGTAGGACTTGCCGACGATGCTGAGAGCCATCACGACCGCCTTCTTCCCCCCAGAGGCCTTCAGGCGGTCTAGGTGGTCGCGTAGGCGGGGATGGCAGTAGATATCCAGAAACTCGTCTGTCTTATCCTGTCGAACGCGGATGGTGTGACCCTTGTAGTCGTTCCACGTCATTGCCACCACATCCGAGGCACGTTGCCCGGTGTAGAGCGCCAGCAATACCGGCGTAGTGACATGCGAAGGGGCGTGAGCGAGGTACAGTTCGATTTCCTCGTCCGACCACGCTACGTAAGGATTGACCTTGTGCTTGAGCTTCTTAAGCCCCTTCACCGGGTTGAAGCCCTCCGGAACTAGCTCCGCCTCGTCGGCCCAACTGTAGAGCCGGCTAGTCATCTGCCGGATCTTGTCGGCCTTACGCGGCGTTGCCCGATACGAATCACGGACGGCCTTGATCATCTTCCTAGTCGTCAGCGCGAAGGGCTCTTCGCCAAGCTCTTCGATGATCAGCTCGCACGTCCCGGAATAGTCATCGCGGGTAGGTTCGGCGAGCGCGGCGAACTCGGCACTGGCGAGGTATTGCCGAACCAGCCACGTCCACGACGATCGCGACGGCGCGGCCTTTGGGGTGCTTTGAGCCATCGCCAACAGGACGGCGTACCGCGCATGAAACTCGGCATCACCGGGCGAACCGGGCAAAGGCACGTCCAGTTCGGCGCGGCGGAAACGCCAGTACCGGCCCTTTGCCAGATACGTGTATTTTAGGTTCTTACCCACGGTTTCGGCGACGCTCCAAGAACGCGCTCTCAACGTCCTTCGCGGCGCGCTTGCCTTCGGCCGGCGTCATCGGCTGGCCTGCAACGCGATCGGCGTATAGATCGAGTGAGCGTCGATCGTAGCGAACGCAGCGGCCTTGCTCGATCGGTACGATGCCGAACGAACGGAACGTGTTCTCGCTCACGCTCAAATATGCGGCGGCAAGGTTGATCGGCATCCAGCGAGGCCAGTCGGGGAGGGTTGCCCTGTCAGCCATCCTGGCGCCCCCCGAACCCCATCGCTGATGCCGAGCTTGCGGTCTTTCCGTATGGAAGGAGGCAATGGACGATCATCAGCCCGCATCCTCGACTGAGGCATATTCCAACGGGGCGGGCGCGCACGAATTGCGAGCACTGCTCATCTCGATTTCGAGTTCGCCGATCAGCCCTCCCCAAATGACCCCCTCGGTATGCAAAACAGGCGGTTTGGGACGATCGGCAGGGACGAAGCGCTCGACGTGTCCGTCGTCATAGACGATAGATGAAGCGCAGTCCCCACGGCCTACCCGGATCTCAGCTACCGATCCGGCGTTGGCCGCGTTCGACAGCAAGGCCTCAACGGCAGGGATAAAACCCCGAGCATGACGCGGTGGACCGTCGGCTTCGATTTCCAGCAATGCGAGACGTGCCAGGGCGATCCGGGGCCGAGCCGCTACCTCGCTTCCCGCGAGCGCAAGCAAGATCAACGTGACCTCGCGCGGGCCGATATCAGGCGCGGTCGCCCCACGGCCGGCGTTTGGGATGCGGCCATCCTCTCGCAGCCGTCGGCTAATCTGATCAAGAAGGGAAGGCGAGATGCCGAACGTGGCGAGCAGCCGTTCCATGTCACGTACGGTCATCACAATCTCCAAATCGCAGATTGTGCAATATAAGCAAATCGGAGAATTTGCAATATAGAGATTCATGCCATGCGCTCCAGCTGCCCGAGCACCTGCGCAACAATGCGATCACCTAGGTCCGAGCCATTCATCTCCAACGCGAGACGTAGCTTGTCAGCCAATCCCTGCCCGGTACGAGCCGGAACAAGGAGAAGCCGTTCTTCGGCGGCGTTTGAGCGGGCCAACCATGCTTTGTGGCCGGCTTCATCTTCGTCTTCGAGAATGCACTCGCTATCGATCTGCCGGCACAGCCGCACAGCGCGAACCGCCCCGTCTTCGTCGTAGATGCTGTCGAGCAGCGCTTTAATGGATTCGGTACGGCCTGGTGTGCCTAGTTCGCCGAGCATCATTCCGGCAGGGCCCTCCTGATCGGCGCGTGGCGTCAGCTGGAGCAGTCGATGTCCATCGAGCCGAGCGCCGCATCCGAGGCGTCCCCAGCGGTCGAGCCAGTCAGCAGGCGACCAAGGGCTCGCCGCAGCGGCAAGGGTTGGTAGGGCGGCGGTCGCCGTGATCGCGGCGACACCAACAAGGCCGAGCAAGGCGCGACGGCTTGGATTGGGAAATTAAGAAAAATTTTCCGGTGACGTGCCGGTGCACTCGCCGCTATGGGCGCTGGTAGCCTGTTGCATGGTCGATCTCCGTGCGATGGGTCAGAGCCGGGCGGTCGTTGGTAGCTTCCGTTCGGCTCACATCTCTGATAGCAAGGTTGTTGTGACTGATCAAGAAACTTTGCTACCAAGGAAACGTGGGCCGAAGCCGACCGGCCAAGGCACTCCAGTCATGGTTCGCCTCCAGCCTGCGCAGTTGAGTGCTCTCGATGCGTGGATTGAGGAGCAAAACGCTGGTCAATCTCGCCCCGAGGCTATTCGAGCAATCTTGAAAGATCGGCTTGGCGTCTGATCCTCATACCGTGACCACTGAAATTCAGGGTCCGGATGCCATGTGGCGCCTTCTGCCTAAGGCGATCAAAAATCTTCCAGGGCCAATCCGCTACCGTGCTGAGAACGCGCTCGACGGCTTCACGCGCGCAAAAGAGCTTTTACCGCTAGATCGGGAAATTGCCTCTTTCCGTGCGATCACGGCGGCCGAGGAGGCCGCTTCGGCCCTCATTCGCAGCCTTCAGCTGCGCAACTATCCTAATGCAGACAACATCGATTTGTGGAGGCATCCGCATAAAGCGGCAGTTTACTTTTTTCTGAATGCCGTCCGTCATGAAATTGCGCAGCATCGAGAAATAACTTTAACCGTGACGCTTTCTGCGGACCCGCCGAAAATAACTGTCGCTCTTCCTATCCGACAATTCGTCCAGCTGCCCCCGGATATGCAAAGCTATCAATTGGAGCTCGCTGAGCCACTGTGCATAATAGGATCTCGGCCCGGGATAGCCGACGACGACTATTTTGACGCTGCTGTGCGGAAAGTTGCCGGGTCGAGGAAGGTTGACAAGCTTATCGCGGCCGAGGCGAATGGCCGTAATCGCATCCTGTACGCGCACGATGCTGGTTTACCCGTTAGCCTTGCTACTCTTGAGGGCATTGAGCGGCGCGAGGGAGGGGCGAAACTCTGCATAATGCTCGCGATCGCCGTAATGCAGGTTGAACATCATCAAGGGATGGCCCTTCAATGCCTCCGCGGTTTTCTGAAAGTGATTGGGCGCGCAGACGCGCAACGTGCGCGACAATAACACGATGACTAGAGGTCGGGTCCGAACGTTAGCGGGGCTTCGTATACTTCTCTCTAATAGTATCGTAATCAATCACGTGATTGTTTTAGACCGAGCTATGAGGAAGCTCACGAAAGCCGCGCATGCGCCGAACATATAAACAGCATCGGCTCGATCAACATTGGGCTGTGCATTAAATACCATCGCATGCCGAATGCCTTTTTCGTCGCTTGAGTAATTGTATAGTGCTTCCAAGCCTCGTTTAAGATTTGGATTCATAGCATTTGCATTGGCTAGTTTTTTCAATGCGTCTGACAGTGTCTTAGCTGACGGGTCGATTACCTTCGCTACACTTTCTACTGCATGAATGCTCTCGCGTACGCCACCAGCCCAATCGCCCGATGATATCAGTTCTCCAGCGAGCCTGAGGTGGCTACGCGCCCCTCCAAACTCGCTTGCGGTAAGGACCTCGAACGCGTGCCTTACCGAAGTGCCTTCCTCGGGCGTCGCCGCTGGAAAGATAGTTGCATCCTCTATTGTGTAAGCCATGCGCGCCTCAGCGAACGAGCTTGCAAAATGGGGTTCCATAACCTTCATATTTTCGTCGCGCATAATGAAGGTTAAATAGTCAAATACTTCGTCGTACGGGCGATTAAGAATTAAAAACTTTGAATAGGCTGAAACCGTCTTTAAACGGCGATCATATTCATCCGATGGTAAAAGAAGTTTACGCACATGCCACCGTCGCATGACGGAATTCCATTCTGTCCCGATGACGGTGTCGTATCCGCTACTTTCATCTGCGTATGAACCGAACGGCAGCAAGAGATCGAACTTCTCCCAAAGCAATATCCTGGCCTCTCTTGAGAGGTCCTCTAATTGCAAAGGCTGCGGCAGTGGCTCTAGGCCTTGCGCTTGGCGGAAGGTGACGGCTCGGCGATCGATTTCTGACATTGTGGAATGAGACACGGCTTCAGCCTGGGCGTCAATCGTCGCTCGGTAGCAGGATCGCGGCCGACGAAAGGCTATGCGCTCTGCTAGAGGTGTGCCGGCTATTGAGCTAACGATGCATCGCGCAGTCGCCGGATCGCAGGGGAGATGCCTCCCCCGTACCCCGCTTCAAGGAGCGAGGCTAACTTCCACTTTTCGGTGGCATCTTGACAGTTGTATTCTCGAGTAGCTTGCTCATTTTGCGCTCTATGCGCCACGTAAGCCGAATAACTGCTACTGCCGATAATGAGGTTTTATGACTGATTTTCGAGAGATGGCCCGCGCAGCGAAGGCTAAGGCTGACGCAGACAAGGTAAAACTGGACGCCGATAAAGCTGCTGCGGATCAAGTTGAAATCGATAGGCTGGAAGTAGCGCGTGCATTCATCGTCACAAAGGTTGTCCCACTTTTAGATGATGCCAAGCGCGCTTTTGAATTAGAGGGTGTTGGTTGCGTTGTAGCACATCAGACCGGGTTTGCTATCAGCTACAGTGTAACAAATATCAAACCTGTCTACGTCGCCACATTCCAATGCTATGATCTCAGTATAGCCCATCCCGCTGAATATGATGGCACAAGAGGCGGTCAGGTAAGATTTGAGCATGACGGTAGCGATCTGAAAATAACGAGGGATTGGGAAAAGAACTATTCCCGTACCGGTGAGTTTCCAGATGCTGTGGTAGTTGGCGCCCAGGCCGCTCTGCAAAACTATCTTGAAGGCCGTAGTAAGTAGGACATTCCCATGTTTGACGTTGGTAGGCGCTATAAGATCACAACCGGCGTAGGCGAGAACGAAGGTTATTCGACCTTCGAGGTTGTCGCCTTTGAATTTCCGCTGCTGAAAGTAACGGCGAGAGGCCAAGAGACCGTTTTTAACACCTCGTCGCCGTCGTTCGTTCAGGCGCAAAGAGAAATGACAGCGGAAGAGGAAGAGGCCCGCTGGACGGATATGCCGGAATATCTGCGGCCGCAGGCACCGCCAGAGATTACAATTTAGCAGGCACTAAAAAGGGGACGTAGCGACCAGCAGCTACGTCCCCTTTTCGTTGTTTCACGGCGTTGTCCGATTGAACCCTATGCCTGCTTTGCAGTCGCCCCAGGCATCGGACTTTTCGCTATTGGCCGCGCCGTTGCAGCCTCGGAGATAGGGGCGAATTCGGTTACGCAGCCGGGTTGATCTTCAGCAGCTTGATGGCCTCCGAGTTCAGCACCGCCCCATGCACTCGCTTCCGGAAGTACCATTTGATGGTACCCTTCCGCGTGTACGGGTCGCGAAGAATATTAAGCTGTGTGCGGTCGCCAATGACGTATCCGCGCTGCCAGTTCCCGAACGCCAAGGGGAACGACCCGGCGGCGACGCTCGCCATGTGCTCGAACTCGATAACCGGATACCCGAGCAACTGGCCTGGCACGTCTTCCCGAAGCGACGGGATATAGATCGGCTTGCCGTCGCCGTCCGACATGCGCGCAACGTGCGAGATGAAGTCGGTCGACGCCAGCCAAGCCGTGCCGGGAGCTTGGCGATAACCAGCCTTAAGCGCGAAAACCATCGAAACGAGAAGCGGCAGAAGGTTCGTCAGATCCGGCGCACCGCCCGCAATGAACTGGATCGAGCCGAACGGTCGCGTTGCGTCCGCAATGGCTGTCGGCGCGACGCCGTCGGGGTTCAGGAAGCCGGCGGGCTTGTTGACGCCGTTGCCGGCGACGAAGGCCTGACTTTCCTGCTCCGCAATCGCGTCGACCACGTTCTCTTCGATAAAGCCTTCCAGATTGACGATGGCATCATCGACGAGTTCTTCGCTTGCGCTCGGCAAAGCGTAAACCGTGCCACCGGGCGGCGTGATGCCAACCAGCTGCGGCGTTGCGGTCTCATTGCGCTCGTCATCCTCGCCAACCCAGCCGGCCGTCGCACCGCGCTTGTTGATCGGAATCGTCGTCTTGCCGCTCGTGAAATTCACGATGCGAGCGACCCGCCGCATCGGGGATTGCCTGAGAACAAGGGCCTCGATCTGCGCCCTCAGAACTTCCGGCACGAGGATTCCGCCATCGGACTCGCCGGACTCGCGCATAGCGGCCGTAACCCTCCCACGAAGGACCGACGCGACAATCTCGCGCTCTTCAGCCGGGATGTTCAACCGCGGGCCGATCGTCGCAGCGGCGGTCAAGTCGGGGCCCTGCTCGCTGGCAAAGGCAGGGCCGCGCCGTCCGGCAACGGAGCCGGTCGAACGCTTCCCCAGGGCGGCGACCGCGTCCGCGATCGTCGTAATCTGGCCTTCGAACCCTTCCAGTGCTTGGTCGACGCTGGCGGTGTGCTGACGCAACAGGTCTTCGATCTCGCTCATTTTACTTGCTCCTGTGGAAACGGCTCAGCGAACCGGAAGCGGCGCTGAGAATTTGTTGAATTTCGGATGTGTCGGGCTCGGCCGTCGCGTCGATCGCGCGCCACGCGGCTGTTGCTGCTGCTTTGGCCTTGCGGCTGGACACGTTAGCCTGACGAAAGATGTCTTCGATATCGCGGGCGCTTCTGAGCGATGCGACCGTCAACACGAGAGAGTCGGGATCGGCCGGAACGGTCACGAGGCTGACCTCGGTTAGATCGGCTTGCGTGTACCGACGAAAGCGGGTGCCGCCTTCGCCTCGCTCGTCGACATATTTGAGGTTTGGGCCGGGGTTTAAGCCGATCGACAGCCCGCTTAGCGCGCCGGCCTTCAAGAGGTTGTATGCCTCCCCGCCATCTTGGGTGTCGCGTGCTAGTTTGCCGGCGACATAAAGACCCTCAGCGCGAGGCTCCATGTGCGTCCAACGACCTATCGGCCGCTTGTGATCGTGATGCAGCAACATTGCGGGCATCGACCCGCGAGCGCGGTGCTCCGCGAGCGATTTCGCAAAAGCGCCGGGATCGGTCGTGAACCCGTTGCGATTGACAGCCCAAGTCGCGCCGATGCCTGAAACGACCCCGGTTTCTTCGATGCTTGCGATGGAAAGGTGTGCGTGGAAAATTGTCATGCGCTCAGTCCGATAGCTCGCCCCGAAGGACGTTGATTAAGCCATCGCCGGGCGCGCATCTCACGCGGTAAGCGGTGTGTCGCCGTGCATCTCACACGGGCAACGATGGCGTTGGTAGCAGCACCAAAAAGTAAATGCAACAATATCATTTTCCTCTCGCGGCGGCGCTATCTAGCGCGTCCATCCGCTCAAGGCGGTCGGCTTCGGCTCGCAGGACGATCGGAAGCGACGCTCCGGAGCCAAAGCGGCAATGCACGTGCACGGCACATGCATTGATTGCGGCAACGATCAGGGCTGGCTCGACGGCGACCAGGTGTTGCGCTCGCGCGATCACAAGGAGGATTTCTTCGGCTAGGATTTGCGCGACGTTCGTCGGATAATCGACAGGCTTATTGTCCAACATGGTTGGTACTCCCTTTGAATAGGTCGGGTTGAGTTTCGTCCGCTCTGCGCCAGAGACCCCGCCCGTCGCGCCAGTGAGCTCGAACGAATGCGACAGCAGCGCCCAAGTCGACTTCGTAGGCGCGGCCGACACCGCCGCTTTTGACCAGCGGGAAGTCAGTGTGCCGCTCGATCAGCTTCCGGATTGTGCGAGGCGAGGGCATGCCGGGGAGGGCAGACAGGGCCTCGATCGTCGTGCCCTTGCGCGCGGCGTGGCGCAGATCGCCGCTGCGACCATCAGACCAGACGCTCGCGACGAACTCAGCCGCTGGCCCCAGTTCGAGAATGAACCGCGAGCCTGAACGCCCGACGATTGGGAAAGCCGGGTGCGAGCGAAGGACGCGGCCCAAGGTGCGAGCGCACGGCATGCCCGCAACCCTCGCTAGGTCGGCAAGGCTTCCAGTTTTTGGCGCCAAGTCGGGCTTAGAGACCGCCCCAATAAAAAAACATTCGGCCATTTGTGCGCCGATTTTTTCGTTGCTGACCACCGGTCTTTCGGCCGAGCCCTCCCGACTTTGACCCACCCCCCCTCGGGTCGGCCTGCCGCGATCGGTCGGCTTGTCGCCTCGGGTGGCACGACATGGCCTTCGGCGCGGATCATCGGTCGAACAGCCCTAGGATGCGCTGTGCGGCCTCCGCAGGGTTCGCGCGCTCGCCATCCGCTACGATCGCGTGGCGAAGGTCGAGCAGTGCCGCGAGCGCCACGTCGAGCTTAACCAGTAGCGCGCTCGATCCAGCGGCTACCGGTTGTGCAGTTCCTCGAAACGGGTTCGGCAGGTTGTCCGCGATATCCGGATATAACGTGGCTAGACCGGCATCGATGTAATGAACGCCGTTGCTTTGAATGCGGCGATGCCCGGCTAGCTCCATCTGCCGGCGAAGCGCACTGAACGTCATGGTCGGCTCGCCGTTCAGGCTAGCCCATGCGTGGTACGCATCGCTTAGGTCACGGGCGCGGATGCGAGCGCCACCTACGTTGCGCACCGACGAACGGTAGAAGCGCTCGAACGAAGAGGCGAGGGTGAGTGGAAGGGGACGCCCTTCCAGTGGGAAGTCGTGAGACATGGATGCACCTTCCATTTCAGTGAGCCAAAGTACGGCAAAAAACGGCGCAAATCCGCCGTTTCTTGGTCGAGTAGTTGCTAAGAGATTTGATTATGGAAGGAGTGGAATGATAATTTAGGGTAGTCTCGTACACATGCGCGGGCGCGCATGTGTACGAGGGGACCACGGAAACCTATTCCACCCCTTCCAAAGCCCCGGAAAACAGCCGTTTTCGTGGTTCCAAACGTACTTCCAAGCGGAAGTAGCCGTACTTCCATTTTCTCACCGGGTCCGGGTGCAAACGCCGACTTCAGCACGGAAGTAAACGGGCGCTTCCCCATCGGCCGGGGTGCGGGGCGGGCAGTCACGGCACGGCAAAAGCAAGCAAACAGGGGGCGCAATAGTTCGCACTCGACCTGTAAGTCATTGATTTTGGGTGAGCCGTAAACCGGCTGAAGATTGCGAACTACCGCAGTCCTGTGCGACTTTGGCGAGGATTTGCAGTCCTCTACGTCACCACTCCGCCATCGGGCCCCGATTGCGTGAAGGCGGCGCAAATGCTTCGTTTTTGGCACGCGGTCAACCGGCAGTTGCGATCGGATGTGGAATAATCTTGTCGAGCGATCCGCGCGGTTCGTGAGCGCCATCCTCCACGTCGGGATCGGAGGTATCGAGACTCGCACCGGAATGGTTCTTTGCCTACAGTGCGGCGGAACAGCATAACGGCTTGGGGGCGGGGCGTTTGACGATGGACAGGCTAGCGGGCGGCACGAATACGGCCGGTGTCGACGATGCGGTGTTCGATATGCCGCAGGGCATGGCGATCCGGTATGACCGCCCGGCCGCGGCGCTCGCGGATTACATCACCGGCTATCACGTCTACCGATCGATCGACGCGAGTGCGGCAGGGCAGGTCGACTGGTTCCTGCCTGCGACCGCGAACGTGCGGATCGCGATCGATGCGGGGCCGATCGCCGTGACGATCGGGCGACGGACCTACGATCCCCTACCGCCTGCCAGCCTGTTCGGCCCGACCAGCCAGGCGCTGAAGGCGACGACGCACGGCGGCACGATGATCGGTTTCGGGATCAGCGCACTCGGCTGGGCGCGGCTGTTCAACCGTCCGGCGGGAGACTATCGCAACCGGATCGTGCCGTTGCAGGACGTGCTGGGCCATGGTTTCACCCGCCGCCTCGTCGCTGCGTTGCAGGAGGCGCCTAGCGACGCCGAGATCGCGCCCATCCTCGATACGCTGCTGCTTGCGCGACTCGGTACACCACATGCCGACGCGCCGCAGATCCGGCAATTGATGGAGATCCTGGCGACCGACGGGCCCACCGACATCGTGTCCGTCGCGCATCAGCTCGATATCCCGACGCACGGCCTGCGGCGATTGTCGGTCCGGCATTTCGGGTTCCCACCCAAGATGTTGTTGATGCGTGCGCGGTTCCTGCGCTCGTTCGTGCGGTTCATGGCGGCTGGTGCCGATGCCGACTACACCCGGATCGACGGCAGCTATTTCGACGCATCGCATTTCCTGCGCGATTCGGGCACGTTTCTCGGCATGACGCCGCGCCGTTTCATGGCTCTGACCAAGCCCTTCCTCGACGCGAGCCTGCGCGCCCGCGCTGCCGTGCTGGGATCGCCGACTCAGGTGCTGCACGACATCGAGACGGCGCCGGCGCGCAACGCGGCGTCCCGCGAATCGGTGAGGACGTCTGCGTCGCGGCCGGTCATTTCCGGCGACGGTCCCGCAATAGGGTGCTAGGGCCGCGGGCAGAGGTGTTGCCGGGGATTTCCACGTGCACCCTCGGCGCCCCGTTCGCGGCATTTCGGTGTCACACGGGCGGGCGGGGCGTCTTCCCCGCACTGGCACGCGCGACCACAGCTATCGAAACCGGCCAACCGGCGCTTGGCGTTGCGGCAACCCCGCGATATCACGCCGCGCGATCGGTCGACGCGAAACTAGTGTATTGCGTGGCTAAAACAGTTGTGCGACAGGATAGGCCATGACGACGACAATTCTCGATACTCCCGCTCTCGAAACCGGCACCCTGCGCACCGACGGCGGCACATCGGTCTCGTTCGAGACGATGCGTCACGCGATGGTGGCGAGCCAATTGCGGACCAACGCGGTCAGCGATCAGCGCGTCGTCGCGGCGATGGCACGCGTCCCCCGCGAAGAGTTCCTGCCCGCCGACGTTCGTGCACTGGCCTACCGCGACACCGCCATTCCGCTTGGTGGCGGTCGTTACGCCAATCTGCCGATGGCAACCGGGCGTCTTCTGACCGAAGCGTATCTGACCGCGACCGACAGGGTCCTGCTGATCGGCGCGGCGACCGGCTACACCGCCGCGGTGCTCGCCGAGATCGTCGGATCGGTGGTCGCGGTCGAGAGTGATCCGGCCTTGCTCGCGGTGGCGCACGCCGCGCTTGCCGGGATCGGCAATGTCGATCTCGTCGAAGCACCGATGCAGGACGGCCATGCCGCCAGCGCGCCCTATGATGTGCTGATCGTCGACGGCGCGATCGAGACCGTGCCCGACGCGCTGATCGCGCAGGTCCGCTCGGGCGGCCGTGTCGTCACGGGAATCGCGGAGCGCGGGCTGACCCGGCTGGCGTCGGGCCGCAAGACCGACGGCGGCTTTGCGCTGGCGGCGTTCGTCGATGTCGAATGCGTCGGCCTGCCGGGCTTCGACGCGCCCAAACCCTTCAAGTTCTGAGCCACATCATGCCGCGCACCACTCGCTTCCGTCCTTTGCTTTTGAGTGTTGCGCTGGTGTATATCGGTGCACCAGCGCAGGCGGAGACACTCCGCGAGGCGCTGGCCAAGGCCTATAACACGAACCCGACGCTGACCGGCCAGCGCGCGACGCTGCGGGCGACGGACGAGAACGTTCCGATCGCCCGCGCGGCGGGTCTGCCGTCGGTCAACGCGACCGCAGACTATACCGAATTTCTCGTCACGGCCGCGAACAGCTTCGTCGCGTTGCCGCGTCAGGCGACCGCGCGCGCCAACGTGTCGGTGCCGCTGTACCTTGGCGGCCAGGTCCGCAATTCGGTCGCGGCGGCCAAGACGCGTGTCGAGGGAGGCCGCGCGACCCTGCGCGGCACCGAGGCCGATCTCTTCACCAACGTCGTCGCGGCCTACATGGACGTGATCCGGGACGAAGCGATCGTCGGGCTGAACACGCAGAACGTCCGCGTTCTCGACGTCAACCTGCAAGCCAGCCGGGACCGGTTCCAGGTCGGCGACCTGACGCGGACCGACGTCGCGCAATCCGAAGCTCGTCTCGCACTTGCCCGCGCGCAGCTTCAGTCGGCGCAGGCGCAGCTGATTTCGAGCCGCGAGAATTATATCCGGTTCGTCGGCACGCCCGCCGGCACGCTGGATACGCCGCCGACATTGCCGCATCTGCCAGACAGCCCGGCCTCGGCCGTCACCGTCGCGATCGACAATAATCCGGTACTGATCGCCGCCGCCAAGGAGCGCGACGCGAGTCGCTACGACGTCGGTGTCGCCCGCGCGAGCCGGCTGCCGCAGATCAGCGCCGTCGGCGGCGCCGGCTACACCAATTATCTCGGCTCGATCTCGACCGCCGATGGCAGTGCCAGCACGATCCCGAACGGAAACAAGGCGGTCCAGGCGGGATTGTCGCTGACGTTGCCGCTGTTCCAGGGCGGGCGCCCCGCGGCGCAGGTTCGCCAGGCCGAAGCGTTTCAGGCGCGCGCGATCGAGAACGTCACCGCGACCGAGCGCAACGTCATCGCGCAGGCGCGCTCCGCCTTTGCCGTCTGGCGCTCGTCTGAGCAGGTGATCCAGTCATCGGAGACCGCGGTCAACGCCAACAAGCTGAGCCTCGAAGGCGTGCGCGCAGAGAACAGCGTCGGCACGCGCACGATCCTCGACATCCTCAACGCCGAGCAGGAATTGCTCAACAGCCAGGTGACGCTCGTGACCGCGCGGCGCGACGCGTACGTTGCCGGGTTCGCGTTGCTCGCCGCGATGGGCCAGGCCGAGGCGCGCGACCTTGGGCTCGATGGCGGCGTGCTGTACGATCCGGTCGCGAATTATCAGCGGGTGCATCACAAGACCTGGGATTTCGGCGGCGATGGCGAGCCCCTCCCGGTCGGTACCCGCACCGCGCAGTCGCCCGCGCAGGACGCCAGCGTTGCGCCGCAACGCGACCCGTTGCTCGATACGCCGGTTGACAGGAACCCCACCTTAACCAAAGGTATGGACGCGCCGAGCCGTCAATAGGGACGCGTGCGGCTACGGGGTTTGGGATGGTCCGGATGGGGGACGTGAACGGCGAGCCGTCGATGGAGGAAATCCTCTCGTCGATCAAACGCATCATCGCCGAGGAAGGCGACGTGCCGGGTCGGTCGCGCCGCCCGTCGCGCGCCATGCAGTCGGCGGTCGATCGCGAACCCGCCTATCTGGATCCGCATGATCTGGACGGCGAGATGGACGAAGACGAGATCCTCGAATTGAGCGACCCGATGCCGATGGCCGATCGTACCCCCCGCACGCCGAAATCGCCCGTGCTGTCCTCCGTCGATGCCGCACCCGAGCCTCGTCAGGCCGCACCTCAGCCGCAACGGGCACAGCCGACCCCGCAGCCGGCTGCCGAAGCGCCAGCCGAGCGTCCGATCGTGTCTCGTGAAACGGCCGCTGCAACGCGCGCGCCGCTCGAAGCGTTGACGCGCATGATGGTAAAACCCGAAGCGACCCCCGATGCGACCAGCGACGGTACGCTCGAAGGGCTGGTCCGCGAGATGCTCCGCCCGATCCTGCGCGAGTGGGTCGATGCGAACCTTCCCAACATGGTCGAGGACATGGTCTCGCGTGAGATCGCCAAGATCATGAACCAGCAGCCCTAGGCTCTGAAGTAACGGGCGCGGACGCGAGGCTGGTTTCCTCGCGTCGCGCTCGCTAAGGCTCGGCGCATGAGCGAGCTTCCCAAAACCTTCGACCCCGCCTCCATCGAATCGCGCTGGTATGCGCATTGGGAGGCGAGCGGCCAGTTCCGCCCCGACCGTCCGAACGCCGAGCCGTGGACGATCGTCAACCCGCCGCCCAACGTGACGGGCTCGCTGCACATCGGCCACGCGCTCGACAACACGCTGCAGGACATCCTCACGCGCCACGCGCGGCTGAAGGGCAAGGATGCATTGTGGGTGGTCGGCACCGATCACGCCGGCATCGCCACGCAGATGGTGGTCGAGCGCCAGATGGGCGCGCTGACCCCGCCGCAGAAGCGCACCGACATGACGCGCGAGGAATTCGTCGCGAAGGTCTGGTCGTGGAAGGAAGAGAGCGGCGGCGAGATCACGCAGCAGCTCCGCCGGCTCGGCTGCTCGATGGACTGGGCGAACGAGCGCTTCACGATGGACGAGGGCTTTTCGAAGGCCGTCCTGAAGGTGTTCGTCGACCTCCACAAGGAGGGGCTACTCTACCGCGACAAGCGTCTCGTGAACTGGGATCCGGGCCTCGGCACCGCGATCAGCGACCTCGAGGTCGAGACGCGCGAGATCAAGGGCAGCTTCTGGCATCTGCGCTATCCGCTCGAAGACGGATCGGGCTTCATCGAAGTCGCGACCACGCGGCCAGAGACGATGCTCGCCGACATGGCGGTGGCGGTGAACGGCGCGGACGAGCGCTACACCGCGCTGATCGGCAAGCAGGTCAAGCTGCCGATCACCGGCCGGCTGATCCCGATCATCGCCGACGACCATGCCGATCCGGAACTCGGCTCGGGCGCGGTGAAGATCACGCCGGGCCACGACTTCAACGATTTCGAGGTCGGCAAGCGGGCAGGGATGGCCGCGGGGTCGATGCTTAACATGCTCGATGCGAAGGCCCGCGTCGTGCAGGTGTCCGACGGGCTGATCCCGGCCGAGTTGCTCGGGCTGACGACTGCGGAGGCGCGGAAAGTCGTGGTCGCGCGGCTCAAGGATGAAGGCTTCCTGATCGCGCACGTCGACAAGGACGGCGAAGAGCACGACGCCGAGCCGCGCACGATCCAGACGCCGTATGGCGACCGCTCGGGCGTGGTGATCGAGCCGTGGCTGACCGACCAGTGGTATGTCGACGCGAAGACGCTCGCGCAGCCCGCGATCGAGGCGGTCCAGACCGGCGCGATCGATATCGTCCCGAAGACGTGGGAGAAGACGTTCTTCAACTGGATGGACAACATCCAGCCTTGGTGCGTGTCGCGGCAATTGTGGTGGGGCCACCAGATTCCGGCGTGGTTCGGCCCTGACGGTACGCCGTATGTGGCGGAGACCGAGGCGGAAGCGCAGGCTCTAGCGGGTAAGGGCGTGAGGCTCACGCGCGATCCCGACGTGCTCGACACGTGGTTCTCCTCCGCCCTCTGGCCCTTCGCCACGCTCGGCTGGCCCGAGGAGGGTGCCGTTCCCTCTCCCCTCCGGGGAGAGGGCCAGGGTGAGGGGCAGCCAAGCAGCGCAACGCCCGGTACTGCCCCTCACCCCAACCCTCTCCCCGGAGGGGAGAGGGAGCAAGTGCAGAAGCAGTTAGGCGGGCGCTACCCCAACGACGTGCTGATTTCCGGCTTCGATATCCTGTTCTTCTGGAACGCGCGGATGATGATGCAGGGGCTGCACTTCATGAAGGACGTGCCGTTCCGCACGCTCTACCTCCACGGTCTCGTCCGCGCGGCGGATGGCGCGAAGATGTCGAAGTCGAAGGGCAACGTCGTCAACCCGCTCGGGCTGATCGACACCTACGGCGCCGACGCGCTGCGCTTCTTCATGGCGGCGATGGAGAGCCAGGGCCGCGACATCAAGATGGATGAGAAGCGCGTCGAGGGCTATCGCAACTTCGCCACCAAGCTATGGAACGCGGCCCGGTTCGCGCAGGCCAACGGCATCGTCGCGAGCACCACTCTGGAGGCACCGCGCGCGGACCTCGCCGTCAACAAGTGGATCATCGCCGAGACGATCGCGACGGTGCAGACGGTCGACCTCGCGCTCGCCGACTACCGCTTCGACGGCGCCGCCAACGCGATCTATCAGTTCGCGTGGAGCCGGTTCTGCGACTGGTATCTCGAACTGATCAAGCCGCAGATGGTCGGCGACGAGCGCGGCGTCATCGATGCCGAATCGAAGCTAGTTGCCGGCTGGGTGCTCGACCAGATCCTGGTGTTGCTCCACCCGTTCATGCCGTTCATCACCGAGGAACTCTGGCACGCAATGGCCGACCCCGCCCATCCGCGCGAGCACGACCTGATCGTCGCGCAGTGGCCGATGGCCGACGCGCGCTCACTCGATCCCAAGGCGAGCAAGGAAGTCGACTGGCTGATCCGCCTGGTTCAGGAAATCCGCACCGCGCGCAACGAGCTGAACGTGCCGCCGGGCGCGCGCCTGCCGCTCCACGTCCGCGATGCGAGTACGGCGACCTTGGCGCGGCTCGAACGCCAAGCGCCTGCGCTCGCGCGTCTCGCCCGCGTCACGCACGCCGAAGGCGAAGCCACCGGCGGCGCGGCGCAGGTCGTGGTCGACGAAGCAACGTTCGTCCTCCCGCTCGAAGGCGTCATCGACCTCAACTCCGAACGCGCCCGCCTGACCAAGGCGATCGCGGCGGCGGAGAAGGAGCGCGACGCACTGTCGGGTCGCTTGGGCAACGCCAGCTTCGTCGAACGTGCCAAGCCCGAAGCGGTGGAAAAGGCCAAGGCCGACCACGCCGACAAGGCCGCCGAGGCTGCGCGGTTGCAGGCGGCACTGGGCCGCCTGGGCTAACCTGCTCCTCTCCCGCTTGTGGGAGGGGTTGGGGGAGGGGCGTGCCCCAAGAAGCCGGACGCCAGTACGTACGTCAGGCCCTCCCCTGACCCCTCCCGCAAGCGGGAGGGGAATGTGTGCCGTACCGCCGTCTGACTCAAACCAAACACCCGTCACCCCAGCGAAAGCTGGGGCATCCTCGTTGGAAAGCGCACCGGCCAGCCAACAACGGGGATACCCCAGCTTTTGCTGAGGTGACGGTTCGGGGCGGGGTGGCTCTGCCGCGCAGAGTATCCGACCGCCTTCTTGTTCTCCCGCGAAGGCGGGAGCCCAGTCTGGGTCCCCGCCTTCGCGGGGAAACACAATACGCTTCGGTCGGGGCTCGGGACCTACCACCTTGTTCCGGAGTTCACTCCGCGGCTAGGCGTCGACATGACAGGGCGCCTGCCCGTTCGCCGGTATATGCCGGACCGAGTTCGGCCTGACGGAGAGACTGTGTGAGCGACCTTCCACCCGACGTCGAGACCGGCCCCGTTCCTCGTGAGTCTTTAAGCACAAAATCCGACCGCCCCCGCGGCAAGCCAGGCCAACGCGACCTCACCACCGGCCACATCGGCCGCACGCTACTCGCGTTCGCGCTCCCGACGCTCGGCTCGAACATCCTCCAGTCGCTCAACGGCTCGATCAACGCGATCTGGGTCGGCCGCTACCTCGGTGAAGGCGCACTCGCCGCGACGTCGAACGCCAACATCATCATGTTCCTCACCTTCGGCGCGGTGTTCGGGTTCGGGATGGCGGCGACGATCCTGGTCGGCCAGAGCTTCGGCCGCCACGATCTGGAGGGCGCGCGCCGGGCGTTCGGCTCCGCGGTCGGCCTGGTGCTCGGCGGGGCGATCGTCATCGCGGCACTCGGCTGGGTGTTCGCGCCCGAGATCCTGCATCTGCTCGCCACCCCCGGCGACGCGATGCCGCTCGCGCTCGCATATCTGCGCGTGATCTTCCTTGGGCTGCCGGCGTCGATGATGATGGTCCTCCTCATGATGGGCCTGCGTGGTACCGGCGATTCGATGACGCCGCTCTGGTTCATGCTGCTCAGCGCGATCCTCGACAGCGGGCTCAACCCACTGCTGATCGCCGGCATCGGACCGTTCCCGCAGATGGGCATCGCCGGCTCCGCGATGGCGACGCTGGTCGCGAGCCACGTCTCGCTGCTCGGGCTGATCGCCTATATCTACAGGCGCGACCTGCCGCTGCGGCTGCGCGGCAACGAACTCCGCTACCTCATCCCCGAGCGCGCGCTGACTGGCACAATCGTCCGGAAGGGCCTGCCGATGGGCGCGCAGATGCTGGTCATGTCGACCGCCGGCCTTGCGATGGTCGGACTGGTCAACCGGCTCGGCGTCGATACCGCCGCGGCGTACGCCGTGTCGCAGCAGCTCTGGACCTATATCCAGATGCCCGCGCTGGCGATCGGCGCCGCGGTCAGTTCGATGGCAGCGCAGAATATCGGTGCGGGCCGCTGGGACCGCGTCGGCGACATTACGAAGTACGGCCTGCTCTTCAACGTCGCGCTGACCGGCGCGATGGTCGGGGTCGTCATCCTGTTCGACCGCCCAGTGATGACGCTGTTCATCGGCGCGGCCAGCCCCGCACTGCCGATCGCGCGGCATATCCAGTTGATCGCGAGCTGGAACTTCATCCTGTTCGGCGCGACGATGGTGCTGTTCTCGACCGTCCGCGCGAACGGAGCCGTGATCGCGCCGCTGATCGCGCTGATCGTCGCGCTGTATCCGGTGCGGATCGGCTTCGCGCTGCTCGCGAAACCGTGGCTGGGGGCGGACGCGTTGTGGTGGAGCTTCCCGCTTGGATCGCTCGCGACGCTGGCGATCGCGGCCTGGTACTATCGCCACGGGAACTGGCGGAAGGGCGCGCTGGTCGTGCCCGACGACAGCGAGGAACAGGCGCATGGGATGAGCGAGCCGGGCGGGCGGTTGCAGCCAACCGGGTAAGACCGAAATCTGGCCTCGCTAGATCAAAGTCACCTCCCCGGCGGAGGCCGGGGTCCAGTTGGAAAGGTTGCAGTAACGAAGCACGGCGCTTGGTTAGCAATGTTCCCCAACTGGGCTCCGGCCTCCGCCGGGGTGGTTCACCTTTTAGTCAGGCTTGAACTGCCTACCGCAGCCGCTTGACGAACGACCGCCCACCTTCGCGGCGCTCATGCTGGAAGTTCGGGATCGTCTCGATCAGGTCCGACAGCCGGTTGAACCCGTAATTACGCGCATCGAAGCTCGACCGGTTTCCCGCCAGCTGCCCCAGTTCAGCAACGCTCGCATACCCCTTCTCGTCGCGCTTCACCGCGTTGTAGGCGTCGATCAGCAGCTTGATCACCTGCTCGTCGATCGGTTGCGCTGTCTTCGGCCGAGCGACCGGCGCCGGCGTAGCAGGCTTCTCGCCAGCCACCGGAGCAGGCGCCGGTACCTGCATCGGCTGCGACGTCTCGTTCAGCGCGCCGACGTCGATGAACCGCGTGCACGCCTGGCGAAACCCTTCCGGTGTCCGCGAAGTGCCGAAGCCATAGACCGGTATCCCGTCCTGGCGGATGCGCGTCGCGAGCGGCATGAAATCGCTGTCCGACGACATGATCCCGAAGCCGTCGATGCGCCCGCGGAACAGCAGGTCCATCGCGTCGATCGTCATCTTCATGTCGGTCGCGTTCTTGCCCTTGGTCAGGTCGAACTGCTGCTGCGGCTCGATGCCGTGCTTGATCGACATGTCGCTCCACGCCTTCAGCGCGGGCTTGGACCAGTTGCCGTAGACCCGCCGGACGTTGACCGTGCCGAGCTCGGCAAGGACGGTCAGCACCGGGTCGAGGGTCGCCGCGGACGCATTGTCCGCGTCGATCAGGAGGGCGACGTTGCGCGTTGTGGTATCGATCATGCGCGCAAGGTTAGCCCCGCGCGCGCGCTGCGTCCACGCTCCAGACGCCGCCACCGGCCGCAGCGAGGTACAGGAAGACGAAGCAGTAGAGCACCGCCGCCTCGCCGCCATTGGCGATCGGAAAGGGGCCCTTCGGCATGTGCGCCATGAAATACGCGACCGCGGACATGCCCGACAGCACGAACGCGACCGGCCGCGTGAACAGGCCGACGATCAGCAGACCGCCGCCAACGACTTCGAGACCGCCCGCGGCGTACAGCAACGGGTTCATCGGCATCGGGAAGGGGGGCAGACCGAAGAATTTCGAGATGCCGTGGCTGAAGAACACGAGCGCGACGACGATGCGCATGACGCTGAGCAGGCGGGCGGACCAGGTGGCGGGTATCGGCATGGGGAATCCTCAAGTGTCGTTGCGTGGGCGAAACGTCACACGGGGGCGGGCCGAGGTCAATTCGCGTAGATCGAAACGGATCGTTGACGGGAGGCGCTCTCACGATCCTCCCCCGCTAGGGGGAGGTGGCTGGCGCTTGCCAGACGGAGGGGGAGGTAAGGGGTGACCACTGTTGTGCGTCCGCCCCCTCCGTCACCTTCGGCGACACCTCCCCCTGGCGGGGGAGGATCGCAAGGTCAGGGGTAGGCGATCGCCATCACCTCATATTCGCGCTCGCCGGCGGGCAAATCCACGCGACGCACGTCGCCGATCGCAGCGCCGCGCAAGGCGCGTGCGAACGGCGAGTTCCAGCCGATCCGCCCGTTGCTCGCGTCCGTCTCGTCGTCGCCGACCAGGGTCAGGACCCGCTCGATATCATCGTCGTCCGCGACCGTAACGCACGCGCCGAACCACACGCGCGAGCGATCTTCCTGCGCGGCGGGGTCGACGACCTTGGCCGCCCTCATCCGCTTCGACAGCCAGCCGAGCCGGCGATCGATCTCGCGCAGGCGCTTGCGGCCGTAAATGTAATCGCCGTTCTCGGACCGGTCGCCGTTGCCTGCCGCCCACGAGATGACTTCAACCAAGGCCGGGCGCTCGGTCGACAGGAGTTGCTCGTATTCGGTGCGGAGTACGGCGTAGCCGGCGGGGGTTATGTAGTTGGGGCGATCCATGCGCTTGCCTACCATGTTCTCCCGCGAAGGCGGGAGCCCAGTCTGGACTCCCGCCTTCGCGGGAGAACAGCCTCAGCCCGGCCGGTTCTTCCCCAGATACCACGACAACCGCGCCGCCCCCCGGCTCTTCGCCCGCGCAGGGTTCATCAGGTCGTACACCACCGCATTTTCCAGCACGCGCTGTACGTAATTGCGCGTCTCCTGGTACGGGATCGCCTCGACCCAATCGACCATATCGACCGCGCCAGTCCGCGGGTCGCCGTTCGCGCGGAGCCATTTGTTCACGTTGCCGCCGCCCGCATTATACGCCGCCACCGCCAGCGGATAACTGCCGTAATTCGCATACACCCGCTGGAAATAGCTCGACCCCAGCATGATCGACATGTTCGGATCGGTCGTCAGCGCCGCCTGGTTGTAGGCCAGCCCGATCTTCCCCGACTGCTCGCGCGCGGTCGCCGGCATCAACTGCATCAGCCCGCGCGCGCCGGCGTGGCTCACCGCGGCACGATCGAACTGGCTCTCCTGCCGCGAGATCGCGTGGATGATCGTCCAGTTATCCTCGTACCCCGCCGGCACCGCGACCATCGGAAAGCCGACCGCGGAATAATCGCTGAGGCCGTTAGCCAGCGCACTCCGCCCGACCATAACGCCCAGGTCCGGCCGGTTGATGCTCTTCGACAGCTCGGCGGCGAGCAGGTGATCGGTGTCGGTCGTCGCATCCGCCGCGATCTGGCGGACGAACGCGGTCTGGTCCTGCCAGTCGCCGATCTGCCCGAGGAACTTGACCGCACGCACCGTCTCTCGCCGATCGAACGCCGCGCGTGTCGCCGGGTCGATCGCCACGGAAGCAACGGACGGCGGCGCGACCAGCGCACGCCCGGTGCGTTCGTTCGCCAGCTGCCCGTAATACTGATCGCGATATCCCGCCGCCTGGCCGTAGAACGCCGCCGCCTGAGGCGCCAACCCGGCCGCCTCCGCCGCACGTCCCGCCCAGTAATACCCCTTCGACCGGACCTGCGGCGAGCGCGAGCCGCGCGCGTACCGGTCGAACAGCGTCATCGCATCCGCCGGCCGCCCGAGCTGCTTCATCGCCACGCGCCCGCCGAGCCAGGCGAGATTGGTATATTCGTCGCGCTCGGCATACGACTTCGCCGCGATGTCCGCGCCAAACGGATACGCGTCGTCGATCTGCCGCGCGATGTCATAGGCGACCTGATACTGCCCGTCGTTCGCCGCGCCATTGGCGTTGGTGACGAGCACTTCGTACCACTCGGCGGCATTGCCCGGCCGCGTTACCAATGACCGAGGCCGCGCCAACCACGCGCGCGCCGACGGGCTCGCCCCCGAATTGCGCAACCATTGCGCCCGGTCCGCGACATAGCCCGCGTCGTTCGCATACAAGGTTTGCGTCGAGGCCGAGATATCCGACGCGTTTGGCGCATTCGTCCGGAACGCCAGCCGTGCCTCGAAGATCGGCCGCCGCGCCGCGCTCGTCCACACCAATTGCCGCTGCGCCGCGCCGGTCTGGCCCGCCCACAACAGCGCATCCATCCGCGCATCCTGATCGTCCGGCGTCAGCGCACCCGGAAAGCCCGACACGACCATCGCCTCGTCGGTCGGCGTCAGTCCGCTGCTCCGCCATGCCGTCCGCACCGCCGCATACGCCTGATCGCGCGCACCCGTTGCCTGCAAAACCCGCGCATATGCGACACCGCCCGACGCGGACTGCGGCGGATAGCGGCGGAAGAACGCGACGACGCTGGTCGGCGATCCGGTCGCCGCCTTGCGCTCCGCCGCCCGCCGGTTGGCCGTCTCGTTCGGCCAGCCCGGATGCGCCATCAGGAAGCCCGCATAGCTGTCGAACGGCAGCGCATCGGTCTGCTGCAACGCCCGCCACTGCGCGATGGTCGAGGCGATCGCGCCGTCGCTCATCGTGGGCGTCGCCATCGGCTGCGCATTGGGGCCCATGTTGGCCAGCTGCGTGCTGTAGCGATCCAGCGTCTGCTGCCCGCCCCCCGACGCGGCGACCGTCCCCGCCACGACTGCAAGGAGAAGGCTCGTTTTAAACATCGATGCTACCATGTGGACAGCATACGCCCCGAACCCGTATCTGTCCTGAACGAAATCCGGATTTTGCAAGACGTCCGGCGCAACAGGACCGCAGGCCACCGCATGTTTTCAGGATCTATTCCGGCGCTCGTCACGCCGTTCGCCGCCGATGGCAGCTTCGACGAAACCGCCTATCGCGACTTCATCGAATGGCAGATCGTCGAGGGCTCGTCGGGGCTGGTCGCCTGCGGGACGACCGGCGAGGCGGCGACCCTGTCGTACGACGAGCATTTCCACGTCGTCCGCGTCTGCGTCGACCAGGCGAAGGGCCGCGTGCCGGTCATCGCCGGCGCGGGCTCGAACGACACGCGCGTTGCCTCGGCAAACCTGCGCGCCGCGAAGGAAGCCGGCGCCGACGCCGCGTTGATGGTGCCGCCCTATTACAACCGGCCGGGGCAGGAGGGGATCTTCCGCCATTTCGAGGCGCTCGCGACGTCGACCCCGCTGCCGATCATCCTCTACAACGTCCCCGCGCGGACGGTGACCGACATCCAGCCAGCGACCTTGGCGCGGATCGTCGCGGCGTTCCCGGACGTGTTCGTCGGCGTGAAGGATGCCAGCGGCGTCCTCGCCCGCGTCTCGCAGCACCGCGCGTCGTGCGGGCCGGATTTCTGCCAGCTGTCGGGCAATGACGATCTGGCACTGGCGTTCAACGTCATGGGCGGCACCGGCTGCATCTCGGTAAGCGCCAACGTCGCGCCCAAGCTGTGCGCGGAGTTCCAGGCGGCGTGTCAGGCGGGCGATTTCGTCAAGGCGCTGGCCTATCAGGATCAGCTCTATCCGTTGCACGAAGCGCTGTTCACCGACGCGTCGCCGGGCCCGGTGAAGTACGCGATGACGAAGGTGCGGGCGGGCTTCCCAGAGACGTTACGCCTGCCGATGACCCCCGCCGGCGAAGCATCGCGCGCAGCCGTCGATGCCTCTTTGGCGCATGCCGGTCTGACCTGAACCCCTTGCGTGTTCTCCTGCGAAAGCAGGAGCCCAGGATCGCGGAGACCGCCGCGTGTAACCCTGGGCTCCTGCATTCGCAGGAGAACGGCGTTTGTTTGCGCGAATAGCACCCCACCGCTTCCCCTAAGCCCTCCGACCTCCTACATCGCGCGTCCCATGGCACGTCCCAAACCCCCGACCTTCGAGAAGACCAAGATCGTCGCCGAGAACCGGCGCGCGCGGTATGATTATTATATCGAGCAGGTGTTCGAGGCGGGCATCGCGCTCACCGGCACCGAAGTGAAGGCGCTGCGCGGCGGCGAGGGCTCGATCGCCGAGGCCTATGCCGAGGTGAAGGGCAAGAACGTGGTCCTGGTCAATTCGAACATCCCCGAATTTAGCCACGGCAATCGCTTCAACCACGAGCCCAAGCGCCCCCGCAAGCTGCTGCTCCACGAGCGCGAGATCAACAAGATGTTCGGTGCGGTCGCGCGCCAGGGCATGACGCTCGTGCCGCTGATGATCTACTTCAATTCGAAGGGCCGCGCGAAGATCGAACTGGCGCTCGCCAAGGGCAAGCAGAACCACGACAAGCGCGATTCGGTGAAGGAACAGGACTGGAAGCGCGAGCAGGGCCGGATCATGCGGGATCGCGGATAGCCTGTGTCGAAGGCGCCGGGCAGTATCTTCGGGCGCCTCGCGGCGTGGTCGCATCGCAACTTGCCGACCCGCGAATCGATGGAGCGGAACCGTCTCCTCCGGCCGGTCGCGCACCGCGTCCTCGCGCCCGAGCTCTGGCGTTTCACCCGTCGTTCCGTTCCGCGCGGTGTCGCGCTCGGGATGGTCGCGGGCATCCTTATCCCGGTCGCGCAAACCCCGGTCGCTGCGATCTTCGCACTGCCGTTCCGCGCCAACGTGCCGACCGCGGCGCTGACCACCTTCATCACCAACCCGCTGACCACGCCGCCGCTCTGGATCGCGGCCTATTGGATCGGCTCGTCGCTGCTCCGCCTCGACGCGCATGTCCCCGGCCAGCCCGTCGCGGATGCGGCGGCGCGCACCGAATGGATCCCGTGGCTGATGCAGGCTGGCCCCGCCACCGCGCTCGGCCTGCTGGTCATCACGATCGTCTGTTCGGTCGGCGGCTATGCGCTCAGCGCGCTCGGCTGGCGGTTGTGGATCGCGCGCAAGTGGCGCAATCGCCACGACAATCGCGGATCGTAACAATCGTCACTAATATTGACCTACCCGAATTGACGGACCGTCCTATCGGCGTAGAACACGCGGTATCCTGAAGTCCTTCCCGAGGTTTTTTAGATGCGTAAGTCGATTGTTACCGTGATCCTGCTCGCGTCCGCCGCATCGGCTTTCGCCCAAACGAACACCCCGTCGCCGACCCTCGCCAAGGCTGCCAAGGGCCCCGTCGCCGCCAAGGATGCCAACAAGCCGCAGATCGGCGATTTCGGCTTCGACATGGCTGGCCGCGATACCAGCGTGACGCCGGGCACCGACTTCTTCGATTACGCGAACGGCGGCTGGGTGAAGACGACGCCGATCCCCGCCGATCGCTCGTCCTACGGCATGTTCCACGTCCTCCAGGACCTGTCGCTGGAACGCACCCGCACGATCCTCGACGTCTCCGCCAAGACGCCCGGCGACAAGGTCGGCGATTTCTATTCCAGCTTCATGGACGAAGCCGCGGTCAACGCGAAGGGCGCCACGCCGGTCAAGCCGATGCTCGCCGCACTCAAGGCGACCAAGGACAAGACCGCGCTCGCTACCGAGATCGCCAAGCTCCAGCGCATGGGCGTCGGCGGCCTCGTCGGCGTCGGCGTGCAGCAGGACGACAAGGACCCGACCACCTACGTAGTCAGCCTCGGGCAGAGCGGCATCGGCCTCCCCGATCGCGACTATTACCTCAAGGACGACGCCAAGCTCGCGACGATCCGCACCGCCTACCAGGCGTATCTCACGCGCATGCTGACGCTCGCCGGCGAGCCCAACGCCGCCGCTCGCGCTGCTGCCGTCTTCAATATGGAGAAGGGGCTCGCGACCGCGCACTGGACGCGGATCGAGAGCCGCGACGCCGACAAGACCTACAACAAATGGACCGCCGCCGACTTTGCCGCGAAGGCACCCGGCTTCCCCTGGGCGCAGTACATGACCGCGATGGGCGTCACCGGCCGGCCGTTCTACCTCGTCGCACAGCCGAGCGCGGTGACCGGCGAGGCGAAGGTCTTCGCCGACACGCCGCTGAACGTCCTGCAGGACTATGCGATGCTGAAGGTGTTGCGTTCGTATGCGCCGTACCTGTCGAGCGATTTCGACAAGACCAACTTCGCGTTCTACGGCACCACGCTGTCGGGCACGCCCGAGCAGCAGGTCCGCTGGAAGCGCGGCGTCACGACCGTGTCGGGCGCGATGGGCGAGGCGATCGGCCAGCAGTACGTCGCGAAGTATTTCCCGCCCGCGTCGAAGGCCGCTGCCGACGATCTGGTGAAGAACGTCATCGCCGCGATGGGCGAGCGCTTGCGCAACCTCGAATGGATGGCGCCCGAGACCAAGACCAAGGCGCTCGCCAAGCTCGCCGCCTTCACGCCGAAGATCGGTTATCCGGACAAGTGGCGCGATTATTCCGCGCTTCAGATCCAGCGCGGCGATCTCGTCGGTAACGTCGCGCGCGCCAACGCGTTCGAATATGATCGCGACCTGAAGAAGCTGGGCCAGCCGATCGATCGCGGCGAATGGTTCATGACGCCGATGACGATCAACGCCTACGCCAACCCGACGATGAACGAGGTCGTCTTCCCGGCCGCGATCCTGCAGCCGCCGTTCTTCGATCCGAAGGCGGACCCGGCGGTCAATTACGGTGGCATCGGCGCGGTGATCGGTCACGAGATCAGCCATCACTTCGACGACCAGGGCCGCAAATACGACCTCAACGGCAAGCTCACCGACTGGTGGACGCCGCAGGACGTCGCGCGCTTCAAGGTGTTCACCGATGCGCTCGTGAAGCAGTACGACGCGTACGAACCGCTCCCCGGCCAGCACATCCAGGGCGGCCTGACGCTCGGCGAGAACATCGCCGACTTGGCGGGCCTGACGGTGGCCTACGACGCGTACCACAAGTCGCTCGGCGGCAAGCAGGCGCCGATCATCGACGGCACCACCGGCGACCAGCGCTTCTATTACGGCTGGGCAGGCGTTTGGCGCACCAAGTTCCGCGACGCCGCGCTCCAGCAGACGTTGCTGTCCGATCCGCATTCGCCGGGCCACCAGCGCGTCCTGACGGTCCGCAACCTCGACCCCTGGTACGCCGCGTTCGGCGCCAAGCCGGGTGAGGCCAGCTACCTCGCCCCCGCCAACCGCGTCCGCATCTGGTAACGCAGACTGTCCTCACCCATCGCCGCCTTCGGCGTCTCTCCCTCTCCCAATTGGGAGAGGGAAGGGGCCCGCGGCCACTTGGCCGTGGGAAGGGTGAGGACGGTTCTCGCACGACACGCACCACCCCCCGGAGAACCCCATGAAGTCGTTCATCGTCGCCGGCCTACTCGCCGCAACCGCCATCACCGGCGTCACCGCCGCTATCTCGCAAACCTCTGAACCAAAGCCCGCTCCCGCCGCCCCGACCGGCGCGCAATACGGGACGTTCGGCTTCGACGAGAAGGGCATGGACAAGACCGTCCAGCCCGGCGACGACTTCTACACCTTCGCCAACGGCAATTGGGCAAAGACCACCCCGATCCCCGCCGACAAGTCGAACTACGGCTCGTTCAACCTCCTCTCCGACCTGTCCGAGAGCCGCACCCGCGGCATCCTCGACACCGCCGCGAAGGACTCCAACTCGAAGATCGGCCGCGCCTACGCGACGTTCCTCGACACCGGCACCATCGAAGGCAAGGGCCTCGCCCCGATCAAGCCGTGGCTGTCCAAGATCGCCGCGCTGAACGACCGCGCCGGCTATCCGGCACTCCTCGCCGAAGCAGACCGCGCCGGTATCGGCGGCCCGTTCGGCGGCGGCGTCGGCCAGGACGACAAGCTTCCTGAGCAATACGCGCTCTCGCTAGGGCAGTCCGGCCTCGGCCTCCCCGACCGCGATTACTACCTCAGTACCGACGCCAAACTGGTCGAGGCGCGCAACGCCTACCGCGCTCACATCGTCAAGATGCTCACGCTCGCCGGCGAACCCAATGCCGAGGCGCGCGCCACCGCGCTGCTCGCGTTCGAGACCGAGATCGCCAAGGTCAGCTGGACCCGCGTCGACAGCCGCGACGCCACCAAGACCTATAACAAGATGACTGTCGCCGATCTCGCCAAGCGCGCGCCCGGCTTCGATTTCGCGGCGTATTTCAAGGGCATCGGCACGCCCGTCCCGACCGTCATCGTCGCGCAGCCCTCCGCGATCACCGGCATCGCCAAGCTGGTCTCGACCGCACCGATCGGCGTGCTGAAAGACCAGCTGATCCTGCGCTCGCTCGACGGCTATGCCGACGTCCTCCCCAAGGCGTTCGACGCCGAGCAGTTCGCGTTCTACGGCACCGTCCTCGGCGGCACGCCCGAGCAGGAAGCTCGCTGGAAGCGCGGCGTCCAGTTCACCTCCGGCGCGCTCGACGACGAGGTCAGCAAGCTCTACGTCGCGCAGTATTTCCCGCCCGAGACCAAGGCCGCGGCCGACAAGCTCGTCAAGAACGTGCTCGCCGCGATGGGCCGCCGGATCGACAAGCTCGAATGGATGGCGCCCGAGACCAAGGTCAAGGCGCACGCCAAGCTCGCCGCCTTCACCCCGAAGATCGGCTATCCCAGCCAGTGGAAGGATTTCTCCGGGCTGACGATCACGTCGGGCGACGCGTTCGGCAACGAATGGCGCGCGAACGAATGGCAGCACCAGGACAATATCTCGAAGCTCGGCAAGCCGTTGCAGCGCTGGGAATGGGGCATGACGCCGATGACGGTGAACGCCTACGCCAATTTCGGCATGGTCGAGATCGTCTTCCCCGCCGCGATCCTGCAACCGCCGTTCTTCGATCCGAAGGCCGACGACGCGGTCAATTACGGCGGCATCGGCGCGGTGATCGGCCACGAACTAAGCCATCATTTCGACGACCAGGGTTCCAAGTATGATGCCAAGGGCCAGCTGACCGACTGGTGGACGGCCAAGGACATCGCCGGTTTCAACGCGCTCACCGGCCAGCTCGGCGCGCAGTATGACGCCTACGAACCGCTTCCTGGCATGCACGTGAAGGGTCAGCTCACGATGGGCGAGAACATCGCCGATCTCGCCGGCCTGACGGTGGCGTACGACGCCTACCACACCGCGCTCGGCGGCAAGACCGCGCCTGTCCTCGACGGCTTCACCGGCGACCAGCGCTTCTACCTCGGCTGGGCGCAGGTCTGGCGTCGCAACTACCGCGAAGCCAACCTTCGCAATCGCTTGCTGACCGATCCTCACTCGCCGTCGCAGCAGCGCGCATGGGTCGTGCGGAACCTCGACCCCTGGTACGCGGCGTACAAGCCGACGCCCGGGCAGAAGCTGCACCTGACGCCGGAGCAGCGCGTTCGGATCTGGTAAGGGACGGATCGCACACTTCTGGTTCCCCCGCGGAGGCGGGGGGCTAGGGATCGCAAGGGATTTCCTCCGTAACCCTGGACCCCCGCCTCCGCGGGGGAGCAGGAGGTTAAATTATCTTGGCTACCACCCCGGCGAAGGCCGGGGTCCAATTGGAAAGGTTGCAGTAACGAAGCGCGGTCCTTCGTTAGCAACGTTCCTCAATTGGACCCCGGCCTTCGCCGGGGTGGTATGAGAGCTAGTCTGCAAGGGGAGGCACAAGGGGAAGTGCCCGCCTCCCGCCTCCCGCCCGCGAGACAAGCTCGGCCCCTTAAACCCACCAACCCGCTTGACGCCCAACCCCGCAACAGCGGATGACTCCCCGCGATGGCATCGCTCGCTTTACCCACCCCCGCCCGCAACGCAGCACTCGTCGCCATAGCCTCGGGCGTCGCCGCCGCCGCGATCGTGCTGCTGCTCGTCGGCAGCTGGATCGCCGCCGCCGGTTTCTTCGCCGCCGCCGTCATCGTCATCGGCGCGCTGATCGCGTGGCGCCTGCTCAATCCCGTCGCCAAGGACGCGCCGCGGCCGGTAGACTGGGACCTCACGCGCACCGTCGCCGAAGCCGGTACCGACGCCCTCGCGATCACCGACCGCGCCGGGCGCCTCGTCTGCGCCAACGACGCATACGAGGCGCTGTTCGAAGGCTTTCCGACACCTCCCGGCCTGCCGCTCGACGAAGCCGGCAACGCAGCACTCGCCGACGCCGGCCGCTCCGCGTGGCGCGACGGCACCGCGCAGGTCGAGCGTCTCAATGCCCGCGGCGTCTGCCTGTCCGCACAGATCGCGCGCGCCGGTGACGATGCCGACATGCTCGTCTGGCGCTTCGTCACCGCGCAGGAACACGACCTCGCCGAGACGCTCGCCGCGCTGCTGACCGGCCCGACCGGAGACCGGCTCGGCGGCAGCGGCATCATGGCCGCGTTGCTCTCGCCCGATGGTCGCGTCCGCACCGCCAACCGTGTCCTCCGCGCGAGGGCGTGCGGCGACGAATACGATACGATCGAAGGCCGCGACTTCGCCCGCTTCCTCATCACCGACAGCCGCGGTCTCGTCCGGTTCGAACGCGAAGGCCTCGAAGGCACGCCGCTCCGCGTCCTCCAGATCCCGTTCCTCGACGGCGACGACGCGCCCGTGCTGGTCGCGCTGCTCGACGAGGAGGAGAACGCGCCCGCGCTCGGTGCCAGCGCTTCCGCGCACGTCCGCAGCCTCGTCAGCATGATGCCGTTCGGCATGGCGCTGGTCGACCGCGACGGGCGCTTCCTGCAGATGAACGACTCGTTCCTGCGCGCCGCCGGCGTCAACTCGGTCGCGCCACCGCTCTATCCAGGCGACCTCGTCGTCCGCGAGGACAAGGCCGCGGTCGCCGACGCGATCCGCAAGTTCGCGAACGGCGCGACGCACTCCGCCGATATGGCCGTCCGGCTCAAGGATCACCCCGACGAGCCGGTCGCGCTCACCATCGCCGGCGCGCGCGGATTGGGCGACGCGGCCGTGCTGCTCAGCCTCAAGGACAATAGCGAGGAAAGCCGCCTCAAGCGCGAGGTGGCGCAGGCCACCAAGATGCAGGCGGTCGGCCAGCTCGCGGGCGGCGTCGCGCATGATTTCAACAACATCCTCACCGCGATCATCGGCCACTGCGACCTGATGCTGATGCGCCATTCGCCTGGCGACAGCGACTACGACGACATCCAGCAGGTCCGCACCAATTCGAATCGCGCCGCCAGCCTGACCCGCCAGCTGCTCGCCTTCTCGCGCCAGCAGACGCTCCGCCCGCAGATACTCCAGCTCCCCGACGTCGTCTCGGAGGTGTCCAACCTGCTCAAGCGCCTGATGGGCGAGAACGTCCGCCTCGACATGACGCACGGCCGCAATCTAGGACCCGTCCGCGCCGATCCTGGCCAGCTCGAGCAGGTCGTCGTCAACCTCGCGGTCAACGCGCGCGACGCGATCGTCTCGGCGAACGCGCGCGGCGGCGGCGTGCTGACGATCACGACGCGCGCCGTTCCCGCCGCCGAAGTGCGCGAGATGGCGTCCGACATCCTGCCCGTCGCCGACTATACCGCGCTGACCGTCCAGGACACCGGCACCGGTATTCCGCCCGACGTGCTGCCCAAGATCTTCGAGCCGTTCTTCACGACCAAGGAATTCGGCAAGGGCACCGGGCTCGGCCTCTCGACCGTCTACGGCATCGTCAAGCAGTCGGGCGGCTACATCTTCGCCGACAGCAAGCCGGGGCAGGGCGCGACCTTCTCGATGTATCTGCCGGTCCATTCGGCGCCCGCCGCGACTCGCCCCGTGGTGATCAAGCCCGCGCCGAAGCCAGTCGACCTGTGGGGCACCGGCACGATCTTGCTGGTCGAGGACGAGGACATGGTCCGCGCCGTCGCGGAGCGTGCGCTCACGCGGCAGGGATATACAGTCCTGACTGCAGAAAACGGCGAAATCGCGCTGGAAGTGCTGGAGAAACACGGCCGCCCCGACCTGCTGATCAGCGACGTCGTCATGCCGCAGATGGATGGCCCGACGATGGTGCGGCATGCGCGGGAGAAATTCCCCGACCTGCCGATCCTGTTCATGTCGGGCTATGCCGAGGAGCAGCTGCGCAAGTCGATCGACCTCGACAACGTCGCGTTCCTGCCGAAACCCTTCTCGGTCCAGGAACTCGCCGAAGCGGCACGAGACGTGCTGGCGACGCGCCGAGCCTAAACCGGGCTGACCCGAACAAGATGTTGGCAAGTCGTAACAATCCCGACTATGCGCATGACATGACCGCTCCCCAGCAGATTCTGATCGTCGAAGACGAACCGTTGATCGCCATGATGCTCGAGGATTTTCTCGAAGTGCTGGACAAGGGTGTGGCGGGCTCCGTCGACACCGTCGCAGATGCGTTGAAGCGGATCGAAGAGGGCGGCGTCGATGGCGCGATCCTCGACGTGAACCTGCGTGGCGGCGAGAAGAGCACCGCGGTCGCCGAGGCACTGGCAGCCAAGGGCGTCCCCTTCGTCTTCGCCACCGGCGGCGGCGATGATGGCGTCGCACCCGAATTCCGCGATCGTCCGCGGTTGCAGAAGCCGTTCACGATGGACGGCGTCGCGAAGGCCCTCGAAGGCCTCTAACTCCTTCCTCCTTGAAGGGGTGAGGCCTGGAGCGCTTGGTGAGAGCAACTTCCATCTCCACCGTCATCCTGACGAAAGTCAGGACCCAGAGCCAAGTAGCGCATCGTCAGTAGCCCTGGATTCTGACCTCGTCAGGATGACCCACGTTGGCAACACGATGCCACCGTATTGCACAAACGCTTCCTTAGCCTCACGCTGCGTTCCTATGTATCTGCTACATCAGACCTGATGCGATTTTCGCGAGCCCGGACGGCCACGCTCTCCTCCATGCTGCTGGCACTGGTTACGGGATATGGTTTCGGCGGAACCAGTGTTGCCGTTGCGCTCGGGATTCTGGCGCTTCCCGCTGTGGCTTGGACTTTCGACAATGACAGCGGCACCTTCCTGATCCTCGCAACGCTCTTGGTCATCACGATCGGGATCATGGTCCTGCTGATCGCGCTGATGGCGATCACGCACTAAATTCCTTGGTAAGCCTCGCAACTCTCTTGCGCAAATACCCCCTCCCGCGACATAGGCGTTCGCCATGACCCGCACATTCGATAAATCGCGCCTGCCGAGCCGCCACGTCTCCGTCGGCCCAGAACGCGCCCCGCACCGCAGCTATTACTACGCGATGGGCCTCGACGAAGAGCAGATCGCGCGCCCGTTCGTCGCGCTCGCGTCCGCCGGCAACAACTCCGCGCCCTGCAACACCACGCTCGACGCGCAGGCCGATGCGGCGCAGGCCGGCGTCATCCAGGGCGGCGGCATGCCGCGCCGGTTCAACACGATCACCGTCACCGACGGCATCGCGATGGGCCATCAGGGCATGAAGGCCTCGCTGGTCAGCCGCGAAGTCATCGCCGACTCGGTCGAACTCTCGGTCCGCGGCCATTGCTACGACGCGCTCGTCGGGTTCGCCGGCTGCGACAAGTCGCTTCCCGGCATGATGATGGCGATGCTTCGCCTCAATATCCCGTCGGTATTTGTCTATGGCGGCTCGATCCTGCCCGGCCGCTATCAGGACCGCGACGTCACCGTCGTCGACGTGTTCGAGATCGTCGGCAAATACGCCGCCGGCGCGTGCCCGCTCTCCGAAGTCCACGCGATCGAGAAGGTCGCATGTCCCGGCCACGGCGCGTGCGGCGGCCAGTACACGGCGAACACGATGGCCTGCGTCGCGGAAGCGATCGGTTTGTCGATCCCGAACAGCAACATGGTACCAGCTCCTTACACCACGCGCGAACAGATCGCGGTGGCGGCCGGCGCGCAGGTCATGGAGTGTCTCGCCGACAACATCCGCCCGCGCGACATCTGCACGCGCGAGGCGTTCATCAACGCCGCGCGCGTCGTCGCCGCGACCGGCGGCTCGACCAACGCCGCGCTCCACTTGCCGGCGATGGCGTCCGAAGCCGGGATCGAATTCGACCTTTTCGACGTCGCCGAGATTTTCAAGACAACGCCGTACATCGCGGACCTCAAACCCGGTGGGAAGTACGTCGCGAAGGACATGTACGAGGCCGGCGGCGTCTACATGCTGATGAAGACGATGCTCGCGGGCGGGTTCCTCAACGGCGATTGCCTGACGGTGACCGGCAAGTCGCTAGGCGAGAACATCGACCAGGTGACGTGGAACCCCGACCAGAAGGTCATCTACGACATCAAGACACCGCTGAGCCCAACCGGCGGCGTCGTGGGCCTGCGCGGCAGTCTCGCCCCCGACGGCGCGATCGTGAAGGTCGCCGGCATGCACCGCCTCCAGTTCTCCGGCCCGGCGCGCGTGTTCGATTGCGAGGAGGACACCTTCGCCGCCGTCGAGAAGCGCGAGATCAACGAAGGCGAAGTCATCGTCATCCGCTACGAAGGCCCCAAGGGCGGCCCCGGCATGCGCGAGATGCTGTCGACCACCGCCGCGCTCTACGGCCTCGGCATGGGCGAGAGCGTCGCGCTGATCACCGACGGCCGATTCTCGGGCGGCACGCGCGGCTTCTGCATCGGCCATGTCGGCCCCGAAGCCGCGGACGGCGGCCCGATCGCGCTGGTCGAGAACGGCGATATCATCCATATCGACGCCGAGGCCGGCACGATCGACCTCGACGTTCCCGAGGACGTGATGGCGGAGCGCCGCGCCGCGTGGGTGCCGCGCACCAACGATTACGGGTCGGGCGCACTCTGGCGCTATGCGAAGACCGTCGGCCCCGCGTACAAGGGTGCCGTCACGCACCCTGGAGCGGCAGCCGAAACCCATGTCTACGCGGATATCTAAGCAAACACTGGCGGTTGCCGCGCTTCTCTCGCTCCCGCTCTCGGCATGCGGGCGGGGGCAGCCGAGCAGCGAGCAGGTCGCGGCAAAGCAGCGCACCGAAACCGCTGGGGACAGCCGTATCGCGTGTGCGCGGGGTGACGCCGCGTTCGCGTCGACCTGCACAGTCGAGCAGGCGCAAGGCAAGGATGGCCTGATCCTGACGATCCGCCATCCCGACGGAGCCTTCCGCCGGTTGCTGGTGACGCAGGACGGCCGCGGGGTGATCGCGGCGGACGGCGCCGAGGTGGCAAAGGTCACGATCACCGGCACGGACGGCATCGAGGTCGCGCTCGGCGGTAACCGCTACCGCCTCCCGGCCACCGTCAAGGGTACGACGAAGCCCTCATGATCGGCATCGAAGGCCAGCCGGTCCTCACCGCCGCCGAAATGCGCGCAGCGGAGGACGCGGTGATCGCCACCGGCGTCTCTGTGGAGACGCTCATGGAGCGCGCTGGCACCGCGATCGCCGGCGCTGTTCGCCGTTTGGCTGGCGCACACGAAGTCCTGATCCTCTGCGGCCCCGGCAACAACGGCGGCGACGGCTACGTCGCGGCCCGCGTGCTGGCGGAAATGGGCGTTGCGGTCAGGGTCGCGGCGCTGTCGGAACCCGAGACGGATGCGGCGAAGGCGGCGAGGGCAGGGTGGAGAGGCTCGGTCGAAACGCTGGTGGAGGCGAAACCCGCGCCGATCCTGGTAGACGCCCTGTTCGGCACGGGCCTCACGCGCCCGCTCGACGCCAGTACAACGCCGACCCCCAACCGTTCCCCCGCGGACGCGGGGGCCCAGCTAAATCCCGAGGGCTTACCTAGCGGCCTATCCCGGGCCCCCGCGTCCGCGGGGGAACGGTCTGTGGTCGAGTGTCTCCATTCCCTCGCGAACGCCGCGCAGCTCAGCATCGCGGTCGACCTGCCCAGTGGGCTCGCCACCGACTCTGGCGAGGCGCGCAGCACGCCGCCGGTCTTCGACCTCACCCTGGCGCTCGGCGCTGTAAAACCGGCCCACCTCCTCCAACCTGCCGCGCGCTACTGCGGCAAGATCCGTCTTCTCGACATCGGCGTCGCCACCGCCAGCCAAGCCGAGGTCCTCAGAACCCCAATTCTCCCGACCCCGGGCCCAGACTCGCACAAATATACCAGAGGCATGGTCGCGATCGTCGCTGGCACCATGTCCGGCGCCGCCGACCTCGCAGCACTCGCCGCGATGCGTGCCGGCGCTGGCTACGTGACCCTGCTCGGGGGCAGCCAAGGCCCCCCGCATGCGCTCGTCCGCACGCCATTCTCCGACCACGCGCTCGCCAACGATCGCATTGGTGCGCTCGTCATCGGCCCCGGCCTTGGTCGCGACGATACCGCCAAAGCTCGTCTCGACACTGCGCTGACCTCGAACCACCCGCTGATCATCGACGGCGACGCCCTCCGCCTGCTCGACCCCGACCGGATCAAAGACCTGAAAGTCCCCGTCATCCTCACCCCGCACGCCGGCGAGTTCGACGCGCTGTTCGGCAAATCCGACACCGACAAGATCACCCGAGCCCGCGACGCCGCCACCCGCGCCAACGCGGTCGTCGTCTTCAAAGGCGCCGACACCGTCATCGCCGCCCCCGACGGCCGCGTCCGCATCGCGCAAGGGTCCAGCGACTGGCTCTCCACCGCCGGCACCGGCGACGTCCTCGCCGGCGCGATCGGCGCGATGCTCGCCGCGAAGCTCGATCCGATCGACGCGGCCTGCGCCGGAGTGTGGCTCCACAGTGACGCTGCCCGCCGATTGGGGCCTGCGTTCATCGCCGACGACTTGGCGGAAGCGCTCCGGTCCGCCAGAGCGTCGCTATGACTTCCGAACCCAATATCGACACCATCGTCCGCGTCGCGGCACGCGGCGACGGCATGACCGCCGACGGACGCCACGCCGCCTTCTCGGCCCCCGGCGACACGCTCACGGCCGACGGCACCGTGATCCCCGGCCCGCACCACCAGATTCCCCCCTGCGTGCATTTCCCGACCTGCGGCGGCTGCCAGCTCCAGCATCTCGACGACCAGGCCTATGCCGAGTTCGTCACCGACCGCATCGCCTCCGCACTCGACGGCCAGGACCTGTCCGCGCCGATACGCACGCCGCACATTTCGCCCGAGCGCAGCCGCCGCCGCGCGACGCTCCACGCCGAGGCCAAGGGCGGCAAGATCACGCTCGGCTTCACCGCGGAGAAAGCGCACACGATCGTCGACATCAAGGAATGCTGGATCCTCGATCCGCGCCTGTTCGCGCTCGTCCAGCCGCTCCGCCAGCTGCTCAAGCGCCTCAACTTCCGCCGTCGCGCGGACATCCACCTGACGCTCGCCGACCAGGGCGCGGACATCCTGATCACCGGCTTCGCCCCCGAAGGCCTGCCCGCCGCCGAAGCGCTCACCAAATTCTGCGAAGATCACAAGATCGCCCGCGTGGCGTTCGACGACGGTCTCGGCCCCGAGACGCGCTGGGAGCCCGACGCGGTAACGATCACGCTCGGCGGCGTCCCCGTACCGCTGCCGCCCGCGTCGTTCCTCCAGGCCACCCCCGATGGCGAAGCCGCACTCACCGCCGCCGTCTTGGAAGCGATCGGCAAACCAGCGACGGTCGCGGACCTGTTCGCCGGCCTCGGCACCTTCACGCTCGCGATCCCCGCCAAGGTCTACGCGGCCGAAGGCGCACGCGACGCGCTCGGCTCGCTCAAGGCCGCCGCGCACCGCACGCAACGTCCGGTCTACCCGGAGCACCGCGATCTCTATCGCCGCCCGCTGACGGTCGCCGAACTCGACCGCTTCGACGCGGTGGTGATCGATCCACCCCGCTCCGGCGCGCGCGAACAGGCGACTGCGCTGGCGGAGTGCAAGACGCCGGTGATCGCCTATGTCTCGTGCAACCCGGCCAGCTTCGCGCGCGATGCGAAGGAGCTGTGCGACGCCGGCTGGCGGATCGACTGGGTCCAGCCGGTCGGCCAGTTCCGCTGGTCGACGCATGTCGAGCTGGCCGCGAAGTTCGTCCGCTAACCGAAGAAGCGTGTTCCCCCGCGAAGGCGGGGGCCCAGACTGGGTCCCCGCCTTCGCGGGGACACAAGCTTAAGGGTAGACGGCCGCAACAAAGAACAACCCATCAGGCGGCGCATTCAGGCCCAGCATCGCCCGATCCTTCGCCGCGAGCGCCGCCGCCACGTCGCCAACCGCCCAACGCCCCATACCCACCAGCGCCAGGCACCCGACCATAGACCGCACCTGATGATGCAGGAACGACCGCGCCGCCGCGTAAACGAACAGCCGCTCCCCCTCCCGCACCACCTCGAGCCGGTCCAAAGTCCGCACCGGACTATCCGCCTGGCAATGCGCCGATCGAAACGTCGTAAAGTCATGCCGCCCGACCAGCGCCCCCGCAGCCTCCGCCATCGCGTCCGCATCCAGCAACTGAGGCACCTGCCAAGCCAGCCCCGCCTCGAACGTCAGCGGCGAGCGCCGGTTGACGATCCGGTACTCGTACGACCGCCCGACACACGAAAACCGCGCATGCCAATCGTCGTCGACCACCTCGCACGCCAGCACCGACACCGGCGCGGGCTTCACCAGCGCGTTCAGCCCCTCCATCAACCGAAACGCCGCGAGCGGCTTCGCGATGTCGACATGCGCGCGCATCGCCATCGCGTGGACGCCCGCATCGGTCCGCCCCGCGGCCTGTACGGATACGGTCTCGCCGGTCATCTTGAGCACGGCGGCCTCCAGTGCCGCCTGCACGCTCGGCCCATGCTTCTGCCGCTGCCAGCCCATGAACGGCCGCCCGTCGAACTCCACCGTCAACGCGAACCGCGTCAAAGCTGAGTCCCCGAGCGGATCGGAAACCCGCGCAGCAATTCCGTGGCCGAGGTCACGCCGCGCCCCGCCCGCTGCACCAAGGTCGGCCGGATCGCCCCGTCACCGCACCCGATCGTCAGCTCCGCGTTGACCGTCAGCCCCTCGCACCCGAGAAACGAGAACGGCAACACGTCCGCCGCCAGCACCTTCACCCGCTCGCCAGCAACCTCGAACCACGCCCCCGGCGCCGGGTTCATCGCCCGCACCAGTCGCTCGACCTCGACCGCCGACCGCTCGAAATCGATCCGCGCCTCCGCCTTGTCGATCTTGGCGGCGTAGGTGACGCCCTCCTCGGGCTGCGGCCGGGCAGGGTAGGCGTCGAGATCGCCCAGTACCTCGACCATCAACCGAGCCCCCATCGCCGAGAGTTCGGACGTCAGATCCCCCGCGGTCTTGCCGACGATCGGCGTCCGTCCCTCGAGCCTTACCGGCCCGGTATCCAGACCCGCCTCCATCTGCATGATCCCGACACCCGTCTCGGCATCGCCCGCGAGGATAGCGCGCTGCACCGGCGCCGCCCCGCGCCACCGCGGCAACAACGACCCATGCACGTTCAGGCACCCGAACCGAGGCGCCTCCAGCACCGCGCGCGGCAGAATAAGACCATAGGCCGCGACCACCGTAACATCCGCGCCCAATGCCGCAAACGCCTCGCGAGCCTCCAGCCCCTCCGGCAAAGACGCCTTGAACGACACCGGCGTCCGCACCTCGATGCCCAGCGCCTCTGCTCGGACCTGCACCGGCGACGGCACCAGCTCGCGCCCACGCCGCCCGCCCGGCCGCGCGGGCTGGCAATACGCCGCCACCACGTCATGCCCCGCCGCGACGAGGGCCTCCAGCACCGGCACTGCGAAGTCCGGCGTTCCCATGAAGATGATCCGCATGGCCCTCTCGAACACGCTGGCGGGGAGCCGCGCAACCCCCTATCTGTTCCAGATGGCATCCCCCGAGATCGAGGCGCTGACGCAGGCGCTGGCCCGGCTCCCCGGCCTCGGCCCCCGGTCCGCACGTCGCGCCGTGCTTCATCTGCTCAAGAAGCGCGACGCGGCGCTGGGGCCGTTGCGCGAGGCTCTGACCGCAGTCGACGAGCGGCTGGAGAACTGCTCGACCTGCGGCAACGTCGACACCACCAACCCGTGTGCGATCTGTGCCGACCCGCGCCGCGACCAGCGCTCGTTGTGCGTCGTCGAGGAAGTCGCCGACCTTTGGGCGTTAGATCGCTCTCGCCTGTTCCCCGGCCGCTTCCACGTCCTCGGCGGTCGCCTGTCCGCACTCGAAGGCATCCGGCCCGAGGACCTCAGCATCGACAGCCTTGTCCGCCGCATCGAAGCCGGCGGCATCGACGAAGTCGTCCTCGCGATGAACGCCACGCTCGAAGGCCAGACCACCGCGCACTACATCGCCGAGCGCATCGAACGCTTCCCCGTCCGCGTCACGCAGCTCGCGCACGGCCTGCCGGTCGGTGGCGAACTCGACTATCTCGACGAGGGCACGCTGGCGCAGGCACTAAGGGCCAGAAGGCCAATGGCTTGACGCCCATCGGCTTGACGTGATGCCCACGCGTACCTTAGCGGACGCGCTATGACCGTCATGACCGTTCTCGAAGTCCCCGATCCCCGCCTGCGCCTCGTCGCCGAGCCGGTGGAGACGGTTGACGACTCCACCCGCACGCTCGTCGCCGACATGATCGAGACGATGTACGACTTCAACGGCATCGGCCTCGCCGCGACCCAGGTCGGCGTGCAGAAGCGCGTCCTCGTCATCGATCTCCAAGAGGAGAAGGACGAGGACGACAAGCCGATCAAGAACCCCAAGGCGTACATCAACGCCGAGATCCTGTCGGTCAGCGACGAGGTCTCCACCTACAACGAGGGCTGCCTCTCGATCCCGGAGCAATATGCGGAAGTCGCACGCCCGGCGCGGTGCCGCGTGAAGTGGCTCGACGAGACCGGTGCGGCGCATGAGGAAGATTTCGACGGCCTGCTGTCGACCTGCATGCAGCACGAGATCGACCACCTCGATGGCGTGCTGTTCATCGACCACATCAGCCGCCTCAAGCGCGACATGGTGCTGAAGAAGCTGGCGAAGCAACGCAAGCTGGGGTGAGGGGAGGTGTTGCGATTGTTTAGCCACCCGCGCGCCTAGCAAGTTACCACCCCGGCGAAGGCCGGGGCCCAATTGGGGGACGTCGCCGACTGAGCGCAGTCCTTCGTTACTGCGACCTATCCAATTGGGCGCCGGCCTCCGCCGGGGTGGTGCTATTCCGCGAGGATATGGAAGCCCTCCTCTAGTTCCCCCGCGAAGGCGGGGGCCCAGGACCACAATCACCACCTTCAGTAACCCTAGACTCCCGCCTCCGCGGCAAAACAATATTCCGATTGTCCTACATCAACCGTTCGACGTATGTTCCAAGCATGACGTCCCCATTCGCCCCCCAAACCCGCCCGCTAACGCCCCCATCTCCTCCCAAGGAAATGCTGCGCCAGCGTCTGCACTTCCTATACTTCACTCCAGTTTCGGCCGCGCAAAGTGGCTGAGTTCGCCATCATCGCCGTCCTCGCGCTAGCCGCCGGCATCCTCCTCGGCTGGCTCCTGGCCTCCCGCCGAGCCGCCACCCTAGCCAGCGAACTCGCCGTCGCCCAAACCAAAGTCGCCGACGCCGACCTCATCCGCACCGCGCGCGACGCGGTCGAACGCGAACGCAACGCCGCGATGCAGGATCTCGCGACGCTCCGAGCACAGAACGCCGAGCGCGCCACCGACACCGATCGCTTGCGCCTCGACCTAGCCACGATCCGCGCCGACCGAGACGCCGCCCGCACCGAAATCGCCACGCTCAAGGCGCAAGGCGAGGCGTTCGAAGCGCGCCTGCTCGAACTCCGCGAGGCGAAGGACGTCATGGCCGCCCAGTTCGGCGACGTCGCCAACAAGCTGCTCAGCGACGCGCAGAAGACCTTCCTCGAACGCGCCGACGCCCGCTTCCGCCAGTCCGAAGAGTCCGCCGGCCTGAACCTCAAGTCGATGCTGCAACCCGTCAGCGACCGCCTGCAACGCTACGAAGAGGGCGTCGCAAAGGTCGAGGCCGAGCGCCGCGACGCATTTGGCGACCTCAAGGGGCAGATCGAACAGATGCGCCTCGGCCAGGAAAAGGTCTCCACCGAAGCCGCCAAACTCGTCAACTCGCTCCGCAACGCCCCGAAATCGCGCGGCCGCTGGGGCGAGCAGCAGCTGAAGAATGTCCTCGAAACCTGCGGGCTCAGCGAGCACACCGACTTCCAGACCGAGGTCTCGGTCGCGGTAGGCGACGACGGCGCCCGCCTGCGTCCCGACGCGATCATCCGCGTCCCCGGCGGTCGAGCACTGGTGATCGACGCAAAGGTCTCGCTCAATGCGTACCAGGACGCATTCGGCGCGGTCGACGACGCCGAACGCCTGATCGGCCTCGCCGCCCACGCTGCTTCGATGCGCGCGCACGTCAACGGCCTCGGCAACAAGGCCTATTGGAGCCAGTTCGCCGACACGCCCGACTACGTCATCATGTTCGTCCCGGGCGAGCACTTCCTCTCCGCCGCGCTCGAACACGACCCGACGCTCTGGGATTTCGCCTTTGAAAAGCGTGTGCTGCTGGCAACGCCCACCAACCTGATCGCGATCGCCCGCACGGTCGCGGCGGTGTGGCGTCAGGAAAAGCTCGCCAACGAAGCGCGTAAGATTGGCGAACTCGGCAAGGAGATGCACGACCGCCTCGCCAAGGTGGCGGACGACCTGCGGAAGGTCGGCGTCGGCCTCAACAGCGCGGTGAAGAACTTCAACGGCTTCACCAATTCGTTCAACGGCCGCCTGATGGTGACGGGGCGCAAGTTCCGCGACCTGAACATCGAGACTGGCGCGCGGGACTTGGAGGATGTGTCGTCGGTCGATGCGCTGGCGTTAGGCGAGGGGCCTGCGCTGATCGAAAAGCCTGAAAACGTCGAAAGCTGACCTCTGAGTACCACCACCCCGGCGAAGGCCGGGGCCCAGTTGGGGGAAGCGGATGATGGACGCTGCGATCCGTTACTCAAGCTTTCCCAACTGGGCCCCGGCCTCCGCCGGGGTGGTGGTGGAGGGTGGCTTCTCCCGCACCGAAAACCGATCGGTACAAAAATCATTCACCTCCCGGCAACCTTTCCACATCCCGAGCATTAACCGGATAACACCCCCAAGAGTCACCCGGTCATGAAACACCTAGTCCCCATCCTCTGCGCCCTCATCCCCTTCGCAGCAATGATTGGCGCCTGCGTAACCTGCCCCTGACACCCNAGAAGGGAAGCGAAGGGATCAACCCTGCGCCTCTTCCTCCTGGTCGCGAGGAGCTTCGGCGGTCGCGCCGGGCTCTGCGTTCGGATCGTAATCCTCGACGAAGCCGGCCTCGTCACGCTCGAACATCGACGACATCACGTCGACGCCCGAAGCCTGCATCTCGGCCTCTTCAGGCGAGCGGGCGACGTTGACCTTGACGGCCACCGACACCTCGGGGTGCAGCGATACCTTGACGGTATAGACACCGATCGCCTTGATCGGCTTGTCGAGCACGATCGCCGACTTGCCGACCTTGTGACCGTCGGCCACCAGCGCATCGACCAGATCGCGAACCGCGACCGAACCGTAGAGCTGACCGGTGTTCGACGCCTGACGGATCAGGGTCACGGTCGCGTCGTTGAAGGTCTTCGCTTCGGTCTCGGCATCGCTGCGACGCGATGCGTTGTCCGATTCGATCTTCGCACGGTTCGACTCGAACACCTTGCGGTTGGCTTCGTTCGAACGAAGCGCCTTCTTGTTGGGAAGCAGGAAGTTACGTGCGTAACCGTCCTTGACCTTCACCACGTCGCCGATAGCACCAAGCTTTTCGACGCGCTCAAGCAGAATGACGTCCATGTGGGCGCTCCTTACTTAACGATGTAGGGCAGCAAGCCCAGATGACGCGCACGCTTGATGGCCTGGGCCAGTTCGCGCTGCTTCTTTGCGGCCACCGAAGTGATACGCGACGGGACAATCTTGCCACGCTCGGACACGAAGCCCTGCAGCAACCGGACGTCCTTATAGTCGATCCGGGGAGCGTCTTTGGCGGAGAACGGGCAGCTCTTGCGGCGGCGGAAGAATGGACGTGCCATGATTATTCAGCTCCCTCTTCGCGGTCACGACGGGGACCACGGTCCGGACGATCGCCACGATCGGGACGGCCCTCACGGCCACCTTCACGGTCGCCACGACGCTCGCGGTCACGATCCTGCTTGCGCATCATCACGGTCGGGCCCTCTTCGAGGGTGTCGACCTTGACCGTCATGTAACGGATAATGTCTTCGTTGATCTGGGTCTGGCGCTCCAGCTCTGCGATCACGCTGCCCGGGGCATCGATCTCGAGCATGACATAGTGCGCCTTGCGGTTCTTGGCGATCTTGTACGCCAGCGAACGCAGGCCCCAGTTCTCGGTCTTTACGACCCGACCTTCGTTGTCGTTCACGATCTTGGTGGCGATTTCCGCCAGTGCGTCCACCTGCGCTTGTGCCAGATCCTGGCGCGCAAGGAACACGTGCTCGTAAAGAGCCATGTCTTGTCCTTCGTCTTGGCCGATCGCTGATACACGCCCCATGCGTGCACCCCTCCGGCTGTCGTCTAGAATGCAAACAGGGGCGAGAGACGCGAATCTCTCACCCCGGTTGCAGAGGGCCTTAGCCGATTATCCGGCAAAGGCAAGGTAATGGTAGGTGTTACCGGAACGCGCCGCCACGGACCTGGACCACGTTGCCGCGACCGTCGATCAGGATCGCGTCACGACCCGAGCGGACCCACTGATGTGCGCGGGGCGGGGGTGCGAGACGATAGTTTCGGTACGTCGTGATGACCCGGTAGTTCTGGGCCTGGCGACGATCGAAGCGCTGGCCAGCGCGCCAGTTGCGATACTGCGGCGTGCGGACGACGGTGCGCTTGGTGACGACGGTGCGGCCATTGTCGTTGTGGCGCACGGTGGTGACTTCGCGACGCTGCTGCGCTTCGGCGGGCGCTGCGGCGAGCAGCGGGCTGGCGACGAGGGTAGCGGCAAGTGCGCTGAGAATGAACTTTTTCATGAGAATCTCCCGTTGAAAACACGGCGCCGTTGCTGCGGCGTCCTCCATAATCTGGGAGCCGATTGTCGCAGGCGATTGTCGCAAGGTCGGCGAAATGGTCGCATATTGTCTCAAGGCCGCCGGGTTCGTTCAGGTTGCAACTCGACGCGCACCTTTATAGGCCCCGCGCTCAAACGAAGACCTAACACAGAGGAGAGGCCATGCGCGCGTTCATCTTCCCCGGCCAGGGGAGCCAGTCTGTCGGCATGGGCAAGGCGCTCGCCGACGCCAGTGCCACCGCCCGCGAGGTCTTCGCCGAAGTCGACGAGGCGCTCGGCCAGCACCTGTTCCGCCTGATGAGCGAAGGTCCCGCCGACGACCTCCTCCTCACCGAGAACGCGCAGCCCGCGATCATGGCGAACGCGATCGCCACCTTGCGCGTCGCCGAGAAGGAAGGCGGCATCCGCCTTGCCGACAAGGCCGACTACGTCGCCGGCCACAGCCTCGGCGAATATACCGCGCTGTGTGCCGCCGGTGCGCTCGACCTGTCCACCACCGCCCGCCTCCTGAAACTCCGCGGCCGTGCGATGCAGGCGGCGGTACCGGTAGGCGAGGGGGCAATGGCCGCGCTGCTCGGCACCGACCTCGAAAAGGCGCAGGTCATCGCCGGTGCCGCGGTCGACGCGATCCTCGCGGAAGGCGGCCCCGAACTGATCTGCACCGTCGCCAACGACAACGACCCGTCGCAAGTCGTCATCTCCGGCCACCGCCTCGTCATCGAAAAGGCGATCGCGCTGGCCAAGGACCTCGGCGCCAAGCGCGCGGTATTGCTCCCCGTATCCGCCCCCTTCCACTGCCCCCTGATGCAGCCCGCGGCCGAAGCGATGGAAGCCGCGCTCCTAGACGCCGACCTCCGCGCGCCCTTGGTCCCGGTCTTCGCCAATGTCGACGCGACCGCCGTCGCCGACCCCGGCGCGATCCGTCACCTGTTGGTCCAGCAGGTCACCGGCATGGTCCGCTGGCGCGAATCGGTGTTGGCGATGCATTCGGCGGGGGTCGACCACTTCGTCGAATTCGGCGGCAAGGTGCTCAGCCCCATGGTCAAGCGCATCACCCCCGACGTCGAGACCGCCAGCGTCATCACGATGGACGACATCGAGGAACTCGTGAAGAAGATGTGATCACGCGGAGACGCGGAGCCGCGGAGAGAAGATTTGAGAGAAATCGATCAGATCAGTGGCGACGTGCTCGATCTCTCCCTTCGCATCCACCGCGAGCTGGGTCCGGGTCTCCTCGAAAGCGTCTACGAGCTGGTCTTGGCGGGTAAGCTTGCCAGTCTGGGTTACCACGTGGCGCGGCAGCGAGCGGTAGATATCGAGTTTGAAGGGATGCGCTTCGAAGCGGCCTTCAGGATCGATCTGCTGGTCGACGAACGCCTTCTCGTTGAAATCAAATCGGTAGAGCAGTTGAACGCAGTCCACGGCAAACAATTGCTGACCTATCTCCGCCTTACCAGACAGCCCGTAGGGCTGCTGATCAACTTCGGTGGCGCAACGCTAAAAGAAGGCGTGCGACGGATCGTAAATGACCATCGCCCCTCCGCGGCTCCGCGTCTCCGCGTGAACAACCTTCTTGGAGACTGACCAAAATGTTCGACCTCACAGGCATGACCGCCCTCGTCACCGGGGCATCCGGCGGGATCGGGTCCGAGATCGCCAAGGCCCTCGCCGCGCAAGGCGCGCGCCTAGCCGTATCCGGCTCCAACGCCGACAAGCTCGAAGCCTTTCGCGCCACCCTGAACGGCGACCACGTCGCGCTCCCGTGCAACCTCTCCGACGCCGCTGCCGTCGACGCGCTCGTCCCGAAAGCCGTCGAAGCACTCGGCGGCAAGCTGGACATCCTCGTCAACAACGCCGGCGTCACCCGCGACAATCTCGCGATGCGGATGAAGGACGACGAGTGGGACAGCGTCATCCGCGTCAATCTCGAAGCCGCGTTCCGCCTCATGCGCGCCGCCGCCAAGCCGATGATGAAGGCGCGCTTCGGTCGCATGATCTCGGTCACCTCGATCGTCGGCGTCACCGGCAACCCTGGCCAGGCGAACTACGCCGCATCGAAGGCCGGCCTGATCGGCATGTCGAAATCGATGGCGCAGGAGCTCGCCAGCCGCGGCATCACCGTCAACTGCGTCGCGCCCGGTTTCATCACCTCGCCGATGACCGACGCGCTGCCCGACGCGCAGAAGACCGCGCTCACCGCGAAGATTCCTGCCGGTCGGCTCGGCGAAGGCGCAGACATCGGCGCGGCGATCGTGTACCTCGCTAGCCGTGAAGCCGGGTACGTCACGGGACAAACCGTGCACGTGAACGGCGGGATGGCGATGATCTGAACTTGCGCGCTGAACTACCGCGTTCTAGGTGCGTTCAGGAAATACCGAAAACCCCCAGATTTGAAGAGGGAACTACCATGAGCGAGACCGCTGACCGCGTGAAGAAGATCGTCGTCGAGCATCTCGGCGTCGAAGCCGACAAGGTGACCGAGGACGCGAGCTTCATCGACGACCTGGGCGCAGACAGCCTCGACATCGTCGAACTCGTCATGGCGTTCGAGGAAGAGTTCGGTGTCGAGATTCCCGATGATGCCGCCGAGAAGATTGCGACCGTCAAGGACGCGATCACCTACATCGACGAGCACAAGGCCTGATCAGGGTATAGGGTCCGAGACTTTGGACCTGCCCTGATGGGTGTGATTTGAGCGGCTCCCCGTCCTTGGGCAAAGAGGGCGGGGAGCCGTTTCGTTTTGAGAGCAGACGGAGTTTGAAGCCATGCGGCGTGTCGTCGTAACCGGGCTAGGCCTGGTCACCCCCCTTGGGGCGGATGTTGAAACGGCCTGGGCGAATATCCTGGCCGGCAGGTCGGGTGCGGGCCCGATCACGCGCTTCGACGCGTCGGATCAGGTGTGCCGCATCGCCTGCGAGGTGAAGCCTGCCGACCACGAGTACGGTTTCGACCCCGGCAAGCGCGTCGACCACAAGGTTCAGCGCCAGGTCGATCCGTTCATCATCTACGGCATCGACGCAGCTGGTCAGGCGCTCGAGGATGCCGGTCTGCTCGACATGACGCTCGAGGAAAGCTGGCGTGCCGGCGTCTCGATCGGCTCGGGCATCGGCGGTCTGCCGGGTATCGAGAGCGAGGCGATCGTGCTCCATACCAAGGGCCCGCGTCGCGTTTCGCCACACTTCGTCCATGGCCGCCTGATCAACCTGATCTCGGGTCAGGTCTCGATCAAATACGGCCTGCGTGGTCCGAATCACGCGGTTGTCACCGCCTGCTCGACCGGCGCACATGCGATCGGCGATGCCGCGCGGATGATTGCGATGGACGACGCCGACGTGATGCTCGCGGGTGGCGCGGAGGGCACCGTCTGCCCGCTCGGCATCGCCGGGTTCGCGCAGGCACGCGCGCTGTCGACCAACTTCAACGATTCGCCTGAGAAGGCCTCGCGCCCTTACGACAAGGACCGCGATGGCTTCGTGATGGGCGAGGGCGCCGGCGTGCTGGTGCTCGAGGAATACGAACACGCCAAGGCGCGCGGTGCGAAGATGTATGCCGAGGTGATCGGCTACGGCCTGTCGGGCGACGCATACCACGTGACGGCGCCGCATCCGGAAGGTGACGGCGCGTTCCGCTCGATGCAGATGGCGATCAAGAAATCGGGCCTCAAGCTCGAGGACATCGATTACATCAACGCGCACGGCACTTCGACGCCGCTCGGCGACGAGCTCGAACTCGGTGCGGTCCGCCGCCTGTTCGGCGATGCGATCTCGGGTCTGTCGATGTCGTCGACCAAGTCCGCGATCGGCCATCTGCTCGGCGGTGCCGGTGCGGTCGAGAGCATCTTCTGCATCCTCGCGCTGCGCGACCAGATCGTCCCGCCGACGCTGAACCTCGACAATCCGAGCGACAGCTGCGTGGGCGTCGACCTCGTGCCCCACGTCGCCAAGAAGCGTGAAGTCCGCGCGGTGCTGAACAACTCGTTCGGCTTCGGCGGCACCAACGCGTCGCTGGTGATGACGAAGGTCCAGTAACGAAGTTGTTCCCCCGCGAAGGCGGGGGCCCAGACTGGGTCCCCGCCTTCGCGGGGATCCAAGGAGTACCAATGCGCAAGGTCGGCTGTTTCGGACTCGTCTTAGGCCTGGCGGCAGTCGTAGCGCTGTTCCTGGTCGTCCAAGGCTGGGGCGGCGCTGGCCCAGCCCCGCGCACGCTGACCGTACAGATCGGCGAAGGCAGCACGCTGGCCGGCGCTGCCACCGAACTCGAAAAGGCCGGCGCGATTCCCTCGGCCCGCCGCTTCCGCCTCTACGCCCGCGTGTTCGGCTCGGGCGATCCGATCAAGGCCGGTGAATACCGCATCGCGCCGCACACCAGCCAGTCCGACATCCTCAAGCTGATGCAGGGCGGCAAGGTCGTCCAGCGCCTCGTCGTCGTCCCCGAGGGCTATCCTTCCGTCCTCGTCCACGACGCGCTGACGAAGGCGGACGGCCTCACCGGTACCGTGCCCATTCCTGCGGAAGGCTCGATCCTCCCCGACAGCTACGCCTTCCAGGCCGGCGACACGCGCGCGTCGGTCGTGGTGCGGATGCAGGCGGCGATGAAGACCTACCTCGCCACCGCCTGGGCCGCGCGCAAGCCCGGCATAGCGGTGACGACGCCCGAACAGGCGGTCATCCTCGCCTCGATCGTCGAGAAGGAAACCGGCAAGCCCTCCGAACGCCGCACCGTCGCCGCGGTCTACGGCAATCGCCTGCGCAACGGCATGCCGCTTCAGGCGGACCCCACGGTGATCTATCCGATCACCAAGGGCCGCCCGCTAGGCCGCCGTATCCTGCGGTCGGAACTGCACGCTAAAAACGGTTACAACACCTATGCGGAAGCCGGTCTGCCGGTCGGCCCGATCGCCAACCCCGGCCGCGCCTCGATCGACGCGGTGCTTGATCCGGCGCAGACCCAAGCGCTGTATTTCGTCGCGGACGGCACCGGCGGGCACGTGTTCGCGAACACGCTGGCCGAACACAACGCCAACGTGAAGAAATGGTACGCCATCCGCAAAGCCCGCGGCGAGATGTAATCCTCCCCGGAACGGGGAGGGGGACCATCCGCAGGATGGTGGAGGGGGCTCACCGCGCGCGTACCGTCAGTGGCGGGATACGGCAGGCGGTACGCTCGTGGCGCTCCCCCTCCACCCCGCCGCTGCGCGTCGCGGTCCCTCCCCGTGCCGGGGAGGAGTTACCCCCGCAGCGCGTTCGCCGCGCGCGCCTTGATCTCAATCTCGGCCATCGTCCCGCCTGTCACCCAGCTACCACCCACACAGAGCACCGGCTTGAACGCCAGCCATTCGGGGGCGCTCGCCTCGGTGATCCCGCCGGTCGGGCAGAAGTTGCACTGGTAAAACGGCGCGGCGAGAGCCTTGAGCGCCTTCAACCCGCCATTCGCCTCGGCCGGAAAGAACTTGAAGTGCGTCAGCCCCAGGTCGAGTCCGGTCATGATATCCGCCGCATTGGCGATCCCCGGCAGGAACGGAATGCCGCTCTCGATGATCGGCATAGCGAGGCGTTCGGTCAGCCCCGGCGACACGATGAACTCCGCCCCCGCATCGCGGACCTGCGCGAACTGCTGCGTGTTGACGACGGTGCCTGCGCCAACGATCGCGCCCGGCACCTTCTTCATCTCGGCGATCGCCTCCAGTGCGGCGCCGGTGCGCAACGTCACTTCCAGCACGCGCAAGCCGCCGGCGACGAGCGCCTCGGCGAGCGGACGAGCGAGCGCCGCGTCCTCGATCACCAGCACCGGGATGACGGCGCTGGTCTGCATGATGTCTGCGATAGTTGCGTTCATTGGGTATGTTCCTGTGCGAAGGCGGCCGCGGCGCCGAACAGGCCGGGCTGGGGATGGGTGATGAGCTTGACGGGCATCGCCGCCATCATGCCCTGGAAGCGACCCTTGGCGACGAAGCGCTGGTCGAAGCCCGAGCGAATCAGGCGATCCTTGATCCGGAAGCCAAGGCCGCCCGCGATCACGACTGCCTTGGCGCCCTGTGCAAGCGCGAGGTCGCCCGCGACTGCGCCAAGCGCGAGGCAGAACCGATCGAGCGCGGCAAGCGCGATCGAATCGGTACCGTCGATCGCTTCGGTCCAGATCGTTTTGTCGTCATGGCTCGGCACCGCGCGGCCCTCCAGCGCGGCAAGCGTTTCGTAGATCGCGACGATGCCGGGCCCAGCAACGACGCGCTCGGCGGATACTCGCGTGAACGTCTTTCGCAGCCGCTTCAGCAGAGCATCTTCGATCCCATCGAGTGGGGCGAAGTCCATATGCCCGCCCTCGGTCTCAAGGACCTGATAGCCGTCCTTGCGCCGCAGCAACTGCGCGACGCCGAGCCCGGTGCCGGGGCCGCAGATCGTCGTGATGCCCTCGGACGGCAGCGGCGTATCCGGCCCGCAGAGATGGATGAAGTCGCTGCTCGGCACCTGCGCAACGGCATGGCCGACCGCGCCGAAATCGTTGACGACCACCCACTGGTCGGCCTTCAAGCGCTCGGTGATCAGCGACTTGCGGATGATCCAGGGGTTGTTGGTCAGCCGGATGACGTCGTTCGCGACCGGCGAGGCGACCGCGATCGCGAGCGCGCGGGGGAGGGGGCGCCCGAGCCCCGCCTCGAACGCCTGGTACGCGGTCTGGAGCGATGCGTGGTCCGCGGTCTTTAGCGTCACCGGCTCGCCGAGCGACACGACGCGGCCGTTCTCGACCTCGGCGATCGCAAAGCGGGCGTGCGTTCCGCCGATATCTGCCGCTACGATTTCCATGTCATCCTCCGTCCGGTTTCATCATTGCCGCCACCCCCGTCATCCCAAAGCTGGGATATCAAGCTGCATAGTCCGTCCCTTTGGAGCGAGGTCCCGGCTTTCGCCGGGATGACGGAGATGTGGCCACGGCGACGGCGGTTCGTGTGACGTTCTAAAGCCCAGCCCCCGCCAGCATTGCCGACGCGCCTTTCTCGGCCTCGTCGGCAAGCCCGCGGAACATGCCGAACAGCTCACGCCCCATGCCGCTCACCGGCGGCGGTATGGCAACCATCTCGCGCGTCGCCCACACATCCGCGTCGACCAGCGCCTCGAGCGTACCGTTGACTGCATCGACCCGGATCATGTCGCCATCCCGGATCAACCCGATCGCGCCATCGAGCAACGCCTCGGGCGAGCAATGGATCGCGCACGGCACCTTGCCACTCGCTCCCGACATCCGCCCATCGGTGACCAGCGCAACCTTGAACCCGCGGTTCTGCAACACCCCCAAAGGCGGCGTCAGCTTGTGCAATTCCGGCATGCCGTTCGCACGCGGCCCCTGAAAGCGCACGACGACGACGACGTCCTTCTCCAGCTCGCCGCGCTTGAATGCCTCGATCACGTCGAGCTGATCGTCGAACACCATCGCGGGTGCCTCGACGATCCAGCGCTCGCGCTCGACCGCCGACACCTTGATGCACGCCCGGCCGATATTCCCCGCGAGAATCCGCATCCCGCCATCCGGAGAGAACGGCGTGGTCGCGGGGCGCAGGATCGTCTCGTCGCCGCTGTCCGGCGTGTCGCGCCAGCCGAGCGTATCGCCCTCGACGACCGCGGTCTTCGCGTAGGCCGACAGGTCCTCGCCACCGATCGTCATGATATCGCCGTGCAACAGCCCTTCGCCGAGCAGTTCGCGGATCACATAGGGCATGCCGCCCGCAGCCTCGAACGCGTTCACGTCCGCCGAGCCATTGGGATACACGCGCGCGATCAACGGAACCGCACAGGAGAGGCGATCGAAATCCTCCCAGTCGATGATGATCCCCGCCGCGCGAGCGATCGCCGGCACGTGGAGCAGATGGTTGGTCGAGCCGCCGGTCGCGAGCAGGCCGACCGCGGCGTTCACGATCGCCTTCTCGTCGACGCAATGCCCGAGCGGCCGATACGAATCGCCGCGCGCGCCGATCTTCGCCAGCCGGTGCACCGCCGCCCGCGTCAGTTCCTGGCGCAGCTTGGTACCCGGATTGACGAACGCCGCGCCCGGCATGTGGAGGCCCATGACCTCCATCATCATCTGGTTGGTGTTCGCCGTGCCGTAGAAGGTGCACGTGCCCTTCGAATGATACGCGCCGATCTCGGCCTCGAGCAGTTCGTCCCGCCCGACCAATCCCTCGGCGAACTTCTCGCGGACCGCCGCCTTGGCCTTGTTGGGCAAGCCGGTCGGCATCGGTCCGCCGGGGATCAGCACCATAGGCAGATGCCCGAAGCGCAGCGCGCCCATCAGCAAACCTGGCACAATCTTGTCGCAGATGCCGAGCAGCGCCGCGCCTTCGAACGTTCCGTGCGACAAGGCAATCGCGGTGCTCAGCGCGATCGTATCGCGGCTGAACAGCGACAGCTCCATGCCCGGATACCCTTGCGTCACGCCGTCGCACATCGCTGGCACGCCGCCCGCGACCTGTGCGGTCGCACCCGCTTCGCGCGCCCAGATCTTCATCAGTTCCGGGTAGCGATAATAGACCGCGTGTGCCGACAGCATGTCGTTATACGCGGTAACGATACCGATGTTCATGCCGGCATCGGCCTTCATCGCGTCGCGGTCTTCCTCGGTCCCGGCATAGGCGTGCGCGAGGTTCGCGCAGCCCAGACCTGGACGTCGGACCTGCGCCGCCGCCTCGCGCTCGATCAGTGCGAGGTAGGCGGCACGGCTTTCGCGCGAGCGCTCGATGATCCGGTCGGTCACCGCGGAGACGACGGCGTTGAGCATCGTCACGGCGCCCAGTGCACGTCGACCGGCAGCTCGACCTCGGCCAGCACGCGGCCGATCGGGTAGGACGACGACGGCCCCTGTTCGATCGCCTGCTCGAGGACCTTCTTCTTCGCGTCGCCGGTGATCATGATCATCAGCGCCTTCGACGATGCGATCGCCGCCGCCGACAACGTCACGCGTGCGAGCGGTGCCTCTGGCGGTAGCGGATCGGGCATCACGCCGAGCGCACGACGCTCCTTGGGACCACTCAGCGCCTCGTCGTAATCCGGGCCGGGGAAGATCGACGCGGTATGACCGTCGCCGCCCATGCCGAGCAGGCAGAAATCGAGCGGCCAGTGCAGGTCCTGCATCAGCGCATCCGCCGAACGACCGGCAGCCTTGTAGTCCGACATTGCCTCGGGGACGATCGGCTTCACGCGCGCGCCCTTGGGTAGGAAGATCTTCGCCAGTGCCGTCACGTTGGACATCGGATCGCCAAGCTTCACGATACGTTCGTCGCCGGGAATGATCGTGACCTTCTTCCAGTCGAGCTTCGCCTGGGCGAGCTTCTCGTACGCGGCGAACGGCGTCTTGCCGCCCGCCAGCGCGATCACCGCCGAGCCGCGCGCGTCGAGTGCGCTCTCGATGACGAACTGGATATCGCCCGCGACCGCGTTGGCGAGCTCGCCCGCGTCGTCATATTCCCACCATTCGATTTCGGTCATAAACTTGAACTCACTCAGAAAATTGCTGTCAAAAATGCCGTTCGTGCCGAGTAGGGATCGAGCGAAGTCGAGATCCCGTATCGAGGTACAATGCCACAAACGGGCCGATCCCTCGATACGCCTTCTCGACTTCGCTCGAAGGCTACTCGGGACGAACGGAAGAAACCAAACTCAGTCGTCCTGCCAAGTCACGCCGTCGCGTTCGGTCAGCGCGATCGCCGCGGACGGACCCCAGCTGCCCGAGGCATAGCTCTTGGGCTTCATCGCGTTGGCCTTCCAGCCCTCGCGGATCGCGTCGATCCAGGTCCATTGCGCCTCGACCTCGTCACGGCGGACGAACAGCGTCTGGTCGCCCTCGATCAGGTCGAGCAGCAGACGTTCATACGCGATCCGCCGACGCGAGCCTGCGAACTCGGCATCCAGGCTCAGGTTCAGCGGCACTTCGCGCAGGCGCACGCCCTCGCGATCGAGCCCCGGCTCCTTCGCCATCACCAGCAGCTGGACATACTCCTCCGGCTGCAGGCGGATGATCAGCATGTTGGGCTGCAACAACCCGCCACGACCCGCGAACATCGAGTGCGGCACCGCCTTGAACTGGATCGCGATCTCGCTCTGGCGCGTGGCCATGCGCTTGCCGGTGCGAAGGTAGAACGGCACGCCCTGCCAGCGCCAGTTATCAACATGCGCCTTGATCGCGACGAACGTCTCGGTGGTCGACGGCTTGCCCAGTTCGTCCGAGTAGCTCTTGACGATCTTCCCCTTCACCGCGCCGTCGCCGTACTGGCCGGTGACGGTAACGTGTGGCACTTCCTCGGGCTTGATCAGTCGCAACGATCGGAAAACCTTCGACTTCTCGTCGCGTACGTCGGTGCCCTCGAAGCGCGCAGGCGGCTCCATCGCGATCAGCGCGAGCAGCTGGAGCATGTGGTTGGCGACCATGTCACGCAGCGCGCCCGCGGTCTCGTAATAGCCTGCGCGCTCCTCGAGCCCGACCGTCTCGGAGATCGTGATCTGGACGTTGTCGATCCCCTGCGCATTCCACACCGGCTCGAAGAACGAGTTGCCGAAGCGCAGCGCGAGGATGTTCTGGACGGTTTCCTTGCCGAGATAATGATCGATCCGGTAGGTCCGCTCCTCAGGGAAAGCCTTCGCCACCGCATCGTTGATCTCGCGGCTCGTCTCCAGGTCGTAGCCGAGTGGCTTCTCCAGCCCGACGCGCACGGTCTCGCCAGCAAGCCCAACCTTGTGCAGCCCCTCGATCGCGGCTTCGAACAACGAGGGAGCGGTCGACAGATAGATCGCCAGACCGCCCGAGATATCGCCGATCTTGTCCGCCAGCGGCTGGAAGCTCGCCGGATCCGACAGGTCGGTCGGCTGATAGAAGATCCGGTCGAGGAACGTCCCGATCGCAGCTTCGTCCTTGCGATCCTCGGGCAGGAACTCGTCGAGCGCCTTCTTGGCGAACTTGCGGTAATCCTCGTCGTCATGCTCGTGACGCGCGGCGCCGGTGATCGTCAACTCCTCGGGCAGCAACCCGTCGGCGTGCAGGCCATAGAGCGACGGCAGCAGCATGCGCTGCGCGAGATCGCCGGTCGCGCCGAACAGGAGCAGCTTGGCTACGGGATTACGGTGCATGAAAGCTCCTGGATTTGCCGATGGGCCGGGCGGAAAACGCCGGTCCTAGAAAACGAGGCCGGCTACGGGATCGACCCCGGCCATGATGTTGAGGTTCTGGACTGCGGCACCGCCGGCACCCTTGCCCAGATTGTCGAGTGTCGCGACCAGCCGCGCATGGCCGACCGCGTCGTTGCCGCAGACCCGCAGCGTCAGTCGATCGGTGCCTGCGTTCTCCTCGATATCGACCGAGCCGATATCGCCGGAGGCAACCGAGACGAGCTTCGAGCCATCGAACGCAGCGCGCAGCACGTCTTCAATCGCCGCGAGCGTCGGGCGGCCGGGCAGGGCGTGGAGATGCAACGGCACTTCGACGACCATGCCGCGGTAGGTGTTCGCCACCGCAGGCGCGAAGATAGGCGCGTACTTGAGTTCCGCATGCTGCGTCATCTCTGCGATATGCTTGTGTGCGAGGCCTAGCGCGTAGGCGCGGAAGGCCGTCGCCGGCTCGCCATTCTCGAACGCCGCGATCATCGCCTTGCCGCCACCCGAATAACCAGAGGTCGCATTGACGCTCAGCGCGAGGTCGGCGGGGATGAGACCAGCCGCAACCAGAGGCGCGACGAGCGCAAGGAAACCAGTGGGATAGCAGCCGGGGTTGGACACGCGCATCGCGGTCGCGACTTTCTCGGCCTGGCCCGGCAACTCGGGGAAGCCATAGGTCCAGCCGGCAGCGACGCGGTGTGCGCTCGATGCGTCGATAACGCGGGTACGCGCATTGTCGATCAGCGTGACTGCTTCGCGCGACGCCTCGTCCGGCAGGCAGAGGATGACGAAATCGGCATCGTTCAGCGCCTCGCGCCGTGCCGCCGGATCCTTGCGCCGGTCCTCGGCCAGCAACGCCAGCGTGATGTCGGTCCGTCCGGCAAGCCGGTCGCGGATTTCGAGCCCGGTGGTGCCGACTGCGCCATCGATGAAGACCGTAGTCATGCCGCGTCCGTCGTCGAAAGGTCGAGCGCAGCGGCCTCGACATAGCCGACCAACCCGCTCGGGCGCGCAACGCCCCATGCGGACACGCCGGCAATCTCCAGCACTTCGAAACTGTCGCCAGGGTTGAGGTCGACCATCGTATCGCTCGCTTCGTCTCGTCCACTGCGCAACAAAGCTGTGCGCACGACGGGCCGTATCATCGGCACGGCATAGTGTGGAGCGAATACGTATTCGGCGAGGCGAATGTCGGCGATATCGCGGCGAACCGCGTGGGTACGCGGGTCGAGGTCGACCGAGCGGCCCGTCAGCGAAAAGCTCGTGCGGGCCTGGTCGTCGAACGGCTCAAGCGTGAGCGGCTGCGCGCCCGTTGGAACCAGCAGGGGCGGGGCCGTCGCCGATGAATTGCCCGAACTCTTCAAGAAAATCTGCCCCTTCGGTCGTGCGCGCGACGAAGATGTTGCGCTTGTCGCTATCGTCGCGTTGCCGGCGCAGATAGCCGAGGGCACCCAATCTGTTCAAGGCGCGCGTGACGACCGGCTTCGATACGTTCAGCGCACGGGCGAGGCCGCGCACCGTATGAGGCCCTGGTTTGAGATAAACGAGCAGAAGAAGAGCCATCTGACGATTGGTCAGATCGGGTTCACCCGAGCGGACATAATCCACCAGAGCGGTCATCCAGGTCGATAAGGTATTGGCTGCCATTGATGCCACAGCGTTGATCCGCCATCTGAATTTATGTGCACGATACCCACTGATGAGCGTCATTACGGGTTCACAACGCCGCCCGGACGTCATGTTTCCGTAGCTTTGCGATTGGTTTGCGATATGCGGAGCCAGCGCCGCGGTCGATCGCCCGGTTGATCGAAACCGCGACGTCGCCTATGTGCGCGCCTTCGCAAAAGTTCCGGGGTTTTCCGCGCAATGTTCGCCTTTCTGCTCGTCATCCACGCGATCATCGCGGCCGCCCTCGTAACGGTGATCCTAATGCAGCGCTCGGAAGGCGGCGGTCTGGGCATGGGCGGCAGCCCGTCGGGCCTGATGTCGGCCCGCGGCGCAGCCGATTTCCTGACCCGCGCGACCGGCGTCCTCGCGACGATGTTCGTGCTGTTCTCGATCCTGCTCGCGGTCCTTGCGGCGAATCACCGCACCACCACGATCGACACGTCGCTCGCCCGCACCCCGGCGGCGGCAACTGCCGTTCCGACCGCGCAGCCAAAGGGCGATGCGGCTCCGTTCGCTGGCGGCGCAGAAAACGCCGGTGTCCCCGCCGGCACCACCACGCCCGCCGACAATTCCGCGGTCCCGCTCGCCCGCTAAATACTCCATTCGCCGATAAAAGGCCCCTGCGTGATCCGCGGGGCTCTTGTCGTTCGTCCCCAACACACGCTACGAGACTCTTCCCATGGCTCGGTACATTTTCATCACCGGGGGCGTGGTTTCGTCGCTCGGTAAAGGTCTCATGGCGGCATCGCTTGCCGCTCTCCTCCAGGCACGCGGGTATACCGTCAGGATTCGGAAGTTCGATCCGTATCTTAACGTCGATCCCGGCACGATGTCGCCGTATCAGCACGGCGAGGTCTACGTCACCGACGACGGCGCCGAGACCGATCTCGACCTCGGCCATTACGAGCGCTTCACCGGTGTTCCCTCGCGCCAGTCGGACAATGTCACCTCGGGCCGCATCTATCAGCAGATCATCACGCGCGAGCGTCGCGGCGACTATCTCGGCGCGACCGTGCAGGTCATCCCGCACGTCACCGACGCGATCAAGGCATTCGCCCGCGCCGAGACCGACGGCATCGACTTCATCCTCTGCGAGATCGGCGGCACCGTCGGCGATATCGAATCGCTCCCGTTCATCGAAGCGATTCGCCAGCTCAAGAACGAGGAAGGTCGCGGCAACGCAATCAGCATCCATGTGACGTTGGTGCCGTACATCGCGGCTGCGGGTGAGCTGAAGACCAAGCCGACGCAGCATTCGGTTCGCGAACTTGCCGCGCTGGGCGTGCAGCCCGACGTGCTGGTCTGCCGCTGCGAACATCCGCTGCCGCCGTCGGAGCGCGCCAAGATCGCACTGTTCTGCAACGTCCCCGCCAGCGCGGTCATCCCCGCGCTCGACGCGAAGAGCATCTACGCGGTGCCGCTCCAGTATCACGGCGAAGGCCTCGACATCGAAGTGCTCCGTGCGTTCGGGATCGAGCCCGCCGAGGCGCCCGACCTGTCGCGCTGGACCGAGATCATGGACCGCCTGACCAATCCTCAGGGCGAGGTCACGATCGGCGTGGTCGGTAAATATGTCGGGCTCCAGGATGCATACAAGTCGCTCAATGAAGCGCTGGTCCATGGCGGCATCGCGAATCGCGTGAAGGTCAACGTTCGCTGGATCGACGCCGAGCTGTTCGAGAACGCCGAGAGCGACATCGCCGGCCAGCTTGAGCCCTGCGACGCGATCTTGGTCCCCGGCGCGTTCGGCGAGCGTGGGGCGGAGGGCAAGATCGCCTCGGTCAAGTTCGCCCGCGAGCGGAAAATCCCGTATTTCGGGATTTGCTTCGGGATGCAGATGGCCTGCGTCGAGGGCGCGCGCGACCTCGCCGGGATCCCCAATGCGTCGTCGACCGAGTTCGGCCCGACCGACGAGCCGGTGGTCGGCATGATCACCGAATGGATGGGCCGCGAAGGCCTCGAAACGCGTGCGGCCGAGGGCGACATGGGCGGCACGATGCGGCTCGGCGCCTATGACGCGAAGCTCGACGGCAACAGCGTGGTGGCATCAATCTACGGCGGCACCGAGATTTCGGAGCGCCATCGTCACCGTTACGAGGTCAACACCGGGTACAAGGAAGCGCTCGAACAGGGCGGCCTTGTCTTCTCCGGCATGTCACCCGACGGCACGCTCCCCGAGATCGTCGAACGCCCCGACCATCCCTGGTTCGTCGGCGTTCAGTTCCACCCCGAACTGAAGTCCAAGCCGTTCGACCCGCATCCGCTTTTCGCGAGCTTCATCGAAGCCGCGGTCAAGCAGAGCCGCTTGGTCTGAACCGCTACGTCATGCCGGGATTGTTCCGGCATCCACCGTTCCGCGCAATCGAGAGACGTGAGTTTGCGGCGCCGTGGACCCCGGAACGAGCCCGGGGTGACGAAGTGGTTGAATGATGCTCCACTCCCGCGGAAGCGCCACGAAGCCGCGCTTTCGGCCACCCAAGACATGCTCGCATTGAACATCCCCCGGATTAGTAGAGTTTGCGCTCGAAGTTCTGGGGGATTCAATAATGTCGCTTACGCTCGCGCTGCTGCTCGCCGGTCATGCCGTTACGCCGACGGCCGTATCGGACCCAACGCCTCCCGTGGTGAAGCCGACCTCAAGCGATTCAAAAGCCGATCCGAAAGTCGAACCCGACGTCGACCAGAACAGCGGCGACATCCTCGTCACGGCGCGGCGCCGAGCGGAGAACGTGCAGCAGGTGCCGGTCGCGATCTCGGTGACCAGCGGCAAGACGCTCGAGGCGCAGGGCATCTACAACATCAACCGGCTGACCCAGCTCCAGCCGACGCTGCAATTCTATTCGACCAACCCGCGCAACACCTTCATCAACATCCGCGGCATCGGCGCGCCGTTCGGCCTGACCAACGACGGGTTCGAGCAGGGCGTCGGCATCTACATCGACCAGGTCTATTACAACCGCATCGCATCGGCGACGCTGGACTTCGTCGATGTCGAGCGGATCGAGACGCTGCGCGGTCCGCAAGGGACGCTGTACGGCAAGAATACGACCGCCGGCGCGATCAACATCACCACGCGTCCGCCCAGCTTCGATTTCGAAGGCAAGGCCGAGATATCGCTCGGCAATTACGGCTTCAAGCAGGGCAAGGCCTCGGTGTCCGGCCCGATTACCAGCAATCTCGCCGCGCGCATCAGCGTGTCGAATACCGATCGCCGCGGCACGATCTACAACGTCGTCACGAACCAGCACGTCAATTCGCAGGACAATCTGGGCGTCCGCGGATCGCTGCTCTGGAAGCCGACCGACACCCTCAACATCACGCTGTCCGGCGACTACAATCTGCAGAACCCGATCTGCTGCGTACAGACCTATGCGCGGGTCGGTACCACCCAGCGCGCGCTCGACCGCCAATATGCCGCATTGATCGCGCGGTTCTCCGGTTACCGCCTACCCAGCACCGATCCGTTCGACCGGGTGACCGATCTCGATGCCGATATCGCCGCGCGCAACGAACATGGCGGTGCGTCGGCGCGCGTTGAATGGGACCTCGGGCCCGGCACGCTGACCTCGGTCACCGCATGGCGCTATTGGGATTGGGGCCCGAAGAACGACCGCGATTTCACCGGTCTGCCGATCTACACGAAGGTCAACAACCCGACCAAGCAGGACCAGTACACGCAGGAATTACGCTATAATTACGAGGGTAACCGCCTCAATTTCGTGCTCGGCGGGTTCGCGTTCCACCAGAAGATCCGCACCAGCGGTGTGCAGGAAACAGGCACCGCCGCCAGCGCCTGGTTGCTCGCGCCGAGCAACGCGCTGTCGAACAATCCGGCGGTGCTCAACGGCGTCGTCGCGACCAACGACATTCGACTCGACAACACGAGCCTGGCCGCATTCGGCAAGGTGAACTGGAAGCTGACCGATCGCTTCACCGTCTCGCCCGGTATCCGCGTGAATTACGACAAGAAGAGCGGTTATTACGATTCGGTCGTCGTCGGCACCGCGTCGAACGGCACCCGCCAGATCGTCAGCAACGATCCGACCAGTGCATCCTACAGGGATCCCTGGACCGCGGCGCAGCGCGGCGTACAGGCCTCGCAGTTCTTCGAGGTCCCCTACAGCGCCTGGAACCTCTCCTACGATCTCAACCTCGCGTACGAGGTCGCCCGCGATATCAACGCCTACGCAACCTATGCGAAGTCTTTCAAGACCGGCGGCGTCAACCTGAACGGCGTGCCGAGCCAGGCGAACGGCCTCCCGCAACTCGACGTCGCGGTCATCAAGCCAGAGAAGGTCGACCACTTCGAACTCGGTCTGAAGACGCAGTTCTGGGATCGTCGCGCCACGCTCAATCTCTCGGCGTTCTGGACCGAGATCAAGGACTTCCAGGCGAGCGTCATCAGCAATGTCAGTGGCAGCAACGTCCTGCGCGGCTATCTTGCCAACGCCGACAAGGTTCGCACGCGGGGCATCGAGGGCGACTTCTCGGTCCGCCCGAGCGACCGGTTCAGCGCTTACGTCAGTGGCGCCTTCACCGACGCTAAGTTCGTGAAGTTCACCAATGCACCTTGCCCGCCCGAACTCGCGGGCGGTGGTACGGGCACGCCGGTCGGCCCGGCCGGTGTTGCGGGCCAGAACAGCCCGGCCAATTGCGACGTCTCCGACAGCTGGCTGCCCGGCGTATCGAAATGGGCGTTCTCGTGGGGCGGCGAATATAATCTCCCCGCCAAGGTCTTCGGCCGCGATGGGCAGGCCTATGCCGGATACGACGCGAACTATCGCTCGAAATTTTCGTCCAACGCCTCGCGGTCGATCTACACCGACATCAACGGCTATTCGATCCAGAATTTCCGCGCAGGATTTCGTACCCAGACGTTCGATATCTTCGGCTGGGTACGCAACGCCTTCGACCAGGATTATTTCGAATCGCTGGCTGTAACACCAGGCAACACCGGACTGATCTCCGCGCAATTGGGTGACCCGCAGACGTGGGGCGGCACGATCAAGTTTTCGTTCTGAATGCGCTAAGCTCACGTTCATGTGAAAAGCGCATGATCCACACGCCGAAGCCGGATGGAGATCGAAGTTGGAAGCTCCCGATCTCTTTCCGGTCCGGCACGTATCCGAGTGGATCGGCGCTCGGCTTCCCATATTGCCGCTGTCTATTGCCGGAACGTCGCCGCGAGCGCACGCTATTGCCTGAAGTTTCAGGGGAGGCGGCATGTTCTTCGTACGACAGGGGCCGTTGTGGTTCAGGATGACGACGGGGGTCCTCGTTCTATGGGGACTCGTCGGATGCTTCATGTGCCTACAACAACTCAGGCTCGGCGCCGACGCGATGGGGCAGGCGAGCGCCTATGACCGGGCGCTCTATGCAGCATTGCCCAACTGGTATGATCCGTTGTTCGCCATCGCCGTGCTGACCGGCCTCGTCGGCGCGATCCTCTTGTTCATGCGCCGCGCCAACGCGCGTCCGTTCCTGATCGCGTCACTCGTGGCGACGATCGCGCAGTTCGGCTGGTTGTTCGCCTCGACCGACATCGTCGCGCACAAAGGCGCGAGCGAGACGCTCGGCTTGCCCTTCGTCATCATCGCGGTCGCGGCCTTCACGCTCTGGCTCGTCGGCCATGCCCGGTCGAAGGGGTGGGCAGTATGACACGCACGACACTGGGCGAGCGCGACGCCGCACGCTATTAGCGCCGCCATGTCCACGACCTATACCCTCGACACCGCGACGAGTCGCGCCAACCCGACGCCTGCGCCGCTCAAGCGGCTGACGATTCCCGCGATCCGCCGCCAGAAGGGCAAGGCGCCGCTCGTCATGCTCACCGCCTACACCGTGCGGACGGCGCAGTTGCTCGACCCGCACTGCGACATGCTGCTGGTCGGCGATAGCTTGGGACAAGTGATCTACGGACTGCCCTCGACCGTACCCGTAACGCTGGAGATGATGGCGGCGCACGGCGCGGCGGTGGTGCGCGGCAGCTATCATGCGGTGGTCGTGATCGACATGCCGTTCGGCAGCTACGAAGCGTCGCCCGAAAAGGCGTTCGAGAGCGCGGCGTTCCTGCTCAAGCAGACCGGTGCAGCCGCGGTGAAGCTCGAAGGTGGCACCGCGATGGCGCCGACCGTCAAGTTCCTGACCGAGCGCGGCATTCCGGTGATGGGCCATGTCGGCCTAACCCCACAGGCGGTCAACGTTCTCGGCGGTTACGGCGCCCGCGGTCGTACGCCCGAAGAAGCCGCCAAGATCGTCGCCGACGCGCAGAGCATTGCTGAGGCGGGCGCGTTCTCGCTGGTGATCGAAGGCGTGGTCGAGCCGATCGCGATCGAGATCACCCAAACCATCGCGTGCCCGACGATCGGCATCGGTGCGTCCGCGCAGTGCGACGGACAGGTGCTGGTGACCGAGGACATGCTCGGGATGTTCGAGCGTACCGCGAAGTTCGTGAAGCGGTTCGCCGACATCGCCGACACGATTTCCTCCGCGACGCAGACCTATGCCGACGACGTTCGGTCGCGTGCGTTTCCCGGCGCGGAGCAGGTCTACGCGCCCAAGGATTGATCCGCTTCCGTTTCGGTTCCGGCGCGGCTAAGGTCCGCGCCGCCCACCCCCTCACTATTCCCGGAGCATTCCTTGGCCCTCCCGCCGAAAACCGATCAAGCATTCCTGCGTGAGGTCGACGAAGAACTGCGACGCGATCAGCTCGCCGGGTTCTGGACGAACTGGGGCATCTGGGTCGGGGTCGCCATCGTCGCGGCACTCGCCGCACTCGCCGGTTTCCTCTACTGGCAGCATCACAATGGCGAGGCCGCTGGTGTCGAGGGCGAGCAGCTTCAGGCCGCCTACGACTCGCTCGGCGCGAATAACGCCGCAGCCGCTGCGAAGCCGCTGGCTGAACTCGCCAAGTCGAACCGCGACGGCTACCGCGCACTCGCGCTGTTCACGCAGGCCGACGTCCTCCTCCAGAAGGACGACCTCAAGGGCGCCGCGGCCAAGCTCGGCGTCATCGCGGCGGATACGTCGCTAGCAAAGCCATTCCGCGATCTCGCGCTGGTTCGCCAGACGTCGGCCGAGTTCGATACGCTGAAGCCACAAGTCGTTGTCGAGCGGCTTCGTCCGCTGGCAGTGCCCGGTGGTCCGTGGCTCGGTAGTGCGGGCGAGATGGTCGCCATCTCCTATCTCCGGATGAACCAGCGCCAGCAGGCGGGAACGCTGTTCGGCCAGATCGCGCGCGATACCGGCGTGCCCGAGACGATCCGTCAACGCGCGGTTCAGATGGCCGGCGTACTGGGTGTGGACGCTGTTGCCAGCACGGGCGCTACTGCCAGGGTGATCACCCTGGCTGCATCAAACGAGGATACCAAGGCGCAATGATGAAGACATATCGGGTGACGGTCGCCGTCGCCGCGCTCATGGCGCTGAGCGGTTGCGGGATCTTCAAGGGCAGCGTGAAGAAGACGCCGACCGTAGGCGACCGTGTGTCGATCCTCGTTTCCGAAAACGAGGTCGAGACCGACAAGACGATCGCCGACGTCCAGGTCCTGCTGCCGGCTCCCGCGGTCAACGACGCCTGGGCCCAACCCGGCGGCAACCCCGCCAAGTCGATGGGCCAGCTCGCGCTAGGCGAACAGCCCAAGCGCGCGTGGCAGGCTTCGATCAACGGTGGGTCGAACCGCGAGCGGCTCGGCGCCGCGCCGGTCGTCGCCGACAACAAGCTGTTCGTGACCGACGTCACCGCGACGATCCACGCATTCACCGCCGACACCGGCGCGCCGTTGTGGACCGCGGGTATCACCGAGGGCAAGCTCAACAAGGCTGCGCGGTTTGGCGGCGGCGTCAGCTATGACGACGGCAAACTCTACGCCACCGATGGCGTCGGCGATGTCGTCGCGATGAACGCCGCCGACGGCGCGATCCTGTGGCGCGCCAAGCCGGGTGCACCGCTCCGCGGTTCGCCGACCGTCGCCAACGGCGCGGTCTATGTCCTGACGCAGGACAACCAGGTCTTTTCGCTCAACCAAGCCGACGGCAAGGTGCAGTGGGTCCAGTCGGGTACGCTCGAAACGCAGGGCGTGTTCGGCGTCGCGGCCCCCGCCGTGAGCCAGGGCACTGTGGTCGCGGGCTTCTCGAGCGGTGAACTCAGCGCGTATCGTTACGAGAACGGCCGCATCTTGTGGCAGGACGCACTCTCGCGCACCTCTGTCACCACGTCGGTATCGAGCCTTTCGGACATCGACGCCGCGCCTGTGATCGACGGTGGTCGCGTTTACGCGGTCGGGCAGGGTGGTCGCATGGTCGCGCTTGAATTGTCGACCGGTCAGCGGCTGTGGGAGCAGAACTTCGCGGGCATCTCGACGCCGTGGATCGCGGGCGAGTGGCTGTTCGTGGTGACCGACGATGCCAAGCTCGTCTGCTTGTCGCGTTCGAATGGCAAGGCCCGCTGGATCGCCCAGCTGCCGCGCTTCCAGAACGAGAAGAAGCGTAGCAACGCGATTACGTGGTTCGGCCCGATCCTGGCCGGCAACCGTCTCGTCCTGACCAACTCGCGCGGAGAGATCAATTTCGTCTCGCCGACGGACGGTACCATGAGTTCGACGATCGAGACCAAGACGCCGTTCTCGCTGCCACCGATCGTAGCGAACTCGACGCTCTACACGCTCGACCAGAAGGGCAAGGTCACCGCGTACCGGTGACCTGGACTCCCTCTCCCCGCCAGGGAGAGGGAAGGGGCCCGCGGCGCTTGCCGTGGGAAGGGTGAGGGGAGTGAGGCTCGGATCGCGCCCCAACTGCCCCTCACCCTTCCGTCGCCTAAGGCTCCTCCCTCCCTCTCCCCGAAGGGGCGAGGGACTAGGTGACCTTTGGCGCGACACGCGCTAAGGCCCCCTCATGTCCAAACTCCCCGTGGTCGCGATCGTCGGCCGCCCAAATGTCGGCAAGTCGACTCTTTTCAACCGCCTCGTCGGCAAGAAGCTCGCGCTGGTCGACGACCGGCCCGGCGTCACGCGCGATCGCCGTGAAGGCGACGCATCGCTGATCGGGCTTGAATTCCGCATCATCGACACCGCCGGATACGAAGACCACGACGCACAGACTTTGCCCGGCCGCATGCGCCAGCAGACCGAAGCCGCGGTCGAGCAGGCGGACGTCGCGCTGTTCCTGTTCGACGCGCGCGCCGGCATCGTGCCATTGGACGAAGAGATCGCACGCTGGCTGCGCACCGCCGACGTCCCCGTCATCCTCGTCGCCAACAAGGCCGAAGGTCGCGCGGGCGAAGACGGCATCCTCGAATCATTGGCGCTCGGCTTCGGCGACCCGGTCCAGCTTTCGGCCGAGCACGGCGAAGGCCTGGGCGACCTGTTCGAAGGCCTGCTCCCACTGCTCGAAGGCAAGGAAGAGCCGCCCGAGGAACAGCCGGACAACGAATATGAAGGGCCGCTGAAGCTCGCGATCGTCGGCCGCCCGAACGCCGGCAAGTCGACGCTCGTCAACCGCATCCTTGGCGAAGACCGCATGATCACCGGCCCCGAAGCCGGCATCACCCGCGATTCGATCAGCGTCGATTACGACTGGCACCCGACCGGCGGCGAAGCGCGCAAAGTCCGCCTGATCGACACGGCAGGCATGCGCAAGCGTGCCAAGGTGCAGGACAAGCTCGAGAAGATGTCCGTCGAGGACGCGCTCCATGCGGTCGACTTCGCCGAGGTCGTCGTGCTGCTGCTTGACGCGACGCTGGGATTGGAAGCGCAGGATCTCCGCATCGCCGACAAGGTGCTGCAGGAGGGCCGCGCGCTCGTCATCGCGCTCAACAAATGGGACATCGCCGAGAGTGCGTCGTCGCTGTTCAACGGCGTCAAGCGGGCGCTTGAAGACGGCCTGAGTCAGGTCAAGGGCGTCACCGTGATGACCGTGTCGGGCGCGACCGGCAAGGGCATCGACCAGTTGCTGCAAGCGTGTTTCGACACGCGCGATGCCTGGTCGAAGCGCGTCGGCACCGGCGAACTCAACCGCTGGTTCGAGCGTGCGATCGAGGCGACCCCGCCGCCAGCGCCCGGCGGCAAGCGCATCAAGATGCGCTACGTCACGCAGGTCAAGACGCGTCCGCCCAGCTTCGTCATCTTCGGCACGCGCGTCGATCAGTTACCGGCGAGCTACGAGCGCTATCTGGTCAATTCGATGCGAAAGGACCTGGGCTTCGGCGCGGTCCCGGTGCGCCTGATGTTCCGCGCACCGAAGAATCCGTATGACGACAACGGCAGGGGCGGCGGCGGCGGCAACTAAGGCGGTGATGCCAAGCGTGGTCCGCATCGATGCCAGGGGCATGCGCTGTCCCTGGCCCGCGGTGCGGCTCGCGCGGGCCTTGCGCGACGGTGCCACGACGATCGAGGTATTCGCCGACGATCCGCGTGCGCAGGCGGAATTGACCGTGGTCGCGACCGAGGCCGATGCGGAAATAGAGATCGTTTTGGATGCGATTTACCCTGCCTTCCGGATTACCCGCCGGTAGAACCGCAACGTTGTATTTACTCTAGCTGTATAAATGCAGCCCTGACCTTCATGGCGCGGTTGCCGAACGGGAGAAGGCGACTGTGTCGTTCGAGGGAAGCACCCTGATCAATTGGCCCGCGTTCCTGCAGGCGCGTAGCGAACTGGGCGCAGGGTTCGGCCGCATCCTCGGATATTTTCGCGAGGACGGCGTGAAGTCGGTCGCTGCGATCGAGGCGGCGATGCGCGCGCTCAATGCAGCGGCGATGGTGATCCCGGCGCATACGCTGAAGGGTGAGGCGCGGCAGTTCGGGGCGGAGCCGCTCGCCGATCTGGCCGAAGCCATCGAGGTCATCGCGCGCGACTGTGTCGAGATGCAGGATACCCCGGACGAGGCGCTGGAGCATATCGTACGGTTGCGGCCGTTGTTCGTCGAGACGCTGACGCTGCTGGAGCGTGAAGCCAACCCAATCGTGGCGCGCAAGCCCGTCGCGGGGGGCGGGTTTGGTCGTCGTGCCGTCCCCACCGGGTTCGGCGAGGAATAAATTCGGCGCCAGACTGGCGCAAAAAATGCAGCGAATACCGCTGATTTCCCTGTCACCCTGCCTTTCAGCGAGATGACAGGGGGATAGATCAGCCCTTCAGATACGGCGCCGCGCCAGCCTTTGGCGAATCATGCTCCGAGATCGAGTTGAGCTGGATGTAGTTGTGGATACCCATCCGCGCGATCATCTCGAACTGGCGCTCGAGCGTGTCGACATGCTCTTCCTCGCTGGCGAGGATGCGGGCGAACAGGTCGCGGCTGATGTAATCCTTGACCTCTTCGCAATACGCGATCGCGCCCTTGAGCTGGACGGTGGCCTCGACTTCGAGCGCCAGATCCGACTTCAGGACCTCCTCGACGGTCTCGCCGATGCGGAGGCGGCCGAGCAGCTGGAAGTTCGGCAGGCCGTCGAGGAACAGGATGCGCTCCGACAACCAGTCGGCGTGCTTCATCTCGTCGATCGATTCCATCCGCTCGTACTGAGCGAGCTTGTAGACGCCCCAATGCTCAAGCATCCGGTAATGGAGCCAATATTGATTGACCGCGGTCAGCTCGTTCTTGAGCGCCTCGTTCAGGAATTCGATTACTTGTGGGTCGCCGCGCATGGCCATATCTCCGTCACCTCTGACGGTCATGTAGCGGCCTGACACAGATTAGCACAACCCCCAAAAATGGCGGTTTTCCGGGCTTTCTTAGCTGTTGCGACGCTTATGCAGCGGCGCGTTCCTCGTCGATAATAGCTCGCGCTATCGATGTGCACTGGCCGCATTTGGGTTTCCGACCCATCGATCGGAAGGCCTGGCACGGTGTAGTGCAACCGCCGCGTGCGCAGTTGCGAACGTCGGATTCTCGTATGGCATTGCAAACGCAGACGACCATGGGAACTCCCTAGCTGTAAGCACGGGATACGGATAATGCGAACCACTCGCAAGCTGTTTTGCGTCTTATTCGCAACTAGTCCGATCGGTTCGTCGTGAACGCCGAACCGCGCATCGGCTGCCACGCGAATCGCGACAGGCTGCGCCACAGCCATTCGAGTGGCCCGTAGCGGAATCGATCGAGCCAAGGCTTCGACCAGAGGAGCATCAGCAGGCAGATTGGTACGACCACGAGATAGAGCTGGGCTCGGGACAATGTGCCGTACAGCCCGAAGCCGTACCCGTAGAACAGGATGGTGCAGAGGATTGTCGTGCCGAGATAGTTGGAGAACGCCATTCGACCTGCCGCCGCGACTCGGGTCGTCAGCCAGCCGCCGGGCCGTGCGAGCAGGACGATCGCCGCGGCGTACCCCATGATCGTCAGTGGCCGAAGCGGGGTTGCGAGCGCGAGCCACGACAGCGCGACATAGCGCGCGTCGAACCCGTGGGCGATGTCGAACGCCGCGATGGCCGCATAGCCGATCCAGCCGAGTCCGATCCCTGCGATTGCAATCACGGTGTAGCGTCGCCGCGACCATTCCCCCGTCAGGAACCCCGATCGTAGCCCCGCCATGCCGAACAGCATGAAGCCTAGCGTTTCCGGACCAGTGGCGGTGAGGGACGTGATCGGCCCAGCGGCGTGCGTCCAGCGCCACGCGACCAGATCGCGCCATCCGCCACGACCGATGGCAAGTTCGCGGGTGACGGAGGCGGGGGAGGGCTGGCCGAATTGATCCGCCAACAGCTGCCAGTTCGTGATGACTCGTGCCGTTGCGCCGGGCCGGTGCGCGGCGCCGTGGAGGTCGAACGTGTAGGCGACGAGCGTCGTCAGCTCGACCGTCTGGAACGCGATGCAGGCGAGCCCGACGCCGATCAGCCAGCGCACCGGCAACCGCGCGAACATGTACGCGATCGCGCCGACCAGCGCGTAGTGCGCGAGGATGTCGCCCCACCACAGCAGGTACAGATGCGCGACGCCGAACACGAACAGCCACGCCATGCGGCGCAGGTGGACGGTCGCGGGGTCTTCGCCGCTCGCCTCCGCGCGGTCGAGCACCAGCAGCATCGACGCACCGAACAGGAACGAGAAGAGCCCGCGCATCTTGCCGTCGATGACGATGAAGGTGGTGGTCCAGGCGATGAGGTCGGGCGTGCTTGGCCAGCCCATCGAGGCGGGGGTCATGTAGGCGAATTCGGGGAAGCCGAATGCGGCGATGTTTGAGGCGAGGATGCCCATGACGGCGACCCCTCGGATGAGGTCGAGCGTCGCGATCCGGGTGGGGGCGGGGGTCATGCGGGCAGAGTGAAGTATAGGAAGTGCAGACGCTCGCGCGGCGTTTCGTGGGAGCGTCGCATCGCCTGACATGAGTCGAATTCGACGGCGAGCATGCTGCTGACGGCGACGCCGCGGACGAGGTCGAGCGTGGCGGTTCTGGCGGGGGCAGAGGGCTTGCGGGAAAAGTGAAGTATAGGAAGTGCAGACGCTCGCGCAGCATTTCGGTGAGACCGTCGTACATGCTGGAAGACGGCATGATTGAGCTCGGCGCCGCTGCGGTAGTGGCGGCCTCGGCGGAGGCTGGCCGACACAGGTGGCGCTCGATCTACGCTCGGATCCGGTCGACGCGTCTTGATAGCGCTGTAGGCTTGGAATGCTTCGGTCATGGTTCGACGCTGGCATATCGAGGTGGTGTAGGACAGGCCACTTTGAGGGGCATCTAGGCGTCAGATGCCTTGCGGATTGGTGTGTGGGCCAGTCGGCAGGTCATCTGTTTGACCTGCCATCCCTGCGCAATACTCTGCCGTACCTCGCCTGTTGTCCTTCTCGGCTGTCGCACCCGAAGCCGATCCGCCCCCGTCACCCCAGCGAACGCTGGGGTATCTCTGTTGGCGAGCGCTGCGGCCCGGTGCGGGAGATCCCAGCTTTCGCTGGGATGACAGAGAGGGGGGAGGTCGCCGTGTCCTACTTGAGCTTGGTCGCACGACAACTCTCTGCTCCTTGTTCTCCCGCGAAGGCGGGAGCCCAGACTGGGTCCCCGCCTTCGCGGGGAAACATGGTTCGTATTCTTGCCTCACCCAGAAGGGCGACCACCCCGGCGGAGGCCGGGGCCCAATTGGGGGACGATCATGGCTGCGGGCATCGCTTCGTTACTGCGGCCATCCCAATTGGGCTCCGGCCTTCGCCGGGGTGGTTGCTTTGCTTTGCTTTAATTTGCTTTGCGTTGGGGCGGAGCGGGGCGGGGGCGATCTAGCAACGGCAGGCCACCGCTCCCGAATTCATCAGGCCAGCGCCGCGTCGACCCCCATCAGCTTCGGGAAGAACCCCTCGTGCGCAGTCCGCAACGTATCCAACGCGATGACGTCGTCACGGTCGGGGCGTTCGAAGATCAGGCGCTTGCCGCCGGTGCGACCCAAGGGTTCGGCCTCGACGTCCGCCGCATGCGCTGCACCGAGGAAGTCGAGCAGCGAATGGTCGTCGACGGTGACGATGTAGACGCCCTGGTCCTCCGCAAAGAACGAGCGCGCGCAGTCGAAGGGCTGCTTCCGGTCGATCATCGCGCCGATGCCGCCGGCGAGCGCCATCTCGGCGAGCGTCACCGCGATCCCGCCGTCGGAGACGTCGTGGACCGCGGTCAGCTGGCCCAGCGCGATCGCTTCGCGGATCAGGTCGCCGACACGGCGCTCGGCGGCGAGATCGACCGGCGGGGGCGGGCCGGCGTCGAGCTGTTCGCGGCCATGGCATTCGCGCAGCCACAGCGACTGGCCTAGATGGCCGCCGCGCGTGCCGACCGCGAGGATGATGTCGCCCGAGCCCTTGAACGCGATCGTCGCATTCTTCTGCCAGTCCGCCAGCAGGCCGATCGCGCCGATCGCCGGCGTCGGGAGGATCGCCGACCCGCCGCCGGTCGCCTTGGATTCATTGTAGAGCGAGACGTTGCCCGAGACGATCGGGAAGTCGAGCGCGATGCAGGCGTCGCTCATGCCTTCGAGGCAGCCGACGATCTGGCCCATGATCTCGGGGCGTTGCGGGTTGGCGAAGTTGAGGCAGTTGGTGACGGCGAGCGGCAGCGCGCCGACCGCGGTCAGGTTGCGCCAGGCTTCGGCGACCGCCTGCTTGCCGCCCTCGACCGGGTCGGCGAAACAGTAACGCGGCGTGCAGTCGGTGGTCATCGCCAGCGCCTTCTGCGTGCCGTGGACGCGGACGACCGCGGCGTCGCCACCGGGGCGCTGCACCGTGTCGGCGCCGACCATGTGGTCGTACTGCTCCCAGATCCAGCGGCGCGAGGCAACGTCCGGCGAGCCCATCAGTGTGAGCAGGTCGGCGGCGATGTCGCTGCTGTGCGGCGCGTTGGCGAGCGGTGCGGGCTTCGGCGTCGGGACGTGCGGGCGATCGTACAGCGGCGCTTCGTCGGCGAGCGGCCCGAGCGGAATGTCGCAGACGGTCTCGCCCTTGAAATTCAGCACCATGCGGCCGGTGTCGGTAACGCGGCCGATCACCGCGAAATCGAGTTCCCACTTCTTGAAGATCGCCTCGGCCTCGGCTTCGCGGCCGGGCTTCAGGACCATCAGCATGCGCTCCTGCGATTCCGAGAGCATCATCTCGTACGGCGTCATGCCGGTCTCGCGCTGTGGCACGTCGTCCATCGTCAACTCGATGCCGACGCCGCCCTTCGAGGCCATTTCCACGGCCGAAGACGTGAGGCCGGCCGCGCCCATGTCCTGGATCGCGACGATGACGTCGGTCGCCATGAGTTCGAGGCACGCCTCGATCAGCAGCTTCTCGGTGAACGGGTCGCCGACCTGCACGGTCGGGCGCTTGGCGTCCGAATCCTCGCCGAAATCGGCCGAGGCCATCGTCGCGCCGTGGATGCCGTCGCGGCCGGTCTTGCTGCCGACGTAGACGATCGGATTGCCGATGCCCGAGGCTGCGGAATAGAAGATCTTGTCCTGGTCGGCGATCCCGACGGTCATCGCATTGACCAGGATGTTGCCGTCATACGCCGAGTGGAAGTTCACTTCGCCGCCGACGGTCGGGACGCCGACGCAGTTGCCGTAGCCGCCGATGCCGTGGACCACACCCGAGATCAGGTGGCGCATCTTGGGATGATCGGGGCGGCCGAAGCGGAGCGCGTTGAGGTTGGCGATCGGCCGCGCGCCCATCGTGAACACGTCGCGCAGGATGCCGCCGACGCCGGTCGCAGCACCCTGGTACGGCTCGATATAGGACGGGTGGTTGTGGCTCTCCATCTTGAAGATCGCCGCCTGGTTGTCACCGATATCGACGACGCCGGCATTCTCGCCCGGGCCGCAGATGACGCGCGGACCCTTGGTGGGCAGCTTCATCAGGTGGATCTTGCTGGATTTGTAGCTGCAATGCTCGGACCACATGACCGAGAAGATGCCGAGCTCGACCATGTTCGGCTCACGGCCGATGGCGCGCAGGACGCGCTCATATTCTTCGGGGGACAGGCCGTGGTCGGCGACGATCTGCGGTGTGATCTCGGTCATGGGGCGGGCTTTAGCGGGGTGACGCCGGACTTGCCAGCGTCGATCCTCCCCGGGACGGGGAGGGGGACCGCGCATCGCAGATGCGGGGTGGAGGGGGATCGCCGCGCTCGTACCCTTAGTGGAAGCCCCCCTCCATTAGCTGCGCTGGTCCCACTCCCCGTGCCGGGGAGGATCAAGCGCGGCCCAGGATCGTGATGTGCATTTCGCGGCGCAGGGCAAAGCCGAGCGTCTCGTACAGAGCGGTGGCACCACGATTGCTGGCGTAGGCGTGGAGAATTGGGGTGTCGCCTTCCGCCAGGATCGACCGCGCGACCACGCGCATCAGCCCGGCGGCATAGCCGTTGCCACGGTGATCGGGATGCGTGCACACGCCGCTGACCTCGCAATGGCCGGACATTGACAGGCGTCGGCCGGCCATTGCGACAAGGCGACCGTCTCGCTTTACCCCGACGAAGCGGCCGAGCGTATTCGTGCGCGGAAAGAACGGACCGGGCTCGGTCAGCGTCGCAAGCGCGAGCATGGCGGGCGCGTCGGCGTCGGTCAGCGTGGTGATTTCGAAGGCAGGTTCGCCGGGAGTTATGGTGGGCGCGATCATCTGCCAACCGAGCGCGCTTTTATGGACGGTCAGGCCAGGGGGCAGGGGGCTTTCCTCCGCCTCCATCAACGCGATCTCGCCGCCAGCGGGCACCAGCGCGGCAAGAGCTACGAGACTGTCGAGCGACGCATCCACCGACGCTGCGAATATGCCGATATCGGCGGACATGCGTTTCGCGTCCGGACCGCCGAGGCTCACAGCGCTTTGGCGCGTCGTCAGCGCCGACCATATGGGGCGGTCGAGCAATCGATCCGCCCCGTTCGCATCAGACATAAGGCGGCTGCGTATAGCCCTTGGGGCTGAGCGTGAAGATCTCACACCCCGTCTCGGTGATCCCGATCGAATGCTCGAACTGCGCGGACAGCGAGCGATCGCGCGTGACCGCGGTCCAGCCGTCGTCGAGCAGCTTCACGTCGGGGCGACCGATGTTGATCATCGGCTCGATCGTGAAGATCATGCCGGGGCGGAGTTCCGGGCCGGTGCCGGGCTTGCCGACATGGACGACTTCGGGGGCGTCGTGGAACAGGCGGCCGACGCCGTGGCCGCAAAAATCGCGGACCACGCCGTAGCGGTGCTTTTCCGCATGCCGCTGGATCGCGTTGGCGACGTCGCCCATGCGGTTGCCGGGTTTCGCCTGCTCGATGCCGATCATCAGGCATTCGTAGGTGACTTCGACGAGCCGGCGCGCCTTGATGGGTACGTCGCCGATCAGGTACATCCGGCTCGTGTCGCCGTGCCAGCCATCGAGCAACGGCGTGACGTCGACGTTGACGATGTCGCCCGATTTGAGCGTCTTCTCGCTCGGGATGCCGTGGCAGACGACGTGGTTGATCGAGATGCAGACGCTGTGCGTGTAGCCGCGATAGCCGAGCGTCGCGGGGACGCCGCCGCCGGCGACGATGAAGTCGTAGATCAGCCGGTCTATCTCGGCGGTGGTCACGCCCGGCACCATGTGCGGGACGATCATGTCGAGCGTCTCGGCGGCGAGCTGCCCCGCTTTCATCATACCGGCGAATGCGGCGGGGCCGTGCAGCTTGATCGCGCCGGTGCGCGCGTCGGGCTGGTCCGAGGTGACGGTTACATATTCGGTCATGACGCGCGATATAGCGTGGCGGGCGCGGTTTTGCGAGGCTATGCGAGGGGCATGGTAGAGGAACGCATCTGGACGGCCGCGCTGACGATCATCGGCGACGAGATCCTGTCGGGCCGCACGCAGGACAAGAACGTCGCGCAGATCGCGGCGTGGCTCAATGTGCAGGGCATCCGCTTGGCCGAAGTGCGCGTGGTCGCCGACAAGACCGAGGCGATCGTCGAGGCGGTCAACATCTTGCGGACACGCAACGATTACCTGTTCACGACCGGCGGGATCGGGCCGACTCACGACGATATCACGGTGGACGCGATCGCCGAGGCGTTGGGCGTCGCGGTCGAGCATCATCCGCGCGCGATGGCGGTGCTGGAGGCCTATTACGCGACGCGCGGCGGGCTTACGGAAGCGCGTGCGAGGATGGCGCGGGTGCCGGTCGGCGCGGACCTGATCGACAACAAGGTGTCGGGCGCGCCCGGGATCCGGATCGGCAACATCTTCATCATGGCGGGCGTGCCGCACATTACCGCAGGCATGCTCGATGCGCTGACCGGCACGCTGGAGGGTGGGCGTCCGGTGGTCTCGAAGACGATCGGGTGCTGGGTCGCGGAGAGCGAGGTCGCGGATATCCTGCGCGACGCCGAAAAGACGCACGAAGGCGTCGCGATCGGGAGCTATCCGTTCTTCCGCGATGGCAGGACGGGCGCGAACTTCGTGGTGCGGAGTTCGGACGAGGCGTTGGTCGATCGTTGCCTCGCGGACCTGACGCGCGATCTCGAAGCGACCGGTCGGGTCGTTACCGCACAGGGTATCTGACGCGGCTCAGGCGCCCCATTCGGGTCCGTCGGGATCGGGATAAAAGACGTCGGGATCGTATGGCGCGGAGCGTGAGGGCGGCGGGGACTCGCCCGGTTCCGGCAGGGTAGGCGCGCCGCCGCCGAAGCGGATACGGACATAGCCCATGCTGCCGGTCAGCGCCTGGAAGACTGCGACATGCTCCTCCTGCTGCATGCGCCGCCCGATCAGCGGCGCGCGTTCGGCCGACAGATATCCCATCTGCACGCCGCGCAGGCTGAAGACGGCTACGGCGTTGGCGTCGTGCGGGTTCTTGGGTTCGCGCCGCAGGTCGACCGGTTCGCCGGGCTGACAGAGCAACAGCTGCATCCGTCGGTTGCTCTTGCTCTTGTCTGCGTTCGGAAAGTCGATGCCGACCACGCTGAGCGTCAATTCGTCCATGCCGTACACTAGGCCGGCACCACGCGGATCGAAAGTCTCGAAACGCGCGGGCCGGCCTGGTGGTGGTCGGTTCAGAAGTCGAAGCGCGCCGACGCCGAGATCGTGCGACCGTTGATCGAACGCGCGCGGACGATGCCGTTCGCGGGGATCGCTGCGTCTTCCGCCTCGGTGATGCCCTTTACGTTGAACAGATTGTTGGCGTTCACGTTGAGCGTCACGCCGTCGGTCGGGCGCACCGACAGGAAGCCGTTGACCTGTGTATAGCCGGGCATCTTCAGCTGGTTGACCGGCTGCGTGTAGCTCGACGTGGTGCCGATCACGTTGGCACCGATCGTGAAGCGGCCCAGATCGATCTGCGGCGTCGCCTGATAGACGAACTTCGCCTGCCGCTGGGGACGGTTGCCGTCGATCGTCGCATCGGTCGCGTCGCGCGTGATCTTGGCATCGGTATAGGTGCCACCCGCCGCCAGCGAGAAGATCCCGCGCCGCACGCGGCCCTCCAGCTCGACGCCGGTCGCCTTGTAGTCGCGGCTGGTGAACTGCTGCTGCGACAGGAGGTAGTTGGTTTCCTGAGTCTTGGCGTGGAAGACGGTGGCGTAGAACGCGGCGGCACCGACGTTGATCTTCACGCCGCCCTCGGCCTGACGGACGAAATCGTATGGCTTGGCGCCGTCGACCAGATCGCCGGTGGTGGTGTTGACGAGCGGACCGAACAGCAGGCGATCGGCGTTGGCGCGACCGCCGCGGCTGTACCGTGCGAACAGCGCCATCGTCTGCGACAGGCGATAATTGGCGCCGAACGAGTAGGACAGATAGCCATAGTCGTACTTGATCCGTGCGGTCGTGTTCGCCGGGATGAAGGCGACCGAGCGTTCGGGTGCGCTGATGACGCCGTTGCCGTCCAGATCGAGCGTTTCGAGCCCGCTGACCCCCGTCACTTCCGCACCCGAGATGCTGCCATGCGCCCGGCCGAAGTCATAGCGGACGCTGCCGTCGACGTTGAACTTGCCGATCTCGTAGCCGAGCTGCGCGAACGGGGCGTAGGTGTCGTACTGCATGTCGTACGACCGGCGGCAGCAATTGCCGAAGAACGTCGCCGAATAGCCGGGCGAGCCGTTCTGCGTGACCGGAACGCCGGCGGCGGTGCGGACGTCGACGAGCACCGAATCGCCATTGCCCTGCACCGACTGGAAGAACGAGTTCCACAGCCAGTCGGTCTTCACGTCCTGTCGCGAGGCATAGAAGCCGCCGGTGACGCTGACCTTGCCGCCGCCGAGCGCGAAATCGCCGTTGAGGCGCAGATCGTTGGTGATGTTGTTCAGGCTTTTCAGGTCGACGTCGAACAGCACAACGCTGGCGAGCAGGCCGTTGCCGCCCAGCGTCGACGGCGTCGTGATCCGCTGTCCCGCCAGCGGGCCGCTGCCGTAGAACAGCTGCGCACCGGCGCCGGCCAGCCCATTGGCGGTCGTTTGTGCATCGCCGACGCTGGCGGGGAAGGGCGACGTGAAGTCGCCCGAGATATCCGAATACCGGAACCGATCGGTCAGGTTCCAGCCGTCGGCGATCTCAACCTGGCCCTCGAACCCGACCGACTTCACGACCGGGTGCATGCCCTGGGAAAGGTCGCGACGGGTAGGCTGGTTGTCGGCATCGAGCGTCAGGACGTTCTGGATATAGCGGCTGTGGAGCGTATCCTCGTTGATCGAGAAGTTCGGCAGGTTGGTATAGGTCGGATCGCTGTTCGTGCCCGTAACGCGGACCGGGTTGGGCAGGTATGCGATACCGCGGTCGTCGAGATACTTGCCGTACAAACGGACATAGCCGCCGTTGAATTCCTTGGTGATGTTCGCCTTGATCTGCCCGCCGCGCATCGCGTCGTAGCCGACGTTGCGCGGGCCGTCGCCGAGCCGGTAGAACCCGCTGAGCTCATAGCGGGTCGACGGATCGATATGGCCACCATAGGCGAAATCGGTGCGGAATTCGCGGTAGTCGATCCCGCTCGAGATCTGGAAGGCGCCGCCATCCTCCTCGCCGGTCTTCGAGATGAAGTTGATGATGCCGCCCGGCGAATTGGACGAGAAGGTCGACGCCGAACCGCCGCGCACCGATTCGATCCGCGAAAGCGACAGGTCGGTCCGCAGGAAGATGTCGGCGTTGCCAAAGACGATATCGCCGAATTCGAGGATCGGCAGGCCGTCTTCCTGAAGCTGGAGGAACTTCGAACCGCCCGACGCGACCGGCAGGCCGCGCACCGAGATGTTCGCATTGCCTTCGCCGCCCGACGCCTCGACCCGGATGCCGGGGAGGTTGCGCAGGATTTCGGCGGTGCTGCGCGGTGCGAGCTTGGTCGTGAGGTCGCCGCTGATCGAGCTGACCGATACCGACGTGTCCAGCCGGTTCGTGCCGCGCGCGACGCCGGTGACGACGATGTCGGCGTTATTGTCCGTGGTAGCCGACTGGTCGCTGGGTTGCGCTGCAGTCTGGCTGGTCGCCTGGTCCGTGGTCCCCGCCTGAACGGCCGGGGCAGACTGTGCCGCGCCCGCCTGAGCAACCAGCATCAGTGCCGTACCCGTGAGCAAATTCGTGATCCGCATTATGCCTCTCCCTTTGGAATCGTCGCGTGCCACGCGATCTGCAAGGCCTCCATATTTCCACTGCAACCGATTGCAACACATTTTCTGCAATCGGTTGCATTTTGACGCCGTGATGCGGTTTTTGGCAACGTCGGTTTGCTCGTACGAGTCTGGCAACAGGCACAAACGCTTACATATGCTCATGAAAATAAGGGAGATGTATCGTTCCCGGCCAGAGGGCTGTCATCGCTCGTTCGGGAGCCTTTGCAGTTTGCTCTGGATATTTCGTATCCGACCTGTTCCAACTGGCCGATCGCAACGCTTGCTCGTCTCATCGACGCGCGAACCGTGCATCGATCTGCCCTGTTTTTGGCAAACCCGCTTTCTCTCTTTCGGTCCTCAAGGAGTTTTAATGGCGATCACATCCATCTCGCGGTTGTTGCTGAGCGTTGCCACGCTGACGCTATCGGTGCCGGCGTTCGCACAGGCTGCCCCGCCCGCGCCGGCCGGCACGCGCTACGGCAGTTTCGGGATTGATCTCACCGCCGCCGACACGTCGGTGAAGCCGGGCGACGATTTCTGGACCTACGCCAACGGAAGCTGGAACAAGCGGACCGAGATCGCGGCGGATCGCACATCGGCCGGCGGCAGCGTCATCCTGGCCGACCAGGCCGAGCAGCAGGTCCGCACGATCCTCGACGATGCGGCGCGTGATCCGGCGGCGGTCGGCCCCGGCGCCAAGCAGTTCGGCGATCTCTATGCGAGCTTCATGGACGAGGCGGCGATCGAGCGCGCCGGTGCCGCACCGCTGAAGCCTTATTTCGCAAAGATCGACGCGGCGACCGACAAGCAGAAGCTTCAGGTGCTGTTCTCGACGGTCGGCTATGCCGCGCCGGTCGAGGTCGGCCAGCTGCCCGATCCCGCAGATCCGAAGCGGTATGCGGTTGCCGCGGGGCAGGGCTCGCTCGGCATGGGCGGGCGCGACTATTATCTGGAACAGGGTCCGAAGTACGACACTTTCCGCACCGCGTACCGCGCGTATGTCGAGAAGATTCTGACGTTGTCGGGCATACCGGATGCGTCGGCGAGGGCGGACCGGATCGTCGCGCTCGAAACCGCGATGGCTAAGGTTCAATGGTCGCCGGTCCAGTCGCGCGACCTGAAGGCGATGCTCAAGCCGATGGATGCCGCTGGTCGCAAGGCGCTCGCGCCGGACTTCGACTGGCCGCTGCTGATGTCGACCGCGGGCTATGGCGATTTCCCGATCGTCTACATGACCAATTCGACCGCGCTGACCGAACTCGGCAAGCTGTTCGCCGGCACGCCCGTATCGACGTGGCAGGACTGGATGAAGTTCCGCCTCGCGTCGTCCAGCGCGAACGTGCTGCCCAAGGCATTCGACCAGGCGAGCTTCGAGTTCTTCGGCAAGACGCTCGCCGACCAGCCGCAGCAGCGTGCTCGGTGGAAGCGCGGCATCGCGATGGTCAACGGCACGATGGGCGAGGCCGTCGGCGAGGTCTATGTGAAGCGCCATTATCCGCCTGAGAGCGAAGCGAAGATGGGCGAGCTGATCGCCAATCTGCGCGCCGCGTACAAGGAGCGGATCGGCGCGAACGGCTGGATGGATCCGGCGACCAAGACGCAGGCGCTGGCGAAACTCGCTGCATTCGATCCGCGGATCGGTCATCCGGTCAAGTATATCGACTATGCATCGCTGAAGGTCGTGCGCGGCGATCCGCTCGGCAATGCGATCCGTTCGGGCGAGTTCCAGCATCAGCTCGAACTGTCGCGGCTTGGCAAGCCGGTCGACCGTACGCTCTGGGGCATGACGCCGCAGACGGTGAACGCCTATTATGATCCGCTCAACAACCAGATCACCTTCCCGGCGGCGATCCTGCAACCGCCGTATTTCGATCCGAAGGCCGATGCCGCGGTGAATTACGGCGCGATCGGCGCGATCATCGGTCACGAGATGGGCCACGGCTTCGACGATCAGGGCAGTCAGTTCAGTGCGTCCGGCAAGTTCGAGAACTGGTGGACGCCGGAGGCTCGGGCCGCGTTCACGCAGCGTACGGCGGCGCTTTCGAAGCAATATGACGCGTATGAGCCGATTCCCGGCGTGCACGTGAAGGGTGCGCTGACGCTCGGCGAGAATATCGGCGATCTCGGCGGCGTGGAGACGGCCTATGCCGCGTACCAGAAATATCAGGCGGTGCACGGCAAGGCACCGGTGATCGACAGGCTGACCGGCGACCAGCGTTTCTTCCTGTCCTATGCACAGGCGTGGCAGGCGAAGTTGCGCGAGGGCGCAGCGCGGGCACGGTTGCTGACCGACCCGCACTCGCCGCCATTCTACCGCGTTAACGGCATCGTCCGGAACGTCGACGCCTGGTACACCGCGTTCAACGTGAAGCCCGGCGCGGCGCTGTATCTGGCGCCAGCGCAGCGCGTGCATATCTGGTGACGCGCGGCGGGGTTGGCGCCGCCTGATCGAAACCCGATGGTTCGTCCGGAGCTGCTTTTTTGAAGCGGTTCCGGACGAACGGACGGGGAGTCATGTAGCGTTTGGGCTGTTCCTCCATTCGGTGGTGGAGCGGCCCGATCGCAATCGGGTCCTGTTCGCGAAATCTCGATATGCCCACCGTTGAGCCGTCGGCGAGGCGGACGGCGACGTTCGCCGTATCAGCGAATGCGGCGAACGCGAGCGGAGCGCCGTCCCGGTGCGGTCGCGACATAGCTGCCCAGCGCGCCGGCCTTGATCGTCACCGTGTCGCCGCGGCGTGGCGGCAGCATCACCTGCTCTACGGTTTCCCAGAGGCTCGTATTGCCGGCGTCCTTCGCGGTGCCTTCGCCCGTCGAGACATCGCCGAGTTCGAACCTGATAAGGCCTCCCTGCAACACGGTCGAACTGCGCATCGTTCCGACCAGCTGCTTCAACTGCTCGTCGTCCTTGCCGCCGCCGAACAGCTTGATCGATGGCAGCGAAAATCCGAACAGCGAGGTCTTGGCCTTGCGGACCTCGGTGCGATCGAGGATCACGATATCCTTCTTGCGCCGCGCATCTACAACCGCAGCGACGGTACGATCGAAACAGGCGAGACGGTCCGCGTCGACGGTCTGCGCACGGCAATCGGTCAATTGATCGATCAGCATCGTCGACGCCGATCCGCCAGCCTTGACCGATTCCGCGCCGCGGGGGGCGGCGTGCGCCGATCCGGTCAGCCCCATCGCGGCCAATGGCAGCATGAACGCCGATGCGAGCAAGGTCGGCATCCGGATCGGTCGGTCGGTCATTTGTCAATTCCTATCGGGGTTCGATCGACCCGCTGCGCAACCGATCGGCATCGCGACGGGCGCGATCAACATCGGCTGCTTCGACCGGATCTTGCTGGCGCGCAAGAGCGACGCAGCAGCACGGCGTCGTGCTGTGTCCTATTCGCAACAATGTGTCGTAAAGCGTTGCAGCGCAGTAAACGCCCGTTGCGGACCAAATGGTTCCCAGCTTACACACGGGGCAGAACCGGGCGCACGTACGTCCGGGCTACATGCGGCTGCCGATCAGGGGCAGCACTAAGGGGTTTTATCATGACGCTACGCTTTCGTTCTCATTTGCTGAACACGACGCTGTTCGCCGGTGCCGCGCTGGCCGCCACGCCAGCACTCGCGCAGGTCACTCCGGCGACGCAGGAAACCCAGCAGGTTTCGAACAACGCCAACACGCCTGCGCCTGCTGAAGAAGGCCAGGACATCGTCGTCACCGGCACGCTCATCAGCAATCCCAACCTCGTTTCGTCGAGCCCGGTCAACGTGGTCTCCGAGAACGAGCTGACGCTGCGCAACATCAACAATGTCGAGCAGGTCATCCGCGAGCTTCCGGGTGCGGTCGCCGGCATCGGGTCGGCCACCAACAACGGCAATGGCGGCTTCGCATCGATCAACCTGCGCAACCTCGGTACGCAGCGTAACCTCGTCCTTCTCGACGGCGATCGTCTCGTCCCGGCAGCCGCCAGCGGCACCGTCGATCTGAACAACATCCCGGTCGCGCTGCTCCAGCGCGTCGACGTCCTGACCGGCGGTGCATCGACCACCTATGGTGCCGACGCCGTCTCGGGTGTCGCGAACTTCATCACCAAGAAGAACTTCGCGGGTATGGAGGCTTCGGCCAGCCAGCAGATCAGCGAGCAGGGTGATACGAACTACCTCCGTGCGGATCTCACGATCGGCGCCAACTTCGACGACGGTCGCGGTAACGCCGTACTGAGCGTCGGCTACCAGGAAGCCGATCCCCTGTATCAGGGCGCACGCGACGTCTCGGTATTCGGCATCAACTCGGCAACCGGTGTCGCGGCAGGCTCGTCGTTCACCTCGGTGCCGACCACGATCTCGTTCCCGACCGCCGATCTCCAGGTCAATCCGGGCGGCACCGCACTGGTCCCGCAGTACCAGGGGTTCAACTTCAACCCGTACAACATCTTCCAGACGCCGTTTAAGCGTTACAACATCTTCGCGCAGGCGAACTACGAGATTAACGACAATCTCGAAGTCTACACGCGTGGCCTGTTCTCGAAGAACACGGTCAGCACGATCATCGCACCGTCGGGCATCTTCGGTGAAGAGCTGACCATCCCCGGCAACAATCCGTATCTGCCTGCGGGCATCCGCGATCAGCTTTGCACCAATAACGGCATCGCGTTGGGTGCGGCATGCAACACCAACCCTGCGATCCTGCTGCCTGCAGTGTATCGCCGTTCGGTCGAGCTCGGACCGCGCGTTTCGGACTACACGACGACCATCTTCGATTATAAGGCTGGCCTGCGTCTCCGTTTCTCCGATCACGTCAAGCTCGACGTTTCGGGCGCATATGGCGAAAGCGAACTGAACCAGACCCAGTCGGGCTATGTTCTCACGTCGCGCGTCCAGCAGGCGCTGAACGCGACCAATACGACGACCTGCAACGTCATCACCAATGGCTGCGTACCGTTGAACCTGTTCGGTGCAGCCGGTTCGATTTCGTCTGGTCAGGCCGCGTTCCTGAACGCGCGCAGCACGATCCAGATCAAGACCGCGTTGTCGCAGGCAAAGGCCGTTCTGAACGGTGACTTCGGCACGACCTCGCCGTTCGCCAACGAACCGATCGCGTTCGCTGGTGGTGCAGAGTATCGCAAGTACAGCTACGATCGTATCCCCGACGCCTATGCCCTTTCGCCAGGCGAGCTGGGTGGTGCCGGTGGTGCAGTCCTGCCGTTCTCGGGAAGCTACGACGTTCGCGAACTGTTCGGCGAAATCATCGCGCCGCTGGTCGCCGATCGTCCGTTCTTCCATTCGCTGACGCTCGAAGCCGGCGTCCGCTACTCGGACTACAAGGTCCAGGCTGCGAACAACCCGAGCTTCAACGCCACCACCTACAAGTTCGGTGGTAGCTTCGAGCCCGTCAAGGAAGTGAAGTTCCGCGGCAACTACCAGCGTGCGGTACGTGCGCCGAACATCGAGGAGCTGTTCTCGCCCGTCTCGACCGGCCTGGACAATCTGGCACCTGGTCTCGACCCCTGCGTCGGTGCGCGTCCGCTCGGCAATGCCAACCTGACCGCAGCCTGCATCGGCCAGGGTGCCGGGGCTGGTTCGATCGGCCTGATCCAAGAGCCGTCGTCGGGCCAGGTCAACGTCACCGGTGGTGGCAACCCGAACATTCTGCCGGAGAAGGCCGACACCTACACGTTCGGTGTCCTCATCCAGCCGCGTGGTCTCGTTCCGGGCCTGAGCATCGGGGTCGACTACTTCAACATCAAGGTGAAGAACGCGATCACTTCGGCTGTGCCGAGCGACATCCTCGGCGAGTGCTTCGGGACGAACCCGACGGCGATCACCGCGGCACAGGCTGCGTCGGCAGCATGTACCTCGATCCGTCGTGGTGGAAACGGTCGTCTGAGCGGATCCAGCGCAACGATCCCCGGCCTGCCTCAGCCGCTCACCAACCGTGGGCGCCTGTCGACCGACGGCATTGATCTGACTGCGAACTACGCGCATGAGTTCGGTGATTTCGGTCTGAACATCGGCTTCCAGGGGACCTGGACCGCGCATCGCAAGTTCCAGGCGTCGCCGACCGGCTACAACCGCGATTGCGTAGGCTATTTCAGCACCAACTGCGCATCGATCCAGCCGGAATATCAGTGGAACCAGCGTACCAGCCTGTCGTTCGGGCCTGGCACGGTGTCGCTGCTCTGGCGCCATCTGGGTGCGGTACAGTATGAGGGCCAGGCGGACGATTTCGCCGCACGTGGCTTCTCGGCTACGTCGCGCAACCTGTTCAACGGCACGGTCACCGGACCTTCGCCGCTCGCAGGCCAGTCGTACAACTTCAACAAGATCAAGGCTTACAACTACCTCGATCTGTCGGTTCAGTTCGAAGTGAACGACAACTTCACGATGACGACGGGCGTCCGCAACCTGACTGGCAAGGACGCGCCGCTGGTTGGTTCGTCGGCTGGTTCGACCGCGTACAACGGTGGCAACACCTACCCGGCAACCTACGACGCGATCGGTCGTCTGTTCACCGTGTCGGGCAAGCTCCGCTTCTAATCGCGGCTTGATCCAAACTATCGGAAAGGGGGTGGCTTCGCGGCCGCCCCCTTTTTCGTTGGGTCGTCGTCCAGGCTACTTCCGAGCAAAACGAACGCCGCAAATCACTTTGCCGCGCTCGACGAAAGGCACTGCATCCGCGATATCCCGTGTTGAGAAGATCCCGTGTCGTGAAGATAAGGCCCCGACGGAAACGGTAACGCTGCGTCCAGAGGCTGCTGGCGATTCCGGCGCGGCGTGAAGGCAGGACGGACCGATGGATTTTGCCGGTCTTTTTCGGCGGCGAGAGGCTCCGGGATAGCGAACGCTGATCCTGATACTCGACGCCACACGCTCGTCGGCATGATGTGCGCCAGAAGCGGCTCGACCGACGATCGGCCCGATGCGCATCGCCCCCGTGCAACGATCCGCACTCCTGCTTGCACCGCCCCGACGTTGGCGATAGCGCGAAGCATGGCCTCGCTTCCCCCCCGCGCGCACTCGCTCATCGGAGCGGCGATGACCGCGCGTCAGCAGGGAAGGACCGCGGACGAACGCCGCCTGCTCGACGAGGCGCTTCAGGCTGCACCAGACCACCCCCAAATCCTCAACGCCCGTGGTATGCGCGCCCTTGCGGATGAGGATCTCGACTTCGCCTTGCGCTGTTTTGCCGGTGCGGCCGCCGCCGATCCCGGCCAGCCCGTGCTGTGGATCAATCAGGCCACAGTGCACCGTGCGCGCGGCGCGGACGATGCCGAGCATGACAGTCTCGCGCGTGCGCTGTCGATCGATCGTCTCAACTTCACGGCGCATCTGCGGATGACCGAACTTCATCAGCGCCGCGGCGATATGATCGCGGCAGCGACGGGCTGGTCTGGCGTCGTCCAGATGGCCGCGGCGATGCCCGATCGCCCGCCGGCGATCGAGGACGCGCTGGCCCGCGGACGTGCGTTCCTGGCCGAACACACCGCTGCTCTCGGCCGTCAGATCGACACCGCGCTGGCCGGCTCCGCATCGCGACGGATGGCCGCCTGCGTCGATCACATGCTCGGTCGCCGCGCGATCTACACCAACCAGTGCACCGGGTTGCATTTCCCCTTCCTGCCTGCCGACGAGTTCTTCGACCGCGCGCTGTTTCCGTGGTTCGGCGATCTCGAAGCACGCGTTCCGGCAATCCGCGCCGAGGCACTCGCGCTCGTTGCCGACGGCATTCCCGCGATCCGCCCATATGTCCGCATGGACAGTGGTACGCCGCACAACCGCTGGACCGCGCTCGACAACAATCTCGATTGGAGCGCGTGTTTCCTCTGGGAATACGGGGTTCGCAATGACGAGGTCTGCGAACGCTGCCCCGAGACCGCCGCTGCGCTCGCCTCGGTTCCGCAGACCGACATCCCCGGCAAGGCGCCTACCGCGTTCTTCTCGATCCTGCGCCCGCATGCCCACATCCCCGCGCACACCGGCGTCACCAACACGCGGACCATCGTCCACCTGCCGCTCGTCGTCCCTGAGGATTGCCGCTTTCGCGTCGGCGGCGAGACGCGTGCATGGCGCGAAGGCGAGGCATTCGGGTTCGACGACACGATCGAGCACGAAGCCTGGAACGACAGCGACCATGCACGCATCGTGCTGATCTTCGATGTCTGGAACCCGCATCTCACCGTTGCGGAGCAGGCCATGCTGAAGGACGTATTTCGCATCACGGGGCAGGGGGGCGTCGCCCCCTGAGGTCGGCCAAACAGGGTGCTGCATGGCGATCTAGTCGTCGAGATCCGCTGCAAATATTCCCAGCTCGGGCCGACGCGCTCTCAACTCGGCTGCGTAGTTTCGCCATCGCCCCGACGATCGCTGGTGGAGCGGCTGGCGGACCTGCCACACGCTCGCGGTGCGCACCGTCGCCCGCGATTGCGTTGGCGACAGCACCCCGTCTTCCCATGGCAATCCGCAGAATTCGAGCAACGCGGCGATCGTCGGCTGTGGCGCACGGACGACGTCGTCATACGACACGTCGTGGATATCGCCTGGATACGAGGCCTGCCAATGCGCCATCAGCCGCCGATACTGACCATACCAATGCGCAATGTCGCCGAGCTGATGGCCATACGTAATGCTGTCGTCGAAATAGAGGAAATAGACAGACAGCATCGTATCGAGCGGTGCGCGGGTGGTGTGGACGATCCGCGCATTGGGGAACATCCGCTTGATCAGGCCGATGTGCAGGAAATTGTCGGGTCGCTTGTCGGTCAGCATCGCAGCGTCCGGATGTAGCGCGCGCGTTTCTGCTACATACTGTGCCGCAAGCATGCCGAACGCATCGTCGTCCATGGTTGTAAGCGCACCCGGATACCCGTCGATTGCCGCTGCCATTGCTGGAATGACGTCCAGCTCGCCACCCGCCGTCACTTGGCTGTGCCGCGCCAGGATCTGCTCGACCAGAGTCGACCCCGATCGGAACATCCCGCATACGAATACCGGTGCTTCACCGCGTGTCTTGCTGGAACTTGGTGGCAGGGCGATCAACGCATCGACCAACCGTTCATGCGCCGCACGGTCATAGCGCAGCGAGGGATGCGCGCCCGCCGCCGCCGCCCGATTGGCCTCGGCATATGCTGCGAACGCATCCGGATACGCACCCCCGGCGTCGAGCGCGCCACCCAGCGCAAACCCGATCTCCGTCCGTGCATCGACCGGTAACCGTGCATCCGCAAGCGCCGTGCGCAACCGCTCCGGAACCAACGCCGCGCGCCCCTCGAAGACGTCGATGGCCGCCTGTCGTGCCAGCGCTCGCCCGTTGCGCGGATCGATCGCCAACGCGTCGCCGTACACCGCGCGCGCGGCGCCGGCCTCGCCACGGTCCTCGAGCAAATTGCCCAGGTTCAATCGCGCTGCCACGAACCGCGGCGCGATCGCGATCGCGTTGCGCAGTTCCGCCTCTGCCTCATCGGTTCGCTCGAGAAATTCCGAGAGGATCATCGCGCGGTTCAGTCGCACCTCTTCGGGGCGCGCGATTCCGTGCTCGAGCGCGGTGGCATACGCCGCCACCGCCTCCTCGAACCGCCTCGCGCACCGCAATAGATACCCGAGATTATACCAGGAATCCGCGTCGCCGGGCGCCACCGCAAGCAGTGCGCCGTACGCGGCAATGCCGTCGTCAACTTGCCCGGCCCGCAGCGCCCGCACGGCCCGTGCCTTCAGTTCGGTTGTCGTCGTCACGGGTATGCGCGCACGTGCAGCGGGGTCGGGCGATCGATCATCCAGGCGTTTCTGGCCGAATACCCGGTGAATGGAAAGCGGCGCGAGATGTCGGATATGCGGTCTACGGCGCTGCGCCAATTCCGGGCAAGGTCGCCCGTAAGCGTTGAGACGGGAGGATCGTTGAGATTCGCTCGCGATCCTGAAAAAAATGGCTTTCAGATATCTGCTGCAGCGGAAAAGAAAGCAGCGTCTTCGAAGTGGGGTATTCTCTGATTTGATGGATAAGTTCGTCGGTGTACTGCGGCACCGATGATTATCATCAAGCTCCGCGTAGCTTCGTATAAATGCTCGATATAATCGGGAGGATGTCCGAGGGTCTCAAAATCTATTGCCCGGTACGCTGGACTCTATGCGTATGCCGTGCAACATTTCGACCATGCCGAAAGGGGAGCGAAATGCAGAGAACTATCCGGATCATAGTGGCGTTCGCCTTCGCTAGCGTTTCGGGCGCCGCGATGGCGGATCCCGGGCTGGTCGCCGCTCCACTTCGCGTTGCGACCGCACCGGACACGGTCGCCTCGGGCACCACCGCTCGCCCGGCACGCGGGGTGCCGGGAGGGGGCTATATTGCCGGCGGTATCCTGGCGGGGGTCGTCGGTGTTGCGGTGCTGCTTTTCAGTCAAGACGACGACGCCGACAGCAATTGATCTCGCGTCGCCGGCGTCGTCGTTCTCGACTGTTTGAGCGGCCTGCCGCTCGACGCTCGTCGCATCATATCGTGTTGCCGATAATTGCGCCCCGCCGATAGTTGCGCCCCGCCGATGGCCGCGGTTTCGACTGCTGGAATGCGCGCATACCCAGCCGGTCTGCATTGTCAGCCGGGTATGCCCCAATTGGCTTCGTCATCCGCCGCCTTTGCCGTGCGCACGAGGTGCTCGACATAGTTGCGGAAGATCGGGACCGTGAAGGTGACCAGCGTCGGTTCGCCCGCGGGTTCCTTGAACGTCAGCACGACGAAGCGGCCGCCGTCTTCGTCGAGAACCAAGCCGGCTTCCATTGCGCCGGGGCCGGTCGGGGTGATGATCGTTGCTGCCATGTGTACCTCGATGTCGCTTTCCACCCTGCATAGCTCAGCGGGGCGAGCGCACCAGTGGCAACGTCGCGTTAAGCGGCGCTTGCCACGGTTCGGTTCGATCCACGATCGTTCGCCGGCTGGATCGGTTGCGCAGCACCGGTAGCGGGCGTGAGCGCGCGTGCGGCCTGCAGACGGCGATAGTCGAAGTAGAGGGCGATCAGGGAAAACATGGAAACCTCGGGAGAAACATTGCTGCGTCGCAGCATCAATCCTCCACGTGGTCGTCCACCCGGCGGGGTGCAACTGCATTGTGTTCAACAGCGATTGCGCCAGACGGATGTACCCGCGCGTTCAGGCGAGCGTGGCTAGACCTGGCGGCGCAGCTCAAGCCGCCTTCGTCGTGACGCGGTCCCGCCGCAGGTCTCGAATTTCCTGTGCCGTGATCGGTCGATCGCGGCCTGCGCATTTGATGACGATCGCGTCGACATCGGTGCCGTCGTGCGCGTCGAAAGCCCCGATCATCTGTTCGAGCGATCCCGACGCGAGTTGCTCGTCGCCGCACGCTGTTCCGTCGTTCGAGGTGCTCGTCCGCAACAACGCGGCAGGCATGTTCCACATGGTTTTCAACACAATCACTGTCTCCGGCCCCCGGTAGGCGGCCGTGCTGGCGTGTCCGCGATCAAGCGTCCAGACTATGCCGGGCGCGGATGCGCTCGCTGCACTGGAGCGCGCGATGAATTGCGTTCGGGCGCTTCGTTCCGGAAAGCATGCGCGTTCCCGCACCCGGCGGTGGGAGAAGAGCGATCGGTGCGGGTGCGGTGGATCGTTCGTTCTCTACTGCCAACTTTGTCCCTTCAAGCCTGCGCAGGGCGATCATGCCGTGCGACGGCGAGGGCTGCGATCGCGGCTATGGCCAGCAATGCGGCGCTACTGAGAAACTCGGGCCCTGCGCCGATGGTGTCGTACACCGCGCCGCCGACCGTGGCGCCGAGCGTGATCGCCAACTGGACCACTGCGACCATCAGGCCACCGCCCGCTTCGGCATCGTCGGGCAGGGTTCGGGCGAGCCACGTCCACCAGCCGACCGGCGCCGCGGTTCCGGCAAAGCCCCACACCGCGAGCAGCGCTGCGGTCGCGGCTGTCGATGCCCCCGCCAGCGCGAGTCCAACCGCGGCCAATGCCATCGCCGCGGGCAGCAGCCAAAGCGTGAGGAAGAGGCGCTTGACGACGAACCGACCGATCACGACCGTGCCGACGAAGCCGGATGCGCCGACGATCAGCAGCATGACCGACAGCATCGTGACGCCGACGTGCGTGACCTGTTCGAGGAATGGCCGGAGATAGGTGAACAGGGCGAACTGCCCGACGAACAGCATGGCGACGGCGAACAGCCCGAGCAGGACCGCGCGGTTCCGCAGCAAACCGAGCATCGCGCGCGCCGATTGACGTTCGGCGACGGGCAGCTTCGGCAGCACGATCGCCTGCCAGACGAGTGCGGCGACCGCGACCGGTACCACGCAGAAGAATGCGCCACGCCAGCCGATCATGGTGCCGAGGAAACTGCCGAGCGGGGCGGCGAGTGCAGTCGCGAGCGCGGTGCCGCCGCTCATGATCGCCAGTGCCTTGCCCACCGCCTCCGCGGGGACAAGCCGGATCGCGATCGCCGCAGACATCGACCAAAACCCGCCGATCGCGGTGCCGAGCAGCGCGCGCCCCGTCATGAACACGAGGTAGCTCGGGGCAAACGCGACCATCGCCCCCGACACGATCAGCACCGCGATCAGCGCCAGCACGACGCGGCGCCGGTCGATGCGCCCGAGCACCACGGAGAGGCCGAGACTCGTGACCACCGCGAACACGCCCGAAATGGCGATCGCCTGTCCGGCCTGGCCCGCGGTCAGGCGCAGCGTCTCCGCGATCGGACTGAGCAGGCTGACGGGCAGGAATTCAGAGGCGACCAGCACGAAACTGCACAGCGCCATCGCGTAGACGGCGCCCCAATGCGCCGAGCGGGCGCCATCGGATGAGGTGTCGGATGTGTTCGCCGGGGCAGCAACGAGGGTGGCCATGCGGCAGTCCTTGTTCGATCTGGAATGTAGCCGAAGGATAATCATCGGCGGCCCGCGTTTTCGCTGGGTACTGACGGCCCCGTGTCGAGGCCGATACGTCCCAAATAGGGGAGTTCGACGGGTCGGACAATTTGCCGTGAAATTGATGCGATGATGAGTCTTGCTCATCATTCAATCGGCGTTGTTCGCGGTCGTCGAACCGTTCGGATGCGGTTTTGACGTCAGCTTGTCGTGTAAGGATCGACACGATGGTCTGGTCGTTCGACCTTCTTCACACCGTATCGGTGCAGAGTGCGGATCGCGTCTTCATGATAGTCGCGCCCCGTCGCGTGCCGCTGTTTTCACGCATCAGCCGGCAATTGATCATGAGTTGGCATGACCGGTAGTGATCAATCGAGACGGAGCATCGGCTGGTTTCGGGGCGCAGTGTGCAACAAGCAGATTCGACTTACCTCGTATTCGAGGACCATGGTCGGGCGTGAGATCAGGGAGTTTGACGGAAACGGCGTCGTCGAAGCTCATGGTATAGGGAGAGGAGACGGGCGACGAAACGCGAGGTGCTGGCCGAATGGGTGGGACGCGAGATCCTGCCGCATGAACGCGACCTTCGCGTTTGGCTGCGCCGTCGGCTGGTCGTTTCGGAGGACATGGAGGACATCGTGCAGGAATGTTACTGCCGGCTCGCGCAGCTTTCCGATGTCTCGCACATCACCTCGCCACGCGCCTATGTCTTCGTGATGGCGCGCAACCTGCTGAACACGCAACGTAAACGGACGCGCGTCGTCCGGATCGAATCGATGTCCGATGCACTGGCGGAAACGCTCGAAAGCGATTTGCCGTCGCCCGAGCGCGCGGTGGCGGCCCGGCACGAACTTGCGCGCGTTCGGGCCGCGCTGGCCAAGCTGTCGGAGCGCGCGCAACGTATATTCGTGATGCGCCGGGTCGACGGTCTCAGCCAGAAGCATATCGCCCACACGCTCGGCATCTCGGAGACCATCGTCGAGAACGAGGCCAGCCGGAGCCTGCGCGCGATCCTGAAGACGCTAACAGACCCGCCCGCGGAGAATGATTTCCTCCTGCCCAACGGAGAGACGCGTGTCCGATCGCGCTGAACAGACCGCAGCGTCATGGGCGCTGCGCCATCCGCTGGACCCCGGCCGGCAGCACGAGCTCGAGGCATGGCTGGCGAGCGACCCCCGTCATGCGGGGATGCTGTTGCGGGCAATGGCCGCGCTGAGCGCGCTCGATACTGCGCTGGCGCCTGCGCCGGACGATATCGCCGATGCGTTCGAAGCGCGCCCGGCTCGGCGTCGGATGTTGATCGGCATGGGCGGCGCGATCGCGGCGGCCGCGGTCGGACTGATCGGCTGGTCGAGCGTCACGAGCGAGCACGTGGCGACCGGACGCGGCGAGATCCGACGTCTGCCATTGGTCGATGGCTCGGTGGCGACGATCAACACCGACAGCGATCTGCGCGTCGCGTTCGTGAGCGACAGCCGCCGGGTCGTGCTCGATCGCGGACAGGCCTGGTTCCAGGTCGCCAAGGATCGCAAGCGTCCCTTCATCGTCGATGCCGGCATCGCGCAGGTGCGTGCGGTCGGCACCGCCTTTTCGGTCGATCGCAGCGAAAGCGGCGTGCAGGTGACGGTAACGGAGGGCGTCGTCGCCGTCTGGCCAAGCGGGGAGAGCGGCGCGCTGACGATCCTGCAGGCGGGGCAATATGCCAGTTTCCATGCCGGCGGCGTATCGCCCGAAGTGGGGACCGCGCCGGTGCAGATCACGCGCGCGCTGGCGTGGCGGAACGGCGAAATATCGCTCGAGAACGATACGCTGGGTCATGCGGTCGAGCAGTTCAACCGGTATAATCGCCAGCAACTGGTGGTCGTCGATCCGACACTTGCCCGCGAACGGCTGATCGGGCTGTTCCAGATCGACAAGCCGGAGGATTTTGCGGCGACGCTGGCCGCCTCGCTCGGCGTCGCGGTGACCGTTTCGCCCGATGAAATACGGATCGAGCGGACCAAACTGCCGACGCACTGACGGAAACCGCCGGTGTCAGGCTCTTATGGTGGAGAGCGCCGGAAACAGGCGCCTCCATATTAGGGGGATGCCGGGATGAGAATCGTACGGTCGTGGCTGTTCGGCGCAAGCGCCGCAGCAATTTGTTGTTCTGCCACCAGCGTCGAGGCAAGCGCGCAGACGCGCCGCTTCGACGTCCCGGCGCAACCCGCAAGCTCGGGCATCCTGTTGTTCGCGCATCAGGCGGGCATCCAGATCCTCGTTTCCACGCCGGTCGCCGCCGGGGTCACGACCAATCGCGTGCAGGGCGCGATGGACGTGTCCGCCGCGTTGAAGATGCTTCTCGCCGGTACGAACCTGGTTCCGGTCAAGACCGGCGGGGCGATCACGCTCAAGCGACGCCAACCTGTCGCGTCGCGGATCGCCCTCATGCCCGTCGTGGCGCAGCAGATCGCCGCGCCCGTGAATGAGATCGCGGCACCGCCGCAGCAGGAGCCCGCGGTCGTCTCTCCCACCACGGAGCAGGACATCGTCGTCACCGGTATCCGCGCCTCGTTGCAGGAGTCGATCAACGTCAAGCGCGCGGCGAGCAATATCGTCGACGTCATCACCGCACAGGACATCGGCAAGCTGCCCGACCAGAACGTCGCGGAATCGATGAGCCGGATCAGCGGCGTGCAGATCACGCGGCGCGAGGGCGACGGATCGACCTTCACCGTGCGCGGCATTTCGCAGAACCGGCTGGAGATCAACGGTCGTACGCTGCTGGGGCCGGGCGCGGGCGGCAACGCGTCGCTCGAATCGATCAGTCCGGAGATCATATCGAGTATCGTCGTCTCGAAGTCGCCGACCGCCGACATGCCTGAGGGCGCGCTGGGCGCGACAGTCAATCTGAAGACCAAGCGACCGCTCGATCTCGCCGATCTGGTCGTGAGCGGTCGGCTGCAAGGCGCCTATACCGATCAGGCGGATCATCGGGGCTATCGCGGGTCGGCGCTGGTCTCGAAGAATTTCAGCGATACGCTGGGGGTGCTCGCGAGTGCGGCCTATTCGAACACGCACACGCGCGGCTATTCGTTCGACTCCGGCGGCTGGTCGCGGACCAACAATATCGACGGCAATGGCGACGGGGTGAACGATCCCGGCCTGTTCCGGCCGAACCGCTTCATGGCGCGGATCTTCGACCGCGCGGAGCAGCGGCTGACACTCAACAGTTCGATCCAGTATCGTCCCGCCGACAAATGGGAGATCGTTCTCGACGGCACCTATTCGCGGCTGAAGCGCGAGCGGCAGAGCGCGAACTATCAGGTGCTGCTCAACGACAACGATGTCGGCGCGGTCGCGGACAAGGATGGCACGATCGTCAGCGGGACGTTCAACAACGTCATCGTCCGGCCGCTCGTCTACGACGAACCGACCGAATTCCGATCGACCAATCTCGGCGCCTCGACGAAGTACGACGGCGACATCGTCAAGGTCAGCGCGGATGCGTCCTACAGCAAGGGACGCGGCACCGATGGCGGGCCGGGGGCGTCGTTCACCTATGTCGTCGTGCCGCGCGCGGGACGGGTCGCCAGCGCCGCGATCGATTTCAGCAAGGGGAATTCGGTCCCGAACCTCGCATTGACGTCGAACTTCGACGTCAACGATCCCGCGCAATATCAGCTTGCGTCGGTGTTCGACGGCGACAACGTCACCAACAACACCGGGTATGACGGACGCGTCGATTTCACGATCCTGTCCAGATGGGGGCCGTTGCAATCGATCCAGGTCGGCAGTCGCTACGAGAAGATCCAATTCTATTCGGAGACCCCGCAAAGCCTGCCTTCCGCCGCGAGCCTGGTCGGGAAACACGATCGCAATGGCGACGGGATCATCACCGTCGATGAACTCCCGGGGCTCGACTATAACGGCAGGCAGGGCAGCTTCTTCCCCGGGGTGGGCGGAGATTTCCCGCGCGATATCCTCGGCGGCACGGTCGACAAGAATGTTGCACGCGATGCCTTCGGGCTGCCGGTGCCGCGCGCCGATGCCATCCCGTTCGGGCGGGTATCGATCAAGGACGTCGAACAGGACACGCTCGCCTTCTACGCACGCGCCAATGTCGCCGGGACGATCGGTAGCTTGCCGCTCGCCGGCAATGCCGGCGTGCGCTACATCACGTTCGAACGGATATCGTCCGGGTACCTTTCGGACACGCAGCCGACGCTGGCGAAATCGCGGTTCGACTATTGGTTGCCGAGCGCCAACGCCTCGCTCGACCTGCGCAACAACCTGATTTTTCGGCTGGCAGCGGCCAAGGTGGTGGCGCGCCCCAATCTGAACGATGTCGGGGTCAGCTTCGTGCCCCTGCTGGTCTCGCGTACCGGATCGCGCGGCAATCCGACGCTGCGTCCGTTCGAGGCGACGCAATATGACGCCACGCTCGAATGGTATTTCGCGCCGTCCAGCGCGCTGACGGTTGCCGGCTTCTACAAGAACGTCGATTCCTTCACGATCAACGTCACGCAGAGCGAGTTCATCGGCGGACTCTCCGACCAGATCGAGCCCAGCACCGGGCAACCTTACGGACTGTTCCAGATCACCCAACCGATCAACGGGTCTTCGGGCAAGATCAAGGGGTTCGAGGTCGCGTTTCAACAGTCGCTGCGGTTTCTCCCGGCTCCGTTCGACAATCTCGGTGTCCAGGCCAATTATACCCATGTCGACAGCAAGACGCCGCTGATCGACGAAGCGACGAAGACCGCGCGGCCACTGCCCGGGCTTTCGAAGAACAGCTACAATCTGATCGGGTTCTACGAGGACAAGACGTTCATGCTGCGGGTCGCCTATATCCGGCGCAGCAAGTATCTGATCGGCCAGGGTGGCGCGAACTCGGGGGGCAGCCCCTACGCCGCGGCACGGGGGCAGCTCGACATGTCCGGGCAGGTCAATTTGACCAAGACCGTCAGGCTGACGATCGAAGGGATCAACCTGACGCGCGAGGTCGATCGGCAATATCTGCAGACGCCGCAACGCCTGTTCTACTCGGCGCGTGAGGACCGCCGCGTGTTCTTCGGCGTCGCGGCAACGTTTTGAGGATGAGCCCCATGCGTATCCGCTTCCTCGCGACGATCACTGTCCTGCTCGGCACGGCGCTTCCGGCCCAGTCCGCTTCTGTCCAGTCCGCTGGGCCCATCGCTCCGAAAACAGTCGATATCGTCATCTACGGCTGCACGGCGGGCGGGGTGATCGCCGCGATCGAGGCACGCCGGCTGGGGCGGTCCGTCACTCTGGTCTGTCGCGACGGTCATCTCGGTGGGATGACGACCAACGGTCTGAGCTGGTCGGACACCGGCAACCACCGCGCGATCGGCGGACTGGCGCTCGAATTCTACCGCCGGGTGAAGCATCATTATGACGATCCTGCCGCATGGGTACAGGCACCGCGCCCGGCCCGCGGCGAGAACTTCGTCGATAACGAGGCGATGTGGCAGTTCGAACCGAAGGTCGCCGAACGCATCCTGGAGGACTGGGTTCGCTCCGAAGGGGTGACCGTCGTTCGCAACCGGCCGCTCGATCGGACCGGCGGCGTGGACTTGCACGACGGGCGGATCGTCGCGTTTCGCTCGATCGGCGGGCAGCGCTTCGCCGGGCACGTGTTCATCGACGCCAGCTACGAAGGCGACCTGATGGCCGGCGCCGGCGTCTCGTTCACGACCGGGCGGGAGGCGAATGCGACGTACGGCGAAACGCTCAACGGCGTGCAGGCGAAGAATGCGGAGAGCCATCAGTTCATGCTCGATATCGATCCCTACCGCGTGGCGGGCGATCCGAAGAGCGGGCTGCTGCCAAGGATCAGTGCCGCGAAGACCGCGCCGGACGGCAGCGCGGATACGAAGATCCAGGCGTACACCTATCGACTGTGCCTGACCGACGTGCCCGGCAATCGCATCACCCTGCCCAAGCCGCCGGGCTATGATCCGGGCCAGTATGCGCTGCTCAAGCGCTACATGGATGCGGGGTATCGCGATTTTTTTGGGAAGTTCGACCGGATTCCCAACGGCAAGGCCGACGTGAACAATTTCAGTGCGTTCTCGATGGACGATATCGGCATGAATTACGGCTATCCCGAGGGCAATGACGCCGAACGCGCCGCGATCGCGCAGGAGCACACGCGCTACCAGCAGGGCTTGCTCTGGTTCATGGCGAACGATCCGGGCGTTCCCGAAGACACGCGCACGACGATGTCCAGTTGGGGACTGTGCAGGGACGAGTTCGTCGCCAACGGCGGCTGGCCGCGCGAGATGTACGTCCGCGAGGCGCGGCGGATGGTGTCGGACTTCGTGATGGCCGAACCGCACGTGCGCGGCATCAAGTCCACGCCTAGACCGATCGGCATGGGATCGTACCAGATGGACTCGCATAACGTGCAGCGCACCGTCGACGCCCGCGGTTTCGCGCGCAACGAGGGCAATATCGAGGTGCCGGTCAAGCAGGCCTACCCGATCGGCTACGACGCGATCATACCCAGGCGCGGGCAGGCGACGAACCTGCTCGTACCGGTCGCGCTCTCCGCATCGCACATCGCCTATGGCACGATCCGCATGGAGCCCGTCTTCATGATCCTCGGCCAGTCCGCCGCCGCCGCCGCAGACCTCGCCATCCGAGGCAAAGTCGCAGTGCAGGACGTACCCTATCCCGCGCTGCGCGCCCGTCTGGACGGCGAGGGGCAGGTGCTGACGTTGAACGACTGACGCCAGTAGCGGCACGGCTGCGCGAATGCAGTTGGGACGACATTGCCGCGTAGCCGCGCCGGAACCGCTCGAGCTTCGACGCAGGCGACGTCCGTTGATACCCGTATGGGCGTTATGCCACCCCGGCCTCGAAGTCCCGCGTGTGCGCCACAGTGTTCGCAGCCGTGATCGACGATACCGCAATCGCCTCGCCGATCAGCAGCAGCGCCGGATCGTGATCGCTGATCGTCTCGACCAGGAACGCGAGTGCCGACAGCCGGCCGCGCAGGATGCGCTCGGTGGGGAGCGAGACGTTGACCGCGACCATGACCGGCGTGTCGGGCGCCCGCCCGGCCGCGATCAGGTTGCGCGCGACTTCGCCGGCGGCGGCGCGGCCCATATAGACGGCGAGCGTGGCATCGGGCGCGGCGAGCGCGGTCCAGTCGAGATCGAGCGCTTCGTCGGCGCGGGCGTGCGCGGTGACGAACGTCAGCTTTCGTGCGAGGCCGCGCAGCGTCAGCGAGGCGCCCCCCGAGGCCGCTGCGGCGCTGGCGGCGGTGATGCCGGGGCAAATCCGTACCGTGATGCCTTGCGCGGCGAGGTGGTCGAGCTCTTCGGTCGAGCGGCCGAAGATCGACGGATCGCCGCCCTTGAGCCGGACGACGCGCTTGCCCGCGAGCGCTGCTCTGGCGAGCAGGACGTTGATCGAGACCTGGTCCTTCGAATGTCGCCCCGATCGCTTGCCGACGCTTACCCGCTCGATGCCGTCAGGAATGAGTGCAAGGACGCCTGCGCCGACCAGCGCGTCGTAGAACACGATGTCGGCCGCCGCGATCAGTCGCTCGGCTTTCCGCGTGAGCAGGTCGGGATCGCCGGGCCCGGCACCGACCAGCCAGACCGAACCGGGTGGAAAATCATGCGACATTTGCTGATCCTTGCGTGACGAGGAGTTTGGCGAGGGCAGGGCGGCACGATCCGCAATTTGTGCCGGCTTTCAAGGCCGCACCGATTGCGGGAACGTTGGCGAGCTGCTGGTCGGCGATCGCGGCGAGAATGGTCTTCAGCCCGACGTCGAAGCACGCGCAGACGATCGGGCCACGATCGACCTGAGCACCCGGCGCGCGGCCGGCGAGCAAGGTGGGCGCAGCGATGGCCTCGCTCAGTTGCGCGACGAGCCAGTCGCGGGGCGGGAGCATGCCGTCCCGGGTAACGAACAGGACGGCGGCGAGCCTGCCGCTCTCCAATATCGCGATCCGGCGCGAGCCCCGAGCCGCATCGACCGCCTCGATCCGCTGGCCCTTGGGGAGCAGCGCGTCGAGTGCCGCGGCGGCGCCGTTGCCCGCCATGTCCCACGCCGTTCCACCCGACACCGCGACGCGTGTCGCCCACAGGCAATCGGGGCGCGTCGCCAGTTCGCCGCGGATCACGACGAAGCCGCGCCATTCGGTCGCGACGGGCTCGATCCGCACCGGCGTGGATTTGAAACCCGGCTGACCCGAGACAGGGTCGGCGAGCGGGCGAGGGAGAAGCCCGGCACGGCCACCGGTCGCGGTCTGGTCGGTCCAGTGGATCGGCACGAACAGCTCGCCGATCCGCTGCGTTGCGACGACGCTCGCGCGGAAGACGCTGTCGCCCTGCGGCGTCGTCACGCGCGCCAAGCCGCCATCGACGATTCCCAGCCGCACCGCGTCGTCGGGGTGAATCTCGACCAGCGGTTCCTCGCGGTGGCGCGCGAGCTTGGGCGACAGGCCGGTGCGCGTCATCGTATGCCACTGGTCGCGGTAACGCCCGGTGTTGAGCGTCATCGGCCATTGCGTAAGGGGGGCGGCAACCGGCTTTTGCGCCACCGGCACGAGGCGCGCACGGCCATCGGGCGTCGAGAACCGGCCGTCCGCGAAGGGCGCGCCACCCCAACGGAACGGCGTCATCGCATCATATTCCGCATTGCCCTTCGCCGCATGACCAGGAAGCGCGAACAGCCGCGTGCCGTTATTCTCATACGACGACAGCCGGCAATGCTCGCGCCAGATCTCGGCCGGGCGGTCATAGGAAAACGCCGTCTTCCACCCCATTCGCCGCCCGACTTCGGAGATGATCCACCAGTCGGGTTTTGCGTCGCCGGGCGCGGCCATGAACGCGCGCTGGCGGCTGATCGTGCGGTCCGAATTGGTGACGGTGCCGTCCTTCTCGCCCCATGCCGCGGCGGGCAGGCGTACATGCGCGTGGACCGAAGTATCGGTGGTCTCGATCACGTCGGAGACGACGACGAACGGGCAGGCGGCCAACGCCTCTCGCACGCGGCCGGCGTCGGGCATCGATACCGCGGGGTTGGTCGCCATCACCCACAGCGCCTTGATCCGGCCGTTGCCGAGTTCGCGGAAGAGGTCGACCGCCTTCAGCCCCGGCTTGGTCGCCATGTTGGGCGCGGCCCAGAACCGCCCGACACGGGCGACGTTCTCGGGCGCGAAATCCATGTGCGCGGCGAGGCTCGACGCGAGCCCGCCAACCTCGCGACCGCCCATCGCATTGGGCTGGCCGGTGATCGAGAAGGGGGCCGCACCCGGCTTGCCGATGCGCCCGGTGGCGAGGTGCAGGTTGGTGATCGTGTTGACCTGATCGGTGCCCGATAGTGACTGGTTCACGCCCTGGCTGAACATAGTGACGGTCTTCGGCGTCGCGGCGAACAGTTCGAAGAAGCGCCGGAGGTCCTGCGGCGGAACGTCGCAGATGCGCGCCACCGACCACAGGTCGCTGCCTTCGCCGACCTGGTCCCAGAACGCATCGGGTGTCGCGACGTGCGCGGCGAGATAGTCGTAATCGACCACCCCCGCGTCACGGCACCATGCTAGCAAGCCGTTCATCAGCGCGACGTCGGTGCCGGGGCGGATCGCGAGATGCAGGTCGGCCTCGTCCGCGGTCTCGGTCCGGCGCGGGTCGATCACCACGAGCTTCGCGCCCGCGTCGCAGCGCGCGCGGATGCGTTGATAGACGATCGGATGGCACCAGGCGGTGTTCGATCCGACCAGCACGATCAGGTCGGCGGCGTCGAGATCGTCGTAGCTTGCGGGGACGATATCCTCGCCGAACGCGCGCAGGTGGCCCGCGACTGCGCTCGCCATGCACAGCCGCGAATTGGTGTCGATGTTGGCCGAGCCGATGAAGCCCTTCATCAGCTTGTTGGCGACGTAATAGTCCTCGGTGAGCAATTGTCCGGAGACGTAGAAGGCGACGCTGTTGGGGCCGTGCTGTGCGATCGTGTCGCGGAAGCGTTTGGCGACGAGGTCGAGTGCCTTGTCCCAGGATGCGCGACGCTGGCCGATCATTGGGGTGAGCAGGCGGCCTTCGAGTCCGATCGTCTCGCCGAGGTGGGTGCCCTTCGAGCAGAGCTTGCCGGTGTTGGCGGGGTGGTCGGGGTCGCCGTTAATCGCGACGCTGCGCTCGCCAGTCGGGGTGGCGAGGATACCGCATCCGACACCGCAATACGCGCACGTCGTGCGCACGGCCGCCATTAGCCCTCTCCCCCTTGGGGAGAGGGTTGGGTGAGGGGTTGGGACGAGCCGCACGCGCCCCAACCTCTCACCCCGACCCTCTCCCCAGAGGGGAGAGGGAGCAGTGGCGCGATCACGCGGGTGGAAGCCATTAGCCCTCTCCCCCTCGTGGAGAGGGTTGGGTGAGGGGCAGTTGGGACGGGCCGCACGCGCCCCAACCCCTCACCCCGACCCTCTCCTCAGCGGGGAGAGGGAGCAGTGGCGCGATCACGCGGCGGCCTTCATGGTCGAGGTGCGGCAGAGCAGCACCCGCCCACCGCTCACCTTCACCGGAATAACCGGCGTACACCCCTTGTCCTCTCCGAGCGCCTCGCCCGTATCCAGCGCGATCCGCCAGTTGTGCAGCGGGCACGCCACCGCGCCGCCGTGCACGATGCCCTGCGACAGCCGGCCGCCCTTGTGCGGGCAGCGATCCGCCAGCGCGAAGACCTTGCCGTCGCCGGTGCGGAACACCGCGATGTCGTCGCCGCCGGCGACCTGCACCGTACGACTGCCGCGGACCGGGATCTCGTCGACCCAGCCGATATCGAGCCATTCGCCGATCATGCCATTTCCCTCCCGAGAAAGACGGGCGTGTCCAGAGGTGTGAAGCGCGCCATCGGCGCATGCTGTTCGCGGTGCTCGCCCGCCGCGCGTGCCGCCCACGGGTCGTCCTGCGTGAACTGCTGCGAGAACAGGAACCGCGCAGCCAGCGCATCGCGGCCCTCCGGATCGTCGGCGATCCGTTCGCGGATATACGCGACTCCGATCCGCTCGATCCACGGCGCGGTCCGCTCCAAATAGCGCGCTTCCTCGCGGTACAACTGGATGAACGCGGCGCAGTACTGCATCGCCTCTTCTTCGGTCGCTACCTTGCACAGGAAGTCGGTCGCGCGGACCTTGATCCCGCCATTGCCGCCGACCGACAGCTCGTAGCCGCTGTCGACGCACACCACGCCGAAATCCTTGATCGTCGCCTCGGCGCAGTTGCGCGGGCAGCCGCTGACCGCGATCTTGAACTTGTGCGGCATCCAACTGCCCCAGGTCATCCGCTCGACCTTGACGCCGAGCCCGGTCGAATCCTGCGTCCCGAACCGGCACCAGTCCGACCCGACGCATGTCTTCACGGTGCGCAGCGATTTGCCGTACGCATGCCCGCTGACCATCCCGGCGGCGTTGAGATCGGCCCAGACCGCGGGCAGATCTTCCTTCTTGATCCCGAAGATGTCGAGCCGCTGGCCGCCGGTCACCTTGACCATCGGTGCGTCGTATTTCTCGACGACGTCGGCGATCGCGCGCAGCTCGCGTGGGTTGGTGAGCCCACCCCACATCCGCGGCACGACCGAATAGGTGCCGTCCTTCTGGATGTTCGCGTGCACGCGCTCGTTGACGTAGCGGCTCTGCTGGTCGTCCTTATAGTCGCCCGGCAACGCGCACAGCAGGTAGTAATTGAGCGCAGGCCGGCACGACGAACACCCGTCCGGCGTCGACCAGCTCATCTTCTGCATGACTTCGGGGATCGATCGCATGCCCTGCGCGACGATCTCGCGGCGGACGTCGTCGTGGCCGAAGCTGGTGCATTTGCACATCGTCTTGACCGAACGTTCGCCCGAATACTCGTCGCCCAGCGTGACCGCGAGCAGTGTCTCGACCAGCCCGGTGCACGATCCGCACGATGCCGACGCCTTGCAGGTCGCGCGGACCGCGTCGAGCGTCGCGTTGCCGGCGCCGATGCACGCCACGACCTGGCCCTTGGTGACGCCGTTGCAGCCGCAGATCTCCGCATCGTCGGAGAGCGCCGCAACGGCCGCCTTAGGGTCCGCAGTGCCTCCTCCCGAGGCGAACGACTGGCCGAAGATCAGCATGTCGCGGATCGGCGCGATGTCTTCCGCCCGCTTGAGCAGGTCGAAATACCAGCCGCCATCGGTCGTGTCGCCGTACAGCACCGCGCCGACGATCCGGTCGTCCTTGACCACGACGCGCTTGTAGATGCCGCGCGACGCATCGCGCAGGACGATGTCCTCGCACGCCCCGCCGCCGGAGAAGTCACCCGCCGAGAACACGTCGAGCCCGGCGACCTTCAATTTGGTCGAGGTCACCGATCCGCGATAGCCGCTGTGACTGTCGGTCAATCCATCGGCGAGCGCGCGGCACATGTCCCACAGCGGCGCGACGAGGCCGTAGACGTTGCCGTCATGCTCGACGCATTCGCCGACCGCCAGGATCGACGGGTCGCTGGTGACCATGTGGTCGTCGACCTTGATCCCGCGGCCGATTTCCAGCCCGGCGTCACGCGCGAGGGCGACGGAGGGGCGGATGCCGACTGCCATGACGACGAGGCTCGCGGGGATCAGCGTGCCGTCTTTCAGTAGCACGCCCTCGACGCTTGTGTCGCCAACGATCTCGGCGGTGTTCGCCTCGGTGAGAATGACCTGACCGCGCGATTCCAGCGCCGACTTGAGCAACCACCCCGCCGCCTCGTCGAGCTGCCGCTCCATCAGCGTCGGCATCAGGTGGATCACCGTGACCTTCATCCCGCGCAGCGTGAGCCCGTGTGCGGCCTCCAGCCCGAGCAGCCCGCCGCCGATGACGACCGCCGCTCCACCCTTGCCCGCAGCCTCCAGCATGTGGTCGACGTCCGCCATGTCGCGGAACGAGATCACGCCGGGCAGGTCCTTGCCGGGGACGGGGATGATGAACGGATCGGAGCCGGTCGCGATCAGCAGCCGGTCGTACGATACCGTCAGCCCCGATCGTGCGGTGACGGTCTTTGCGGCGCGGTCGATCGCCCGCACCGGGTCGCTCGTCACCAGCTCTATAGTGTTGGTCGCGTACCAAGCGTGATCGTTGATGACGATCTGCTCGAACGTCTTCTCGCCCGCCAGCACCGGCGACAGCATGATGCGGTTGTAGTTCACGTGCGGCTCGGCACCGAAGATCGTCACGCGGTATCGGGTCGGATCGCGCGCGATCAGTTCCTCGACCGCGCGACAGCCGGCCATGCCGTTGCCGATCACGACGAGGTGCTCGCGCCGCTTGGAAAAGGGGGTGTCGGGGCAGGGGGTTTGGTGTTCCATCAGATCGTCCAGTCGGGTTGGAGCCGGGGAAGGGAGGGTCATGCGGGGAGCGCGCCGTTGACCGAGCGGTCGCTGGTGCGCCGCGCGTCGAGCGCCGCGTCGAGCAGCGCGCGCTCGTCCGATTTGTGCGTGGCGGAGAAGCGGACGGCCAGCGCGCAGACCGCGGTGCCTGCGACGACGTAGCCGAGCACGATGAGGCATTGCTGCGGGGTGGCCGACGCCTTGTTGAGGAACCCCGCCGCGACCGCGCCGATGTTGCCGCCCGCGCCGATCAGCCCGGCGACACCCCCCAGCGCCTTGCGGTCGATGAACGGCACCAGCGCATAGGTCGCGCCGCACGCCATGTGCGTGAACAGCCCGAACATCGTCATCGCCAGGATCGCGAGCGTGACGCTGCCGGCATGACCGAACAGCACCAGCCCGACGCCTTCGCCGAGCATCAGCGCGAACAACAGCAGCGCGCGGCCGTCGAGGCCCTTCACGAGCGCGATCCGATCGCTGGCGATTCCCCCGAGCGCACGGGCAAAGAGCGCAAGCCCGCCGAAGATCCCTGCTGCCAGCCCCGCATTGGTCAGCGAAAGCCCGAACCGATCGACGTAATAACTTGCGGCAATATTATGAATGAAGATCTCGACCCCGAAGCACGCGCCATAGGTCGCAGCCAGCATCCAGGTGCGGTAATTGGCGGCGGCGCGGCGGAAGATCGCCATGCCCGTAGCCTTGCCGCCGTCGAGTTCGATGCCCGCTGCGCGGAGGTCGACGATGTCGCCCTGCGGCGTGTCCTGCGTGTAGCGCGCATACACGAACGCCATCGCGAGCATCGCCACGCCCGGCACGAACATCGCCGCACGCCAGCCGAACGCGTGCTCGACGCCTAGGCCGACCAGCGCCGCGACGACCAGTGGCATCAGGCTCTGTGCCGCGCCGCCGCCGGCATTGCCCCAGCCACCGACGGTCGCGTTGGCTGTGCCGACGACGTTGGGCGCGAACATCACGCTCGTATGATATTGCGTGATGACGAACGACGCGCCGATCGCCCCGATCGCGAGGCGGAAGAACAGGAACGTCTCGTAGGTCTGCGCGAACGCCAGCCCGAACACCGGGATCGCACCGATCAGCAGCAGCCACGTATAGGTGCGCCGGGGGCCGAACCGGTCGCAGAGCGGCCCGACCACCAGGCGCACCAGGATCGTCACCGCGACCGCGGCGATGTTGATGTTGGCGATCTGGTCTTTGCTCAGCCCGAACTCGGCCTTGATCAGCGGCATCAACGGCGCGGCGGCGAACCACGCGAAGAAGCACACGAAGAACGCGAGCCACGTGACATGAAACGCGCGCATCTGCGGCGTAGCGGCGCTGAACAGGTCGATCCTAGTGGCTTTCGGCGCGGCGGTGTCGATACCCGGTGATGCGAACAACATGGTCGGCCCTCCATCTGCGGCGGACAAAGAAAAAGCCGCCCCGACGGCGACCTTGCGGACGCGTCGGAGCGGCTTCGTTGCCTATGGACGATCGGTGGATCGTCCTACGCGGTCAGGTCCCGTCGTTGGAACCGGTCTCGCGATGATTTCGTGTCCGACTCCCTTGCCGGACGATGCGAAGATGACCGAAGTGGCCGTATCGCGCAAGCGTCATTTCGCGGGTGCAGCAGATTTGGGTTTGGCCAGGCGATTGGCCGCTAAAACACCCCTCCCTTCCAGGGAGGGGAAAAGAGAGTTCAGGGCAAGCCGGCCAGATACCCCTCGATATCATCCGGATCGAACGCGCGCCGGTCGAAGAACGCATCGCGCCCGAGGATCAACCGCCCCTGCGTCGATCCCGCGCCGATGCTGTCCGCGCCGATAGCCCCCTCGAGCTTCGAACTCGCATTGGGCAACGGCGCGCCCGAGCCCGCCAGCGCCGTGCGATACACGTCAGGACGGAACACCCCTTGCGCGACGTCCGCCTCCTCGGCCGAGAACGGCGTGCCGTCCCAGCGTACCATCTGCGAATACAGCCACGCCGCCTGACTACGCCACGGGAAGTTCGCCGCCTCGCGGTACTGGAACATGAAATCGGGCACGTGGATCGGCACCGCGTCCTTCACCAACCGCACCCGGTCGCCGATCGCCCGCGACACCGCATCGACCGGCGCATCGAGATACTCCGGGCGAGACAGGATCGTTGCATTCTCTTCCCGCGTATCGGGATCGACGAACTGCGCGGCGGCAGCGTGCAGTGCACGGATCAGCCGGTGGACGACGTCGCCGCGCTCGACCAGCGTCTCCGCACGCATCGCCAGCACCTTTTCGACGCCACGCTGCCAGACCTGCGCGGTTACCAGCGCGATCCGCCCGACGCCGCGATCCACCGCGACGCCATTCCATGGCTCGCCGACGCAGATGCCATCGACTTCGCCCGCCGCCAGCGCATCGGCGGCGAAGGTCGGGCTGGTCGTGACAATCTCGACGTCGGTATCCGGGCGGATGCCGACCGCCGCGAGCCAGTAGCGCAGCATGTAGTTATGGCTGGAGTAGCGATGCACCACGCCGAACCGCAGCCGCCGCCCCGCCGCAGCACGCTCGGTCGCGACCGCCTTCAGTCGCGCACCCAGCACCACCGGATCGGCCAGCGCATCGCCCTCCATGACCTGTGCCGCAAGCGGCAGCGACAGCGTGATCGCATTGCCGTTGAGCCCCAGCACGAACGGCACCGCCATAGGCACCGCTGGCCGCCCACGCCCCAATGCCGTCGCGATCGCTAGCGGCGCGACCATGTGCGCGGCGTCGGTATGTCCGTACAGCAGCCGATCGCGCACCGTGGCCCAGGTCATGTCGCGGACGAGTTCGATCTCCAGCCCCTCGGCCTCAGCGAACCCGCGTTCGCGCGCGAGGATCGGCAGCGCCGCATCAACGAGCGGGAGGAAACCGATGCGGACCCGGTCGAGCGCCATCACAAATCTCCCATGAGCGCATCGCTGGTGATGATCGCGTCGGCGATCTCGGCGATCCTGCGGTTGGATCGCATCGCCTGCGCGCGGAGCAGGCCGTACGCGGTCGGCTCGTCGATGCCGCGGCGCTTCATCACGATCGCCTTGGCACGGTCGACGGTGGTGCGATCGGCGAGTGCGCTGCGAGCCTCGTGCAACTCCGCCTGCAACCGCGCGAACGCCTGGAACCGGCGGATCGCGAGGTCGATGACCGGCTTGATCCGCTGCTTCGCGAGTCCGTCGACGATATACGCCGAGACCCCCGCATCGACCGCGGCAGCGGTGGATTCCGCGTCGCTCTGGTCGACGAACATCGCGATCGGCCGGGCCAGCGCGCGCGATACCGCGAAAAACTCCTCGAGCACGTCGCGGCTGGGGTTCTCGAGGTTGATCAACACCACTTCGGGCGCCGCCCTCTCGAGCGCCGCGACCATCCCCGGCGTACCGTCGATCACGACGATATCGTCGAGCCCCGCCTCGCGCAGGCCGTCCGAGATGATCGCCGCCCGTGTCGTGCTCGTGTCGATGATCGCGATCCGCATCGGGCGGTCTTATGCTGCACCGATCCTGATGGCGAGGCCACATCGGTCAAGGTTGCGCAGAAGGCGAATAGAGCTGGTGCGACGCTCGCCTCGAGGCAGGTCGATCATCTTCGCTTGCTGCAGTCAGTCAGGTGCCGAGCCCGTTTCGGTGTTGAAGCGAGGGTTTTCGAAATCGATCGGTGAGGGACGTGTTTCGGCGGGCGCGGTCGCACTCTCGGACCACGCACGGCAGAGCATGTCACGAAGCATTGCCGCCCCCGCAGTCGTTTGATCGTAAACGAGCGCACGTACGTCCCCATCGGCGAAATTGGAAAAGCCGTCCCGCTTTTCCAATTTATAGACGCGCTCCATCTTGTCGCCGGAGTCGTCGAGAAAAGCGAGTATTCCATCGAACATGTCGCCTTTGCGATGACCGGGCATGCCTATCCGTGGTGCAATGTCCGACGCGGTCAGCTTCATTCCATCGACGAAGCGGCTTTCGAACCGGCCGTGGATCGATTTGTCGGTCGTGTAGCCGTTCGGATTTGGCCCGCGCCAGCCGTCGCTGTTGACCGAGTCATGCAAAGGTTGCGCGCCGTCGCCGATATAGTGACCGAGGCGGATGACGTCGAAGGCGCAGTGCTGTTCGGCGAATGCGGCGCCCCGGCCCGCCGCCTGCGCGGCGCGAACGTCGCGCATGCAGACCACGATCCTCTCATAGGCTTCGATCGCGGCATAGGGGAGCGTGCCGGTCCAGCGCACGTTGGTACGTGCGGCGGTCGCGGGATCGGTGCGCTTGATCTTCTCGTGCTGTTTGAACACCGCGATGACGAATTCATAGCGGGAGCGAGGGATCGGCTTCAGGAACGTGAACTGCTCGCGGAACCAGCCGTGATTGGGATCCTCCTCGATCTTCGAGAAGTTCTCGGACGAACCACGCCACGTGTCCGGCAGCGAAGCCGATGCTGCGATGTAGTCGACATGGCGTCGCAGGAAGACCGGGCCGTCATTGGGGATTGCGTCGATCGCCGCGCGGTCGATGACGGCGTGCGCGGTGCCGCCCCAGGCTTGCGCCGACGTGGGCATCCAGGACACGGCAAGTGCGGCGATCGTGGTCAACAGGGCAGGGCGCATCACAGGTTCCAGACGGGTCAGGGATCGAGGGGATCGCGCGGATCGGCCCGCAGGGATAGCGGCGAAGGCCGGAACTCCAGTTCAGTCGGCGAGACGCGCCTTCCGACCTGCCCGGGGACGTAACCTAGTTCTAGCAGGTTTCGCTGCGCGAACGCGGCGCCGGCGATCGTCTCGCTCTGGCCCGGATTGCAGATGATCAGCGCGTCCTTGTCGAACGGCGCGCCGAGAGTGGCAAGCAAACGGGTCGCGTTGCGTAGGTTGGTCGTGGTGTGCCGCGCATAGGGTTCGATGACGATTGCCTCCGCCGGTATGCCGTAGCGCTCGATCAGCGCGGCGCGCATCTGCTCGGCCTCGGTGAACCGGGTAGCGCGGGGATGGGCGCGTCCGCCGGTCACGATGATCAGCGCGATATCGCCGCGCGCAAAGCGATCCGCGGCAAGGCGGATGTGATATTTGCCGAACGGGCTCAGCGCGGTGTCGGGCGTCTCGGGGCCGACACCGGTAACGATCATTGCTGTGTAATGCCACCGCTTCCAGTCGAGCGACCGCGCGCGCTTTACGGCGGCGGCGTTCAAGCCTCCGGTCGGTGGATCGAAGCCGATCGCGTCGGTGCGGTCGCTGACATCGAGCAGGGACAATGCGAAGTCCATACTTGGGTCGAGTGCCTGTGCCGACCGCGCACGGGGCGTGCGCGACAGCCAGTCGGCGGCCTGCAATCGCGCGCGCGTTTCCGAAGGATCGATCGGGCCGGTCCCATCGATCTGTGGGTAACGTGGTAGCTGGCCAAGACCGAAAGTGCGGAGGACGACGTTGATCCCCTCGATCTCACGCCTGGTCTGCGCCGCGGCGCCGTCATCGGCGGACGACATGTGCTCCGGCATTCCGGCGGCGAGAGTTGCGGACTCGGACGGCGTCCAGACCAGTGCCTGCGTGATGCAGGTCAAGTCGTCGGCACAGGCGGTCCGCCGCCCGGCGCGCGTCGCCAACATTGCCGCGACGGCAGGGTTCGCTTTCAGCCTGTCGAGCGCCGCCGGATCTGCGCCGATCGCGTCGAACAGCGGGAACAGCCGGCGCGATAATGTGCCGATCAAGCGGTCGCCGACCGGCTTGGCCACCGTCTGCGCAACCACCGGCTCGGCGTCAGCAGGTACGCACGCAAAGCCGACGATCGCCGCGGCAAGTGCCAAGCCGTATCTCACCAGGATTTGCCGACCACGAGCCGGACGTTGCGACCGAAGATCGGACGGCCGTAAATCGCTTCCGAACTACCCTGGCCGCTCAACTGATCGGTACGCGTGTTGCCTTCGGTCAGGCCGTGCGCGTTGAACAGATTGTCGCCGACCACCTGCACCTGCCACGTGCCATGCCGCACGGTCACGCCCGCGCCGGTCGTGCCATAGGCTGGTAGTGCGGTGTTGTTGTACAGGTCGACGAAGCGCTTACCCATATAGGTGTAGCGACCATAGACCGACACCGCGTTGTCGCCGAGATCGAAGTCGAAGCTCGGGCGGATGTTGCCGTAGATCTTCGGCTGGCGGACGATCTGCTTGCCCTCGGCCTGGACGGGATCGGCGCCGGTCGAACTCTGGAAGTTCTTGTATTTGGGGTCGCTGATCGTCAGCGCGCCGTTGAGCGAGAACCATGACGTCAGCGCGAGCGATCCGTCGAACTCGATGCCCTTGACCTGCGCCTCGCCGATGAAGGGGATGTTGACGTCGTTGCGCCCCGTGCTCGGGTCGAACGCCAGGAACGAGGCGTTGAGCGGATCGAAGTTGGTATAGAAGCCCGTGACGTACAGGTACGAACGCCCCGCCGCCAGCTTCAGTCCGGCTTCGTACTGATCGGCGATCGTGGTGAGGATGGTCGGGTTGATGCTCATCACCGTCTGCACGCTCGGGGGCGTCTCGAGATGCGAGGCGCGACCATACACGCCGATATGGCGGTTGAAGTCGTAATTGGCGCCCGCTGTCCAGTTGGTGACGTGCGGCTTGCCGGTCTGGTTGATGATGTCGCCGGTGAACGCACGCGTGGTGTCGTCTGCCAGCGTCGTCGCGTCGCCGAGATTTGCTTGTCCCGTCAGCGCGGCATAGCCCTTGTAGCTGTAGCGTTCGTGACGGATGCCAGCGTCGAACCGGAGACCGGGGAGGATCTCCCAGGTGTCGTTGGCGAAGAGTGCAATCATCTTCGCATCGGAATTGCCGCGGGTCAGCGTCGCGGCATAGTTGAGCACGCCTTTGTCGGTCACGGACCCGATCCGCGTTCCGGCGGCATTATAGGCGATCAGGTCGAGCGTCCGCGGCTTGCCCGCCACCTCGATCAGGTAGTTCTGATAGATCGTCCGGCTGTCCTCGCCGTAGAGGCTGCCGTACACGCCGAGCTTCAGGTCGTGGCTGCCGAAGCCGGTCTCGAACTTCTTGGCGACCGACAGGTTGATCTGGTTCGAATAGAATTTCGAATGGATGTCTCGGTACTGGCCCTGCACGACCAGACCGGAGGCGGCGTAGGGATCGTAGACGGTGCTGGTACCGGCCAGCACATAACCGAGCGACGCAACAGGACCGAATGCGGTCGTCGCGCGGGCGCGATAGCCGCTTGCAAAGCTGTTCGCATCGACCGGGTTGGTGGTCGAGTAGAACGCGTTGAAATCGAGCTTGCCCATCGTGAAGCCGGCCTTGGCGGAGACCAGCCAGCCGTCGAAATCGGCATCATATTGCGTACCGATGTTGATCATTCGCATATGGCGACCGTCGGCGAGGTCGCTCGACTCATTCTGGACCACGCCGGCACCGTCGCGGTAGCGCAGGTTGACGTTGCGCAGCGCTGGCGAGTTCATCGTGCCCGAGAAATAGTCGATATAGCGATCGAGCGAGACCACCGGGTTGCGCGGGTCGGCGGTCGGGATGGGTAGATAGAACACGTTGTGATCGTTGACGTAGTTGACACTGAGCCGGAGCGAGCCGTTGTCGAGGTCGTGTTTGATGTTGGCGCGGAACTGCCCTCCCTTGTCGTTGGGAAAGCCATTGTCGCGGTAACCGTCGTGATAGCGAACGAACCCGCCGACCGCGTAATAGGTCTTTCCGCCGAGGGGCCCCGACTGGACGATGTCTGCACGGTAGAGCCCGGTATCGCCGACCGTGACCTGTGCCTTGCCGCGCACCTCGTCGCGCCCCGTCACTTCGATCGCATTGACGATCGCGCCCGAATAGCTTGCGTAGACGGGGGCGGGACCGCCGCGGACGACTTCGACTCGCTCGGTCATCAGATCGGGCTTCAGGATTGCGTCGCCGCGGAAGAACACGCCGTCATTCTCATGGAACAGCGGCAGGCCGTCCTGCTGGAAACTGACGAAGCCACCGTCGTTCGGCAGGCCGCGGATACGGTAGATGTTCTGGACTTCGCCGCCGGTGATCTCGGTCTGGAAGCCCGGCAATTGGCCAATGAGGTCAGCGAAATTGACCGGTGCGATCTTCTCGATGTCTGCCTGTGAGACGACGTTGATAGCATAGGATGCATCGAACCGGCGTTGCGCGCGCGTCGAACCCGTAACGATGATGTCGCTCTTGGTGTTCTGCGAGTCCGCGGCGGAGTCACTTGCCTCGACCGGATTGGCTTCGGTCGCTGCGACGGGGTCTGCCGTCTGAGCACATGCCGGCGTGGCGATCGCGGTGCTCATCGCGATGAACGCGGCACCACATGCGAGAACGGATTTGAGCATGAACCCCCCACAGGAACTCTGATTTGGCAAAATGCCGACCCGGTTCCGTTGGGGGGGAATTGTTACATCTTGAATTAAATGACCAAAAAAAGACCAATTCTACTACGTTCGGCACTCGGGCAGCCGGTCCTCTCGTTATCGGTGCTCGGTCCCGCCGCGGAAATATTGGTTGTGGCTCCGCATTGCTATGCCGGTAACAGCCACCAAACCGCTTCAACCGGTGACGGGATGGAGAGCGCGTTCGCTGCTTGGCCGGTGCTGCACCCGCGACGCTCGGGAGCGAGAGGTCACCGCGGCGCAGTGATGATGTGGGGGAGGGGGACGGCGAAGCTTCCCTTCGTACCACCGGGTCCGCAGGCGGATGCCCACAGCGCCTCGGACACCTTCGACAACGCTATCGCCGGCCGGACGAGGGCGATTGCAATCTTGGTCGAATATGTAACATCGGCCGCCAGTATGACCTTGCCCGCTGCAAGCGCCGACTGCGCCAGTGAGAGCGGCACCCAGGCGACACCGCGCCCGTCGATCGCCATCGATAGCAGCGCGGCCGCAAGCCTCGACTGCAGCACCATTTCGAGAGGGGGGGCGAGGCCGCGGGACGCCCAATCGGCTTTCAGGATCCCCCCAGGCCGGATTTCTATACCTGACCTTGTCCGGAGAACTGCGCACGCGCGTAAACTATTTCTTCAATCCGCAGGGCCGGAAATCCGAGCATCGGCGCCAGGACAGCTACCGCATCTTCGTCGGTGCCGACGTCCACATCGGCGAGCATTTCCGCGCATACGGCGAACTCGCCCGTGGGCCGATGGACGGCAAGACCATCGGTTCGCCGTCGGGTACGCTTTCGAACACGTTGCTAGTCCAGCAAGCCTTTGTCGACGGATCGAACCTGCTGTTGGCGAACCGCGACAACAACACGGTGCAGACCAGTCTGACCGGCGTGCATCGCCGAAAGCGGCGTGGCGAAGATGACCTTTTACAAGCACTTCCCGTCCAAGGCGCGACTGATCGCCGAGTATCTACGGCACAAGACCGTCGTCTGGTTGGAGATGCTTGCGACTGCGACGGAACGCGCCAGCCTGTCCCCCGTTGAGCGCATCCTGGCGATCTTCGACGCGCTGGACGTGTCGTTCCAGAAGCCACCGTTCCGCGGATGTCCGTCCGTGAAAGGGCTCGCCGAGTTCGGTCCGGATGCGGACGCGCCCGAAGTCCACGCCACGATCGCCGCCTATTTCCCGAGCCTGCATGAGCTGGTCGCCGATATCCTCGCTCCCCTGGAACTGCGCGATCCGGAGAAGTCCGTCCTGCAGATCCTGTCCTTGATCCAGGGCGCGATAGTCATGGCGCAGACGACGGCGAACCACGCCATCGCCGCAGCCAATCGCGACGCGGCGAGGCTGCTGCTGGACGCTGCGCCTGCGCGGTGATCCAGGTGCCATGCTTCACGATTACGGACTGAACCGACGCGATCCCGCTCGTCCTTCCGGCTTGGCCTTATGACGGAAATTTCCAACTGGAGTGGGCAAAACCATGAACCAGGGCTACGTAGCTGGCGACGGTGATCGAGCCGCGTCGTGGACGCTTCGGCGCAGCAGATGGGAGCGCTCCGTCGTACCGAAACGCTATCCCGCCCGCTTATCGATGCTTGTTGAGGATATTGCGCTCGCGCTCAACTTCCTTCGGCGTTGCGCGCCTTGCGGCGTGCTTCGGTCGCGGCTGTATCGCTCGCGGTGATCACGCCATTCTTGTCGGCATCGTTCATCGCAAAGGCGCGCGCGCCCGATACGTCGTATTCCGCCTTTTCCATGCGCTGGTTCTTGTTCGTGTCGAGTACCCCGAAGCGGACGTGCGTCTGGCGCACCTGGCGTTGGCGTTCCTCGGTCTTCTTCTCGTCGGTCATGTCGGAATGCGCGAGATCGGCTTCGAGCCGCGCCTGATATTCGGAGAGATATTCGGCATCGGAGACCCAGCCGTCGCCGTTCGCGTCGGTCGCCTTGAACCGCGCGTCGCGTGCGGCGTCGAATTCCGCGCGGGGCACCTGTCCATCATGGTTGGTATCGTGCTCCTGCAGGAACGTCTTGGGGTCGTGGGACGCGGCGAGGGCGGGGGCGGCAAGCGTGACGGCGCAGGCGACGGCGAGAAGGCGTAGGGTCATCATGGTCTCCGTGGAAAGGCTCACGCCGCGTCGAACGCGAGCGTGTAGGTGTAGCTGCGGTATGGCGTCTCGGCACCCGTCGGCGCGGTCGTCCGATGGCGGACGAGTATGAGATAATCGCCGGCGTCGCCGGGTTTCAGCGTGAACTTGCCCGCGGCGTCGGACTTCAGTTGCGCCGCGACCTTACGGCCGTCGTGGTTGCCCGCGGCGCGGAACAGCGTGACGTCGGTGCCGCCGAGCGGCTTGCCGTCGAACAGCAGCACGAACGCCGCGTCGGACCCGGCGGCAATGCTGCTGGGATGCGTGATCGGCTGTATCTCGAGGCCTTGGTTGCGCGGTTGCAGCGCGGCGTTGCTGGGTTGGCCGCGCGTGACATAGGCGTCGGCGAGCGTCGTGCTCTGCACCGCGACCGGCGTGGCGCCAGCAGGAGGCTTGCCGTCTTCGCCGCCCATCATCCATTTGCCGCCGACCTGGAACATCTTGCCCATCCGGCCGAGGCGCTGGCCGCTGGTGATCCGATAGGTACCGGGCGTCTTCAGATCGGCCTCGAAGATCGCCAGATCACGCAGGTAGGTGATCGGGCCGACCGGGCCTGCGCTGCCATCGGGAAGCACGAGCGCGAACGGCGCATCGCGCATGGCGATTTCGGGAACGAACGCATCTTCGCCGAACGTCGCCTGCACCGTGACGTGATCGCGCTGGCCCGTATCGAACGCGCTCGGCAGCACCTGCGGCATGTGCGCGCCCGCACCGGTCGTGCTGCCAAGCAGCATGACGGCGCCCAACGCTGCGATGCGGTTTCTGATGGTTTTCATGTGATCGCCCCTCTGTTCTGACGTTGCAATATCGCTAATGAGAATCTGTTGCAATATCAATTTCGGCCGCTATTGAAGCCGCCATCGTTACGGGGGCAGCGAATTCGCTGGCCGCCACCATCGGGGGTTATCACCATGCGTCGTCTCACCAGCCTGCTGCTCGCCAGCGCGACCCTGCTCACGCTGCCATTGTCTGCCACCGCGCAGACCACGCAGGCCGAGGGCACGCCTGCGGACGAAACCACGCAGCTGTCGCTCGATCGCCTCGTGATCTCGGCCGGAGCGGAGAAGGTCGCGATCGACACTCCGCAGGCGGTGACGGTGCTCGACCAGGACGATATCGACCAGCTTCAGGCCACCACGATCGGCGACATGCTCGAGGGCATTCCGGGCGTCAGCGTGCAGGGTGGCGTGAGTGCTCTCGGCCAGGGTTTCAACATCCGCGGCCTTGGTACCGGGCTCGCCGATTCCGACAGCCGCATCCTGATGACGGTCGACGGCGTGACCAAATTCTTCGAGCAATACCGGATGGGCGCGTTCTTCAGCGAGCCCGAACTCTACAAGCGCGTCGAGGTGCTCCGTGGGCCCGCATCGTCGACGCTGTACGGCGCTGGCGCACTCGCCGGGGTCGTCAATTTCACGACCAAGGATGCGTCGGATTTTCTAAGCAACGGTGACAAGGTCGCGGTCCGCCTCAAGGCCGGCACCGAAACCAACGCCGAAGCCACCGTGCTGTCGGGGATCGTCGCGTTCCAGCCGGTCGAGGCGGTCGAACTGCTCGGTACCTACAACCGTCGTCGCGCCGATCATTACGAGGATGGGAACGGCAACCGCGTCATCCCGTCCAACGCCACCTCGGACTCGTGGCTGGTCAAGGCACGCGTTGCGATCGGCGGCAATCGCAAGCACGCATTCTGGGCGTCGTATCAGGATTGGGTGAGCGACAGCACGCAGATCTACGACCAGGCCGAAGCACTCGGCACGGCACCGGTGCGCCGCGACGTCCACGACAAGACCGCGGTGGTTGGTTATGAAAACGACTTCAACGGCAGCACCTGGTTCAATGTCGAGGCGCAGGCGTCCTACGCGGATTCCAACATCCATCAGACCGAGACGACTTTCCTCGGCGCGCTCGACTATTCCGAATTCTCCTACGCGACGAAGCAGGCCAAGCTGCAGAACCGGTCGAGTTTCGACCTCGGCGGCGACTGGAACGCGTTCCTGTTCCTCGGCGGCCAGTGGAGTGAGCAGAAGCGCCGCAATCCCCGCAAAAGTTCGGTGACGGGGATCATCACCCCCGGTGGCCCGACGCATCCCGAAGGCGACATGAGCAAATATGGAGTGTTCGGCCAACTCGAGGTCTTGTGGTCCGACAAGCTGACGATCATCCCCGGCGTGCGCGTCGACTGGACCGACCTGAAACCCGGACAGACGCTGGCGAATGGGGTGCTCGTGCCGATCCCAGGCACTGCACGCGTGAAGGATAGCGGCGTCTCGCCGAAACTCGCGGGGATCTATGCGCTGACCGACTGGTTCTCGCTGTTCGGCTCGGTCGCGCATACCGTGCGCATGCCCGTCCTCGACGAACTCTACAGCCGCACCAGTGCAACCGCGACCAATACCAGCCTCAACCTGCGCCCCGAGGAATCGAACAATTACGAGGGCGGCTTCACCTTGTCGTTCAACGGCGTGCTCGGCGAGCGCGACAAGCTCCGCATCAAGACGACCGCGTTCCAGAACGATATCAAGAACCTGATCACGCGCGGGACGGCCAATTCCGCCTATTTCGTCAATGTCGGACGATCGCGTTTCAAGGGTGTCGAGGTCGAGGCCGAATATGGTGCGGGCGGCTTCTTCGCGCGCGGCAACCTGGCGATCATCGACGGCAAGGACCGGCTCAACGACGTGTATCTGAACACCGTGCCGGCGAACGAATATCGCCTGACGCTCGGCTATGCCGATCCCGTCTCGGGTCTGTCGGGCGGCTGGACAGGGGAATTCGCGGAGAAGCAGACCAAGGTTTCTAGCGTGGCGCTCGCGACATCGGGTTATGCGGTGCAGAACCTGTTTCTCGCGTTCAAGCCACGCATCGGCGACTCGAAAGACTTCGAGTTCCGCATCGGCATCGACAACGTGTTCGACAAATATTTCCAGCGGCATTTGTCGTCGCTGCCGGCCGAAGGGCGGACGTTCAAATTCTCCGTCGCCAATACCTTCTAGGCGACGGAGGTGCCCGCGTCGTTCCGTATCGGTATGCCCGCGCTTGCGGCGTTGCTCGTCAACGGAGCATTGCTCGCCGCGCTGCTGACGCTCGGCGTGGGGCAACGCGCACCACGCAAGGAACGGGCGACGCTCACCGTGATGGACCTTGCCGTGCTGCAGGGGACGGAAGACGGCGCGGACGAGGCCGAAGCAGCCGATCCGCCGGCCGCGGCAAGCGCGGTGACGCCTGCGCCACGCGTCCCGGCGCCTGCGGTCCTCGCGCCGCCGCCGGTATCGGCACCCGCGGCGATCCCGGCACCGGCAGCACCGCCGTCGGTATCGGTGCCGTCGACCGCGCCCTCGACCGCGCCGGCGGCTTCGCCGGCCGATCGCGCGGCAGCCCCCGCGAGCTCGGCTGCAAATGCCGCCGCTGCTCCAGCCTCTGCGCCGGCCCGTCGCGGCGCGCGCGACGGGCTCGATGCGAACGCGCCGCCGGGCACCAGCCGTTCCTATGCGGCCAAGGTGCGATCCTGGCTGCTCGCGCACAAAACCTATCCCAAACACGCACGCATGCGGCGCGAGGAGGGCGTGGTGCGCGTGTTCTTCGTGATCGATCGTACAGGACGGCTGATCGAGGGCAGGGTGCTTGCCGCCTGCGGGCGGGCAGCGCTAGACGACGAGGCGGCGGCGATGTTGCGTCGCGCGTCGCCCTATCCTCCTGCGCCGAACGACCTGCCCGGCGAGCGGTTCGAAATCACCGCGCCGGTCGACTTCGTCCTGCCGGGTTGACCGACCGATGCGCAAATTGGTGGATCATGGTCGTGCCCAGCATTCTCCAGCGTACGTCTCGCGGTTTTCGGCACCGAGATCGCGGTGATCCGGCGCGCCAGCACGCTGTCACGCTTTCCCTGTTACGCTGGAATATGGGTCGGTCCGAAACTGCTCCGGATGCCGTTCACTATCGGCAATCATTCCGTGCTTCGTAGCTGATCGACGAGATCCTGTTTTCAGGAGGCAGTCATTCCGCGAACGGGCCGGCGGCGATGGCATCGACCCAGGAAGGGGCGCGGTAGTCGGGGACGTAGCGCTCGCCGAAATCGCGGATGAAGGTGTCGTAGGTAGACTCGGGTTGGCGCGTGGCCATAGCGATCGCGCAACCTGCGAATTCGCGCTTGAAATCGAGCCGGGGGACCGCGTCGATGACTGCGGCGATCTCGGCCGGGTCGAGCATCGCATAGCCGCCGACCCCAAAATCCACGCCGATCCCGCGCGAGGACAACGCGACCTCGGTTTCCTTGAACAGGCTGATCGAGTGCGTGACGTGCAGCGCGATACCGTCCCACACGAGCTGCGCGCGGCGATCGTCGAAGCCGAGATCCTGAACGAACGCGCGCGCGACGTTGGCACCGTTGACCTCGAACCGGTGCGGTCCTTCGCCGTGCGCCGTGAAGCCCATGTCGTGCAGCAACGTCGTCACCGCGACGATCTCGGCATCGAACGGCTCGGCACGGCGCGCGCCGATCTTGGCGGCGAATATCCAGGAGCGCGTCACATGGTTGAACAGCACCGGCGACATCCGCGTGCGGGCGAACTCGAACGCTTTCAGGATCGCCGGCGTTTCGGCAAGGTCGGCGAAGCGGTCGCGCAACTGCCCGTGGGACAGGGTGACGGATCCGGGCGCGATGACGTCTGCGATGGACATGGCGGATCTCCCGCGCGCTCGCGTGTCGCGGCGACTTGATGGAAAGGTGATGGAAAGGGGCGGAGATGGCGGGCGGACGATCACCGCCCGCCATACTCGTCCGGGGTTCGGTTCAGCTGCGGATGAATGCCAGGATATCGGGGTTCAGCACGTCGCCGTGGATCGTCGCCATCCCGTGCGGATAGCCCGGATAGGTCTTGATCGAGCCGTTCTTGAGCAGCTTGACCGCGACCCGGCCGGTCGTGTCGATCGGACAGACCTGGTCGTCCTCGCCGTGCAGGATCAGCACGGGCTGGTCGATCGATTGCAGGTCGGCGGTGAAATCGGTGTCCGCGAATGCGGTGATGCAGTCATATTGCGCCTTGATGTCGCCGACCATCGCCTGCCGCATCCAGTTGGCCGAGACCGCGGGCATTACCTTGGCGTCCGGGCGGTTGAAGCCGTAGAACGGACCGGTCGCAAAGCCGTTGTAGAAGTCCGCGCGATTGGCGGCGACACCGGCGCGGATGCCGTCGATGGCTTCGGGCGGCACGCCGTTGGGATTGGTCGGCGAACGCCCCAACCGTGGTGGGATCGCGCCGATCAGCACCGCCTTGGCGACGCGACCGTTGCTTCCGTATTTCGCGACATAGCGGATCGCTTCGCCGCCGCCGGTCGAGTGGCCGATATGGATGGCATTGCGAAGTCCGAGATGCGCGGTGACCGCGGCGACGTCGGCGGCATAGGTGTCCATGTCGTTGCCCTTGGAGGCGGGGCTCGACCGGCCGTGTCCGCGACGATCATGCGCCACGACTCGGTAGCCGCGCTCGGCGAAATACATCATCTGTGCATCCCAATCGTCGCCACTCAGCGGCCAGCCGTGATGGAACACGATAGGCTGACCGACGCCCCACTCCTTGTAGAAGATTTCGGTGCCATCCTTGACGGTTATCGTGCTCATGGTCTTGACTCCTGAGTCGTGTTGGACGTTTTTCGGGGATCCAGCCAAGCTTTCGCCACTAAGCGCGAGTGCGGATATGATCGCGGTTCCCAACATCATGTCGCGCCGTGAGCCACTGATTAGTGGTTGTATTTCGCAATTATTGGGCGTTGGCATGGTGTGATCCCCGAATAGTGTCGGCCTTGTTGCCTACAACGATGTATTAACTTGCATCTAGTGATGCCGTGATCGGCCGATCCGACAAAATGCGAGGGATAAACGACAAATGGTGGCGACCCCCACTCATGCTCCCCCACCCATCGAGATCGCCATCGTCCTGCGTGAAAAGGTGATGCTCGGGATCGTGCACGGTCTGACCGACCTGTTTCGCATTACCGACGACTTGAGCCGGATACGTCTGGCGAGCGACATGCCGGTGATCCGGCTCAGCCATTTTTCCGATACCGGCGGCTCAGGAATCGTGCGGACGTTCGACACGGTTCCCGATGCGACACCGATGGAGGGGCATCCCGGCCCGGATGTCATCATCATTCCACCCTGCGAAACCGCAGCGCTGGGCATCGAGCACGACAGCAAATGGTCGGACTGGCTGACCGCGCGCCACGCCGAAGGCGCGGTGCTGGGATCGATCTGCGGCGGTACGTTCCTGCTTGCGCAAACCGGACTGCTCGATGGGCGTCGGGCGACGACCCATCTGATTTGCGCCCCCGATCTGGCGACGATGTTTCCCGCCGTTCACGTCGATTTCGACGCCTTGCTGACGGAGGAGGACGATCTGATCACGGTGGGCGGCGTCATGGCCTGGACCGATCTCGGGCTCGTCGTGGTTCGGCGACTGTTAGGCGCCGTCGCGATGATGGAGACCGCGCGCTTCATGATGATCGATCCGCCGGGACGCGAGCAACGCTTCTACAAGACCTTTTCGCCACAGATGGATCACGGCGATGCGGCGATCCTAAAGGCGCAAAATCAGCTTCACGCGTGCGGGCCGACCAAGGCAAGCGTTACCGAAATGGCCAATTGGTCGGGACTGGAAATGCGGACGTTCGCGCGTCGCTTTCGTGGCGCGACAGGATTGCGGCCCAGCGAATATCACCAACATCTACGCATCGAAAAGGCGCGCGAGCTTCTCGAGACTTCGAAAATGTCGATAAGCCAGGTTGGACAGGATGTCGGCTATGGCGACCCTGCCTCGTTCAGGCTGATCTTTTTCAAGATAACCGGGCTCAGTCCCAGCGACTACAGAAAGAGGTTCGGGCATCACCTGGTTTCGACGGACTGATACGCGAAGCGGCGGTTACGGTGTGCCGGCACGTCGCGCATCCGTTTTGACGCTCGGGATTGGGTAGACCCGTTCGGGGGCTGACGCATGGTCGTATCCTGTTCCTCGGCATCGCGGCGGCGGCGCAACGGATATCCGCATCAGCGAGGTTCTTCGGCATCCGCCGATAATGTACGACTTGCGAGTTCCGCTAGATGCTGCCCCGACAGCCAGGCGGCCTCGATCCGCGGTCCGAGGAGCCAGTCGCCGCAGGCGCCGAGCCGGATATCCGCGTTCCAGAGCGCGCCGTGGTTCAACGCGCCGACCTTCGCATACCGCCAGCGGTGGACGCTGGTCGCGATGACGGCAGGCGACCCGGCGCCGATATGCTCCGCGAACGCTGCGAGAAGCGCGCGTCGGACCGTGTCCGGAGCGTCTTCGAGATGCGCGCGCGACCAATCCGCACTGGCCTGAAGGACCCAGGCCTCCGGTCCGGTCCGCGCTGGTTTGGCCGAGTTGCGGACGGCGGATCCGATGATGCCGAGATCCGTGAGCCGATCGCGATCGATCGGTACGGGGCCGTCGACTGCTGCCATGACGGTCCAGCACGGATCGGAGACTGCGGAACGGGCTGCATCAGCCAGCGCGACATCGTGGGCGGCAACCAAGGGTGCGACCTGTTCGGCGGGCACCGCGACGATCGCCGCGTCGAACCGTTCGTTGCCCATCCGCCATTCGCCGTCATAAGTCGGGGCGTCGATGGCCGTGTTCCAGCGGACGTCGCCGTCGCTCGCCATCGCGCGGATCGGCGCGTTCATCGCCGGCGTCCCCACCCACGCATCGGCGCCGGCGGGCGACCAGCGTGCGACGTGGCCGTCTTTCGCCCAGTGGTCGACCTGCGCGACGAACGCGGGGTCGCGTGCCGTCAGATATTGCGCGCCGTGATCGAACGCGGCTTCACCCAGCGGGGTGTCGATGCGGCGGGTCGACATGCGGCCACCCGGCCCGCGGCCCTTGTCGAACACGATGACATCGTGACCCTGATGGCGAAGCGCCTGCGCGCAGGACAGGCCCGCCATTCCCGCCCCGATGATTCCGATCCGCATGACTACCCCCGTGCCGGCGTGCAGCAAACGAACGTGCTGCCGACCGGACAGCTTCAAACGCGGAGTTTGTCGATTGGAGCCGACCACGCGTAGATTTCGTCTCGGGCGGGCGGCTCCAGGATGACGCGTCAGCTTCGAACGTCTCCGCCGCCGAAGACGACCTGGTTGCGCACGGCAGGGGCGAACAGGCCGTAGAGAAACGGCAGGTTGCCACCGCTCACCGCATCGAGCGCAGCACGGTGCTCGGGTGGCAGGTCGAGGCTGAGCGCGGCGACATTGTCGGTTACCTGCTCCGCCCGGCTCACGCCCATCAGCGTCGATGCGACGCCGGGCTGCCCGACCACCCAGGAGAGCGCGACGCGCGCCGGCGTCTCGTCGATTTCCGCGGCAACGCGCTTCAGTTCGTCGAGGATCTGCCAGTTGCGCTCGGTGAACAGCGTGTCGCCGAACGGATTGTCGCCATCGAGCCGCTTGTCGTCGACGGGCCGCGCGGCGTCGTCCTGCCCGGCCTGGTTGGGGACGCCACCCGCGCGCTTCGGACCTGCCTCGACGGTCGCGCGGTCGTATTTGCCGGTGAGCAGGCCATAGGCGAGGGGGCTCCATGGCACGAGCCCCATGCCCGCCGATCGCGCGAGCGGCAGGTGCTCGGCTTCGACCCCGCGTTCGACGAGCGAATAGAAATATTGCAGGCCGATCGGCGCCGGATCGCCCTGTACCCGCGCCAGCGTCGCGAGTTCGGCGACGTACCATGCCGGGGTATTGGATATGCCCCAATAGCGGATCTTGCCCGCTGCGACGAGCGCGGTCATCGTCCGTAGCAGTTCCTCGGGCGGCGTGATGCCGTCCCAGACATGCACCCAGTACAGGTCGATGAAGTCCGTCCGGAGGCGGCGGAGCGATCCTTCGACGGACGCCAGGATGTGGCGCGCGCCATTGCCGCCCGCGTGATAGCCGCGGCCGGTCGCAAACCCCGATTTCGTCGCGATCACCAGCCGGTCCCGCGACGATCGCGCGGCGACGAAACTGCCCACCATCTCTTCCGATCGCCCGCCCGCATAGACGTCGGCGGTGTCGATGAAATTGCCGCCCAGATCGGTGTAGCGATCGAACACCGCGCGGCTGCCGCTCTCGTCCAGTCCCCATCGCGGCGTACCGAAGGTCATCGTGCCCAGTGCCAGCGGGCTGACGAGAAGGCCGGAGCAGCCGAGCGGGCGATAGGTGTCGAGGGTCATGGTGGCGTCCTGCGTTGTGTCGCCTCCAGATGGACGCCGGACCGCCCGAGGATTAGATCATCTGCGGCGCATGGGTTGCTGAAGGATGTTCAGGAATGGATCGTGATCTCTGGTCAGGTCTCGCGGTGTTCGAAACGATCGTCGAGGCTGGCAGCTTCGCACGAGCGGCGACGCGGCTTGGATTGTCCGCCTCTGCGCTCAGCCATGCGATGCGGTCGCTGGAGACGAAACTGGGCGTCAGGCTGCTCGACCGTACCACCCGGTCGCTGGCGCCGACGCCCGCAGGCGAGGAACTGCTGGCGCGGTTGAGGCCGGCGATCGCCTCGGTCGCGGACGCGCTGGCCGATCTCGACAATGCCCGCGAGCGGCCGGCGGGGCGGATCCGGGTCAGCGCGCACCGGGTCGCGGCGATCTACGCCATCCTGCCGCGGCTGGCCGACTTTGCGCGCGCCTATCCCGACATCGCCGTCGAACTGGTGGTCGACGACGGGTTCGTCGACATCGTCGCGGACCGTTTCGACTGCGGGGTCCGGCACGCGCAGACGCTGCAGGCTGACATGATATCGGTCCGCATCAGCGCGCCGGTGCCGCTCGTCTTCGTCGCCGCCCCGGCCTACCTCGCCGATCATCCCGCACCGCTCGATCCCGACGATCTCGTCGCGCATCGGTGCCTGTGTTACCGGTACACGTCGTCCGGCGTCGTTCACCGATGGGAATTCGAGCGCGATGGCCGGACGGTGGAACGGTCGGTCCGCGGCGACTTCATCACCAACGATATCGACGTGATGCGCGACGCCGCGATTGTAGGGCTTGGCGTGACTTGCCTGCCGCTGCCGCACGCCGCGCTGCAACTGGCTGGCGGTACGCTGGTCGAAGTGCTCGCCGGCTGGGCCCCCATACTGGCCCCGAACCACCTCTATTATCCCAGCCGCCGCCAACCCACCGTCGCTTTCCAGGCCTTCGTGGCGGCGATGCGCGTCTGATCGTACGGGAGCGTTCGCCGGCGTGGGGACGGCTTAGCCCAGTGCTAGGTACAGCGGACTTGCCACATTCGCCGAGGTTTCGCGTAGTAATGTGCGATCCGACGGCTACGATCTCGGGGGGGGGGGGGTGACAGGACCGGCAGGGGGCTTGATCACGATGGTAGCGCAGTTCGAACCCTTGTCTTGCGCGTTCCAAGATCTCGCGCGCGGCTGCTGCTGGCAAAAGCTTTCTGCGAGTTTATGATGCGCGGATGGTCATTTTATACGCCCTGGCGCTGGCGTCACTGCTTCAGCTCGGCGATACTCCGAATATCGGGCCTGCGGAGACTTCGGAAGTCGACGCGATAGACTGCCGCCTCGACGTGCCCAGCTACACGCAGTTCGCCATGGCGATCGACGGCGAAGAGAACGTCGCGCAAAAACGCCGCTGGAAGCGGGTCGCCTCGCGCAATGCGTTCATGGCGGAATATGAACTGCCACACGCGATCACCGTCGTCGGCGCGTACAGCACACGCCGGATCGCCTTCACGAGCAACGCGGTCGTCGCCATCCTCGATCTTCCAGACCCGACGACGCTTGCGCGCTCCGAGCAGGTCGAAAACGCCATGTCCGCCGAACCGATGATCGACGCGCTCGGCGAAACCGGCAGGATGCCCCCCGCGCAGGCGAAGGCCTCGGTCCCGTTCCGCAAGTTCATAGGCGAGCGCATTCTGAAGGACGTCACCGAGCACGCGGGACAGGGAGAAAGCTACGGCAGCCATTTTGTCGTCGCGCGAACCGTCTCCAACGCGACGACGCATCCCGGCAAGACCTTCTACGGCTGCACCTACCGGTTCGAGATGCTCGACAAGGACGGGGCGCCGCTTTGAGCCTGCGCGTGCATCGCATCGCCGCCGCGTTGCTGATGGTCGTCGCGCCGTCGGTCACGGTCGCGGAGGACACCGGGCTGGACAGCTTTACAGGGACGCTGTCGATCGAGAAGGATGAGGTCATCCTCACGCGTTGCGATCTAGCCAGCTCGCGCTATCTGCTCCGCGACGCGGCGGGCGCGACGGCGGTGGCGCGCTATCGTAAGGACGGTACGCCAGCCTATGCGGACGTCATCGCCCGCTTCAGCGAAGAGGGCAGCCGCAATGTTCTAACGGTGACCGGCTTTGCCGACCTCACGCCCGGCAAGAGTTGCCATCTTCTCGACGCGCTGGACGCGCCAAGTCAGCCCGGGGCGCCCAAGCTAAAGGATGCACCCGCCAATCGACGGATCGAGGGAAGCATGGCGACGCAGGGCTCGCTGGTCGGGCATTATTATCTCATGGGCGTGATGGAAACCGGATCTGAGCTTCTGCTGCGACCTGACGGGCTGTTCGTCTGGTCGTTGAGCTACGGTGCGCTGGATCAGGATGCGCAGGGCGCGTGGTACGTCGAGCATGACGAGGTCGTGCTCGTCACGGCCGCGCCGATCGTGCGAAAGCCGCTGTTTTCCTATCTCTCGACCGGGCCGTGGACGGACGAAGCCGAGCAGGAACGCCGCACACGCAAGCGCAGCGCGATCGAGGCCGCCATCCGCGTGCGCTGCCCCATCTTTCCCGCACCGGAAGTCATGGCGACATCCGGGGAGGCCGGCGTCCCGGCTTTGCGCGTTCGCCGGGAGCGCGCCGCCACGGCTTTGCGCACGGCGATCGCTGCGAGGTCGACCGTCGAAACGCTTGCGGCGAGCTTGATGGCGAAGCCCGCGGCCACGGGCGCGGGTACCGATCGGCCGGGTGCGGACCGCGTGCGACAGGCTGTGCACGATTGGCTGAATGCCCGGCAGGCGGCGCTGGACGCGGCGCACGCCGCTGGTTTGCCGGAGCCCGCGCTCGCCGATCCCACACTGCCGGCGGTGTGCACGATGCCGCCTGACGAGCCCGCCGGAAACACGCCCGGCTCGCCCCCCGGGCTTGGTATCCAGATCCTCGACCCGGAGTCCGATACGCCGGCTCGCGGCATCACCGTGGCGCTGCATTTCGCCGATGGTACCGAGCAACGGCTGGTCACCGATAGGAATGGCTTGGCCCTCGTTCCCGGCGAGGTGTCTGCAAACGCAGTCGGTGCGATGATCCACGCCAAGACAAAGGCGGGCTCCGTCGCGGTCAGCTTTGCACCCGCGCGCAGCGGGATCATCCGCGTCGGCATGGACATGCGACAGTTGATGGCGCGACCATTCGATACGCTGCGTCTGCGCATCGTCGGTCGCGCGCTGGTTCCGGATACCTTCGACAACGGGAGATACGAGCGGCAGCCATAGCTACGGCGAGAGCGTGTAGTTGGGGCGGGTGCACGGGGGGAGGGGGGCGCCATCTATTAGAGGGCTGGGGTTTCCGACTGGAACAGCCGTTTCATAGCTCGATGAACGCGGCAAGCTCGTCTGGCGTCCCTTTGGGGAAGGCTCGCTTCAGATGATCGAGAAACGCTGAAACGCGAGCGTTCAGCAGACGCCGTGAAGGGTAGAGCGCCCACAACGCCGTGTCCGGCGCGTCCACGTCGCCCCAATGCACCAGTCTGCCCGCCGCCAGATCGCGGCTGACCAGCGATACCGGCAGGCGCGCGGCGCCGGCACCCATGAGGACTGCATCGCGGACCATCACGAGCGACGACAGGTTGAGCACCGGGGCGAACGCGATCGTCTTCGGGCCAGCCTCCGACTTCACGATCCACGACGAGCGTCCCTTGTCCAATCCGTGCCCGACCGCAGGCGCCACGTCGCCGTCCTGCGGTCTTGCCACGCCAGTCCCTGCTACGACGACAAGCCGGTCGTGCAGGAAGGCGCGCCCGACGAGGCTTTCGTCGGGATGCGGGTTGACGCGGATCGCCAGGTCATAGCCCTCCTCGACCATGTCGACGGAGCGGTCTTCGCTCGTGACCTCCAGGACCATGTCGGGATATTGGAGCGAGAATCCTGCTGCCAGCTTGCCCATCGCGATCTGCGAGAACAGCAGCGGCGCGCTGATCCGCAGCTTTCCACGCGGCTCGCCGCCGCCCGATGCGATCGCCGCGGTCGTTTCCTCAAGCTCCGTCAGCAGCGCGGCGGAGCGGGCGTGGAGGGTCTTGCCCTCTTGTGTAAGCTTCAGCGTCCGGGCGCCGCGTTCGAACAGGCGCAGGCCTAGCGCGGCCTCGAGCTCGGTGACACGCCGCGACAGTGTCGCCTTGGGCCGGCCGGTCGCCCGTGCGGCCTTGCCGACGCCGCCATGGCGGGCGACCAGGTTGAAATCGGCAAGGGCGAGAAGGTCCATATGATCCACCAGTGAGACGGGGTGTCTAGTATTGGCAGCTATCGGCGCGAATGTGGATCACTAAATAGGAGGTGTCCCAAGCCACTCAGGAGCGTTTCCCATGACCATTCTCGTTACCGGTGCAACCGGCACCGTCGGCCGCAACGTCGTCGATCAGCTTCTCGCGCGCGGCGCCGACGTCCGTGCGCTCGTCCGCGATCCGTCCAAGGCCGATCTCCCGGCGGGCGTTGCCGTCGTCAAGGGCGACCTGCTCGACGTCGATGCGATGCGCGCCGCCTTTTCCGGCGTCTCCACGCTGTTCCTGCTGAACGCCGTGGTTCCCGACGAATTCACCCAGGCGCTGCTCGCGCTCAATCTGGCGCGCGATGCCGGGATCGAGCGGATCGTCTATCTCTCGGTGATCCACAGCGATATCTACGTGAACGTGCCGCACTTCGCCGGCAAGTTCGGTGTCGAGCGGATGCTGGCGCAGATGGGCTTCAACGCGACCATCCTGCGCCCGGCCTATTTCATCGACAATGATCGCGCGATCAAGGACGTGGTGCTCGGTCACGGCGTGTACCCGATGCCGATCGGCGACAAGGGCCTGGCGATGATCGACGCGCGCGACCTCGGCGAGATCGCCGCGATCGAACTCGTCCGCCGCGAGCAGTCCGCCGCGCCGCTGCCGCTCGATCGGATCAACGTCGTCGGCCCCGATACGCTGACCGGCACCGATGTCGCCGGCATCTGGTCCGAAGCGCTGAGCCGGACGATCCACTATGCCGGCAACGATACCGCCGCGTTCGAGCAGAACATGCGGAGCTATGCCCCGGCCTGGATGGCCCTTGATATGCGCCTGATGTGCGAGCGCTTCCTGACCGACGGCATGGTGCCCGAAGCCGGCGACGTCGATCGCCTGACCGCGATGCTGGGCCGCCCGCTGCGCTCGTATCGCGATTTCGCGACCGAGATCGCCGCTTCGGTCTGATCCACTGCACCGCCGATCAGCCACCTGTCGATGCACGTCAGCATCGGCAGGTCGCGTTGCGTCACAAAGGGTTTATGCCGAGCGAGGATCGTTGCGTGCTAATTTTGCACGGAGTTCCCGCGAGGCATGTCCGATGATCGAGCCGGCGTTGATCGACATCCTCGTCGAATGGTTGGGCAAGTCCCAGCCCCTGGCGAGCGGGTAACCGACCGTTCCTGGTCCGTGCGAAGCACGCGCCCAACATGGCCCGGTTTTCATGTAATGAGATATTGTACCTGGAAATCAGTGTCGGTAATGCACCGCGGGTCCTTGATCGTGAAAGGCCGACAATGATGCGTTTCCGCCTCGCTATTGTGTCGTCTCGCCGTTTTGTCGTCGCGCCGTGCCGTAGGCGTCGATCGTGCATCCGGCTTTTATCGCAAGCTTGTCACACATCCGCTCTATGAGTCGTGCTGGTCGGTGCTGCAATGGACCGGACGCTCGCCGATCCGCCGCTCAAGGTTCGCACGATGATCGTCGACGGCCTGGGGGAGCAGGAGGATAGCTGCGGCGCGCCCGCGGTCTATCGGGCGCTCGAGGCGAAGGATGACGGCAACGACATGGTCTATCGGACAATGGCTCCCTGGTATGACGGGCAGGGGATATTCGACGGCAGCGCAGTGGGTGCGATCGGATGGGACGCCGATACGGCGAAATGGTGGCGCTGGAACGTGCCGCTGAAGTATGGTTTCGCGCCGCCGACGATCAACCATGTCTTCCTGCCGGGGCACAAGATCATGGTACAGGTGCAATCGAGCAGGTTCCCGCTCCACGATCGCAATCCGCACACCTTCGTCCCGAACATCGTCTTCGCCGAGCCGGAGTATTACGTGAAGGCGATGCAGGGGATTGCTGTTGCCGGCCCGGATCGAAGCCATATCAGCCTGCCGGTGGTCAAATGAAGCGCGTGGTCGTGCCCGGTCGGGATTTTCCTCCTACACGTCCACGGGGGCGTTCGGTCGACGGCGCATATAGTCCACCGATCGCGGCGGACACGCCAGACCCGAACGATGGCGCCGCCATCATCGCGCGGCTCGATCGCCTCCCGGCGACGCGCGGCGTCTGGACCATCGTCGGCTTGCTGAGCCTCGCGTTCTTCTTCGAACTCTACGACATGCTGCTGTCCGCCTATATCGCGCCGGGACTGGTGCGCAGCGGTCTGTTCACCACGACCACCGCCGGTGCCTTCGGCATGACCGGCATCGCAGCGTTCATCGCCGCACTCTTCGCGGGGTTGACGGTCGGCACCTTGGTTGCCGGCGCCTTGAACGACAGGTTCGGGCGACGTGCGATCTTCACTTGGGCCCTGCTCGGATACACCGCCGCCTCCGTATCGATGGCGTTTCAACACAGCGCGACCGCGATCAGCCTGCACCGGTTCGCCGCCGGCATCGGACTGGGGATCGAGATGGTCACGATCGATACCTATATCTGCGAGTTCGTACCGAGATCGTTGCGCGGTCGCGCGAACGCCTTGTGCCAGACGATCGGTTTCTGCGCGGTCCCGATCGTCGCCGGCCTGTCGTGGCTATTGGTACCGATAGCCCCGCTGGGCCTCGACGGCTGGCGCTGGGTGGTGCTGATCGGCGCAAGCAGCGCACTCGCGGCATGGTATATCCGCCTGCGTCTGCCCGAAAGCCCGCGCTGGCTCGTCCAGCGGGGACGCTTGAGCGAAGCCCGCGCGATCGTCGAGCGGCTCGAACGTGGCAGCGAGCAAGGGCAGGGCATGGCGCTTCCCATACCCGCCATGATCGAGCCGGTGGCCGGCGCGGGGCGTTTCGCCGAGCTGTTCCGGCCGCCGTATCGCAGTCGGACGATCATGATGGTGGTGTTCAACATCGCCCAGACGATCGGCTATTTCGGGTTCACGAACTGGGTCCCGACGTTGCTGATCGAACACGGCATTACCGTGACGAAGAGCATGGCATACACCACGATCATCGCGCTGGCTGCGCCGATCGGGCCGATGCTCGGGCTGGTGATCGGCGATCGGTTCGAGCGCAAGTGGATCATCGTATCGGGCGCGGTCACGATCGTGCTGGCGGGCGGGCTGTTCGCGGTCGCTACCGCGCCGCTCTTGCTGGTGCTGATCGGCATCGTGTTGACGGTCGCGGGCAACATCATCTCGTTTGCGTATCACGCCTATCAGGCGGAGATATTTCCCACCCGGATCCGGGCGAAGGCCGTCGGTTTCGTCTATTCGTTCAGTCGCGTCACGGCGATGCTCAACGCGTTCGCGATCGCGTTCCTGCTCCGTCAGGGCGGCGTGACGGGTGTGTTCGCATTCATCTGCGCCGCCTACGCGGTCGTCATCGTCGTGATCGGCGCATTCGGCCCCCGCACCCGCAACCGGGCTCTGGAATCGATCGCATGATCGTTCGCCGAGCGTGCACGAACCATCCGATCCTCCACCGCCAACCACGGTCATCAAGTTGACGTCGAAGAATCCCGCTCTGACTCTCCTGCAACCCTACCCGTTCGACCGAGTTGCGTATAATGGTCGTTCCCAAGAAATAGTGTCGCGAGTTCGGAAACCTCCTGCCTCCGACTGTCGGGGTTCGGTCCCTGATCATCGCCGCTAACCGGGCAGGGCTATGGCCAGTGCCGCTTGGGCGACCGCGCCATCCGGCAACGGGAGGTGGTCGGCGCGACGGATCGGATCATCACATCCGCCACCGGACGCCGGCCATCAGCTGCCGGCCGCTCTTCGAGTAGCTGTTGACGCGGTCGGCGCTGTCGACGAACTGGTCCTCCGCCTGATTGGTCAGATTGACCCCCTCGAGCGTCATCGTGAGGCGATCGGTGACGTTCCAGAACAGCGACGCGTCGACATAGGTCGCGGCGTTCACCCCGGCGACGTCGTTGCCGTTCGCGCCCGGCACCGCGGTCAGATATCGTCCGCGATAATTCGCCGACACGCGACCGCCGTACCGTTTTGTCTCATAGTACAGCGTCGCATTGGCCGATTGCTTGGACAGGCCGATCAGCGGTTTCCGCACGCTGGTCGTCGCGGTCAGCGCGTAATCCGTGTCCGAACTGGTCCGCGTGTAATTGACGATCCCGCCTAGATTGCGAAGCGCGCCGGGCAGGAAGGTGAACGCCTGCTGCGCGATTACCTCGATCCCCTTCAACGACGTGCCGGGGCCGTTCACCGGCTGCGTGAAGAAGAAGATGTCCTCCGGTCGCGCGATCCGCTGGTCGCCGAGGAACGCGAGCGGATAGCCCGAGGCGGCATAGCTCTGCTCGACCGTCTGGCTGGTGATGAAGCTCTTGATGCGCTTGAAGAACGGCCCGATCGCGAAGAACCCGTCGCGTGTCGGATACCATTCGAGCGACAGGTCGACCGAGTCCGCGCGGAACGGATCGAGTTCGGGATTGCCGACCGACACGGTCCGCGTGTTGACCTGAACCTGCCCGCCGGGCGTCAGCGAGGTCAGCGTCGGCCGGGTGATGTTGCGGTTGGCGCTGAACCGCAGCTGCACCTTGGGCGCCATCTCGAGCACGAAATTGGCCGATGGCAGCCAGTCGGTATAGCGGCGCTCGAACGTCACCGGCTGAGCCACGCCGCCGACGATCACCGCGCCCGTCGCGGTCGTCTGCGTGCGGGCCACGCGAACGCCGACGTCGCCCCTGAGCGGCATGCCCGCGATCTCGCTCTTCAGATCGACCTGCGCATAGCCGGCGACGACCTCTTCCTTGACGCGTCGATCATTCTCGCGGTTCTGCGTCAGCGGCGTGCCGTTCGGATCGATCAGCGGCAGCGCCTTGTCGAAATCGACGAACAGCCACTGTCGCGGCGTTGCCGCGGAAACGCCGAGCGCCTTGCCGAAGCTGTACGGCGAGTCGGTGTAGACGAGATCGCCAACCGCGCGACCGCGCAACGCGGTGCTGTCCTGCCCGAAATCGACGGTGTCGAAGACATAGCGCGTGTACGTCGCGCCTGCCTTCAGGATCGCCCAGTCGGTCGCGTCATAGGCGATGTTCAGCTTGCCGATCCGGTAGTCGTTCTTCACGATATTGACGCGCGGGCGATAGACGTCGAGCCGCCACGCCGTCGGATCGGTAAGCGACACGCCGTAGCCCATCGTCGGCACGCGGTCGTTGTCGCGGTAATCATACGAAAAGTCGTGGTTGTCGGTCAGCAACTGGAACGTCCGCGTATCGACGGTGTAGTTCGAGCCCTCGACGCCGACGAGCGCGTCGATCGTCAGCCGGTCGGCCGGTTTCCAGATGGTGGTCAGCGCGATCTGGTGGAATTTGGTGTCGTTGGTGTCGAGCCGGTTGTCGGATCGATTGTCGACATTGCCGAAATCGGCGGCGACGATGTCGTTGCCCTCGACGGTCATGCTGCGGATCGTGGTCTGGCGGAGCCCGGTCGCATCGGTGCGGCTGAACGACTGCGCGTCGAGCGAATGTTCGATCCGCGTCGAATGGAGCTTGGCGTAGAGGAGGTCGAGATCGATATGGAACGCGTCGCTCGGCCGAAACTGGAACGCGCCGGTCAGGCCGAGCCGCTTCTGGTCGTTGTCGAAAATGAAATACCGTGGCGTGCGGGGATAGAACAGCGCGTCGCTGCCCGTTCCGTTCAGCCGCGCGCGCAGGGCGGGGTCGATCCACGACGAGACGTTGGCGAGATTCCAGCCGCCGCTTTGCCAGCGGAGCGTCTGATGGCCGTCCTCGATTACCTGGCGACGCGAATAGGCGGCGGAGATCAGCGCGCCCCACACACCGTCCTCGGTGGTATCCGATATCACCAGCGCCGCGCGCGGCGCGACCTTGTCCGCGCGGGTCGCGTAGAACGCCTGCGCCGAGGTGACGACGTGCAGGCCGGGATTGTCGAACGGGCGCAGCGTATGCAGGTCGACGGTCGCGGCGATACCGCCCTCGTCCAGCGAGGCGGAACGCGCCTTGACCACATCGACGCGGCTGAACAGTTCGGAGGCGAAGATGTTGAGATCGAACGACCGCGACCGGTTGACGCCACCGCGCTGATCGCTCGATCCCGTGGTCGCGAGCGCCTCCATGCCGTTCAGCCGGACGCGCGTGAAATCGCCGTTCAGGCCGCGCACTGCGATCTGCCGCCCTTCGCCGGCGTCGCGCGTGATCTGCACGCCGGGAATGCGCTGGATGCTCTCGGCGAGGTTGGTGTCCGGGAACGCCGCGATGTCCTTGGCGAAGATGCTGTCGGTCAACCCGTTGGCGGCGCGCCGCGCATTGATCGCGCTCTCCAGGCTACCGCGCAGGCCGGTCACGACGATGTCGCGATCCTCGGGTTTCGTATCTGGCTGCGCCGGCGCGGCCGAACCGGCCGTCGAAGCCGAACGGGTCTGCTCGTCAGCAGCGCGCGCGCGTGTTGCTGGGTTCGGAGCCGTCGCGACGGCTGTATCGGTGTTGGTCCTCGCATCGGCCTGTGCCAGCGCCGATACAGGGGACAGAATCGCGACCATGACGCAGGCCGACGGCAAGGGGCAGTATAATGCTCTCGCAAAACTGGTCATACATTGGGCCTCCCTGACGGAGCGCGGCTGGTCTGAAGCCGCTCGCGATCGTCGCCGTAGTTGTAGCGAATGACTGTTTCGTGACGTCGGCGATATATTCTCGATCTGTCATCTGCTGAACGTAAGAGTCGAGTTTCACAACGAAACAACTGCCTTATTATTTAAGGAAAATTTGATAGAACTGCTATTTCAGATAAAACGGAATGTATATTCGCGATATAAGGCGAATCTTATCACCGCTTATCTTGCAGCAACGTACAAGGAGCACGGGAGAGACATTCTACTGTTCAGTTGAACGGTGTATCTATTGGTTGGCGATTGAAGGAGCCGATTCGGCCGAGCGAGATGTGGCCTTGCGATCGAATATGCGGCCGCTCCCTGCCGAACCTCTGGTGCACCGACCGAGGCAATACCAATATGTTATGGGGCACGGTCAAAACGGCGGAGACACGAAAGCGGTCGATCATGCCGCCGGATGTCTCTGCCGTGTCTGGAAGCCCTGCGCGGGGCCCAGATCCTGCATGGTTCCACAAGGCGGCGAGTGTCGGTCAGCGCCAAAAAACTCCGCTCTCGGACCATTGCAGCCACCCGCAATTTCGCCTATCAAGAGATGATATACTATTGCATTGGACCTGTCGTGCCATCACCGCTCATTCCCGTCACCGTTCTCACCGGCTATCTGGGGGCGGTCAAGACGACGCTGCTGAACCGCATCCTCAGCGAGAACCATGGCCGGAAATACGCCGTCATCGTCAACGAGTTCGGCGAGATCGGCATCGACAACGACCTGATCGTCGATGCCGACGAAGAGGTGTTCGAGATGAACAACGGGTGCATCTGCTGTACCGTCCGCGGCGATCTGATCCGCATCATCGAAGGGCTGATGAAGCGCAAGGACGGCTTCGACGCGATCATCATCGAAACCACCGGTCTCGCCGATCCCGCCCCCGTCGCGCAGACGTTTTTCATGGACGATGACGTTCGTGCGCGCGCGAGCCTCGACGCGATCGTCACGGTCGTCGACGCGCGCCACGTCCTCGCACGGCTCGACGACAGCCATGAGGCCGAGGAGCAGATCGCCTTTGCCGACGTGATCCTGCTCAACAAGATCGATCTGGTCACGACGCAGGAACTCGAGACGGTGCGGCATCGCATCCGCGCGATCAACGGGCAGGCCCGGGTGCACGAGACCCAGAACTGCGTCGTCCCGCTCGAGGAGGTGCTGGAACGCGGCGCGTTCGACCTCGATCGCATACTCCAGATCGAACCCGATTTCCTGTCGGAGAACGATCACAACCATGACGATTCGATCACCTCGGTATCGCTGCGTTCGGCAACGGCGATCCGGCCGGAATTGTTCATGCCCTGGCTGCGTCGGCTGACGGCCGTGCAGGGGCAGGACATCCTGCGATTGAAGGGGGTGCTGTCCTTCCCCGACGAGGATCAGCGCTACGTCGTGCAGGGCGTTCACATGCTGCTCGACGGCGACCATCAGCGCGACTGGAAGCCGGATGAGGTCCGCACCAGCCGAATGGTGTTTATCGGTCGCAACCTCGATCCCGTCGCGTTGCGGGCCGGGTTCGAGGCCTGTGCGGTTCCTGCCACCGCATGATCGACGCGATGAATGCACCCCTGGTGAGAAGCCATGGCCGGCGTGTCGCGGTCGGCGCGGAGGCAACCGCGATCCTTTGGCTCGGCGACGACGCGCTGCTGACGCTTGGCGACGGCAGCGTGCGGCACATGGCCGATGCGGGCGAGGTTGCCGCGCATCCGGTGCACGGCGGCGCGATCCTGGCGGCGTGCCGTCATCCCGACGGACGCGGCATCGTCACCGGCGGCGACGATGGCCGGGTGTGCCGCGTCACGAAGGATGGCGATACTCTGGAGCTGGGACGGTTCGAACGGCGCTGGGTCGAGCATCTGGTCGCGAGCCCGGCATCAGGGCTGATCGTCGCCGGCGTCGGCCGCGAGGCGGTCGTCTGGAAGCGCGGCGCGACCGCACCGTCGCATCGCTATGCCACCGGATCGACGATCGGCGGGCTCGCGCTCGACGGCAAGGGCAAGAGGCTGGCCGTCGCGCATTACAACGGTGCGACGCTGTTCCATGCCTCGACCGCGGGCAGCGGACGGGTTGCGCTCGATTGGGCCGGCGCGCACCTCGCCTGCACGATGAGCGCGGACGGTCGCCATGTCGTCACCGCGTTGCAGGAGACCGGACTGCATGGCTGGCGGCTGCCCGATCTGCGCGACATGCGGATGTCGGGCTATGCGGCCAAGACGCGCAGCTTCTCGTGGGATCGGCGTGGCGCGTGGCTAGCGACGAGCGGCGACGCGTGCGCGATCCTGTGGCCGTTCGACGGCGAGGACGGCCCGATGGACAAGCCGGCGTTGCTGCTGGCCGAGCGGCGCGGCACGATCGTCACGCGCGTCGCCTTCCATCCTCGGGGCGATTTGCTGGCGGTCGGTTACGACGATGGCGTCGTCGTCCTGACCCAGACCGGCGACGATCGCCCGCTGCTGGTCGATGATGACGGTGCGGCGATCACCACGCTGTGCTGGAACGACGCGGGCACCCGGCTCGGCTGGGGCGACCGGGACGGCAGGATCGGCATCCTCGACATGGCCGCGCGCGCGTGAAGAGCCCGTGCATCGATATCTGCCGCTTCGACGGCCGGACCGGCTGGTGCGTCGCCTGCGGGCGGACTCAGGTCGAATGTCGCGGCTGGCGCAAGGCGGCGCGGCCGACCTTGCTGGGTATCCAGGCCGACCTGCCCCGGCGCCTCGCCAAGCTGGCCGCGCGGGGCATCGTTGCCGCCCACCCGGATCTGGAAGACCCATCATGATAGACTCCACGTTTGCGATGCCCACGCTGGGCCTGATGTTCGTCCTCGGGCTGCGCCACGGGCTCGATCCCGATCATGTCGCGGTGATCGACAATATCGTCTTCCGCATGGTCGAGGAGCGGCCGCGGCTGTCGCCCTGGACCGGCACGCTGTTCGCGCTCGGCCACAGTCTGGCGGTGGCGAGCGTCGCGATCGGCGTTTCGCTGTTCGCGCACTGGATCGTGGTCCCGAGCTGGGCCGCGCTGCTGGTCGATACGATGGTGATCGCGTTGCTGATCCTCGTCGGCACGCTCAATCTTGCCGCGCTGTTGCGGCATCGTGACTATGCGCCGGTCGGGTGGCGCGCGGGCCTGGTACCCCGATCGCTCCGGTCCAGCACGCACCCCGCCGCGGTCGTCGCCATCGGCATGGTGTTCGGGCTGGTGTTCGATACCGCGACGCAGGCTGCGGCCTGGGGCGCGGCGGCGACGACCCGGGGCGGGCCGGCCGCCGCCGCCGGCATCGCGCTGGCGTTCACGGTCGGCATGGTGCTCGCCGATACGCTCGACAGCCAGATCGTCAGCCGCCTGTTGCGATCGAGCCAGGGGGCAGGCCGGGGCGCGGGCAGTTCGGTGATGCGGTATCGCCGCGGAGTCGGATGGCTGATCGTCGGCCTGTCGTACGGCATGGCAATGTTCGCGGCGTTCGAGGCGGCGGGCTATGCCGTAGCCATCGACGATCGGACCTTCACCGCGATTGGCGTCGGTGCAGCGACGCTCGTCGCGCTATCGCTCGCACGGGGCGCATGGATCGCGCGCAGCATCGACCTTCGGCCCGTGTCCGGAGGTTCGGCATGACGCGCCTGCTGAGCGGACCAGGGGCGCTGATCCCCGTCTCGGTCCTGACGGGCTTCCTCGGCAGCGGCAAGACGACGGTGCTCAATCGGCTGGTGCGCGATCCGCGGATGGCGCGGGCGCTGGTCATCATCAATGAATTCGGGTCGATCGGCCTCGACCACGACCTGATCGTCCGCAGCCAGGACGACATGGTAGTCGAGATGATGGGCGGCTGTTTGTGCTGCACCATCCGCGGCGACCTGTTGCGGACGCTGCGCGAGGCCCCCTGGCGGTTCGCGCGCGACGGCAAGTGCTGGTTCGATCGCGTGGTGATCGAGACGACGGGGCTCGCCGATCCCGCACCGATCCTGCACACGCTGATGACCGACGAACGGCTGCAGACGCTGTACCGGCTCGACGGGGTCATCACCACGGTCGATGCGGCGACGGGAATGGCGACCCTCGACTCGCAGGAGGAGTCGATCAAGCAAGCCGCGGTCGCCGACCGGCTGCTGCTGACCAAGACCGATCTCGTCGATGCGGCGGAGCGGGCGACGCTGGAAGCGCGCCTGCATGCGCTCAACCCCGCGGCGCCGATCACGATATCGGTCGATGGCGCGGTCGATCCGGCGCTGCTGTTCGAGGCCGGGCTGTACGATCCGACGACCAAGAGCCACGACGTCCGTCGCTGGCTCAACGCCGAAGCCTATGCGAGCGCCGATCATGGCCATGGACATGGGCCGGGCCACGGCCACGGTCATCATCACGGCCACCATCATCACGACGTCGATCGCCACGGCGACCGGATCCGGGCCGTCTGCCTGACGTTCGACGCCCCGCTGCCGGCGCTCGCGTTCGAGCGCTGGCTGGGAATCCTGACGATGTTCAAGGGCGCCGATATCCTGCGCGTGAAGGGCATCGTCAACGTCGAGGGCGTCGATCGACCGATGGTGATCCACGGCGTCCAGCACATCTTCCACCCGCCGGTCCGGCTCGACGCATGGCCGAGCGACGATCGCCGGAGCCGGATCGTGTTCATCACGCGCGATCTCGACGAAGCCGATCTGCGCGGTACCCTGACCCTGATGACGCTCGGGCTGGAGCATTTCGGCCTGGTCGGACGGGACGGCACGATCCCGGGGCCAGGCGATGGACTGATCGCGTAAGCGACCGACGCACATCACGATCGCTGCGACGCTGGCGACGACCACAGGGGCGGGAAGACGACATGAAACGGGCAACAACGGTGCGCGCGACGATCGGATACTCATGGGCGCGCGGCGCCGCGGCCGCCACGGCGTTGTGCTGCGCGTCGACCGCAATCGCCCAGGACCGCGAGCCGGCGACAGCGCGACCCGCAACGGGTGCGGGCGAGGACATCACGGTCACCGGCTGGCGGCTGCGGCAGTTCGACGTCGCAGCGCCGACGGGAAGCCGCCTCGGCCTGTCGAACCGCGAGACGCCTGCAACGATCGACCGGATCGGCGCCGACGAGATCCTGACCCGCGGGTTTCGGACCGTCGAGGAGGCGACGGTCAGCCTGCCGGGCGTCACCTCGGGCGGTTCGCCGGGCGATCCCTCGCTGTTCTCGATGCGCGGCTTTACCGGCGAGCAGATCACGGTGCTGCACAACGGGCTGTATCTCGGGCCCGCGAACATGATCAACCGGCCGGGCAATACCTTCAACATCGCCGGCATCGACGTGCTCAAGGGGCCCGCCTCGGTGTTGTACGGGCAGGGCGCGATCGGGGGTGCGGTCAACATCATCAACAAGACCCCGGATTTCACCGCCGACAGCCTCCAGGCCCTCGTATCTTATGCGTCGTTCGATACCGCCAGCGTCGGCCTCGGCGGCAATCACCGGATCGGCGATACGCTCGCCGCCCGCGCCGACGTCAGCTATCATCGCACCGACGGCTTCGTCGATCGCGCCGGTTCCACCTCGTTCAACGCCACCGGTGCGTTGCTGTTCAAGCCGCGCGACACGCTGTCGATCGAGTTCAGCGTCGATTATCTCAAGGACAACCTGTCCACCTATTTCGGCACGCCGCTGGTCCCGGCATCGTTTGCCGCCGATCCGATCGGTGGAATCCTGTCGGCGGCCAACGGCGATGTCGTCGATCGCCGGACACGCTTCATCAATTACAACGTGTCGGAAAACCGCGCGAAGAGCTGGCAGGTGTGGCCGCGGCTCGTGATCGACTGGTCGCCTTCCGACCATCTCAGTCTGTCGAATACGGCGTATTATTTCCACGCGGACCGGCAATGGATCAATGCCGAGAACTATGTATTCGACACCACCACCAAGCTGATCGACCGCGACCGCTTCTTCGTGTTCCACAATCAGGACCTGTTCGGCGATCGGTTCAGCCTGACGCACAAGGACACGGTGTTCGGACTTGCGAACACGCTGGTCGTCGGCATCGACTACAGCCATCTCGATTTCGTCCGCAGCCGTGGCTTTCCCGACGGCGACAGCGTCGATCCGCTGAACCCCAGCCCCGGTCTTTTCGGTGCGATCGACAAGCGCGTGTCGCCGACCCGCTGGGATCAGATCGCGCTGTTCGGCGAGGATGCGCTCGATCTCACGCCGTCGCTCAAGCTGGTGACCGGCGTGCGCGCCGAACGCCTGTATCTGACGCGCGAGAATTTCAACGTCGATGGCAGCTTCAGCGCCGCGTCGAGCTTCGACCGGACCTACCGGCTGTTCAACTGGCGCGCGGGCCTCGTCTACGACGTCGCGCCGAGCGTCACCGCCTACGCCTCGTACAGTACCGGCAAGGACCCGGTCGGCGCCAACATCTTCCTGGTCAACGCCGGCCAGAATTTTCAGCTGAGCGCGTCGCGCCAGATCGAGGCAGGGCTGAAAGCCGATCTGATGAAGGGCAGGGGATCGCTCACGCTCGCGGTGTACGACATCAAGCGCGAGAATATCCTCACCCAGGTCGCGATCGACACCGTCGGCAACGTCGGCCGCCAGACGTCGCGCGGGATCGAGGTGTCGGGCGAGATGCGTGTGACGCCCGCGTGGGCGGTGATCGCGAATGGCACCTATGTCGATGCGGCCTACGGCAACTTCGTCGATCCGAACTACGGAATCGCGGCGTCGGGCAATACCCCGCCCAACGTGCCGCGGTGGGTCGGCAACATCTGGACGACGGTGCAGCACATCGCCGGACTGCCGCTGGAGGCGGGCGGGGGCGTCAAATATGTCGGCAAGCGCTATGGCAATACCGCCAACGATCTCGTGCTGAAGCCGTATGCGACGGGCATCGTCTACGCGACCTATGCCTTGACGCCGCGCTGGTCGCTGACCGGGCGGGTCAACAATGTCTGGAACACGACCTTCGTACAGTGGGCGGACATCTATTATCCCGCGCAGGTCATGCTGGGCGAGCCGCGCCGGTTCGAGGTGAGCGTGCTTGCCCGGTTCTAGGGCGAAGGCGTGGCGGGGCGAGAAGACATTGCGGCGCGAGGCGATGCGAAAGCTCGTCTGGTTCCACCGCTGGCTCGGCGTCGCCACCTGTCTGGTCTTCGCACTCTGGTTCGCGAGCGGGGCGGTCTTGCTGTTCAAGCCGTTCCCGTCGTTGTCGCATGCCGACCAACTGCGGCTGGAGTCTCCGATCGACGTTCGCGCAGTGACGATATCACCGCGTGCGGCAGCGATAGCGGCAGGACGTCCGACGGCCTTGCGCCTCGTCCAGCGCGGCGGGACGCCGGCGTACATCGCTACGACGCCGGAAGGGACGATCGCGATCGATGCGCGATCGGGGCGGCGGCTGCGCGATCTTGGTCCCGATCAGGTTGCGGCGAACTGGACTGCCCCCTTTGGCCTGACCTCGCGCGTCGCGATCGCCTACGACCAGTGGGTCGTTCACGATCGGTTCGATCCGCTTCGTCCGTTCTACCGACCGGCGGTTGCCGACGGGCGACGCACGAACCTCTATCTATCCGCGAAGACCGGCGAACTGGTGCAACGCACCAACGCCGCCGATCGCGGGTGGAACTGGGTCGGTGCGGTACTGCACTGGGCGTATTTCACGCCGCTGCGGTCGAGCTTCACGGCGTGGGACCGGACGGTCTGGATCGTGTCGTTCGTGGCGCTGCTGGTGGCGATCGCCGGTACGATCCTGGGGATCGTGCGGATGCTGGCGGCACGACGTCGGCACAGGCCGTCGCTGACCCCGTACCGCAGACGGTGGATGCGGTGGCATCATCTGCTCGGTTTGTTCGCAAGCGGATTCGTCCTGAGCTGGACGCTGAGCGGCTGGCTGTCGATGGACCATGGCCGTCTGTTCTCGCGCGGGCAGCCGACCGCCGAACAGATGAGCCGCTATGCTGGCGTCGCACTTCGCGACGTATTGCCCACGGAGGTTCCGGCTGGAGTCCCGGCAGACACCAGGCAGATCGACCTGATGGCGGTGGGCGGTCGGAGTCTGCTGGTCGGCTGGCAACCGGACGGTACGGCGCGGACCTACGATCGCGATGCGGCGATCGCTGGCGAGGATATGGTCGCGCATCTCGCTGCCGAGCGTCCGGGCACCATCGCCGGCGAACAGGCCGGTCGGCAGGGTCTCGACAGTGACGCCCGGATGTTTCGCGAGCGCGGCGGTCCCGCGGATGCGCCGTAGCACCAGCCACACAGCGGATCGAACAGATAGAGGAAGTGAGCCGTCATCGTCAGCGCCTCCGGAACGTGTAGGCGAGAAACCCAGGCGTGCCGTATGTCGCAGGAACGCAGGGGACACGAGGTTGCGGACGCGCGGGTGCCGTGCCCTCGGCATGGACGAGAGCCGGGCCGACCAGCGTGCCCGCGAGTCGACCCCATGTATCCACGAGGTCCACCGGCGGGCGATGCAATTCCAGTTCTCAGCGACCGACGAGGTCCCGACGAAGGTAAAGGCACCTTCGTCGGGGATCAGTAGAGCGGTCTCAGCTATCCGCGACCTATCACCGGTACGACGGCGTCACCGTTCAATTATCGCGTTCGGCGCGCTTGCGATCCGCCTTGCGCGCACGGCTGACGGCCGCGGCATGTTCACGCGCCCGCTTCTCGGACGGCTTCTCGTAATGCCGGCGCAGCTTCATTTCGCGATATACACCCTCACGCTGCAGCTTCTTTTTCAGGGCGCGGAGGGCTTGGTCGACGTTGTTGTCGCGGACGATGATCTGCATGGTGGTTAACTCGTGGCGGGGGGTTGTTCGAATCTCAGACGCTTTATGATCGTGAACGGACATTGCCAAGTGCTCGCGTAGTGCCGACCGACTCCTTTTGAAGGAGGGTGGGCGACGGGAACTCCCGTTCACACGGTGACGTAAGCGACCAAGATGCCATTTGCGACGGAATGGAAACAGCGTTCGATACGATCAGGCGATAGCCATTACAGGGGGTTTTGGTCGGCCGCCGATACGGAAATGGGTTGTGGAGATCATACTCCGAGCGTCGCAGTCCGGATGACGTCGGCGAGTAAGGCGTCCGGTACGCGGTCTGCGAGCACCGGCGAGCAGACGAGCAAACCGTTGGGGCAGTAGCGATCGTCGTCCCAGCCGGGGTGATCGAGGATCGGGTAGAGGCATATTCCCTCGACGGGCACGCCGAGCGATTGGGCGATCTTCACCTCGCGCAGGATCATGCGGAGCCAGGCGGGGCGGGCGCTGCCTTCGATGCCGGTTTCGGCGATGAAGATCGGGCGGCCGTAGCGTGCATAGGCGTCGGCGAGGATCGCATGGAGCGGGCGGCTGAGCGGGTGATCGTACGTCAGCGCTGGACCGCCGTGGACCCACTGGTTGTTGTGGTAGAAATTGACGCCGACGATATCGAGCAGCGCTGAGCGGCCGCCGATCTGTGGCCAAGCCTTGCCGGCGATCATGTCCCAGGCCTGGTATTGCGCTAGGCGGTGGCCTTCGGCGGCGGGGGCGTCGTGTGGGCGGGTGGGGTCGGTGATGACGTTGATGACCGGGTCGGCGTGGACGAACCTTGCGGCGGGATCGACCGCGAGGATCGCCTCCATCGCCGCAATCGACGCGCGGGCGAGTTGGACCTTGAGTTCGTAGCCGCGGCCTCGGGCGAACGGGTTGAGATAGGCTGCGTCGCCGCCGCCCCAGGCGAAGAACGAGATCTCGTTGACGGGGGCGTAGAAGCGGGTCTCGCCGGGTGCGGCCGGGCCGATATGGCGCGCGGCAGCGGCGGCAAAGGCCGCAAAGCGCGTGACGAAGGCGGGCGTCCAGATGTCGATGTCGTCGGGCCAGCCGTAATGCAGCAGGTCCCAGATGACTTCGGTGCCGATCGCCTTGGCGGCTTCCAGCTGGCGATCTAGGCTGGACCAGTCGTAGCGGCCGGGTTCGCGCTCGATCAGATGCCAGCGCAGGCCGTCGCGGACCGTCAGGATGCCGAGCTTGGCGAGTTCGCTGTAATCATGCGCGGCGAGGATGTCGTGGTGGCTGGCGGCGATGACGTCGACGCGCTTGCGATCGTGCGCGCGGCGGTGCGTCGAGGATTCGAAGCCGCCTTGCAGGAAGCTTCGGAAGAGCCCGGTGGGGCGGGGTAGCTGCGGCCGGTCGGACAGCACTTCCACCAACAGGTCTTCCCAGCGGGGGACGACGGCGGCGACGGCGTACTCATTGTCGACCTTGGCGCGGAGGGCGGTGCCGAGGCGGTTTCGAAGTGCGGCGTCTTCGAGCAGTTTCGTGATCGCGGCGGCAACTGCGGATGGGTCTTCGTGGGGCACGAACAGGCCGCTGACCCCGTCGACGATCTGTTGTTCGGAGCCGTTGTCGCGCGTTGCGATGACGGGGAGGCGTGCGGCGCCGGCTTCGGCGATGACGTGCGGCATGCCTTCGCCGCGCGACAGCCAGACGAAGATGTCGAGCGCGGCAAGCAGGTCGGGCACGTCGTCGCGGTCGCCGAGGAAGGTTAGTGCGCCGTCCAGGCCGAGGGCTTGCGCGCGGTTACGGAGCGCGGCGGCGTATTCGGGGATAAAGGCGTCGGGTCCGCCGATTACCACGAAGCGCGCGCGGGGGTGGCGGGCGTGGACGAGCGCGGCGGCTTCGATGAAATCCTCGACGCGCTTTTTCGGGTCGAGCCGGCCTAGCCAGCCGATCAGTGGTACGTCTTCGGCGATGCCGAGTGCCGCCCGCACGGGGGTGCGACGCGCAGGGTCGAAGGCGCGCGTGTCGACCATCGACGGGATCTCGACGGCGTGGTGTTCGCGGCCGGGCAGGCGGCTCGCGGCGGCGTCGCGGATCGAGGCGCAGACGCCGACGTAGCGCGCGGTGAAATGCTTGGGGCCGGCGAGCGCTTCGGAGACGAGGCCGCCATGTTCGATCAACGGCGGGCGGAGGTGCATGCGTTCGAGCGCGGGGTAGATGTCCGCGACGTTCTGGCATGAGACGACGACGTCGTACGCAGGCAGCTTGCTCGCGAGGTAGGCGACGGTCTCGTCGAAGCCGAGCGCGTAGGGCGTGCGGTCGACGGGCACGCCGATCGCTTCCAATTGCGCGTGCGTCTGCTCGGGCATGCCGTCTTTTCGGAAGCACGCGACGACCTCGATCCGGTAGCGCGTCGGATCGAGCGCCTGGGCGAGCAGGCGCACCTCCGTCTCCTCGCCGCCGACGACGAGCCAGGCGAAGACGAACAGGATGCGGATCGGGCGGGCGTCGGCAGTGAGTGCGGTACTCAATCGCCGACCTTGAAGACGATCTGGAGGAATTCGGGTCGCTCGCCGACCAGCCGCGCGATGAAGGCTGGGGCGTCGTCGTAGGGCACGACGTGCGTGATGAGCTGCGCCCGGATCTCGGGGCCGCGGGCGAGCAACAGCTTCACCGTTTCGTTGGCAAGGCGGCGGCGGTCCCACTGGAAACCGAGCCCGCGGGGGACGCGGTTGATCTGGGCGCAGCGGAGGTTGAGGCCGTTGTGGTGAAATTCCTCGCCGAGCCGCAGCCGGTCGGCGCCGCCCTGATAGAAGGCGAGGTCGATCACCGTGCCCTGCGGCCTCAGTGCGCGCATCGCGGCGTGGAGGCTGGCGGCTTCGGCGCGGGTCTGGAACACGACGTCCGCGCCGCGATCATCGCCGCCGTGGAGCCAGCGTGCCTTGGCGTAGGCCCAGGCCTGGTCCTCGGTCATCGCGGTGATGCCGAGGCATTCGGCGCGCAGGCGGCGGAAGGGGGACGGGTCGGCGATCACGACTTCGCTGGCACCGGCGGCTTGTGCGAACAGCGCGGTCAGCATGCCGACGATGCCCGCGCCGATCACCAAAGCGGGGCGACCGCGGATGCCGTCGCCGAGGTTGACGACGTTGGGGCCGAGCAGTTCTGCGTCTGCGTGGAGAATGCCGTTGGCGGCGATCGGACCCATCTGGCCGATATAGATGCCAAGGATCGGATCGAGTTCGGGCGGGAGCTTGGTCAGCAGGTCGTTGAACGGGTCCGCGGTGTGGCCGGTCTTGTGCCCGAACACGGTGCCGACGACGTCGCCGTTCGCGAAATCGTCGACCCGGCTGTCGCTGACGCGCGCGCATTCCATGTAGCCGAGGAACGGCACGGGATAGTGCGCGCTGGGCTCGCCGGGGACGAAGACGCCGCGCCCTGCGTCCCAGCGGGAGTGGAGATACGGGTTGCTGTTCTTGACGAAGGTGAGCTCGGTCCCGGCGGAAAACCCGGTGTAGAGCAGGTCGAGCCGGACCTGGCCGTCGCCCGGGGGCGCCTCGTCATAGCCGAAGAAATACGCCTGGCCGGGACGTTCGACGCCGAGCGAGCGGACGTGGCGCCACTCAGACATGGATCACCTCCCGCTCGCGGACGTCGATCGCGCGGCCTTCGACGGCGGAGCGTTCGATCGCCAGCGCGAGGCGGAGCGTTTCGAGCGCGGCGGGGTAGGGGCAGCGGATGCGGTTTTCGCCCCCGCGGACCGCGTCGATGAAGTCGCGATCCTCGAGCACGACCGGATCGCTGCCGGTGCCGCGGACCGGGCGGCCGCGGCCGATGTCGATCATCACGTCGCGGTCGGTCAGTTCGATCGCGAGGCCTTCGCCGAACAGATGCAGGCCGACGCGGTGATTCCAGTTCAGCAGGCAGGTGGACGCGAAATTGGCGATCGCGCCGCTGGCGAAGGTGAGCATCGCGGTGCTCGTCGTCGCGACGTCGAGGCCGGGGAAGGCGGCGCGGTCGACATGGCCCGACTGGCCGTAGACGCGGACTACGTCGCCGACGAGATAGCGCGCGAGATCGACGAGATGCGTCGTCTGTTCGAGCATCTGGCCGCCCGATGCGTCCTTCTTCCACCACCAGCGCGGCGGCGGGGTGGAGTCTAGCCAATAGCCGGACAATAGGCGGGCGGGGGTCGCGGAAAGCAGCGCCTTCACTTCGTCCACCGTGTCGAGATAGCGCCAGTGATAGCCGACCGCGGTGACGAGGCCGAGCCGGTCGACTGCCGCTGCGACGTCCTCCGCGGTGCCGAGATTTAGCGCGACGGGCTTCTCGACGAAGAACGGGAGTTTGTGCTCGATGGCGAGGCGTTCGGGTTCGCCGTGCGCGAACGGCGGCACGCAGATGTAGAGCGCGTCGAGCTCGACCGCGGCTAGCATTGCGGCGGCATCGTCGAACGCGCGCGCGCCGAAGCGGGCGGCCGCCTCGGTCGCGCGGGCCATGTCGACATCGGCGACCGCGACGATCGCGACGTCGTCGAACTGCTCCAGCACGCCGAAATGGCGATTGGCGATGCCGCCTGCGCCGATGAACCCGATCCGTGTCCGCTCCACGCCGTCTCCCTTTGTGTTTTGGTCTTGCACGGCGGCGTAGACCGCGCGCGTGTCGGCGATCATGCGATCGGCCGAGAATAGGTCTTGCTGGCGTTCGATCGACGCGCTGGCCATTATTTTCAGGCTGTCGCGGTCAGCGAGCAGCGTGACGATCGCATCGGCGAAACTGGCCGGGTCTGCGGCGGTCAGGCAACCGGTGACGCCGTCCTCGATCGCTTCGGCATTGCCGGGTGCGACGGTGGCGACGACGGGGAGACCCGCGGCCATCGCTTCGAGCGCAACCAGCGGCAGGCCTTCGAACGCGGAGGGCAGGACGAGCAGGTCTGCGAGCGTCATCAGGTCGGCGACGTCGTTGCGCGTGCCGAGCATGCGGACGGTGCCGGCCAGATCCTTTGCTGCAATCGCGCGCGCGGTCTGGGTGAGGAGGGGGCCTTCGCCGACGAGCAGCACGATCACGTCGGGATGCGCGGCGCGGATCGCCGGCAACGCATTGAGCAGGAGCGCATGGCCTTTTTGCTCGGCGAAGCGTGCTACCATGAGCAGGACGGGGGCATTGCCGACGCCCCATTCGCTGCGGAGGGCGTCGCGCGAGCGCGAGGGTTTGTGCGCGCCGACGCCGTTGTGGATCGTCGCGACGAGCGCGGGATCAATGCCCGCGGCACGATAGCTGTCGCTGACCGCATCCGAGACGCAGATCAGTCCTGCCAGCGCCGTTGCCGTATCACGGTGCTCGTCGCGCTGCGCCGCGTCGGTCAACAGGTAGGGCAGATGCTCGGTACGGACGACTGGTACGCCAGCGGCATGCGCGGCACGGACCGCGGCATGGCCTTCCCAGCCGATCCCAGCATGAACGTGGACGATATCCGGGGCCGATCGCTGCATCCAGCGTGCGAGGTTGGCATCGTCGTCGAGCGCTTTCACCGCATAACCCCTGGCGGCCGCGTGTTCGAGCAGGCCCGTGCCGAGCCGCGCGGCGACGACGATCTCGTCTCCGTCCAATCCTCCGGCGAGCGTCATCATGTGCGCGCCGACGCCGGATGGGGCGAGGCTGTCGGTCAGCAGGCAGATGCGGGTCATTCGGCGGCCATCACGGGGGTCTCGAGGACCGCGGACTTGGCGACCATGCGGCGATAAGTGGCGAGCGCCTGTCCGACGACCTGGTCCATATTGTAGTAGCGATACGTCGCGAGCCGGCCGACGAAGGTCACGCCTTCCTCCGCATCGGCGAGCGCCTCGTAGCGTTTGAACAGCGCCTGGTTTTCGGGGCGGGGGATCGGGTAATAGGGGTCGCCCTCCGCGCTCGGAAATTCGTAGCTGATGCTGGTCTTTGCGTGGAGTTGGCCGGTGAGGTGCTTGTATTCGGTGATGCGCGTCTGCGGCACGGCTTCGTCGGGATAGTTGACGACCGCGACCGGCTGGAACTGCGCGACGTCGTGCGTCTCGTGGCGGAACTGGAGGCTGCGATACGGCAGCTTGCCGAAGCGGAAGTCGAAATATTCGTCGATCGGGCCGGTGAAGACGATGTGGTCGACGTCGATGCGGTCGATCACGTCGCGGTATTCGACGCCGAGATCGAGCGTGATGCCGGGGTGGTCGAGCATCGCCTCGAACATCCGGGTGTAGCCGTTGGCCGGCATGGCCTGGAACTTGTCGGTGAAATAGCGGTCGTCGGTCGAGGTGCGGGTCGGCACGCGCGCGGTGACGGCGCGGTCGAGTTCGGACGGATCGAGGCCCCATTGCTTCCGAGTGTAGCCGCGGAAGAACGTCTCGTAGAGATCGCGGCCGACCGCGGCGACGACCACGTCTTCGGAGGTGCGGATGTCCTCGACCGATTCCGCGCGGCTGGCGAGGAAGGCGGCGGCTTCCGCGTCGTTCTCGAGCGAGAGGCCGTAGAGGTCGTTGAGCGTGGTGCGGTTGATCGGCATCGGCACGAGCTTGTCGTCGACGTTTGCCAGCACTCTGTGTTCGTAGGGGCGCCACTCGGTGAAGCGCGAGAGGTAGTCGAACACGTCGGCGGAATTGGTGTGGAAGATGTGCGGGCCGTAGCGGTGGATCAGCACGCCCGCCGCGTCGTGTTCGTCATACGCGTTGCCGCCGATGTGCGGGCGGCGGTCGACGACGAGGACGCGCTGGCCGCTGTCGCTGGCCAGGCGTTCGGCGAGGACCGCACCGGCGAACCCTGCGCCGACGATCAGCGTGTCGTAGCGTTCGCGTTTCGGGGCGGGAGCGTATTTTTTACCGTTTAAGATGCGGTCAATCTCGGTTGCCATGGCGGTTTGCGTGCGGTCCCAGGATTGCGTGGCGAGCAGGCTGTCGGCTTCGTCTCGCCATGCGCCTTCGCGGGGGAGGGCAAGGGCGGCCTCGCAGGCGGTGACGAACGTGGGAGCGTCGGACGCGATCGCGACCGCCGCTGCGTCGCCGTAATGGCGGATCACGTCGACGATCGGGGTCGAGACGACGGGCAGGCCGCCGGCGAGATATTCGGGCGTCTTGGTCGGGCTGATGAAGCGCGTCGCGGCGTTGATCGCGAACGGCATCAGCGCGACGTTCCAGCCGGAAAGGTATGCCGGGAGTTCGTTGTAACCGCGTCCGCCGAGCCAGTGGATGTTGGCGCGGCGCGGCAGGTGCGCGGGGTCGATCTTCACGACCGGGCCGATCATGATGAATGACCAGTCGGGTCGCTGAGCGGCGACCGCGTCGAGCAGCGCGAGGTCGATGCGCTCGTCGATTACGCCGAAGAAGCCGAGCTTCGGGCCGGGGATATGGCGCTGGTCTTCGGGTTCGTTGTTGCCGGCGCGGGCTTGCGCGAAGTGCGCAACGTCGACGGCGGAGGGGAAGGCGTGGACGTCGCGGTGGCGGTCGCGCTTGGCTTCGTAGAGACTGTAGCCGCCGGTGAAGACAAGGTCGGCGCGCGCGAGCAGCCGCGTTTCGCGATCGAGCAGGGCGGGGTCGGCGAAGCGGAACGCGGACAGTTCGTCCATGCAATCGTAGACGACCGCGGCGGCGTCGAGATGCTCGGCGAAGGGGAGCATCATCGGGGTGTAGAACCAGAGGACGGGCTCGGCGCGAATGCTCGTCGCGACCAGCATGTCGAGGAGTTGCCGCAAGCCCGCCTCGACCTGCTCGGCGTTCCACCAATGCGGCAACCGCGGGCGCAGCGCGATTACATTGTCGGCGGGAAACGGGTGATGTTCGAGGAACGGCAGCGGGTGGTCGCAGGGGATGTGTTCTTCCCAAACGAACACGCTGTGATTCTGCGCGAACCGCTTCATCAGATGCTGCGGGCGCTGCGTGACGAAATCCCAGCGCAGGTGCGAGAAGCAGATCAGCGGCGGCGGGGCGGCATCGTCGGACTTCGAGGGCGTGAGAATAGGTCCGATACCGTGCACGCTCTTCCAATCCGCAAATCCGCGGTTATCCGCGTTGTCGATCGAACCTAAGCCCACACCTCAAACCTGACTATGTAAATGTCATTGCTTTGCATCATGTATTTGCTGGATAATTGCCCTCAAACGCACAACGCTATGCTGCCAAGTCCAACGTTCCAACACGGCTTGGCGGGGCCGGAATTCTTCGTAGGTTTCGCGCATTGTAAGAATTGCATCGGCAAACCCGTTCGTCGAAGCCGTCATGCCGGTCTCGGGCAGGATGAACTGCAATCCGCAGCGTAATGCCGCATTGGCGAGTACGGGCAGGCCGGCGAGCATGTATTCGGTGAGGATCGCGGGCGCGCCGTCGTCGATGCCGCAGACGACGCCGAACCTGGCGCGGTTCATCAGGCGGTTGACCTCTTCGATAGGCACGCCTGGTGGCCCGACGAACTCGATCGAGAGGTTCTGCTCTTGCGCGCGGCGGCGGAGTGCGTCGGCATCCTCGCCGTATCCGAACACGCAGAGCGCGCGGACGTCGCGCGGCAGTGGCGCGAGGGCATCGAACAGGATGTCGTGGCGCTTGTACGGCTGCGCGGCGGCGACGTAGATCAGGTCGACGTCCTTGGGCGTGCCGAGCGGACGGAACTGGTCGATCGCGGCGAACTCAGGCCCGACCGGCAGGATCGCGGTGCGCATGCCGGGGTGGCGCGCCTCGACTTCGTCCGACTGCCACTGCGCGCCGGTGATGACGAGATCGAAATGCTCGCTGACTTCTGGCGGTACGCGTAGCGAGGGCGCGTCGATCGAATTGTAGAGGATGATGCTGTTCGCACACAGCGCTAGCAGGTCGGGCGCGACGCCCAAACCGAACACGACGAGGATATGCGGCGCGCCGAACGCTTCGACGAACGCATTCATCTGCGACGAGGCAAAGGGGGCATGCTCGTTTTCAATCCGGAAGGCGCGGCGCGCCAGAACGGCGTTGTCCCTGCGGAATGGAGGCTCGTCCTCGCCGCGCCAATGATGCCAGATCTCGGCCTGATCGACGATGCCAGCGGCGATCAGCGCGAGTGGCAGCCGCTCCAGATACCCGCCCGTCACGTCAACGGGCGCGAGATCGCCGATCCACGGCTGGCTTTTCGGATTGGTCGCGTGTGCTGGCAGCAGGGTAGATGACGGGCGATCGTGTCCAGGATGTTGGCCATCGACCCAGTCGCTGATGACGACGACCGATCGCCGAGCCGTCAACGGTGCCGCCATCTGTGACCTCCCCTTTGCCGACGGTATCCGCACCGTCGTTCACCTGATCCGAGTACGCGATGATAGCGGGTTGGATCAGGGCTGGGAACGCACCGAACGTCGCAAGGCACTCTGGCGACGTCACAATCAGTCCCTGGCGCTGCCGGGCTTGGCCATCTTCCGACGCCGTTCGGCGAGAACGCCTTGGACCTTTGTCAGCCAGCCCGACAAGGATCGCTGTCGAGGGCGGTAGCTGGAGACAGGGTAACGATCGAAGTTCATGCCATCGTCACGACAATTATAACGAGTAATGGCGGACAAGCCGTGCTCGTCTGGAACGTCGCCCAGACCAGCACGGCTTGTCTGCCTGTCACCGAAGCTCAGGTCGCCTGGTTGGACGATACAGGCTTTGCCGTGACGTCGAAACGATCGGCATTCATGACCTTGACCCACGCCTTGACGAAGTCGCGAACGAACTTCTGCTCGTGACCGTTCTCGGCATAGACTTCGGCCGTCGCGCGCAGCTGCGAGTTCGAGCCGAAGATCAGGTCGGTACGGGTCGCCTGCCACTTCTTCTCGCGACCGCCACGATCGTAGCCGATGAACTTCTCGTCGCTCGACGTGTCGACCAAGTCCCAGAACGTGTCGTTGTCGAGGAGGTTGACGAAGAAGTCGTTGGTCAACTGACCCTTACGCTCGGTGAGTACACCCTCGGGCGCATCACCGAAGTTCGCGCCGAGCACGCGCAGGCCACCGACCAGAACGGTCATCTCCGGCGCGGACAGGCCGAGCAGCGAAGCCTTGTCGAGCAGCAGTTCCTCGGTCTTCACCGGGTGGCGCGTCTTCAGGTAGTTGCGGAAGCCATCGGCCTGCGGCTCCATCCACACGAAGCTCTCGACATCGGTCCACTCCTGCGTCGCATCGCCGCGTCCACCGAGGAACGGCACCGACACGTCGTGACCGGCATCGCGCGCCGCCTTCTCGACCGCTGCCGAACCGGCCATCACGATCGCGTCGGCCAGCGACATGTCGCCGCGCAACTCGTTGAGCTTGGCCAGGACCTTGCTCAGCTGCTCGGGCTCGTTGACCGGCCAGTCCTTCTGCGGGGCGAGCGCGATGCGCGCCCCGTTCGCACCACCGCGGTGGTCCGACCGGCGATAGCTCGATGCCGACGCCCAGGCGGTCTTGACCAGCTGGCCGATCGTCAGCCCGCTCGACAGCACGGCATCCTTGAACGCTGCAACGTCGGCGTCCGACGGCGCGGTGCCCTCAGGAACCGGATCCTGCCAGATCAGCGTCTCTTCCGGAACCTCAGGCCCGAGATACCGAACGCGCGGACCCATGTCGCGGTGCGTCAGCTTGAACCAGGCGCGTGCGAACGCGTCGTCGAGTGCCGACTGATCGTCACGGAAACGCAGCGCGATCTCGCGGAACTCGGGGTCCATCTTCAGCGCCATGTCGGCGGTGGTCATCATCGTCGGCACGCGCTTGTTGGGATCGCGTGCGTCGGGTGCCATGTCCTCGGGTGCCGGGTTGACCGGCTGCCACTGCTTTGCGCCGGCCGGGCTCTCGGTCAGCTCATAGTCGTACTTGAACAGCAGGCGCAGGTAATCGCCGGTCCACTTGGTCGGGTTGTTCGACCATGCGCCCTCGATACCCGAAGTCGTGATGTGGCCCTGGCCAATCTCCTCGCTGTCGGTCAGCCAGCCAAGACCCTGCATGTGCACGGATTCCGAAGACGGTGCCTTGAAATGCGGTGCGGGCTTGGCGCCGTGCGACTTGCCGAACGCGTGGCCGCCGGCGGTCAGCGCGACGGTTTCCTCGGAGTTCATCGCCATCCGCAGGAAGGTCGCCTTCATGTCGCGTGCCGACAGCAGCGGGTTCGGATCACCGCCCGGGCCTTCCGGATTGACGTAGATGAGACCCATCTGGATCGCGGCGAGCGGGCCCTCGAGCTCGGGCATGTCTTCGCTGATGCGGGTCTGCGCACCCTCGTTGACCCACAGCTCCTCGGCACCCCAGAACGTGTCGCCCTCGGAGGCGAAGACGTCCTTGCGGCCGCCTGCGAAACCGAAGATCGGTCCGCCCATGCTCTCGATCGCGACGTTGCCGGCGAGGATGAACAGATCGGCCCAGCTGATGTTCTTGCCATACTTCTGCTTCAGCGGCCACAACAGACGACGTGCCTTGTCGAGGTTGCCGTTGTCCGGCCACGAGTTGAGCGGCTCGAAACGCTGCTGACCCGACGACGACCCGCCGCGACCATCGGTCACGCGGTAAGTGCCGGCGGCGTGCCACGCCATGCGGATCATGAACGGGCCGTAGTGACCGTAATCGGCAGGCCACCAGGACTTGCTGTCGGTCATCAGCGCGGTCAGGTCCGCCTTGAGCGCGGCATAGTCGAGCTGCTGGAACGACTCGGCATAGTCGAACTCTTCGCCCATCGGGTCGGGGGAGACGCCGTGCTGGTGCAGCATGTCGATCGGCAGCGCATCCGGCCACCAATCCTTGTTGGTACGACCGAGCAGCGAGCGGGCCTTGACCTCGCCGCCGCCGTTGGGGCCCATGGGGCAACCGCTGCTCTTGGGCTGTTCGTAATCGGCCATCTTGGCGTCCTCTCTCGATGAGTATTCCGTGCTTGGACCTAAGATGCAGGATTTGATGGACATTTGTCCAATCGATTATTCGGGCAGGATAGATCACGACAGTCGATCACAGATCGGCGGATGGCGAGCCTATCGGTCGTTGTCGTGCGGCAGACTGTTCTGGATCTTCCGAGCGGGGGACGGACTGACCCATGCGTGTAACCTGCTCGATATCAGCGAAAGAAATTCGACGGGCACGACCAGTGTCAGCGTTGCGCCCGCCTTTTCCGGTTGCGTCTTGGGTAGGGGCTGGGCGCGCTTCGGAAGCGAAACGGCCTCGCGATCTTGCGTGGTGTCGGCGTGCGAATAGCTCGGGTTGATGTGGACGCCGATGCCGTCGCGATCGGGCGCACCGTAATAGGCGGCGACGTCATAGCCGTCGCGGGTGTTGGACGAGCGGTTGTACGCCGCCTGGAAATGCCAGCCATTGGCGAGATCATGATCTGCTGGCGGTAACGACGCTGACCGACTGCGGCGTGTCGCGGATCGACAGTGCAAGCCCGGTGGCCGAACTCATCCGGCGCGTCGTGTAGGACCCGCTGCCCTCGGTCGCGATCGCGTCGATATCCCTGGCACTGGTCTTCGGCATGCTCGAGCAACCCCTGCAGATACGATCATGTGCCCGACGCGTCCTGCTCGAGTAGATGCGAGCCGTTCGCAAGAAGGCGTCGGCCGCATATCATACGCCGGTTCCCAATGCGGCTTGTCTCGGTGGCCATTCGGTCGGCCTTCACAGCGAACACACGATTTCTATCGTCGCGGGCGTGCCCGTTGCCGAGCGGTTCCACGTGCGTGACACGGTAACCTTCGCGCCCTTGTCGAACGTCAGGACGGTTTGCTGGCTGCCGCCTTGCGGGGACGCGCCTCCGGTAATGACGCCCGACACGGGGTGCTGGTTCAGCGGACACGGTACGCCATCGGAAACGAGCAGGGGCCGGATCGACCGATAGAAGCTTGCCACCTGCTTGGGCTTCATTCGAACGGGAACATCTCCAACGGCCCAAGCCGAGGTAGAGCCAACCAGCGCTACGATCGACAGGGCGACAAGGACGTTTCGCTGCATTGTTATGGGCTCCGATCGTTAGGCACGTGTGGCATTCTGCATGCCGATAAACGGCTCGGTATATATGATGACGAGCAGATGCATCGATATCTTGATGATCGATGCGACCTCAACGCCGTCCACGAAGCGTCGCGCGTATCGGTTTTGCCAATTCAGCGGTCGGCGACGAGTGCATTATCGCGAACGCTGTACGCGCGCTGAAACCCCGGTCGAAACAGGTCGGCACCGTGCCAGTCGATCACGGGCTGTTCGATGATGACGCTTTTCCCTGCAACGTTACCGCTGCGTCCCGGGCGCGGGATGGCGGGGAAGGGGTAGATCGTGCGTCTGGCCAGGACGGTGGCCGCAGGGCTGGCGAGCGGTAACTGCTTTCCCGACTGGTCGGCCCCCGGCAACCCGCCCCGAGGACCTTTGGCAAGGTCCGCCACTTTGTCGGCGGTCAGCTGCGCCGGCGCATGACCAGCTTCGACCCATGCCATCAGCGGAGTCAGCGTATCGACCTGCGCAAAGCCATCGCCACCGCCGCAATGGCCCGTGCCGGGAAGCATGAACAGTCGCAGCATGGCATCTGCGGACCGCGCGCCCATCAATTGCTGCACCGCTTTGTAATACGCTATCGATGTCATCGGGGAAATCGAGGTGTCCGACCAGCCATGCCACAAGATCATCCGCCCACCGTGCTGCGCGAAGGGACGCAGATCTGGATTGGTGGCATCGTTCAGTCCGTGCAGCCGCGTCACCTCGGCAAAGGTCCTGGCATCGAACGAGAAGTCGTCGACCAGCGCACTGGGGGCAGGCGATTGCGGGAAGATCATGTAGCGCCGCATCGCTGCGCCCAGCATCGCGCTCATCGACCGATCGGTCGCACTGGCAGGAATAAAGTCCCATTGCAGCTCGGATCCGGGCTGCGGACCGCCAACAAGAAAGCTGCGACCATCCGGTGCGCGTGGGCCGTCATAGATGCGACGGACGATCGCCGCTTCGCGCGCGGTCAGGCAGGCATCGGTAGCAGTGGCGCCGGGCTTGCAGGCAACCCAATCGGTATCCACCCGGCAGGCGCGGGGATCCGACAGCAGCCCGTCCTTCAGCCCATCCATCGCGTCGCAATGCGCCAGCACCGCAGCATGAAGCACCGGTATCTTGGCGGCGAGCAGGATTGGCTTGCCCGCCGCGTCGAGGTTCGCCGACGCCATCCATGCATGGTAGAAGCTGTTTTGTACCTGGAAGTTCATTGCAGGCGCGCCTGCGGACACGCCGTCGAAATCGTTGGGGTAACGCTGCGCTTCCATCAGTCCTTCGCGCCCGCCGTCCGAGCAACCGGTGAAGTAGGCGTGGCGTTGCTGTCGGCCGTAGAAGACGCGGATCAGCGACTTCGCGACGAGCGCGGTGACGTGGTTGCCGCGATAGGCGAAATCGATGCGCTTTTCAGGATCGGTCGCGAAGCTGCCCATTGGGCCGCCCTCTGGTACTTTTGCGCCCATGTCGTTGGCGGCAACGACGAATTCGCCGTTCAGCGCAGGCGCGCAGCCGCTGGCGTTGTCGATCGCGACGTTGACGTTCCCGCAAAGGCCGCCGCAGCCGACCTGTACATAGCGCTGCGTCCATTTGGTCACCGGCAAATGAACCTGAAAATCGATGGTCGAGCTGGGCGCGGGGGCGATCGTGCCGCGGACTTCGCAGAATTGTCCGGCGGTGGTGGTGGTAACGGTTGCCGCGGCAATCGTTACCTTGCCCGTGTGCATGGTCGATGCATTCAGCGTGGCAAGAGATGCGCAGCTGCGTTGGGCAGGCACCGCGGCGAGCGACGTGGTGGTTCGTGCCACGACAGGCTGCCCCCCTGCGGCAAGCACGAACGTCGCCATTGCTGCGCCCAACGCCCGTAGCGTCACTTGCATGCGCCTGACCATCTCTCGTTCCTCAATACTTCGTTATGCAGCGTTGGTATCCGACGCGACGTGCTCATCAAGCGCGCATCTGTGCCAGGAAGCATCCCGACGCCGATACTGTTCTGACAGGCTCAGCCGGTGACGCCGCGAACCGCGGCGACCAGTCCGACAAGCCAGTCCTGGTGGCCGTTGATCATCGGGTTGGGGTTCGCCTTTGCGAGTTCCTTTGCCGGCGCACCGTTCTGGGTCTCCTGCGTCAGGATACGCACGCGGCCACCCGACAGGTCCTCGATCAGCCAGGCATGGTGGACATCGAGACGATCCGCGCCTTCGCCGGACCAGCCATGCCAGGCCACGCGTGCGGGCTGGCCGACGACCGGCGCGACATGCTCGACGACCTGCGCTTCGACTGGAAAGCCGAACGTCGAGAAGAAGAAGCGTACGTCTGCATCGAGCTCGGGGCCCTTGCCGTCATGGAACCGTACATCGGCCGAATTCGGATAATAGGTCGGCCAGCGCGTCGGGATGTTGAGGAACGGCCAGATGTCGGCAGCGGTCAGGCCGGTGACGATCATCTCGTTGGAACAGAAATTGTCGGTGAAGCCGGGCACGTATCCCGCAGGCCAGATGATGTCGCTCATGCGTCTTGTCCTTGGTCCCGGTGAACGGAGTTAATCGATCGGGTCGCCGTTTTGCGGTCCCGGATAGCGTGCCAGCCAATGGGCGTATTGATCGGGTAATACCGACGACGCCTTCGGCACCCCCAGTTCGCGCGCGACGCGGAACGGATAATGCGGATCGGCGAGATGAGCGCGCGCCATCATCGGTATGTCGAGCTGACCATCGACGATCGACCGCTCTGCGTCGGCGGGGATGTCCATGCCCCATGCCGTGCCGACCGGCAGCCCGGTTTCGGCACGGACGCGCGCGGCGATCGGCGCCATGAAGGCAGGGCCCCACGGAATGGTCGCATCGGGTGTCGAAAAGCCCATGCTGACGCTCAGGAAATCGAGGCCATTGTCCTTGAACCGACGGACGAGGGCGATCGCTTCGGCCATCGTCTCCTCGTCGCGGTCGTCGAATTCGAGCACGCCGAACCGCGCGGTGAGCGGCAGGTTGCCCGGCCACACCGCACGCACCGCCTGCAATGTCTCGAGCAGGAAGCGGCCGCGGTTCTCCGCGCTGCCGCCATATTGGTCGGTGCGCGTATTGGCGTGGACGGAGAAAAAGCTCTGCGCGAGATAGCCATGCGCGAAATGCAGTTCGAGCCATTCGAACCCGGCGTCGCGCGCGCGCTCGGCCGCGGACACGAAGTCCGCCTTTACGCGCGCGATATCGTCGAGCGACATCTCGGTCGGGACCTTCGGCAAGCCACCCCCGAACGCGATCGCGGATGGCGAAATCGTCTGCCAGCCGCCAGGAGCGTCGTTCGCGATATGGTCGTCGCCTTCCCAGGGCTTGTTGGCGCTCGCCTTGCGGCCGGCATGACCGATCTGGATGCCCGCGACCGCGCCCGCCGTCTTGATCGCCTTGGCAATCGCCGCCATGCCCGGCACCTGGTCGTCGTTCCACAACCCTGTGCAACCAGGCGTGATCCGCCCCTCCGGCGACACCGCGGTAGCCTCGACGATCACCAGCCCCGCGCCGCCGCGCGCCATGCCGGTGTAGTGTGCGAGGTGCCAGTCGGTGGTGACGCCGTCGACGGCGCTATACTGGCACATGGGCGGAATGCCGATGCGGTTGCGAAGGGTGACGTCCTTCAGCGTGAAGGGCGTGAAAAGCGCTGCCATGGAACGTCTCTCTTGTACGGGAAGCGGGCGGGCCGCCGGTCAGGAATAGGCACCGGCCGAGTAGGTCAGCTCATAGCTATGGCTGTACAGTTCGAGGATGTTGCCGAACGGATCCTCCATATAGACCATCCGGAACGGCTTCTCGCCGGGGAAGTATTCGCGCACCGGCATCCGCTGCTTACCGCCCGCCGCGACGATTTTGGCGGCGAGACCTTCGACGTCGGGGTCCTGCACGCAGAAATGAAAGATGCCCGATTTCCAATATTCGAAGTTATTCTCGCGCTTTTCCGCATTCCGGAACTCGAACATCTCCACGCCGACGCGGTCGCCCGTAGAGAGATGCGCGATCCTGAACGATCCCCAGCCGGCGCCGAACACATCGGTGCACATCACGCCGATCGCGCTGTCGTCCTCGGCAACCGTCGTCGGCGGCATGATCAGATACCAGCCGAGCACGTCGGTGTAGAACGTCACGGCTTGGTCGAGATCGGTGACCGACAGGCCGATATGCGAAAAACTGCGGGGGTAGGGGGCGACCATCACGTGTCCTCTTGCTGTCCGAACCAGATGGAGGCGGTCGATTATTAGCGAAACCAGCGTCTCCTTATGGCATCGATAAATTATGGTTATGCTGAACCCGCTCTGGATCCGTAGTGCCGTCGCGCTGGCCGAGGCCGGCAGCTTCACGCGCGCCGCCGCGGTCCTCGATCTGACGCAGGCTGCGGTCAGCCAGCATGTCGGCCAGCTCGAAACCCGGCTCGGTGCCATCGTGATCCGTCGCTCGCGCCGGCTGGAGTGGACGCCTGCCGGCCTCGCGCTGCTCGAGTATGCACGCGAACTAGAAGCCGCGGACAAGCGGCTGGCGGCGAAGTTGGCGGATACCGATGCGTTGCGCGGCGCGCTCGATCTCGTCACGCCGGGTAGCGTAGGATTGCTGCTCTATTCGCTGTTACTCGATCTGCAACGCGCCGAGCCCGGTCTGGTAATCCGCCATCGTTTCGCGCCGGACAGCGAGGTCATCGATGCGGTCGCGTCCAATCGTTCCGAGCTGGGTATTGCCACCACCCGTAGCGAAGACCCGCGCCTGACGGCGACGCCGTTCCTCGAAGAGCCACTCGAACTCATCGTTCCCGCCGGCGAGACGGTTCGCGACTGGCACGATCTGGAGCGGATCGGGTTCATCGATCACCCGGACGGCCAGGCAATGGCGACCCGTCTGCTGTCGCGGCGGTTCGACGGCAATCCGGGCGTGCGCCGCTTGCCCGTGCGCGGCTTCAGCAACCAGATCAGCCTGATCCTCGAGCCGGTCGCGCGCGGATTGGGCTTCACCGTACTCCCGCGTTACGCCCGTCAGGCGTTCGACAAGGCGTCGCACATCCGTGTCGTCGAAGGTGTCGCGGTCGTGGACACGCTGTGGTTGATCCACCGATCCGAATGGCCGCTGTCGGCGCGGGCCGGCCATGTTCTCCGATATCTGAAAGCCGAGATAAGCCGCTAGGGCGGAGGCGGCTTGATAAAAGCGCTGCCGAATGTCCAGCGGCTGAGCAGCCTGGGGAGCAGGCTGACGGGATGCCGAGCGCAAATCAGGTAACGCCGCAGCCAAGAGAGAAGGCTCCGGTCACGATCGCCAACTAATCGCGGTGCCAGCCCATTCCAACTCACGCTAGTGAAGGGAGTGGAGTCAGGTGTCTGGCGATTAAGAAGAAATGGTGGACGCACTTGGGCTCGAACCAAGGACCCGCTGATTAAGAGTCAGCTGCTCTACCAACTGAGCTATGCGTCCATTCCGGGGCGGTTTTGAGTGGCGCCCTGGTGTGGCGCCCCGCTGCTGGAGGCGCGCTGTTAGCAGACTCATCGGGGGCCGCAACCCCCTTTTCGTCGATCCGAGTCCGTTTTCGTCGATCGCGCCGCTTTTTCGCGAAATAAGTCGGTTTTTTGCCCTACCAGCCGACCGTCTTGCGGTTCTGGCGGTCGATCGACATCAAAATGCCGAGGCACAGCAACACGGTCATCTGCGCCGAGCTGCCGAAGCTCACCAGCGGCAACGGGATGCCGACGACGGGCGCGAGGCCCATCACCATCATCAGGTTGATCGCGACGTAGAAGAAGATCGTCGTCGACAGGCCCGCCGCCGCCAGCCTGCCGAAGCGGGTCTGCGCGCGCTGGCCGACCTCGATGCCCCAGCGGATCACCAGCAGGAACGCGAGGATCAGCAGGCAGCCGCCGACCAGGCCCCATTCCTCCGCCATCGTCGCGAAGACGAAGTCGGTATGCCCTTCGGGGAGGTAGTCGAGATGGCTCTGCGTGCCCTGGAGGAAGCCCTTGCCCCAGATTCCGCCCGAGCCGATCGCGATCTTCGACTGGCTGATGTGATAGCCGGTACCGAGCGGGTCGCTTTCGGGATCGAGAAAGATAAGTATGCGGTTGCGCTGATAGTCGTGCAGCGCGAAGTTGATCGCGAGCGGGATCGCGACGGCCGCGCCGATCGCGCCGCCGACGAACAGCCGCAGCGGGATGCCGGCGAGGAACATCACCGTCGCGCCGCCCGCGCAGATCATCAGCGCGGTGCCGAGATCGGGCTGGAGCATCACCAGCGCCGCGGGCACGCCGATCAGCATCGCCGCCGGCCAGACCGCGCCGAACCGTCGCGTCTCGTTGGGGGGCAGCATGTCGTAGAATCTGGCGCAGGCGAGCACGATCGCCGGTTTCATGAACTCGGACGGCTGCAGGCGGATGAAACCGAGATCGAGCCAGCGTTGCGAGCCACCCGAGACTTTCCCCAGCAGTTCGACCGCGAGCAACGAGACGACGAGGATCGCATAGGTCGGCAGCGATCCTGCCTTCCAGACGCCCTCGGGGACGTAGGAGAGGCCGATCGCACCGGCCAGCAGCACGAAGAAGCGGATGCCCTGCGACAATGCCCAGGGGTGCAGCGAGCCGCCTGCTGCCGAATACAGCACGACCTGGCCGAAACAGCCGATCGCGACCACCAGCAGGATCACCATCCATGGCAGCTTGGCGAGCGGTTCGGGGACGATGCGGTTCACGGCTGACGGTCCCTCGAGTCGTCTTCGGCTACGGTCGCACCGGGCGCGGTCAGCGCTTCCTGCGTGGCGTTGGCCATGTCGGTGGCGTTGGCGACTGCGGGGGCGTCGCTGGGCACGATCGCGTCGGTCTTGGTGGCGATCGCGGCGGGTGGCGCGGATTGCGCCTTGCGGTAGGCTTCCGCGGTCGCCGCCATGCGCGTGCGGATATCGCCGCCCCAGGTCGGTTCGACTTCGGCAAGCGACTTCAACGCACGCTCGCGGTCGAGCATATAGGTCATGATGTCGCGGCCGATCATCGGCGTGTCAAGATTGCGGACGGTATGGCCGTTATGCTCGAGCACGACCGCGAGCGCATAGCGCGGGTTATCGGCGGGCGCGAAACCGATGAAGAGCGCATGGTCGCGCATCTTGAACGGCAGCTGCCCGTTCTTGAGCACGCCCGAACGCCGCTCCGCCATCGTGATGCGGCGGACCTGCGCGGTGCCGGTCTTCCCTGCGATCGCGACGCCGGGGATCAGCAGTTTCGCCGCGCCGCCGGTGCCGCCCTGGTTGATCACCCCGAACATCGCATCGCGGACGCGCGCGAGATGCTCGGAGTCGATCGCGAGGGCAGGAGAGTCGCGGTGGACATGGCTCGCAAGGATGCTCGGCTGCAACGCGCGGCCGGATGCGAGCCGCGCGGCCATCACCGCGAGCTGCAACGGGTTGGCGAGCACATAGCCCTGGCCGATCGACGCGTTGAGCGAATCCGCGACGGTCCAGTCGTGCTTGTATTTCTTCAGCTTCCACGCCGGATCGGGCACGGTGCCATAGCGCTGCGTCGAGAAGGGCAGGTCGAACTTCTGACCGAGCCCGAGCGTGCGCGCGATCGGCGCGATCGCGTTGTAGCCGACCCGCCGCGCCATCTCGTAGAAATAGATGTCGCAGCTCTGCATGATCGCGTTCTTGAGATCGAGCGGGCCGTGGCCGCTCTTCTTGTGGCAATGGAACACGCTGGTCCCGAGCCGCATCGCGCCCGAACAATTGACGCGGGTCATCGGATCGACGCCGGCGTTCATCAGCGCAAGGCCGTTCATCGGCTTGACGGTCGACCCCGGCGGATACAGCCCCTGCGTGACCTTGTTCATCAGCGGCACGTGATCGTCGTCGCTCAGCATCTGCCATTCGAGATGGCTGATCCCGTCCGAAAAGCTGTTCGGATCATAGGCAGGCATCGACACCATCGCGAGCATCTCGCCGGTACGGGTGTCGAGCACGACGACCGAGCCGGAGTTCGTGCCGAGTCGCCTTGCCGCGTATTCCTGAAGCCCTGCGTCGATCGTCAGCCGCGCGGTCTTGCCGGGGACGTCGGGCTTGGTGGCGAGTTCGGCGACCAGCTTGCCGCGCGCGGTGACCTCGACGCGCTTGGCGCCGGCGACGCCGCGGAGTTCGGCCTCCAGCATCTTCTCGAGCCCGTCCTTGCCGAGCTTGAAGCCGGGGGTGACGAGCAACGGGTCGCGCGTCTTCTTGTACTGTTCGGCGTTGGGTACGCCGACATAGCCGGTCAGGTGCGCGACCGCGGCGCCGGCCGGATAGCTGCGCGCAAACCCACGCGTCGGTGCGACGCCGGGCAGTTCGGGCAGGCGGACGCTGACCGCGGCGAACCGCTCCCAATCGAGATTCTCCGCGACCTGGACCGGCTGGAACCCCGCCGCATGTTCGAGATCGATCGCAATCCGCTCGACTTCCTCGGGCGGCAGCTGGAGGATGCGGCCGAGCAGCGGCAGCACGCGCTCCTTGTCGCGGAGACGGTCGGGGATGATGTCGACGCGGAAATCGGTCCGGTTGTTGGCGATCGGCACGCCGTGGCGGTCAACGATCCAGCCGCGGCGGGGCGGCAGCAACGTCATGTTGACGCGGTTGCTTTCCGACAACATCGTGTAGCGCTCGTTCTGCGCGATCGACAGCCACGCCATCCGCCCTGCCAGCAGCAAGCCAACGCCGCCCTGTGCTGCGCCCAGCATCCACGCGCGCCGCGAGAAGCTGTACGCCTGCGACATCTCGGTGACGATCCGCGGGGTATTCCTCACTCGGCACCGCGCTTGTTCTGGATCGCCGCGACGATGCGGGCCGCCAGCGGGAACATGAGGATCGTCACCGCGATCTGCGCGATCAGGATCGTGTCGACATGCGCGCCGACCGGCACTGCGATGAAGCGGCCGGCAAGGATGCATGCCGCGATCAGCCCGCCGGCGATCAGCCAGTCCTGCCAATAATCACGAAACGCGAGCCGCTGTTCGATCATGTCGATCGCGACGAACGCGAGCGACCACATCAGCACCGCGCTGCCGAGCGGCTGGCCGCTGACGAGGTCGTCGAAGAAGCCGAGCGGGGCTGCGGCCCACGGCTTGAACGCGAACCGTGCGAGCAACCGCCACGCGAGCAGCATGACGAACCCGAACGGCGGGAGCAGCGGGATCGTCGCGACCACCGGGATGATCGTGACCAGCGACCCGGCAATTACGGTCGCCCAGGGGATCGCGCGCGACCGGCCAGCGGGAATCTTGGTCTCGAACGGCTTGTAGTCGACGCTGTCGACCAGGCGCGGCGGCATCATTGCTGGGTCACCGGGCGAGGCGGGGGCACGGGCATGAACATCCGCTCGACCAGCGCGAAGTCGAGCGTGTCGGGATCGGCGAAGGCGCGCGCCATCACCGAGTCCGACCCCGCCTTGGTCACGCGCGCGACGGGCACGCCGGGCGCGTAGATCCCGCCGGTGCCGGTCGTCACGAACAGGTCGCCCGCGTTGAAGCGGACGTTGGTGGCGTTGACCGAGCGGATGTCGATCATACCGTCGCCGCGCCCCGCGGCGATCGCCGGCATCCCGTCGCGCGTGCGGCGGACGGGCACGATGCTGTCGCCGTCGCTGAGCAACAGGATGCGCGCCGCGTTGGGGCCAGTCTCGACCACGCGACCGATCAGCCCGTCGGGACCGCGCACGGGCATGCCGGGCAAGACGCCGTTCCAGCGACCCGCATTGAGCAACGCATAGCGCCGCCCGCTCGACGCGCTCGAACTCACCAGCCGTGCGGTTACGACTGGCGCGGTCGAGCGTTCGCGGATCGCGAGCAATGAGCGCAACCGGCGATTGTCATACGCGATCGTCCGCGCGCGCATCAGCAACGCCCGCGTCCGCTCGCGATCCGCCCGCAACGCGACGTTCTCCTGCTTCACGAAAAAGTAATTGCCGATCGCATCGGGGATGCCCGAGATCGACGATCCGACCGTGGCGAGTCCGGTCGACACCGGCGTCGTCACCCCCGCGACGCCCATCCGCAGCGCGGAAAAGGCGGGCGGATTGAACGTCGACGCGACAAGCAGCACCAGGCCCACCACCGCACCAGCGACGGCGAGCACATAGCCCATGAACACACCATATTGCCGACGCCGGGAAAACCCCGTACGCCGGTCGCGGGCTGGCGCCATGCGCCTGTCCCCCTGTCTCGGGCGCTGCCAAAGCGCAGGGGGACCTACCCCCGCGACTCGGACGACGCGATTTCGTGTCCGCGTGTCTTAAAGCAAAAACAAACTCTTAGCCGCTCATCAGCACGCCGCGGAACAACGGATCCTCGAGCGCGCGGCCGGTGCCGAGCGCCACGCAGGTCAGCGGGTCCTCGGCGACCGTCACCGGCAGGCCGGTTTCGTCGCGAAGCACTTCGTCCAGACCCTGGAGCAGCGCGCCGCCGCCGGTGAGCACGATGCCCTGATCGACGATGTCCGCGGCCAGTTCCGGCGCAGTGTTCTCGAGCGCGACGCGGACGCCCTCGACGATCGTCGCGACCGGCTCGCTCAGCGCTTCGGCGATCTGGCCCTGGTTGATCTGGATCTCCTTGGGCACGCCGTTGACGAGATCGCGGCCCTTAATCTGGATGATCATGCCGATGCCGTCGACCGGCGGCTTGGCGATGCCGACCTCCTTCTTGATCCGCTCTGCCGTCGCTTCGCCGATCAGCAGGTTATGGTTGCGGCGGACGTACGAGACGATCGCCTCGTCCATCTTGTCGCCGCCGACGCGTACCGACGTCGTGTAGGCGAGACCGCGGAGCGACAGCACCGCGACTTCGGTCGTGCCGCCACCGATGTCGACGACCATCGAACCGATCGGTTCGGTGACCGGCATGTCCGCGCCGATCGCCGCCGCCATCGGCTCCTCGATCAGCCAGACCTGCGACGCGCCAGCGTTCGACGCGGCATCGCGGATCGCCCGGCGCTCGACCTTGGTCGAACCCGACGGCACGCAGATCACGATCTCGGGCCAGCGCGCGAACTTGCGCGGACCGTGGACCTTCTGGATGAAATACTTGATCATCTGCTCGGCGACGTCGATGTCCGCGATCACGCCGTCGCGCAAAGGCCGGATCGCCTCGATGTTGCCCGGCGTCTTGCCCATCATCATCTTGGCGTCGTCGCCGACCGCCTTGACGCGCTTGATGCCGTTGATCGTCTCGACCGCGACCACCGACGGCTCGTTCAGGACGATGCCGCGGCCACGGACGTAGACGACGGTGTTCGCGGTGCCGAGGTCGATCGCCATGTCGTGCGACATGAACTTGAAGAAACGCGAGTAGAAGGCCATTCAATCAGGGTCCCGTAATCCTTGGCCGCCGGACGGGCAGCCCATCGCACAAAAATCTCGCGTGGCCCGCCGGTGTTCAACTCACCGGGTGCTTGCGTTTGCGGGTCGCGGGATGCCGTCGCTTGGTCTAGACGCAAACCCATGTCAATACGGCGTCTCCCCGAGCATCTGGTCAATCGCATCGCCGCCGGTGAAGTGGTGGAAAGACCCGCCAGCGCGTTGAAGGAGTTAGTCGAAAACGCGATCGACGCAGGCGCGGGCCGCATCGCGATTCTCCTTGTGGAAGGAGGCACTTCGCGGATCGAAGTCGCCGACGACGGCTGCGGGATGACTCCCGCCGATATGGCCTTGGCGCTCGAACGCCACGCCACTTCCAAGCTGCCCGACGAGTTCATCGAATCGGTCGTGACGCTCGGTTTTCGCGGCGAGGCCTTGCCGTCGATCGCGAGCGTCGCGCGCCTCACGATCGAAAGCCGGATTCGCGGCGCCGAAGGCTGGGCACGGACCGTCGACAATGGCCGCGTCGAACGCGAAGGCCCCGCCGCACTCCCGCCCGGCACGCGCGTCGTGGTCGAGGATCTGTTCGCCCGCGTCCCCGCCCGCCGCAAGTTCCTCCGCTCCCCGCGCGCCGAATACGCCGCCTGTCTCGACGTCGTTCGCCGGCTCGCGATGGCGCGGCCCGACATCGGTTTCACGCTGGAGCATGACGGCCGCCGTGCGCTGTCGGCGATGCAGGTCGAGGACCGGCCGGGCAGGGTGGCGACGCTCACCGACCGCGCGCTCGCCGACAATTCGGTCGCGATCGACCTGGAGCGCGAAGGTCTGGTGCTCGGCGGCGTCGCGAGCCTGCCAACCTACAATCGCGGCATCGCCGACCACCAGTATCTCTTCGTCAACGGCCGACCGGTAAAGGACCGCCTGCTGATGGGCGCGATCCGCGGTGCCTATGCCGAGATGCTCCCGCGCGACCGCCACGCGGTGGTGGCGCTGTTCCTCGACATCCCGACCGACCAGGTCGACGTCAACGTCCACCCCGCCAAGACCGAAGTCCGCTTCCGCGACCCCGCAATGGTGAGAGGCCTCATAGTCTCCGGTCTCCGCCGAGCCCTCGACGCCGCCGGCCACCGCAGCCAACGCGCCAGCGAGTCCGCCCTTTCGATGTGGCAACCGGAAAACATCTCCTCTCCCCCCGGGGGAGAGGAAGGGGCCCGTCCGCAAAGCGGATGGGAAGGTGAGGGCACGCTCCAAAGGCTCCCCCTGGAAAACAGAAGCTACGGCGCGGTAAACGACTCTCGCCCAACCTTCTTCGCGTCACCCCCGCAGGCGCGCGCAGAACCCGCCTGGACACCTCCGCCGCAAACCGCAGCCTTCCCGATGGGCGTAGCCAGAGGCCAAGTCGCCAAGACCTACATAGTCGCCGAAGCCGAAGACGGCCTCGTCCTCGTCGACCAGCACGCTGCCCACGAACGCCTCGTCCTCGAACGCATGCGCGCGGCCCTGATCGGCGGCACGATCGCCAGCCAGGCGCTGCTAATCCCCGAAGTCGTCGAACTCGACGAATCCGCCTGCGACCGCCTCGAATCCCGCGCCGAGGAACTGTCCGAGTTCGGCCTCGACCTCGAACGCTTCGGCCCCCATGCCATGCTGGTCCGCGCCACCCCAGCCTTGCTCGGCCAAAGCGACCCTAAAGGCCTCGTCACAGACCTAGCCGACGAACTCGCCGCCTTCGACGAAGCGCTCTCCCTAAAGGAGCGCCTTGACGCGGTAGCCGGGACGATGGCCTGCCACGGCTCCGTCCGCGCCGGTCGCATCCTGTCGGTCACCGAAATGAACGCGCTGCTCCGCGAAATGGAAGTCACGCCGCATTCCGGCCAATGCAACCACGGGCGTCCCACCTGGGTGAAGATCAGCCTCTCCGATGTGGAAAAACTCTTTGGCCGCAAATAGGTGGCGAGCCAGTCTGGCGCCGACCTGCTGACATGAGTCGCCGGCGTCGTTGGGCCATGCGATCCTGAAGCTTCTGGCGTCACATCCGGCCGATGCGGCGAGGGACGCGTCTCGGATCGCGGAGGGGCTCACGCAGGATACGCTCATCGCCACGTCCACACGTCGCAGCGGGCGAAAGAGCCATGTGTCGTCTGGCGAGAAAAATTGGTGGGCCCGGCAGGAATCGAACCCGCAACCTAGCCGTTATGAGCGGCCAGCTCTAACCGTTGAGCTACAGGCCCCACCGGCGCCTGCGTTAGCGCAAGCATCCGCAAAGCAAAAGGCACAAAGAAAAAGGGCGCTCCCGAAGGAACGCCCTTTCCGACACTAATACTCTATCGAGCGCGAACGCCCAACAGGGTCTTAGTTCATGTTGTCGGTCTTCTCGTCGGCAGCGTCACGGACGTTGTCGGCAGCTGCGTTCATGTTGTCGGCAGCGTTCTCGAGCACGTCGGTAGCGACTGCGTTCGAGGTGTTGTCCGCCAGCGCGTCCATGTTGTCAGCCTGCATTTCCATGTTGTCAGCCAGCATGTCCGCGTTGTTCTCGACTGCGGCTGCTTCTGGCGACTTGCTGCATGCTGCGACGGACATCAGGCCGGCGGCAGCAGCGATCAGAACGATCTTCTTCATTCGAATGCTCCCAAGCATAGTTTCACTCGCGGCCGACCCGATTGCCGTCGCGAAGTCACGTCAAATAGCGGCACCCGGCGGGGGGTCAATCCGCTAAATTCATCTGTCCGCAAGGTTTGCGGCAGAACGATGACAGATTGGTTCATGCAATTCGTCACTTATGAGGCACAATTGACCCGATTTCCTCAGGCGCATTGGCCACCGTGGCGATCACCGTGGTCCAGGCCGCGACGTTCTGGCGAAGCTGTTCGGGGTCGATCAGACCGAGCGTGTCCTCGGGCGTGTGGTGGTAGTCGAAGTAGCGCAGGCCCGACTGGTTGAGGTCGATTCCGGCGACCCCCGTGGCGATCGTCGGTCCGACATCTGTGCCGCCGTGGGGGGCACCGGCCCCGCGAACGATCCCGAGCGGCGCGAGCGCGACGGCCAGACGGTCCTCGATGGGCTTGGCGGCGGCGGGCAGGCTGCTCTCGAACCGCCAGACGCGATCGGCACCGAAATCCGATTCGGCGGCGGTCGCGTGACGTTCGCCAGCGTGCGCCTTGGCGTAGGCGGCTCCACCGAAGCCGCCGCTCTCCTCGTCACCGAACCAGACGACGCGGATCGTGCGACGTGGGCGCTGTCCGCTGTCCATGACGATCTTGGCGGCCGCCGCGGTGATCGCGATGCCCGCGCCGTCGTCGATCGCGCCGGTGCCGAGATCCCAGCTGTCGAGATGGCCGCCGACCAGCACGATGCCCGCCTTGGGGTCGGTGCCCGGAACCTCGGCGACGACGTTGCCCGAGTCCCGCATCCCGATCTGCTTGTCTTCGAGCACCAGTTTCAGCGTCACCGGCTTGCCGAGCTTCACCAGCCGCTCGACATGCTCGGCGTCCGCGACCGACAGCGCGGCGGCAGGGATCGGCGTCACGCCCGCCTCGAAATTGGTGTTGCCCGCGTGCGGCCCGCGACCGTGATCGGTACCGATCGACCGGATCACGATCGCCGCCGCGCCCTTCTTGGCGGCGACGTTTGGTCCGACGAAGCGCGCGGTGCCCTGCGATCCATAGCTCGACCCGTCCTGGGTCGGCTGCATCGCGTTCGACACGAAAGCGATCTTGCCCTTCAGGCTGCCGTCGGCGGCGAGCGCCAAGTCGTTATACGTCGGGAAATAGACGATCGGCAGGGTCAGCCCGCCCGGCGGCGTTGCGCCCGAATTACCAAGGCCGACCAGATGCAGCTTCTGCGCATAGGGGGCGACCAACTCACCACCCTCCGTGCCGCGCGACCAGACCGGCAGCTGGTATGGCTCGATCCGCACATTCTTGAACCCCAGCGCCTTCAGCTTCGCCACCGACCATGCGCGCGCCCGCGGTGCCGCTTCGGTGCCCGTCATCCGCGGGCCGACCTCGGTCGTGATGCCCTCGACGATCTTGTACGCCGTATCGTCGGTCAGCGCCTTGTCACGGAGTGCTGCGACCTTGGCGTCGACCGCGGTCGCAGGCGCAGCGGCGCGCTGCGCCACGACGGGAACGGCGGTGATGACGGCACAGGCCGCCAGAAATGGTGCGATACGCGTCATCGGCTATTCCCCTTGGTGTCGACCCACCGTTAGGTCCGAGCGCGCGCGTTGCCAACCTTCGCGCCTGCCCTTACATGCGCAGATCAATCCCGCCCTCACGAACACCCGAACGGAGACCCCCGTGGCCGGCCAATATGCCTATGTCATGAAGGACATGACGAAGACCTTCCCCGGCGCGCCCAAGCCGGTGCTGTCGAACATCAACCTGCAATTCTATCATGGCGCCAAGATCGGCATCGTCGGCCCCAACGGTGCGGGCAAGTCGACGCTGATCAAGATCATGGCCGGCATCGACAAGGATTATACCGGCGAGGCATGGCCGGGCGAGAACGTCACGGTCGGCTATCTGGAGCAGGAGCCGCAGCTCGACGCCTCGAAGACCGTGCTGGAGAACGTCAAGGACGGCGCGCGCGGCGTTGCGGACATGGTCGACCGTTTCAACGCGATTTCGGCCGAGATGGGCGATCCCCAGGACGACACCGACTTCGACGCGCTGCTCGAAGAGATGGGCACGCTCCAGGAAAAGATCGACGCGGTCGACGGCTGGACGCTCGACAACCAGCTCGAGGTCGCGATGGAAGCGCTTCGCTGCCCGCCGGGCGACTGGCCGGTCGACAAGCTGTCGGGTGGTGAGAAGCGCCGCGTCGCGCTGACCCGCCTGCTGATCCAGAAGCCGGGTATCCTTCTGCTTGACGAGCCCACCAACCATCTCGATGCGGAGAGCGTCCAGTGGCTGGAGAATCATCTGAAGGATTACGCGGGCGCGGTGCTGATGATCACCCATGACCGCTATTTCCTCGACAACGTCGTTGGCTGGGTGCTCGAACTCGATCGCGGCAAGTATTTCCCGTATGAGGGCAATTACTCGACGTATCTCGAGAAGAAGGCCAAGCGCCTTGAGCAGGAGGATCGTGAGGAGTCCGGTCGTCAGACCGCGATCAAGAACGAGCTCGAATGGATTCGTCAGGGTGCCAAGGCGCGCCAGACCAAGTCCAAGGCGCGTATCGCCAACTTCGAACGCCTCGTCTCCGCACAGGAGAACCGCTCGCCGGGCAAGGCGCAGATCGTCATCCAGGTGCCCGAGCGTCTCGGCGGCAAGGTCATCGAGCTCGAGAACGTTTCCAAGGCTTACGGCGACAAGCTGCTGTTCGAGAACCTCTCGTTCACGCTGCCCGCGGGCGGTATCGTTGGCGTCATCGGTCCCAACGGCGCCGGCAAGTCGACGCTGTTCAAGCTGATCACTGGGCAGGAGACGCCGGACAGCGGCACGATCGACAAGGGTTCGACCGTGCGGCTCGGCTATGTCGACCAGAGCCGCGATCATCTCGACGACAAGAAGAACGTCTGGGAGGAGATTTCCGACGGCCTCGACTCGATGAAGGTCAACGGGTTCGACCAGTCGACGCGCGCCTATGTCGGGGCGTTCAACTTCAAGGGCCAGGACCAGCAGAAGAACGTCGGCAAGCTGTCGGGCGGCGAGCGCAACCGCGTCAACATCGCCAAGATGTTGAAGCGCGGCGGCAACGTGCTGCTGCTCGACGAGCCCACCAACGATCTCGATGTCGAGACCTTGGGCGCGCTCGAGGAAGCGATCGAGAATTTCGCAGGGTGCGCGGTAGTGATCAGCCACGATCGCTTCTTCCTGGATCGTCTCGCCACGCACATCCTGGCGTTCGAGGGCAACAGCCATGTCGAATGGTTCGAGGGCAATTTCGAATCCTACGAAGAGGACAAGCGCCGCCGTCTGGGCGATGCGGCGGATCGTCCTACCGCGCTGTCCTATAAGAAGCTGACGCGCTGACCTGATGTTGCGGGGGCTCGACGAGGAACTGGTCGCTCACAAATACGCGGATGTCGAGCGTGAGCGCCGGTTTCTCGTCGATCCTGCGCGTCGGCCCGATCTGACCGACGCGCCGTATATCCTGATCGAGGACCGGTACATCGAGGGCACGCGGCTGAGGCTGCGCGCCATGACCGATAGCGTGTCGGGGCGTGTGGTCCTGAAGATCGGTAAGAAATACGACGTTGCCGATGTACTGAGCAGGCCGACGGTCACGACGTATCTCGATCGGGACGAGTATCACCTGCTGGCGAAACTGCCGGCACGATCGTTGAGGAAACGCCGGTATCCGGTGGGTGCGGACTTCGGCATCGACCTGTTCGAAGGAGCGCTCGCCGGGCTCGAACTCGCCGAGATCGAGCAGGACGACGCGGCCGCGTTGACGTCAATCGTCAGCCCCGAATGGGCAATCGCGGAAGTTACGCATGATCCGCGATTTCAGGGTGGGCGATTGAGCCTGCTGGATGCGGCAGGCGTGACGAGACTTATTGCCAGTAACATCGAGTGAGTATGACGGTTATCGAACAATCTCCCGGCGGCGATCAGCCCCCTGGCGCAGGCGAACTCGAATATCGTCTTCGCCAGCAGTCGATCCTCGCCGATTTCGGGATCGAGGCTTTGCGGGCGCGGGATCTGCAGCCGATGTTGCAGCGCGCGACCGAGCTGTGCGGCGAGGGGATGCGGTCGAAATACTGCAAGTTTCTCGAATATCGCCCCGAGCAGGACACGCTGCTGGTGCGTGCCGGCATCGGCTGGGAGCCGGGGGTGGTCGGGTCGACCGAGATGCGGACCGATCTTGGGTCGCCGGCAGGTTTTGCTTTGGAGACCGGGCAGCCGGTGATCTCGAACCATCTGGAGAACGAACAGCGTTTCCGGACGCCCGAGTTTATGGCGCGGCACAATATCCGGCGCGCGATCAACGTGCTGGTCGAAACGTCGGGCAAGCGCTTCGGCGTGCTCGAGGTCGACAGCCCCGACGAGGGCCAGTTCGAGCCCGCCGATTTCGCGTTCATGCAGGGGTTTGCGAACCTCATCGGCGTCGCGATCGAGCGGCAACAGGCGGAGCAGCGGCTGAGCGAGGCGATGGAGCACCAGGAGCTTCTCACGCGGGAGGCCAGCCACCGCGTCAAGAACAGCCTCGCGCTGGTCTCGGCGATGCTCAACCTCCAGATGCAGGAGGACGACGATCCGCGAATCCGGCGGCTGCTCGGCGACGCGCAGGCGCGGATCACCGCGATCGCGCAGACGCATGACCAGCTCTGGCGTGGCGATCAGGTCGGCATCGTCGCGCTGAACGATCTGGTCTGCGGGATCGCGACGGGGCTGGGGGAGCAATCGCTCACCCACCGGATTGAGTGCGACATCGAGGCGATCCTGATCAGCGCGGACATCGCAATTCCGATGGGGTTGCTGGTCACCGAGCTGGTCACCAACGCGATCAAATATGCGTATGGCGACGACGGCGGTGTGATCCTGGTCACGGTGCGGAGCGCTGACGGGCGGATCGTGCTGACGGTGTCGGACGAGGGCGGCGGGTTGCCGGCCGACTTCGACCTGAAGACGGCGTCGCGCAAAAGCCTCGGGATGCGGATGATCGGCAGCCTCGCGCGGCAGTTGCGCGGGACCGTGACGATCGAGAATGGTGCGGTCGGGACGTGCGCGACGCTGGACGTGCCCGATCCGCGGGTCGAGGTCGCAGGCTAGCCACTGTTCTCCTGCGAACGCAGGAGTCCAGGGTCAGGAGCGTTTCGTTTGGTATTCTGGGCTCCTGCGTTCGCAGGGAACGGTGGCTTACGCCGCGACGGCATCCGCCTTGGTCGCCATCCAAGCCTCGGCCTTCGCCAGCGCGGGGGCGTCGTCGACGTCGATCCAGTCGATGTCGCTGCAATCCACGATCCGGGCTAGGCCCTGTGCAGCCAGCAGGCGGACGCCTTCTGTGAGCGATGGACTCGCCAACGTTGCCAGCGCGTCCGAGAGCGCAGGACCGATCGCGAAGACGCCGGTGTCGTAGCAGTCGTGCGGTTCGAGACCCTTGCCGATCGCGACGATGCGGTCGCCGTCGGTCGCGACGCAAGTGACGTCCTCCGGGTCGACCCAGTCATGACCGAGCCGTCGGTCGATGCCGAGGCGCAGACCACCGCCAGCGCCGGCCCTCGCCATGCGCGCGTAGAGTTCGGGGCTGACGAGGTGGTCGCACATCGCGAGGATCGCTTCGCTACCGGCCAGCGCCTCGCGCGCTGCCAGTACCGAAACGCCATTGGGTTCGCGGTGATCCGCCAGCACAGTCTCGACGGCCAGCGGCCAGCGCCGGCTCGCGAGATACGCTTCGATCGCCTCACGCCCGTAACTTACCGTCACGATCGCCCGCGCAAAGCCCGCTTCCGCCAGTCCTTCTAGCGCGTGGGCGATCAACGGCCGCCCCGCGACCGCGCAGAGCGGCTTGTACGGGGCGGAGGTGCGAAGGCGGCTGCCTTCCCCGGCGGCGAGTATGATCGCCGTTTGAATCCGGGGCGTGTCGATCATCTCAGGCGGCCTTGATGAACCGCTCGACTTCGATCTGCGCGAGATCGTCGGTCATCTGCGTGCGCGGATGCTTGCAGAAATACGCCGATGCAGGGTCGATCACGCCGGCGATGCCGCGATCCTTGGCGATCTTGGCGCAACGGATCATGTCGATCGCGACACCCGCCGAGTTGGGGCTGTCCTCGACCGAAAGACGCAGCTCGATGTTCATCGGCACGCCGCCGAACAGCTGGCCTTCCATGCGCAGGAAGCAGACCTTGTTGTCGTTCTGCCAGGGCACATAGTCCGACGGACCGATGTGAACGTTGTCGTCGTCCATGCGCTCGGCCGCGACCGACTGGACCGCTTCGGTCTTCGAGATCTTCTTCGACTCGAGCCGGCGATGGTTCGACATGTTGAGAAAGTCGGTGTTGCCGCCGGTGTTGAGCTGGTAGGTGCGATCCAGCTTCACGCCGCGCTTGGCGAACAGGTCGGTCAGCACGCGGTGGACGATCGTCGCGCCGAGCTGCGCCTTGATGTCGTCGCCGATGATCGCGACGCCGGCGTCTTCGAACTTCTTCGCCCAAACGGGGTTCGAGGCGATGAAGACGGGGATGTTGTTGACGAACGCAACGCCTGCTTCGATCGCGCACTCGGCGTAGAATTCGGTGGCTTCCTGCGAACCGACCGGCAGGTAGTTCATCAGCACGTCGGCGCCCGATGCCTTCAGCTCCGCTATGACCTCCTCACGGGTCGGCTCGGCGGCGTCCGAAACGAGGAACGTACGGTCGTCCTTGAAGTCGGCCATGTGGTCGGCAACGCCGTCCAGCTTCTTGCCCATCTTCACGATCGTGCCGGTGTTGCCGACATTGGGTGCGAACACCGCGGTGCAGTTCGGCTTGGCGAAAATCGCCTCGGCGACGTCCTTGCCGACTTTCCGCCGATCGACGTCCCAGGCCGCAACGACCTTGATGTCGCTTGGCTTGTAGCCACCCATGTCGAAATGCATCAGGCCAACCTGGTCGTTTGCCCCCTCGCGATAATGCTCGAGGCCCTGGACGAGCGAGCTCGCGCAGTTGCCGATGCCGACCACGGCGATCCGAATGCTATTCATTACTGACCCTGTTCCTTACGAAAGATGCATGCGCGACGCGGTCTTCGGTCGCGACATTGTGCTACGGACGAAAGCGCGTTCGACACGACGGTGCCAAACGAGCCCGACGATGGCCACGAGCGTCAGAGGGACGATCTCGAACCACCAGAAGATGCGTGGATTGCCCGCGAAGCAGGCGACGAAGATCGCCCATACCCGGACATTCGCGGTAAGCAAGGCCATGAAGCGCAAAGGCGCGACGGCGCGGGCACCGTACAGGGCGCCAAGTGCGACCGGATCGGTCGACTGGCCGAGCGTGCGCTCGAACGGCATGGCGATCCGGTCGATACTGCCGGCGATGCCGTCGTAGAAGCGGACGAGCGCGTTGCCGGTCGGCACGGGGGGCGCTTCGAGCGCCACGCCCTTGATGCGACGATGGAAGCGCGAACGCTCGCCCTCGTACATGTTCGACTGAACGGCGTGTGCGCCACCGGCGGCAAAAGCGAGTATCCAGGCCTCGGGCGTATCGATCGTCAGCGCGAGCGAGACGTAGATCAGTGCGAAGACGCCGTGATCGCACAACCCGTCGAGCATGCGGCCGAGCGGGCTCGCGGTCTTGGTCGCGCGTGCCACCATGCCATCGAGTCCGTCGGCGATCAGCCACCCCATCGACAGCACCAGGCCGACCAGCGCGAGCGCCCAGTTTCCCCATTGCGTGTACGCGAGAGCGGCCGCTCCGCCGAGACAAAGCCCTGCTACCGACACCGAATTCGCTGAAATCCCGCGCGACAGCGCAAGCGGAAGCAACGCGCGGCCCGCCGGGTGAATCAGCCAAAGATTGGATGGGATCTCGATCCGGCGATCGCGCGATCCATCCGGTGGAGCCACTGTCATAGGATTTTCATAATGCGCCGCGCAGGCCATTTATGCAAGGTGGCACGACTAACCCTACGGAACGCTTGACCGCAATTCTTCGATCCAAGCCGTTGCGATACCGTCGGACGGGGCCCGCCAGTCGCCCCGCGGCGACAGCGCACCGCCGGCCGAGACCTTCGGGCCGTTGGGCATCGCCGACCGCTTGAACTGGCTGGTCGTGAAGAAGCGGAAGAGAAATTTCTCCAGCCAGTGGCGGATCGTCGGCAGGTCGTAGGCGACGCGCGCGTCCGCCGGCAGGTCCTCCGGCCACGCCCCAACACTCGCATCGCGCCACGCATGCCAGGCGAGGAACGCGATCTTCGATGGCGCGAGCCCGTGGCGGATCACGTAGTGCGCGAAGAAGTCGTTCAGCGCGTACGGCCCGATCATCGACTCGGTGCTCTGCAGGGCGCCGTCCGCCCCCGCCGGAACGAGCTCGGGCGAAATCTCCTGCGCGAGGATCGTCGACAGGATCGCGTCGGTCGCCGCGTCATACTGGTCGGTGCGGATACACCAGCGGATCAGGAACTGGATCAGCGTCTTGGGCACGCCGCTGTTCACCGCGTAATGGCTCATCTGGTCGCCGACGCCGTAGGTGCACCAGCCGAGCGCCATCTCGCTGAGATCGCCGGTGCCGAGCACGATCCCGCGGCGCTGGTTGGCAAGGCGGAAGAGGTAGTCGGTGCGCAGGCCTGCCTGCACGTTCTCGAAGGTGATGTCGTAGACGGGTTCGCCCTCGCTGAAGGGATGGCCGATGTCCTGCAACATTCGCGTGGCGGCGGGGCGGATGTCGATCTCTTCCGCGGTGACGCCGAGCGCGCGCATCAGCGCCCACGCGTTCGTCTTGGTCCCTTCGCCGGTCGCAAAGCCGGGCATCGTGAAGCCGAGAATGTTAGTCCGCGGGCGTCCAAGCCGGTCCATCGCCTTGGCCGCAACGATCAGCGCGTGCGTCGAGTCGAGGCCGCCGGATACGCCGATCACGATCGTCTCGGCATGCGCGGCGACGAGGCGCTTCGACAGTGCCTCCACCTGGATGTTGAACGCCTCGTAGCAATCGTCGTCGCGCCGCGCCGGATCGTTCGGGACGAACGGGAAACGGCGGATCGCGCGTTCGAGGCCAGTGTCCTCACGTACCGGCGCGTGATCGAACGCGATCCGTCGGAAGCGTGTCTCGGGATTGCCGGCGAACATTGCCGCATCGTTGAACGTGCCGGTCCGCAGCCGTTCCTGTGTAATCCGTTCGCAGTCGACGTCGGCGACGACCAGTTCGGGCTCGGTCGAGAACCGCGCCGACTCCGCGATCTGCTCGCCGAGTTCGTGAACCAGTCCCTGGCCGTCCCAGGCGACTTCGGTGGTGCTCTCTCCCGGTCCGGCGGCGGAATAGACATACGCACAGACCGCGCGGGCCGACTGCGCTGCCGCCAGCATCGCCCGGTCGCGCGCTTTCCCGATGACGATGTTCGACGCGGACAGGTTGCAGCAGATCAGCGCCCCCGCGAGCGCGCCCGCGGTCGAGGGCGGGGTGGGGGCCCAGTAATCCTCGCAAATCTCGGCATGGAACACGAAGCCGGGCAGGTCGCGCGCGGCGAAGATCAGGTCGGTCCCGAACGGCACGGCCTCGCCGTTGAGGTCAATCGTCAGTCCGATCATACCGGCACCACTCGCGAACCACCGCTTCTCGTAGAACTCGCGGTAATTCGGCAGGAACGTCTTCGGGATCACGCCGAGTACGCGCCCGCGCGCGATCGCCAGCGCGCAGTTATACAGCCGTCCGTTCCGCACCAGCGCTGCGCCAACCAGCAGCACCGGCCGCAAGCTCGCGCTCGCCTCGACCACCGTCGCGATCGCGGCCAGCGTCGCGCGCTGCTGCGCGGTCTGGAGATGCAGATCGTCGATCGCGTAGGAGGTAAGGTTCAGCTCCGGGAACACGACGAGGTCGACGCCCTTCGCATCCGCCTCGCGCGCCAAGGCGATCGTAGCCTCGGCATTGGCGCCGGTATCCCCCACCGAAGCCCGCGGCGTCGCGGCGGCTACCCGGATCAGCCCGTGGCTATGGATCGCGTAGAATGGATGCGTCATGACGCACCGATAAACGCCCGCGCTGCGTCACGCTACCGGCTTGATCCCGTCGGCGGTGGCATGACGCGCGATCCTGTGAGAGACTGCGAGCATGAAACTCCGCATGGTCCAGGTGTTCGTCCTCGCGGTCGTCAGCGTGCTGTACTGGCTGCTCGTAAGCCATGTCTCCGGCGCAAAGGAGCCTTGGGATGCGGCTGGCTACTGGTTGATCTGGTACCCCGGTTCGCTGATTCTGTCGGCCTTCGGCGGCTTTGCGTTTGGCAGGCGAGGGTGGTCGGCAGGAGCGATCGTCACGGTCGCACAGCTGCCCGTGATGTGGGTGAATACGGAATTTGGCGGGCTACTGATCGTCGGCGTCGCGTTTCTCGCCATCCTGGCCGTTCCGGCGGTCATGCTGTCCGCACTCTTCGGTCGCCTCCGAGCGACTTCGCGGCGCAATGCCGGTGGAAGGAAACAGGACGGCCCGATATGAGATCGAGCCGCTAGCGCGACTAGCCATCCAGCGACACGGAGACGATTTTGACGATCACGATATTCGGCATCAAGAATTGCGACACGATCAAGAAGGCGCGGAATTGGCTCGAGGCGCACGATGTCGCGTACGCGTTCCACGACTACAAGGCCGCGGGTATCGACGCTGCGCACCTCGACGACTGGATCGGTCGGGTTGGATGGGAAGTCTTGCTCAACCGTGCGGGCACGACGTTTCGGAAGCTGCCCGAAGCGGATCGCGCGGATCTGGATGTGGCGAAGGCCACCGCGCTGATGCTGGCGCAACCATCGATGATCAAGCGCCCGGTGCTCGATACCGGCGAGACGCTTCTGGTCGGCTTCAAGCCCGAGGCGTATGAGGTGGCGGGGCTGGGGCGCGCCTGAAGGAGATCAGCATGCCGGTTGCAAGTTGGAATGGTCGCGAGATCGCACGATCCGACGACACCGTCGTCGTCGAGGGCAATCATTATTTTCCTGCCGACAGCGTCGATCCGGCGCTGCTGGAGGATAGCGCGACGCACTCGAACTGCCCGTGGAAGGGTGTGGCGAGTTACAAGACCCTCGTCGTCGACGGGAAGCGCAATGTTGATGCGGTCTGGTATTATCCCGATCCCAAGTCGGCGGCGGCCGAGATCAAGGATCGCTATGCGTTCTGGAAGGGCGTGATGGTCAGATGAAGAGACGCGGCGCTTACGCTTCGCCGTCATCCCAGCGAAAGCTGGGACATTTGCGTTAGACACGCGTCGCGAACCACGGGGGATACCCCAGCTTTCGCTGGGGTGACGGGTTTAGCCAATGCGAACCGAGCGACGCCCCCCCTCGAAGGGGGAGGCCGCCAGTTCGTATCAGCTCAGATCGCGCCCGAGAACGTGTCGCACTGCTGCGGATCGCCGCTCTCCAGCCCGCGCTTCAGCCACGACTGGCGCTGTGCCGATGTCCCGTGCGTGAAGCTGTCCGGCACGACGCGGCCCTGCGACTGCTTCTGCAACGTATCGTCGCCGATCGCCTGTGCAGCCGTCATGCCCTCCTGGATATCGCCGGGTTCGAGCCGCGACCGGTTGGCCGCCGCCCACACGCCCGCATAGCAATCCGCCTGGAGTTCGAGCCGCACCGACAGCGCGTTGCCCTCGGTCTCGCTCGCCTGCCGCTGCGCCTGCTGGACCTGCGCATTGGTGCCGAGCAGCTTCTGGATGTGATGGCCGAACTCGTGTGCGATCACGTAATCCTGCGCGAAATCGCCCTCGGCCTTGAACCGCGTCGACAGCTCGTTGAAGAAGCTCGTGTCGAGATAGATGCCCTGATCGGTCGGGCAATAGAACGGCCCCATTGCGGACTGCGCGGCGCCGCAACCCGACTGGCCATTGCCATCGAAGAACACCAGCTTCGGTGCCTCGAAACGCTGGCCGTTCTTCTGGAAGATCGCCTCCCAGGTGTTGTCGGCCGAGCTGAACGCGTTGCACGCGGCCTTGCTCTCCGGGGTCAGGTTGCAGCTCGACGTCGTGTCGGTGCCGGCACGCGGCGATCCGCTCTGCGTCGTCGGTGCCGAAGTCTGTCCGCCACCGAGCAGCCCGCCGAGCCCGCCCATGCCGCCGAACACCGCCATCAGGATCAGCACTACGACGATCCCGCCGCATCCGAAGCGGCTGCCGATCATCGGCAACAACCCCATCAACAGGCCGCCACCGCCGCCGCCAAAGCCGCCGCCTCCGCCGCCCGACCCGCGCTGGTCCTCGACGTTGATGTTCGGATCGTAATCGTCGAGCCGCATGATAAGCCCCTTTTCGTTTCTGGTTGGGAACGAAATGCGCAAGGTGGCGGTAGAGTTGCAAGGCCGCGCTGCTTGCGGCGCGATAGCGTGAGGAGTGTGCATGTTCCTGAAGGGCAAGACCGCGGTCATCACCGGATCCACCTCCGGGATCGGACTCGCCTACGCAAAGGCATTCGCCACCGAGGGCGCCGCGGTAGTCCTCAACGGCTTCGGCGACGCGGACGCGATCGAACGCGAGCGGGCGGCGTTGGCTCAGGTCAGCGGTGCGGTCGCACTCTACGATCCGGCGGACATGACCAAGCCCGACCAGATCGCCGCAATGGTCGCCCGTGCCGCAGCCGAAACCGGCAGCGTCGACATCGTCGTCAACAACGCCGGCATCCAGCACGTCGCGGGGATCGCCGACTTCCCGGTCGACAAGTTCGACGCGATCATCGCGATCAACCTGTCGTCTGCCTGGCACATGATGCGCGCCGCAGTGCCGCACATGCGCGCGAAGGGCTGGGGGCGGATCATTTCGACCGCGTCCGCGCACTCGCTGGTCGCAAGCCCGAACAAGTCCGCCTACGTCATGGCCAAGCACGCGATCGCCGGGCTCACCAAGACGATCGCGCTGGAGACCGCAACCGACGGCATCACCGTCAATTGCATCTCGCCGGGCTATGTCTGGACGCCGCTGGTCGAGAACCAGATCCCCGACACGATGGCGGCACGCGGGCTGACGCGCGACCAGGTGATGAACGACGTGCTGCTCGCCGCGCAACCGACCAAGGAATTCGTCACGCCCGAACAAGTCGCGGCGTTCGCGCTGTTCCTGTGCCGCGACGAGGCCAAGGCGATCACCGGCGCCAATTTGTCGATGGACGGCGGCTGGACGGCGGCCTGATCGAGCGCGAAAAAAGCTTTGCTGTTCATAGAGATACAGGCTTAGCTTCGGTATGCAGATTGGTTCGATGGCGATGCGTGTTTCGAGAATAGCGGCCTGCATGATGATGCTCGGATGCAGCGTCGGCGCGGCCTGTGCGGCACCTGCGTCGCGGAATGACGGTGGCGACAGGGACGATCGCGAGAGGGATTGGCGCCGGGTCGCTACCGTCGCCGATCGCGGGCGATTGCGCGGTTGGCGCGGCGCCTGGGTCGATGCGCTCGCCGAGGTCGATCCGCGCGAGATCGCGAAGGAGCCCCAGCTGTTCGATCCGGACCGCTCGCTCGCCGATGCGCTGCCACCGTCGGGCGCCTATCGGTGCCGTACGTTCAAGCTCGGTGCACGCGGCGGCATCGGTCCGACGTTCGCCGCGTCGACGGCGTTTGCCTGCCGGATCGACGCGAACGACGACGGCGATGTCGTCAGCCTCGTCAAGCTCGATGGCTCGCAGCGGCCGGTCGGGAGGATCTACGTCGACACTGATTCGCGCGCCGTCTTCCTGGGGACGATGGAGCTTGGCGATGAGAAGCGCCCGATGCGGTACGGCCGCGATGCCAGCCGCGACATGGCCGGCCTCATCGAGCGGATCGGCACGCGCCGCTGGCGGGTGGTGCTGCCCTATCCTCGGTTCGAATCGGTGCTCGACGTGGTCGAACTGGTCCCCGCGTCCTAGCGGGGTGCGACTGGAACCGGCGGCGGTACGGTGGACGTCACGATGCCTCGGGCACCTGCCGCGGTAATAGCAGTCGCGGGCGCGATCGGTTGCAAGCCGGCAAGATAGGCTTTGCCGTGGAGATCGAGGACGGTCACCCGCCCGGTGTTCGCAGCGACGACCGCCTTCAGATACGAGCGCGGTTTCTTCATCAGCTTTGGCTGATCCAGTCCGGTCAGTCCGACGATCCGCGCCGCTTCCTTCACGAACGTCACGCAATTGTGATCCGACAGGCGGTAGACGCTGTCTGGCTTACCCTCGCTCCAGGCTTCGACCAACCGGAGTACCGCCACATATTGCGCATCACTCATCACCACTGAGAATTGCGCATCGCTGCCCGCAACATAGCCCGGTTTGGCAATGTCCAGCTTGCCGGCGACCGGCCCCATCAGCAGCGCTGGTGAGACGGATTTCGCAGTGAAGCCGGCGTTGGTATCCACCGGTGCGCCGCCCGCTTCGGGTATCCCGCGCAACGTGAAAAACGCGTGCGGGAAGCTGTTCCCGAGTTCGTGGCTCCAGAAGGTGATGGTGACGGCAGCCTGTGCGGGGAGTGCGTATCCCAGGCACAGGCAGAGCAGGGCGATCAGCCGAAGTAGCGGTCTCATCACTTGATATTATTTTGGAATATCGAGCCTTACCAGTGGGATGAGGCTGATTTTAATCAGTGTGACGTGGTAGATACACCGTCGCTGACCGGCGTCGCAGAGGTTTGAGCGAGCGTCGCGTTCTCGCGCTTTTCAGGCCGGATATAGATCGAGGAGAGCGTCGGGACGGCAGCGCGCAGCTCGGTTTCGATCGCCTCGATCAGCGTCTCGCCGTCGCCCATCGTCACCGAATCGTCGAAGTCCGCACTGATCGCCGCGAAGATGCTCTCGGGTGCGGTGTGGATCGTACGGACGTGATTGACCGAGACGATCGCGGGATGCGCCGCGACGATCTTGCGGATCGTCGCGATCACCGCCGGGTCGGCACGCTCGCCGATCAGCAAACCCTTCGATTCGCGCGCGAGCAATACCGCGACCAGCGCGAGGATCAGGCCGATCGCGATCGAGGCGGCGCCGTCGATCCGCGGATCGTTGAACGCATGGCTCGCCCAGATGCCGATCCCGGCGATGACGAGACCTGCCAGCGCCGCGGAATCCTCGAACAGCACGATGAAACCGGCGGGGTCCTTCGAGCGGTGGATCGCCTGCCACCAGCCCATGTCGCCCTTCGACTTGGAGAATTCGCGCACCGCAATCGTCCAGCTACTGCCCTCGAGCGCGAACGAGATCGCGAGGACGACGTAGTTGATGGTCGGGCTGGTAAGCGGTTCGGGCTGCCGGATATGCCGCCAACCCTCGAAGATCGACACGCCCGCGCCGATCGCGAAGATCAAGATCGCGACGACGAACGCCCAGAAATAGAGTTCGCGGCCATAGCCGAACGGGTGTGCTTCGTCGGCGGGACGTTTGGCCTTTTTCTGACCGTAGAGCAGCAACACCTGGTTGCCGCTGTCGACCACCGAGTGGAAGCCCTCGGTCAGCATCGACGACGATCCGGTCATCCCGGCCGCAACGAATTTCGCCACGCCGATCCCAAGATTGGCGGCGAGGGCGCCGTAGAGGACGATGTCGTCCTTGATGCGAGCGGTCAGTGTCTTGGCCATCCCGCCGTCCTACACGAGGGGGCGGGGTTGGAAAGGGCGGCCTTCGCAACGTGTTGAGGATGCTCAGTCCGGCGTGAGGTCGACGGTGCCCTGGTAGGCGGACGCACCCGCCACCCCCACTCCGTCATCCTGACGAAAGTCAGGATCCAGAGCCACAAGCTCCAGCGCCCGTTACCCTGGATCCTGACTTTCGCCAGGATGACGGGCTTCGGGAGCGCACCGTCCTTTTAAACAGGAATACCCGCCGATGGACGAGCCACCGGCGGGATCCTTTCCTCCCCAGGAAACTGTGTGAAGCGGTTTAGCCGAGCCGGCCGAGGCGGTGGTACAGCGCGCTCATCCGCGTCAGCCGTTCGTCGTCGATCGAGGTCTTGCTGATCATCTCGCCGAGGACTTCCTTCATCAGCGCGAAATCGTTGGTCGAGAAGACGGCGCGGGCGCGGGGTTGTTCGGTGGTCGTCTGCATGGCTTGCCTCCTTCGATGATCGTCTTGTCTCTCTCTTTACACGCATCATGTGCCGAGAGAGGCGATGCACAGCCAATAGCGTTCAGGGCCGGCTAGTTGGAAGATGGTCCCGAGCCGCCGCAACGTCGCGGTGTCCGCCCAGCTTGTAGAACACGTGTCGTTCTGTAAACATCGTGACAGGAGGGTTTGCGATGGCGGAACGGAAATTGCTGGCGGGGCATGCGATCCGTCGCTTGCGGCGCGGGGCGGGGCTGACTCAGGCGGCGATGGCCGACATGCTCGCGATCAGCCCGAGCTATCTCAACCTCGTCGAGCGCAACCAGCGGCCGATCTCCGCGACGCTGCTGATCAAGCTCGCCGAGAGCTTCGACTTCGATCCGCGCTCGCTCGCGGCCGGTGAACCGGGCGGCGGCGCGGATGCGATCCGGCGACGGCTGGCCGACCCGATGTTCGCCGACCTCGAGATCGACCGTAACGAAGTCGAGGAATGGCTCGCCAGTGCCCCCGGCGGTGCGGCGGCATTTGCGCGCGTGTTCGACCGGATCGGCGGCGGCGCGGTGGTCGAAGCGGGCGACGATCCGGTCACGCTCGTCCGTCGCGAGATCGAGCGTTGGCGCAATCATTTCGCCGACCTCGACGCCGCGGCCGAGGCGCTCGCGGACGAATTGCGGCTCGGTGCGGGCGATCTCTACGGCGCGATCGCCGAGCGGCTGCGCGCCAAGCACGGCCTGACCATCCGCGTGCTGCCCGCCGACGTGCTCCCCGACACGCTGCGCCGCCTCGACCTGCACGCGCGCCAGTTGCAGTTGAGCGAGATGCTCGACCCGGCCTCACGCACGTTCGCGGTCGCGTTCCAGCTTGGGCAGATCGAGGCGAAGGCGGAGATCGATGCGCTCGCCAAAGGCGCAGGGTTCACCGATCGCGCGGCGGAAAGGCTCTATCGCCGCCACCTCCTCGGCTATTTCGCCGCCGCGCTGATGATGCCGTACGCGCGTTTCCTCCGTGGATGCGAGACGACGGGGTACGACATCGAGCTGTTGCAACGCCGGTTCGGCGCTGGCTTCGAACAGGTCGCGCACCGGCTGACGACGTTGCAACGGGTCGGCGCACGCGGCTTGCCGTTTTTCATGATCCGTATCGATAGGGCGGGGCAGGCGTCGAAGCGCTATCCCGGCGCCAGCGGTGCGGCGCTGGTCGAGGCGGACGGGCGCTGTCCATTGTGGCGGTTGCATCATGCATTCGACCGGCCGGGCAGCCTTATGGTGCAGCTGGTCGAACTGGAGGATGGCGCGCGCTGGCTGACGATGGCGCGTACCGTGACGCCGCAGGGCAGCCGATTTGGCGCAGTGCACGCCGAGTTCGCGATCGGTCTCGGCGTCGCGGCGGCGCAGGCGGGTGTGCTGGCGGCGGCAAGCGGCTTCGATCTGGCGGGGAGGGCGATGCCGATAGGGCTCGGCTGCCGCGCCTGTTTCCGCAACGATTGCCCGCAACGATCGGTAGCGCCGGCCGGGCGGGCCCTGCTGATCAACGAGCGCGAGCGGCGGACGTCCGCGCTGACGTTTGCGGGTGACTAAGGGAGCCCTTCTAATCCTCCCCCGCAAGGGGGAGGTGGCAGGCGCTTGCCTGACGGAGGGGGAGGAAGGGCCAACCTCTGTTGCGCGTCCTCCCCCTCCGTCACCTTCGGCGACACCTCCCCCTGGCGGGGGAGGATCAAGTGGTCAGGCGCCAGCGACCATCAGCGCGTCCAACTGGTCCTTGCTCAACTCCAGCGTCATCGCAGGCAACAGGTCTTCAACCTGCTTCACGCTCGTGGCGCTCGCGATCGGTGCCGTAACGCCCGGCTGCGCAATCAACCACGCCAGCGCAACCTGCGCGTGGGTCGCGCCAGTAGCTTCGACCACCGAGTCCATCGCATCGAGGACAGCCTTGCCGGTACCTTCGAGCAATTCGCCCATCCGACCGCCGCGAACGCTCTGGCCCAGATCGTCCTTCGTCCGGTACTTGCCAGTGAGGAAGCCCGAGGCGAGGCCGTAATAGGGCAGCACACCGATGTTCTCGGTGACGCAGTAATCCTGCAATTCGCCCTCGAACTTGGTGCGGCTGACGAGGTTATATTCGGGCTGGAGCACATGATAGCGCGGCAGGTCCGAGGTCTTGGCCGCCTCGACCGCAGACTTCAGGCGGGCGGCGTGGAAGTTCGATGCGCCGATCACGCGGACTTTCCCCGCATCGACCAGCTTGCCGAACGCTTCGAGGACAACCTCCTGCGTCTGCGAATCGTCGTCCTGGTGTGCGTAATACAGATCGATGCGATCGGTACCGAGGCGCTTGAGCGAGGCTTCGGCAGCGGCGGCGATACGCGCGGGGGCTAGCTTCTCGCCGCCTTCGCCGGGGAGCATGCCGACCTTGGTCGCGATCAGCACGTCGTCGCGCTTGCCGCTGGCCTTCAGCCATTCGCCGATCATGTTCTCGGATTCACCGCCCTGATGGCCATCGACCCAAGCCGAATAGACGTCCGCGGTGTCGATCATCGTGCCGCCGCCGGCGACGAACGCGTCGAGCACGGCGAAGCTGGCGGCGCGGTCGGCGGTCCAGCCGAACACGTTGCCGCCGAGGACGAGCGGGGCGATCTTCAGATCGGTCGAGCCGAGGCGGCGGAGGGTCATCGGGTCTGATCGCTTTGATTCGAGGGGAGTTCAGTATCTTCAGGAGCGGCGGCGACCGCATTCAGATCGACGCTGTTCGCATCGAGCATCGCGGCGGCTTCGTTCAACTGGTGTGATTCGTCGGCGGTGACGGCGCCGGGTTCGCTCGCGGGCGAGCACGCCGCGAGCGATGAAATAGCAAACAGCGCCCCCACCACCACACCGTCATGCCAGCGAAAGCTGGTATCTATCCGTGTCGGTCTTCGTGACCTGAACCGGGAGATCCCAGCTTTCGCTGGGATGACGGAGAAGTGGGGGCGCCTTGGCAAGGCTTAGTCCTTGATCGCGTTGCCGGCGCGAGTCAGCGCGTTGCCGGTGGCGTCGGCGGCGCGGTCTGCACCGTTGCTGATCGCAGCGCCTGCCCGGTCTGCACCGGCTTCGATGCGGTCACCGGCGCGGTCGGCCTTGGCGTCGAGATGGTCGGTCGAGTTGTCGATGCGCGCACCGGCGTTATCGAGCGAACGCTCGGCCGAGCCCAGTGCGCGATCGCTGGCGGCGCTGACGTCGTCGACGGCATTGGCGGTGGTCGCGCTCGCATCGGCGGCGATCGCGTTGGCGGCCTGTGCGGTCTGGTCCTGCGCGTTGTTGCTGCAAGCTGCGAGGCCGGCGGTCAGGGCGAGGGCGGGGATCAGGAACTTCTTCATAGGTATCTACTCCCGTGGATGTCGTCTTGTGGACCGGGTAATGCCCAGCCCATAGCGCAATCGAACGCGGATAAAGCGTTTCCGATCCGTCACGATCGGCCCCGATGCGATAAGTCGCGGGCGGACATGGCCAATGTCGAAGACGCGCACGCCTGCGTTGACCTCATATAAAGAATTCTTTATATGTCTTTGCATGACGATGGCGCTCGAAATCTTCCGTGCTTTGGCGGACGCGACCCGGTTGCGGATCCTCGCGCTGTTGCGGCGGATGGAGCTGTCGGTCGGCGAGCTTGCCCAAGTGCTCGGTCAGAGCCAGCCACGCGTCTCGCGCCATGTGAAGATCCTGTGCGATGCTGGCCTTGCCGAGCGTCGCAAGGAAGGCAGCTGGGTGTTCGTCGCGCTGGGGTCTGCGGACGTGGTCGAGCCGGTCGCGGGCGCACTCGACGTCTGGGCGAAGGCCGAGCCGGATCACTGGGCGGTCGCGGACGCAGCGCGGCTTGCGGCGGTGCGCGCGGACCGGGCAGCGAGTGCTGCGGCGTGGTTCGAAGGGCATGCCGACGAGTGGGACGCGATCCGGTCGCTGCACGTCGCCGACAGCGAGGTCGAGGCGGCGATGGCCGCCGTGCTCGGCGATGCGCCGGTCGGTACCCTGATCGACATCGGTACGGGCACCGGGCGGATGCTCGAACTGTTCGGCGGACGCGCGACGGTCGCGCTCGGGATCGATCGCAGTTCGGAGATGCTGCGGCTCGCGCGGGCAAAGCTGCACGACATGACGCATGCCGAGCTGCGACAGGCGGACCTGTATGCCCTCCCGATGGCGGATGCCGCGGCGGACGTCGCGATCCTGCATCACGTGCTGCACTTCGCGCAGCAGCCGGGGGCTGCGGTGAGCGAGGCGGCGCGGGTGCTGGCTCCCGGCGGTCGGTTGCTGATCGCCGACTTCGCGAGCCACGACCGCGAGGAACTGCGGTTGCGCGATGCGCATACGCGTCTCGGGTTCGCGGACGAGCAGATGGCGGCGTGGTTCGAGGCGGCGGGTTTGCAGACGGCGCGCGTGGAAACGCTCGAGGGCGGCGAGTTGACGGTGAAATTATGGCTCGGTCGGAAGATCGGCACGAGCTTGCGTGAGGTGAAGGCGGCATGACGAACATTTCGATCCCCCAACTGGCCGAAGCGCGCCGCGCGCTCGAAGAACCGCTGTTCGCGGATCTTGCGGGTGATGTCGGCATCAGCTTCGAGTTCTTCCCTCCGAAGAGCGAGAAAATGGAGACGCAGCTCTGGGAGGCGATCCGCACGCTGGAGCCGCTCGCGCCCGATTTCGTGTCGGTGACGTACGGCGCGGGCGGGTCCACGCGCGAGCGGACCCATGCGACGGTGGCGCGGATCCAGCGCGAGACGTCGATGAACGCCGCCGCGCATCTGACCTGCGTCGAGGCGACCAAGGCCGAGATCGACCAGGTTGCCGAGGAATATTGGGCGGCCGGCGTTCGCCACATCGTCGCACTCCGCGGCGACATGCCGACGCTGGGCCAGCCGTATCAGGCGCACCCGGGCGGATATGAGAATGCGGCGGCACTGGTCGCTGGCTTGCGGAAGCTGCATCCGTTCGAGATCTCGGTCGCGGCGTATCCCGAATGCCATCCGGAATCGGGCGGTCACGACGCCGACATCGACAATCTGAAGCGTAAGATCGATGCCGGTGCGACCCGCGCGATCACGCAGTTCTTCTTCTCGCCCGAGGCGTATTTCCGGTTTCGCGACCGGGTTGCGGCGGCCGGGATCACCGCGCAGATCCTGCCGGGGATCCTGCCGGTGTCGAACGTCGCGCAGACGCGGAAGTTCGCGGGGCTGTGTGGCGCTGAGATCCCGGCGTGGATGGACCGGTTGTTCGAGGGGCTCGACGATCATCCGTCCGCTCGGCAGCTCGTGGCGGCGACAATCGCGGCCGAGATGTGCCGGCGGCTGTACGCAGGCGGGGTGAAGGATTTCCACTTCTACACGCTCAACCGCGCGGAACTGGCCTACGCGATCTGCCACATGCTCGGCGTGCGCGCGAAGCCGGTCGACAAGGCCGCCGCGGCGTAACTTCTGCTATCCTCCCGCTGGCGGGAGGGGGGAGTGAAAACGATGACACCACGTGAACGTTTCAACGCGGAAGCCGCCAAGCGCATCCTGATCACTGACGGCGCGTTCGGGACCGAGATCCAGAACTGGAAGCTCGACGAGGCGGCTTACGCAGGGTCGCTCGGCTTGTCGCACGACCAGAAGGGCAACAACGACATCCTGGCGATCACCAAGCCGGACGTCCCCGATACGATCACGCGCGAATATCTCGAGGCGGGGTCGGACATCGTCTCGACCAACACGTTCAGCGCGAACGTCATTTCGCAGGCCGATTACGGCGCCGAGCATCTTGTGCGCGAGATCAACGTCGAGTCCGCGCGGATCGCCCGCGCGCTCGCCACCGAGTACGAGGCGAAGGACGGCCGTCCGCGCTTCGTCGCCGGGGCGATCGGGCCGACCAACAAGACGCTGTCGCTGTCGCCCGACGTCAACGATCCCGGCTATCGCGAGATCGACTTCGACTACCTCAAGGGCGTCTACCGCGAGCAGATCGACGCGTTGCTCGAAGGCGGCGAGGGGGTCGGCGTCGACTTCATCCTGATCGAGACGGTGTTCGACACGCTCAACGCCAAGGCCGGGATCATGGCGGCGATTGAGGCTGGCGACGCTCTCGGCCGCGACGTGCCGATCATGATGTCGATGACGTTGACCGATCTCTCGGGGCGCAACCTGTCGGGGCATACGGTCGAGGCGTTCTGGCATGCGGTACGGCATGCCAAACCGATCACGATCGGGCTGAACTGCTCGTTCGGGGCGGAGCAGCTGCGGCCGCATGTGAAGACGTTGTCGGCGATCGCCGATACGTTGATCATGGTCTATCCTAACGCGGGGCTTCCGAACGAACTCGGCGAGTATGACGAGCAGCCGGAGACGACCGCGGGGCTGGTCGGCGAGTGGGCGGTAGCAAAGCAGGTCAACGTGCTCGGCGGCTGCTGCGGGTCGACGCCTGCGCATATCAAGGCGATGGCCGACGGTGTCCGCGGGCTCGAGCCGCGGGCTGTGGCTCGGCCTGAAGTGCGAACCAAGCTCGCCGGCCTCGAACCGTTCACGATGGCAGCCTGACTTCTTTCCCCTCCCGCATGCGGGAGGGGGCAGGGGGTGGGCTCGCGCTCTCCTCCAACGATACGGCCCGCGGATGGCGGGCGCCCACCCCCCGACCCCCTCCCGCTTGCGGGAGGGGGGGAAGAAACGAACCGATGACCACGACCACTTCCTCCACCTCCTTCGTCAACATCGGCGAGCGCACCAACGTCACCGGCTCGGCGCGCTTCAAGAAGCTGATCATGGCGGGCGACTATCCTGCCGCGGTCGAGGTCGCGCGCCAGCAGGTCGAGAGCGGCGCGCAGGTGCTCGACGTCAACATGGACGAGGGGCTGCTCGACGCGCATCACGCGATGACGACGTTCCTGAAACTGATCGCCGCCGAGCCCGACATCGCGCGCATCCCGTTCATGGTCGACAGCTCGAAATGGAGCGTGATCGAGGCGGGTCTAAAGTGCGTCAGCGGCAAGCCGATCGTCAATTCGATCAGCATGAAGGAGGGCGAGGAGCAGTTCCTCGCCCAGGCGCGGAAATGCATGGCGTACGGTGCGGCGGTCGTCGTGATGGCGTTCGACGAAGTCGGGCAGGCGGACACCAAGGATCGGAAGGTCGAGATCTGCGAGCGCGCGTACAAGCTGCTCGTCGGGATCGGTTTTCCGCCCGAGGACATCATCTTCGATCCCAACGTCTTCGCGGTCGCGACGGGGATCGAGGAGCATAACAACTACGGCGTCGACTTCATCGAGGCGTGCAAGGAGATCAAGGCGCGCTGCCCACACGTCCATATCTCGGGCGGGCTCTCGAACTTCAGCTTCTCGTTCCGCGGCAACGAGCCCGTGCGCCGCGCGATGCACAGCGTGTTCCTGTATTACGCGATCCCCGCGGGCATGGACATGGCGATCGTCAACGCCGGCCAGCTCGACATCTACGACGACATCGATCCCGAACTGCGGCAAGCGGTCGAGGACGTCGTGCTCAACACCGATCCCGAGGCGGGCGACCGGCTGGTCGCGCTCGCCGAACGCTATCGCGGCACCGACGTGGTCGCCGAGAAGGCGGCGGCGGAATGGCGCTCGCTCGGCGTCAACAAGCGGCTCGAATATGCGCTGGTCAAGGGCATCGATCTTCACGTCGTCGAGGATACCGAGGAAGCGCGGTTGATCATCGCCGGCAACGGCGGGCGCCCCATCGAGGTGATCGAGGGGCCGTTGATGGACGGCATGAACGTGGTCGGCGACCTGTTCGGATCGGGCAAGATGTTCCTGCCGCAGGTCGTGAAGTCGGCGCGCGTGATGAAGAAGGCGGTCGCGCATCTGCTGCCGTATATCGAGGCGGCCAAGGAGCCCGGAGCGCGCGGCAAGGGCAAGATCATCATGGCGACCGTCAAGGGCGACGTGCATGACATCGGCAAGAACATCGTCGGCGTGGTGCTGCAGTGCAACGGCTTCGACGTGGTCGATCTCGGTGTGATGGTGCCGTGGTCGAAGATTCTCGAGTCTGCGAACGAGAACGACGCGGACATGATCGGGCTCAGCGGGCTGATCACGCCGTCGCTGGACGAGATGGTGACGGTCGCCGAGGAGATGAAGCGCGCGGGGATGACGATGCCGCTGCTGATCGGCGGCGCGACGACGTCGAAGGTGCACACCGCGCTGCGGATCGCGCCGGCCTATGACGGCCCGGTCGTGCATGTGCTCGATGCGAGCCGCGCTGTGGGTGTTGCGTCGACCTTGGTGTCGGACACGATCCGCGACGAGTTCGTGACGAAGACCGCCGACGAATATGAAGCGGTGCGGATCTCGCGCGCGAACAAGGGGCAGAGCGAGTTGCTCCCGCTGGAAACCGCCCGCGCGCGCGGGTTCGTGGCGGACTTCGCGATGAAGCCGCCTGCACCGGTAAAGCCGGGCGTGCATGTATTCGCGGATTGGGATCTGTCGGACCTGCGCGACTATATCGACTGGACGCCGTTCTTTCGCGCGTGGGAGCTGGCGGGAAATTTCCCCGCGATCCTGACTGACGAGGTCGTCGGCGAAAGCGCGAGTTCGCTGTATGCGGATGCGCAGGCAATGCTCGATACGATCGTCGCGGAGAAGTGGCTGACCCCGCGCGGGGTCGCAGGGCTGTGGCCCGCGCGCCGCGAGGGTGATGATGTGGTCGTCCTTGCTTCCCCCCTCCCGCAAGCGGGAGGGGCCGGGGGTGGGCACGCGCTCTCCTCCACCGGCACGCTTCAGGATGGCGCGAGCCCACCCCCCAACCCCCTCCCGCAAGCGGGCGGGGGGGAAGAGGTGCGTCTCCCCATGCTCCGCCAGCAGATCGCCAAGCGCGAAGGCCGCGCCAACATGTGCCTCGCCGATTTCGTCGACACCTCGGACGACTGGTTCGGCGGCTTCGCTGTCGGTATCCACGGCATCGACCCGCACATCGCGCGCTTCAAGGCGGATAACGACGATTACAACGACATCCTGTTGAAGGCGCTCGCCGACCGCTTCGCCGAAGCCTTCGCCGAACGCCTCCACAAGCACGTCCGCACCGATCTCTGGGGCTACGCGCCCGACGAGCAGCTCACCAACGAAGCGATGATCAAGGAGCAGTATCGCGGCATCCGTCCGGCGCCGGGCTATCCCGCCTGCCCGGACCACGGCCTCAAGCCGATCCTGTTCGACCTGCTCGACGCCGAGACCGCGACCGGGCTCGAACTGACCGAGAGCTTCGCGATGTTCCCGACCGCCGCCGTCTCGGGCTTCTATTTTGGCCACCCGCAAGCGGAGTATTTCGGGGTAGCCCGCGTCGGTCGCGACCAGCTCGAGGATTACGCCGCGCGACGTGGCGCGGACCTCAAGACCGCCGAACGCTGGTTGCGCCCCAACCTCGATTGATCCGGTCGCGGAACAAGATCGAGCGACGCCTGTTTCTGCAAGCTCATCGGCAACCACGCCGATTCCACTCAAGGAGACGATCTGTGAACAGCGACACCCTCACCGGCACGGCAAACGACCTCGGCGGCAAGCTCAAGGAAACCGTTGGCGGCGCAGTCGGCGACAAGTCGCTGCAGAGCGAAGGCGTTGCGGATCAGCTCGGTGGCACCGTGCAGAAGACGATCGGCCAAGCCAAGGACGTCGTCGAGGACAATGTCCGTCCGCTGATCGATTATGTGCAGCAGTTCTCGCGTGAGCGTCCGTTCACCGCAGCGGCAGTCGCCGGCGTGCTCGGCATCGCGTTGATCAACACGCTGCGCGGCAAGTAATCCGCGATCGACGACGTTCCGTTGCGTGCCAGCGGAACGTCGTTTCTCGCCCGGCCTGTCAAATCAGGCCGGCAGACCCAGTACCGTCTTCACTTCCATGAAATCGGTCAGGCCATAGCGGCCATTCTCACGCCCATTGCCCGACTGTTTGTAGCCGCCGAAGGGCGCGCCGATGTCCGGGCTCCAAGAATTGATCGTCACAAGCCCCGCGCGCAGTCTCGGCGCAACCTTGGCCGCCTCCGTCGCGTCTCCCGAGATCGTTGCGGATAGCCCGTATTCCGTCGCGTTGGCGATACGGATACCCTCGTCGCGGTCGTTGTACGCGGTGATCGTCGCGACCGGTCCGAACGTCTCCTCCTGCGCAATCCGCATGTCCGGCCGTACGTCGGTGAACAGCGTCGGCTGGATGTAATAGCCCGCATTGCGCCCATCCGGACGCCCGACCCCGCCGGTCACCAGCGTCGCGCCTTCGTCGATCGCGGACTGGATCAGCCCCTGGATCTTGTCGAACTGCGCCTTGTTGACGACCGGGCCGATGTGCTGGCCCATCTCGGCGGGATCGCCGACCTTGGTCTGCTCCATCATCGACTTCACGATCGCAGTTGCCTCGGCAATCTGGCTCGCATGCACCAGCAGGCGGGTCGGCGCGATGCAGCTCTGCCCGGAATTCGCAAGTACACCAGCAACCGTTGCCGGCAGTACGGCCGCGAGGTCGGAGCCTTCCAGCACGAGGTTCGCCGCCTTGCCGCCCAGTTCCTGGTGCACGCGTTTCACCGTCGGTGCGGCCGCCAAGGCAACGGCGATCCCGGCGCGCGTCGAGCCGGTGAAGCTCACCATGTCGACGTCGCGGTGCGAACACAGCGCCGCGCCGACGCCCGGACCGTCACCGTTGATCAGGTTGAAGACGCCCGCCGGTACGCCTGCCGCATCCATGATCTCCGCCAGGATTATCGCGCACGACGGCGCCTCCTCGGACGGCTTCAGGATCATCGTGTCGCCGGCAGCAAGGGCAGGGGCGACTTTCGCGCAGATCTGGTTCAGCGGCCAGTTCCACGGCGTGATCATCGCGACGACGCCGAGTGGCTCGTGCACGACGGTCGCCTTGCCGATGACTTCCGAGAACTCGAATGCCGCCAATGCCTTCGCGGTCGCCGAGAAATGCGCGAGGCCGGTGGGCGCCTGCGCCATCGACGCGAGCGCCATCGGCGCGCCCATCTCCTGCGACATCGCCTTCGCCAGATCGGGCATCCGCGCCTTGTATTCGGTCATGATCCGGCCGAGCACGTCGAGCCGCTTCTGCACGCTCGTCTGGCTCCAGCTCTCGAACGCGGTTCGGGCTGCGGCGACCGCCTTGTCGACGTCGGCAGCAGTGCCGAGCGTGATCTCCGTGCACGGCTGTTCGGTCGACGGGTCGATCACCTGGTAGACGGTGCCGCCTTCGCTCGCGACCCAAGCGCCGTCGATATACTGGTTCAGATAGCTCTTCATGTGCCTCTCCGCATCTTGTCTGGCGAAGGAATGGGCTCGCCGCCGATCGGTTGCAACCCGAAACGCGTTCTATAGGGTGCGGCCTTGAATCAACGGGAGGCCGAGATGGCACGAGTGGCGAAAATCGAGACGACCGGCGGTCCGGACGTCATCCAGTGGCACGATGTCGCCTTGCCCGCGCCGGGCAAGGGCGAGGTGTGGATGCGCAACACCGTGGTCGGGCTGAACTATATCGACACCTATCACCGCAGCGGCGTGTACCCGATCGACCTGCCGTCGGGCCTCGGCAGCGAGGCGGTCGGCGTGGTGATGGCAGTGGGTGAAGGCGTGGCCGATTTCGCGCCTGGTGACCGCGTCGGTACCTTCGGCCCGACCCGCGGCGCCTATGCGACCGAGCGCAACGTGCCGGCTGCCGAACTGTTCGCGTTGCCCGACTGGCTCGACGATCGCACCGCTGCGGCGATCCTGCTCAAGGGCTGCACCGCAGAGTTCCTCGTCGAGCGCTGTGCGAATGTCGAGGCGGGACAGACTGTCCTAGTTCATGCGGCGGCGGGTGGCGTCGGCCATATCCTGGTCGGCTGGCTCAAGCATATCGGCGCCACCGTGATCGCGAGCGTCGGCAGCGACGACAAGGCCGCGCGCACGACGAAGGCGGGCGCGGACCACGTCATTCTCCACAAATCCGAGGACATCGCCGCGCGCGTGCGCGAGATCACCGGGGGCGAGGGCGTGCCCGTCGTGCTCGATGGCGTCGGTGGCGCGACCTGGGCCGCGTCGCTCGCCAGCGCCGCGCGACGCGGGCTGATCGTCAGCTACGGCAATGCGGGCGGGGTGGTCGACGGCGTCAACCTGGGAATATTGGCGCGCAACGGGTCACTGTTCGTCACCCGGCCGACGCTGTTCGATTATTACGCGACGCCGGACGAGAAACGAGCCGGCCTCGACCGCGTCTTCGCGATGGTGAAAAGCGGTGCGATCACGCCGGAGATCGGTCGGACCTTCCCGCTCGAACAGGCGGCGGACGCGCATCGTGCCGTCGAAGCGGGCGACACGTCCGGCAGCACGATCCTGCTGACCTGACGATCCGCTGCTGCTTGCCGCCGGTGTCGCCACGCCCGGTATGACGCGCTAGGGTCGGCGGATGAGCGAACCGATCCTTCCGCCCGCCGCGCGTATCCGCAACATCGCGGAACTCGCGCGGCTCGCCGGGGTGCACGCCGGCACCGTATCTCGCGCACTGGCGGACAATCCGCTCGTCGCGCGCGATACGCGGGAGCGGATCCAGGCACTGGCGGCCACGCACGGCTTTCGCCCGAACCAGATGGCCCGCCGTCTGCGCGTCCAGCGCACCGGCCTGATCGGCGTCGTCGTGCCGCTCGGCCATGAGCGTCGCCAGCATCTGTCCGATCCGTTCTTCATGACGATCCTCGGCCATATCGCCGATGCGCTGACCGAGCACGGCTATGACCTGCTGTTGTCGCGGATCATCCCCGATGCCGACGACTGGCTCGAGCGGATCGTCGATTCGGGCATGCTCGACGGCGTCTTGCTGATCGGCCAGTCGGACCAGTTCGCGGCGATCGAGCGCGTTGCGGCGCGGTATCGGCCGATGGTCGTCTGGGGTGGGCATCGACCGGGACAGGTCCATTGTGCGGTGGGCGTCGACAACCGGCTCGGGGGACGGCTCGCCGGCGAGCGACTGATCGCGCGCGGGTGTCGGCGGCTCGCCTTTTTCGGCGAAGTCCGCACGCTCGAACTCGAAGAACGCTATAGCGGACTGTGCGATGCGGCGGCGTCGGCCGGGCTGGCCAGACCGCTGCAACTCGACACGCATCTGGCGTCGGACGTGATGCCCGCCGAGATCGCGGCGCATCTCGATACGGTGCTGGGGTCGATCGACGGTATCGCCGCGGCGTCGGACGTGATCGCGATGCGGACCGTCCGGGCGCTCGCCGATCGCGAGATCCAGGTACCGGGCGACATCCCCGTGACCGGCTTCGACGATCTCCCGTTCGCCGAGCAGACCGTGCCGCGGCTCACCACGGTTCGGCAGGATATCGCCACTGGCGCGCGCGCGATGGTCACGGCGCTGTTCGCCCGCATCGCCGGCGAGGATGCCCCCTCCGTGGAAATGCAGCCCGTCCTCGTCGCGCGCGATACCGCGTGATGAGCCTGAACATTCTGCTGGTCGAAGACGATGGCGTGTTCGCGCAAGGGATGGCCGAGGAACTGCGCGGGTTCGATCATGCCGTGACGGTCGCAGCCGACGGTCGCGAGGCGCTCGCCGCGGTGGATAGTCAGCCGTTCGACGCGGTCGTGCTCGATCGGATGCTCCCTCGGATCGACGGCATTTCGGTGCTCGAACGGCTGCGGAGCGGGAACATGACGCTGCCGGTCATCATGCTCAGCGCGCTCGGTCGTTCGGTCGAGAAGGTCGAGGGGCTGGAGGCCGGCGCGGACGATTATGTGGTCAAGCCGATCGCCGCGGTCGAACTGAACGCCCGGCTGCTCGCGCTGGTACGCGCTCGTGGGTGGACCGCGGGCAGCGCCGATACGATCCGCGCAGGCGACATCGTTGTCAGCCCGACCCGGTTCCGGGCATGGCGTGCCGGTACCGCGATCGACCTCGGCAAGCTCGAATTCAAGTTGCTCAACGAGTTCGTCGCGAACGCCGATACGGTGCTGACGCGGGCGATGCTGGTCGAACGCGTGTGGGGCTACGACTTCGCGCCGACCACCAACATCGTCGACGTCTATGTCCGCCACCTGCGCGTGAAGCTGACCGCCGATGGCAGCGAGGACCCGATCCTGACGGTGCGCGGCGTCGGCTACATGTTGCGCGGCTGATGCGCTTACGGTCGCTGCGCACGCTGACGCTGGCATTTCTGCTGGCGTTCCTGGTGGTGACGCTCGGCACTGGTTTCGCGATCTATTCGGTGACGCTCAGGACGATCGAGCGTCTGGTCGACCGCCGCATCCAGGCCGTCTTTGACGAAATCGCCGGAGCGTTCGGCGATCGGAGCCCCGAGGAACTCGTTCGCCGAATAAATGCAGCGACCCGCCAGCGCGATACCGGCGACATCGGCTTCCTGCTGCTCGATGCCGAAGGCCACGCCCTTGGCGGCAATATCAGGATGCCGCGTCGCCTGCCGCTCGGTTTTTCCACCTTGCACGGCCGCGATCGGATCATCGGCCTTTCCGCCGGGCGCGCGCTGGTTCGCGACGTCGGTGGCGGCATGACGCTGACGACGGTCGCCGAGACCGAACCGTTCGACGATTACGGTCCCGCGCGGATCGGCATCTACCTGATCGGTTTCGGGTCGATCCTGCTGATCGTCGTCTGCGGCCTGTCGGTCTTCGTCGTCACCATCAGCCGGCGGATCGGCGAGACGCGGCGGACCGTCGATGCAATCATCGACGGCGACATGACGCGCCGCGTGCCGGTCGACCGATCGGGCGGCGAGTTCGCGCAACAGGCGATCGCGTTCAACCGCATGCTCGATCGAATATCCGATCTGATGGCGAGCATCAGCAACGTATCCAACGATATAGCGCATGATCTTCGCACGCCGCTGGCACGTCTGCGAAGCCAGCTTGCCTTGTCCCGGCGACGGGCGGAGAGCGAGGCGCAACGCGACGATCTCGACGCAGCGATTGCGATGAGCGACGAACTGCTCGAGATGTTCGCGGCGATGCTGCGGATCGCCGAAATAGAGGGGGGCGACCGTCGCGCGGCGTTCGCGTCGCTCGATCTGGCGGCGCTGGCCGACGAGATCGTGACGATGATGCAGCCGGTGGTCGCCGATAGTGGCCGGACGCTGGTTTTCGACGCCGCCGCCCCGGCCGAGATCGTGGGCGATCGGCATCTGCTCGGCCAGATGCTCGTGAACCTGATCGAGAACGGTATCCGTCATACGCCGGTCGGTACGCAGATCGCGATACAGGTCGGCGCGACCGTCGCTGTGGCGACGCTGGTCGTCACCGATACCGGTCCCGGCATCCCCGCGGACCAGTGCAAGCTGGCGTTGCGGCGGTTCGGCCGACTTGATGCAAGTCGTCACGACAGCGGGCATGGCCTGGGTCTGGCGCTGATCGAGGCGATGGCCCGGCTTCACCGCGGCACGATCGCACTGGAAGATGCAGCACCCGGGCTGCGCGTCGTCATCACCTTGCCCGTGCGCTGAAACGAAGAAACCCGAACAGGCGTGTCGCCTGCTCGGGTTCGTCGTCGCCGGCGATCGGATCGATCAGAACTTGACCGACACGTCCATCCCGTAGGTGCGCGGCGCGTTGAAGTTGCCGTAATCGCCCAGCACGTTGCCGATCGGACCCGCCGTCAGGCTGCTGGTGGGCGCGCCCGGCAGGCTGTTCGAGGGATCGCGACGGAAGACATACTGCTTGTCGAGCACGTTGCGGGCCCACACCGAGAAGGTCACGTCGGAGGCCGACCCGACCTGTACGTTCGCCAGCGCGATCCGGCCGTTGACCAGGAACGACGCGTCGGCCTTGGTGGCGAACTGGTCGAACGCCTGCGTCGCCTGCGAATAGTTGCCGTCGAGGTGGAACTTCACCTTGGTGTCGCCGCCGCCGACCGGGATCGCATAGTCGGCAGAACCGCTGGCCGCGTTGCGCGGCGTGAACGGGATGTAGAACTGCTGCAGCACCGTCGACGTGTTGGCGCCCACCGTGAAGCTGACCGGAACCGGCGGTATCTTGGTGTAGGTATAGGCATAGGACGCGTTGAGCGTCAGGCCTTCCACCGGTGCTACCGTCAGGTCCGCCTCGATGCCGCGGATCTTGGTGATACCCGGTGCATTGACGACGCGCAGGACGTTCACGTTGGCGCTGTTCGCGAACGTGATGAAGCTGACGTCTTCCTGGCTGTTCTTCCGGTCCATGATGTAGCCGGCAAGGTTCAGGCGCGCCCGATGCTGCCAGAAGTCCGCCTTCAGGCCGACTTCGTACGACTTCAGATCCTCGGGCTCGAACGCGAGATAGTTCGGCGTACGCGAGCTGGCGCCACCGGCGCGATAGCCGGTCGAGTATTTCGCATAGACATGCGTGTCGTCGTTCAGGTCATAGGCCAGCGTGACCATCGGATTGAACCGGTTCCAGGTCTTGTCCAGCGGGGTGTAGCCATTGGCCGCAAGCTGTGCCGGGGTGGCGGTGTCGTAGTTCAGATTGTTGAAATAGTGCAGGACGCCGCGCTTCTTGTCCTTGGTATAGCGACCGCCGACGGTGAGGTGCAGCACGTCGGTCGCGTTCCACGTCGCCTGGGCGTACGCCGCATAGCTCTTCGACCAGACTTCCGAGGCGCGATCGATCGAGCAGCCGTTGACCGCGGTGCCGACGAAGGCGGGCGTGTTGCCGGTGCAGAACGGGATCGACACGATGTTCGCGCCGGTCACGACACCGTTGGTCGTCGTCGCCACCGCACCGAGCGAACTCGGCGTCGCGGCATCGTCGCTGACATGCTCGTTGAAGTAATAGAGGCCCGCGACGTAGTCGACGGAGTCGATTGTGCCGACTGCCTGGAATTCCTGGCTGAACTGGTGCTGGCGCAGGTCGGCGAGGCTGTAGCGGCTGAAGGCGCACGGCGCGGCCGCGGTGCAGTTGGCGGTCAGGTTGACCAGCGGCGGGCGATGCGCACCGCCGCTATTGTCATACTGCTCGACGTCGACGCCGCGCCATGCGGTGATCGAACGCAGTTCGAGCTCGGAGCCGAGGTTCCACTTCAGCGAATTGGTGAAACCGTGCGTCTTGTCGACGCTGACCTGCTGCGGCACGCCGATATCGGCGGTCTTCATGCGGCTGTCGCCGTTGACGACCACGCCCGGAAGCAGCGCCTTGACCGGACCGCCGGTGAGCGAGGTGTAGTTGACGCTCGGCAACACGCACGTGGTGGACGCAGTGACCGCGCCGTTCGCGCAGCCATTGGGATTGTAGTTCAGCAGCTGGCTGTAGAACGGGGTGTTCTTGTCCTTGGCGACATCGTACGCGAAATCGTTGGTGATGGTGCTGGTCGGCTGCCAACGCACCGCGGCGCGGCCGCCCTTGCGATCGAAATAGTTGAAGCCGGCCGCACCCTCGAACGGGTTCTTCGTCGTCGCGTCCTGATGCTGCAGCACACCGTCCAGCTTGACGCTGAAACCGGCGAACTTGGGCAGGTCGAGGTGGAAGTCGCCGTTATAGCCGCCATAGTTGGCGATGCCGCCTTCGGCGCGGCCTTCGAGCTTGCCGCTGGGGGCGCGGCTGACGAGGCTGAGCGCGCCGCCTTCGGTGTTGCGGCCGAACAGCGTTCCCTGCGGTCCCTTCAGGACTTCGACACGCTCGATGTCGAACAGCGCGGCGTTCAGGCCGTGCTGGCGGCCGAGATAGACGCCGTCGATATAGATGCCGACGCCCTGCTCGCGCGCGGGCTGGTTGGCGTCGAGCGGCACAATGCCGCGGATGCCGATGGTGAGGGCGGACTGGCGTGCTTCGAAGGTGGCGATGCGCAAGCTGGGCACCGTACCGTCGGCGAGGTCGTACAGGCTCTGCACGTGGCGGTCGGTCAGCGCGGCGGCGGTCAGTACGCTGATCGCGATCGGCGTCTTCTGCAGATTGGTCTCGCGCTTGGTCGCCGTGACGACGATTTCGCCAAGACCGGTCTGGTCGGCGGGCTCGGCAGCGGCGGGTTCGGCAGCCGCGGGCGCCGGATCGATCGCGGGGTCTGCAGCAGCGGCAGCGGACGCCATATCCTTGGCGGCGGTCGGCGCGGGGGCTGCGAACACTGGCGACGCGATCGCGACCGTCAGGGCGGCGCCGGCCAGCAGCCGCAAGCGCAGGCTTGCTGAATTCAACATCGAGAGTTTCCCTTTTTCGGCAGTGTTTGCCTTGAGGGGCGCGATAGGCGGCGGTCGTGGCACGTCCGTTACGAATATAAGAATTCCGTGTCCGACGATTTTAATGCTCGTTTAATGTGACACTGCCCTCGCGCGAGCGTGAGCAGGTTGCGGATGAACCGTCTGTCATGTCTTTGTCATGCAGACGTAACGGCGTTGCCATGCGAGGCCGCTACCGCGCCTCCCAAGCCGGCTGAAGAAGCCGGGACCACCCGGGGGAATACCATGAAATCGAACCTGTCGACCCGCGTCCGCGGTCGCGTCCTCGCGCACGTACTGCTCACCGGCTGTGCGCTGACTCCGTTGACCATCGCCAGCGCGCATGCGCGTCCCGACGCCGCGACTCCGGTCGGAGCGCCGCGTGCGGCGGGCTCGGTCGTCGGTACCGTGTCGCAGGCCGGCAGCGGCGAATATCTCGACGGCGCGTCGGTCTCGATCCCGGCGCTCGACCTGTCGACCGTGGTTGATCGCACCGGACGGTTCTCGCTGCTTGGTGTCCCCGCCGGCACGCACGAACTCGTGATCCGTTATGTCGGCTTCCCCGACGCACGCCGGACGGTGACGGTCGCCGATACTGCCGTGACGCTCGACGTCGCGATGACCATCGAAGTCGGTGCGAAAGCAGGCGAGGGCGACGAGATCGTCGTATCCGGCTCGCGGCCGATCGCGGAATCCGAAGCTGCGGCGCTCCAGATCCAGCGCACCAGCCCCTCGCTCGTCTCGGTCATCGCCTCCGATTCGATCGGACGCCTGCCCGATCAGAACGTCGCACAGGCGGTCAGCCGCCTGCCGGGCGTCGGTGTCCAGCGCGACCAGGGCCAGGCGCGCTACATCACGCTGCGCGGCGCGCCGATCAACTGGACCACGCTCTCGATCGACGGCATCAACGTCGTCAGCCCCGAAGGCCGCGACGCCCGCTTCGATTCGATCCCCTCGGCGATCGCGTCGCAGATCATCGTGCGCAAGGCCGTCACCCCCGACATGACCGGCGAGACGATCGCGGGCAACGTCGACATCATCACGCGCTCGGCGTTCGATTATCCGGGCATGAAGGTGCAGGCCAAGGGCGGCGTCGGTCATGTCGAACTCGGCAAGAAGACCGAATATGAGGGCTCGCTCGTCATCTCCGACCGGATCGACACCGGCATCGGCGAGTTCGGCATCGTCTCGTCCGCCAGCCTGTATCGTCGCGGCATGGTCACCGACAATTTCGAGACCGATTTCGAGACGGTCGATCGCGATCTCCGGCCCGGCTTCGAAAACCGCAAATGGGCGCGCGAGACCGAGAACAAGCTGTATCGCCTGACGCGGAAGAACTACTCGCTGTCGACCCGGCTCGACTGGCGCCCGGCACCCGGCCACAAGCTGTTCGCGGAGACGATCTATTCCGCGTTCGAGGACGACGAACAGCGCAACAACTACATTTTCGATCTCGACGACCAGCAGTCGCGCACGCCCAACGGCACCGCCGCCTGCACCGTCAACACGCGGCCCGCGTCGGGGACAACGGGTTACGCGGATGTCTGCACCGGCAACACGCCGCTGCTCGGCACGGTCTACGGAATCGATCTCAACTCGAATTTCACCGTCCGCAAATACAAGCAGTCGGTGTTCACCAACACGATCGGTGGCGATCATGAACTCGGCGAGTGGAAGGTCGCATGGCGCGGCAACTACACGCGGTCGATCGACGATCGCTCGCAGCCTGCGCAGCTGAACTATGACAGCCCGTCGTTCGGCACCAACGGCGCGAACGCCGCCAACCGCCTGACCGTCGGCTATGACCTGACCGATCCGCAACTCGCCAAGGTCCAGCTGTTCCGGACGATCCGCAACGCCGACGGCACCTTCTCGCGCGGCGCGCAGGTGACGGCGATCGAGGACTTCCCGCGTACGCTGACGCGGCTACGTTCGCTGAAGGCAAAAGATGTGACCGAGGCGTATACCGCCAAGCTCGACATCAGCCGCGAGGCCTCGGTGTTCGGCGCGCAGACGGTGTTCGCGGCCGGTCTCCGCTACGACGATCGCACCAAGACCGCGAACGAGTATCTGATCGACCTGAGCACCCCCGCCCAGTTCGCCGCGGCAGGCATTCCGACCGGGTACGCCGCCATCGCCAAGCCGGGCGGGTTCCAGGGCGAGATCCCGCTCGGCTACACGTTCCAGTATTTCGATCGTGACAAGATCCTGGCGCTGGTCGAGCAAGCCAAGGCGGTCAATCCGTTCGTGTCCACCGACGCCAATTTCTACGACGTCGGCGAGAAGGTCTATTCCGCCTACGCGATGGCGACGACGACCACCAACTGGGGCAGCGTCATCGGTGGCGCGCGCGTCGAGCACATCCGCAACGACGCCCGTGCGTTCTCGTCGCTCGGCCTGATCGACGTGAAATCGAGCCAGACTCTCGTCTATCCAAGCCTGCACGTGAACTGGGACGTCAACGACCGGATGAAGGCGCGGCTGTCGTTCAACACCGGCGCCGCGCGTCCTGACTACGACCAGTTGCGCCCCAATCTCAGCATCAACGACGCGAACGCGACCATCTCCGGCGGCAACCCCGACGCGAAGCCCGAAAAGGCCAAGGGCGTCGATCTCTACGTCGAGTATTACACGATGCCGCGCGGTTTCCTGTCGATCGGCGCCTATTACAAGGACGTCACCGATGTCCTGTTCGACTCGGCCCGGACCTACGGCCAGACCAACCTGAACGCCGCCGGTGTCGATCGGTCGGGCTATGTCTACTCGACCATCATCAACGGCGGCAAAGGCTACATCATGGGGATCGAGGGTGCGATCCAGCAGCAGCTCGACCCCTTCACCGCCGATCTCGGCCTGCCCGACTGGATGGGCGGCTTCGGCGTCCAGCTCAACGCGACGATCAACAAGAGCCGCGCCGATACGCCAGCAACCGGCGCGATCCCGTCGCGGAAAGTTCGCCTGCCGGGTGCATCGGACGCAATCTACAATCTGATCGCCTATTACGAGAAATACGGCTTCTCGGCCCGAGTTTCGTACCAGAACCGCTCCGCATGGCTCGATGCGATAGGTGCAGTGGCCGATGTCGGCGGCACGGTCCGCGGCGTCGACGGCGGCGATTTCTACTGGGCAAAGGACAACGAACTCGACGCGTCCGTGCGCTATGCGATCAACGGCAACGTCGAGATCTACGGCGATTTCGCCAACCTGCTGAACGGTCCAGGCCGCCGCTATGTCGGATCGTCGGCCTACACTATCGAGCATGAGACGTTCGGCCGGCGCTACACCGGCGGCGTGCGGGTGACGTTCTGATGCGTATGCTTCCCTTTGCTGCGTTGCTGCTCGCGGGATGTGCAACGACGTCGGTCCCGGTGGCGGTCGAGGCGCCGACAGTCGCGGCAACCGCCGAGACCGACCCGGTCGACACCGCCGCCGATGCCGCGGACGATCCCGCGATCTGGCGCAATGCGGGCGATCCGGCGAGAAGCCTCGTCATCGGCACCGACAAGAAAGCGGGCATCCACGTCTACAGCCTGACCGGCAAGCGCCTCAGCTTCACCCCGGCCGCGCGGCTCAACAACGTCGACCTCCGCGATCTCGGGACGCGCGTGATCGCCGCTGCCAGCGACCGGGCCGACATCGCTACCGCACATGTCTCGCTGTTCACGCTCGACACGGCGGCGGCAAAGCTCGTGCCCCTCGGCCGCTTCCCGGTCGGTCCGGGCGAGGCTTACGGCATGTGCTTCTGGACCCGCGCGCGCGATCACGCGCTGTTCGGCTTCGTCGTGCTGAAGGACGGCCGCATCGACCAGGTCGCGATCGACCTGTCCGGCGCATCGCCCAAGGTCACGACGGTCCGCTCGATGAAGCTCGGCACCCAGTCGGAAGGTTGCGTCGTCGACGACCGCACCGGGCAGCTCTACGTCGCCGAGGAAGATGTCGGCCTCTGGCGGTTCGACGCAGACCCAACCGCGCCGGTCACGGCAACCCCGATCGCCAAGGTCGACGGCAAGACGCTGGTCGCCGACGCGGAAGGCATCGCACTCGCCCCGTCGGGCAGGAACGGCGGCTATCTCGTCGTGTCGAGCCAGGGCGACAACGCCTACACGCTCTACCGCCTGCCGGCCGTCACCTATGCCGGGCGCTTCCGTATCGGCGGGGGCGCGATCGACGGGACGAGCGATACTGACGGGATCGAACTGGCGCTCGGCAACTTCGGCCCCGCCTATCCCCAAGGCCTGTTCGTCGCACAGGACGGCGACAACGCCCCCGCCACGCAGAACTTCAAATACGTCAGCTGGGCCGGCGTGAAGCGCGCGCTGAAGTTACGCTGATCCTCACGATGGCGCGCCGCCACAATAGGCGGCGACCATAGTGCGGATATCGACCCGCGCCTTCAGGCGCGCGGCGAGCAGGGCGGTGCCGCTGATCTTGCGCTGGACGAACAGCGTGTCGATCGGGGGCAGATGCCAGGTGTCGCGGTCGCGGGCGATCTCGGTACCCTGTTCGCGCAGCACGCCAACGAACGCGCGGTCGCCGAAGTCGAACGGGCCGGGCTTGGCGAGTTCGACGAGGATGACGTCGATCATGCGGTCGACCAGTGCGCGGTGCTCATGCACGGCTGCCTCGCCAAGGAAACCAGCGGCGATAGCGGCTTCGCGCACCGCGTCACGGTCGCCGGCTAGCGCTGCGGTGAGCAGGCGGCGATAGCCTTCGCCGGTCTCGGCGGGGAGGGGGCGGGCGGCGCCGAAATCGAGCAGGACCAGCTTTTCCGTCTCGGGCTGCCAGCGGTAGTTGGCAAAGTTCGGATCGGTCTGCATCAGCCGCCAGTCGAACAGCTCGCGCAGCACGAGCGAGATCAGGTCGTGCATCACGCGGTCGCGGACGTTCTGCGGCGCGGTCTCCAGCGTCTCGACGGGCACGCCGGAGACGAAGCTCATCGCGAGGACGCGTGGCGTGGTGAGCTCGGAATAGAGCTTCGGTACGACGAACTGCGACTGGTCGGCGAGCAACTCGCCGTAGCGCGCGAGCATCTGCGCTTCACGGAGATAATCGGCTTCCTCGTGCAGCTGCTTCTTCGCCTCGTCGAGCAACGGCGCGATGTCGAGAGACTTCGGGAGCATGCCCGACACGCGCAGCAGCGTCGCGACGTTGTCGACGTCCGCGTCGATGCTCTCCTTCACGCCGGGATACTGGACCTTGATCGCCAGTTCGGTGCCGTCGGGCCGGCGCGCGCGGTGGACCTGGCCGATCGAAGCAGCGGCGACCGGGTGCGCCTGGAAATGTGCGAATCTGCGGCGCCAGTCCTTGCCCCACTCGGCGGCGAGTACGCGATCGAGCTGCTGCGGCGGCATGTGGTTCGCGTTGTTGCGCAGGCGGGCGAGGATGGTCGCGAGCTCGGGCGGGAGCATGTCGCCCGCGTCCATCGAGATCATCTGCCCCAGCTTCATCGCGGCGCCGCGGAGGTGAGAGAGTTGGTCGGCGACGCGCGTGGCGTTGGCGGGTGTCAGGAGGAGGTCACCGATCTTGGGGCGTTCGCCGTTTGCGAGACGGCGGGCGCCTTCAGCGACGACTCCGCCGGCGACGCCGCCCGCGAGTTTGCCGAAGACGCCGAGACGGGCGAGGCGGCCGCTGGGGATTGCGCGTCCGGCGCTGTTGCCGTTGTCTTCGGTCACGGGTGTTCCTTGGGTTTTGGGGGCGGTGCGTTGCGATTGGGATATGGGTGACTCTAGCGGTCGATCAATCGGACCCAACGCGCGAAGTTAACCGAGGCTACCCCCTCTTGTTCTCCCGCGAAGGCGGGAGCCCAGTCTGGGTCCCCGGCTTCGCGAGGAAACAAGCTTGGCGCGGACATCGGGCCATGCCGTCCGTCATCCTCGACCCCATCGTCATTCCCGCGCAGGCGGGGATCCATAAACTCGACCACTCGCACTTCGATCGCGCCGTCAGCCAGTATGGGTTCCCGCCTCCGCGGGAATGACGGGAGGGGCTGCATGCAACGTGATCCTCCCCTGCAAGGGGAGGTGGCAGCCTCTTGGCGGACGGAGGGGTATCCGCCCTATCCAAGAGCGGCGATACCCCTCCGTCTGGCTGCGCCAGCCACCTCCCCTTGCAGGGGAGGATCTAAAAAAGGGCGCCCGGATTGCTCCGGGCGCCCTCTTCCCATTCAGCGCCGTGGCAAAGCCACGCCGTCGGTCGTCGCTACACGACGCCGGCCGACAGCGGATATCCGCTGCGCGGATCGGCGCGAGCGTGGTCGCGCTTTATCCGCTGTAGTACATGTCATACTCGACCGGGCTCGGCGTCATCTCCCAACGCGCAACCTCTGCGTACTTGATCTCGACATAGCTCTCGATCTGATCCTTCGAGAACACGTCGCCCTTCAGCAGGAAGTCGTGATCCGCGAGCAGGCATTCGAGCGCCTCGCGGAGCGAACCCGCGACGGTCGGGACCTGCGCAAGCTCTGCCGGCGGCAGGTCGTACAGGTTCTTGTCCATCGCTTCGCCCGGATGGATCTTGTTGAGGATGCCGTCCATGCCGGCCATCATCAGCGCCGCATAGGCGAGATACGGGTTGGCCAGCGCGTCCGGGAAGCGCACTTCGACGCGCTTCGCCTTGGGGCCGGTGCCGTACGGAATGCGGCACGATGCCGAGCGGTTGCGCGCCGAATAGGCGAGCAGCACCGGTGCTTCGTAACCGGGGACGAGGCGCTTGTAGCTGTTGGTTGACGGGTTGGTGAACGCGTTGACCGCCTTGGCGTGCTTGATGATGCCGCCGATGAAATACAGGCACATGTCGCTGAGACCCGCATAGCCGTTGCCGGCGAACAGCGGCGTCTTGCCTTCCCAGATCGAGAAGTGCGTGTGCATCCCCGAACCATTGTCCTCCTTGATCGGCTTCGGCATGAACGTCGCCGTCTTGCCGTACGCATGTGCGACCTGGTGGACGACATACTTGTAGATCTGCATGCGATCCGCGGTCTGCGTCAGCGTGCCGAAGGTCAGGCCCAGCTCATGCTGTGCAGCCGCGACCTCGTGGTGATGCTTGTCGCAGGGCAGGCCCATCTCGATCATCGTCGAGACCATCTCGCCGCGGATGTCGACGGCGCTGTCGACCGGCGCGACCGGGAAGTAACCGCCCTTGGCGCGCGGACGGTGGCCGAGGTTGCCGCCCTCATATTCGCGCCCCGAATTGCCCGGCAGCTCGATGTCGTCGATCTTGTAATAGCTGGTCGAATAGCTGTTCTCGAAGCGGACGTCGTCGAACATGAAGAATTCGGCTTCGGGGCCGACATACACGGTGTCGCCGACGCCGGTGGTCAGCAGATACGCCTCGGCGCGCTTGGCGGTCGAGCGCGGATCGCGGGCGTACAGCTCGCCGGTCGACGGATCGCTGATGTCGCAGATCAGGATCATCATAGGCGTCGCCGAGAACGGATCGACATAGACCGCGTCGAGATCGGGCTTGAGCGTCATGTCGCTCTCGTTGATCGCCTTCCAGCCCTCGATCGACGAGCCGTCGAACATCAGGCCGTCGGTCAGCTCGTCTTCGCCGATCAGGCTCGCGACCATCGTCAGATGCTGCCACTTGCCCTTGGGATCGGTGAACCGCAGATCGACCCACTCGATCTCCTGGTCCTTGATCATATTGAGAACGTCGGAGGCCGAATTCGCCATGATGCTTGCCCTTCGTTTTGAGATTTCCGCCGCATCATGCGGGGAATCTAATTGCGGTATGGAACGGAATTTCCACACAATGTTGCGTCGCGTCAAATGACGATGTCGTCACTCGTCGTCAACGCAATATGCATGGCTAGGAACTAGATTGCGTCGTCGTCGCGTTCGCCCGTGCGGATGCGGAGCGCGCTCTCGACCGGGATGACGAAGATCTTGCCGTCGCCGATCCGGCCGGTCTGCGCGGCCGCAGCGATCGCCTCGACGACGCGTTGCGCGAGCCCGTCCTCGACGACGACCTCGAGCTTCACCTTGGGCAGGAAGTCGACGACATATTCCGCGCCGCGGTACAGTTCGGTGTGGCCCTTCTGCCGGCCGAAGCCCTTGGCCTCGGTCACGGTGATGCCGCTCACGCCGATCTCGTGCAGCGCTTCCTTCACCTCATCCAGCTTGAACGGCTTGATGATGGCTTCGATCTTTTTCACAGGTACGCCCCCGATTGTTGAAACCCTCGCCCTTTCGGACGAGCTGTACGCCCTGAAGGGCGCCTTGCACCAAGCGTGCCAGCCGGGGCGCCCTCGGGCAACCGCGGAATATCGTTGATTTCACTGCCCGAAATTGCGGCACCTGAACGGTGCGTGCGCAATCCAAGGGCAGCGGAGCCGATCACAGGATTTCGTGCAGCCGCGCGATCGGGCGGCCGAGCCGGACGCCCTTGTCGGTCTCGACCAGTGGGCGCTCGATCAGCAGCGGATCGATCATCATCGCATCGAGGATCGCCTCGGCGTCGCCGTGCTTCACGGCCTTTGCGCCGTCCTCGGCCATGCGGAGCCCCTGGCGCGGCGTCATGCCCGCCCGGTCATAGAGGCGGGCGAGTTCCGCGCGGGAGGGCGGGGTCTTGAGGTATTCGATGATCGTGACGTCCGCCCCTGCGTCTTGCAGCAGCGTGAGCGCCTCGCGGGACTTCGAGCAACGCGGGTTGTGGTAGATCGTCGCCTTCACGAATGCTCCGTTATCATAGTCTGAAACACCAAGCTGGTGGTGCAGACCCCTCTCCCACCGGGAGAGGGGCTAGCCGCGTCAGCGGCGCGGGGTGAGGGCGGGGGCGGAACATTCGCAACACCTCACCCTCACCCTTCCGCCGCTTTGCGGCTCCCTCCCTCTCCCAAAGGGAGACGGAATAGTTACGCCCCCTGCTTTGCCAACCACTCTTCCAGCCACTTGATCGTATACGCGCCTTCCTGGAACTCAGGATCGTCGAGCAGCGCACGGTGTAGCGGGATCGTTGTCGTGACGCCCTCGATCACCATCTCCTCGAGCGCACGCCGCAACCGGCGCAGCGCACCCTGCCGAGTCGTCCCGTAAACGATCAGCTTGGCGATCATCGAGTCGTAGTAAGGCGGCACGCGGTACCCCGCATACAGCCCGCTATCGACGCGAACATGCATCCCGCCTGGCGCATGATACACCTTCACCAGCCCCGGCGACGGCGCGAACGTGCGCGGATCCTCGGCGTTGATGCGGCACTCGATCGCATGACCGCGGAACTGGACGTCTTCCTGCCGCAGCGTCAGCGGATGACCCTCGGCCACGCGGATCTGCTCGCGTACCAGGTCCAGCCCGGTGATCATCTCGGTCACCGGATGCTCGACTTGAAGGCGCGTGTTCATCTCGATGAAGTAGAACTCGCCCGCTTCCCACAGGAACTCGATCGTCCCCGCGCCGCGATAGCCCATGTCGGCCATCGCCTTGGCGACGATCCCGCCCATCCGCTCGCGCTCTTCGGCGGTGATGATCGGCGAGGGGGCTTCCTCGAGCACCTTCTGGTGGCGGCGCTGCAACGAGCAGTCGCGCTCGCCCAAGTGGATCGCGTTACCCTCACCATCGCCGAAGATCTGGAACTCGATATGCCGCGGATTGCCGAGGTATTTTTCCATGTAGACGGTGGCGTCGCCGAACGCGGCCTTCGCCTCGCTGCCGGCCTGCTGCATCTGCGTTTCGAGGTCTTCGGCGTCGTTGACGACCTTCATCCCGCGACCGCCGCCGCCGCTAGCGGCCTTGATGATCACCGGATAGCCGATGTCCTCGGCGATGCGCTTCGCCTCGGCGATGTCGCTGATCGCGCCGTCCGAACCGGGGACGAGCGGCAGCCCGAGAGCGCCCGCGGTCCGCTTGGCCTGGACCTTGTCGCCCATCGTCCGGATGTGCTCGGGCTTTGGCCCGACGAACAGGATGTTGTGCAGCTCGACGATTTCGGCGAACTGCGCGTTCTCGCTGAGGAAGCCGTAGCCCGGATGGATCGCGTCCGCGCCCGAGATTTCGGCGGCGGAGATGATGTTCGGGATGTTCAGATAGCTGTCCGCGGCGGACGGCGGTCCGATGCAGATCGCCTCGTCCGCCAGCCGGACGTGCATCGCGTCGGCGTCGGCAGTCGAGTGCACGGCCACCGTCTTGATGCCCATCTCGTGGCAGGCACGGTGAATCCGCAGGGCGATCTCGCCGCGATTCGCAATGAGCAGTTTCTTGATTTGCGGCATTATTCGACCACAACGAGGGGCTGGTCGAACTCGACCGGCTGGCCGTTCTCGACCAGGATCGCGGTCACGGTGCCGGCCGACGGCGCGACGATCGTGTTCATCACCTTCATCGCCTCGATGATCAGCAACGTGTCGCCCGCATTGACCTTCTGGCCGACCGTCGAGAACGGCTTCGCCTCGGGGTTGGCGGCGAGATAGACGGTGCCGACCATCGGCGACTTGACCGCGCTCGCGCTGATCGCGGGGGCGGACGCGCCCACCTCGGCCTGCGGGATCGACAGCGGTGCGGAGACAGGGGCCGGGGCGGGCGCCGGCGCGTAATGCGCGACCGGTGCAGCCTGCGCGGCCTTTCGTGCAACGCGGATCCGGCGCGAACCGTCCTCGACCTCGATCTCGGTCAGCTGCGTGGTGTCGAGCAGTTCGGCGAGCTGGCGCACCAGGGTCACGTCGACCTGCATTGCGCCCGTGTTTTCAGTTGTATCGTTCATGGCGGGGCCTCCTGTCAGAACCGTGCGACGGCTTCAAGCGCGAGCAGATACGAAAGCGCGCCGAAACCTGCGATCGTACCCTTCGCCGCCTGACCGACCAGGCTCACATGCCTGAACGATTCACGCGTATGGGGGTTGGAAAGATGCACTTCGATCACCGGCGTCTTCACGCCCTTGATCGCGTCGTGCACCGCGACCGAGGTATGCGTGAACGCACCCGCGTTGAGGATCACGGCCTTGGCACCGCGCGCCTGCGCCTCCTGGATCCAGTCGACCAGGTGCCCCTCGTGATTCGACTGGCGCATGTCGATCTCCAGGTCGAGCGCGCGAGCGCGATCCTCCAGCATACCGGCGATATCGTCGAGCGTCTCGTCGCCATAGATTTCCGGCTCGCGCGTTCCCAGCAGGTTGAGGTTGGGGCCGTTCAGGACGAACACTGTCGCAGTGACGGTATCTGGCAAGGGCAGCTCCTGGTTGCGGGGGCTGCAAACGACCCCCTATATGCGTCGTCCCACCCTTACCCGTTCGTGTCGAGCGAAGTCGAGACATGAGACCGGCAGCGGACGGGTGGTTTCTCGATCAGCCTGTCCCGAGCCATGTCGAGGGGCTCGAAACGAACGGAAAGTTTTGCATGCCCCACTCCGATGGTACCGTCTCCATTACCGTCAACGGCGAACACAAGCGTGTCGCTGCCGGGTTGAGCCTCGCGGGACTCGCGACCGAACTCGGCCTCGTGCCCGAGAAGATCGCGGTCGAGCGGAACATGGAGGTCGTGCCGCGCTCGACCTTGGCGGACGTGATGGTCGAGGACGGCGACGACCTCGAGATCGTCCATTTCGTTGGCGGTGGCGACCATGAGGACAGCTGGACCGTCGCAGGCCAGACCTTCAAGTCGCGGCTGATCGTCGGCACCGGCAAGTACAAGGACTTCGCCCAGAACGCCGCCGCGGTCGAAGCGTCCGGCGCGGAGATCGTCACCGTCGCCGTCCGCCGCGTCAACGTGTCGGACCGCAATGCGCCGATGCTGACCGACTTCATCGACCCGAAGAAGATCACCTACCTGCCCAACACCGCGGGCTGCTTCGATGCCGAATCGGCGATTCGCACGCTTCGGCTGGCGCGCGAGGCGGGCGGTTGGGAGCTGGTGAAGCTCGAAGTGCTCGGCGAGGCGAAGACACTCTATCCCGACATGGTCGAGACGCTGCGCGCGACCGAGATCCTCGCCAATGAAGGCTTCAAGCCGATGGTCTATTGCGTCGACGATCCGATCGCCACCAAGCGCCTCGAGAACGCCGGCGCGGTCGCGATCATGCCGCTCGGCGCGCCGATCGGCTCGGGCCTCGGCATCCAGAACCGCGTGACGATCCGGCTGATCGTCGAGGGGGCAGGGGTGCCCGTGCTGGTCGACGCCGGCGTCGGCACTGCGTCCGATGCGGCGGTGGCGATGGAGCTCGGCTGCGACGGCGTGCTGATGAACACCGCGATCGCCGAAGCCAAGGACCCGCTGATGATGGCCGCCGCGATGAAGGCCGCGGTTGAATCGGGGCGGCTCGCCTACCGCGCCGGACGGATGGGCCAGCGCCGCTATGCCGATCCGTCGAGCCCGCTGGCGGGACTGATCTGAAACATAGGTCATGACGCAAACGTCACGGAACCCACGGTAAACACGGCCGTTATACCAGAGCAAGTTCAAGCGGCCCGGTTGGCGGGCCCGCACAAGCAAGTGGAGGCTCTGATGGGCGAGTTCACCGACAAGGTCGCAGCAGCAGGCAACAAGGTTGCAGGCAACGTCAAGGAAGCCGTCGGCAAGGCGACCGATAACGAGAAGCTGGTAGCCGAGGGCGAAGCGCAGCAGGCCAAGGGCACTGCGCAGAACGTCAAGGGCAGCGTCAAGGGCGCACTCGGCGACGACATCTAAGCTTTAGCTTAGTGCAGGAATACAGGCCGCTTCGGAAAACCGGAGGGGCCTTTTCTTTGTGTACCGCTTCCTACCGTTCGAAGATCACATATCTGTCATCCCCGCGCAGGCGGGGACTCATATGCTATGCCGCTTCGATAGATTTCCACCGTCAGCCGATATGGGTTCCCGCCTCCGCGGGAATGACGAAGGAGGTGATAGAACCACCTTGCCCTACCGCCCAAACCCCATCACGAGCACTCATATGACCCTCCCGACCCGCAGCTACGCCGCGTTCCTGTTCGACATGGACGGCACGATCCTCACCTCGATCGCCTCCGCCGAGCGCACCTGGACGAACTGGGCGATCGCGCATGGCCTCGATGTCGGGACGTTCCTGCCGACGATCCACGGCGTGCAGTCGGTCGAGACGATCCGCCGCCTTGGCCTTCCCGGTGTCGATCCGGTAGCGGAGGCCGCCGCGATCACGGCAGCAGAGATGGAGGACGTCGACGACGTCAAGCCGATCGCCGGCGCCGCGGCCTTCCTGGCCAGCCTGCCGCCCGAACGCTGGACCATAGTGACCTCGGCCCCGCGCGCGCTTGCCGAAGTGCGGTTGAAGGCCGCCGGGTTGCCGATTCCCGCAACCATGATCGCCGCGGAAGACGTCGCCAACGGCAAGCCTGCGCCTGATTGCTTCCTGCTTGGTGCGGAACGACTCAAGGTTGCAGCAACAGACTGCCTCGTGTTCGAAGACGCCGCCGCCGGTATCGCCTCTGCCGAGGCCGCAGGTGCAGACGTCCTGATCCTGACCGAAACCCACCAGCCGGGGCATTTGCCGGACGCAGGTCATCCCCGCGTCCGCAACTATACCGGTATCGCAGTCATCGAGGGTGACGACGGAGGCATGAAACTGACCCGCTAGCCGCATTGAAACGTCAGTGGGCGATGTCGTCTCGAGCGCGTGCTATGAGTGCATCGAGTGCCGCTTCGTCGAGTCGACCCGCGGTCTGCAACGCCGCCTCGGGCGTCAGCGAGATTATCGCGCCGTCTGGCCCGTCGATGACCACCTCTCCATTCTCATAGAAGACAGTGCGCGGTTTGGCGTGCGGCTGAGTCATCGGCGATCTCCCGTATAGAAAGAGAACGTCCGAATTGCGCGGCGGGTCCCGGCCGCACCGGCCCAACCTCGTGGCGCCTCAGCCGGCGACCGATTCGCCCATCCAGCGATCGAACAATTGCGGCCATAGCGATCCCGGCGATCGCGGCGACAAGCGCGTGCCAAAACCATGCCCACCATGTTGCAGGAAGTGCGCTTCGGTCGGAATATCGACGCGCCGGGCGGCGGCGAGCATATCCACCGTGTTCGCAACAGGTACGGTCTTGTCGTCCTCTGCATGCAACAGGAACAGCGGCGGCGTCCCGGGGCGCAGCTGACGATCGATCGCGTAACGCGCCTGCACCGCCGGCAACGGATCGGGACCCAGCAGGTTGGCGCGCGACCCGCCATGGCTGCGACCCGGATCGACGTTCGACACCGCATACATCAGTCCGGCAAAGGCAGGGCGTGCGGAATGGCGATCGGCGGCGTCGATCGGGCTGTATGCTCGGTAATCGTGGAGGACGGTCACCGATCCCGCCAGATGACCACCTGCGGAAAACCCGAGCACGCCAAGCTTGCGAGCGTCGATGCGATAGGCGCGCGCATTGGCGCGGATCAGCCGCATAGCCCGCTGCGCATCGGCCAGCGGCACGTCGGCGCGGTCGGCCCAGCCTTCACAGGGCAGGCGATAGCTCAGTACGAACACGGTGATCCCGAAGCCGTTCAGGACACGCGCGACATCGATTCCCTCGTTGCGCAGCGACGTGAGATAATAGCCGCCGCCGGGCATCACCAGCACCGCGCGACCATCGGGACGCTGCGGGCGGAACACACCGACCTCAGGCCGCGCGACGCCGCGCATCTTGATGTCGCGATACCCATTCTCTCGGGTCGCGATCTCGGGGTTCGGTCGAGGGAGCGGGTTCGGCGCGCCAGCGGGGATACCCGGCCAGAGCAGAAAATGCTCGGCGGGTGGCCAGACCGGAATGTCCGAAGGTCCGGGCAGCGCGCTGGCTTGCGCGAAGGCGGCCGGCGCAATGCCAGCGGCCAGGGGGAGCGACAGGAGCGAGCGGCGATCGAAGGTCATGCCACGATGCTACACGATGGAAGGGAAGCGGGGGAAGGCTTGGCAAACGCGCGAGGTGGATTTCGCTGCTTTTGCCGGAAGCAATCTTCCCAAGGCCGTGTTCCTGCCTACGCAGGAGAACGGCCTTGGGGGCGATCGTCAATCAACCGTCAGTCGGTCCGCCTCAGTCGAAGCTCGCGCCCCACTTGCGGACCGGACGGTCCTTCCAGAGCCCACGATGATACGCATCCGACGCGAGCAGCGGCATCACCGAACCCGCTTCCGCGAACACCATCTGCTCGATGCCCGTGTTGACCTTGCCCCACGAAGCCGCTTCCTGCAGCGTCGACGACGAGCACGCACCGTCGCGGACGTCGGCGACGGTGATCTGCACCGCGTACTTGTGGACCTGGACGTCGTCGTGACCGAGGATCTCGGCGCAGACGACGGTGTCCTGGATGAAGTTCTTCGGCACGCCGCCACCGATCATCAGCAGGCCCGTGGTGCCCGCCTTGATCTTGATCTCGGTGAGCTCGCGGAAGTCGGCGATCGCGTCGAGGACCATGTACGGCTTGCCCGCCTTCACCGCGTCGACCTGGTGCTTGACCAGACCGAAGCCGGCCGACGAATCGACGAATGCCGGGCAAAAGATCGGCACGTCATGCTCGTAGGCGAGCTTGACGAGGCTGTTCTCCTTCTTGCCGTGCTCGACGAGATACTTGCCCATCTCGCGGATGAACTCGCGGCTCGAATAGGCGCGCGGCTCGAGCGTCTCGGCGATCTCGAAGATCGTGTGGTCGACGTGCTGGAGCTCTTCCTCGTCGATGTAGGTGTCGTAGATCCGGTCGATCATCAGCGAGCGCAGCACGTCGTCGTGCGGCACTTCGAGCGCCTGATAATGCTTGTGGCCGAGGCCCTCGAAGAAATCCATGTCGACGATCGTCGCGCCGGTCGCGACGATGCCGTCGATCATGTTGTTGCGCAGCAGCTCGGCATACAGATCCATGCAACCGCCAGCGCTCGTCGAGCCCGCGATCACGAGGAAGATCGTGCAGTCCTTGTCGGCCAGCATCTGGTTGTAGATGTCGGTCGCACGGCCGAGGTCGCGGCTGGTGAACGACATCTTCTTCATCGCGTCGACGATCGGCCGCGCGTCGAAGCTGGTGATGTCGATATGCTCGACGGTGGTCGAAAGGAGTTCCGCCTTGCGCTGCGCGTCGATGCGGGTGTCTTCGGTCATAACATGCTCCATAAATCCCCCTTCCGCTTGCGGGAGGGGTTAGGGGAGGGACTGAAATATCCGCGAACGCCACGCTCGCGGACAAGCCCTCCCCCGACCCCTCCCGTAAACGGGAGGGGAGGAAGAAGGGCGCGGTACTAGAAGTTGGTTACAGCTTGACGACGTTCGACGCGAGGTCCTGGAACCGTTCGTCATACAGCGAGACCATCGGCTCGTCGGTGACGATCACCGTCTCGTCCGATCCGAACCCGTTGAACGCGGTCCGCATCGCCGAGCCATACGCGCCGAGCATGCCGATCTCGATGTAATCGCCGGCCTTCGTGTCCGCGGGCAGCATGAACGGGCCGACCATATAGTCCATGTCGTCGCACGTCGGACCATAGAAGCTGAACTCCATGTCCTTCGCACGGCTGTCCGGCTCGCGGAGCAGCTCGGTCGGGAAGCGCCAGCCGATATGCGCCGCATCGAACAGGGCGCCGTACGCGCCGTCGTTGATATACAGCTCGGTCCCGCGACGCTTTTCGACGCGCACGATGATCGACGAATATTCCGCGCACAGCGCCCGGCCCGGCTCGCACCACAGCTCGGACGAATAGCTGACGGGCAGCGATTCGAACGCACGGTGGATCGTCTCGAAGAAATGCTCGAGCGGTGGGGGCTCCATGCCGGGATACGACGACGGGAAGCCGCCGCCGACGTCGATCACGTCGACCGTGACCGCCGCGTCGACGATCGCCGCACGGACGCGCTCCATAGCGTTCGAATAGGCCTCCGGGGTCATCGCCTGCGAACCGACATGGAAGCAGATGCCGAGTGCATCCGCTGCCTGGCGCGCCGCGAACAGCAGCTCCTTGGCTTCATGCGGTGCCGCACCGAACTTCGATGCCAGCGACAGCTTCGAATGCTCAGAAGACACGCGCAAACGCACACAAAGCGTAAGATCGGAAGCTTCGCGAGTGGCGCGAACGACCTTGTCCAGCTCTTCCAGGCTGTCGAGGCTGAAGGTGCGGACGCCGTGCGTGAAATACGCCTCGGCGATCGCTTCCTCGGCCTTGACCGGGTGCATGAAGCACAGCGTAGCCTCGGGCAGCGTCCGCGCGACCAGGCGCACTTCGGCGATCGACGCCACGTCGTAATGCGTGATGCCATTGTCCCACAGGATCTGCAGGAGTTCGGGAGATGGGTTCGCCTTCACCGCATACATCGAGCGACCCGGGAACTTCTCGACGAAGAACCGAGCGGCGCGCGCAGCAGCGTGCGGACGAACGAGCGTGACCGGATTGACCGGACGCCCTTTAGCGATGTCGATGCCGCTCCCGATGTGGGAGGTGTCGGCGGTCGAATGGGCTTTCGCTAACCCCAGCGCGATATGATGCTTGACCAATTCAAGGGACCTCCAATGTCCTGAGACAAATTACGAAAACACTGCCTTGCGGTTGGAAGTCCCATGGGGCAGCGGAAGCGCGATCTAGGGTTACGCGCCCCCCATGTAAATAGCGTTTGGCGGATAGGAGACGGCGTGTGACGATTTTGCGACAACCGACGCGGGCAGGGGTGCGGGCCGCCGCGGAGAAGATCGCCCGAATACTCCCGCCGACGCCGCTGTTCATCAGTGAAATCAAGGGCGTACCGGTCGCTTTCAAGGCCGAGTCGTTGCAACCAATCGGCGCGTTCAAGATTCGCGGCGCGTGGCATCGGCTCACCGCATTGGACGAGGCGACGCGACAAAAAGGCGTCGTCGCGTTCTCCTCAGGCAATCACGCGCAGGGTGTGGCCTGGGCGGCAAAACGCCTCGGCATCGCGGCGACGATCGTGATGCCGTCGGATGCGCCCCGGTTGAAGCGCGAGGCGACGTTGGCACTGGGCGCAGAGGTGGTGACCTACGACCGCGCCACCGAAAGCCGCGAGACGATCGCCGCAGGGCTGGCCGAGGCGCGCGGCGCGACGCTGGTCCCGAGCTTCGACGACCCGTGGATCATCGAAGGGCAAGGCAGCGCAGGGATAGAAGCAGCCGCACAGATGGCGGCGCTCGCCATGGGGGTGCCAAGCCGCGTCGTGATCCCATGCGGCGGTGGCGGCCTCTCGGCAGGTATCGCGCTGGCATTGAAGGACAGCGCGATCACCGTCGTCGAACCCGAAGGCTGGGACGACATGCGCCGCTCGCTAGAGGCATCCTGGATCGAACCCGTCGGCCCCAACCCGCCACCAACCGCCTGCGACTCGCTCCAGACCTTGCGCGTATCGCCGCTAACCTTCGACGTCCTCTCCCGCCGCGACGCGACCGGCGTCGCCGTCAGCGAGCCGGAGATCGCCGCGGCACAGCGCTGGGCTGCGGAGAAACTGCGGCTTGTGATTGAGCCGGGCGGCGCGGTCGGGCTGGCGGCTGTTCTGTCCGGCAAGGTGAAGCTCGAACGCGGCCTGCTCGTCATCCTGTCTGGCGGCAACGTCGACCTCGCCGCCTACGCGAAGGCAATAGCTGCATGAACCCCGCACTGACATCAATCGCCGCCGCCGCGCCTGCAATAGCAATGCTGGGCATGTTCGCCTGCCTGATCGGCGGCATCGCGTTGATCGCAAAAAAGCGCGACACGAAGAAGGGCGTCCTGATGCTGATAATGGCCGCAGTCCTGCTAGCCAACGTAGCGATCTGGACGCTGTAACTCCCTCGCCCCTCCGGGGAGAGGGAAGGGGCCCGCCGCGCTTGCGGTGGGAAGGGAGAGGGGAGTTGGGGAGAGCTGTCGCGTCCCAACTCCCCCTCATCCGACGCTGCCGCGCCACCTTCTCACCGAGGGGAGAAGCGAAATCACCGGATCGGAGAGTTTGGGTCGAGCCGCATATCCAGATACTTGTCCACGCTCCCCATCAACTCCGGCATCTCATGCTCGAAGAAGTGGTTCGCCTTCGGGATCGTGTCGTGATGGATCGTGATGTGCTTCTGCGTCCGCAGCTTATCCACCAGCTTCTGCGTAGCGCCCGGCGTCGCGACCTCATCGGCCTCGCCCTGGATGATGATCCCGCTCGAAGGGCAAGGCGCCAGGAACGTGAAGTCGTACAAATTCGCCGGCGGCGCGACCGATATGAACCCGCGAATCTCCGGACGGCGCATCAGCAGCTGCATGCCGATCCACGCACCGAAGCTGACCCCCGCGATCCAGGTGGTCTGTGCCTCGGGGTGGAAGCTCTGTACCCAGTCGAGCGCGCTCGCCGCATCGCTCAGTTCGCCGACGCCATTGTCGAACACGCCCTGGCTTTTGCCGACACCGCGGAAGTTGAACCGCAGCGTCGCGAAGCCGCGCCGCTGGAACGTCTTGTACAGCTGCTGCACGATCGCGTTGTTCATCGTGCCGCCGGCCGACGGATGCGGGTGCAGGATCATCGCAACGGGTGCGCGCGGACGTGGGCCCGGCGCAAAACGACCTTCGAGACGGCCTTCGGGACCGGGGAAAATGACTTCTGGCATGGGCACTCGCGAGCTGGGATACGCACTCGGGTGGAGTGCCGGATTATCGACGCTATATAGGGAACGAGCCCCTTTTCGCAATTGGAACCGACCCTGGCCCGTAACGACTCGCGTATCTACCTCGATCACGCCGCCACCACGCCGATGCGCCCCGAGGCTGTCGCGGCGGTGATGGAGGGCATGGCGCGCTGGGCGAACCCGTCGTCGCCGCATGCCGAGGGCCGCGCGGCACGGGCCGCGCTGGAGGACGCGCGGAAGCGGATCGCGAGGGCGCTGGACTGGCCGCATCACGTGATCTTGACCAGCGGCGCGAGCGAGTCCGCGGCGCTGGCGCTGCGTGGCCGCTCCGGTGTCGCGGTGGCGGCGGTAGAGCATGATGCGGTCCTCCGCGCGGCCGAACACCCTGTAATGCTGGAAGTCGATGCAGGAGGTGTTGCCGCGAACGGAGAGGACGCCCAGACGATCGCGCTTCAGTCCGCGAACAGCGAAACCGGCGTCCTCCAGGATCGCCCCATCGGCCTCTGGATAGCCGACTGCTCCCAGACCGCCGGCAAACTCCCGCTCCCCGATGCTGACCTGATTATCGTCTCCGCGCACAAGCTCGGCGGCCCTCCCGGCATCGGCGCGCTGCTGGTCCGCGATCTCGGTCTGCTCGACCCGACCGGCGGGCAGGAGCGAGGCTACCGTGGCGGCACCGAGAACCTCCCCGGCGCGCTCGGGTTCGCCGCCGCGCTCGAAGCGCCTCGCGACTGGTTCGCCGACATGGCCGACCTTCGCGCCAAACTCGACGAAGCCATTCTGGCGGGCGGCGGCGAAATCGTTGCGCAAAACTCCCCCCGCATCCCCACGATCGCCTCATACCGCATGCCCGGCGTCAGTTCCGCCGCCCAACTGATCCGCCTCGACATGGCCGGGTTCGCAGTCTCGGCTGGCAGTGCGTGCTCGTCCGGCAGCATGCGTCCCAGCCACGTGCTCGCCGCAATGGGATATCCCTCCGAAGCCGCCGGCGAAGTCATCCGCGTCAGCTTCGGCTGGACCAACACACCCGAAGACGTCGCGAAGTTCGCCGAAGCCTGGACGCAGATCGCCCAGGACATAAAGCGAGCCGCATGACGTACCTCGACTACCAGGCGACCACCCCGCTCGCGCCCGAAGCGCTCGCCGCGATGCTCCCGTGGCTCGAGTCACAGCACGCCAACCCGCACTCCCCCCACCGCGAAGGCCGCCGCGCCAAAGCAGCCGTCGAAGTCGCCCGCGATCAGGTCGCTGCGCTGCTTCCCCCCGGCGGCCGCATCGCGTTCACCAGCGGCGCAACCGAAGCACTCAACTGGGCGATCAAGGGTACGCCCGGCCCGATCGTCACGCTCGCCACCGAACACGCCGCCGTCCTGGACACGGTCGCAGCGGAAGCGGCGAGGGGGCGCCAAGTCACGATCCTCCCGGTCAACCCGGACGGCGTGGTCGACCTCGACGAAGCCCGCGCCGTAATCCAACCCGGCACCGGCCTCGTCGCGGCGATGCTCGTCAGCAACGAGATCGGCGTCATCCAGCCGATCGCCGCGCTTGCCGAGATCGCCCACGCAGCCGGCGCGTTGATGCTCTGCGACGCGGTGCAGGGCTATGGCCGCGTTCCGATCCCCGACACCGTCGACCTGATCGCGATATCCGCGCACAAGATCCACGGCCCCAAGGGCGTCGGCGCACTCTGGATCCGCGACGGCGTCGATCTTGCCCCGCTGATGCACGGCGGCGGGCAGCAAGCCCCCGGCCGCTCGGGCACGCTGTCACCCGCACTCTGCGCAGGCTTCGGCGTCGCCGCACAACTCATGGCCGGCCGCAAGGACGAGGACGCCGCGCACATTGACCGCCTCTCGTCGCTCGCGCTCGATCGCCTCGGCCCCGGCTGGACGATCAACGGTTCGACCGAACATCGCTACTACGGCAACCTCAACGTCCGCTGCGCAAACCTCGACGTGAACCGCCTGATGTCCGACCTGCGCGACATCGCCTTTTCCGCTGGTTCCGCCTGCGCCAGCGGGTCCGGCCGCTCCAGCCACGTCCTCCGCGCGATCGGCCTCACCGAAGCGCAGGCGCGGTCCAGCATCCGCCTTGGCTTCGGCCGCTACACCACCGAAACCGAACTCCGCGACGCGATCGATGCGATCGTCGCCGCAGCCAAGGCGCAATGGCCATGATCGTCCACTTCATCGCCCGCGACGGCACGGTCAGCAGCGTTACGGCCAGCGCAGGCGACCGCCTGCTCGACGTCGCCCAAGCCGACAACCAGCCGCTCGAAGGCACCTGCGAAGGCCAACTCGCCTGCGCGACCTGTCACGTCATCGTCGATGCGGCCGACTTCCCCAAGCTGCAGCCCGCAAGCGAAGACGAAGAGGACATGCTCGATCTCGCGCACAATGCGACGCGCACCAGCCGTCTCGCTTGCCAGATTCGCCTGACCGAAGCGCTCGATGGCGTGACCGTGCGCATACCCGAATAAACGACAGCAAAGCTTACAGGAAGACAACGGCCGGTTCAGCGACCGTCCACGGCCGCGGACACACTATCCCCTCATCGCCTCAATGTACGAGGTCTTGAGAGGAGTACCGAGCATGAAGATCATCGCAATGTTCGCCGCTGGCGCCCTGGCCGCGGGAACCCTGTTTGCGTCCGTCCCCGCCGATGCGCAGCGCCACGGCTGGGACGGCCCCCGCCACGGCGGCGGCTGGCACGACGACCGCGGACGGCATGGCAATCGCGGCTGGCATGGTGACCGTGGCTGGCGGGGCGACCGTGGCTGGCGCGGTGGAGATCGTGGCTACCGTGGCTATGGCGGCGGGTATCGTGGCGATCACGGCTACCACGGCGGCGGCTACGGCTATCGCGGACCCCGCGGATACGGCCGCTCACGCGTCGTCTGCCGGATTGAGCGTGGCTATTACGGCCCGGTTCGTCGCTGCTTCCGCCGCTGATACGGAACCGTAACGACCGTCTTTAGTTTGGTAACATAGGTTGCCGGGCTCGGGAGGGCCCGCACCCAGTAGGAGATTATCATGAAGTTGTTCACCCTCGCCGCCGCCGGTCTCGTCGCACTGACCGGCCTTGCCCCCGTCGGGATCGCCGCCGAAGCCTCGGCACAGCGCACCGTCGTGCACGAGCGCACCGTCGTTCGCCACGACGATCGCCGCCCCGGCTACCGTCGCCACGCCGTGCGCACGCGGCAGGTTTGCCGCAACGTCTATCGCAACCATCACCGCCAGCGCGTCTGCCGCACGGTCCGCGTCAGCCGTTGATCGAATAGCCGCTAACGTTAAAGCGGCTTGATCATCCCGCCCGACCCCGCCATATGCGCCGCGGGAGTCGGGCGGACGTGGTCGTCGCCAACTTGGTCAGATCCGGAAGGAAGCAGCCACAACGACTCAGCTACGGGTCGTCCCGGCTCCCACCGCGAACGTTTGCAAGCAAACGTGAGCGCGGCCAGCGGTGCAAAGCACCGTCTGACGATGCGGCTTAGCCGCAGCGCACCTTCTAAACTTCTGGAACTCGTTGACCCCGGCAAGCCTTAGCTTTGGCCTTGCGTGTTCCTGAAACGTTCCGAATCGCTGTCCTACGTCGCAACGCTGTGCCAAGATCGGCCCATGCCCCGCACGCCCTCCACAATCAGCCCCGCGCCACCTCTCCGCGACCCTCTAGGCGAGCGAAGTGCAGAACGCTCCCAGCGTCTGCACTTCCTATACTTCACTCCCCTTCGACAGCGCGCGCAGCACCCGCTATGACGCCCACAATGTCAGATTCCTTCGACCTGGGCGAACCCCCGCAGCCGGTGAAAACGCCGGACGCCCCCGCCTACCGCGTGCTAGCGCGCAAATACCGACCGCAGACCTTTTCCGAGCTGATCGGGCAGGACGCGATGGTCCAGACGCTCGGCAACGCGATCAAGCGCGACCGGCTCGCCCACGCGTTCCTGATGACCGGCGTCCGCGGCGTGGGGAAAACGTCGACGGCCCGCCTGATCGCCAAGGCACTCAACTGCATCGGCCCCGACGGCGACGGCGGCCCGACGATAGACCCCTGCGGCGTCTGCGAACCCTGCCGCGCGATCGCCGAGGGCCGCCATATCGACGTGATCGAGATGGACGCCGCCAGCCATACCGGCGTCGACGACGTCCGCGAGATCATCGACGCGTCACGCTATTCGGCAGTCACCGCACGCTTCAAGATCTACATCATCGACGAAGTTCACATGCTGTCGAAGAACGCGTTCAACGCGCTGCTAAAGACGCTGGAGGAGCCGCCGCCCCATGTGAAATTCCTGTTCGCGACCACCGAAGTGAACAAGGTCCCGGTGACGGTCCTCTCGCGCTGCCAGCGATTCGACCTTCGCCGCATCTCAGCCGAACAGCTTTCGAAGCATTTCGCGTGGGTTTCCGAGCAAGAGGGCGTGGTAGCGGACCCTGAAGCGCTGATGCTGATCGCGCGCGCCGCGGAAGGCTCCGCGCGCGACGGTTTGTCTATCCTCGACCAGGCGATTGCGCATGCCGGGCTCGAAGGCGGCGGCGTGACGGCAGACGCGGTACGCCAGATGCTCGGCTTGTCGGATCGCGGCGCGGTCCGCGACCTGCTGACGCTGATCCTCGCCGGCGACGGGGCAGGGGCGCTCGTCTCGATGCGCCGCCAATATGATTACGGCGTCGACCCGCTGTCGGTTCTCCGCTCGCTGCTCGAAACCGTCCACGGCATCACGCTGACCAAGGTCGGCACGCCGGCGGACGCCGCGCAGCCGATGGAGGAGCGTGCGGCACGCGAGGAATGGGCGGCATCGCTCGGCTACCCCGCGCTGCACCGCCTGTGGCAGCTGTTCCTCAAGGGCCATGACGAGGTCGCCAAGGCCGCGCTGCCGATCGAGGCTGCGGAGATGGCGCTGTTGCGCGCGATCTACGCCTCGACGCTGCCCGATCCCGGCGAACTCGCGCGGCAGATCGCCAGCGGTACGCCCCCTGCGGCTACACCAACGGCACCGCCGCCACCTACACCCCCGTCCGGCGAAGCGCCGCCCTGGAACGCTGGATCCGCTGCGAAGGCGCCCGAACCCGTCGCAACCGGACCGATCCTGCCGCCGACGTTCGAAGCGCTGGTCGATCTGCTCGACGAATCAGGCGGCCTCGCGATCGCTGCGCGTCTTCGTCACGGCGCCCGCGTCGTGAGCTATGCGCCGCCCGAATTCGTCCTCAGCGGTAGTCGCCCGGTCTCGGCCGACACGCTCGCCGAACTCAACACGCTGTTGAAGAGCGTGACGCGGACCGCGTGGAAAGTGTCGATCGTCGACGCCCCCGGCGCGCCGACGCTGCGCGAGGCGCAGGACGCCGCCGACGCCGCGGTGCGCCAGGCTATTCTCGGATCCCCCATCATGAGGGCCGCGGTGGCAGCGTTTCCCGACGCCCAGCTAGAATCGTGGCCCGGCCAAAGGAGCAACGCATGAAGAATATCGATGAAATCCTCGCCATGGCGCAGAACGTCCAGAGCGAACTGGAAAAGGCGCAGGCCAGCCTCGATACGATCGAGGTCGAGGGCGCGTCCGGCGGCGGTCTCGTCAAGGTGAAGGCGTCCGCCAAGGGCCGCATCATCAACATCGCGATCGACGATTCGCTGATGCAGGTGAGCGAGAAGCAGATGCTCGAGGACCTCCTCACCGCAGCGTTCAACGATGCGCGCGCGAAGGCGGATGCGGTATCGGGGACGGAGATGTCGAAGATGACTAGCGGCCTGCAACTGCCGCCAGGCTTCAAGCTGCCGTTCTGAACCAAATCGGGTTCGTTTCGGCGCGGGAACAATCGTTCTTCGGTCGGCGTTGCGCTCTCCAGTAATCAGGGAGAGTCAAAATGGCCGAAGAGCGTATCGTCGAAACCCCGACCACCCACACCACGATCATCGAACGCCGCGGGGGCGGCAGCGGCATGCTGATCGGCATCGTCCTGCTGATAGCGGTCCTGATCGGCGGCTATTACCTGTTCAGCCGTCAAGGCGCACAGAACAGCAAGGACGCGGCGATCACTTCGGCGGCGAAGAGCGTCGGTAGTGCAGCCGACAAGGCCGGCGACGCGGTCGAGAAGTCGACGCAGTAACGTCTATTAAGGGCTGTGTCCCCGCGAAGGCGGGGACACAGCCTGGACTCCCGCCTTCGCGGGAGAACATGGGGGTGGGAGGAGCGGTCACACCAAACACTCCGTCATGCCGGGCTTGTTCCGGCATCCACCGTTCCGCGTGACAACCGATACTGAGTTTGCGGACCGGTGGACCCCGGAACAAGTCCGGGGTGACGAACGTGGTTTAGGATCGCAGGCAACTGTCCAACCCATCATTCCGGACAACCGAAACCCGCCGTGACAGCGTGTTCCCATGCTTCCGCACGAAGCCATGAGGATCGATCGCAGCCCGCTTCTTGGGCAACGGCAGGACAGCCGCAATCCGTCCCGCTTCCGTTGGTGACAGTCGCGACGCATCGTGGTTGAAATACCGGATCGCCCCAGCGTTCGCGCCGTACGTCCCGATCCCCGTCTCGGCGATATTGAGATACACCTCCATGATCCGCCGCTTCGGCCACATCGCTTCGATTAGTACCGTGAAATACGCCTCGAACGCTTTCCGCACATAGCCGCCACCCTGGAACAGAAACGCGTTCTTCGCGGTCTGCTGGCTGATCGTCGACCCACCGCGGATCCGCCCGCCCTGCGCATTGCGCGCCGCCGCCCCCGCCATCGCCTTGAAATCGAAGCCGTGATGCGAACAGAACCGCGAATCCTCGCCAGCGATCGCCGCGCGCGCCATGTCCGGGTCCATCTCCGACAGCGGCATCCAGTCCTTGGTCACGCCGTGGCCGTTGATGACGTCACCCATCATCGTCCAGGTGAACGGGACCGGCACGAAGCGGTAGATGCCGACCCACGCGACCGTGATCAGGACGAAGGCGAAGACGATCTTGACGGCGATGCGGATAAGGCCCATCGCCGCTCCTTATGCGATCGTCGCCGCCTCGCCAATGACCGCGCGGGCGGCGGTCACCCCGGTTTCGTACGCGCCGTGTGCTGTCGAGAAGTCGAACGCGTGGCATGCTTCGCCGGCGAAGTGAATACGGCCATCGACCGACGCGGCGAGGACGGCGCGCTGGCCGGCCCGGCCGATGCGTGCGTGGCTATAGCTGCCACCGATATAGCGTTCGTGGCGCCAGCGGGTCGCGGCCAGTGGCGTAAAGCGCTTGCGCCAGTCGCTTCCCAGAAGTCCGACGAGTTCGTCGATCGCGAACTGTGCCGCATCGCCGTCCTCCAGCATCTCCGCGCAGTCGCCGCCGAAGAAGCTCTCGACGATCGGCCAGCCGAACGGAGACAGGCGGTGGCTGGCGGTGCAAGCGCTGTAGGGGGTGCCGACCAAGTGCGCGTTGGTCGGCCATTCGGGGCGGTCGACGTGGAGGAACACCTTGTCCGCAAGGCCGAGCGGAAGGTCCGCGGCGGCGGCATGCTTGTCGGGAAGCGGCGGGTCGAAGACGATCTGCGACTTGGCGAGGACGGTAGTGGGGACGCAGACGATCACGTGGTCCGCTTCGATCGTGCCGGCCGGGGTGTCGAGTTTGATGCGGCGGCCGCTGTGGTCGATGCGCGTTACCGGGGTGGAGAGGCGAACGTTTAGGCCGGCGGCTAGGCTGGCGACGAGCGTGCCGTAGCCTTCCTTGACCGTCCAATTGTCGTCGGTGGCGGCTTTTTCGTAGGCTGCCCAATCGTGGAGCGAGACTTGCGTGAGGTTTGCGCCGTTGGCGTAGCCGGAGATCGCGTCGATCTTCGGGCGCCATTTGTTGTCGGGGGCGATGAAGTCGGAAAGGGGGCGGTCGGCGCCTTCTAGAGCGGCAAGGGCTCGCTCGTTCCAGTCTTGGTAGGCGTCGGCGGATGCAGCCTGGTCTTCGGGAGAGAAGCCGAGGTCGTGCCACTGAGTGCGCCAGTTCGCGTCGGAACGGTCTACGGTAAAGCCCGACCTTTCGGTGATCTCGGTCCAGGGATTGCGCTGGGCGGAGTGTAGCCAGCCGCAACCAGCGTCGACATGTTCCCCCGCGAAGGCGGGGGGCCAGTCTGGGCCCCCGCCTTCGCGGGGGATCAGGGAGGCTAGGGGCAGGCTGTGGGCTCGGCCACCCAGGCGGTCGCTGGCCTCGACCAGCAAAACATCATTGCCCGCATCATGCAGCGTCCTTGCCGCAGCAATACCGGCCGCACCGCCGCCGATAACGACGGTGCGCGCCATATTATGCCGCCAGCAGTCGCTTCTCGCCGGCGATCCGCATCATCGCCTTTTGCAGCTTCTCAAACGCACGCACCTCAATCTGCCGCACGCGCTCGCGCGACACGCCGTAGACCTGCGACAATTCCTCGAGCGTCTTGGGATCGTCGGTCAGACGGCGCTCGGTCAGGATATGCTGCTCGCGCTCGTTGAGGTCGTCCATCGCCGACACCAGCATCGAGTGGCGAACGTCCGCCTCTTGCGCATCGGCGACGATCTTGTCCTGCAACGGCGCATCGTCCTGCAGCCAATCCTGCCACTGGCCTTCGCCGTCTTCGCGCATCGGCACGTTGAGCGACGTATCGCCACCCATCGCCATACGACGGTTCATGCTTACTACGTCGGTTTCGGCCACACCGAGATCAGTCGCAATTTTGGTGACGTGTTCGGGGCGCAGATCGCCGTCCTCGAACGCATCGAGGCGGCTCTTCATGCGGCGCAGGTTGAAGAACAGCTTCTTCTGCGCCGCGGTGGTGCCCATCTTCACGAGGCTCCACGACCGCAGAATATATTCCTGGATCGAGGCGCGGATCCACCACATCGCATAGGTCGCGAGACGGAAACCACGCTCGGGCTCGAACTTCTTCACGCCTTGCATGAGGCCGATATTGCCCTCGGAGATCAGCTCCGACGTCGGCAGGCCATAGCCGCGATAGCCCATCGCGATCTTCGCCACGAGGCGAAGATGCGACGTCACCAGCTGCGCCGCAGCCTCCGTGTCGCCATGCTCCTGGAAGCGCTTGGCGAGCATATATTCCTGCTCGGGTTTCAGGAGGGGGAATTTCTTGATCTCGGCGAGATAGCGATTGAGACCCGCCTCGCTGCCGAGCGCAGGAATCGTCGCTGGAACGTTGGAGCGGGCTGCCATGGTCGTAATCCCTTTCTGCTGACCCCGATTGCCGCAATGCGGCATAGGACCGACTATCTATACGTGAAGCTGGGTGAACAGTTCCTGCATGTCTGCGGGCATTTCGCTTTCGAACGCCAAAGCGATGCTTTTCACCGGATGGATGAACCCCAGATGCGCCGCGTGCAAGGCCTGCCGGCGGAAACCGAGCGTTTCGAGCAGCGACTTCTGAGCTTGCTTTGTTCTACCATAGACCGGGTCCCCCAACAAGGCGTGGCCGATCGACGCCATGTGCACGCGCACCTGATGCGTACGGCCCGTCTCCAGCCGGCACTCGATCAACGCCGCACCGCGGAGCGCCGTGATCGTCGAGAAATGCGTCACCGCGCGCTTGCCGCCCTCGACGATCGCAATCTTCTTTCGGTTCTGCGGACTGCGCGCGAGCGGTGCGTTGACCGTCCCGCTCGATGGGCGCGGGATGCCGCCGACGATCGCCTTGTAGCGGCGGTCGATGCTGTGGTCGTGGAACTGCTTCGCCAGGCCTTCGTGCGCGCGGTCCGTCTTGGCGGCGATCATCAGCCCCGACGTGTCCTTGTCGATGCGGTGGACGATGCCGGGCCGCGCGACGCCGCCGATGCCCGACAGATTGCCGGCGCAGTGATGGAGCAGCGCATTGACCAGCGTACCGTCGAAATTGCCCGCAGCGGGGTGGACGACGAGGCCGGCGGGCTTGTCGATCACGATCAGGTCGTCGTCCTCATAGGCGACGACGAGCGGGATATCCTGCGCTTCGTTGTGCAGCGGCGTCGGCGGAGGGATCACAACCGCGAAAACCTGGCCTGCGGCGGCCTTTTTAGCCGAATCGCGCCACTCGCGACCGTTGAGCGACACCTGGCCCGCGGCAATCAGCGCTTTCAACCGCTCGCGCGACATGTCGGGAAGCACTTCGGCGAGCGCACGATCCAGCCTCCAGCCATCCGTGGCCGGCGTGATCGATGCTTCGACGATGGAAACCCCCCGGTCCATGTCCTACCGATGTGGCGATGAGCGTGACGATTTCAAGCGAATTGCTGCGGCGGTTGGTCGCAGTGGCGGTCGCGTCGCCGGATGCGGAGGTCTGCGGGCTGCTGTTGGGGGCGGCGGGACGGATCGAAGCGACGGCTGCGTGCGCGAACGTGGCGGCGAACCCTGCGCGGACGTTCGAGATCGATCCAGCCGCGTTGTTTGCCGCGCATCGGCACGCGCGATCGGGCGGGATGGCCGTGATCGGGCATTATCACTCGCATCCATCTGGTTTGCCTGTTCCGTCTCCGCGCGATGCGGCGCAGGCGATGGGGGACGGGGCGGTCTGGTTGATTATCGGCGCGGGTCGAGCGCGCGCCTGGCGATCGGTCGACGTCGGAGCATTCGTCGAAGAGGCGATCGACTGCACGTAAGGCTCGTCGAATTCAGTCGTGCCGGGCCCTTCGGCTACGCCCAGGAGAGCCTCGTTCCGGCATCCACCGTTCCGCCCACTCGATAGCCGTTAGTCTGCGGAATCGTGGACCCCGGAACAGGGCCGGGGTCACGGGGCGGGTTTGGTCCGCTTCTCCCAAGTCGTCGCACTTGCGCAGCGGCTGCACCCCCGTCACAAGACCCTCCAGAATTAGGGGATTTTCATGACGGTCAGCCCGGTCGATTTCGCGAGCCTGCTCTGTTCGCGCCTGTGTCACGACCTGCTCTCACCGGTAGGCGCGTTGAACAACGGACTGGAACTGCTCGCCGACGAGACCGACCCTGCAATGCGCGAGCGGGTGATGCAGTTGCTCGCCGACAGCGCACGCGCGTCCGCGAGCAAGCTCAAGTTCTTCCGCCTGGCCTTCGGGGCGGCGGGCGGGTTCGGCGAGCTGGTCGATACACACGAGGCGCGCACTGCGATCGAGGGGCTGGTTGCCGAGAACAAGCGGATCACGTTCGTCTGGGCAGTCGAGACGACGGCGATGCCGCGGTCGGCGGTCAAGGTGCTGCTCAACCTCGCGCTCGTCGCGACCGAATCGCTCGTACGCGGCGGTACGATGGAGGTCGGCGCCGAGGACAATGACGGCCAGCTGGAGATCGTCGTCAAGATCGAGGGGGCCCGCATCGTGCTCGATCCCGAGATCCGGCGTACGCTGGTCGAGGGCGAGGGCGTTCACAACGTCACGCCACGCGCCGCCGCCGCGTACATGATCAATACGCTGGTCACGGAAGCTGGTGGAGCGGTGATCGTATCCGAGCCCGCCGATGACATCATGATCTTCGGTGCGGTCTTCAGCGCGCGGTAAGCGCGTCGAGGTTCGCGATCCTGCGTTCAGGGAAGGATCTAAGCACCGGTCCTTCGTACCAGAGCTAACGGCCTCTTAACCTCCACCATGCATGACGGCGTCTCGAACGCGGGGCCGGCATGGACGATCTGTTACAGGAATTCATTGCCGAGACGCGCGAAACGCTGGGAGCGATCTCCGGCGAGATCGTCGCATGGGAGGCGCAGCCCGCCGACGGCGCCCGCCTCGATGCGATCTTCCGCTTCGTGCATACCGTCAAGGGAAGCTGCGGGTTTCTCGATCTGCCACGACTTGCCCGCCTCAGCCATGCGGCGGAAGACGTGCTGGCCGCCGTCCGCGACGGCAAGCGGACGCCCGATACGGCGCTCGTCAACGCGGTGCTCGGCATCGTCGACCGGATTTCGGAGATCGTCGAGGCGATCGATGCGGGGTCGGCGCTGGACGATTCGGGCGAGGACCTGCTGATCGCTGCGCTTGCCCCGGACGCGCAGCGTCAGGCGGCGGCTGTACCCGTTCTGGCCGCTTCGGCACCCGCTGGCCGCGCCACCAGTCGCAGCGTACGCCTCAATGTCGATCTGCTCGATCACATGATGAGCGGCATGTCCGAGATGGTTCTGGCGCGTAACGAACTCGCGCGGCGGCTGCGAGACAGCGATGTCGATCCGAAGGTCGAGGCCGCGCTGGAACGCCTGTCGCTGACCGTCGCCGACATGCGCGACACCGTCACGCGGACGCGCATGCAGAAGGTCGATGCGCTGTTCTCCGCGTTGCCGCGGATGGTGCGCGATACCAGCGCGGAGCTGTGCAAGGCGGTGAACCTCGTGATCGAGGGCGCCGATGTCGAACTCGACCGCGAGATGATCGAGCTGATGCGCGATCCGCTGGTCCATATCATCCGCAACTCGATCGATCACGGGATCGAGACGCCGATGGTGCGCCGCGTCGCCGACAAGCCCGAAACGGGGCGTCTGGTGGTTTCCGCGCGCCAGTCCGGCAACCAGATCCTTATCGAGATCAGCGACGACGGGCAGGGCATCGACGTCGCCCGGATCGTCGCCAAGGCCGCGGAGCAGAATCTCCACACGCTCGCCGAACTCGCGGCGATGAGCGCGACCGCCAAGCTCGACCTGATCTTCGCACCCGGCCTGTCCAGCCGAGATACCGTCACCGCCACGTCCGGTCGCGGCGTCGGCATGGACGTGGTCCGCGCGAACATCGAACAGATCGGCGGCCGGATCGTCCTGACCAACGATCCGGGGCGCGGGCTTCGCATCGTCATCCACGCGCCGCTGACGCTGTCGATCCTGTCGACGATCATCGTCGGCGTCGGCACGCAGCGCTTCGCACTCGCCCGCCAGTCGATCGAGGAGATCGTGACGGTCCGCGGCGACTCCGTACGGATCGAGGCGATCGGCGACGCCGCGGCGGTACTGGTCCGGGGGCGCCGGATGCCGCTGGTTTCGCTCGGTCATCTGTTCCGCCTCGGTACCGAGCCGCCGCCGACCCTGGTGATCGTGTCGACCCGCGAGGGCGAGTACGCGCTCGGTGTCGACACCGTGATCGATACCGAGGAACTGGTCGTGAAACCGGCCTCGCCCGCGGTGATGGCGACCGGTGTCTATGCGGGGAAGACGCTGCCGGACAACGGCCTGCCGATGCTGTTGCTCGACGCATCGGGCATAGCCGCGGTGGCGGGGCTGCGCTTCGCGCCGGTGGTCGTGCACGATGCAGGTGCCGACGAGGTGGTCGTCCCAGGCGTGCCGGCATTGCTGTTCGACGATCTCGACGGTCAGCGGCGCGCGATCGCGCTGGCGGTGATCGATCGCGTCGAGCCGGTGCCGACCAGCGCGATACGCTGGACGGCCGGGGCGATGCGGCTGTCGGTCGGCGACGCGATCATCCCGCTTCACGCGGTCGGCGAGATCGGCGACCGGAGCGAAGTCGCCGTTCTGCGGCTGACCGACGGCGAAAGCGAGATGGCCTATGCGATTGCCGATGCGATCGAGATCGTGACGCTGCCCGCCGAGATCGCGCCGGCGCGTCGCTCCGCGTCGGGCGGGACTGGACCTATCGCCGGTGTCGTGCTGATCGCAGGCGAGCAGATCGAACTGGTCGATCCGCACGCTCTGTTCGCAGGCGAGCCAGTGACGATCGCATCGCCGCCGGTATGCCTGTTGCAGGTCGATGGATCGGGCTGGATGGAAACGTTCCTCAAGCCCGCGCTGGAGGCGTCCGGTTATCGCTGTGTAACCGCGCTGGCGGCGGGCGAGACGGCCGCGGTCGCGCTGGCGATGGAAGACGCACCGGTTCGCGAAACTCGGGCTCCGGTGGTGACGTTGCGGCGTGCGCGCAATGCCGAGGGCGACAATGACGCGAGCGTCTATCGTTATGACCGGCCTGCGTTGATCGCGGCGATCGCCGCTCGGAGGGGCCTGTGACCGAGTTGTTCCTGATCGCGCATATTGCCGGTCGCGGTGTCGCGATCGATACCGCGCAGGTCGATTCGGTGGTCGACATCGGTGAGGTCGTCGCGGTGCCGCGCGCGGGCACGTTCGTCCGAGGATTGGCCGCGCTGCGCAGCCGGGTGGTGACGGTGATCGACACGGGTACCGCGCTCGGCCTTTCGCCGACGCCCGACACGGTGCGGCGCGCGGTCATCACGGTCGTCGACGGGCATCATTACGCGATACTGGTCGATTCCGTCGAAGACGTCGCGCCGTTCGTGCGGCTACCATTGTCATCCGGACTCGCGCTGCAAGGCGGCTGGGGCCGGGCGGGCACCGGCATCATCGAGCGTGACGGAGACCCGTTGCTGATACTCGATCTGGTGGCCGTCATTCCTGCGACGCCGCTGGCCGCTTGAGTCTGAAATTCCACGCTTAACTCGCTGCTTACCCTTTGCGATCTAGGACGGTCGCACGATTTGCCCCGGAAGGCCTGCCATGAAGACCTGTCTTGTCGTCGATGATTCAAAGGTGATCCGCAAAGTCGCGCGTCACATCCTGGAGACGCTCGACTTCACCGTCACCGAAGCCTGTGACGGCCGCGAGGCGCTGGCGGCCTGCATGGCGTCGCTGCCCGACGTGATCCTGCTCGACTGGAACATGCCGGTGATGAGCGGGATGGATTTCCTGCGCGCGCTGCGTGAAGCCGATGTGCCGCGCCGGCCCAAGGTCGTGTTCTGCACCACCGAGAACGGCATGGCCTATATCCGCGCGGCGATCGAAGCGGGCGCGGACGAATATGTGATGAAGCCGTTCGACCGCGATACGCTCGAATCGAAGCTCCAGATCGTCGGCATGGCCTGAACCGAGGCGCCACGGTGACGATCCGGCCTCTTCCTGTCTCGCGGTACTCGGATCGCGACGGTCTCGACACCGCGCAGGTGTTGATCGTCGACGATTCGGTCGTCGCCCGCGCCGTCATCGCGCGGATGATCGATGCGAGCGACCGCTTCTCGGTGGTCGGTGCGGTCGGCAACGTCGCGGCGGCGCTTGAGTTTCTAGGCCGGGCGACGGTCGATTTCATCCTGCTCGATATCCAGATGCCGGGGGTCGACGGACTGACCGCACTGCCGTCGCTCGTTGCGGCGGGGCGGGGGGCGAAGGTGCTGATCGTGTCGTCGACCGCGGACGAGGGCGGGGCCATCGCGGTCCAGGCGCTCGCGCTGGGTGCGGCCGAGACGCTCATCAAGCCGGCGGCGGGAGCATTGTCCGGCCGGTTCGGATCGATGCTCGTCGCCAAGCTCGAAAAGCTGAGCGAGCGGCCCTCACCGATGCCGGCTGCGGCGTTGGTGCGTCCTGCTCCCCGGTCCGACCTACGCCCGACACCCGAGAGCAACGAAGCTCCGACGCGGCCGATCTCTAGCAGCGCGGACTATGACATCGTTGCGATCGGCGCCTCGACCGGTGGCATCCACGCGCTCAGCCAGATGTTCCGCGCGCTTCCCGCTGGATTCCGCCTGCCGATCGTCATCACGCAGCATCTGCCGACGTCGTTCATGCCGTATTTCGCGGCGCAGATCGCGCTGCTTGCCGGTCGTCCGTGCGAGGTCGCGGTCGATCGGTTGCGGATTCGGCCGGGCCGGATCGTCATAGCGCCGGGCGACGCACATCTGAAATGCGTCAAGCTGTCCGATGGCGGTGCTGCGTTCCGGCTCACGCACGAACCGGTCGCCAGCGGCTGCATGCCCTCGGTCGATCCGATGCTCGGCTCGCTCGCCGATGTGTACGGCTCACGGATGCTGGCGATCATCCTCAGCGGGATGGGCCGCGATGGGGCCGAGGGCGCGCGGCGGGTTCACGAGGTCGGCGGCTGCGTCGTTGCGCAGGATCAGCAGAGCTCGGTCGTATGGGGCATGCCAGGCGCGGTCGCGGCTGCCGGCGTGGCGGACGCGGTGTTGCCGCCGGACGCGATCGGCCGCCTCGTCGCATCGCGCCGTCGACCATGACGCACCGTGATCTTCCGACTTCCTCCACGGCATCACAGACCGCGATCAACGTGCTGACCGCGTTGCTCGAGGCACGGACCGGACAACAGATCGCCGCGTATCGCTCATGGCGGCTGGATACCGCGCTGAAACCCTTGTTGCGCGCGCGCAAACTCGACACGCTCGACCAGCTCGTCACGCAGTTGTTGCAGGGCAGCGATCGGCAGATCGGCGACTCCATCGTCGATGCGCTCGTCAACCAGGAGACGTCCTTCTTTCGCGACGCGCTGGTGTTCGAGATGCTCGCGGAGGCGGTCACGGACGTCGAGCAGGATGGCCGTCGCGCGCGGATCTGGTGTGCGGGCTGTTCGACCGGCCAGGAACCGCTGTCGCTTGCGATGCAGTTCGCCGAGCGTCGCGAGGCGAGCGGTGCGTCGATGCCGGAGATCGTCGCTACCGACGTGTCCGATGCGGCGATCGTTCGCGCGCGATCGGGCCGGTTCTCGCAGTTCGAGATCCAGCGCGGGCTGCCGGTTCGTCGGATGATCCGCTGGTTCGATACGACCGGGACCGACTGGGTCGCCAAGCCGGAACTGCTCGCGCTGGTGACCTATCGTCGGATGAACCTCGTGTCCGACCAGCCGCCGCCGGGGCAGTTCGACATCGTTCTCTGTCGCAACGTGCTGCTGTACCTGTCGACCAAAACCAAGGGGCAGGTTTTCCCGAAGATCGCCGCCGCGCTCAAGCCGGGGGGGATGCTGGTGATGGGTGCGGGTGAGACGGTGATCGGCCAGACCCGCGTGTTCGAGCCGAGCAAGCGCTTTCGCGGCTTCTACGAGACGCCGATCGAGGCGAGGAGCTAGCGCCATAGCGTCGAGGTTCCGTGACACCGGACCCCGTTCGCCATAGGAGCCGGGGTCACTCACCGGATTTCACCATGCGCGCGTTTTTCGTACCCATTCTCGCAGGAGGCTCTCTTGGCGACAGGCTGTTGGCCTGCCTCGGAGCGCTGATCGGCATTGCGCTGACGAGTGCGATCAGCGCGTCGTTCGTCCATCCGCACGGCAGTGTCCTGCTGATCGCGGCGCCGATGGGGGCCGCCGCAGTTCTCGTGTTCGCCGTGCCTGCAAGTCCGCTCGCACAACCCTGGCCGGTCATCGGTGGGAATGTCCTGTCGGCGCTGGTCGGCATCGTCGTGGCAAGACTGGTTCCCGTGCCCGAGTTCGCCGCGGCGATCGCAGTGGCGGGCGCGATCCTCGTGATGTCATTGACGCGGTCGCTACACCCTCCGGCGGGTGCGGTCGCCCTGACCGCGGTCGTCGGCGGCCCCGCCGTGTTGCAGGCGGGGTTCGCGTTCGCCGTCGTGCCGATCGCACTCAACGCCATCATATTGACCGCGTGCGGCATTCTGTTCCACCGGTTCTCCGGCCACAGCTATCCGCATCGCGCGATACCGGTATCCGGGAAGCCGCTGATCCCGGACGAAGCGACGCCGCACCCCGAGGATCTGGACAACGCGCTTGCCGATCTCGGCGAAACGCTCGACGTCAGTCGAGAGGATCTCGACCTGTTGTTTGGCCGTGTCGCGTATCACGCGGCGCACCGACGGACGCGAAGTATAAGCGGCGATCCCCCAGGAGGCGTTGCTTAGCTGACCCCGAGGTCCGCCGGCCCGAACGCGTCGGGCAGCAATTCGGACACGGTATAGGTGCGGATTGCATCGCCTTCCGCCGCGCCGCAATGCACCGGCAGGTCGCGGCCGCCCATCTGCGCCGCTTCGTTGATGACCTGGCGGCAGCGGCCGCACGGGCTGACGGGGGAGGAGCCGGTCGCGCGGCCATCAGCATTCATCGCGCCGCCGATCACGCCGATCGCGACGATATCGCGGAGCCGCCCTGCCGCGCTGGCGGTGGCGATCGCGACCGTCTCGGCGCACAGCGACAGGCCGTAGCTCGCATTCTCGAAGTTCGCGCCGGTGATCACCGTGCCGTCGTCGAGCAGTACTGCAGCACCGACCGCGAACCGCGAATAGGGTGCGTGGGCGTTGCGCGCGGCGTCGCGTGCTGCCGCTACGAGTTGCGTTGCTTGATCAGTCATGATGCCACCACGTCCCAGTTCACCGGTCCCTCGATCCCGTCGATGCGGCGGAAATCGCTTGCCCGCCACATCCGCCATGGCCGCGCGGTGTAGTCGGGCTTGAGGATATTCTCCACCGCCCATAGCGGCCGCGGCACGGCATCCGACAGCGTGTACTTCGAATCCATCGCCTTGCTGATCCGCAGCATCACCGGCTGGCGGGTGTGCGTCTCGACCATCGTCACGAACTGCGCGATGTCGGCGATCAGCGTCGCGCGATCGGGCCGCGCGGTGCAGTCGTCGTGGAACGCGATGTCGACCGCGGTCGGCAACGCGTCCGAAGTCCGCGGCACGAAGGTGTTGAACGCGTTCGCCTGCTCGTCCGCACGCTGACACAAGGAATAGACGTGCACCGCGCCGCGTCGCAGGCCGGCGTCGGGCAGCGCCGCCCAGTTCGCCTCGAACGTCGGATCGCGCCGGTCGGTGCCCGACGTCGCGACGATATAGGCGAAGTCGGCACCGCTCGCGCGCACCGTGCCCCATTCGACCGGGCCGGGGTTTTCGGCGAGGTCGATGCCCTGCAGCGGGTAGTGTTTGACGTCGGGGTGCCAGCCGGTCGCGGCGGTCCAGCCGCAGATACCGACGAAGCCGGTCGCGGCGAGCGCGGCCGCGAATTTCAAAAGTGCGTGAGCCATGGGTCTTCTAGTTGCGGATGTGGAGGACGCAGATCAGCGTGAACAGCCGTCGCGCGGTATCGAAATCGACCTCGATCTTGCCGTCGAGACGCTCCTTGAGCAGCTCGGCGGCCTCGTTGTGGACGCCCCGGCGGGCCATGTCGACCGTCTCGATCTGGGCGGGGGAGGATTGCCGGATTGCCTGATAGTAACTGTCGCAGATCGCGAAATAATCTCGGATCGGTCGGCGGAACCGACCGAGCGCGAGCACCAGCGTCTCGAGATGCGTATCGTCCTCGCGGTGGATATGGATGCCGAGGCGTCCTTCTTCCGACTGGAGCTTGATCTTGTACGGCCCCGCATAGCCGTCGGCATAGGCCCGCTGCGGGGCGAAGTGATTGCCCTCGATCAGGTCGAAGATCGCGATCCGGCGCTCCTGCTCGACGTCGGGCGAGCGCCAGCCGAGACTGGTCTCGTCGAGTTGCACGTCGATGATCCGCGGGTCGGCCATACCGGTTCGATAGCGGGGCAGGTTCGACCTGTCACTTATCCCCAGCATTCCGGCGCGATAGCTTGGACGAGGACCCGTCCATCGCGTAGGTGCAGGGGATGGCAACTCTCGCATTCCCCGTTCCCGCGGTCCCCGAACCGCAGCAGCTTCCCCGCAACGTCGAAGCCGAGGCCGCGATGCTCGGCGCGATGATGATCGACAACCGGCTCGCGGACGACCTCGTCGACAAGCTGGAGCCTGGGCATTTCTTCGAGCCCGTCCACGGGCGCATCTTCGCGGCGATCAAGACGCTGCGCGGCAACGACATGCTGGTGACGCCGGTGACGTTGCGGCCGATGTTCGATGCGGACGAGGGCATGCGCGAGCTTGGTGGGCCAGCGTATCTCGCAGGGCTGACGGGCAGCGGCGCCGGCCTGATCGGCGCGCGCCAGTTCGCGCAGCAGATCTACGACCTCGCGATGTTGCGCGCGCTCGTGTCGGTCGGGCGGACGCTGGTCGATCGCGCAATGGACACCTCCGAAGAGGTCAACCCGCGCGCACAGATCGAGCTCGCCGAGGAAGAGCTGTTCAAGGTCGCGGCGGATGGCGGTTCCGAAAACACGGTGAAGTCGTTCGCGCAGGCGACCACCGCGGCGGTCAAGATGGCCGAGCGCGCGCTGAACTCGGGCGGCAATCTGTCGGGCGTCACCACCGGCATCGATTCGATCAACGCCAAGATCGGCGGCATGCATCACAGCGATCTCATGATTCTCGCCGGCCGTCCGGGCATGGGCAAGACCTCGCTCGCGACCAACATCGCGTTCAACGCCGCGCGGCGCTGGATGCGCGACATGGCCGACGGGATCGCCCCGAAGGACTCGGTCGGCGCGAAGGTCGCGTTCTTCTCGCTGGAGATGTCCGCGGATCAGCTCGCGACGCGTATTCTCGCCGAGCAGTCGCAGATTTCGTCCGAATCGCTCCGCATGGGTAAGATCAGCCGCACCGAGTTCGCGCAGTTGGCGGCCGCGGCAGCCGAACTGGAGAATTTGCCGCTGTTCATCGACGATACCGGCGGCCTGTCGATCGGCGCGCTGCATACGCGTGTTCGCCGGTTGCAGCGTCGGCATAACAACGAGATCGGGCTGGTGGTGGTCGATTACCTCCAGCTGCTGTCGGGGTCGGGCAAGAGCAAGGACGGCAACCGCGTTCAGGAAATCTCCGAGATTTCGCGCGGGCTGAAGACGTTGGCGAAGGACCTCAACGTGCCGGTGCTGGCGCTGTCGCAGCTGTCGCGTGCGGTGGAGTCGCGCGAGGACAAGACGCCGATGCTGTCGGATTTGCGCGAGTCGGGGTCGATCGAGCAGGACGCGGACATGGTCTGGTTCGTGTACCGCGAGGATTACTACGTCGCGTCGAAGGAGCCCAAGCGGCCGGCGGAAGGGGATAGCTCGAAGATCTTCGAGGACCATGCGTCGTGGGCGGCGGAGATGGAGCGGGTGTATGGTCTGGCGGAGCTGATCATCGCGAAGCAGCGTCACGGTGCGACCGGCAAGGTGCGGATGAAGTTCGATCCGACGATCACCAAGTTCTCGGATCTCGCCGAGTATTGATCCCATCGTCTCCCTCGCCCCTTCGGGGAGAGGGAAGAGGCCCGCGGCCCTTGCCGTGGGAAGGGAGAGGGGAGTGTGGCTCGGGACCTGGATCCCAACAGCCCCTCTCCCTTCCGTCGCCTACGGCTCCTCCCTCCCTCTCCCCGAAGGGGCGAGGGACAGCGGTCAAATCATCGGATCGTAATCGGTGTCCCTCTCCCCGAAGGGGCGAGGGACAGCGGTCAAATCATCGGATCGTAATCGGTGGGAGCGTGGATGCCGCATTCGACCTTGTCGAAACTGCGCCAGCGGCCTGCGCGCGGGTCTTCGCCGGGGGCGACCTTGGTCGTGCAGGGCGCGCAGCCGATCGAGAGATAGCCTTGCGCCTCCAGCGGGTGCCGCGGCAATTCATGCTCCGCAAAATACGCGTCAAGCTTGGCCTTGTCCCAATCCGCCAGCGGGTTGATCTTCAGGCGGCCCTCATCCTCCTCGAACCGCGGCAAGGCAGTACGCGTCCCTGACTGGAACCCCTTCCGCCCCGAAATCCACGCATCGAACGGGGCTAGAGCTCGCCGCAACGGCTCGACTTTCCGCAGATCGCAACAGCCGTCGGGGTCATACGACCACCGCAACCCCGTCTTGTCCTTGATCGCCAGCAACCGCGGATCGGGCCGGAACACGCGCAGGTCCGTGAACCCCAATTTCTCCGCCAACTCGTCACGGTACGCCAGCGTCTCGCCGAACATCTTCTGCGTATTCGTGAACACCACCGGCACGTCGACATCGACCTGCGCGACCATGTGCAGCAGCACCGCCGACTCCGCGCCGAACGACGACACCGCCGCGATCCGCCCGCGCAACTCGCCGACGAGTAGCTCGAACAGCATCTCCTGTGCGGAGACGCCTTCGAACCGCTCCTGCATCGCCATCGCATCGGCGCGCGTGAACGCCGGGGTGACGTCGATCATGTCGAGTTGGCGCGCGGGCTCACCCATGGCGCAGCTTCCAAACCGGCACCGCGCCATCCGCCGCCTTCTGGTACGGCGTATCGTAGCGTTCCAGGCTCGCGCGCAGCACGTCGATATCGATCGGCGCCTGGGGTGCGAAGCTGTCGAACCCGCAGCGGCGCATCAGCGGAATCTGATCGACCAGGACATCGCCCTGCGCCCGCAGTTCACCGGTATACCCCGCCTCGCGCAGGATTCGCGCGGACGAATAGCCACGTCCGTCGCGATAGCCCGGAAAGCTCACCTCGATTAGCGCGAGCTGGTCGATTTGCGGCAACAGCGCGCGCGCGTCGTCGCCTGCTTCCAGGCGCACGGCGGCGGCGTTGCTCTGGCCGATGAACGAATCGAGCGTCACCGCGGGCTCGTCATGCGGCTCGTCGTCGCGAAAGCGGAGTAGCGTCTGGCCCGGATACTCAACCATAGATCGCCTCCTTGAACGTCTCGAAGCCCACGCGGCGGTAGGTGTCGAGGAAGCGCTCGCCGGGGTCGCGGACCTGCAGATAGCGGTCGGTGACGCGCTCGATTGCGTCGACCACGCCGTCCTCGGAGAAGCCGGGCCCGGTGATCTTCGCGAGGCTGACATCCTCCGCGCCCGAGCCGCCGAGCGAGAGCTGGTAATTCTCGGTGCCCTTCTTGTCGACGCCGAGGATGCCGATGTGGCCCGCATGATGATGCCCGCACGCGTTGATGCAGCCGCTGATCTTGAGCTTCAGTTCGCCGAGATCACGCTGGCGATCGAGGCTGCCGAAGCGGGTCGCGATCTTCTGCGCCAGCGGGATCGAGCGCGCGTTGGCGAGGCTGCAGTAATCGAGACCCGGGCAGGCGATGATGTCGCTGATCAGGTCGAGATTAGCCTCGGCGAGCCCGGCGTCGTTGAGCGCCGACCACACCGCGTGCAGGTCGGCGATGCGGACGTGCGGCAGGACGATGTTCTGCGCATGCGTGACGCGCAGTTCGTCGAAGCTGTAGCGCGTGCCGAGATCGGCCATCACGTCGATCTGGTCCGCCGACGCGTCGCCGGGGATGCCACCGATCGGCTTCAGGCTGATATTGACGATCGCATAGCCCGGCTGCTTGTGCGCCTTCACGTTCTGGTCGAGCCACACCGCGAAGTCGGGATCGCTGCGGTCGATGTCGGTCGAGGCGCTCGCGTCGAAATCGGGCGCGCCGAAGTGGCTGGTGATGCGCTCCAGCTCGGCCCGCGGAGGATCGAGGCCGAGGCCCTTCACCGCGGCAAATTCCTCCTCGACCTGGCGGCGATATTCGTCGGGGCCGATCTCGTGGAGCAGGATCTTGATCCGCGCCTTGTAGATGTTGTCGCGCCGGCCGTAGCGATTGTAGACGCGCAGGCACGCCTCGAGATAGCTCATCAGGTCGTCGGCGGGGACGAAATCGCGGATCTCGTGGCTGATCATTGGCGTGCGACCCATGCCGCCGCCGACAAAGATCTTCGCGCCGAGTTCGCCGTCGCGGACGTACAGCCCGATGCCGATGTCGTGCAGCCGCATGGCCGCGCGATCCTCGTCCGCCGCGATAACGCAGATCTTGAACTTCCGCGGGAGGTAGGTGAATTCCGGGTGGAACGTCGACCACTGGCGGATCAGCTCGGCCCAGGGGCGCGGATCGGCGACCTCGTCCGCGGCGGCGCCGGCGAACTGGTCGGAACTGATGTTGCGGATGCAGTTGCCGCTGGTCTGGATGGCGTGCATCTCGACCGTCGCCAGCTCCTGGAGGATGTCCGGGGTCTGGTCGAGCTGAATCCAGTTGAACTGGATGTTCTGCCGCGTGGTGAAGTGGCCGTAGCCGCGATCGTATTTCCGCGCGATGTGCCCGAGCATCCGCATCTGGCGGCCGTCGAGCGTCCCGTACGGCACCGCGACGCGCAACATGTACGCATGCAGCTGGAGGTACAGCCCGTTCATCAGCCGCAGCGGCTTGAACTGGTCCTCGGTCAGCTCGCCCGAAAGGCGGCGGCGAACCTGGTCGCGAAACTCGTCGACCCGCTGGTCGACGATCGCCTGGTCGTATTCGTCGTATTTATACATATCAGATTACCCAGCTGCCGGCGTTGGGGTCGGCGGGTTTGAGGGTCAGGTCGGGCCGCATCGTGGGCCCGAGCGCACGAATGCGGTCCTTGATGTGGGCGGGGCGGGGGCCTTCGTCGGTTTGCGTCGCCTCGATCAGATAGGGGACGTTGACGCGGCGTGCGCCTTCCTCCGCCTGGAGGACCGCTTCACCCGCGACGCCGACGTCAGCCGCGTCCTCGATGTGGCGCGACCAGCCATTTCCGGTCCACCAGACGACGTCGCCAGTGGGAAGGTCGTTTCCGGTCAACAACTTCATGCGGCGGCGTCCTCTGCTACGCGGGCCCAGCGGGCGAGTTTGTCTTCGGCGTCTGACAGTTCGACGACTTCGCCGACGACGATGATCGCGGGGCTTTTCACCGCCTCGCGCGTGACCATCGCGCCGAGATCGGCGAGCAGCGTGCGGATTGCGCGGCTACCCTGCAACGTGCCGCGTTCGAGCACGGCGACGGGCATGTCGGGCGCGACGCCGTCGGCCATCAGCTTGTCGGCGATATCGGTCGCGGTGGCGATGCCCATGTAGATCACGAGCGTGCGGCCCTGACCGGCGAGCCCCGACCAGTCCTGCTCGGTCAAACCCTTGCACTGGCCCGCGACGAAGCTGACTGCGCTCGAATGATCGCGGTGGGTGAGGGGGAGCATCGCCTCCGCCGCACAGCCGAGCGCAGCCGAGACGCCGGGGATCACCTCGACGGGCAGGCCGGCGGCGCGAACCGCCTCGACCTCCTCGCCGCCACGACCGAAGACGAACGGGTCGCCACCCTTGAGCCGGATGACGATCGCCCCGGTCTTCACGTGCGCGATGATCAGCGCGTTGATCGCCTCCTGCGGCAACGTGTGGCGCGCGCGTTGCTTGGCGACCGAGATGCGCTGGGCGGAGGGGGGCGCGATGTCGAGCACGCGCGGGTCAATCAGCCCGTCATGCACGACGACGTCGGCGGTCTTGAGCGCCTCGACCGCGCGGACGGTCAGGAGACCGGGATCGCCCGGGCCCGCCCCGACGAGGATGACGCGCCCGCGGGCGGTGGGGTCTAGGAGGCTTGCCATGCGACCGGAGATGGGCGGATGAGCGCGGCGCTGCAACCGAATGATGCTTTGGCGGGAGGTAGGATTGCTTTTACCCCGGAGACCGCTGTCCCACCCTTCGTCATCCCCGCGGAGGCGGGGACCCATATCCTCGAACGCATGCAATTCTGCTGCAAGGCCTGCCAGTATGGGTTCCCGCCTGCGCGGGAATGACGGGACGCAACTTGACCGCGTCTCCAATCGATAACTCGAGGCTGCTAAGCCAATCTGCGGTCAGCCGTCGGCCAAGCCGATGCCGATGCTCGCGCGGGCGCTTTCGGACTCGCTGCTGACAACGGGATAGGCGCAGTAATCGGCTGCGTAATAGGCGCTCGGGCGGTGGTTGCCCGACCAGCCGATGCCGCCGAACGGCGCGCCTGACGAGGCGCCGTTGGTCGGCTTGTTCCAGTTGACGATGCCGGCGCGGATGTTCGCCCAGAACCGGTCGTAGAGCGAGGGAGTCTGGCTGATCAGCGAGGCGGACAAGCCGTAGCGCGTGTTGTTCGCCTCGGCGATCGCGGCGTCGAAATCATCGACGCGGACGACCTGGAGGATCGGCCCGAACAGCTCGATATCGGGGCGGTCGGCGATGTCGGTGACGTCGATCAGCGCGGGCTTGAGGAACGGCAGGTCCGCGACCGGGCGTTCGAGATGGCGGATCGGGCGGCCGCCGCGCGTGAGCAGTTCGAGGAAACTCTCGGTGAGTTGCTCGGCGGCTTCGTTGTCGATCACGGGGCCCATGAACGGGGCGGGGTTGGCGTGCGGCTCGCCGACGATGATCCGGCCGACCATCTTGTCGAGCGTGGCGATCAACGGGTCGTAGAGCTTCGTATCGACGATCAGCCTGCGGGCGGCGGTGCAGCGCTGGCCGGCGGTGGTGAAGGCCGATTGGATGATCAGCACGGCCGCGGTGTGCAGGTCGGGCGTATCCCAGACGACGATCGGATTGTTGCCGCCCATCTCGAGCGCGAGGATCTTCTCGGGCTTGTCGGCGAACGCGCGGTTGAGCGCCAGGCCGGTGCGCGCCGAGCCAGTGAACAGCAGTCCGTCGATATCGGGATGCGCGGCGAGCGCCTTGCCTTCGTTCGGGCCACCGATGACGAGACGGATGCATTCGGGCGGCACCCCGGCGGCGCGGAAGCACTCGACCAGGAAGGCGCCGACGGCTGGGGTTTTTTCCGACGGCTTGAAGACGACCGCGTTGCCCGCGATCAGCGCAGGGACGATGTGGCCGTTGGGCAGATGCGCGGGGAAATTGTACGGCCCGAGCACCGCGAGCACGCCGTGTGGCTTGTGGCGGACGGCGATGCGCGAGCCCATCGTCGCTTCGAGGCGGCGTTGCGCGGTGCGATCGGCGTAGGCGCTGACCGAGATGTCGACCTTGGCGATGACGGTCTCGACTTCGCCGCGCGCTTCCCAGATCGGCTTGCCGGTCTCGCGCGCGATCAGGTCGGTGAAGGCATCGTTGCGCTGCCGGACGATGTTGGCGAAGCGCCGCATCGTCTCGATCCGGAAGGCGAGCGGTTTCGACGCCCAGCTCGACCAGCCGGCGCGCGCGCAGGCGACCTCCGCGTCGACGTCGCCGACCGGATGGCGCCAGAGGACCGCGCCGGTGGCGGGTTCGTGGGAGATGATCTCGTCGGACATGGCGCTGCTCTTGCCTCAAATCAGGGATGATTCCAATTATTCGGCGAGCGCGTCTCCCATGTTGCGGATCGCGGCGACTTTCGCGGTCAACAGCGTCCAGTCGTCATTGTCGGCGATCGGGGCCCAGATCGCCTCCACTTCGTCGATCAGCATGCTGCAAGGCTCGCCCGACCAATAGGCGTGCGACCTGTCCTTGCGGGGTTCGTACGACGCGAGCGCGGCGCGGACCTCGGTCCAGGGGTCGGTATAGGTTTCGGGCAAGTCGCCCCCGAACACGTCGAAAAAGAAGCGGTCGATGCCGACTTCCGAGGTGCGAAGTGCGCGTTCGGTGACCTGGACGAGGTCGCGGTCGGTATCGGGATCGCGCGGGCGGACGCCGAGGCGCCAGAGGATCGCCTGCGTGACCTCGGGTTGGTAGCGCGGACCGAACTGGTCGAGTGCGGCTACCAGCGGGTCGCTCTCGGCGATCTGGCGAAGTGCGACGGCGAGTTGCATCACGTCCCAGTGGATCGCCTCGGGCTGGCGACCGAACGCGTAGAGTCCCTGGTGGTCGAAATAGGCGGCGGTGAAGGCGGGGTCCCAGGTCGGGGCGAACCGCCATGGGCCGTAGTCGAAGCTCTCCCCGGTGACGTTGATGTTGTCCGAATTGAGTACGCCGTGGACGAAGCCCGCCGCCATGTAGCGCGCCGCGAGGCGCGCGGTGCGGCCGACGACAAGGTCGAGCAGGCGGACCGGATCGTCGCTGTCCTCGTCGTAGAGGTTGCGCAGCGTGTAGCCGACGAGCTTGCGCAATCCCGCTTCGTCGCGGTGGTAGGCGAGACGCTGGAAGCTGCCGATGCGGACGTGGCTGTGGTTGAGGCGGACCAGCACTGCGGAGCGAGTTGGGCTGGGCTCGTCGCCGCGTTGGAGTTCCTCGCCGGTCTCGATCAGCGACAGTGTCCGCGAAGTCGGCACGTTGAGCGCTTCCAGCATCTCGGTCGCGAGGATTTCGCGCATGCCGCCCTTGAGGGTGAGGCGGCCGTCACCGGCACGGCTCCACGGCGTCTGGCCGGATCCCTTGGTGCCGAGGTCCATCAACCGGCCTCGGTCATCCCGCATCTGCGCAAAGGTGAAACCGCGGCCGTCGCCGAGATCGGGATTGTAGTTGCGGAACTGGTGGCCGTGGTAGCGGAGTGCGAACGGCTGGGGGAGCGTGCCGGGGAGCGGCTCGAACCGGCCGAAATGGCGCGTCCATTCGTCGTCGGAGAGCGTGTCGACTCCGATCTGCGTGGCGGCGCGGTCGTTGCGGAAGCGAGTTCGCGTCTCGGGGAAGTCGGCGGGCGCGACGGGATCGAAGAAGCCGTCGCCGAGGTCGAGGAGCTTTGCTTCGGGGCGATAGGCTTGCGGGGAGATAGGCATGCGGCGATATGGTGGCCGCTACCCGAAGGACGCAACCATGGCCGCTTACGAAAACCTCTATTGGTGGTCCAACGACGGGCTAAGGCTCCACGCGAGGGACTATCCCGGCGGGGCGGAAGGCCAGCCACCAATCATTTGCATGCCCGGCCTGACGCGTAATGCTCGCGATTTCGATGCGCTCGCGGCGAGGCTCGCGGGGCGCTGGCGTTTGATCGCGGTGGACTTTCGCGGGCGGGGCGAGAGCGCGTACGCGAAGGACCCGATGTCGTACGTCCCGCTGACGTACGTGCAGGACGTCGAGGCATTGCTGACCGATCAGGGTATCGACCGGTATATCGCGTTCGGCACGTCGCTCGGCGGGATCGTGACGATGCTGATGGCCGGGCCATCGCGCGGCCGGATGATGGCGGCGCTGCTCAACGACGTCGGCCCGGAGATCGACGCGCAGGGGCTATCGCGAATCCGCGGCTATGTCGGCAAGGCGAGCGTCTTTCCGACCTGGATGCACGCCGCGCGCTGCGTCTCCGAGAACAACGCCGACGTCTATCCCGACTGGCAGATCGAGGATTGGCTGGCGATGGCCAAGCGGCTGTACCGGCTCAACAGTTCGGGGCGGATCGTGCTCGACTACGATCTGAAGATCGCCGAGCCGTTCCGCGTGCCGGGGAACGAAGCGGGGCCGGACATGTGGCAGGGGCTGGCGTCGCTGCGCGACGTGCCGACGCTGATCGTGCGCGGCGGGCGCTCGGACCTGCTGTCGGCGGCGACCGCGGAGCGGATGGCGGCATCGCTCGACCAGGCCGAACTGGTGACCGTGCCGGGCGTCGGCCACGCGCCGACGCTGAGCGAGACGATGCTGCAGGAGCCGATCGACCGGTTGCTGGCGCGCGCTCTTGAGGGGGCGGGCATCCGCGCTTAGGGACATCCGGCTGGGACTGCGCGTTTGGCGTCGACCTTACTGACAAGCCGGGAAACTCAATGACCGAACGCGCCGACCTCCACACGACCGCCCGCCCGCTCAAGGGCCGTCGCGCGATCATTACCGGGGGCACGACCGGGATCGGCCGGGCGATCGCGGTGATGCTCGCGGCTAACGGTGCCAAGGTCTATATCTGTGGACGCGATGAGCGGTATCTTCGGGATGCACTGGCGCACATCCGCGAGGTCGGCGAGGGCGACGGGATGATCACCGAACTGGCCGATCCCGACAAGGTTCGCGCGTTCTTCGATGCGGGCGAGGCGTATCTCGGCGGCTTCGACATCACCGTCGTCAACGCGGCGGTCGCAGCGGGCGGGCTGACGCAGATGAGCGAGGACGAACTCCGCTATGCGATCGCGGTCGATTTCACCGCGTACCTGCTCAGCGCGCATCACGCCGCGCACCGGATGAAGCCGATCAGCGACATCGTCATCATCGGCTCGCTGAGCGCGCATATCCTCGGGCCGAGCTCGACGGTGTATGCCGGGGTGAAGTCGGGCATCGCCGGCTTCTCGGAGGCGTTGCGGCGCGAGCTCGGGCCGAAGGGGATCAAGGTCTCGCTGGTCGAGCCCGGCAAGGTCGGCTCGAACATGCAGTATCCGGATGTGCCCGACGAAAAGCAGCGCCAGATGATCGAGGCTGAGCAGATGCTGCGCGCGGAGGACATTGCGGTCGGGGTGGAATTCGTCCTGACACAGCCGACGCGGACCGTGATCCAGCAGATCGTGATCGTTCCGCGGGCGCTCGAGGGGGAATAGGCGCCCACTAGCTTCCCCAATTCCGTTCGTGCTGAGCGAAGTCGAAGCACCTTCGCTCGGAGCACACCCTTCGACTTCGCTCAGGGCGAACGGAGATAGGGTGGCGAACAAAAAGGGGGAGGGCGAAGGGGGGCGATGAAAGATTAGATACCTTAGGAGAATAGCATGTTCGATCAGCTCGTCTTCACCCCCGCCGACATCGACCTGTCGCGCTCGCCGCTGGCGGGGAAGGTCGGCGCGGAGACCTATGTGCTCGGCGCGTTCAATCCCGGGATGACGCGGCTGGCGAACGGCAATCTGCTGCTGATGGTGCGCGTCGCCGAAGCGTTGCGGCAGCCTATCAAGAACGGCAACGTGCATGCGATCCGCTGGCAGGACGGCGCGTACCTGCTTGATGCGTGGCCGTTGCAGATGGTTGATACGAAGGATCCGCGCAAGTTCCTGATCCCTGGGGGCGGGTGGAAGGTGATGGCGTTGACGTCGTTGTCCTGGTTGCTGCCGGTCGAGCTGGACCCCGAGGCACGATCGGTCGTTGCGGTGCATTACGACAAGGCGATCGCGCCGCGGACGTCGTACCAATGCTATGGCGTCGAGGATGCGCGGATCTCGAAGGTTGGGGATCGGTATTTGATGACCACCTGTTCGGTGAGCCCGGAGCGGCATTCGACGACGTTGTATTCGTCCGCCGATGCGCTCGACTGGCAGCTCAAGGGGATCGTCCTCGATCACCAGAACAAGGACATGCTGATCTTCGAGGGGCTGATCGACGGGCAGTATTGGGCGCAGACCCGCCCACTCGGAGACCTGTATTTCGCGTATCCACCGGGCAGCGAATGGCGCAGCGGACCGTCGATCAACCTGTCGCGCTCACCCGATGCGCTGCATTGGAAGCCGCACGACAAGCCCGGCATCCGGCCACATTCGGCCACAGTGTCGACTGCGCGGATGGGCGGCGGCGCGCCGCCGATCCTGACCGATCGCGGCTGGCTGACGCTGTGGCACGGTGTCGAGCCATCTGGCGTGGTCGGCATCTACCGGACGTACTGGTCGATCCTCGACAAGGACGACCCGTCGATTACCGTCGCGACTGAGCACACCGCATTGCTGGAGCCGAACCCCGCGCTCACCGAGCCGCTGAGGGACAGCATGTACCTCGACAACGTGGTCTTCACGACGGGCATCGCCGACGCCGGCGACTTCTACGTGGTGGCAAGCGGCGAGGCGGACCTCGCGTGCCGGATCACGCATATCTCCAAGGACGCGTTCGCCGCCGCCCCGTGAACCGCACGCGATAGCGCTTTCCACGCACCCCCGGACCGCCTAAGCGACGCGTATCCCCGGGGGGCCGCTCATGCGCGGCTGAGAGGTGGGCAGCAGCCCATGACCCGCTGAACCTGATCCGGCTTATACCGGCGTAGGGAGGGTCTGCGGCTGGCCCGTCGTCCCTCCGATTGGAGTGGACGTGACTTTTTTCAGTGCTGGTTTGAGTGTGATTTCCGCTGGGCGCGAGCGCAGACTTCTGGGGCGGGTCGCACTGTCCCTGTCTGCGACCCTCGCCGCATCGTCGGCCGGGGCGCAAGCGTCCGATCCGGTCGAACCTGCCGAGATTCGGGTGGTCGGCAAACAGGATCCGGCCGGCTTGCTGCCCGACCAGAAGGTGCCGCGCGCGCAAAGTGCGATCTCCGCCGACTTCATCGTCAAGCAGGCGCCGACGCTCAACGCGTTCCAGCTTGTCACGCTGTTGCCCGGCGCGAATGTCGCATCGAGCGACCCGTACGGCCTGTCGACGAGTTCCAGCCTGACGTTGCGCGGTCTCGGCCAGGACGAGATCGGGGTGCTGATGGAAGGCGCGCCGCAGAACGACATCGGCTATTATTACGCCTATCCGTCGCAGTTCGCCGACCCGGAGAACCTCAAGCGTATCACGCTCGCGCAAGGCTCGGTCGATATCGATTCACCGACGCTCGGCGGCGCCGGCGGGCTGTTGTCGCTGTCGCTGGACGATCCGAAGGCGCGTCCCGGCGCGCTCCTCGACCTGTCGCTCGGCAGCTACGCGGCGCGGCGTGGGTTCTTCCGCGTCGATAGCGGGACGATCGGCAATACCGGGCTTAAGGCGTCCCTGTCCTATTCGAACACCCGCGCGGACAATTGGCGGGGTGCCGGTTTCGACACCCGCCAGCATATCGACGCGAAGATTCTCAACGAATGGGGCGCCGGCAACCGCGCCAGCCTAGCGCTGTCGTACAACGACGCGAACTCGTCGAGCTACCCGAGCCCGACGCTCGCCGAATGGAACGTGCAAGGTCGCGGCTTCAACTACGACAAGCGCTACACGCAGGGAAATACGAATTACTGGCGCCTGTACCGCGCGCCGTTCCGTAACCTCTACGCCTCCGCGCCGGTGCACCTGGTGCTGACCGATCAGCTGGCGCTCGACAGCACCACCTACCTCCAGTTCGGCTACGGCAACTCGCCTTACGGCACGCAGTTGACCACCGAAGGCAATTTCCTTGGCACCGAGGAACTGGCACAGCCGATCGCGCTGCCCGGTGCAGTCGACGGCGTCGCGACCGTGCTCGGCAATTATACCGGCGACCAGATGCGAACCGGCAACGTCAGCAAGCTCACCTTCAGGACCGGCGCACACACGCTCACCGCTGGGCTCTGGTTCGACTACGGCACCGACCGCGTTACGCAGTCGTACACCTCGGTCGACGCCGATGGGCAGCCGTTCGACCGCTGGGGCTATCGTTCGAAGGCAATCCGCACCGCCGACGGCCGCCTGCTCGCCTATGAGAACCAGCGCACCGTCACCGTCACGAAAGGCTTCTTCCTCGCCGACAGCATCGCACTCACGCCGCGGCTGACGATCGATGCCGGGTTCAAGGGCGTGAACGTGCTGCGCAACGGCCGCAACTACCTCCCCGGACCGCAGGACAAGGTGCGCAACGACAGCTTCGCCGCGTTGCCGCGCGCCGCGATCCACTACCGGATCGACGATCGCCAGCAGCTGTTCGCCAACATCACCACCAACTTCCGCACGCCGAATGAGTTCACGCTCTACAACAGCTATGCAGGTGGCGCGGTCGTCGTTCAGGGGACCAACGCGCTTAAGAACGAATATTCGGTCTCGCAGGAAGTGGGCTATCGCTTCATCGGCGAGCAGTTCTCCGCGTCGGTGACCGGCTTCCACTACAAGTTCCGCAACCGCCAACTCGCGACCGTGCTCGACCAAGGCGGCGCGCAGGTCAACGCGACGCTCAACGCGGGTGGCCAGACCTCGTACGGCGTCGATGCGGAGATCGACTATCGCCCGGTCGCCGGGGTCAGCCTGTATCTTTCCGGCGAGTATCTGCGCGCCCGGATCGACGACGACCTCCCGGTCGGCGCGGACTTCCTGCCGACCAGGGGCAAGCACGCGGTGTCCAGCCCGACGGTGCAGTTCGGCGCCGGCGGGATCTATGACGACGGACGTTTCTTCGGCAGCGTCGCGTCGAAATATATCGGCCGGCAATATGCGAGCTTCATGAACGACGAGCGCATCAAGGGCTATGCGACGCTCGATCTGTCGGTCGGCATGCACCTCGCCGACTGGCTCGACGGCAAGCGGACCGACCTGCGCGTCAACGCGATCAACGTCACCGATCCGCACGTCCTCGCCGGTGTGCAGTCGGTCAGCACCAATGCGCAGGACACAATCGGCCGCAACGGCACGGTCATCGCTGGCGCACCGCCCGCTTATTACATCGGCAGCGGCGCGGCGGTCATGGCGACGATCTCGCGGGCGTTCTGAGGTGGCGTCGCAGCCCGCGCATCTCGTCCACGGCATGGGCACCGCGATGGAGGCGCCGACCTGGCCCGCGATAACCGCGGACGAGGCCGAGGCTGTACTCGCCCGCTTCCCGGCGGCAGGACGGATGACCGGGCTGCACTGGCATTCCCCGCGTCCCTTTTCCGCCGCGACGTTGGCACACACGACGCAGGGCGCGTTCTTGCTGAAACGTCATCACGCTAGTGTTCGTTCGATCGAGGGCTTGGCGGAGGAGCACGCATTCATCGCGCATCTCGCCGGTGCGGGCGTTTCCGTGGCCGAAGTGATGGCCACCGCAGATGGCGGGAGTGTAGTTGCGCGCGGCGAGTGGTCCTACGAGCTCTTTCGCGAGGCGCCCGGCGCGGACCTGTACCGCGACAGTCTGTCGTGGACGCCGTTCTTCAAGCACGCCCACGCGCATGCCGCGGGTGTCGCCCTCGCGACGCTGCACTTGGCCGCACGCGATTTCATGGCTCCGGCACGTCGCTCGCAATCGCTCGTGGCGAGCTTTACGATCCTGCCCGCAGCCGATCCGATCGCGGCGGCCGAAGTCTATGTCGCCGCCCGTCCGGCGCTCGCCGCATTCCTGACGCCCCGACCGTGGCGGCGGGACCTTGCGAGACTGTTCGGAACGTTGGGCGACGGGCTTCCCGCGCTGCTGGCGGCGCAGGTGCCGCTATGGACTCACAACGACTGGCATCCGTCCAACCTGCTCTGGTCGGGCGACGGGAGCGTGCGGACGGTGTTCGACTTCGGTCTCGCCGACCGTACTTGCGCCGTCCATGATGTCGCCACCGCGATCGAGCGCACCGCGGTACAGTGGTTGAAGCTGGGGCAGGGGAACGACGCGGCGATCGCAGACCCGGAGGCCGCGATCGCGATCCTTTCGGGCTATGCGACGATCCGGCCTCTGAGCTGCGCCGACATCGCGACGATCGTGCGCCTGTTGCCGCTGGTCCATCTCGAATTCGCGTTGTCGGAGATCGACTATTTCGCCGGCATCGTCGGCGACCCGGACTCGGCGATGCTGGCATGGGACGACTATCTGGTCGGTCATGCCGACTGGTTCCTGTCGGCAGTCGGTCAGGATTTCCTGAAGCGAATCGGCGGCGAGGGTCCGGTCCGATGACGGGGTTCGAAATCATCGCCGTCGTCGTCAGCTTCGCGGGCATCTGGCTGACCGCGACGCGGCGCATGCTGTGCTGGCCGGTCAATTTCGTTGCCTGCGCCCTGTACTTCAAGCTCTTCCTCGACGTTCGCCTGTATGCGGACATGGTCCTGCAGGCGCTGTTCGGGATCGCGATCGTCTATGGCTGGATCGCGTGGGCGCGTGGCAAGGCGGATACCGGCGACATCGTCGTGAGGCCGTTGCATCGCGCGCAAGCCTCCGCCGGGCTGGCGGCCGGTGCGGTCGGCGCGCTCGCGATCGGTTGGTTCATGAGCCGCTATACGAACGCGGCGCTGCCCTGGATGGACGCGGGGTTGAGCAGTTTCAGCCTGGTCGCGCAATATTCGACGGCGCGGCGTCATGCTGCGAGCTGGCTGCTCTGGATCGTTGTCGACGTGCTCTATGTCGGGATGTTCATCATGAAGGGGCTCATGCTGACGGCGGGCCTCTATGCGGTGATGATCGCGCTGGCGGTCATGGGATATCGGCGTTGGCGAGCCGCGTAGCGACGGTTCGGCGTCGACCTAGTCGCTTGCGTATCGGCGCGGATGATGTCAGCCGAGCCGGCATGATAGTGGACGCCGCAACCCGATGACAGCTCCGACCGAGACACTGCTCGATCTTGGCTGGAACGATCATTTCAGCGTCCAGGTTTCGAATGACGAAACGGCGCACTGCCACCCCGTTCGCGTGATGTCCGTCCACCGCGGCCAGATCGCGGTCGCGGGCGAGGGGGGGCAGCGTTTCGTCTCGCCGTACATAGCCGGTGCCTTGCCGACGGACGATCATCCGACCGTCGGCGACTGGCTGCTGATCGACAATCGGACGCTGGAGCCGGTGCGCGTCCTGCACCGGATGAACCTGTTCAAGCGGCGATCACCCGCCGATCCGCGCAAGGATCAGATGATCGCCGCCAATGTCGACACGGTGTTCCTCGTCGCGTCGTGCAACCAGGATTTCAGCGTCGCGCGGATCGAGCGGTACCTCGTTCTCGCGCGCGAGGTCGGCGTGAACCCGGTCGTCGTCCTGACCAAGATCGACCTGACCGACAGCCCGGAGACGTTCGTGGCGGCGGTGCACGGCATCGAGGCGGGATTGCAAGTCGAGGCGATCGACGGTCGCGATCCGGCCAGCGTCGCACACCTCGCGGCCTGGTGCGGCAAGGGCAAGACGGTGGCGTTCCTCGGCTCGTCCGGCGTCGGAAAGTCAACGCTCGTCAACACGTTGCGCGGGTCGGAGAGCATCCTCACCCAGGCGATCCGCAAGGGTGATTCGACGGGACGGCATACGACCACCGTGCGCGAGATGCACCGGCTGGAGGAGGGCGGCTGGCTGCTCGACCTGCCCGGCATGCGCGAACTGCAACTGTCGGACGCGTCGACCGGGATCGCCGAGGTGTTCGACGATTTCGAACTGGCGGCACAGGCGTGCAAGTTTTCGGATTGTTCGCACACCGTAGAGCCGGGCTGTGCGGTCCAGGCGGGGATCAAGGCTGGCACGCTGGCGCTGGACCGGTTCGCGCGCTGGCGCAAGCTCGCGGCCGAAGAGAAGGCCAATGCCGCGCGGACTGCCGGGCGGCGGCCGCATTGATGCAGGGCCCGGTATCCAGGGACGTGAGCGCAGCATGACACCACGGGAATTGCTGGCCACCGCGATCGTGCCGGGCGGCGGTGAGGAACTGCACCTGTACAGCCGCGGCGGCGACTTCATGATCCTGCTCGATCGTGCCGAGCTGATGAGCACGCGGATGACGGGCTCGGAAGAGGCGCTCGCGGTCATGACCTGCGAACGGCTGGGAAAGCGCCCGCGCCAACGACAGGGACCGCATCTGCTGATCGGTGGGTACGGCATGGGGTTTACGCTGCGCGCGGCGCTGGCAGCGCTCGACCAGAACGCACGGATAACGGTGGTCGAACTGGTGCCGGAGATCATCGACTGGGCGCGCGGGCCGATGGCGACGCTGATGGCGGGCTGTCTCGACGATCCGCGCGTGACATTGGTGCAGGGCGATGTCGGCGCGGTCATCGCAGAGGCGTCGTCGGCGTACGACGCGATCCTGCTAGACGTCGACAACGGCCCCGACGGGCTGACGCGGACCGACAACAACCGGCTCTATTCGGTACGCGGACTGGCTGCGGCGAAGCGGGCGCTGGCCCCCGGCGGCGTCCTGGCGATCTGGTCGGCGGCCCCCGACCCGGTCTTCGTCCGTCGCCTGGCCTCGTCCGGCTTCCGGACCGAGGAGGTCGTCGTGCGGGCGCGCAGCAACGGCAAGGGGCCGCGGCACGTCATCTGGTTCGCCACGCCGGCGGATTGACACGCGCCGCGGTATCATCGGCGGCGCTTCGATCGCTATAAGGCGCTTTGCCGACGCAAAGGGGACATGATGACCGCGGCTTTTCGAGCGCTTCTCGCGATCGTCCTTTTGATGATCCCGTCGGTCGGCTTCGCCGAGGATCAGTTCAAGGTCCTGGTGATCGCGACCCCCAGCAAATACCACTATGAATATATTCCGGTCGCGCGCGACAGTATCGAGCACCTCGCGAAGCTGCATGCGTTCCACGTCGAGTGGACCAGCGACCCTGCGGTGTTCGACGGCGACCTCAGCCACTACGCGGCGGTGATGTTCCTGAATACGCCGGCGGAACAGCTGAGCCAGACGCAGCGTCGGCATTTCGAGGCGTATATGCGTGGTGGCGGCAACGCGATCGTCGTGCACCGCGCCGCGATCATCCCGAAGACCGACTGGCCGTGGTACGAGAAACTGGTGGGTCGCAGTTTCGTCAATCATCCGATGCTGCAGACCGGCGTCGTCACCGTGGTCGACAAGGGCTTTCCGGCGACGTTCGGCGTGCCCGACCGCTGGATCTGGAGCGACGAGTTCTACGTCACCAGCAATCCGTTCGCGGTCCCCATCGATACGGTGCTCACGGTCGACGAGACCAGTTATGACCCGACCAGGATCTGGCCGGGTCAGGTGGCGAAGCCGATGGGGAAGGACCACCCCGAAGCCTGGTATCATCGGTATGAGAAGGGGCGGGTGTTCGTCACGCTGCTCGGCCACGATGCGGAGGCGTACCGCGACGAGCGCTATCTCCAGCACCTGCTGGGCGGACTCTACTGGGCCGCGACGGGCCGGGGTCAGCGACACTGAACCCCGGGCGCCGCGCGGTCGATCCCGGCTGTCAGACGCCGCCGGACGACGTCTTGGCGATCTTGCCGCGGTGCATGACGAAATCGACGTGTTCGAGCCGCGTGACGTCCTGCAGCGGAGAGCCCGTCACCGCGATGATGTCCGCCGTCTTGCCGGGCGCCAGCGTACCGATGTCGTCGCGGCCCAGCAGGTCGGCGGCGCCGACGGTGGCGGCGGCGATCGCCTGCGTCGGGGTGAGGCCGTTCTTCACCATCAGCGCGAACTCGGTCGCGTTGTCGCCGTGCTTCGACACGCCGGTATCGGTTCCGAACGCGACCTTCACGCCGGCCGCATAGGCGCGACGGTGGCTGTCGGCCATCGCGGCCGCGGCGGCTTCGGCCTTGACGATCGTCGCGGGCGGCAGCGCGCCGCCGCGGGCCTGCGCGAGCGCCGCGACGGGCGCGATCTCGGTCGGCACCAGATAGGCGCCCCTGGTCTTGAACAGCTTGATCGTATCCGCGTCGAGGAACGTCCCGTGCTCGATCGAATCGACACCGGCCTCCAGCGCCGCGCGCGTGCCTTCGGTCGCATGGCTATGCGCGGCGACCTTGCGACCGAGCGTATGCGCCGTCTCGATGATCGCGCGCATCTCCTCGGGCGTCATCGCACGGCCGAGCCCGCCGCTGACGTTCGAAAGCACGCCGCCGGTCGCGGCGAACTTGATGACGCGGGCGCCGAGTGCGACCTGCGCGCGCACCGCGCGGCGGCAGTCGTCGGGACCGTCGCACAGGTTCACTTCCTTGGCATGCACCATGTCGGCGAATTCCTCGGCCAGCCCGTTGCCGCCGTCGCCATGCCCGCCGGTCACCGAGATCATCTCGCCGGCGTTGGTGATGCTTGGTCCCTCGACCGTCCCCGCATCGATCGCGTCGCGGAGCGCACGGATGCCGCGCGGATCACCGCCGAGATCGCGGACCGACGTGAAACCGGCGTTCAGCGTCGTGCGGGCGTTGGCGACGGCGGTCATCTCGTCGTCGAACCGATCGCGGTTCAGCGCCTCCAGACGCGCGCGCATCGGATCGCCGCCGATACCCCAGAGATGCACGTGCATGTCGACCAGCCCCGGCAGGACGAAGGCGTTGCGGAGATCGACCAGAGCCGCGCCTTGCTCCGGTGCCACGAAGCCGTCGCGCAACTCCGCCACCTTGCCGTCGCGAACGATGATCGTCGTGTTGCCGCGCGGCGCTTGACCAGGGCGATCGAGCAGCGTGCCGGCGTGAATATAGGTCGTGGTCGACGGCTTGGTCTGCGCCAATGCCGATACCGAGACGGTCGCCGCCAGCCCGACCAGAAATGCCTTGATCATCATTCTCTCCCCTTTGCCTACCATGCTCGTCCAACCAAGGGGCGCCTGCAAGTGGTCATTGCGGGAACGGCGAACGCGGATGGCGGAGCGGGCAAGTCCTGTCGGGTATCGAAGGTCCCTTGAAAGCGCGCGCCGAAATCGGCATCGCGTTCGCCATGTCTGCTCCCGTGAACATCCTGCATCTCCACTCGTCGTTCGATCTTGGCGGCAAGGAGGCGCGGGCGGTTCGGTTGATGAACGCGTTCGGCGATCGCGCGAAGCATACCATCGTGTCGGGTATGCCCGATGCCCTGGGAGCGCGGGACTCGATCGCAAAGGGCATCCGCTACGAGATCGCGCAGAACCCACCGCCGCTGACGGGCAAGCCTTCGGTGAAGCGCTACGAGGCGATCGCGCAGTATATGCGGCGGTTCGATCTGGTGCTGAGCTATAACTGGGGTGCGATCGATGGGGCGATGGCGCGGCGGGCGTTCGCGAAGGACGCGCCGCCGCTCGTCCATCACGAGGACGGGTTCAACGCGGACGAGGCGGGCGGGCTCAAGATCGAGCGCAACATCTATCGGCGGCTTGCATTGGGCGCGGCGCATGCGCTCGCGGTGCCCTCCGAAGTGCTCGAAGGCATCGCGCTGAAGACCTGGAAACAGCCGCGCGAGCGCGTCCACCGGATCGTCAACGGGATCGGCACGGCCTATTACGCGCAGAAGCCCGAACCCAAGGCCATCCCCGGGTTCACGCGCAACGCCAAGGAAGTGGTGATCGGTGCGCTGGCGGGCTTGCGCGAGGTGAAGGACCTCACTGCGCTGGTCCGTGCGGTCGGTGGTGTATCCGGACGCGTGCGGCTGGTGATCATCGGGGAGGGCCCGGAGCGCGCGAACATCCTGCAAGCCGCCGCCGCGATGGGGATGGCGGACAAGCTCGTGCTGCCCGGATTTCTCGATCGCCCGTACCGCTATATCGGCCATTTCGATATGCTCGCGCTGTCGTCGCGCAGCGAGCAGTTCCCGATCGCGGTGGTCGAGGCGATGGCCGCGGGCCTGCCGATCGCAAGCTATCCCGTCGGCGACATCACGCGGATGGTCGCGCCCGAGAATCTGCCGTTCGTGACCGAGATCGCAAACGAGGTTCGGTTGCGTGATGCGTTGCAGGCGCTGGTCGGCGATCCCGCCTTGCGCGCCTCGGTCGGGGCCGCAAACCAGGCCAAGGCACGCGCGGAATTCGACGAAGCGGTTATGATCGCTCGCTATCGCGCGCTGTACGAAGATGCCCTGAACCGTCCGGGTGCGCTAACCTAGGTCGTAATATTGCTCGCACGCTGCGTCCTTGCGATATAGGGGGCCGTATTTTCCGGGAGAGGTGACGTCGTGTTCAAGGGCCTGAAGCCTATCGTCTATAACGGTCGGGAAGTCTGGCCTCTGGTTGAGGGCGGCAAGGGCGTTGCCGCGACCAACCACGCGTCGGCCGGCGCCTGGGCTGCGGCCGGGGGTATCGGCACGGTGTCGGCGGTCAACGCCGACAGCTACGATCCCGACGGCAAGATCATCCCGCAGGTCTATGAAGCCCTGACGCGGCGCGCCCGTCACGAGGAACTGGTCGAATACGCCATCGAAGGCGCGGTCCAGCAGGTCGAGCGCGCGTATGAGATCGCCGACGGCAATGGCGCGATCAACATCAACGTGCTGTGGGAAATGGGCGGCGCGCAGCGGATCCTGCACGGTGTGCTGGAGCGTACGCGTGGCAAGGTCGCCGGCGTCACCTGCGGCGCAGGCATGCCGTACAAACTGTCCGAGATTACCGCGTCCTACGGCGTCAGCTACCTGCCGATCGTCAGCTCCGGTCGCGCCTTCCGCGCGCTGTGGAAGCGGGCGTATTCGAAGGCGGCCGAGTGGCTAGCCGCGGTGGTGTACGAGGATCCGTGGCTCGCGGGCGGGCATAACGGCCTGTCGAACGCCGAGGACCCGTTGAAGCCGCAGGACCCGTATCCGCGCGTGAAGGAACTGCGCGACGTGATGCGCGAAGGCGGCATCAGCGACGACGTGCCGATCGTGATGGCCGGTGGCGTCTGGTATCTGCGCGACTGGAACGACTGGATCGATAATCCGGAACTAGGCACGATCGCGTTCCAGTTCGGCACGCGACCACTTCTCACGCGCGAAAGCCCGATCCCGCAGGGGTGGAAGGACGCGCTGACCCAGATCGAGGAAGGCGACGTGCTGCTGCACAAGTTTTCGCCGACCGGCTTCTATTCGTCGGCTGTGCGCAATCCCTTCCTGCGCTCGCTCGAAGCACGCTCGGAGCGCCAGATCGCGTTCTCGACGCAGGAGGCGGGCGACCATATCTTCCAGCTCGACGTCGGCGTGAAGGGCAAGAACTTCTGGGTCACGCGCAACGACCTGCTGCGTGCGCGGCAGTGGTTCGGCGAGGGCTATACCGATGCGCTCAAGACGCCGGACAACACGCTGGTGTTCGTCAGCCCGACCGAGAAGGGCATGATCCGCAAGGACCAGGCCGACTGCATGGGCTGCCTGTCGCAATGCTCGTTCTCGAGCTGGGCGGATACCGAGACCAACTCGACCGGACGCCTCGCCGACCCGCGTAGCTTCTGCATCCAGAAGACGTTGCAGGACATCGCGCATGGCGGCGACATCGACCAGAATCTGATGTTCGCGGGGCATGCGGCGTATAATTTCAAGAAGGACCCGTTCTATTCGAACGGCTTCGTGCCGAGCGTCGGGCAGTTGGTCGACCGGATTTTGACGGGGGATTGAGGCGGTAGATATCGGTGACTGAGCCGAACGCGTCTCACGCGAACATTTTCGCCGTTTTCCTAAGCAGCCCCGTCACCCCAGCGAAAGCTGGGGTATCGTTCTGAGGTTTTAGTCGCCCGCCAAACGGGGAGACCCCAGCTTCCGCTGGGGTGACGGGGCTGGGGGGCAGACGGCTCGCTGGAACCGCCCGAACCGTCCCGTGAACAACAGGAGCCGTAAATGACGCTACACGCCTGGTGGTTGTTCGTGGTTGCGGTGTTCCTCCTGTGCGGGACGCCAGGACCCAATATGTTGCACGTCATGACGCGCAGCATCGCCTTCGGCGCGCGGCGTAGCGTCGCGGCGATGGCGGGGTGCCTGACCGCGCTGGTGCTCGTGCTGGCGGCGTCCGCGGCGGGCGTATCCGCGCTGCTCGCGGCTTGGCCGAGAGTGTTCGACGCGTTGCGCTATGCCGGCGTCGCGTACTTGATCTTCCTCGGGATCAAGGCGTGGCGCGGGGCGGGGTCTCCGGTCGACGTCGGCGACGATACGTCGCCGGTGGCACTCCCTCCTTCCGTATCGGCGTGGCGCCTGTTTCGCGGCGGGTTCGTGATCGGGATCAGCAATCCCAAGTTGCTGCTGTTCGCCGCCGCGTTCCTGCCACAGTTCGTCGACCGCGCGTCACCGCAGGCGCCGCAGTTCGCGATCCTCGTCGTGACTTTCGCGGTGGTCGAGAGCTTCTGGTACGGCATGTATGCAGCCGGTGGGCGAACGCTCGCGCGCTATCTCACCCGCCCGGCGTTGCGGCGCGCCTTCGACCGCGTGACGGGTGCGATCTTCGTCGGGTTCGGCCTCGCTTTGCTGCGGGTGCGAGCATAGCGGGGCACGCAGCGCCATTGCCGTTCGGGGCGATAGCGCGCATAGCCGAGGCATCGCGGCGCTTCGTACGGGCAGGCTGTGACTGAGAGATGCTTTGCGCTCCCGCTCCGAGCCGGGAATGCCGCATGACGATCTATTCTGCCTTCGTGACCTCAGAGTCCGCATCGTGACGACGGGTACGGACACGGTCGTGCCGATCTCGCGCGCGGTCAATGTCAGCGTCGAACAGCCTCAGGTCGTTGCGATGTGCAAGAAGCATGGCGCGATCATCAGTGCGATCGAGACGCTGCCATCGGGCGGAACGCGCGTCGTGCTGATGAACAGCGCGGATGCGGCGAAGATCATCAAGGCGTTCGGGTCAAAGGTCCTGACCGGAACAGTAGCGCGAACCCACTGGATGCGCGCGGTTTAAGGGCGTTCGGTTTAACCCTCCCCCTGGCGGGGGAGGATCGTTCATGTTGCGGGGTAACGTATCAGTCGGCGACCGTGCCGACGACGGCGCCACCGGCACCACCAACGGCCGCGCCCTTCTCGACGCTACCACCGGTCGCGGCGGCAACGCCTGCGCCACCGGCTGCACCGATGCCCGCGCCCTTGAGCGTCGAGCATGCGCTCATCGACACGGCGGATGCGACCAGCAGGGCGGAAACGGCAAACTTCTTCATCTTGGATACTCCTGTCTCTCCGGGGGTATCCAACAAATGCTGCATCGCGGCATCGGTTCCGAAATATTGATGCAGATCGTATCGGCGGGATCAGATCCAGCCGTCGAGCACCTGATCCGGCGGGCGATGGCCATCCGCCCACATCCGGATATTCTGGATGACGCGCTCGCCCGATGCCATCCGCCCTTCGAGCGTCGCGGAGCCCATGTGCGGCAGCATCACGACGTTGGGTAGCGCGAGCAGTCGCGGATCGATCGCCGGCTCGTGCGCCCAGACGTCGAGACCTGCACCCGCTAGCTTGCCTGCTTCCAGCGCATCGACCAGCGCACCCTCGTCGACGATCCCGCCGCGCGCGGCGTTGATGAGGTACACGTGCGGCTGCATCAGGCCGATCCGGCGAGCGTCGATCAGGTCGCGGCTGTCGGCGTTCAAGGGCGTGTGGATCGTGACGATGTCGACCGCCCCGAGCATGTCGTCGAGCGATGCATGGAAGGTGGCGGCCAGCTGTGCCTCGCGGACCGCGGGGAGGCGGGTGCGGTTATGATAATGGATCGTCAGCCCGAACGCGCGTGCCCTCAGCGCGACCGCCTGGCCGATCCGCCCCATCCCGACGATCCCGAGCGCCTTGCCGCCGATCCGGTGGCCAAGCATCCCGCCCGGGCTCCAGCCGTTCCACTGGCCCGACCGCACCAGCTTCTCGCCCTCGGCTAGGCGGCGCGGAACCGACAGGATCAGCGCCATCGTCATGTCCGCGGTGTCCTCGGTGAGCACCCCCGGCGTGTTGGTGACGATGATCCCGCGTGCGCGTGCTGCCTTCAGGTCGATATGGTTCACGCCCGCGCCGTAGTTGGCGATCAGTTTCAGCCGGTCGCCGGCGCCTGCAATGAGCGCCGCATCGATATCGTCGGTCACGGTCGGTACGAACACGTCGCAGTCGGCCATCGCTGCGGCAAGCTGTTCGCGGTCGAGCTTCGTGTCGGCACGGTTGTTCTGCGTGTCGAACAGCGCCTCCATCCGATCCATCAGCGTATCGGCCAGCTCGCGAGTGACGACGACCTTCGGGTTCGGACAGCGGCGTGTGTCGGTCATGCGGATGGCTTGGCGAAGGCGCTCGTGCCCGTCAACGTCCCGTCACCGTCGGGGCCGCAACTTCGGTTGAGGAAAGCGGTTCGTCGCGATAGGAGTTCGGTTCGCCAGTTAGGACATGACCATGCGCATTCTCGCCGCCGCGCTTTCCGTTTTCGTTGCCACCGCGCTGGTGCCCGACCCGGTCGCCGCGGCCGACGCGACGAAGCGCACGCTGCCCTATTACGCGTCGATCTCGGCATCGCGCGCGCGGATGCGGACCGGCCCTGCGCGGACCTATCCGGCGAGCTGGCTGTATCAGCGCCAGGATCTCCCCATCAAGGTGGTCGCTATCTACAAGGAATGGCGCAAGATCGCCGATCCCGACGGCGCCGAAGGCTGGATGCAGGCGAACCTGTTGAGCGGCACGCGCACCGCGATCGTGCACGGCACTGACCCCGTCGAACTTCGCGAGAAGCCCAATGCCGGCAGCCGCTTGCTGTGGCGGGCCGCTCCAGGCGTGGTCGGGCGGTTGAGCCAGTGCGGCAGTGGCTGGTGCCGCATGGACGTGAAGGGGCAGGCGGGGTTCGTGCAGATCGGCGGGCTGTGGGGCGTGGAAGCCGGCGAGACGCTGCCCTGAACTTGAAGACGGAGGTGGAGACTATGCGGATCGTTCGAGATACGCTGGATAATCCCGATGTCGTCGCATTGATCGCGCTGCATCTCCGGGAGGCCTATGCGAACTCGCCGCCGGACAGCGTCTTCGCGCTCGACATGAGCGGTTTGCGTGATCCGGCGGTTACCCTGTGGTCGTGCTGGGACGACCATGTCCTCGCCGGGATCGGCGCGCTGAAGCAGCTTGATCCAGGCCACGGCGAACTGAAGTCGATGCGGACGTCCCCCGATCGGCTTCGCCGCGGTGTCGGTCGTACGATGCTCGATCATCTGATCACCGAGGCACGCTCGCGGGGCTGTGGTCGCGTCAGTCTGGAGACGGGCAGCACCGCGGCTTATGCGCCGGCGCGGTCGCTCTACGAACGAACCGGCTTCGTCGCATGCGAGCCATTCGGCACGTATGAGGACACGGCGTTCTCGCGCTATTACACGCTGGAACTATAGCCGCTGCCACCATACGCGGCGTGTTGACCTCGCTCAGTATCGGGCGGCGCGGAAGCGCGTACACCGGTCCGATGGAAACACTCATCACGACGCTCAAATGGTCCGCCGCAGCATCCGGCGTCATCGCCGCGTTCATGGTGTCGCTCGATTTCGGGCGGCGCGTGACCGGGTGGGGGTTCGTGCTGTTTGTTGCCTCGTCGATCGCCTGGCTGAGCGGTGCGGCCTTGACCGGGGACTGGGCGCTGGGCACGCAGAATATCGTGTTGTTCGGCATCAACCTCCTCGGCGTGTATCGCTACCTCGTGCGGAAAACGGGTGTCTGAGGCTGCGTTCTGGGCGGTGCTGCTGGGGGTGCTCGGAGCGATCATCGGCAGCTTCGTCGCGGCGCTGGTGACGCGCTGGCCTGACGGGCGATCCGTGATGCAGGGGCGTTCGGCGTGCGATGGCTGCGGGCAGACGCTCCGCGCGGTCGAGCTGGTACCGCTGTTGAGTGCGCTCGTCCTGCGTGGCCGGTGCAAAGGGTGCGGAGTCGCGATCAGTCCGGTGCATTGGCGGATCGAGTTGGCGGGGCTTGCGATCGGCTTGGCTGCGGGGCTCGTTGCGCCGGGGATGGTCGGCATCGCCGGCGCGGTGTTCGGATGGTTGTTGCTGGCGTTGGCGAGCCTCGACCTCGTCGCATTCTGGCTGCCTGATCGACTGACGATCCTGCTGGCTGCGACCGGGCTCGTCGGCGCCGCGCTCGATATCGACCCGCCGCTGCCCGATCGATTGATCGGCGGACTCGCCGGGTTCTGCACGCTGTGGCTGATCGCGTTCGGCTACAGGCATTTCCGTGGCCGCGACGGGATGGGTGGCGGCGACCCGAAGCTGTTCGGTGCGATCGGCCTATGGCTCGGGTGGCAGATGTTGCCCGCTGTCCTGCTGATCGCGAGCATGATCGGACTCGGCGTCGTCCTTGCCGCACACCTCAAGGGACGCAGCATGGCAGCGGACACGGCGCTTCCATTCGGCGCGTTGCTGGCGATCGCGGCTTATCCCGCGTGGCTGTTCATGATAGGCGTGACGCCATGATATCGCTCGCTCTTATGCTCGCGCTGCAAGCCGCGACGCTTGCGCCAGCTGCCAATTCAGGTCCGGGTCCCCTCGGCGCGATCGGCACGCAGAAGCTCCCCGCCAAGGGATGCGCCGCGTATCTCTGGAGCATGGACGCCGGTCGGCAACTCGTCGCGATGGCAACCGCCGACCCCGCGCAGATCCGCCTCGCGATCGATGGCAAGACCAGTGACTACGCGATGACGACGCAGTCGCCCACGATCGGCTTCGGTTTTGGGGGCGTGACCCAGTACCGCGGCGGCGACGTGACCGCGACGCTCGACATGGCCGTCGCGGTCCGCGCCGACATCTCGGCCGGCGCTACCGTGACGTCCGCGACGCTACGGATCGACCGCCCCGGGCGCGATACGATCGTCATGCCGGTCGGTGGCCTAATCGGCTGTGTCTGAGGTAAATTTTTGTGAAACCAAGCCGTCCTATGTGCGTTACGTGGACGAAGATGGGGGTGAATCGAGCACGATCGCTGCCTGTAAAGGGGATCGTGTGACAGCTTCTAACAGCCGGCATTATTGGCTCGCTCTGGCGTTGGTAGCGTCGACAACGGGATTCGCGGGCGTCGGTTCCGCGCAGTTGGTGAAGCCGGGCACTGCCCCGGCCAAGGGTCCCGATGCGCCCAAGCCGAGCGATCAACCGCAGTCGAACGATCCGCGTTCCGACGCTCCGATCGTGCCGGACGCCGAGTTCGACAGCGCGTTGCCGCCGTTGAGCGGAGACCTGAATGCGCCGCTCGAAGCGATGGCACCGCTGCCCGCTCCCTCGACGCAGGCACCTGCGACACCCGCCACCGCAACGACCCCCGCCACCACGCTGACCGGCGACGTCCTGCCGCCGACCGGCCCGAGCGACCCGCAACTCGCGCAGCCACTGACCCCGCTGTCGAGTTTCGACACGACCCCGCTCCAGACCGCGGCGGATATCAAGGACAAGGACGCGCCCGACATCCGCTACGAGACCGCGACCAAGGGGCTCGACAAGGCGGGCGACGGCTTGGAAGGCGAATACAAGGCGCTGTCCGCGCTCGCCGAGGGCAAGGGCAAGGCCGCGAACGCCACGCAGGTCGCAGCGCGTGCGCGGGAGGACGAGGCGCTGGCGGTGCGGCTGCTGAAGTCGCTCGGCTATTACGATGCGACCGCGATCTCGACGATCGAGACGATCCCCGACGCCGACAAGACCAAGCCCGCGCGGCTGAAGGCGACCGTCAGCGCGCAACCCGGCCGGCTCTATTCGCTGTCGTCGGTCACCGTAAAGGCGGACGCGACGACGCCTCCCGACCTTGTCCGCACGCAATTGCCGCTCAAGGTCGGCGATCCGATCGAGGCGGCACGGATCCAGGGCGCGGAGGCGAATGTCAGCTTGACGCTGCCGCAGCAGGGCTATCCGTTCGTCAAGGTCGGCGAGCGCGACATCCTGCTCGACGACCAGACCCCGACCGGCGCGTACACGCTGCCCGTCGATACCGGCCCGCGCTCGTCGTTCGGGCAGCTGCGCACCGAAGGCGATCCGGTCTTCAATCTGGAGCATCTCAACCTGTTCCCGCGGTTCAAGTCGGGGGAACTCTACGACAACCGGATGACCGATGATCTGCGCGATGCGCTGGTCGCGACGTCGCTGTTCTCGACCGTCTCGGTCGAGCCAGTCCGCACCGGCACGATCAACCCCGACGGCACCGAGCAGGTCGACCTGCTGGTCCGCCAGAGCGAGGGCAAGCCGCGCTCGCTCGGCGGCAATGTCGGGTTCTCGACCGGGCAGGGCTTCCGTGCGGAAGGCACGTGGCAGCACCGCAACCTGTTCCCGTACGAGGGCGCGTTGATCGGATCGGTGATCGCCGGTACGCAGGAGCAGGGCGTGTCGGGCACGTTCCGCCGCGCCAACGCGGGCAAGCGCGATCGCACGTTCAGCCTGACCGCGGGCGCGAACCATTCGAATTACGACGCCTATGACGCGTTCACGACCAGCGTCGGCGTCCGCTGGAGCTACGATTCCACGCCGATCTGGCAGAAGCCGCTGACCTATTATTACGGTGGCGAACTCGTCGGCACGAACGAAAGCGTCTATGATTTCGGGCAGGGCAGGAACGTCCGCCGGACCTACGGTATCGTCGCGCTGCCGGGCCAGGTGAAGTTCGATCGCTCGGACAGTCTGCTCAACCCGACCAAGGGGTATCGCCTGACCCTCAACCTCAGCCCCGAGACGTCGGTACAGGGGTCGGTCAAGCCGTACATCCGGACGATGATCGAGGGGACGTTCTACTATCCCGTCTCCAGCAGCATCGTCATCGCCGGGCGCGCCAAGGCGGGCTCGATCCAGGGCGTCTCCCGCGACGACCTCGCGCCATCGCGGCGCTATTACGGCGGCGGCGGCGGATCGGTGCGCGGTTACGGATACCAGCGGCTCGGGCCGTTCGATCCCAACGGCGATCCGGTCGGCGGGCGCTCGCTCAACGAATTCGCGCTCGAGGCCCGCTACCGGTTCGGCGATTTCGGCATCGTGCCGTTCATCGATGCCGGTAACAGCTATGAGAGCAGCACGCCGAACCTGTCGTCCCTGCGCTACGGCGCGGGCATCGGCGGGCGCTTCTATACCAGCTTCGGCCCGATGCGTTTCGATGTCGCGACGCCGCTGAACCCACGCGAGGGCGACGGCAAGATCGCCCTCTACATCTCGATCGGGCAGGCATTCTGATGGCCGAAAACGGCACTCCACCTGTCGAACAGGGCCCTGCTGAGCGGGACCAGTTCGAGCAGACTGAAACGGTGATCGTCGAGCGACGCCCCCTGTGGCAGCGTATCGTGAAATGGCTGGCGATCCTCGTCGTTGGCTTGGTCGCGCTCGTCCTGATCGTGCTGTTCGGGATCAACACCGATCCGGGCCGGCGTCTCGTCGCGGACCAGATCGGCGGCTACACGACCGCATCCGGTCTCAACATCAAGGTCGGCCGGATCGATGGCTCGATCTACGGCGCGATGACGCTCAGCGACGTGCGCGTGTCCGATCCCAAGGGCGTGTTCCTGACTAGCCCGAAGCTCGCCGTCGACTGGCGTCCGTTCGCGTTCGCCAAGAACCATGTCGATGTGCGCTCGCTGACCACGCCGCTCGTGACGCTGCAGCGTCGCCCGGTGCTCAACGCGACGCCGACGGATCCGAACGCGCCGTTGCTCCCCGATCTCGACATCGACGTGAACCGCTTGGTGATCGATCGCTTCCTGATCGCCAAGCCGGTCACCGGCCAGACGCATATCGTCAAGATCGACGGCGCGGTCCACATCGCCGACAAGCGCGCGCAGCTGACCACCAACGCGACCGCGTTGACCGGCCCTGGCATCGCTGGCGGCGACCGCCTCGTCCTCAAGCTCGATGCCGTGCCCGAACAGAACAAGCTCGACGTCAACGTGAAGCTGACCGCCCCGGTCGGCGGCGTGGTCTCGACGATGGGGTCGTTCAAGGCGCCGCTGACCGCAAGCGTCGATGGTCGCGGCAGCTGGGCCTCGTGGCAGGGTCGCGCCGTCGCGACGCTCGGCGGCGGACAGCTCGCCAACCTCGGCCTGACCGCGAAGAACGGTCACATCGAAGTGCGCGGTTCGACGCGTCCCGGCCTGTACCTCGAAGGACCGGTCGAGCGACTGACGTCGCCGCAGCTCGACGTTGCGATCGATACGACGCTCAACGACCGCAAGGCCGACACGCGGATGACGCTGAAGTCGGACGCGCTCGCGGTCGACGCCGGTGGCCTGATCGATCTCGCCAACAGCCGTTTCGGCAATTTTGCGGTCAACGCCAAGCTGCTGACGCCAGGCGCGATCCTGCCGAACCTGCGCGGTCGTGACGTCACGGCGCGCGTCGTGCTCGACGGTGCGTTCGCGACGCCGACGGTGGACTACAAGGTCCGCGCCGCAACGATCGCGTTCGGCGACATGGGCGTCGAGAACCTCTACGCCGAGGGTCTCGCGCGCGTGAACTCCGACCGCATCCTCGTGCCGGTCAAGGCGCGCGCACGTCGCGTGACGGGGCTGAACGCAGCAGTCGGCGGGCTCGCGACCAACGTCGCGATCGATGGCGACTTCGCGATCTCGGGCGTCAACGTCCTCTCCGACAACCTCAAGATCCGTTCGGACAAGATCGATGCGACCGCGGTGGTCGTCGCGAACATGGCGACCGGGCGCTACACCGGCGCGCTGAAGGGGCGTATCAACAACTACCGCGTCGACGGCATCGGCATCGTCAACCTGACGACCGACGCCAAGCTGGTGCCGGGACCCAAGGGCGGCTTCGGGATCACTGGTCGCGTCGTCGCGCAGACCTCGCAGATCTTCAATGAGGGCGCGCGCAGCTTCCTCGGCGGCAACGCGATCGTCCGCTCGGATATCGGCTACAGCCCGGAAGGCATCGTTACCTTCCGCAATCTCCGGATGAATGCGCCACAATTCCGCGTCACGCGCGGCGAAGGCCGGTTCGATCCAGCCACCGGCGCCGTGCTGGTGAACGCCGATGCGTATTCGAGCGCCTATGGCCCATTGTCCGCCCGCGTGACGGGCAGCGCGACGGCTCCTGTCGTCGTCCTGCGCGCACCGCGGCCGGGCGTCGGCGTCGGCCTCGTCAATCTCAACGCGCGGATCGTCGGCCGTGGCGGCGCCTACGCCGTCACTGCGAGCGGCGGCACCAATTACGGGCCGTTCACCGCCGACGTGCTGGTCAGGCCGGGCGCACAACTCGCGGTCGACGTACGCCGCGTGGTGTTCGCCGGGATCGTCGGCAGCGGCCGAATCGTCCAGACCGCCGCAGGTCCGTTCGCGGGTGCGCTCCAGTTCGCCGGGCAGGGCCTGTCGGGCAATGTCCGCCTCGCCAACCAAGGCGGCTACCAGCGCGCCGACGTCGCGGCGCGTGCCAACGGCGCCAAGATCCCCGGCGTGGTCGACTTCACCATCGGCCGTGCGATCATCAACGCCACCGCGGTGCTGACGCCCACGCCACAGATCGTCGCCGACGCGCAGGTTGCGGACATGCGCTATGGCGCGATCGTCCTCTCCGCGGCACGTGCGAAGGTGAACTATATCGGCGGCAACGGCACCGCACAGGCGCTACTGACCGGCTCGAACGGCGTACCGTTCCGACTCGCGGTAAACGCCAAGCTCAGCCCCAACAACTACCTCGTCGCTGCACAGGGCCAGGCGAACGGCATCGACTTCCGCACCGTCAATCCGGCGCGCATCCAGGCGGTGAAGGGCGAATACCGCCTGTCGCCGACCCGGATCGACTTCGGTGGCGCAGGCGGCGGCTCGGCGCGCCTGGCCGGCAGCTACGGCCGCGGCACGAACGCGCAGGTCCGGCTCGATCGCCTTGACCTGTCGACGCTCTCCGCACTGGTCCCGAATCTCGGCATCGGCGGCAAGGCGACCGGCAGCCTCGACTTTGCACAGGCAAACTCGGCCGCACTGCCGACCGCGGACGCTCGCGTGACCGTCACCAACTTCACCCGCTCGGGTCTCGCCGCCGTCTCTGACCCCGTCGACATCGTGTTCGCCGGGACGCTCGGTGGCGAGGGCGCGACAGGTCGTGCGCTGGTCCGTCGCGGGACGTCGGTCATCGGCCGCATGGTCGCGAACCTGCGGCCGCTGCCGGCGGGCAACGGTTCGTGGAGCACGCGCCTGATGGCCGCGCCGCTGTCGGGTGGGATCCGCTATAACGGTCCGTCCGCGGTGCTGTTCAGCTTTGCGGCAATTCCGAACCAGCAGCTGTCCGGCCCGATCGCGGTCGCAGCCGACTTCTCCGGGCGCCTGTCCGCACCGCAGCTTAACGGTGTCCTCCGCGCCGATAACCTGACCTACGACAACGAAACCTACGGCACGCGTCTGTCGCAGATGCGGATCGCCGGGCGGTTCTCGAACACCGACCTGCAACTGACTCAGCTCAACGCAAAGGCCGGCGACGGCACCGTGCAGGCGCAGGGCACGATCGGCTTTGCGGCGGACAGCGGCTTCCCGATCGACATCCGTGCGACGCTGAACAATGCGCAGCTTGCTAAAAGCGACGCGATCAGCGCCACCACGACGGGCACGGTCCACCTCACCAACGGGCGCAATGGTGGCCTGATCCAGGGCGATCTTCAGATCCCCGAGGCACGCTACCAGATCATCCGCCAGGGCCAGGCCGAGGTTCCGGAACTGACCGGTGTCCGTCGCAAGAGCGACATCCGTACGGCGGTCTCGACCGATCGCTCGGACGTGCCCGCGATCGGCAAGTTCAAGCTCGATCTTCGCGTCCGTGCGCCGAACCAGCTGTTCGTCTCGGGCATGGGCCTCGAATCCGAATGGGAGATGGACATGCACATCGGCGGCACCTCCGCCGCGCCGATCGTCACCGGCGGCATGGACGTGGTCCGCGGCACCTATTCGTTCTCGGGCAAGCGGTTCGAGGTTAACAAGGGCCAGATCCGCTTCCGCGGCGGTGCGCTGACCGACCCGGATATCAACATCCAGGCGACCACCACGACAAGCGACATCACCGTCGTCATCAACGTCACCGGGACCGGCCAGAAGCCGCAGATCGCGTTCACATCGACCCCGGTCCTGCCGCAGGACGAGGTGCTCAGCCGCCTGTTGTTCGGATCAAGCCCGGCAAACCTTTCGGCGACCGAAGCGATCCAGCTCGCCTCTGCGCTGAACTCGCTGCGCGGGTCGGGCGGCGGCGGCCTGAATCCACTCGGCAAGCTGCGCTCGGCGACCGGATTCGACCGGTTGCGCGTACTTGGGGCCGACCAGGCGACCGGGCGTGGCACCAGCCTGGCTGCCGGCAAGTACATCACGAAGAACATTTATGTAGAGATCGTGACCGACGCGAAGGGCTTCACCTCGACCCAGCTGGAGATCGCACTGACCAAGGCGCTCAGCCTGTTGTCGGCCGCGGGATCGAGCGGCGGGCAGAGCGCGAGCGTGAAATATACGAAGGACTATTGAGTAAAGATCACAACGCGATAGGTTCGGTTATGAAACCTACGGCGTAACGCCGGGGCGTGAGGATGCAGCATGACCGAACATGTCGACGTGATCGTGGTGGGCGCCGGCATTTCCGGGATCGGCACCGGCTACCACCTCCAGACGCGCTGCCCCGACCGGACCTACATGATCCTCGAGGGGCGGCAGTCGATGGGCGGGACATGGGACCTGTTCCGCTATCCCGGCATCCGTTCCGACTCGGACATGCACACGCTGGGATTCGTCTTCCACCCCTGGACGGCGGCCAAGTCGATCGCCGACGGCCCCTCGATCCGCGCCTATGTCGAGGAAACGGCGCAAGCGTACGGAATCGACCGCAAGATCCGCTACGGCCATCACGTCAAGTCCGCCGCGTGGTCGACCGAGGACGCGCGCTGGACCGTCGAAGCGACCGGCCCCGACGGTCCGGTGAAGCTGACCTGCAACTTCCTCTCGATGTGCGCGGGCTATTATAATTACGCCAAGGCGTATTCCCCCGAGTTCGAGGGCGCGGACAGCTTTGCCGGGCAGATCGTCCACCCGCAATTCTGGCCCGAGGACCTCAACTATAGCGGCAAGAACGTCGTCGTGATCGGCAGCGGTGCGACCGCAGTGACCTTGGTGCCGACGATGGCGAAGACCGCGGCGCACGTGACGATGCTCCAGCGCTCGCCGACTTATATCGTCGCGCGGCCCGGCGAGGACGGCGTGGCGAACTGGTTGCGCGGGAAACTGCCGGCCAAGGCTGCGTACGGCATTACGCGGTGGAAGAACGTGCTGATGGGGATGTTCTTCTACCGGATGGCCCGCAAGAAGCCCGCGGTCGTCAAGGAACGGATGATCGGCATGGTCCGCGATCAGCTTGGCCCCGACTACGACGTCGCGACGCATTTTACCCCGCGCTACAACCCGTGGGACCAGCGCGTGTGCCTCGTGCCCGACGGAGACCTGTTCACCGCGATCAACGCCGGCACTGCCTCGATCGTCACTGACACGATCGCGCGGATTACGCCCGAGGGCATCCACCTCGATTCGGGGAAGGACCTGCCCGCCGACGTGATCGTCACCGCCACCGGCCTCGAACTGCAACTGATGAGCGGGGTCGCGTTCAGCCTTGACGGCAAGCCGATCGAACTCGCCGGCCGGCTCCAGTACAAGGGGATGATGTTCGACGGCGTACCCAACCTGTCCTCGACCTTCGGCTACACCAACGCGTCGTGGACGCTGAAGGCGGACCTGACGGCGATCTACATGTGCCGGTTGCTCAACACGATGAAGAAGCGCGGATTGCGTGAGGCTACGCCGCATAACGACGATCCGACGATGAAGAGCGAATCGTTCCTCGACTTCACCTCCGGCTACGTGCAGCGCGCCGCGGCTGCGCTGCCGACTCAAGGTGAGCGCAAGCCCTGGAAGTTGAACCAGAATTACGCGTTGGATATCCTGGCGCTCAAGTTCGGATCGATCGACGACGCCATGCGGTTCTCGAACCCCGTGCGTCTTGAAACTCGACATCCGGTGAGGGCAGGCTGATCTAGCCGCAGCGTCTCGACATTATCGCGTAAGCGGTTCGAGATCTGCGTCGACTGAAAATCTATTGTCGGCCGCAGCGCGACGACTTCCATGATCACGTGAGTAAAGCGTCGTCAAAATCTTATGTTAAGACTTCTCGTCTAACATAGATCAATAGGGAAGGAGAGGCCTAGTACATCGAGCCGTTTGTCGGGAATGATCGCTCTAAATTTCAGACACTACTGACAATCAGCAATGCCATCATCCCTGAAGTGTCGGCCCGACTACCGAAACCCGCTCTTATTCAGCGGATTAGCGATCTTCGGGCCGACGAAACACATTCACCAGGGGCGAATGCCTTCGTAGATGAACGAGATGATGAGCTTCAGCATTTTTATGCTCCCTTATTGACACCCTATTGGGCGCCTCCACTTCATATCGGTTAACAGGTCATTAAACAATATCGTTTGTAATCCGTTAACCATCTTCGCGCTTGCTCGTGAATTACGCACTTAAGGGTATGTTTATGCGTTGCGGATACCTCGGTACGCATGAGGGAAATATCGCACGCGCAGTTCGAGCATGGCACGGCACGGGGGGGGCGGGGACCGATCGACCCGGGTTCGCTTACGGCATCGCCGCGCGATGCTATTTCCCAATTGTCACAGACGGGCTGGCGCTTTCTGATCCTCGCGGAGATCGCTAATTTCGGCGTTCTGCGACGTCATCTCGGCCGACCAAGAGTGGATTCGCTGATCGTCGATGTGGCTGCGCGCATCAGCGAAGCGCTGCCTGATGCCAGGGTTGTGATAGCAGGCCGAGATGTCGCCGAAGTGGCTTTCGAATGTGAGGCACGGCTGGCGTTGGACGTGTCGATCGCTGCGTTGGAAGTGGCGTTCGAACGGGCGTTCGATATCGACGGCGAATCACACACGATTCAGATTCGCCTCGGTGGTGCCGCAGCGGCGGGGCATCGCGACGAAGTTCATCTGATCGAGGAGGCTGAATTCGCGCTGTCCGAGGCGCGGACCGAGCGTTCGCCGATCGCGCGGGACGCGACGGGCAATACTGCCGCGATCGATCGCGCCGAACTTGCGGAAGATCTGACCAAGGCGATCGAGAGAGAGGAGCTGTTCCTCCAGTATCAGCCAAAGGTTCACCTTCGACGCCAGGAGATTACCAGCGTCGAGGCGCTGGTTCGGTGGAACCATCCGACGCGCGGACTGGTGTTGCCCGGCGATTTCATTCCGCTGGCCGAGGAGTCGCGGGATATCGTCGCGCTGACGCTCTGGACCATTCGGCAGTCGATCGAGGATCAAAAGACGCTCGCCGACCATGGCCACGACCTGCGGATCTTCATCAACATCGCAGGCGTCCTGCTGGCCGACACGTGTTTCGTTCGCCGCGCCTGCGCGTTGGTCGAGGCCAGCGGCGCGCGTCTCGGGTTCGAGATTACCGAGACATCGGTGATCCGCGATCCGGACAGTGCGATCGCCAATCTGAAGGTCTTCGCCGAGATCGGCATCGTCATCGCGATCGACGATTACGGCGCCGGATTGTCATCGCTCGCGTATCTCAAGCAATTGCCGGCACGCGAGTTGAAGATCGACAAGCTGTTCGTGACGCAATTGACGAGCTCGAACCGCGACCCGCTGATCGTACGATCGACGATCGATCTTGCTCATGCACTCGAGATGGAAGTGGTCGCCGAGGGGGTGGAAACTCAGGCGGCGATGGCTCTGCTGTCCGTGATGGGGTGCGACATGATCCAAGGCTTCCTCATCAGCCGCCCGATCAACCTCGATGCGCTCATCCACTTCATGGAAGACGGAAAGTATCAAGCCATGGCCGCGGATCTGCGGGCACCATTCAGTCGGTTGGCGACCGTCTGGAAGCGTGGCTGACGCGGATGCGTATCCGAGTTGCATTGGACGCCGCCTTCGCTCTGTTGCTCGCGGTCGCGCTGGTGCCATCAGGTGCAGCAGCGCAGTCTGAGGACACCGCCGCGGGCAATTTCGAAACCACGGTAGCCGACGCAAACGCTACCATGCTGATCGATCCAGCCAAGGCGCTGACCAAGGCGATCGTCGCGGAGCGATACGGTGCGCAAATCCCGGAACGTCGGTCCCGCGGTATCGCTGTTGCCAGAGCACAGTGGTTGCAGGGCGAAGCCTATCTTCGAACGAACCATCCCGACAAAGCAAGCGGGCCGATTCGACACGCGATCGAAGCGGTTGCGCGTCTTCAACCCAGGTCGAAGCTGCATGCGGATCTGCTGATATCGCTTGGCTGGGTCGATAGCTATGAGGGGAGGGTCGGTAACGCCTTGGTCGATTACCAACGCGCGTTCGGGATCTATCGTGCGTTGAACGATCCCCGCGGCCAAGCTCGAACATTGGTGTTCATCGCACTGCTCTACACTCAGGCGAAAGATCCCGAGAACGCCGAAAAATACTATCTTCAGGCGCTCGATGTCTACGAGTCCGACATCAATCTATCGGTTTCGATTTACAACAATCGTGCCTTGGTTCTAGCCGAAGCGGCAAAATATCCACAGGCCGAAGCGCAACTGAAGACTGCGCTCGAGTTGGCAAAAAAGCTCGGCAGCCGAAATCTGCTCGAACAAATTTACATGAACCTTGCACGCGTTCAGCTCGACATGGGCAATCTGGCACTCGCCGACAGGGCGATTGCGCAGGGGCGCGCCGTGGCCGATCCGGCAGATGAGAGTCTGTTTGGACGCTTGATGGCTACTGCGGCGCAATCGGCGTTGCAGCACGGTGACCTGGATCGCGCCAAGCGTTTGATTGCGGAAGCACTGGTCGGCGTAGACCCAAAGGTCACCGGCATCTCGTACCGAGACTTTCACCAGACCGCCTACAACATCTTCGTGGCAACCGGTGATACCAAGTTGGCGCTCGTGCATCTCCAGGCACTCAAAAGACTTGACGATGATGCGACAAAGCTTGCTACGAGTACCAAGACCGCGCTGATGGCGGCGCGGTTCGACTTTGCGAACCAAGAACTCAAGATCAGCCAACTCAAGGCAACCGAACTTCAGCGCAGCATCGCCTTCGAGCGCGCGCGTGCGCAGACCGAGCGGTATGTCTTCATCGGCGCGGCTCTGGCGGTCGCCGTCGTCATCGGGCTCTTGGCGATCGGCCTTTTCACGATCCGCCGCAGTCGCGATCAGGTTCGCGCGGCAAACGACGATCTAGCGGTGACGAATGGTGCTCTGGGGAAGGCTCTCGCCGCCAAGACGGAGTTTCTGGCGACCACCAGCCACGAAATCCGGACGCCGTTGAACGGGATCCTCGGCATGACCCAGGTGATGCTCGCCGATCCGAAACTTGCGCCGGACATGCGTGACCGGATTGGCGTGGTCTACGGGGCGGGCGTGACGATGCGCGCGCTGGTCAACGACATCCTCGACGTTGCCAAGATGGAGACGGGCAACCTGACGATCGAAGCGGTGCCGTTTGACATCTGCGCGACCGTGACCGACGCGACGCGGATGTGGGAGGAGCAGGCGCGCGCCAAGGGCTTGTCGTTCGTGGTCGATCTCGGGGGCTGTCCGGCGATGATCGTCGGCGATGCCGTCCGGGTGCGCCAGATCGTCTTCAACCTCCTTTCCAATGCGCTCAAGTTCACCAAGTCGGGAAAGGTCGCTCTGACGATCGACGTCGGCGAGGACGACCAGCTGCGGGTCGCCGTGTCCGACTCGGGCATCGGCATCGCGGCGGAGAAGTACGAAGAGATATTCGAATCGTTTCGCCAGGCGGATGCCGGCACGACCCGACAGTTCGGGGGAACCGGTCTCGGCCTTTCGATCTGCCGCAATCTCGCACGCGCTATGGGTGGCGACGTGTCTGTGACCAGCGTGATGGGGGAAGGGGCGACGTTCACGCTCGTCCTGCCACTGGTTCGCGCCGAGCCGACGGCCGAGGTCGCGGTGGCGGCCGATACCTGCCCGGCCACGCTCGTCGTCGACCATAATCCGATCACACGGAGCATGTTCAAGGCGTTGCTGGCGCCGCACGGAAGTCCGGTGGTCTTCGCGACATCGGTCGACGAGGCGGTCGCGCGTCTCGCTGCCGGTGGCGTGGCGCGTGTCCTGATCGACGATGCGACGGTGCGGGTCGGGGGATCGCCGCATGCAGGGTTGTCGAGAGTCGCCCAGGCCGCCGATGCTACGGGTGCGGAGACGACATTGCTCTGGCCGGTGGCAGCCGAGCCGGAACGCGCGGAGTTGATCGCGACAGGCGTCACGCGTGTCGTCGCCAAGCCGGTCAGCGGCGGTGCGCTGATCGACGCGATGTTCGCAAGGTCAGTTTCAATAAACAACGTAATTCCCGACCTTGTGCCCCGTGCTGCATGACGCGTAGATGCAGCACCATGACGATCATCTTCTCCCTGCTCGTTGATTTGATACGGACGCGATCGTGAACGTCTTGTTCATCGAGGATGACCGGATGAATCGGCGTGTTGTCAAAGACATGCTCGATGTCGCGGGCGCCACGATGGTCGAAGCGGAAAGCGCGGAGCGTGGCCTTGAGATCATCGACGAGCAGGAGTTCGCGATCATACTCGTCGATCTGCGCATGCCAGGCATGGATGGCATCACCGCAATCGAGCACATTCGCGCACGGGGCGATGCCAAGGGCCGGGTCCCGATCATCGTCGTGACGGCGGACATCGCGCCCGATCTGCGGACGCGCTGTCTGGCGGCGGGCGCGGACGACGTGATCTTCAAACCCGTCGCGATGGATGCGCTGTTCGAGGCGATGGGTACGGTTCTCGCGCGTGACGTCGAGGGCGAAGGCATGATCGGCTAGGCTATCGCGCCCGGTTTGCGCCCCAGGGCGTCGCCGAGCGATGCGGTCGCGCTGCCGCGCCGCGCCGGTTTCGGCTGAGACGGATCCGGCGACCAGCCCGTCAGGAAGGCGATCTGGAATTTCTCATGCGTCCGGCCGCGATCGTCCGGGGCCTCCGCAAAGGCGGCGATCGTCCGTGCGACGGTGCCCGACACCAGAGGCTGGCGCTGCGCGAGCACGTTGCTGGCCGCCATCCCGCGCAGATCGCCGAACAGCCGGCCGAGATCGCGATAGCCGACGTCGAGCGTCTCGACATCGGCAACGGGCAAGGCGAATCCGGCACGCATCAGAAGGTCGCCCGCCGATCGCACGTCGATCTGTGGATGCAGCCGCGCGGCGGGGCGATCGCTCTCGGCCACGCGCAGCGCGCCGCGTAGCGCGGGCAGGCTGCCTGCGCCGACGAACGCACCGAGAAACAAACCGTCCGGACGCAGGACGCGGCGGATCAGGGACAGCGCGCCGGGAAGGTCGTTGACCTGATCGAGAACGCCGGCGCTCACCACCAGATCGAACGAGGCGTCCGCAAACGGCAGGCGATCTTCATCGGCCTGTACGCCGGCGGACCGCGCGGCGAACGCGAACCCCGCGTCGCAGCGCGCTATCCGCGCACCCGGCGCAGCGGCGAACGCGCCGTCGAAACAGCCGAGATCGAGGATGTCGGTGAAATCGCGCGTGACCGCATCGAGCCGTTCGGCAATGCCGTCCAACATCGTCGCGCGCAGGAAATCATGCTCGGCATAGTGAGGCGCGGCGCGGTCGCGACGCAGGCGACGCACGGTGCGATCGAAGATTTCGGGAGCGGTTTCGGACACGGTCGCGCTTGTGACGCGGTCTCGCTTCCACGACAAGGTCCGTGTGGCAACCCAAGGGGGAAGAGGCGGCGTGAGGATACTCGAACCGTTTCGCCTCATCGGGGCGATCGCCCTGCCGCCACGGTGTCCGGGATGCGGCGTGCCCGTCGCCGAGGATCACCGGTTCTGCGCGCCATGCTGGACGAGCCTCCGGTTCCTGGGCCCACCCTGGTGTGCCGGGTGCAACCGGCCGTTCGCGTTCGATCGCGGGGAGGAGGCGCTGTGTGCGCTCTGTCTCGTTACCCCGCCGCGTCATGCCGGAGTTCGTGCCGCCGTCGCTTACGGCCCCGTCGCGCGCGATCTGGCGCTGCGCCTGAAATACGGTGGTCGGATTGCGTTTGCCGAGACGATGGCGCGGCAGATGCGGCGATTGCTGCCGGCCGGGATCGACCTGCTGATACCCGTGCCGCTGCATCGCTGGCGGCTCTGGTCGCGCGGCTTCAACCAGGCGGCGCTGATTGCGGATGCCGTCGCCGAACTGTCGGGTGTCGCGCATGATCGCGAGGTCCTGGTCCGCAGCCGACGCACCGTGCCGTTGCGCGGGCTTGGCGGGAAGCAGCGTAGCAAGGCGGTCGCACGCGCGTTCGTCGTCTCGGACAAGGAACGCGTACGCGGCAGGACGATCGCCCTGGTCGACGACGTCTACACCAGTGGCGCGACCGCCGATGCGTGTACGCGCGTGCTGCTCGACGCAGGCGCGCGGTCCGTCGTCCTATTGTGCTGGGCACGCGTCCTTTCGTCCACCGCTGACGATTGACAAGCGCGGACCGAGATCACATTTCCGCCTCATGGCTAAAGTCGAAATCTACACCAAGGCGTTCTGTCCGTATTGCACGCGCGCGCTGAAGCTCCTCGCATCCAAGGGGGTCGAACCCGAGCAGTTCGACGTCACCATGGGAGGCCCGAAAAAGGCCGAGATGGTCGAGCGGTCGGGCGGTCGCATGACGATGCCGCAGGTCTTCATCGACGGTAAGCATATCGGCGGATCGGACGATCTGGCCGCACTCGACGCGAAGGGCGGCCTCGACGCACTCCTCGCCTGATGGCGAAGATCGGCGTCCTCCAGATGACGAGCGGGATCGATCCCGCCGTTAACGCCGTGACGCTGGTCGAAGCGATCCGTGACGCGGGAAAGGCCGGCGCCTCGGTCCTGTTCACGCCTGAAATGTCAGGGCTGATCGATCGCGATCGGTCTCGCGGCGCATCCTCCATCGTCGCCGAGGATTCGGATCCGGTGCTCGCTGCCGTGCGTGCCGCAGCCGCCGAAGCCGGGATCTGGGTTCACCTGGGCTCGCTCGCCGTGCGGCGGCCCGATGGCAAGTTTGCCAATCGCGGGTTCGTGATCGATGCTGCGGGGGCGATCCGCGCGCGCTACGACAAGATCCATCTGTTCGACGTCGACCTCCCGACCGGCGAAAGCTGGCGTGAGTCCGCCGCCTACGCCGGTGGCGACGCGGCGATCGTCGTCGATACGCCGGCAGGACGCCTCGGTCCGTCGATCTGCTATGATGTGCGGTTCGCGGATCTCTATCGTGCGCTCAGCGATGCAGGCGCGACGATCCTCTCGGTTCCGGCTGCCTTCACGCGCCCGACCGGCGCCGCGCACTGGCATATCCTGCTGCGCGCGCGGGCGATCGAAGCGGGCGCATACGTCGTCGCAGCCGCGCAGACGGGCGTTCATGCGGACGGACGCGAGACCTATGGCCATTCGCTGGTCGTCGATCCGTGGGGGGACGTGATCCTCGACATGGGCGAGACGGCAGGGCTTGCCTTCGCCGAGATCGATCCCGTTCGCGTCGAGCAGGTCCGGTCCCGCATTCCGGTGATCGCCCATCGTCGCACGATCCCCGCCGTTACCACCCTGTCGTGATCGTCTTCGACCTCAAATGCGGCGGCGGGCACGTGTTCGAGGCGTGGTTCGGATCGAGCGACGCGTATGAAAGCCAGCGCAAGGCGGGGCAGGTGCAATGCCTGGTCTGCAACGATGGCGATGTGACCAAGGCGGTCATGGCGCCCGCGATTCCGTCGAAGAGCAACTCCGAGCCCTCTCCGCCGAGCCCGGAGGCGTTGAAGGCCGCGATGAAGATGCTTGCGGCGCGACAGGCCAAAGCGCTCGAATCGTCGGAATGGGTCGGCACCGCCTTCGCCGATCGCGCCCGCGCGATGCATCTCGGCGAGGAGAAGCAGGCGACGATCCACGGTCAGGCCAGTCTCGCCGAAGCGAAGGCACTGGTCGAAGAGGGCGTGCCGGTCGCGCCGCTGCCGCTGCCGGTCGTTCCGCCCGAAAAGACCAACTGAGCCGCGTTCGGGCCCGATTTCAGGCGGCACGTGGCGGAAGAGGTGGGATTCGAACCCACGGATGAGTTACCCCATCGCTGGTTTTCAAGACCAGTTCCTTAAACCACTCGGACACTCTTCCACGCCGTGACCCGGCGAGCCGGGAGGATGGCGTCTAAGCGGAGAGCGTTACGATCGCAACCACCGCGATGTGCCGATCTGGTATGTGGGCGCAGGCGCGCGTGCGATTGCGCAGGAGGCGGAGCGTCGGCTAGGCCCGATCCATGGACCTCGACGCGATCTCGCAGCATTTCTTCGGCACGACCGACATCGATACGCTCAGCCCCGAGGCGCTGGAGGCGGGACGAGAGCGCGTGTCGATCGCGTTCGGGACCGAGCGGGACGCGGGGCGGCGGTTTGCGCTTTGGGCGGTCCTGCGTGCGACTGGTGTCGCGCCCGCGCCGCACGTCGCGTTCGAGGATGCGCGCGAGATCCGCGCCGCCGAAGCCTATGGCGCAGCGATCGGTTTCGCCGAACGGTCCGACGACTGAAGCGATTTTCAGGCCGCGCGGCGATCCAGCAGCGCGCGGTCGATCCTGCGGATGAGGTCGGCGATCTGCGGCCGATCATAGCGCGCGGTCAGATCGTGATGGCTCGGCGACGCGCACATCCGCTTGCCGACCAGCGCGAAGATATCCTGTTTGTGTGCCATCGATCTGCTTCCCTTCCGATGCCGCCGTTATGCCGGGCAAGCGTTAACCAAAGGTTCGGGACGGATTCGGATGCGGTTAACCCTTGTCGGCGGCGATTCACGCAACGCTCGTGGCGGTCCGGCGTTCTAGTCGCACAGCGGCCGTATCGCACGGTCCGCAGCGCGCGGGGATTGATCCACTGACCAGACTATCGCCGGCACAATCGCCCGTTCATCCAAAGGGTTGGACCGTCCTGGAAAGCGTTCGCGCGCTCGCGGCGGACTGGGATCGCAGCAACGGCGAAGAGTCGTTTCCGGCCGACCGCGTTGTCGCGCTGCATGAAGCGGGGGCGCTAGCCGAATTCATCGACGTATCGACACCGGCGAGGACCGATGCGCTGGTGGACGTGCTGCGGGCGATTGGCGGCGCCGACCTGAGTCTTGGCCGCGTATTCGAGGGCCATGTGAATGCGGCCCAACTCGTTTCCGCATACGGCGACGATGCGCAGCGGGCAGCCTTGGCGGACGATCTCGCAGGCGGTCGCGTGTTCGGCGTGTGGAATACCGAACCGACCCCCGGCCTGTCGATCCGGCAGTCCGCGCCCGGCCGCTGGGTGCTCGACGGCCGCAAGAGTTTCGCGACCGGGGCGGGGCATCTCGACCGAATCCTGGTGACCGCGCGCGATGCGACCGGCGGCAAGCAACTCGTGCTAGTGCCGATCGCGGGCGAAATCGCACGCGCCGACAATAGCGGGTGGCAGGTGCGCGGGATGCGCGGGACGTGTAGCGGGCTGTTCGATTTCTCCGACATGCCGATCGGTCCCGAGGGGATGATCGGCGCGCCCGACGTGTACGAGACCGAACCGCGGTTCAGTGCCGGTGCGTGGCGGTTCACCGCGGTGCAGCTCGGCGCGATCGAGGCGCTGGTTCGGCATTTGCGCGATCATCTCGTCGCGACCGGCAAGGGCGACGACGCGATCCAGCGCGCCCGGTTCGCAACCTGTCTAACCGAGACGCGCAGCGCAGGGCTGTGGGTTCGCCGCGCTGCACACCTTGCCGAGACCCAGGCGGCGGAGGCGATCCCTTTCGTGCTGATGACGCGGGGCATCGTCGAGGAAGCGGGATTGAAGACGATGGAGGCCGCGGCGCGCTCGGTCGGCACCGCGTCGTTTTTCGCGGCCAGCCGGATCGACCGGATCACGCGCGATCTCGGGCTATACCTGCGTCAGCCGGTGCCGGATCAGGCGCGCGACCGGGCAGCGGCGGCGTGGCTCGAGGATGACTGCTGGGGCGACGATCGGTGGTGGTAGCACCGGGCGGCCAAGCCTGGAGCAATCTCACGCGGCGCGCACGGCGGATGTCGGCGAGGACGGCGGCGGGGCAGGGGCCGTGGCTGGTGCTGGCGCCGCATCCCGATGACGAGACACTCGGCTGCGGCGCGTTCATCGCCTCGGTGACCGCGGCAGGCGGCACGGTTCATACTGCGTTCCTGACCGATGGCTCTGGATCGCATGCCGATGCGCCGGGCTGGAGTGGAAAGAGGATCGCGGGGCTACGGCGCGGTGAGGCTCAAGCGGCGTTGATGGCCCTGGGTGGCGAGCACGACGCGCTTAATCTCGATTGGCCGGACGCGTCGCCGGCTTCGAAGGGCGATCCGCTGTTCGTGCGAAGCGTCGATCGACTGGCCGCGTGGTGCAAAGCCCGCGGCGTCCGCCAGATCGCCGTGACATGGTCCGGCGAACCGCATTGCGACCACGAGGCCGCCGCCGCACTCGCCGAGGTGGTGGCACGGCGCGCGCATTGCCGTGTCTTCCAGTATCTCGTCTGGGGCTGGACCGTCCCCGACCTGACCAAGCGCCTTCGCGGTGCGCGCATCGTCTCGATCGCCACCGCATCCGGTCGTCCCAGACAGCGTCGCGCGATGGCGTGTCATCGCAGCCAGCGCGGCGGGCGGATCGTCGGTGCGCGCGAGAATTTCCGGCTCCCGAACGCGATGATGCGGCTGATGGACCGGCCGAACACCCTGTTGCTGGAGACGCGCGATGCGCCGTGAACACTCGATCGAGCCCGAATATTTCGAGGCGCTCTACAAGGACAAGGGCGACCCCTGGGAGTTCGAGACTAGCCCGTACGAGGCGGCGAAGTATGACGCGACCTTGGCCGCGTTACCGAAGGAGCGGTTCGAGAGCGCGCTGGAAGTCGGCTGCGCGAACGGCGTCCTGACGGCCCGGCTTGGGGCACGCTGCGACGCGTTGCTCGCGCTCGACGTGTCGGAAACCGCGGTGGCGGCGGCGCGGGCACGGTGCGTGGACCAACCCCATGTTCGCATCGAGCAGCGCCGGCTTCCCGAAGACGCTCCCGCAGGGACGTTCGACCTGATCCTGCTGTCGGAGGTAGTCTACTACTGGGACAGCGCCGATATCGTTCGGCTGGCCGCATACGTCGGCTCGGCGGCGGCGTCAGGCGGGTATGTGATGCTTGTCCACTGGATCGGCGAGACCGACTATCCCAAAAGCGGGGACGCCGCCGTTGCCGAACTGCACGCTGCGCTCGGCGACCGCGTCGCGGTCGTTCGCAGCGATCGGCACGAAGCGTATCGGCTCGACCTCTGGCGGCTGGAAGGCGCGCGTTAGGCGGATCAGCGTCTGCGCCTCGCGGATCGCCGCGGGCAATGTCGCGAAGCTAAGTTGGTCGCCCGGGTTCGCGGAAGCGGGATCGAGCGCTGCCGTCACCGCATAAGTCTCGTGGAGCGGCGCGTCGACCGGCTGGTCGATCCATCGCGCGACCGCATCCGCCATGCCACCCGGCGCTCGTCCCGAAATCCTGCAGGACGTGAAGACGCGGACGTCGAGCGGGTGCCGAACCTGCCCGCCATGCGCACGGATCCGGTCGAACAGCGCACGGTCCTCGGCAACGGGCGGAGTGGGGGCGCCACCGATCCGGCGGTACATGGCGTGCGTCACCGCGATGCTGGCGCCACCCTCATAGAAATGGCGTGGCCAGGGATCATGGGCTTCGGTCTCGGCGCGCGCGCGCAGATAATCGAGCGCGGTATAGTAGCGCCCGAGCTGATCGAGCCGCCGCCGTGCCGCCGTGCCAAGGCTCGCTCGGTCGGACCGCAGCGTCAGCGCGCGGCCGGCCACGGCGTCGTTACCCGCGTCGAAGTGCGCGATGATACGGACGATCCAGTCGGCGGCCACGTTCGTGTCCGCATCGGTCGACAGCAGCAGATCGGTATGATGCGTGAGCAACGTGGCCCCCGCGTCAAGCGCCAGCCGCCGGGCCCAACCGGCGTGCCGCGCACCCGGCAGAAGCGAAACGGCCGACCATGCGAGAGTCGCATGCGTCGGCCGCCAGTTGGTCAGGATATCGATCGTGCCGTCGGTGCAGTCGTTCGCCATCGCGACGATGACGACCTTGCCGGCGTAGCGCCCCGCCGCACGATCCAACGCGTCGAGGCAACCAACCAGATACTGGTCTTCGTTCTTGACCGGAATGGCGATCGCCACCGCACGCTGAGCGTACGGTGGCGACGACCCGGGTTTGAACGAAGAGATCAAGCCGCCTCGGGGTTTTCGAACGCCGGCGCGTCGAGGTCGACGTTCAGTTCGCGGTCCCAGATGCGGAGCTTGCCGAGCGTCTTGAGGAAAGCATCGACATCGCCCTTGCCGCTCAGCGCGATCACGCCGTCGTCCATGTCCTCGTCCTCGATGCCGGCCTTTTCGAGGAACGGCTTCGCCTCGGCGTTGAAGCCAATGAACTTGGCATGCCCGAACGCGTCACTGACGAAGTCCTTGGCGGTCTTATCCTTGCCAAGCTTCTTCGCACCGTCCGCCGACACGACGATCGCTACGGCATCGTAGAGTACCGAAGGCGCGCCATCGATCTTCTGTTTGCCCTCCGCGAGCGTCCCGTCGTGGAGCGTCGCGCCGGCAACCTTCGGCGCGATGATCTCGTACGTGGCCTTCGCCGCGACGATCCCATCAACCAATGCCTGCACGATCGCTGCCGGAGCACCGTCCGTGACGAGGATGCCAAGCTTGCGACCCTCGAAGCTGCCGCTGGTGTTCTTCAGGATGCTGAGGGCATCCGAAGCGGGCAGGTCAGTCCGCGTCTCAACCGCAGCCTTGGCCTTTGGCGGCATCGCCTTGAGCCCGAGACCAGTCGCGACCGTCTTTGCGAGCTTCTCGTCGATGTTGAGCAGATGCCCGACCATCAATTCGCGGATATCGACGCGCTCGACCTTCGACAGCTCGAACGTCAGCGCATCGCCGATGTGCTTCTGCTCGATCGCGGTCTGGCTGATGAAGAACTGGCGCGCCTGGCTGTAGTGATCGGCGAACGTCGCCGACCGCACCTGCGCCTTGCGCCCCGTCTCCTGCGACGGGAAGTGCTTGTAACCCTTCGATGGGCTCTCGCGCGGCGTTCCGGCCCAGCTGTTCGGCTCATAGTTCGCACGACCCTTGCGGGCGTGCATCGCCATGTGGCCATCCTGCTGGTAATTGTTCACCGGGATCTTCGGCGCATTGATCGGGATATGCGTGAAGTTGGTGCTGCCCAGGCGCTTCAGCTGCGTATCAAGATACGAGAAGTTGCGGCCCTGTAGCAGCGGATCGTTGGTGAAGCCGATCCCCGGCACGATGTTCTGCGTGCAGAACGCGACCTGCTCGGTCTCGGCAAAGAAATTGTCCACCAGACGATCGAGCTTGAAGCTACCGATGATGCGGACCGGGATCTGCTCCTCGGGGATGACCTTGGTCGCATCGAGCACGTCGAACTCGAAATTGTCGGCGAACTCGTCGTCGAACAACTGGACGCCCATGTCCCACTCGGGGAAGTTGCCCTGGTCGATCGAGTCCCACAGGTCACGACGATGGAAGTCGGGATCCGCACCGTTGATCTTGACCGCCTCGTTCCACGCGACCGACTGGAGGCCCAGCTTCGGCTTGAAGTGGAACTTGACGTAGGTGCCCTTGCCCTCGGCATTGACGAGGCGGAACGTGTGAACGCCGAAGCCCTCGACGAAGCGGAAGCCGCGCGGGATGGTGCGATCGGACATGATCCACATGACCATGTGCATCGATTCCGGGGTCAGGCTGATGAAATCCCAGAAATTGTCATGCGCGGTCTGTGCCTGCGGGAAGCCGCGATCGGGCTCCTGCTTGGCGGCATGGATCAGGTCGGGGAACTTGATCGCGTCCTGGATGAAGAACACCGGAATGTTGTTCCCGACGACGTCCCAGTTACCCTCCTTGGTGTAGAACTTCACTGCGAAGCCGCGCACGTCGCGTGCGAGATCGGCCGAGCCCTTGTTGCCAGCGACCGTCGAGAAACGCAGGAACATCGGCGTCTGCTCGCCGACTTCGGTCAGGATGCCGGCGCTGGTGAACTCTTCCAGGCTCTCGGTCAGCGTGAACGTGCCGTGCGCGCCATAGCCGCGCGCGTGGACGACGCGCTCGGGGATACGCTCGTGATCGAAGTGGAAGATTTTTTCGCGAAAGTGGAAATCCTCGAGCAGCGTCGGCCCGCGATCGCCGACCTTGAGCGAATTCTGGTCGTCGAATACCGGGATGCCCTGCTGCGTCGTCAGCACGTCGCCGTCGCCGCTGGCGACCTGGTGAAGTTCGCCGCCTTCGCCGATCTGCGTTTCGAATTTGGCGCCCTGCGGTGGCGTGCCGGTATCCTTGGCGATGGTCTTGGTCATGTGCCGTCCTCGTAGCTTCTCAGGACCCACAGCGCGCGGGGCGGGCTAAGAGTTGCACCGGAAACGGCGACTTAATGCAGATCAGCAAGATTGCGGGGGGAGGGCGTGAGCAGGGAGAAATGCCGGAAGGCGCGCGTTAAGCCGCGATAATCCCCAGCGAAAGACCAGCCATGCACATCGACCTGACAGGCCAGGCCGCGATCGTTACCGGCGCGAGTTCCGGGCTCGGCCGCGCCTCCGCGATCGCCTTCGCCAACGCCGGCGCCAAGGTTGCGGTCAACTACAACAGCAGCGCGGACAAGGCGCGTGAGGTGGTCGAGGCGATCGAGCAGGCCGGCGGCGAGGCGTTTGCCTGCGAGGCGGATACGTCGGACGAGGCGGCGGTACTGAAGCTGTTCGACGAGACCGTCGAGCGTTTCGGCGGGGTCGACATCGTCTTCGCCAACGCCGGCATGCAGAAGGATGCGGCCTATGCCGACCTGACGCTGGAGGACTGGAAGCGCGTCATCGACGTCAACCTGACCGGCCAGTTCCTCGTCTCGCGCGAGGCCGTTAGGCGCTTCCGCAAGCAGGGCGACCGCGGATTCAGCCGGTCGATCGGGAAGATCCTGTTCATGAGTTCGGTGCACGAGGTCATTCCCTGGGCAGGCCATGCGAACTACGCTGCGTCGAAGGGCGGCAGCGGGATGCTGATGCGCACGCTCGCGCAGGAAATCGCCGGCGACCGCATCCGCGTGAACGGCATAGCCCCCGGCGCGATCGCGACCGAAATCAACGAGGACGCGACCGCCGATCAGGACAAGCTGCTCGAACTCATTCCCTATGGACGGATCGGCGACCCCGAGGACGTCGCCCGCGCGGCGCTGTTCCTGGTGTCGGATGCGGCGGACTATATCGTCGGATCGACGCTCACCATCGATGGCGGCATGAGCCTGTATCCCGGCTTCCGCGATAATGGGTGAGCTTGGGGATAAGCTCGGCATATCGATCGCGGATCACGGTGCGATCGGTAATCTGGAGACGATCGCGCTGGTCGATACGGCCGGGACGATCGACTATCTCTGCTGGCCGTGCCTCGACAGCGCGTCGGTATTCGCGCGGCTGCTCGACGGCGACAAGGGCGGGCATTTCTCGGTCGAGCCCGACCTGCCCGATGCCAACATCGTCCAGATGTACCTGCCCGAGACCAACATCCTGCTGACCCGCTGGATGGCGAACGCGGCGAGCGTCGATCTGGTCGACCTCATGCCGGTCGGCAACGACAAGGACGACGCGCCGTCGCGGCTGGTCCGGCGGCTGACCTGCACGCGCGGATCAGCGACGGTCCGCGTCCGGTGCGCCCCCCGGTTTGACTATGGCGTGATGGGCCGCATGGCCTCCGTCACGACGTCGGAGGCGGACGTGTCGCGCGCCCGGTTCGATCACGAAAGCGGCCTCGCGCTCGCGGTTCACGGCGCGGCGACGCTGGTTGCGGACGGCTGCGACCTGACTGCCGAAATCCACCTGAACGAAGGCGACACCGTCTCGCTGATCCTCAGCAACCCGGACGACGTTTCGCTCGATACCGACGCTCTCGATGCGATCGTCGAGAAGGACATCGGCTATTGGCGCGCATGGAGCCGCAAGTCGCGCTACCGCGGCCGGTGGCGCGAGACCGTCGAGCGCTCGGCAATGGCACTGAAGCTGCTCACCTCGCGCAAACACGGCTCGATCGCCGCCGCCGCCACCTTCGGCCTCCCCGAAGCGCATGGCGGCGTCCGCAACTGGGATTACCGCGCGACGTGGATCCGCGACTCCTCGTTCACCGTCTACGCGCTCCTCCGGCTCGGCTACCAAGGTGAGGCAGTCGGCTTCCTCCACTGGGCGATGGACCGCGCGCAGGCGTGTTCGAAGGGCCATCTCGGCGTGATGTACGCGCTCGACGGCGGCGAGATCGCCGACGAACGCAAGCTCGACCTCGCCGGGTTCGAGGGCGCGACCCCGATCGTCGTCGGCAACGAGGCGAAGGACCAGACGCAGCACGACATCTACGGCGCGCTGCTCGACGCGACCTATCTCGGCAGCAAATATGGCGAGCCGATCGCGCATGACTCGTGGGTCGCGATCGGGCGGATCGTCGATCAGGTCTGCGAGACTTGGGACACGCCGGACTCAGGGATCTGGGAAGTCCGCGGGCCGAAGAAGCATTATCTCCATTCGCGCCTGATGAGCTGGGTCGCGGTCGATCGCGCGGTGCGGCTGGCGCAGAAGCGTTCGCTGCCCGCGCCGCTGGTCCGCTGGTCGGAAACGCGGACGGCGATCCACGACGATATCTGGGCGAACTTCTGGAACGACGATCTCGGCCGCTTCGTCCGCGCGATCGGCGATGCGCCGGAGGATCTGGCGGTCGACGGCGCGCTGCTGATGATGCCGCTGGTCCGCTTCGTCGGCGCGACCGATCCCAAGTGGCTCGCGACGCTGGAGGCGATCGGCGAGGATCTGTCCGACGACGGGCAGGTCTATCGCTACCGCATCGACGACGGCCTGCCGGGGCAGGAGGGGACGTTCGTCGCCTGCTCGTTCTGGTACGTCGAATGCCTCGCGCGGGCCGGGCGGCTCGACGAGGCGCGGCTGAACTTCGAGAAGCTGCTCGCGCATGGCAACCACCTCGGCCTGTTCGCCGAGGAGATCGCGCAGGACGGCAGCTTCCTCGGCAATTTCCCGCAAGGCTTCAGCCACTTGGCGCTGATCAGCGCGGCCTTCTACCTCGACCGTGCGCTCGACAGCGATGGTCCGCGCGAATGGGCATGACCTTTTTTACTGACGTAAGGACGACAGCATGAACCTCGATATCGCAGGCAAGATCGCACTCATCACCGGCGCGGACAGCGGCATGGGCAAGGAAACCGCCCGGATGCTGCTCCAGGAAGGCGTCCGCGTTGCGATCACTGACCAGCCCGGCGGCGATCTCGACGCGAGTGTCGAAGACCTGAAGGCGCACGGCGAAGTGATCGCGGTTGAGGCGGATCTGACCAAGCTCGACGACGTGAAGGCCCTGTTCGCCAAGGTCAGCGACCAGCTCGGCGAACCCGACATCCTGGTCAACTGCGCAGGCGTGACCGGCGCGACCGGCGACTTCCTCGACGTCGACGACGCCGGCTGGCAGTCGACGATCGACATCAACCTGATGGGTGCGGTCCGTGTCTGCCGTGAGGCGATCCCGGCGATGCGCGCCGCCAAATGGGGCCGCATCGTGCTGATGAGTTCGGAGGATGCGGTGCAGCCCTATGTCGACGAACTCGCTTATTGCGCGTCGAAGGCCGGGATCTCCAGCCTGTCGAAGGGTCTGTCCAAGGCCTATGGTTGCGACAACGTGCTGGTGAACACCGTGTCGCCCGCGTTCATCGCGACGCCGATGACCGACAAGATGATGCAGAAGCGTGCCGACGAAAAGGGCATGAGCTTCGACAAGGCGATCGAGACGTTTCTCGAGGAGGAGCGCCCGGGGATGACCTTGAAGCGTCGCGGGACGTCGGAAGAGGTCGCGTCGGCGATCGTGTTCCTGTGCTCGGAACGGGCCAGTTTCATCAACGGCGCGGATATCCGCGTGGACTCAGGCTCGGTGATGACCGTGGCTGGTTAAACAAGAAGGCCAAACCTGTTCCCCCGCGGAGGCGGGGGTCCAGGGTTACGAACGATATCGCTCGTAACCCTGGACCCCCGCCTCCGCGGGGGAACGGGAAGGTGGCGGGGCTATGCGGCCTGCCTTACCCCTCGAACAAGTCCTTAAACTGCCGCGGCTGCGACCGCAGATACTGCTTCGGCGCCTTGACCTTACCCCCAAGATGCGCCGCAGCATGCCAAGGCCAGCGCGGATCGTACAAAATCGTCCGAGCCAGCGCGATCATGTCCGCATCGCCCGTCCCGACGATCGCCTCGGCCTGCTCGAAATCGGTAATCAGCCCGACCGCGACGACGGGGATCGACACCGCCTGCTTCACCGCCCGCGCGAGCGGCACCTGATAGCTCGGGCCCACCGGAATCTGCTGCGCTGGCGTGATCCCACCGCTCGACACGTGGATCGCACTGCAACCGCGCGCCTCCAGAGCCTTCGCAAACGCCACCGTCTGTTCCGAATCCCAGCCGCCCTCGGCCCAGTCTGTCCCCGATACGCGCATCGTCACCGCACGCTCGGCCGGAAACGCAGCACGGACGGCGTCATACACCTCAAGCGGGAACCGCATCCGGTTTTCGAGACTGCCGCCATACTCGTCCTCACGCCGGTTCGATAGCGGCGACAGGAACTCGTGCAGCAGATACCCATGCGCCGCATGCAACTGCACCGCGTCGATCCCGAGCCGCGCCGCACGCACCGTCGCCGCCACGAACGCATCGCGCACCCGCGCCAACCCCTCGGCGTCAAGCGCGACCGGCGCATTCTCCTCCGGCAGGAACGGCACCGTCGAAGGCCCCTCGGTCTGCCATCCGTTCGGCTCGCCCGGCGCGATCTGCAGCCCGCCCTTCCAGGGCACCTCGCACGACGCTTTCCGCCCGGCATGCGACAACTGGATCGCGATCGGCATGTCGGACCAGCGCCGCACGCTCTCGATCACGCCCGCCATCGCCGCCTCGGTTGCATCGTCATACAGCCCGACGTCGCCGTACGTGATCCGCCCCTCGGGCAGCACCGCGCTCGCCTCGATCGTCAGCAGTGCCGCGCCCGACAGCGCGAGCTGGCCGAGGTGGATCTGGTGCCAGTCGTTCATGCAGCCATTGGTCGCCGAATACTGGCACATCGGCGCGATCACGATCCGGTTGGCGAGCGTCAGGTTGTCGACCGTGAGCGGCTCGAACAGTTTGGGCCCGCTCATGCGGCGATCGATCGGATGGAAGGCATGCGCATGTTCCTTGATCTGTAAGAAGGTGCGACGAAAACTCGCTGCTGCTTGCGGAACATAGGAACGGGCGGGCGGGTTTCACAGCAAGGAATGCTGCACCGCGATAAAGTTGGTCCGGCGACACGAAAAGGGTCCACGCATTGCATCTACTGCCCGACACGCTCGACGCCGGCTCGGCCTATCCCCTTGGCGCGACCTTCGACGGCCTCGGCGTCAACTTCGCGGTCTATTCCGCCAATGCCGAGAAGATCGAACTGTGCGTCTATGACGAGACCGGCCGCCGCGAGCTGAAGCGCTATCCGCTGCCCGAATGGACGGACGAAGTCTGGCACGGCTACCTCCCCGACGCGCAGCCCGGCCTCGTCTACGGCTTCCGCGCGCATGGCCGGTACGCGCCCGAGGAAGGCCACCGTTTCAACCCGAACAAGCTGCTGCTCGACCCGTACGCCAAGCAGATGATCGGCGAACTCCGCTGGACCGACGCGATGTACGGCTATCAGGTGAAGTCGCCGCGCGCGGATCTGAGCTTCGACAAGCGGGACAGTGCGCTGACGATGCCCAAGGGCGTCGTGACCGACAGCCATTTCGACTGGTCGCGCGACGTGCGCCCGAACACGCCGTGGTCTGAGACGGTGATCTACGAGGCGCATACCAAGGGCCTGACCAAGCTGTTCGAGGAGGTCCAGCCGTCCGAACGCGGTACCTTCGCGGCGCTCGGCAACCCCAAGGTCATCGATCACCTCAAGCGCCTCGGCGTTACTGCGATCGAGCTACTGCCGATCCACACCTACATCCAGGACCGCTTCCTCCAGGAAAAGGGGCTGCGCAATTACTGGGGCTACAACACCCTCAACTTCTTCACGCCCGAGCGCTCGTTCTTCGCCACCGACAGCCATGACGAACTCCGCCGCTCGATCCGCCGCCTCCACGCGGCCGGGATCGAGGTGATCCTCGACGTCGTCTACAACCACACCTGCGAAGGCTCGGAACAGGGCCCAACGCTATCGTGGCGCGGCCTGGACAACGCGAGCTACTACCGCCTCGTCAAGGACGATCCGCGCTACTCGATCAACGACACCGGCACCGGCAACACGCTGAACCTCACCAAGGCCCGCGTGATCCAGATGGTCGCGGACTCGCTCCGCTACTGGGCGACCAGCTTCGGCATCGACGGCTTCCGCTTCGATCTCGGCCTGACGCTGGGCCGGACGGATACCGGCTTCGATCCCGGCGCGGGCTTCTTCGACGTGCTCCGCCAGGACCCCGTGCTCGGCAGGCTTAAGCTCATTACCGAGCCTTGGGACATCGGCCCCGGCGGCTATCAGCTCGGCAATTTCCCCCCCGGTTTCGCCGAGTGGAACGACAAATACCGCGACACCGTGCGGAAGTTCTGGCGCGGCGATCACGCGCAGCGCGCCGATCTCGCCGCCCGCCTGACCGGCTCGGCCGACCTGTTCGACCGCCGGGCGCGCCGCCCCTGGGCCAGCGTCAACCTGCTCGGCGCGCACGATGGCTACACGCTCGCCGACACCGTCGCCTACGAGGAACGCCACAACGAGGCGAACGGCGAGGACAATAACGATGGCCACTCGAACAACTGCTCGCGAAACTGGGGCGTCGAGGGACCAACGGACGATCCCGCGATCCTGGAGACCCGCCAGCGCGTGATGCGCTCGATGCTGACCACGCTGTTCGCCTCGCTCGGCACGCCGATGCTGGTCGCGGGCGACGAGTTCGGCCGCACGCAGAACGGCAACAACAACGCGTATTGCCAGGACAACGAAATCAGCTGGCTCGACTGGAACAAGGCCAAGTCGCCGGAGGGCGACGCGCTGATCGACTTCACCGCGCGCCTGATCGCACTCCGCTGCGACTACCCGATGCTCCGCGCCGGCAACTTCCTCTACGGCGAGGACACGCCCGCGGAAGGCCTCAAGGACATCGAATGGTGGGACGAGCGCGGCCTGCAACTGACGTCTGAGGACTGGGAAAATACCAACGGCCGCGCGCTGGTGATGCGCCGCGCGTGCGAGCGGGACTCGGGCGAGGTGCAAGTGATCTCGCTGTTCCTGAACGCCTCGGAAGGCCCGCTGACCTTCCACATGCCGCCCCCGGCAGAGGTCGAGCGCACTGTGCTGATCGACAGCAGCAGGCCTGACCAGCCGGCGACGCCGATCAAGGACAGCTACGAGCTCCCGCCACAGGGCGCCGCGTTGCTGACTTGGACGATCGCGGCAGCATGACCTGGGGACCGACGCTCGCCGAGGACGGGACCTTCCGTCTCTGGGCACCCGACCGCGATACGGTGACGCTGGAGATCGCCGATGGCGACGCGGTTCAGATGACTTCCGAACCGGAGGGCTGGTTCAGCGCGAAGGCGCCCGTCGGCGCCGGTGCTCGGTATCGGTTCCGGCTCGCGGACGATCTGACCGTTCCCGATCCGGCCTCGCGTGCACAGGACGGCGGGGTCCATGGCTGGAGCGTGGTTGTCGACCAAGTCTATGACTGGCGCACCCCAGATTGGCGCGGGCGCCCGTGGGAAGAGATGGTCATCCAGGAGGTCCATGTCGGCACGCTCGGCGGCTTCGCCGGCGTCGCGGACCACCTCCCGGCGATCGCCGAACTCGGCATCACGGGAATCGAACTCATGCCCGTCAACGCTTTCGGCGGCACACGCAACTGGGGCTATGACGGCGTGCTGCCCTACGCCCCCGCCGAAAGCTACGGCACGCCCGACGAGCTGAAAGCGCTGGTCGACCGCGCCCACGAGCTCGGCCTCGCCGTGTTCCTCGACGTGGTCTACAATCACTTCGGCCCCGACGGAAACTACCTCGGCGCCTATGCGAAGGGCTTCTTCCACCCCGAAGTCGATACCCCTTGGGGCGGCGCGGTCGCGGTCGACCAGGCCCCGGTCCACCGCTATTTCGTCGACAACGCGGTGATGTGGCTGAACGAGTACAAGTTCGACGGCCTCCGCTTCGATGCGGTCCACGCGATCGAGAACGACGCCTTCCTCGACGCGATGGCCGCCGAACTGCGCGAGAAGACCGCCTGCCGCCACGTCCACCTCGTCCTCGAGAACGAAGGCAACGACGCCGACCGGCTCCACCCCGCCGCGTTCGACGCGCAGTGGAACGACGATTTCCACAACGTCCTCCACGTCCTGCTCACCGGCGAGACCAGCGCCTATTACGCCGACTTCGCCGACCGCCCCGCCGAACGCCTCGCGCGCTGCTTGGGCGAAGGCTTCATCTACCAGGGCGAAGGCTCCCCCAACCACGACGGCAAGCCGCGCGGCAAGCCCAGCGCACATTTGTCGCCGACGGCGTTCGTCGCGTTCCTCCAGAACCACGACCAGATCGGCAACCGCGCGATGGGCGAACGCCTGACGTTGCTCGCGGACCGCCAGAAGCTCCGCGCCGCCACCGCGTTGCTGCTGCTCGGCCCACAGATCCCGCTGCTGTTCATCGGCGACGACCACGGCAGTGAAAGCCCGTTCCTGTTCTTCACCGACTTTCACGACAAGCTAGCGGACGCGGTGCGCGAAGGCCGACGTAAGGAGTTCGCCAAGTTCGCCGCCTTCGCCGATCCCGAAGCGCGCGAGGCAATCCCCGACCCCAACGCGCACGAAACCTTTCTCCAATCGCGAGCACGGCCCGGTGCCGACGCGGCCGAGTGGCAGGACCTGTACCGCACCCTGCTTAAGATCCGCCACGAGCAGATCATCCCCCGCCTGCGCGATACGACCGCGATCGGCGCCGAAGCGATCGGGGAGGGGGCGGTCGTCGCGCGCTGGCGGATGGGTGACGGCGCAATCCTGACAATTGCGCTCAACCTCGGCGACGATGTCGTTGATTTTCCGGCAATAAAGACCTTGCCCATCTTCGCCGATGGCGAGCCCGGTGAGGCTGCCAGCGTGGCAGTCTGGCTGGATCGATGAGCGGCCTCCGAACACTCGCGGTCGCTGCCGGCCTGCAACCCGAATGGCAGGACGCAGGGGGTCGTCGTCAGACCGTCGCCGACTGCGCGTTGCAGGCGATCCTGGATCGTCTCGGCCATCCGTCCGGAAGCGAAACGCAGATCGCCGAAAGCCTCGCCGCGATCGAAACGCGAACCGCGCAGGGTATCCGTTTCCTGTCCGTCGATGTGGGAGACCCGATCCGGCTGACATCGAAGGTATCAGGCAACGCCGAACTTATGTTCGAAGACGGTACGACGCGCTCCGTCACAGTCGATGATGGCGAGTTAAGTCCGATAAGCAAAAGCGGCTATCATAAGATTGAAATCAATGGCGAAGTAATCGACATTCTCGTCGCGCCACGCCGCTGCTACACGATCGCCGACGCGCTACCGGGCCGCAAACTCTGGGCGCCCGCCGTCCAGATCCCAAGCCTCCGCACCGATGCGTCAAAGGCGTTCGGCGACTTCGTTTCGCTAGCCGACGCCGCTCGAGCCTTCGGCCAGTGCGGCGCCGATGCCCTCGCGATCAGCCCTACGCACGCGCTATTCCCCACCGACGCCAGCCGATACAGCCCCTACGCACCCTCGAGCCGGCAATTCGTTAATGGCCTGTACGGCGACCCGGCCGCCTTCGGTGTAAAGTCGGAGAGCCGCGACCTCCCTAAACTGATCGACTGGCACGCCGCAATCCCCGAAAAGCTTGCACGACTACGCAAGAGCTTCGATCAAGTGCTTCCACAGATTGAAGAAACCCTGACAACGTTCAGGCGGCAAGGCAGCAGCGATCTCGAACGCCATGCCGAGTTCGACGCCCTCCACGCGCACTTCTTCGCGACCACCGGTGCATGCGGCTGGCACCAATGGCCTGCCGAGTATCACGATCCCGCCAGCCCTACCGCCCGCCGCTTCGTCGCGGACCATGCGGACGACGTCACGTTCTACATCTTTCTCCAGTGGCTAGCGCGGCGCGATCTCGACGCCGCGCGGACGGCCGCCAAGGACTCCGGCATGGCGATCGGCCTCATCGCCGATCTCGCCGTCGGCATGGACCCCGGCGGCAGCCACGGCTGGAGCCGGCGCAGCGACCTGCTGACAGGCCTCTCGATCGGCGCGCCGCCCGATCCGCTCGGCCCAGACGGGCAAAGCTGGGGCATCACCGGCTTTGATCCGCAAGCGCTGCGCGATACTGCCTTCGCTCCCTTCATCGCAACCATCCGCGCAGCGCTCGCACACGCCGGCGGCATCCGCATCGACCACGCGTTCGGCCTCCGTCGCCTCTGGGCCGTTCCCGAAGGCGCGTCTGCCGCGGAGGGCGCCTACCTCGACATGCCGTTCGACGACCTGATGCGGATCGTCGCGATGGAATCGCAGCGCGCCAAGGCAATCGTGATCGGCGAAGACCTCGGCACCGTCCCCGATGGCTTCCGCGAGGCGATGGACGCGCGCGCCATGCTGGGTATGCGGGTGTTGTGGTTCGAGCGCGACGCGGACGGCTTCGTCCCGCCCGTCAAATGGTCGCCCGATGCAGTGGCGATGACCGGTACGCACGACCTCGCAACGATCGCCGGCTGGTGGACTGGCCGCGATATCGACTGGACGTGGGACCTCGGACGCAAGTCCGACGCTGCCGATAAGCCCACGGACCTCGCCGCTCGCGCCGAGGACCGCGTCGCGCTCTGGTCTGCATTCGACACCGGCACCGAACAGCCCACCCCCGAAGACACCGATCCGGTCGTGGACGCTGCCATCGCGCACGTCGCCAGCACGCCTTGCGCGCTCGCCATCATCCCGATCGAAGACCTCGCCGGACTGATCGAGCAACCCAACCTCCCCGGCACGATCGACGAGCACCCCAACTGGCGCCGCCGCATGCCAGACACGACCGAGGCGCTGCTCGCTCGCCCCGAAGTCGCCGCCCGCATCGACACGTTCAACGCCACGAGACCCGCATGACTTCCCCCACCACACCCCGCGCAACCTACCGCTTCCAGTTCCACAAAGACTTCACCTTCGCCGATGCCGAGGCACTCGTCCCGTACCTCGACGACCTCGGCATCAGCCACCTCTACGCCTCGCCGATTACCACCGCACGAAGCGGGTCCACGCACGGCTACGACGTCGTCGACCCGACCCGGATCAACCCCGAACTCGGCGGCGAGGACGCGTTCCGAAGCCTCGTTGCAGCCCTCCGCACGCGCGATATGGGCATCATCATCGACATCGTCCCCAACCACATGGGTGTCGCCGGAGGTGAGAACGCGTGGTGGAACGACGTCCTAAAACACGGTGAAGCCAGCGAATTCGCGCGCTACTTCGACATCCACTGGCGCGAAAAACTCGTCCTCCCGATCCTCGGCGCCCCGCTCGCCGAAACACTGGCCAGCGGCGCGCTCAAGGTCGAGCAGAACGACGGCCGATATTTCCTCGAAGCATACGGCGAACACCGTTTGCCCCTCCGCGACGAGGACCAGACAACCGCGGCAACCGATGACATCGCCGCGCTCATCAACCGCCAGCATTACCGCTTGGCCTCGTGGCGCGTCGCCAACGACGAACTCAACTGGCGACGGTTCTTCACGATCAACGACCTCGCCGGCCTCCGTGCCGAAGACCCCATCGTGTTCGACGCCACGCACGCTCTCTATTTCCGCCTATACGCCGAAGGACTGATCGACGGCGTTCGCGTCGATCACGTCGACGGTCTGACCGATCCCGCCGGCTATTGCCGCCAGCTCCGCGCGCGATTGGATGCGATGGATCGCCCCGCCGGTGCACCACCCGGTCCGGCGTACATCGTCATCGAGAAGATCCTTGCCCACGGCGAACCGCTCAGCACCAACTGGGGCGTCGACGGCACCAGCGGGTACGACTTCATGCAGCAGGTCACGGCCTTGCTCCACGCGCCCGGTGGCGCAGTACCGCTCGCCAAATTCTGGGCCGACATAAGCGGACGCTCCGCCGACTTCGCGCCCGAGGAACTGCGCGCGCGACAGGAACTGCTCGCATGGCAGTTCGATGCGCAGCACCGTCGCTGCGTCGAGGCGTTCGTGGCGCTGGCCCGCTCGACCCCCGAGTGCGACGGGCTGACAACGGGCATGCTGCACCGCGCGATCGAGCGGTTGCTCTGGGTCTTCCCGGTCTACCGCACCTACCGCACGGGCGAAGCGGCGCCGCTCACGGACGCCAGGATACGCGATACCGTCCGCCAACGTGTTGCCCCGTTCGTCCCGCCAGGTGAAGGCGCGGTGGTCGACCGGGTCCTGGATTGGTTGGCAGGTGAGGGCCCCGGCAACGTCGCACTTGCCGCGGAAGCGGTCCGCAAATTCCAGCAACTCTCCGCACCGATCGCCGCCAAGGCGGTCGAGGACACGGCGTTCTATCGCTATGGCCGCCTGCTTTCGCGCAACGACGTCGGGTTCGACGCCGCGCGCATGTCGCTCGATATCGACGCGTTCCACGCCGCGATGATCGAGCGTGCCCGCGACTGGCCGTCCGCCATGCTTGCCACCGCGACGCACGACCACAAGCGCGGCGAGGACGTCCGCGCGCGGCTCGCGGTGGTCAGCGAGTTACCCGATCTCTGGCGTTCGCGTGTGGAGCATTGGTTCGAACTGGCTGCCCCCTATGCGGACGGCGTCGATCCTGCCGACACGTATATGCTGTTCCAGACGCTGTTCGGCGCATGGCCGACGAACCTTCGCGCGTCGAACGGCGAGGCCCTTTCGGAGTATGCCGAGCGGATCGTCGCGTGGCAGGAAAAGGCGTTGCGTGAAGCCAAGCTCCGGTCGTCCTGGGAGGCGCCGGACGAAGCGTACGAGACCCGCTGTCACGATCTGGCGCGGGCGCTTCTCGATGCAGACCGGTCGGCAGTGTTTCTCGGCGACATCACGGCGTTCGTCGATCTCGTCGAGCCCGCAGCGAAGGCGAACAGCCTCGCGCAGGTAGCATTGCGTTACACCGTTCCGGGCGTTCCGGACCTGTATCAAGGCACCGAGACCGCCGATCTGAGCCTGGTCGATCCGGATAACCGGCGGCCGGTCGACTATGCGGCGCGCTGGGAAATGCTCGCGACCGCGTCCGATCCGAAGGCGACGTTGATCGCTCGCCTGCTGGCGCTACGGCGTCAGTATCCAGCGCTGTTCGCGGACGGCTCGTACGAACCGATCGCCGTAACGGGCCCACGAGCCGAGCACATAATCGCATTTAACCGTGTGCATGACGGCATGGCCGTGCGGTGCGTAACGGCCCTGCGCAGCGTCGGACGTTACGTCGGCGAGGTCGATGCCAGCGACTGGTGGGCGGATACCGCACTGTCGTCCGGCGAAACGATCGCCGACCTGCTTGGCACGTCAGCCGTTTCGGTCGTCGTGTTGGATGCCGTAGCGGGGTAGCCAAGTCGTTGCTAAACGGCGATTTTTCATCAGGAGCACGTTCATGAAGATCAGCGCACGCAATCAGATTTCCGGCACCATCGTCTCGATCACGCCGGGTGCGGTCAATGGCTCGATCAAGGTCGATATCGGCGGCGGCAACGTCATCACCGCCAACATCACCGAGGAGGCGATCGCCGACCTCGCGCTCGCGACCGGCGACACGGTCACGGTGCTGGTCAAGGCCAGCGACGTCCTGATCGGCAAGTGATCCTGCGCCGCCCCGGCCCACCTTTCGGTCGCCCGGGGCGGCGTTCCCTCAGCGGCCCGCCAGATAGCGCGCGAGCGGGTCGATCATGTCCTCGGGAATGCGGCGGGCGATGACCGGCATCGTCGTCTGCGATTTGCGCGCGTCGACCACCGTCTCGTCACCGCGCCAATTCCGCAGGCGTTGCGCGATGTAGCTCGCGCGCTGGCCGGCGAGCACGGGGTAGGGCTTGCCGGGAGCGTGGCAGCTTGCACAGGCGGGAAGCTGGACGTTCGGCAGTCCCTCACGGTCGATCCTGGCGGCTTCGGTCGAGCCTGAGGGTGTTGCACGGCCGATGCCTGGCATCGCGGCGAAGTGATCCGCCAACCGCGTCATCTCGGCAGGCGTCAGCGTCGCGGCGGCGTTCGCCATGACCGCGCTCTGGCGCTTTCCGGTCGAATAGGCCTCAAGTGCTGCGCGGAGATACGCGGGGCTCTGGCCGCCCAGTACCGGCATGTCGGACTGGCCGCGACCACGCCCATCTGCGCCGTGACAGCCTGCGCAGGTCGCGATCCTGGCGTCGGTGACACCCGGCCCTTCGGTCAGCGAGCGATAGGTCGCGGGCGACATCGCTGGCAGCAGGCGGACGAAGGCGACCATGCGGCGGACTTCGTCGTCGCGGTCCTTGGCGGCCCAGCCGGGCATGCCGGTGTATTTGACGCCGTGCTTGAGGATCCAGAAGATCTGCTTGTCGGTCCACTCGCGTGCGTTGACCGACAGGTCTGGAGCGGGCGGGGTCGCGGCCTGCATCACGGGTAGCGGGCGGACGCCGGGCGCGCCGTGGCACGAGGCGCAGCTTGCCTTGAACAGGCCGGCGGCACTAACGAGACCCTCGTTCGCCTTGGGATCGTCGGGCGCCGTGACCGCGGCGTAGGTGCGGACCGAGTTGCGCATCGTCCAGTGGAGGAACCAGTCGGTGATCTTCCAATGGCCCGACGAGGCGGCGATGTTGAACACGCCCGACCAGGCGAACAACAGTCCGGCGAGCGCCAGCGCGAGAATCGCGGCGGCGGCGCGCGCCCAGGTTATCCGGATCGTCATGCCGTCGCGCTCCGTGTCTTCAAAAGTCCGCCGAGCATCGCGAGCCCGCCGATGAAATAGCTCGCCGCGCCGACCATCAGCATGACGACGCCGCCGAGTTGCTGGTCCTCCAACACGCCGAGCCGGTGGATCGCGGGATGCATCGCCATCATCAGGTACAGCGGCCGCGGGGCGAGCCCGATCAGCGCGCCGAGCAGCGTCATGTGCATCGAGGTCAGCAGCAGCGCTGCGACGCCGGACGCGCGACGGTCGGTTGCGCCGCCGATGCGTGTGCCGAGGACTGCGCTCCAGAGGAGGACGCCGGCGACGAGGAAGCTCGCCTGTTCGATGAGCAGCGCGAGGGGCTGCATGTCGACGCGGAGCCTCAGCGCGGGGAGGTGCCAGAGCCATACGATCACGAGTTCGACGAGCGACATCGCGAGTGGGGTCACGACCGTCGGCCAGCGCTCGGCGGGATCGAAGCGGCTGCCGGCGATCCCGTACGCCAGGAACGGCGCGGCGACGGCGACCGCGATCATGTGACCCGCCATGTGCCCGACCATCCCGAGCGGTGCGGCGGCGAAGGCCCAGCCGAGCGGGACTAGCGCAACGCCCAGCACGAGGCTCACGCGTCTCATCGGCAGTCGCCGAACATGATGACGGGCAAAGCCGTGAAGATCACAGCGACGAAGCTCAGCCCCGCCAGCAACCGCGTCGACAGCGCGAGGAAGCGGAGGCGGTCGATCGCGGTGCCCTGTTCGTGCGGGGCCGGATCGCCCGGCGTCTCCGACTGGACGCGCGCGATATAGCCTGCCGCGACGATCCCCAGCAGCGCGACGATCGTCGCGATCAGTGTCGCGAGCGGGAAGCCGGTCAACGCCGTCCCGGGGGTCGAGGATTTCGCGCACGTCACCGCGACCCACAGATAGCAGAACAGGAAATGCACGGCCCAGATCGTCGGCGGGACGATCAGCGTCCACAGCGTAACCTTGAGGTCGCGCGCCCAATGCTTGCGGTTGGACTCGCGTTGCCGACCGGACTTGGGCTCTGTCATGCGACACCCGGGAACAGGCCGATCGTACAGAACGTCACGATGCCCGTCAGCGCGAGGAAATGATGGTACACGGTGATATTGCGCAGGTCCGCGTCATAGACCGGCGTCATCTTCCCCGCGAGGCTGCGTGCGAGCGTGTAGGCCTGCATGATCACCCCGATCGCGGCGTGCACCGCGGTCCAGATCGCCAGCGTCCAGACGATCGCGGGATAGACGTGGAGTTCGGGATCGAGCCCGGAATACCACGGTCCGGCGAGCCCGGCGAACAGGCTCGCCAGCGTCGCGACGATCCCGACGATCAGTAGCGCGCGTCCCGCACCGACGTTGCCGCGGCGGTGCACTTCGCGCGCGCCGACGGTCGCGGCCCAACCGGTGAGCGTCAGCGCCAGCGCGACCATCGGCCAGAACACGCCCGGCCCGTTGAGTCCCACGCCGCTCGGCGGGAAATCATTGTGGATCGTCCAGAAGAAGAAATAGCCGAACACGAGGCCCGAGAACGCGGTCGCGTCGGCCATCATCGTGATGAACATCGCCCACCAGCCCGGCGCCGACGGCCCCGAGGTATAGAGCGGCACCTCGATGCCGTGGCCGATATGCTTGGTCGGCTTTTCGGGGATTTCGGCGGTGCCGGTCCACAGCCACCAGAGCACGCACGCGAGCGTCGCGACGCCGCTGACCGCCGACCAGATATAGAGGTGGTACGTCGTCAGGATGAACACGCCGGCCAGCGCGACCGCGGTCATCATCGGCTTCACGCTCGGCGTACCAAGGCGGATCACCTGGAGGGGGCGCGCGTCGAGCACGGTGGTGATGATCGACTCGCGCCGCATCTCCTCCGCGTCGGGCAGGAAGAAGCGCCCCTCGTCGACCTTCTGGACGAAGTTCTTCTGGTCCCAGATCGGATAGCGGCTCTCGATCAGCGGGACCGAGCGGATGCCCCAGTCCTCGTCGTCGGGCAGCGCGAGCCATTCGAGCGTGCCGGCGTTCCACGGGTTGCGCGGGGCCTTCGGACGGCGCGGCGACAGCGCAAGGTCGATGCAGACGATCAGCACGCCAGCTGCGAACATGTACGATCCCGCGGTCGAGGCGAGGTTGAGCCCGCCGATGCCGAGTTCCTCCGGGTACGTAAACACGCGGCGCGGCATCCCGAGCAGGCCCGACAGATGCATCGGGAAGAAGGTCAGGTTCATGCCGACGAACATAATCCAGAACGCGATCCGTCCGAGCCGGTCCGACAGCTTCTTCCCCGTCACCAGCGGCCAGTAATAATACAGCCCGGCGAACAGCGGCAGCAGCGTGCCGCCGATCAGCACGTAATGAAGATGCGCGACGATGAAATACGTATCGTGCGCCTGCCAGTCGAACGGGGCGACCGCGACCATCACGCCGGTCAGGCCGCCGATCACGAACACCGCGAGGCTACCGCTCGCGTAGAGCAACGGCGTCGATTTCTTGACGTTGCCCGCCCAGAGCGTGGCGATGAATACGAAGATCTGCACGCCGGTCGGGATCGCAACGGCTTCCGACGCCGCCGCAAAAAACGCGAGGCTGATCTTCGGCAGCCCGGTCGTGAACATGTGGTGGACCCACAACCCGAAGCTCAGGAACGCGGTGCCTACCGCAGCGAGCACGATCCACGGGTAGCCGAGCAGATGTCGCTGCGCGAAGGTCGGGATCAGCATCGCGAACAGCGCGATCGACGGCAGGAAGACGATGTAGACTTCCGGGTGCCCGAAGATCCAGAACAGGTGCTGCCACAACAGCGGATCGCCGCCCTTCTCCGCGTTGAAGAACGGCCAGTTGAGCAGCCGCTCCATCTCGAACAGCACGTCGCCCGCGATCAGCGGCGGGAAGGCGAACAGGATCATCACTGCGACCACGAGGATGTACCAGGCGTAGAGCGGCATGAGGTTGAGGCGCATGCCCGGCGGACGGCATTTCAGCACGCCGACGATCAGCTCGACCGCGGCGGCGACCGACGATACCTCGATGAAGCTCAAGCCCAGCATCCAGATATCCGCGCCGAGCCCGCTCAGATCGGTCCGCGTCGTCAGCGGCGGATACATGAACCAGCCGCCATCGGGGGCGGCGTCGAAGAAGATCGAGCCCGACACGAACACGCCGCCGATCAGGAAGCTCCAATATCCGAACCCGGATAGCCGCGGAAACGGCAGGTCGCGCGCGCCAAGCAGCTGGGGGAGCAGGATGATCGACACCGCCTCGAACATCGGTACCGCGAACAGGAACATCATCATCGAGCCGTGTAGCGTGAACAGCTGGTTGAACGTATTCGCCGTGACGAGATCGTTGTTCGGTACCGCGAGCTGCGTCCGCATGATCAGCGCCAGCACGCCCGCGAACAGCATGAAGCCGAACGCAGTCAGCGTGTACCACACGCCGATCCGGTTGTTGTTGACGTCGGTCCAGCGGAAGAACCAGCCGGTGGGCGGCTTCCAAACCTCGCGCAAACGATCTTCCTGGCCCTTACGGACCGCCGGATCGTTTTGGTCGGGCGCGATATATTGGGTGCTCTCGGTGGTCATTTGAGCCCCTGAAGGTAGCTTGCGATCTGATCGGCTTCGGCGGCCGACATCTGGGGGAAGGCGGGCATCCGCACGCCGGGCTTGGTCTTACCCGGATCGCGGACGAACCCGGCGATGTTGGCGTGGGTCATCGGCAGGACGCCCGCGGCGAGTGTCGGACGCGAGCCGAAGTGCGTCAGGTCGGGGCCAATCTTCGCGACCGGGCCGACGCCGCGGACGCTGTGGCACCCGCTACAGCCATAGCTCGCAAACAGGCGCGCGCCGGGCGACGCGCTGACGATAGCGGGCTTGCGCTGCTCGGCGAGCCAGCGCTCGAACGCCGCTGGCTCCATCGCGATTACGTCGAACGCCATCAGCGCATGGCCGAGCCCGCAGAACTCCGCACAGACGCCGCGGTACGTGCCCGCCTTGGTCGCGCGGACGACTAGGCGGTTGGTGCGGCCGGGGATCATGTCCATTTTGCCGGCGAGTCCGGGCACCCAGAAGCTGTGGATGACGTCGGGGCTGCGCAGCGACAGTTCGACGGTGCGACCGACGGGGAGGCGAAGTTCGTTCGCGGTCTCGACCACCGAACCGCCCGGCGGCGCATAGCGGACGCGCCACCAGAATTGCTCACCCTCGACGCCGATCCGCAGATCGCTGTTCGCCACCTCGCGCGGCCGCATTGCGGGCAGGGCGTAGAGCAGCAGGCCCAGCAGCAGGATCGAAGGCCCGATGCCGCCGAGCCAGAGCACCAGCTTCATCCCGCCCTTGTGCGTCAGCCGACCTTCCGGCGCGCGCATCGCGTGGCGCATCAGCAAAGCGAGCCCGCCCGCGAGAATGATCGCGCCGATGACCAGAACGATGGTGATCGAGAGAACCTTGTCCGCTTCCTCGCCGAACGGCGCGAGCGTCGACTGGTGGCGGTTGCATCCTGCCAACAGCGGCAGGCACGCGCCCACGGAAAGAAAAATAGCCTTCCGCATCATCACCTTGCCACCCTTTTCGATGGGGGCTCTCTAAACACCGGGGCAGGTCGGCGTAAACCGGAAAATGACAATTAGTTCATGTTCCTTCCTCCGTCACCCCAGCTTTCGCTGGGGTGACGGAGGAAGGGCGGAGGAGGATTTAACCCAACTTACAGCCCGAAGCGGAGCGTCGCGCGGAAGTCGCGACCTGCAAGCGGCGCGAAGTCCTTCAGGAAGCTGGTCGCGCGGCGGGCGTTCACGTCGAACAGATTGTTCGCGCTCAGCAACAGCGTCGTCTTCGAATCCTTTCCGAACGGGCTGAGGCCGATCGAGGCGTTGACCATCGTGTACTCGTTGGTTTTCGTCTCGAACGCGGCGATGCGGTTCTGGTCGAACACGTGCTCCACCTCGACGCGGCCGTTGATCCGGTCGCCCTGCGCCTCGATACCGCCCAGCACGCGCATCGGCGGAATGCGTGGGACCGCGCCCTGGTCGACGATGTTCGCGTGGACGTAGTCGCCCAGCACGTCGGCGTTGACCGCATAACCGCCGATTTGCGCGACCTTCACCGATGCATCCGCCTCGAACCCGTAATAGCGCGCGTCGGCCTGCTGATACTGGAAGCAGGGCAGGTCGACGGTGCGGCCCGACGGATCGGCGGCCGCCTGGCAGACCGTCGACGCGACCTGGTTCTCCGAAATGTAATTCGAGAACCAGTTGTAATAGGCCGATGCGTCGAAGCTGAAGCCGTCGCCATGCGCGTGCAGCGTGCCTTCGAGGCCCCATGACTTCTCAAGCCGGAAGTTCGGGTTGCCCAGTTCGTAGGCCTGCGTCCCGGCATGCGCGCCATTCGCGAACAGTTCTTCGGCAGATGGCGCACGCTCGGTCCGCGAGCCGTTCAGGCCGACGCGGATGCTGTCGGTCAGAGCATAGGAGGCGCCGAGCGAACCCGAGACCGAATGATAGCTCTGGCTGCCACGGAAGAAGCGCAGATCGTCCTCGGGCGTGCGCGCAGCGAGATCGGTGATCTCATAGCGTACGCCGCCTTCGGCGCGGAACTTGCCGGCCTCATATTGTTGCAGCGTGAAGAGGCCGGTCTGGTTGGTCTCGTTCTTCGGCAGGAAGGCTTCGTCGCCGACCACGTTGAAGATGCGGTTGTAGAACTGCACGCCAGATGCGCCCTGCCAGCCGCCACGGTTCGCCTGAATGACCTCCAGGCGTCCTTCGAGGCCCTTGTTGTAGAAGGCGGTGCCGACGGAGTTGTCCTCCTCGAGCTCGAAATGGCGATAGCTCGCCTGCCCGGCGCGGATGCGGATCTTGCTGATGACGTCGCCGCCGGTATCGATCTCGCCGCGCAGGTCGACGCGGTTCTGGACGACGTCGAGGCGGGGCGCCTCCTGCTCCTGGCCGGGTTGCGTGGCGTAGCGGATCGGCACGCCGTACAGGCTGTCATAGTGGCTGTACGAAATGCCGAGATTGCCGTTGTCGGTGATGATCGACGCGCCGGCGCCCGCGGTCCACGTCTCGGCCTGCGTGTTGGGCAGCTTGCCCTTCAACCGTGCCGATGCGGCATAGTCGATCGACTCGGCGTCGTTGGGATCAACGGGTGTGGTGGCTGCCGTCGCCAAGGCTTGCGCGCGGGCGTCGCGCGACAGGATGTAGCCGCCGGTGCGCAGGTCGCCCGACTTCAGGTATGAGCCGTCCGCGTGCAGCACGAGATGCTGGCCGACCGCGACGTCGCCCGCCATCCCGCCGGAGCGCTCGTTGGCCGCCGAACCATAGTTGGCGATGCCGTTCACGCGGTAGCCGTTCTCGGGCACCGACCGCGGGATGCGCGTGTCGATGACATTGACGACGCCGCCGACTGCGGACGTGCCGTACAGGAGCGCGCTGGGGCCGCGGAGGATCTCGATACGCTCGGCGAGCAGCGGGTCGATGATGACGGCGTGGTCGACTGAGGTGTTCGACACGTCGATCGAGCCGATCCCGTCGGTCAGCACGCGGATGCGGTCACCCTGGAAGCCGCGCAGGATCGGACGCGAGGCGCTCGGGCCGAACGACGATGCCGATACGCCGGGCTGGCGCGCGAGAGTCTCGCCGATCGACGGACGCAGCTGGCGGGTGAGTTCCTGGCCGGTCAGGACGGTGGTGCCCTGCAAGACGTCGCGCTCGCTCGTCTGGATCGGAGCGGTGACAATGATGTCACGCTGGTTGGTCGATCCGACCGAGGTGGAAGCGGGGGCGGGCGCCGCGGAGTCGCTACCCTGCGTCGAGGTCTGCGCATGAGCTTGCGAGGAGAGGAGCGCAGCCAGGGCGGTGGCGCCGAACAGCATCGTCTTCATGAAATTCCCTTGTGTCGTCCCTGTACGACAATGCGGGTATATTTGATGATACATCATATCAAGTGACAAGGATGCCATGTTCGACGATCCCGCCCGTGCTGTTGCCGCAGGGCAACATGGGTTAGTGCAGCGCGTAACGGTGACACGATCGTCCCATGCCGTCTGGCGAAGGCTGGATCGTGGCAGGGTGGGCGACGGTCGTCCCGCCCGACCGTGCAGAGTGCAGAAGGGCATTGGTAACGGACCGGACAGGCCCAACGTGTGCCTCTGCGCCGCCTACGCCGCGACGATCAGTTCCTTGATCCGCCCGGCCAGCGCCTCCATCGCGAACGGCTTGGTCATCACATGCATGCCGGGATCGAGATGGCCGTTGCCGACCACGGCGTTCTCCGCATAGCCGGTGATGAACAGGATCTTGAGGTCGGGCCGCCCAATGCGGGCTGCGTCCGCCATCTGTCGTCCGTTCATGCCGCCCGGCAAGCCGACATCCGTGACCAGCAGGTCGACACGCAGTTCCGATTGCAGCAGCTTCAATCCCGCCGCGCCATCCGCTGCCTCGATCGCCGCATAGCCCAGTTCCTCCAGAACCTCGACCACCAGCATCCGCACGGTCGGTTCGTCATCGACCACCAACACCGTCTCGCCAGCCTCGGCGCGCGGTGCGTCGGACAGTTCGACCTCGGTCGTGCCGTGCTCGGCGGCGCCGAAATGGCGGGGCAGGTAGACGCAGACGTTCGTGCCTTCGCCGACCTCGGAATAGATCCGCACCTGACCGCCCGACTGCCGCGCGAACCCGTAGATCATCGACAGGCCCAGCCCCGTGCCGAGCCCGAGCGGTTTGGTGGTGAAGAAGGGATCGAATGCCTTGGCGATCACGTCCGGGGTCATGCCGGTGCCGGTGTCCGATACGCACAGCGACACATACTGGCCGGCATCGAGTTCGCGTTCGCGTGCCGTCCTCGCGTCGATCCAGCGATTGGCGGTTTCGATCGTTAGTCGCCCGCCCTCCGGCATCGCATCGCGCGCGTTGATGCACAGATTGAGCAGTGCGTTCTCGAGCTGGTTAGGATCGACCAGGGTCGCCCACAGCCCGACCGCTTCGACGACCTCGACCTCGACTTCGGGGCCGACGGTCCGCCGCACCAGATCTTCCAGTCCGGATACCAACCGGTTGATGTCGGTCGGCTTCGGATCGAGCGTCTGCCGGCGCGAAAAGGCGAGCAGGCGGTGGGTGAGCGCGGCGGCACGCTTGGCGGCCCCCTGCGCGGCAAGCGAATAGCGCTCGACGTCGTTCAGCCGCCCCTGCGCGATGCGGATCCCGAGCAGTTCCAAGCTGCCGGTAATACCGGTCAGCAAGTTATTGAAATCATGAGCGATCCCGCCGGTCAACTGGCCGACTGCCTCCATCTTCTGACTCTGGCGGAGAGCTTCCTCGACGACCATCAACTCGCGCGTGCGTTCGGCCACCTGTTCCTCGAGCGTCTCGTTCCACCGCGCGAGTTCGGCGGTCTGGCGGCGGCTCTCGTCGATATCCGTATTGGTGCCGACCCAGCGAAGGATCGTACCGTCGCCGGCACGCACCGGTTCCGCGCGGACGAGGAACCATCGGTATTCCCCGGTGGCACCGCGCACGCGGAACTCGACCGAATACGGCTCGCCGGTCGCCAGCGAATGGCTCCAGCGGTCCGCGGCGAGCGACAGGTCGTCTGGATGCAGCATGCTGCCCCAGACTTGCGTCCCGTCGAGTCCGCCCGGTTCGAGGCCGTTATAGGCATAGACCTGCTGGTTGAACCAATAAAGGTATCCGTCGGGACGCGCGGCCCAAATCTGATTGGGGACGGCCTCGGCGAATACGCGGAACTGCTCGTCGCTCACCCGTCGCGCGTCTTCGGCACGCAGACGTTCGGTGGCCGTACGGACACGTTCGGCGACTTCGCGCATCAACAGCAGGTCGTCGTCGCTCCACACCCGCGCGGTCGCGTGGTTCGCGTAGAGCAGCGCGACGAAGTCATCCTGCTCGACCAGCGGCATGTTGACGAACGACCATGCGCTGATCCCCCGCAACGCGTCCGCGGTGTCCCGCGTTCGGTCGTCGCAGTCGACGTCGGCGATCGCGACCGTCACGCCGGCCTTCAGATCCTCGACATAGGATCCATAGGCGCGAAAATCGAGCGTACCGGCGAGCGTCGCGATACCGGGCGCGCACCAGTCGCGCTCGACCGTGATCGTCTCGTTCGCCTTGTCGATGATGCCGTAACCGATGCGGCTGACCTGGAGCGCCTTGCCGAGGATTTCCGAGGCGGCATAGGCAATCTCTTCGGGATGATGGAGGTCGCGGATCGCGTCGCTCAGTTCGAGCAGGGTGCGCTGGCGCAGGTCCGCCTGCTTGCGCTCGGTGATGTCGAAACTGACGCCGGGAAACCGCAGCGCGGTACCGTCCGGCGCGAGCCGACAACGGCCTTGCGCCGCCACCCACCGGATCGCACCATCCGGCTGGACGAGGCGATATTCCACCGCGAAGTCACCGCCGGCCCCGACCGCATCGGCTACCGCCGCGCGCGTGCCGGGGAGGTCGTCGGCGTGGATCTTGCCGAAGAACAGCTCGAGCGGCGCGCCCTTCCGGCCAAGTTCTGCCGGAACGCCGTGCAGCCGTGAGAAGCGCTCGTCTGCCTTGACCCGGTCGTTGGGAACGTCCCAGTCCCAGGTGCCGATGCCATTTCCCGCCGCGAGCGCTTGGTTGAGGCGCTCTTCGCTCTCCTGCGTCGCGATCGCCGCGCGGCGGCGTGCGGAGACGTCGTTGAACAGGATTGCCACCATCCTCGGCGAGCCGTCGCCAACCGGGAAGGCATGAACGTCGAACCAGCGTCCCATCGGTTCCGAGCCGTGATCGAACCGCGCGGGTTCGCCGGTCAGCGCGACGCGGCCGTACGTATCGAACCAGAACCGCTCGAGATCGGGGACGAGTTCGCTTGCCGTTCGGCCGACGGCGTCGACCAGTCCGGTCTGGCTTTCGAACTGCGGGTTGACCTCGACGAAACGGTAATCGACCGCGCGTTCGCCCTCGAACATCATCTCGATGATGCACAGTCCCGCGTCGATCGCCTCGAACAACGCCTGATAACGCTCCTGCGCCGGGATTACGGCATTCGGCGTGGTCTTTGGTCGCTGCATTATATCTCGAACGTCGGAGGGCGCGACCTCACGTGACAAGGCCGGCGAGCAAACGCATCAACGGGAAAGACGATCCCGCACGGTGGCTCGGATCATGCGCGTTCAGATCCTGCCCGCCCTTTCGAGCGCCAGTGGAAGCAGCCGCGCGAGGCGATCCGCCCAGGCATCGCAATCGGCGGCCGAACCCAGCAGGTCCTGCCGGATTTCGATCTCGGCATAGCCGCGGGCAGGGTAGGCGTGACGCGGGATCGTATAGTCGATCAGGTCCATGCGGTACGGTTCGTTGTCACCGACGGTGAGGTCCGGCTCCCTGCGCAGCACGTCGAGCAGGGCGTGTGCGAACACGGTATCGCCGCCGTCGTGGAGGATGCCGATCTGCCAGGGGCGTGCCTGATCGCGCATCGGGCCGCTCATCATGGGCGTGAAGCTGTGCAGCGCGATCACGACCGTCGGCATGGCCAGTGCATCGCGACGCGCGAGTTCGGCGGCGATCGCGGCGTGATAGGGCGCGTGGATCTCGGCGAAGCGTGCCGCGCGCTCCGCCTCGGTCAGCCCCGCGTTGCCCGGAACGAGCGTCCCGTCGCTGACCGTTGCGATGACGTCGGGCTGATCGGGGCTGCGGTTGCAGTCGATCACCAGCCGCGAATAGGTCTGGCGCACGAACACCGCATCGAGCCGCTCGGCCAGCAGCACGCCAAGCTCGCCGATGCCGATGTCCCAGCCGATGTGGCGCGACAGATCCGCATCGCCGAGCCCCAGCGAGTCCAGCCGTGCCGGAACCGCCTTTCCCGCATGATCGCCGATCAGCAGGAACGATGATGCGCCTGCCGGGTTGATCACCGTGACCGGAGAGGTATCCTCGGTCGTAAGCAGCGATTGGCTGACATTGCTGTTCATGCGACGTGGATCCCGGATGCCATCTCTAACGCTCTCTCATGTAACCAAATACTCGTACCGCAATCCGGTTGCGTTTGGCGAGCACCGGATCATGGTTCGCCCCCGTGAGAGCTACGATCAGCATCTGATCGATGCGCAACTGACGATCAGCCCCGAGCCCTCCGATGTCCGCTGGTTGCAGGACGTGTTCGGCAATTCGGTCGCGATCGCTACTTTCAAAAAGCGCGCGCGGGAGCTGGTCATCGACAGTACGGTGCGTCTTCTCCACACCCCGGCCGAGTTGCAGGACGTCGATATCGAGGATTACGCGCGGCTGTATCCCTTCACCTATTCGTCAGAGGAGATGCCCGACCTGCTTCGTTCGATCGAGCGCCAGCATCACGATCCGTTGCGCGAGATCGACACCTGGGCACGGCGGTTCGTCGGGACCGGCGGCCCCACCGATACGCTCGCGATGCTGTCCGAGATGACGGCGACGATCCGGCGTGAGTTCACCTACGTCCCGCGCCCCGAGAAGGGCACGCAGTCGCCGATGGAGACGCTGGCCAAGCGTAAGGGCACCTGCCGGGATTACGCGATGCTGATGATCGAGGCGGTTCGCGCGCTCGGCTTCGCGGCGCGGTTCATCTCGGGCTATGTCTACAATCCGACAAGTAGAGAGCAGCGGACCGGCGGCGGCAATACGCACGCCTGGGTTCGCGTGTACCTGCCCGGATCGGGCTGGGTCGAGTTCGATCCGACCAACGGCATCGTCGGCAACCGCGGCCTCGTCCGTGTCGCGGTCGCGCGCGACATCTATCAGGCAGTGCCGGTCTCCGGCACCTGGAGCGGCTTTCCGGGAAGCTTTCTCGACATGAGTGTGTCGGTCGACATCACCGTCGACGAGGTCGCCGCAGACTATCAACACTCATCGCTAACGGTTTGATAAGGGGGACTTCGATGCTGATCCGCGCTGGCTATACCATCCGCTTCGAAACCGACGTCGCGACACCGATGCTGACGATGTTGAGCATCCACCCATCGCGTAACAAGGATCTCGTCACCCCGCACCGGATCGTCGACGACCCCGATGTACCGGCGTATGATTATCTCGACGCGTTCGGCAACGTCTGCACGCGGATCACCGTTCCCAAGGGCGGCCTGACGCTATCGTGCGACTTCACGATCGAGGACAGCGGCGAGACTGACCCGGTGACGCCGGATGCGATCCAGCACGCCGTCGAGGATCTGCCCGACGATATCCTCATCTTCCTGCTCGGCAGCCGGTATTGCGAGACCGATCGTCTGTCGGAGACGGCATGGTCGCTGTTCGGGCACGTCCCGGCAGGCTGGCAGCGGGTCCAGGCGATCGTCGACTTTGCGCATAATCATGTCGAGTTCGGCTATCACTATGCCCGGCCGACCAAGACGGCGTGGGACGTCTACCAGGAGCGCCAGGGCGTGTGCCGCGATTTCGCCCACCTCGCGATCACGTTGTGCCGCTGCATGAACATCCCCGCCCGCTACTGCACCGGCTACCTCGGCGACATCGGCATCCCCCCGGTCGACGCGCCGATGGACTTTTCGGCGTGGTTCGACGTGTATCTCGGCGGAACATGGCATACGTTCGATGCACGCCACAATCGGCCGCGGATCGGCCGGATCCTGATGGCACGCGGCAGGGACGCGACCGATACGGCGCTCACGACCACCTTCGGTCCTGCGCGGCTGGTCGGCTTCGACGTGCATACCGACGAGGTCGTGTCGGCGGCCTAAAGCTGCCTCGGCGACAAGTTATCCCTTGTCGCGACCGCCGCGTTGGGCCTAACGGCTTCGATCCTTCAACTTATGCTGCGATGCACAACATGACCTCGACCCCCGACGACCAGTCCGCCCCGGCCAACGCGAACGCCCTGCTCTTGCAGGCGATCGCGCTGCGCAAGTGCATCACCGCGACGTATAACCGCATGGTCTGCACGCTGGCGCCGCACATCCTGTACACCAAGCACGATGACGTGTTCGTCGATGCGGTTACGCTGGAGCGCGACGGTCAACCGCCCAAGGAAATCAAGCTCGGCACGTTCAAGCTTGCCGGCCTGAAGGACATCGCGGTCACCGATCGTTCGTTCGTGCCCGACGCGATCTTCAATCCAGGCGACATCAAGTACGACCGCGTCACGCTGTTCGTCGTCGACCGTACCTGATTCCTACGCCGCCGCGGCAGGCAGCCAGGCGGTCTCGATCTCGCCATAGCGATCGGTGAACCCGGTCGCGGCGACCAGTGCGGCTTCGTCCATGATCTTCACGCGGCGGCCGGTCCGTTCGATCACGCCGGTCTTTTCCAGCGCGCGAATGGTCCGGTTGACGTGGACCTTGGTCAGACCCAGCGCATCGCCGATATCGGTCTGCGTCAGCGGCAGATCGAACGAGTCGACGATCCCGCCGGCCGTCACCCGCAATCGTGCGATGATATCGAGGAGCAACGTCGACAACCGCTCGCTCGCGCCCATCCGCCCGATCGTGGTCAGCCGATCGCTCATCGCGACATTCTCGGCGGCGGCGATCGCGTAAAGCAGCCCGCCGATCCGTGGTTGTGCGCGAAACAGGAGACCGAGTTCGGTCTTCGGCATCTCGATGACGGTGCAATCGGAGATCGCGGTGAGCGTAGCCGCCGCCTGCGACCATGCCATGCTCGACGTGCCGATCAGGTCGCCCGCATAATGGAACCGCAGGATCTGCCTGCCACCCGTGACGAGCTTGGTCGAGGAATGCAGCCACCCCTGGCGGACGACGTACAAGGCGTGGCTTTCGCCACCTTCCGCCATCAATACGTCGCCGGCCTTCAGCCGCCGCTCGCCTCTTTCGGCATGGAGGATCGCCTCGCGCTCCGCCTCGGTGAGATCCAGATGTCGCCCCAGCCGTGCGATCAAACCGCTCAATTGCATTCGAGTCCCTTTTTCTGCGCCACGCCTGCTGTTCGCTCGACAGCATAGCCCGTTACCTTCAGCGTGCGATGCACCGTCACCGCCTGGTAGATTTACCAGGCGATGGTGCCGGTGTCGCACCGATCCTAGCTACCTTGTCCTAACGCCGTTTCGACGAGTGGCGCAACGCGTGCTGCGATGCGATCCACGCCGACGGGGTTAGGATGAACCCGGTCCGCCTGCATCAGCTTGGCGTCGCCGATCACGCCGTCGAGAATGAAAGGGTAGAGCGATGCATGGTATGCCTTGGCAAGGTCGGGCCATATCCGATTGAATTGCGACGTGTATTCCGGGCCGAGGTTCGGCGGTGCCATCATCCCGGTCAGCATCGTCGGGATCCCGCGACGTTTTGCCTCCTCCAGCATCGCGGTCATGTTCGCGCGCGTCTCGGCGGGGGCGATCTGTCGCAGGACGTCGTTTCCGCCAAGCCCGATGAGTATGAGGTCCGGTTTGCGCGGCAGGTTGTCGAGCGCGAAGGCGAACCGCTGCCGCCCCGCCGCGCTGGTGTCGCCCGATACGCCGGCGTTTACGACGGTAGCGTTGATCCCGTCGCGTCGCAGCCTGTTCTGCACGGCATCGGGCAGGCTCTGGCCGCGATCGAGGCCGTATCCGGCGTACAGGCTGTCGCCGAACGCCAGGATCAGGCGAGCCGGTCCGCTTGGCGCCGGGGTCGCGGCCACGGGGGCAGGGGCCGGCACCGCGGTATTCTCGACCTGCGCAGGGGCGGGCGGCGCATCGTGCCTGTCGCAGCCGGTCAGCAACGCCGCTTGGAGAAGCAGCGCGCCCACCCCATAGAGTGTCCAGCGTCTGCCGTTTCGATTTTGCTCCAACGTGAAGATCTCCCACCGCCCATGACTGACATTGCGCCCGCGCTCGCTGCCGACGACCTACAGCCTGCCGCCAAGGACCAAGAGCTTGCTGGTGGGGACATGGTGATCTCGATCCGCGATGTCACCCTGACCCTAGGCGCATCGACCGCGGCGACGACGATATTGAAGGGTATCGACCTCGATATCGCGCGCGATACCAGCACCGCGCTGCTCGGACCGTCGGGATCGGGCAAGTCTTCGCTGATGGCGATCCTGGCGGGGCTCGAACAGGCGAGCGGTGGTCGCGTTCGGGTTGCCGGGCTGGATTTCGGGGCGCTCGACGAGGACGCGTTGTCGCGCGCGCGCCGGGGTCGCATCGGCATCGTCCTGCAGGCGTTCCATCTGCTGCCGACGATGACCGCGTTGGAGAACGTCGCCGTGCCGATGGAACTCGCCGGGATGGCGGACGCGTTCGATCGGGCGGAGGCCGAACTGCATGCGGTCGGGCTGTCGCATCGTATCGGCCATTATCCGACCCAATTGTCGGGCGGCGAACAGCAGCGCGTGGCGATCGCGCGCGCGCTCGGGCCACGGCCGGACATCGTGTTCGCGGACGAGCCTACCGGCAACCTCGATGCCGCGACCGGCGCGTCGATCATGGACCTGCTGTTCGATCGCCGCGCGGCCACCGGCGCGACGCTGATCGTGATCACGCATGACCCGGTCCTCGCGGCGCGCTGCGACAGGATCGTTGAACTTGCCGACGGCCGCATCCTGACGGACCACCAACGGTGAGCGACTGGCGGCTGGCGTGGCGGCTTGCGCGGCGTGAACTCGACCTGCGGTTCCGCGGACTTCGGCTGTTGCTCGCCTGCCTGTTCCTCGGGGTTGGCGCGTTGGCGGCGATCGGCAGCCTGACGCAGGCGATCGACACGGAACTTGCGTCTCGCGGGAGCGCGATCCTGGGCGGCGACGTCGAGTTCGCGGCCTCGCAACGTGCCGCCACGCAAGCCGAGCGCGCCGCGATGGCACGCCTTGGCACCGTCTCCGAAACGGTCCGGATGCAGGCGATGGCGGTGCGCGGCACCAACAGCGTGCCGATCGAACTCAAGGGCGTCGATGCCGTTTATCCCCTGTACGGCACGCTGGCAGTGCGTGGCGAAACGTCCGCGAAATCGCTCGATGCGAACACCGTCCTGATCGGACCGGCGCTGGCGGAGCGGCTTGGGATCGGGCGCGGCGCGCAACTGAGACTGGGAACCGCGGCGTTCACCGTCGGCGGCATCGTCACGAGCGAGCCGGACCGGCTGGGGGAGGGCTTCACGCTTGGCCCGGTCGCGATCGTGTCGCTCGACGGTATCGCCCGAACCGGGCTTGTCCAGCCGGGGAGCCTGTACGAGAGCAAATACCGCATCCGCCTGCCGACGGGAGCCTCCCCGACAGCGGCAACCGATCGCTTCAAGGCGGCGTTCGCGACCGGCGGCTGGGAAACCAAGACCCGCGATCGGGCCGCACCCGGCGCCGAGCGTTTCGTCGACCGGATGGGGCAGTTCCTTCTGCTCGTCGGCCTCTCTGCGCTGGTCATCGCCGGGATTGGTGTCGGCAACGGCGTATCGTCCTACCTGACCGCGCGCCGTGGCAGCATCGCCGCGTTGAAGGTGCTCGGCGCAACGTCGGGCATCGTGGCGCGGATCTACGTGCTGCAGGTCGCGGTCGTCGCGGCAATGGGAATCGCTGCCGGACTGATCGCGGGTCTCGTGACCGTGCCGTTGATCGTCTGGCTTGCGGGCGACGTCCTGCCGGTCGCACCCCGGTTCACCGTCCAGGCCGCACCGCTCGTGCTTGCCGCCGCCTATGGCATGCTGATCGCGTTGGCCTTCACGGCGCCACCGCTGATCGAGGCCGGACGTATTCCTGCCGCCGGGCTGTTGCGCGGACTGCCGGGCGAGCGCCGCGTTCCGCTGCGCCAAACCTTGCCTTGGGTCCTGGGTGCGGGCGCCGCCGTCGTCGCGCTGGCGCTGTCGACCGCCGAACAGCCATTGCTCAGCGCCGGGTTCCTCGCGGCCATCGCTGCCGTCCTCGCGATGCTCGCTCTGTTCGGATGGGGTGTCCGGCGCGGCGCGGCACTGCTGCCGAGGTCCAGGCGCCCTTTGTTACGGCTTGCGGTTGCCGGGCTGCATCGTCCCGGCGCGCGGACGGGCACGCTGGTCGTCGCGCTCGGCCTCGGTCTCACCTTGTTCGTCCTGCTCGCAGGCATTCGTACCAGCATCGATGCCAACATCGCGCGCACCGTGCCGAACCGTGCACCGGCCTTGTTCGCGCTCGATGTGCCCCCCGACCGCGAAGCCGAATTTCGCCGCACGATCGAGGGTATCGCGACGCACCCGGTGATCCGGACCGTGCCCGCGATGCGCGGCACCATCACGGGCTATGGTACGACGCGGGTTGCCGACCTCAAGGCGCTGCCCGAGGGCGCCTGGGCGTTGCGGGGCGAGCGCGGCCTGACCTATTCGGCGACCCTGCCAGAGGGAAGCGAACTGACCGCAGGCCGCTGGTGGCCGCGCAATTACCGCGGACCGCCCCTGGTTTCGATCGACGAGCGGTTGGCCAAGGTTCTCGACCTGAAGATCGGCGACCCGCTGAGCTACACGCTGCTCGGGGTCGAGCGGACCGCGCGGATCGCGTCCCTTCGCCGGATTAGCTGGGATACGCTGGGCTTCAATTTCGTGATGGTCTTCTCGCCCAATGCGATCGAGGACGCGCCGCATAATCTTGCTGCGACGATCGATCTCGCGCCCGGGCAAGAGTCGATGGTGATGCGCGCGCTGCTACCCCACTTCCCGTCGGTCTCGGTGATCGAGGTCCGCGGCGTGCTGGGCCAGGTGCGGGCAATCGTGACGCAGATGGCGAAGGCGATTACCGCCGCCGCGTCGGTCGCGATCCTCGCCGGTATCGCGGTGCTGATCGGGGCGATCGCGGCGGCGCGGGAGGCGCGTACGTATGACGGCGTGATCCTGCGGACGCTCGGCGCGACACGCTGGCAGGTGCTTGGCGTCCAGGCGCTGGAATATGCGTTTCTCAGCGGCGTCCTGTCGGTACTCGCGCTGCTGCTGGGACTTGGCGGGGCGTGGTATGTCGTGACGCAGCTGTTCACGTTCGAATGGCTGCCCGATTATGCGACCGTCCTTGTCACGTTGCTCGGCGGGGCGGGGCTGACCATGGCTATCGGGCTGATCGGTGCATGGCCGATCCTGGGTGCGCGACCCGCGCAGGCCTTGCGGCAACTCTAGCCGCCGATCCGGCACGTTTATGCGCGCGCCGCGTTAGGTGGGCGGAGGGATTTGCCCGCCGAACCGATCCCGAGGAGCAAGACGCTGGCCGATACCGATCACCCGATGGCGCATACCGCCACCAGCCCCTGGTCGATGTCGGCGAGCGAATGGTGGAAGGTCCTGAAGCGCACCTGGGCCGAGGGTAACGACGACAATATCGGCCTGATCGCGGCCGGCACCGCATTCTATGGGTTCGCCGCGATCGTCCCGCTGCTCGCGTCGGTCGTGTTGATCTACGGCCTGGTCGCGGACACGACGACGGTGGTCGCGAACATCCGCGCGTTGTTCAACGTCCTTCCGGAAGATGCGGCGCGCGTGATCGGCGACCAACTCGCCACGGTCGTCAATACGTCGGAAGGCAAAAAGGGGTTCGGTCTCGTCATCGCGCTTGGGATCGCGTTGTACGGCGGGACGAAGGGGGCATCGTCGATCGTTACCGCGCTGAACATCGCTTACGAAGAGAAGGAGACGCGAGGGTTCATCGCGCTGAACCTGCTCGCCTTTGCGATCACCGGGGGTGCCGTCCTGCTGGCGCTGGTCGCCGCGCTCTCGACAGCGGCGTTTGCGTTGCTCGACAGCCTGATACCCGGCGCGCCTGAAATCCTGCTCACAGCGATCCGCCTCGTGAGTTACGGCGTGCTCGCCTCGCTGGGCGTCACGGCGGCGGCATGCCTGTATCGGTTCGGCCCCAATCGGCACAAAGCCAAGTGGGCGTGGCTGACTCCCGGATCGCTGGCGGCAACGATTATCTGGTTGGGTGCGACGATCGGGTTCGGCGTCTACGTCTCGCGCTTCGGAAATTACGGCGCGACCTATGGATCGCTGAGCGCGGTCATCGTGCTGCTGACATGGCTGTGGCTCTCGGCCTACGTCTTCCTGCTTGGCGCAGAGCTGAATTCGGAACTCGAACACCAGACGACGAGCGATACGACGACCGGCGCCGCCACGCCGATGGGAACGCGGGGTGCGGCCGTCGCGGATACGGTTGCGACCGAAGTCGAGCCGCGACCAGTTGCTCGAACCGGAGAGCCGGACAGGGCAGGGATCTTGGCCGTCGCGCATCTGAGTGGCGTGCAGGCAGGCTTACCTGCATCGCTTCTGGCGCTCGGCGGACTGCGCTCGATCCGACGGGGTTCGCCGGTCGCGGGTCTTGGCATGATCGCCATCGGCGCAGTGCTCGCGCATCGGAAGCATACGGCATCCGACAAGGGGACGACGAACCCGCGAACCGAAGCCTGATGGCTTACGGGCAGTCGACCAAGCTGTTCTTCGACGGCGGGTGCCGGCCGAACCCCGGCCCGATCGAATGCGCAGTCGTCCGCAAGGGTGTCACGCATTACCGCCACGATCTGGGCAACGGCAGCAACAGCGACGCCGAATGGCTGGCGGCCATTCATGCGCTGGAGGTCGCAGCCATGAACGGCGACCGCGATATCACGCTGATCGGCGATTCCACGCTGGTCGTGACCCAGGCCAAGGGAACGGCGCGGTGCTGCTCGGTAGAGCTCGAGGCACACCGGGTAACGTTCGAGCAACTGGCGATCCGTTTCGACCGGCTTCGCATACGACATATTGGGCGAGCCCAGAACCTTGCCGGCATTGCGCTCGCGAAACTGCACCCTCGCTGAGGGTCACACGGCGACACTCAGCGCCACTGAGCGTGCGAGCTTTGAATTTTCCGAAAAGTGACCTGAAACTGTAAAAAAGCGTTTGACGGTATCGGGAGGTGGCCCTAGAGGGGTGTCACCGCAGCGGAGTGCCTCACGGCTTCTGCGACGGTCGCAAAAAACCGGATGCTGCAAGCTTCTTCTACGGGAGGGGTTATGCGAGTGTCGGTATTTTTGTCGGCTCTTTGACATTGTAGGTTAAGATGAAGGGACATGTGGGCG
>NZ_JACYUS010000002.1:0-839157 GCF_014841895.1 Sphingomonas sp. CFBP 13728 | reverse complement strand
CTTCCGGAAAGCTTGCAGCATCTGGTTTTTTGCGACCGTCGCAGAAGCCCGTAAGGCACTCCGCTGCGGTGACACCCCTCTAGGCGGGGTTCCGATTCGCGTCAAACACAATCTTTCATATTTGTGGCAATTTTTGCCGGCTGACGCGTTTGTAACGCCCATGCCCTTGGAATTGGTGCTCATGGCAATCCGCTGCCAACGGATACGGGATTGCTGGTTGCCCTGATCTCTCAAGATCGACTTCGTGAGTCTGAGATATAGAGCGGACGCGTCGCGCTTAAGCGGTTGTGAAGACCGACCCCTTATACCAGCAATACGATGGACACCGTCGACTTCCCCCCAGTTCCCGGCGCCGGATCCGCGGAAAGCCTTCTGCCCGGACAAATTCGGACGGCGCTCCTGTGGCGCTCGGGTAGCCAGATCGTCGCGCAACTCATCCAGTGGGCCGCCACCTTTGCGGTAATCCGCATTCTGGTACCCGCCGATTACGGGCTGTTCGCGATGGGTCAGGTGGTGATCGCGTTCCTGGCAATGCTCGACGGCTATGGGCTCGCCAATGGGCTGATCCGACAAAAGACCGTCGAACACCGCGACGTGCGCCAGCTGTTCGGCATGCTGATCGTCCTCAACCTTGCCTTGGCCATCGGTCAACTGGCGCTCGCTCCTTGGGCTGCCGCATATTACCGGCAGCCGATCGTCGGCGACATGCTGCGCGTTCAGGCCGTGCTGCATCTGACGACGCCGTTCATCGTATTGCCCTACGCGCTGCTCGCACGGGCGATGGATTTCCGCCACCAGGCCAAGGCGAACGTCGTTGCGTCGGTCGCGTCTGCGATCACCGCACTGGGCGGAGCGCTCTATGGGCTCGGGATATGGACGCTGGTGCTCGCGCCGATCGTCCTGTTCGGGATCCGCGGAGCGATGATGACGTGGGGCGCACGGTCGCTCGTATGGCCGAGTTTCGACTTTCGGGGTGCGGGACCGGTCGCGCGGTACGGCGGCATGATGGCCGCGGGCCAGCTATGCCTGTTTCTCCAGAGCCAAGCCGACGTGGCCATCGCCGGGCGTAGTTTCTCCGCCCACATGCTCGGCATCTATACGACCAGTCTGTTCCTGGCGCAGATCTTCGTCGCGAAGTTCGTGCCGCCGCTGAACGAAGTCGCGTTCTCCGCCTATGCACGGATGTATCATGAGCCGGGTGCGATCGGCCGCGCGTTCGTGAAAGGCCTGCGGATGGTGATGATCGTTGCGATGCCGGTCTATATGGGGCTGGCCGCGACCGCCGAACCGCTCGTGCTGACCATCCTCGGTGACAAATGGCACGAGATGGCATCCGTGGTTAGACTGCTGGCACTCGCGATGCCGTTCATGACGCTGCAGATATTGCTGGTGCCAGCATCCGATGCGTGCGGACGACCGGGGATCGGGGTACAGAACGGCGCGGTCGGGGCGTTGATTCTGACGATCGCGTTCCTGGCCGGCGCGCAGTGGGGACCGATCGGCCTGGGCGCCGCGTGGATCGCGGCGTATCCCGTTTATCTCGGTATAAGCGCGTGGCGGACTTTGCCCGTCATCGGCGTGTCCCTGAGCGACTTTGCGCGCGCCATGGCCCCCCCTGCGCTGGCAGCGATCGCGATGGCACTGATCATCGGACTGATCGACCGCGGCATACGACCATTGGGTGTTACGTTGCGACTGACGATACTCGTCATGGCAGGTGCCTCGATTTATGCCGCCTGGCTGTACGTGTTCTCACGGCCGGCGATACGCGACCTGATGGCGGTGGTGCGCAGACAATCGGTGAGAGACCAGGAAACCACGAGTGACTAGAGCGCATGGTTATTCAGTAGCGTGGTTTGGCGAGCATTGCTGACTGGGCGAGATCACCTGCCGGGCGAGGTCACCGGCCCATCCCGCAACCGCCAAGCCACGGCTACCCAAAGCCTATCGAGGGTTACGCGCGTTGCGCTGGGCACGGCGAGTTTCGATCGCCGATGATCGAGATCGTCCTTCGGACGATTTCCTTGGCGTCGAGGATATCGGAGCGGTCCAGTCCATGTCCCTGCTCGTACGCCTGACCGGGTACGCCGAGGCATCGCGTCCTCATAACGAATGCACCCTCCGCCCCGAAACGCCTGCAAACCGGCCGAGGTGATGTGGGCGATGTCTTACGCACCCAGCATCACCTCAATCCCGATATTATCGCACTTTGCGAGGAAACGCCCTAGTTCAGCACTACCGTGACCGCACGACGGTTCGCTGCCCAGCTCTGGTCGTCCGAGCCCATCGCCACCGGGCGCTCCTTGCCGTAGCTGATCGTCGTCATCCGTGACGACGACACGCCCTTTGCCGCCAGATAGTTCTTGGTCGCGTTCGCACGACGATCGCCTAGCGCGAGGTTATACTCGCGCGTGCCACGCTCGTCGGCATGGCCTTCGATCGTGATGCGCTGGTTCGGGAACTTCGCCAGCCACTGCGCCTGGCTGTCGAGGATCGCGCGCGCGGTCGGATCGATGTCGTACATGTCGAGCCCGAAATTCACCGTGTTCGAGCTGACCGAGCGCTGGAAGTCGGCATCCGACCCCGGCACGATCGCACCACCGACATTGCCGCCGTTCTGGCCCGCATTCGGATCGACCGGCGCGTTGTTGTCGACCGGTGCGGGCGGCAGCACTTCGGGACGCTTCTTGGCACAGCCGGCGACGGCGATCAGCGCGGTGCACGCAAGCAAGATGTTGGAAAGCTTCGACATAGATAGTCTCCCGTAGAAAATCACGTTTCCCGTTAGTGCCCCCATAGCAGGTTCAGGGCCGCAGGGGGCCCCATGCCGGATCGGAGCCGTCGAGCGGCGTCGGGATCTTCCGCTCGTTGACGCCCGTGAGGTCGACCGACCAGAGGTCTGCCTTGCCGCCGCTGCCGCGTCCCGAGCGATAGAAGTTGATCACGCGACCGTTCGGCGACCAGCTCGGCCCCTCGTCCTGCCAGTCGTTGGTCAGCAGCTTCTCGCCGCCGCCGCTCGGGCTCATGATGCCGATGCGGAAGCCGCCACCAAGCTTGGTGAACGCGATCAGGTCGCCGCGCGGGCTCCACACCGGCGTCGCATAGCGCCCGCCGCCGAAGCTGATCCGCTGCTGGTTCGATCCGTCCGCGTTCATCACGTAGATCTGCTGCCCGCCCGAGCGATCGCTCTCGAACACGATCTTGGAGCCGTCGGGCGAATAGCTGCCGCCGGTGTCGATTCCCGGCGAATTGGTCAGGCGTTGCGGCGTGCCGCCCTGCGACGAGACGCGGTAGACGTCGGTATTCCCCCCCTGCGCCATCGAGAACAGGATGTTGCGACCGTCCGGCGAGAAGCGCGGCGCAAATGTCAAATTCGCGTTCGCGACCACCAGCCGCTGCTTGCCCGAGCCGATGTCGTAGACATAGATCGCCGGGCGATTGTTGAGATAGCTCATATAGACGATCGACTGCTGGTTCGGCGCGAACCGCGGCGTCAGCACGATCGACTGGCCGTTGGTCAGGAAGCGGTGATTGGCGCCGTCCTGATCCATGATCGCGAGCCGCTTGATCCGGCGTCCCTTGGGCCCGGTCTCGGACACATAGACGACGCGGCTATCGAAATACGCGCCTTCGCCGGTGAGCCGGGTGTAGACCATGTCGGCGCACTTGTGCCCTGCGCGACGCCAGTCCGAGGGCGGTACGACGAATCCGGTGCGGGTCAGTTCGGCCTTCGACGATACGTCGTAGAGGTAGCAGCCGACGGTCAGATTGCCGTCGCCGTTCGCTCGGATGAAGCCCTGCACCAGCGCCTGCGCACCGGTGCTGCCCCAGTAGTCGAACCCGGGTGCTGTGACTTCGGGGAAGGTGATCGGGCGGAGCTGGCCGGGCGAAAGCGGCGTGAACAGGCCCGAGTTGCGCAGATCGTTGGTGACGATGTCGGCGAGCTGGCGCCCGAGCACGTCGGTCGATCCTGCGGGCGTCGAGACGACCGCGGACGTCGGCATGACGGGAATTGCGATCGGCATCGGCGCGGAGATGCCGCCGGTCACGTCGACCACGAGTCCACCGGACTGATCGCCTGCCGGGGCTGGGGCGGCTGGATCGGCGGGGGCTTGCTGTGGTGCTAGGGCGGGTGCGTCCTGCGCGCTGGCGGTACCGGAGACGGACGCGAGCAGCCCAACCGAAGCCATTACCGATCGAACCTTACGCCCACCCCACACAAACCCCACCCCGGCGGAGGCCGGGGCCCAATTGGGGGACGCCACTGAGGGAGCGTTGCGCATCATTACATCGACCTTCCCAATTGGGCCCCGGCCTTCGCCGGGGTGGTTACTATGCGACAGGTGGTCACCCGCAACTGGAAGCAGCTGGCGCAAAGGGAAAAACCCCAGGATCGATCGAGTCATAACGGACATCCTCAGCCGGGAAGTTTGTAGCGCAGGCTGAAATTGCTCCAGCCGTTCTGCACGTCATACAGGTCGTCGGGCAAACCGCGTAGCGGCGAACACCCGACGAAGGTCGCGATCGCCAGATCGTCGACGCGGTCGACATAGCGCCGGTTGTCGTCGTCGACGCCGGCATGACCACTGATCGTCGGCCGCGATTTCAGCGTGCCGTCGCGGTTGAGCTTCAGGTTGATCGTCACGCGAATCCGCTCGGCGCCAGGCCCTGGCGTAACCTGGCGGTTGGCGCACGGCTGCACCTGGCGCAGGATCGCCGAACCGATGTTCGCCGCCGCCTGCGCGCCGAGCTTGGCCGCCTTGGGCGCTTCCGACTTGCTCGGCGACGGATCGGCCGACAGTCCTTTCAGGAAATTGTCGCCGAGCCGCGACCCGCGTGGCCGCGACGCTTTCGCCTCGGCGATCGAGCCGCTGCCCTTGGTCGAGGACGGCTTGGCGGGCTTGGCCGACGATGCGGAAGACGACGTCTTCGCGGGCGCGGCACTCGGTTTCGCCGCAGCCTTGGTCGGCGCGGACTTCGCGGGCGCGGCCTTGGCGGGTGGCGCCTTCTCGGGCTTGGGCTGTGGCTTCACGACGGGCTTAGAGACCGGCGCGGGCTTGGCGACGGGTTTCGGCGGCGCGGGCTTGGGTTTGGGCTGAGGCTTCGGCTCGGGTGCCGGCTGCGGCTTGGCCGCAGGTTTCGGTGGTGCGGGCTTGGGCTGCGGCACAGGCGGCACGGGATCGGGCTTCGGCTCGGGCTCGGCTTCTTCCGGAGCCGGCGGCGCGGCATCCTCAGGCGCACCCTCGTCCAGCGCGACCGACTCGGCCGGCGTCTCCACCGATTGCGGCGCAGTCGCCTCTAGCGCCACATCGGGCACGAGGCTCACGTCGATCGGCTGCTGCTCGATCTTCTTCGGCAGTTCGGGCGCACCGAGAAAGCCGAGCGACAGCGCGCCGAACAGCAGGACGTGCCCGACGACCGCGACGCCAAGGCCGATCTTCTCCGAACGGTCCATCAGCCAGCCATCAGTTCTGGTTACCCTCGACGGTCACCAGCGCGACGCGGTTCAGCCCGGCGCGGTTGAGTTCGCCCATCACGCGCATCACGCGGCCGTAATCGAGCTTCCGGTCCGCACGCAGCAACACCTGAGGCTCGTCGCCCACCGCACGGCTGGCGGCGATCGCGGCCAATCGTACCGGCAGCGCATCGTCGGTCACCTGATCCTTGTCGATGAACAGTGCGCCGGTACCGTCCATCGAGATCTCGACGGGCTTCTGCTCCTGGTCGAGCGCTTTCGCGCGCGCGTCGGGCAGGTTCACTGGTACGCCCGCGGTCATCAACGGCGCGGTCACCATGAAGATGATAAGCAGCACGAGCATCACGTCGACCAGCGGCGTGACGTTGATATCCGCCATCGGCGCGCGACGGCCGCGACCACGGGAAGAGGGAAGGTTCATCGCCACCTTACTCCCCTCCCGCTCGCGGGAGGGGTCGGGGGAGGGCAGTGCCGCGATTACCGTCGTCGGAGGAGAAGGTAGAAGCCCCTCCCCTGACCCCTCCCGCAAGCGGGAGGGGAATGAGAAGGCTGCTCATCGCGAGCCGTCCAGCTGGCGCGAGAGGGTCGTGTGGAAGCCGTCGGCGAACCGGTTGAGGCTCGCCTCGATCCGGTTGATGCCGTGGCTGAACCGGTTGTACGCGATCACCGCGGGGATGGCCGCGAACAGGCCGATCGCGGTCGCAAACAAGGCCTCCGCGATCCCCGGCGCGACCACCGCCAGCGACGTGTTCTGCGCCGCCGCAATGCTCGTGAAGCTTCGCATGATGCCCCAGACCGTCCCGAACAGCCCTACGAACGGCGCGACCGAGCCGACCGTTGCCAGCACGTTCAGCCGGTCCGACAGCTTGTCGATCTCGCCCGCGACCGCAGCACCCATCGTCGTCGCCAGCCGCTCGCGTGTGCCGCTCTTGTCGATCGTGCCACCCGCGGTCGAGCGCCGCCACTCGGTGACGCCGGCGGCGAACACGCGTGCCGACGGCAGGTCGTTCTCGCCCTCCGCCTTGTAGAAGACGTCGATATCCTCGGCCTTCCAGAAATCGCGCTCGAACCGGGTCATGCCCTTGCGCGTCTTGCCGATCCGCCGCCAGAACGCGACGATCAGCGCCCAGGTCCAGATGCTGGCGAGCAACAGCCCGATCATCACGCCCTTCACCACCCAGTCGGCCTGGAGGAACAAGTGGATCGGCGACAGCGTCGCGCTATCCATAGTCAACACCGGATTCATGCTTCCCCCTGCCAGACAAGGCGTTCGTAGATATCGATCCAGGCGCGCGGCTGGCGGCGTGGGCGGCCATTGGGAGCGACCAATGCCGCCACCACGTCCGCCTCGGCCAAGACAAGCCCGTCGCGCATGACCCTTTGATGAATGGTGACCCCGGCCGAGCGGACACGGCGTATCCGCGAGACGACCAGCAAGGCGTCGTCGAGCTTCGCCGGCGCGGCATAGCGGATGGCGACGCTCGCGATCGCGTAGGAGCCCTCGCCCGCCTCGAACGTCGCGCGCTGGTCGATCCCGCCGACCCGCAGCATGTCCGACCGCGCGCGCTCCATGTAGCGCAGGTAATTGGCGTGATAGACCGCGCCCGACAGATCGGTGTCCTCGAAATAGACGCGCACCGGAAACCGGTGCTCGCGCCCTTCGAAGCGGCCTTCCGCCGGACGATCTGAAACCTCAGCCATTCCCGCGGCTGTTAACCCAGTCTTTGCAGGGAAGCCAAGCTTTGCTGCACGATGCCGGTGATGGCGAGGAAAGGGTTAACTCGATCCTCCCCCGCTCGGGGGAGGTGGCTGGCGCTTGCCAGACGGAGGGGGAGGCAAGCGGTCACGCCTGCCCCGTGTCCTCCCCCTCCGTCGCTTCGCGCCACCTCCCCCTGGCGGGGGAGGATTCAAAGGGTCTTACTGGAAGACGCTGGCGTCGAGTTTCAGGCGAGGCTGCGCGGGCGGTACCGGCTGCGAGATCGGCTGGAGACGCGCCTGCGTGATCGTCTGCACCGGCATGTTCGACGCATATTGGCGCGAGACGGCGAGCTGCGGCTGGACCGGACGCACCGTGCGACCGCGCCAGGCATCGACCGCCCGGTAGAAATCGGTGAACGGCCGCTCGAGCACGGGCAAATTCTGGGCGGCGAACGTGGGCAAGGCTTCGGCGGTCAGACCGGCGCTCTGGGCGAGCACCGTGCCGGCCGCGGCGCAGAAGTCATCGCGCGCGGGCGACTGCGAGAAGAAGTTGTAGAGCCGCGTCATCGAATCATCGTAGCGATCCTGCCAGTCGCCGCCGCCCGACTTGTATTCGCTCGCGTAGGTCGCTTCGGCCTTGGCGAGCACCGGCTTCTGCGCCGACAGCAGCGCGTTGTAGCCCGCGACGATCACCACTTCCTGCGGCCCGCGACACGCCAGCGCGGCGACGTTGAGCGCGGCGCGGAGATGCCAGACCTTGGCGGACGTCGTCAGGTTGCGATTCGGCGTGGGATAGGTGCCATCGGCGAGCGCGACCGGGATGACGATGGTCGGCGACGCGCCCTTCGGCATCGTCGGCGCAGGCACCGGCACCATGATCACGGGCGGCGCGACCTGCGCGACGGTCCGTGGTTTCTGTGCGCAACCGGCCAGCAGGCCCAGCGCGGTAACGGACAGCAAAGCAAACCGACGACTCATCGCAACCACCTCATGACGTCCCCCGACGGGACACTCTATGGCGGGGATTAGGTTAACGAGACGTAAGCCGTACGCGCTTTGCGGCGAGTGGAGAGGGGACGGGGTTGGGGGTTCGCGCTGGCGCGAGGGATGTGATGCCGCGTGAACCTCACCCGCTACTCCACCACCCCGGCGAAGGCCGGGGCCCAGTTGGAAAGGTCACAGTAACGGAGCGCGACATCAGTCAGCGACGTTCCCCAACTGGGCCCCGGCCTCCGCCGGGGTGGTGCTGGATGAATACTCAAAAGACGTCGTCCTCTCGATGCTCCCCCGCCAAGGGGGAGGATCAGTACCGCCTCAAACCGCGCGCGCTTCCAGCGCCGCCGCGGCCTGCGCCATCAGCCCGCCGATGATGTCCGCGACCGGCTCCTCGCGCTTGACCATGCCGACCGACTGGCCCGCCATCACCGAGCCATGCTCGACGTCGCCGTCGATCACCGCACGACGTAGCGCACCCGCCCAGTAATGCTCGATCTGCAACTGCGCCTCGGCCATTTCGACGACACCACCGTCGAGATGCCCGGCGACCTCGCGCTGCTTCGCCGTGAACAGCTCGCTCGACGCGTTCTTTAGCGCACGTACCGGAATGACCGGAAGCCGCGCATCGATCTGCACGCTGGCGATCGCATCGCGCGCCGACGCCCGGATGAACGCCTTCTTGAAATTGGCGTGCGCGATCGATTCGGTCGCGCACACGAACAGCGTGCCGAGCTGGACGCCCGCCGCGCCCATGTCGAGATACCCCGCGATCGCCTCGCCGCGACCGATCCCGCCCGCGACGAACACCGGCACCTGCTCCGCGATCTCGGGCAGCATTTCCTGCGCCAGCACGCTGGTCGAGACCGGACCGATATGCCCGCCGGCCTCCATCCCCTCGATCACCAGCGCATCGACGCCGCTGCGGATCAGCTTCTTCGCCAGCGCCAGCGCCGGCGAGAACGCGATCAGCTTCGCGCCCGTTTCCTTGATCGCCTCGATGCTGCCCTTGGGCGGCAGGCCACCGGCGAGCACGACGTGGCCGACCTTGTGCTTGGCGCAGACCGCGATCAACTCGAACAAATCGGGGTGCATGGTGATCAGGTTCACGCCGAACGGCTTGGTCGTGAGAGCCTTGGTCGCGGCGATCTCAGTATCGAGCAGCGCAGGCGTCATCGCCCCGCACGCGATCACGCCGAACCCGCCCGCGTTGGAGATCGCCGAGACGAGGTGTCGCTCGCTCACCCAGGACATCGCGCCGCCGAGAATCGCGACCTCCGACCCGAGGAACGCGGCGCCGCGCGCCATCCGGCGTTGCAGCCGCTCAGTACCGATCGTCATGCATCCATCCCCGTCGTCCCGGCGCCTGCCGGGATCATGTCGTTATGTATCAAGCTCAAGCCGCATCCTCGGCATCGAGCCCGTACGCCGTGTGCAGCACGCGCACGGCCAGCTCGGTATAATCCTCTTCGATCAGCACGCTGACCTTGATCTCCGAGGTCGCGATCGCCTGGATGTTGATCCCGCGCTCCCCGAGCGTGGTGAACATCGTCGCCGCAACGCCCGCATGGCTGCGCATCCCGACACCAACCACCGAAACCTTGGCGACGCGCGTGTCGTGGACGATCGTCGCATAGCCGATCGCGTCCTTCGCTTTGTCGAGCACGTCGAGCGAGCGCGCGAGATCCGCCGCCGGCACCGTGAACGTCACGTCCGTAGAGCCGGTCGAATGCGCGACGTTCTGCACGATCATGTCGACGTTGATCCCCGCATCGGCGAGCGGCGCAAAGATCGCCGCGACCGAGCCCGGGCGATCGCTGACCTGCGTCAGGGTGATCTTCGCCTCGTTCTTGTCGTGCGCGATGCCGGTGATGAGCTGGCGTTCCATATCGTCGATTTCCTCTTCGCCCACGATCAACGTGCCGCGGTGACCATCATTGGTGTCGCCATCCTCGAACGAGGACAATACGCGCACACGCACATTCTCTTTCATCGCCAGGCCGACAGACCGCGTCTGCAACACCTTGGCACCGACGCTGGCGAGTTCCAGCATCTCTTCGTACGTGACCTTGCTCAGTTTGCGCGCGCGGGGCACGATCCTGGGATCGGTCGTGTAGACGCCGTCGACGTCGGTATAGATGTCGCAGCGGTCGGCCTTCATCGCCGCCGCCATCGCCACCGCCGACGTATCAGAGCCGCCGCGACCCAACGTCGTGACGCGCTGGCCGTCCGCGACGCCTTGGAAACCGGGGATCACGGCAACGACACCGTCTGCAAGGCTCGCGTCGAGCGCGGCCGTATCGATCTCGCCGATCCGCGCCGATCCGTGCGCGTCCGACGTGTTGATCGGCAACTGCCAGCCGAGCCACGACCGGGCCTTGCAGCCGGCCGCCTGCAAAGCGATCGCGAGCAGGCCGCTCGTGATTTGCTCGCCGGCCGAGACGACGACGTCGTATTCCTTCGCGTCGTATAGCGACGACGCCTCGCGGCAGAAGCCGACCAGCCGGTCGGTCTCGCCCGCCATCGCGGAGACGACGACGGCGACCTGGTTGCCGGCGTCGACTTCGCGCTTCACGCGCGCGGCGACGTTGCGGATACGCTCGATCCCAGCCATCGACGTCCCGCCGAATTTCATCACGATACGGGCCATTGGCAGCGCAAATCCCTTTGGGTCGAAGCGGCGGCCCTGATAGGTAGCGCGCATGATACTGGCAAGCGACACCGTAACGAACGCAACAATCGATCCGCGCGAGGCCGCGCATTTCGGCACGATGGCGAAGGACTGGTGGGACCCGAAGGGCTCGTCCGCCCCGCTCCACAAGCTCAATCCGCCGCGGTTGCGCTACATCCGCGAACAGGTCGACAAGCATTGGGGTGGCGATGGTTCGACCTTCACGCCGCTGGCGGGGAAGACCGCGCTCGACGTAGGGTGTGGTGCGGGGTTGCTGTGCGAACCGCTCGCCCGTCTCGGTGCAGAGGTTACGGGGATCGATGCGGCGCCCGAGAATATCGTGGTCGCGGAGATCCATGCGGCGCAGAGTGGCTTGGCGATCGACTATCGCGCCGGGGGAGTCGAGGGGCTGGCCGGCCAGTTCGATCTCGTCACCAGCCTCGAGGTGATCGAGCATGTCAGTGACCCTGCCGGCTTCGTGCGGGGTCTCGCGCGGACGTTGGCGGAGGGCGGGTTGCTGATTCTTTCGACGCCCAACCGGACGCCGTTGTCACGGCTCGCGATGATCACGGTGGCGGAGGGTGCTGGGGTTATTCCAAAGGGTACGCATGACTGGAACAAGTTCCTGACGCCCGAGGAACTGACCGCGTTGCTGAAGGACGCGGGGCTGCGGGTGACGGACACGCGGGGGTTGAGCTTCTCGCCGGCCACTGGCTTCGCGCTGAGCGATTCGACGAGCCTCGATTACTTCCTGACCGCGGTAAAAGCCTGACTCGTGCGCGCAGCTACACCACCCCGGCGAAGGCCGGGGCCCAATTGGGGAGGTGGGGGTAACGGAGCGCCGTCTTCAACCATAACCGTTGCCCAATTGGGCCCCGGCCTTCGCCGGGGTGGTGCAGAATAATGGGCGACAGTTTCAGCCAACACTGTTCACCCGCGAAGGCGGGTGCCCAGACAGGGCACCCGCCTTCGCGGGTGAACATGCTTTTGGCGTTTGCGGCGCTGGCGATACTCCTCATCGCCCTCGCGCTCCTCCGCCCCGTCGACCACGACGAGAGCCAGTACGTCGCCGCCGCCCTCCTCACCGCGCACGGCCTGCTCCCCTACAAAGACTTCGCTTACCTCCAGACCCCGCTCCAACCCTATCTCTTCGCCCCGATCGCTTTGATCGCAGGCACTTGGACCTGGCCAGCGCTCCGCATAACCAACGCCCTCCTCGGCACAGCCACGATCGCCGCAGTCCACCGCGCAGCCCGCATCGGCGGCGCTAGCACTCGCGCCGCCATCATCGCCGCCGCGCTGTTCGCCACCTGCGACATCCTCCTCTTCAGCATCGGCACAGCCCGCAACGACGCGCTCCCCGCCGCCTGCCTCGCGCTAGCCCTCCCCGCGATCGTCAGAACCGCGCGCGATCAGGCCAGCCGCTGCGACGCGGTACTGATAGGCCTCCTGCTCGCCGCCGCCGCGACCGCGAAAATCTCCTATGCCCTCCCCGCCCTCACCTACGGCGTCTGGACGCTATTCAGCCACAGCCGGCGTCCGTGGTGGACGCTGCTCGGCGCTTTGCCGTTCGCCGTCTTCACCCTGGCGCTGTTCGCCGCATCGCCCGAAGGCTTCCTGTTCGGCGTGCTCGACTTCCCTGGCCGGGCGCCCACCGAATGGTACCAGGCCCGCCCGTGGAAGCTGTCGAACGCGGCCAAGATCATCGACACCCTCAAGTTCCTCGCGCTCGGCCCAGCCCTGCTCGCGATCGTCGCCACCACCGGCAGGCGCCATCGCTGGCACCTGATCCTCGACCTTCTGATCCTCGCCGGCCTGATCGCCGCGCTCGCACCGGTGCCGACATGGCGGCAATATCTGCTGCCAATGCTGCCAGCGCTGTTCGTACGGCTGGCGCTGGTCTGGCACGCGCACCCACCCGGCAAGGCGATGCGGATCGCCGCAATCGTCTTCGCCTTCGCCGGTCTCGGCCCCACGATCGAAGCCGTCGCAAGCGGCCGCATCCCGATACTCGACGCGATGCACGACGCCGCCGCGGTGCGCGATACGCTGGACCGCGAACACGTCACCGGCCCGGTCGCGACGCTCTCCCCGCAATTCCTGCCCGGCCAGGCGATCGACCCGCGCTTCGCCACCGGCCCCTTCTATTTCCGCAGCACCGCACTCCTGAACGCGGATCAGGAATACCAACTCCGCCTGGTCTCGCACGCACGGATGCCCCTACTCGGCCTGCCGCCCGCGATCATGACCGGCGGCGAAGGCGCGTGGAGCAGTGGCGACGACCGGATCGACGCAGCGCTCGCCACCTACGCGATTCGCGAAGGCTACCGCGCGGTCCCCGTCCCAGACACGCGCTTCACGCTGTACGTCGCACGCCGTGCTTCGCCGCGACCAGCCCCGCATAATAGTCCATAAGCTCCACCGCATGCTCACGGTCGCCCCGCACATGTCGAGCCGCCACCGCGGCCGCGCGGCGCAACATCGCCGGATCGCGAGAGAACAACCGGCCGATCGCCGCCGCCGCACTCTCGGCATCGCGCGCCGCGTAGAGCTCGCTCGCGTAAGGGTCGGCGACTTCCGCGCAGCCACCCGTATCGGGCACGATCAACGGCAGGCCCGACGCCATCGCCTCCGACGCGACCAGCCCGAACGGCTCCGCCTCCGATCCGTGGATCAGCGCATCGCAGCTCGCCATGATCCGCGCGAGTCGCTCGCGGTCGTACACCGGCGCGAACATCCGGATATGCGGCGAGCCCCCGATCCGCCGCTGGATCGCCTTGGTCTGCGCGCCCGCGCCGATCAGGACCAGCCCGACCGGCAGAGTCGCCCCCGCCCGGGCCACCGCATCGACCACCAAAGGCCAGCGCTTCTCGCCGTGATGCCGCCCGAGCCCGAGCAGCAGCATCCCGTCCTCGGGCAACCCGCACTGTCGCAGCAACGCCGCGCGCAACCGGGCATCGCGCAGGTCCGGCGAGAAATGCCCGCGCTCGATCCCCAGCGGCATCGCCGCATCGATCCGCAGCCCGCGCGCGCGCAACCGCTTCTCCAGCGCTGGGCCGTTGGTGACGACGACGTCGTATTTCTCGAGGAAGCGCCGCATGTACCGGCTGTACCAGGCGAAGCCGCGCTCGATCTGGTCGTGGCTCGCGACGCCCGCGAACCAGCGCTGCGCATAGGCCGCGATATTGTCGTTGTGCATGAAGAACGCCTTCACCGCGCGGCCCTGCCAGTCGCCGACGAACCACGCGGGCCGCCACGGCGAGCAGCATTCGACCACGTCCGGATCGAGATCGTCGAGCACGCGGTGGATCGCGCCCTCGTCCCAGAACAGCCCGTAATTGCGATCGAACGGCATCCCCGGCGACTTGAGATAGATGATCCGCCCGCCACCCGGACGCTCCTCGACGCGGTCTTCCTTGCCCGGCGCGACGACGATGAGTTCATGACCCATGTCCGCCATGATTCCCATTTTCCGGTCGACATAAGTGCGCACACCGCCGCCGGTCGGCGAGTAGAACTCGTTGACGTCGACGATCCTCACGGCGTGACAGGCCCAAAGCCACCGAGCCCGCGCAGATACTGCACGGTGATCCGCACCGTCGTCACTCCCGCGCCGACCTCGACCAGCGCCTGCTCGACCTTCGGCCGCGACCGCCCGAGCCTGGTGTTGCTCGCGAACCCGGCGCCATCGGTCCAGAAGCTGAACTTGTTCTTCCCGTCGCGATTATGCGTCAGCAACAGCGCATAGCGACCCGGCCGCGGCACTCGGATGCACAGCATCGGCGCCCCGCTCGGCGGCGTCGGCACCACCACGCGCCGAAACGTCTTTCCCGCCGCGATCAGCACGTGGTCGTCCTTGAGAAAGCCCGCTTCGTCATCAGGATAGAGTTCGAGCTTCAACTCGCCCGTGCGATCCTTCAGGCCGGTGACCTCGACCGCGATCGCCGGCCCCTCGCCCGGCCGACACGCCGCTGCATCGCTACCGAGCACCTGTGCCCCGGCCGGTCCCGCAAGCGCAGCGATCGCGACCAGCGCGACATAGGCGCGGATCACGCGCGCAACCGGGTAAGCCCGGCATGGATGCCGAACAGGATGATCAGCGCGACATGCACCAGCAACGTCAGCGCCGCGGTGAACGCGATCAGCTCCGACAAGGCCTGGTCCTGCCCGATCAACAGGATCGCGGCGTTGGCGAACAGCAGGTCCTTGTTCGGCACCAGCGGCAGGCGCGACACCAGCAGGCGCCCGGCGGCAAGGAACAGCCACATCCCGACCGGAACCCCGGGCAACGCATAATGCCAGGCGAACGCGATCAGCACTGAGCCGCACAACAGCCGGATGCAATGAATCCCGAACACCCACCACAGTTTCGCGCGCGGCAGGGAGAACACGCGGCGCGAGAAGATCAGGAACGGCAGCGAGATCGCCAGCGTCACGCCCGCCGACGCCAGCACCGTGCGGAACTGGTCGTGCGTCAGCAGATGCCGGCCGAGTGGCAACGCGATCGCGACCAACAGCAGCGTGACCGCATTGCCCGCGATCGCCGACAGGATCGACACGTCCTTCACCGCACCGAACGGCGACGCCACCATCCGCGCCTTCGCCCGCGCCCAGGCGTAGAAATACGCGTCGCCGGAGTATCCGAACACGACTTCGTTCGCGATCCGCTTCTTGATCAGCGCGACGAGGCCGCCGAGCGGAATGCCCCAGAGCCGCCGGAAGATGACGTAGTCCCCGGTCGGCGGCGACATGTAGAGCAGGCCGAAGCACAGGTAGAAGCGCGGATCCTGCGGCACCGAGCGCGACAGTCCGGCAAGACCATGCCCGAGCAGTTCGCGCCCCAGCCCGACGATCATCGCGAGCGTGAGCACCGCGCCGATGATCGCGGGCCAGCGGCTGCCGAGCGCCTTCAGCGGCTCGAGCCCGGCGCGCGCGATATCCGCATAGCCTTCGGATTCGGTCGACTTCGCACGCGTGTTCAATTGCCTGTCCTCAACCAATCGCTCTCAAGCCGCTCCACCGTCTGTCGGTCGGCCTAATAGCCGGCCGTCGATGTGCGTGCACGCAAAGTCGGTTTCATTCGGTCGCGATCTCCGCTTTATCCATCGCGCACTATGATGACCCCCATATGTCACCCATGAGCGAGCCGCCGACCGCCCGGCACATCCTGACCTATGCCGAGGATCTGCGCGGCGGCGGGGTCGAGCGCGCGCAACTGCGCCTTGCACGCGGCTGGCTTGCGGCGGGGCGGCGCGTGACGCTGGCGATCGAGGATATTGCCGGGCCGCTGGCGTCGGAACTGCCGGAGGGACTGGAGATCGTCACGCCCTCGCGGTTGCTGGCGTTGCCGGGGGTCGTGCGTCGCTTGGCGCCGGACGTGATCTTTTGCCCCGGTAATTTCTATACCGGCATCGCGGCATGGACCCGGTTGCGACTCGGCAAGACGTGCCCGCCGATCGTCGCGAAGATGTCCAACGCCCCCGCGCGCGCCGATCACGGCCGCCTGATGCACGCCGCGCACCAGCTCTGGCTCGCGCGGCACGGCGGCTTCCTCGATCACCTCGTTGCGATGACCCCGGCAACCGCGGATGAGGCGGCGTTGGCGACCCGGATGATCGGGCGGACGAGCGTGATCCCGAACCCGCCCGCTATGCCGATCCCCGGTGCGCTGCCCGACCTGCCGGCGCGCTACATTCTCGGCGTCGGTCGGCTCGAACCGCAGAAGCGCTGGGACCGCGTGATCGTCGCGCTTCCGCTGCTGGCGGACCAGACGATACCGCTCGTCATCCTCGGCGAAGGTAGCGAGCGGGGGGCGATCGAAGCGCAAATCCACGCGCTCGGCTTGGGGGGCCGCGTTCTCCTGCTCGGCCACAGTAGCGATCCGCTCCCGGTCATGGCCCGCGCCGCGGTACTGGTACTGACGTCGGATTACGAAGGCGTACCGGGGGTTTTGCGAGAAGCGCTGTCGGTCGGAACGCCGGTGATCTCGACCGACTCGAGTGCAGCGGTCGCGGAGATCGTTGATAGGCCAGACCGTGGGACGGTCGTCGCAAGGGATGACGCTGCTGCGTTGATCGCAGCGCTGAACGCATGGCTAGCGCCGACTACGCAGCGACCAGCCCCAGTACCGCAGGCCGGTACAGACTCAGGGGAGCGTTATCTTGCTCTCTTCGACCAGTTGGTAAGGCTGTAACTTCCTACTCGATTACCCGCCCCGTTGACGTACCCGGCCCCCACCTTCCGTCATCCCCGCGGACGCGGGGACCCATACTGGCAAACCTCAGAGGATATGGGTCCTCTCGTCCGCGGGGATGACGGATAGTGAGCTCTATCCCACGACAATTGTAGAACGAGGGTGCGGCCCCCCACCGGAGGGCGGAACGGTTGCGCGCGCCGACCGGACAGGCAGTACCACTCACGCAGTCGCGGCAGCCCCCTCCGCAACATCGGCCTTCTCCTCTTCCCGCTCCGACCGCCGCTCCAGCGCGGTCTTCAACATCGCGGTCATCGGATCGGCCAGCGCCAGCCCCAGGATCCCGAACAGCGCGCTCGCCAGAATCTGCGCGCCTAGGGTCAGTGCCGGCGGGAGATCGACGGTGCGCTTGGCGACCATCGGCACGATTACGTACCCGTCGATCGTCTGCACCACGAGGTACGTGCCGATCGCCCAATAGCCCGTATCGACGCCCGCGCTGAACCCGACTGCGACCATCAGCACGCCGGTCACGATCGCGCCGACGTTCGGAATGAACGCGAGGATACCCGCGATGATGCCGAGCAGCATCGCCATCGGCACGCCGCCGACCGCCAGCGCGATGCCGCTCGCGACACCCTCGACTGCCATCCCGAGCAGGCGTCCGGCGAGCAGCCGCCGCAACGTCGCGCCCATCTTGACCAAAGTCCTGGCGAACTCGGGGCGGAGATCGAGTGGCACCATCCACTGAAGCCCGCGCGAGTATGTCCCCGGATCCATCGCGATGAACAGCCCGAGGATCAGGATCATGAACATGCTGGTGATCGCGCCGATCGCGCTGCCCACCCACGACGTCACGCGCCCGACCGAGCCAAGTGCCTGCTTGACGATCCCGTTGACGTCCGACGCGCCCGGCATCAGCCCCTGCGAGGTCAGATAGCTCGTGAAGCGATTGGCCTGCGATTCCAGCGTCGAGCGCAGCTGCGTCACCTGTTCGGTCACCTGCACGCCGGTCAGCACGAACGTGCCCACCAGGAACGCGAAGGTCAGCAGCACGACGATCAGCAACCGCCAGCCACGCCCGATCGGCAGCACCCGCCCCAGCAGCCGCACGCCGCCATCGAGCAACGCCGCGAACACGACGCCGGCAAAGATGATCAGCAACGGCTGCACCAGCACGATCAGCAGCGCGATCACGCAGGCGAGCCCGAGCCAGATCGCCGCGCGCTTCAGTTCCTTGCGCAGGAACGGATCGCGCATCTCAACCGGGCTCAGTTCGTCCACGGTCTTCGTCTCGGCCATCTCAGTTCACCTTGGCGGGATGCAGCGAGGTGCCGGCGCGATCCGGACGCAGCGAACTCCACCAGCTCAGCGGGTTGAACGTCGCATCGCCGTCGAGGCTGAAAGTGATGAACTCCGCACGGCCGCCGAGATTCTCGTACGGCACCGGACCGCCGAGACCGAGCTGGCTCAGCGCGAACCGGCTGTCGGCCGAGCGATCGCGGTTGTCGCCCATCAGGAAGACGTGGTCCGCGGGGATCGTGATCTCGGCAAAATTGTCGCCCTGGCTGTCCGATTCGAGATCGATCGTCTCGTAGCGGCGGCCGTTGGGCAGCGTCTCGGTATAGGTCGGCAGGCGGCACATCTCGCGACCGTCGGGCAGCGTCTCGCGCGCGCCGGGATAGTCGATCTCGCTGCACGGGCTGTTGGTGTCGACCGGGATCAGCGTGTCGTGGAGCGGGCCGCGCTTCACTGCCACGCCGTTCAGGAACACGATCCCGCCGCGCACGGCCAGCTTGTCGCCCGGCAGGCCGATGACGCGCTTGATATAGTCGTTATGCGTGCCCGGCGGCGTCACGATCACCACGTCGCCGCGCGTCGGCAGCGATCCGAACAGACGGCCGTGGATGAACGGCAGCGACACGCTCCAGCTGTCCTCCTGCTGGCGCAGCACGACGCCCTTGAAGATCGCGACCGGGTTGGGGATCGTCGGCGAGACGAACGACCAGCCATAGGCGAACTTGGTCACCACCAGCCGGTCGCCGATGCGGAGCCCCGGCAGCATCGATTCGCTGGGGATATAGAAGGGCTTGGCGATGAAGCTGTGGAAGCCGAGTACCACCAGGATCAGCCAGAATATGCCCTTCACCTCGCCCCACCAGTCGGTGCCGCGGCGGCGTGTCGTTTCCTGTGCGGTGCCGGCCGGTGGCGCGGTATCGGCCGCGGTCGTCTGCGCGAGGGGCTTTTCGGGGAACTCGTTGCCGTCCAACGCCGCGTCCTTCATCGATTCGTATCCTGGCGCATGTCCGGGGATATCAGAGGTATAGCTTCGATGATCACGAAGGCCTGCGCCCACGGATGATCATCGGTCATCGTCAAATGCACGCGCGCGGCGTGGCCTTCGGGGGTCAACGCGTCAAGCCTCGCTTTGGCGCCCCCGGTCAACGCCAGCGTCGGCGCGCCGCTAGGGGCGTTGACTACGCCGATGTCGCGCATGAAGACGCCCGCGCGAAACCCGGTCCCGACCGCCTTCGAAAACGCCTCCTTGGCAGCAAACCGCTTCGCCAGCGTCCCCGCCTTGGTAAAAGGCCGCCGCGCCGCCTTCGCCCGCTCGACATCGGTAAACACCCGCTGCTCGAACCGCTCCCCGAACCGCTCGACCGACGCGGCGATCCGCTCGATGTTGCACAGGTCCGACCCGAGTCCGATGATCACGACACGGCCTGGAGTCGGAAGACAAAATTAGATTTGCGCGCAGAGGCGCAGAGGCGCGGAGAGTATGAGGGCCGCAAGAGCGGCAAGATCGAGTTAGGCAGCGAGAGAATCCAGTCTGAGGCCAGCCCCCTCTTCTGCTCCGCGCCTCTGCGCCTCTGCGCGAACAAAACTGCCTTACTACCGCGCCGCATCCATAGCCTCACGCATCAGCCGAACCGCCTCGCCAAGCCCCACGAACAGCGCCTCACCGACGAGGAAATGCCCGATGTTCAGCTCCCTAACCTGCCGGATAGCCGCGATCGGTGCGACATTGTCATAGGTCAGCCCATGCCCCGCATGCACCTCGATGCCGTTCTTCGCCGCCAGCGCCGCTGCATCCGTCAGCCGTCGCAACTCCACCGTCCGCGCCTCGCCGGACAGTTCCGCATACAAGCCCGTGTGCAGTTCGATCACCGGCACCTTGAGCCGGACGGCCGCCTCGATCTGCCGCGCGTCGGGCTCGATGAACAGCGACACGCGGATGCCCGCCCCCGCCAGCGCGTCGACCAGCCGCGCCATACGGTCGTAATGCCCGGCGACGTCGAGCCCGCCCTCAGTGGTCAGCTCCTCGCGCTTTTCCGGCACGATGCACGCGGCGTGAGGCTTGTGACGCAGCGCGATGCCGAGCATTTCGTCGGTCGCCGCCATCTCCAAGTTGAGCGGGATCGTCAGCTCCGCCGACAGACGCGCGATGTCGTCGTCGGTGATGTGCCGGCGATCCTCGCGCAGATGCGCGGTGATGCCGTCCGCGCCAGCCGCCGCAGCAACCAGAGCCGCGCGCACCGGATCGGGATACCCCGCCCCCCGCGCATTCCGCACCGTCGCGACGTGGTCGATGTTCACCCCAAGGCGCAGGTCGCGGCTCATGCTGCAGCCCTGCTGCCGGGCTTGATCGCCGGGATCACCGCGAGTTCGGGGGGCAGCGCGTCCGCCGGATAGGTCGGCACGTCGAGCCGGATCAGCGGGAAGAACGGCACGCCCACATCGGCCGTCCCGTTCGAGCGATCGACCAAGGCCGCCGCCGCGACCGTCACGCCGCCCGCGCGCCCGATCGCCGCGATCGCCTCGCGCGACGACAGTCCGGTGGTGACGACGTCCTCCATCATCAGCACGCGCTGGCCCGGCGCGAGCCGGAACCCGCGGCGCAGTTCGAACACGCCGTCGGGCCGCTCGAGGAATACCGCCTCGACACCCAGCGCGCGGCCCATTTCGTGGCCGGCGATCACGCCGCCCATCGCCGGCGAGACCACGATATCGATCTGCGCACGCAACTCGGCCGGGATCGACGCCACCAGCGCTTCCGACAACCGAGCGCCACGGGCGGGATCCATCAACACCCGCGCGCACTGCAGGTAGCGCGAACTGCGCAGGCCGGAGGACAGGATGAAATGCCCTTCGAGCAACGCTTCGGCAGCGCGGAATTCGGCGAGCACGTCGTCTTCGGTCATCGCGGGTCATCGCTCCAAATGGTCTGCGCGTCGGGACTTCGCGCCTTATTAATGAGATATAGGGCAGTTCATTAATGAACGACAATGGCAACGTCCCTCTCAAGGCGCCTCCACCCACGCCGTCACCCCGGACTCGTTCCGGGGTCCACCGTTCCGCGAACCCCGTTCTCTCGAACTTTCGGGACGGTGGATGCCGGAACAAGCCCGGCATGACGGAGTGGATGGATCGGGCGTGCTACGCGCAAGATCAGACAAGGCTTGAGGCGAGCCCCCCCGCTGGGTATAGCTCTTCCCAAATCATAAGCAGACATCCGCGCGTCCGGAATCGGGTTCGCTATAAACCGGGGTCAAGAAAAACGATGCGCAAGATGGGGATGAGAGGATTTGCGATGGCAGCGGGGCTCGCACTGGCGAGTCTCGGTGGCGTCGCTGGGCATGCGGCCCAGCCTGCAAGCACGCCGCCGTCAGCAGCACCCGCACCGCAAGCCGCTGCCGCTCCGGGGGGCGTGTCGAACACTGCGCCGACGACCGCCGCAGCGACGCCGACAACCAACCCGTCCAGCCCCGAGCTCGCGATGGACGGTGCGCCCGCGATGACGGTCAAGCCGATGATCGGCCAGCCGACCGATGGCCTGTTCGGCCTCCAGCCGCAGGTCACCAAGAACGGCCAGTTCGCGCACTGGATGCACAATTCGATCCTGGTGCCGACGATCACGATCATCTCGCTGTTCGTCCTTGCGCTGCTCTTCTGGGTCTCGTTCCGCTATCGCAAGGCACGCAATCCGGTCGCGTCGAAGACCAGCCACAACACCTTCATCGAGATCATCTGGACGCTCGCGCCGGTCGTGATCCTAGTCCTGATCGCGGTCCCGTCGATCGGTCTGCTGCAAGCGCAGTTCAAGCCGGCGCCCTCCGGCGCGGTGACGCTGAAGGCGATCGGCAACCAATGGTATTGGACCTACCAGTATCCGGACAATGGCGGCTTCGAGATCACCGCCAACATGCTGAAGGAAAAAGCCGACGTTGCTGCCGGCGAGCGTCCGCGCACCGATGCCGACGGCCCCAAGCTGCTCGCCACCGACAACCGCATCGTCCTGCCGGTCGGCGTGCCGATCCGCCTGATCACGACGTCGAACGACGTGATCCACAGCTGGGCGGTCCCGGCGTTCTGGATCAAGCTCGACGCGATCCCGGGTCGCTTGAACGAGACCAGCTTCACGATCGAAAAGCCCGGCCTGTATTTCGGCCAGTGCTCCGAGCTCTGCGGCGCGCGCCACGGCTATATGCCGATCGCGGTCGAGGCGGTTCCGCCCGCCGAATACGCGGCGTGGGTCAAGGCCAAGGGCGGCACGATGCCGACCCCCGGCAAGGCATCCGACAAGGTCATCCCACAGCCCGGCGCCGACGGCTCCGCGGCAAAGGTCGAGGAGGCCGCGGAAACCGCCAACGCCACCGGCCCGGTCGAGAACGTAGCGACCCCCGCCAACGCAACCGCCCCCGCGACGACGCAGGGCGCCACCTCAAACCCGGCCGGCGCCGGCAACGCGGGACAGTAAGATGACCGACACCGCTCTCACCCCGTCGGCCTTCGTGTCCCACGAAGCGCACGACCATCATCACGATACCGATCACAAGCCGGGCTTCTTCGCGCGTTGGTTCATGTCGACCAACCACAAGGATATCGGCACGCTGTATCTCATCTTCGCGATCGTCGCGGGGATCATCGGCGGCTCGGTCTCGGGTCTCATGCGCGCCGAGCTCGCGCATCCCGGCATCCAGTATCTGCAGGGCTGGGCGAGCATGCTCCATGGCGGCCCAGCCAGCCTCGACGAATCGCTCCATCTCTGGAACGTGCTGATCACCGCGCACGGCCTGATCATGGTGTTCTTCATGGTCATGCCGGCGATGGTCGGTGGCTTCGGCAACTGGTTCGTGCCGATCATGATCGGTGCGCCGGACATGGCGTTCCCGCGCATGAACAACGTGTCGTTCTGGCTGCTGATCCCCGCCTTCACGCTGCTGCTGGCGTCGCCGTTCTTCGGTGGTGCGGGTAACGGCTGGACGCTCTACGCGCCGCTGTCGACGTACGGCGAGCCAGGGCCGTCGACCGATATGGCGATCCTCGCGCTGCATCTGGCCGGCGCATCGTCGATCCTCGGCGCGATCAACTTCATCACGACGATCTTCAACATGCGCGCGCCAGGCATGACGCTGCACAAGATGCCGCTGTTCGTGTGGTCGATGCTCGTCACCGCGTTCCTGCTGCTGCTGGCGCTGCCGGTGCTCGCCGCGGCGATCACGATGCTGCTGACCGATCGCAACTTCGGCACGACGTTCTTCGATCCGGCCGGCGGCGGCGATCCCGTCCTGTACCAGCATCTGTTCTGGTTCTTCGGTCATCCCGAAGTCTACATCATGATCCTGCCGGGCTTCGGCATCGTCAGCCAGATCATCTCGACGTTCAGCCGCAAGCCGGTCTTCGGCTATCTCGGCATGGCGTATGCGATGGTCGCGATCGGCGTGGTCGGGTTCGTCGTGTGGGCGCACCACATGTTCACGACCGGCCTGTCGGTGAACACCAAGATGTACTTCACCGCGGCGACGATGGTCATCGCAGTGCCGACCGGCATCAAGATCTTCTCGTGGATCGCGACGATGTGGGGCGGCTCGCTCACCTTCAAGACGCCGATGGTGTGGTCGATCGGCTTCATCTTCATGTTCACCGTCGGCGGCGTGACCGGCGTGGTGCTCGCCAATGGCGGCATCGACGACTACATGCAGGATACCTATTACGTGGTGGCGCATTTCCACTACGTGCTGTCGCTGGGTGCGGTCTTCTCGCTGTTCGCCGGGTTCTACTACTGGTTCCCGAAGATGACCGGCAAGATGTACAACGAGTTCCTTGGCCAGCTGCACTTCTGGGTGTTCTTCATCGGCGTGAACGTGATGTTTTTCCCGATGCACTTCCTCGGCCTCCAAGGCATGCCGCGCCGCATCCCGGACTACACGCCGGAATACGAGCATTGGAACACGGTCGCGTCGGTCGGCTACATGATCATGGCCGCGGGCATGGTGGTGTTCTTCGTCAACCTGATCTGGTCGCTGGCGGCCGGCAAGAAGGCGGGCGACAACCCCTGGGGCGACGGCGCGACGACCCTGGAGTGGACGATCTCCTCGCCGCCGCCGTACCACCAGTTCGAGACGTTGCCGCGAATCGACTGAGGCGGACAAGGGCCATCGGCGGATCAGGGCCATCAGGCCCCCGCCCGGCCGACGCGGCAACGACGCGTCCGACGACACGGGACTTGCTCGTGTCGGGGCCAGCCAAGCAAGAGAACGCCTCGGGGAAACCCGGGGCGTTTTTTCGTCAATCCCCCCACCGACACGCCCAGCGCCAGCAAAACCAGATTCATCTTTCCGGAGGAGAATCGCGCTATCCCTCCCTCATGACGACGTCGCCAAGCATCCTCCCCTCGGCCCCGCCCACACCCGCATCTGAGGTCGCAACCACGACCATCACCACCCCGCGCGCGATCTTCGCGCTGCTCGTCGGATTTGCGGCGTTCGCATTCACGATCGTCCTCCCGACGCTGCTGCTCGACGGCGACACCGGCTGGCATCTCGCGACCGGCGCGTGGATCGTCGCGCACGGCAGCGTCCCGACGCACGATCCCTTTTCGTTTACCGCCGCAGGACGCCCCTGGGTCGCGCATGAATGGCTCTCCGAACTGGCGATGTACGCAAGTTATCGCGCGGCGGGATGGACCGGCCTCAACCTGCTGACCGGCGCGGCGATGGCAGCATTGTACGCGCTCGTCGCCCATGAAATCTGCCGCTGGATGAGCATTCGCGCAAGTATCGTCGCATTGCTGCTGACCGCCCCGGGCATCGCGCCGTCATTGCTCGCCCGCCCGCATATCCTCGCTTTGCCTCTACTCGCGGGCTGGCTGATCGCTCTTCTCCATGCACGCGAACGCGGCCGGGCACCGTCGCTTGTCCTCGTGCTGCTGATGCTCGTCTGGGCGAACGCGCATGGCAGTTTCATCTTCGGCCTGGCGCTTGCGGCAGTCTTCGCGCTCGAAGCGCTGATCGCTGCCGCCCCCGCCGACAGACGCGCTGTCGTCCTGGGCTGGGGCATATTCGGCGCGTGTTCTGGCATCGCAGCCCTCGCGACCCCGGCGGGTTTCGACGGCATCGTCTTCCCATTCTACGTCAACGGCCTCAAGCTCCTCGCACATCTCGGCGAATGGCAGCCCGCCAATTTCTCGACCTTCGCAGCGCCCGAGGCAATCCTGCTGGCGACGCTGTTCTTCGTACTCGCCAAGCCCGTCCGCATTCCCCCGGTTCGCCTGCTGCTCCTGCTCGGGGTCCTGCACCTGGCCTTGCAGCATACCCGGCAGGAGATCGTTCTCGTGGTCGTCGGCGTCCTGATCCTCGCCGAACCGATCGGCAGAGCTTGGACGCCGGCGACGGCTACCGTTGCACGCATATCGCCTACCGCGCGCCGCGATACCTATCGGACCGGCCTGGCGGTCCTAGCCATCGCGCTCGCGCTGGTCGCCTATCGGATCGCGGTCCCGGTCGCCCGTACCAACAGCCCTGGCGTCCCCGCCGCCGCGCTGCGCCGCCTGCCGCCATCGTTGCGTACTCAACGCGTCTTCAACGAATACAGCTTCGGCGGATCGCTCATCTTTGCCGGTATCCGCCCCTATATCGATGGCCGTTCGGACATGTACGGCGACCCGTTTACGCTCGATTACATCGCGATCCTCGGTGGCGACGCGGCACGCTGGCGGGCCGCGAACGCCAAATGGAAGTTCGGCTGGACGATCCTGCCGCAGCACTCGCCGCTGGCGAAGCGGCTCGATCACGATCCGGCATGGCGACGGATCTACGCAGACGATACCGCGGCGATCCACGTCGCCCGGCCAACCCTTTGAACCGCCACGACGCGAAGGGTTTCCGACGCTCGCCGCAAGGCGTATAGCATACCCGAACCATGACTCCTGCCCCCCCCCTTCTGCCACCGGCGCATTGGCGCGATTTTCTTGCGCTGACCAAGCCGCGCGTGATGACGCTCGTCGTCTTCACCGGCCTTTGCGGGATGCTCGCAGCCCCGGTCGGCGTGCACCCGGTGATCGGCTTCACCGCAATCCTCTGCATCGCGCTCGGCGCAGGCGCGGCGGGCGCGCTCAACCAATGGTACGAGTCGGACATCGACGCGGTTATGCGCCGCACGCAGAAGCGCCCGCTTCCCGATGGCCGCATGGACCGTCAGGCGGCACTGCATTTCGGCGTCGGGCTCGGCGCATTCTCCGTTCTGTTCATGGGCGTTGCGGTGAACATCGTCGCTGCGGCGATCCTGACCGTCTCGATCCTGTTCTACGTCCTCGTCTACACCGTCTGGCTCAAGCGCCGCACGCCGCAGAACATCGTCATCGGCGGTGCCGCGGGTGCGTTCCCACCGCTGATCGGCTGGGCCGCCGCGACCGGTGACATCGCGCTGCTCCCCGTCCTGCTGTTCCTGTTCGTGTTCCTCTGGACGCCGCCGCATTTCTGGGCGCTCGCGCTGTTCATGAAGAGCGATTACGCCGCCGCGGGCGTGCCGATGCTCCCGGTCGTGTCGGGCGAGCGGACCACGCGGACGCAGATCGGGCTCTACACGATCCCGATGGCGGCGGTCGCGATCCTGCCCTGGCCGCTTGGGCTGACGGGGCCGATCTACGGCGTCGCGGCCGTCCTGCTGACCGGCTGGTTCGCGCTGCTTGCCGTCCGCGTCGCGAAGCGCACCACGCATGCCGACGATGCGATGAAACCGGAGAAGGCCTTGTTCAAATACTCGATCCTGTATCTGTTCGTGATGTTCGGCGCGCTGGTCGTCGACCGGTGGTTCGCATGAGCCTACCCGACCCCGACCTGATCCGCAGCCGCCAGCGCGGTCGCGCCCGCGTCATGGCGCTCTTGCTGGGCGCGTTCGTCATCCTCGTCTTCGCCATCTCCATCGCCAAGATCCGCGCAGGCATGCCGCACTGATGGCTGGCTGGAAGGCCATGTCGCGCACCAACCGCACCGCGGCACTAGCGGTGCTCTTCATCTGCTTCATGACCGGCCTCGCCTGGGCCAGCGTCCCGCTATACCGCCTGTTCTGCGCCGCGACCGGGCTCAACGGCACCACCAACCGCGGGCTAGCCGCCCCCGGCGCGGTCGACCACAAGATCACCGTCGACTTCGACACCAACGTGAGCCCCAAGCTGCCGTGGAAGTTCGTGCCCGAGAATCGCTCCGACACGATCGACGTCGGCGCGCGCGACATGGCGTTCTTCACCGCTACGAATACCTCGAACAAGCCGCTTACCGGCACCGCGACGTTCAACGTCCAGCCCGCGCAGGCCGGCAAGTATTTCACCAAGATCCAGTGTTTCTGCTTCACCCAGCAGACGCTCAAGCCCGGCGAGACCGCGCGGATGCCGGTGATCTTCTTCGTCGATCCGAAGATCCTGACCGACCCCGACGCGGCCGATATCCAGACGATCACGCTCAGCTATACGTTTTACCCGGTGGATTCTGCGAAAACAGCCAGCTAGAACGTCGCCAAAGAAAATAGGGGAGTACCGATGGCCGGCGCCAAGAACCATGATTACCACATCCTGCCGCCGAGCATCTGGCCGCTGGTCGGATCGTTCTCGGCGCTGATCATGGCGGTCGGCGGCATCATGTGGATGCACGGCGGCCATATCGACAAGCCCAATGGCGGCGGCTGGATCTTCTTTATCGGCCTGACCGGGCTGCTTTTCACCTTCTACAGCTGGTGGGCGCAGGTCATCAAAGAAGCGCACGCGGGCGACCACACCCCCGTCGTCCAGCTCCATTTCCGCTACGGCATGATCCTGTTCATCGCCTCCGAAGTGATGTTCTTCGTCGGCTGGTTCTGGGCGTTCTTCGACTTCTCGCTGTTCCCGACCGCGATGACCTATGCCGACGGCAGCGTAACGCGCGCGGTCGAAGGCGGCGCGGCGATCGTCGCGCAGTGGCCGCCAAAAGGCCTGACGGTCATCAACCCGTTCGAACTACCGCTGCTCAACACGCTGATCCTGCTCACCTCGGGCACCACGGTGACGTGGGCGCACCACGCGCTGATCCACAACCAGCGCGGCGGCGAGAAGACGGGGGCTTGGGGCCTGATCGGCGTCGGCAACCGCGACGGCGTGCTCAAGGGCCTGTGGCTGACGGTAATCCTCGGCGCGCTGTTCAGCTCGATCCAGGCTTACGAGTACGTCCACGCACCGTTCCCGTTCAAGGGCATCAACTACGGCGCGGCGTTCTTCATGGCGACCGGCTTCCACGGTTTCCACGTGCTGATCGGCACGATCTTCCTGATCGTCTGCCTGGTCCGCGCGTACCGCGGCGACTTCACCCCGCGCCAGCATTTCGGCTTCGAGGCGGCGGCGTGGTACTGGCATTTCGTCGACGTCGTGTGGCTGTTCCTGTTCGTCACCGTCTACGTCTGGGGCGGCTGGGGCGCCCCCGTCCACGGCGGTTGAGCTTTTTCCACCCCGGCGAAGGCCGGGGCCCAAGTGGAGAGGTTGCAGTAACGAAGCGCCGTCCTCCGTTAGCGACGTTCCCCAATTGGGCCCCGGCCTTCGCCGGGGCGGTGGCTAATAAGACGGCCGTCTCCCTTACCTTGTTCTCCCGCGAAGGCGGGAGCCCAGTCTGGGTCCCCGCCTTCGCGGGAAAACAAGGATGGGAGAGCTGACGCCATGACTTACGAACCCAACGACCCATACCCACTCGCAACCGCCCCCTCGATAGCGCAGGTCGCGCTCAAAGGCCTTTGCCCCCGCTGCGGCAAGCCCGCGCTCTTCGCGAAATGGTCCAACTTCGCCGAGCGCTGCCCGAACTGCGGGCTCGACTTCAGCAAGTTCAACGTTGGCGATGGCCCCGCGGCCTTCCTGACCCTGATCCTGGGTGCAGTTGTCGTTATCCTCGCGATCACGCTCGAACTCAAGGTCCACCCGCCACTCTGGCTGCACATGCTGATCTGGATCCCCTTCACCGCCGGCGGAGTCGTGCTGTCCCTAAGAGCAGCGAAGGGCGCGCTCATGTCCGCCGAATACCGCAACGCAGCCCGCGAAGGCCGAATCGACCCGTGACCCGACGCATCCCCGTTATCCCGACCATCCTCGTCACGCTCGCGATCGCGGCGATGATCGGCCTCGGCCTGTGGCAACTGCTGGACCGCCTTCCGAAAAAGGAAGCTTTCCTCGCCCAGCTAGCCGCCAACCCCGCCAAACCGCCAATGGCGTTTCCGCGCATTCCCGACGAGACGCTGCTCTTCCGCCGCGCCTCGGGCCTCTGCCTCCAGCCGACCGAGATCAAACTCGCCGGTGCCGGCAAATCCGGCTTCCGCGCGATCGCCGAATGCCGCACCGGCGCAGAAGGTCCCGGCATGGTCGTCCAGCTCGGCACCACGCGCGATCCGATGGCGAAGGTCGCCTGGGCGGGCGGCGAAGTCTCCGGCTTCATCAGCCACGCGCCCGACGGCCGTTCGCTGATCGGATCGCTGTTCGATCATACCCCGCAACGCCTGATGCTGGTCGCGGACACCCCGCAGGCCGGCCTTAGCCCCAACGGCAAGCCCGACATCGCGTCGGTGCCGAACAACCACCTCGCCTATGCCGGCCAATGGTTCTTCTTCGCCGCCATCGCCGCGATCATCTACACCCTCGCGCTCCGCCGCCGGCCATGGCCGCGGTCGGACGTGCGATAAACCAAACACCGTCATCCCAGCGAAGGCTGGGATATCCCCGTTTGGCCCGCGTCATCCGCCCCACGGGATACCCCAGCTTCCGCGGGGGTGACGAACTGGGGGGCTGGAGCGATAGGGCCAGGATCGTCGGCACACCCTTCGAACGCTTGTCGCCCTCCCCCCCATTCGCTAACCGGCTTGGCCATGCGTTACATCAGCACCCGCGGCTCGGCCCCCGTCCTCGATTTCGAAGCGGCAACGCTCGCCGGCCTCGCCTCCGATGGCGGCCTCTACCTCCCCGACGCGTGGCCGACGATGACCCGCGACGAGATCGCCGCGCTCGCCGGGCTATCCTACGTCGACACCGCGGTCGCGGTGATGGCCCCGTTCGTCGGCGACGCGATGACTCGCGAGGAACTGAAGGCGCTCTGCGAACAGGCATACGGCCGCTTCTCGCACGCAGCCGTGACACCCCTCGTACAGCTCGACCACGACCAATGGCTGCTCGAGCTGTTCCACGGCCCAACGCTCGCGTTCAAGGACGTCGCGCTCCAGCTGCTCGGGCTGTTCTTCGAGCGCTTCCTCGCCGGCACCGACAAGCGCCTGACGATCGTCGGCGCGACCAGCGGCGACACCGGCTCGGCGGCGATCGACGCGGTCGCAGGGCGCGAGGGCATCGACATCTTCATGCTCCACCCGGTCGGCCGCATTTCCGACGTGCAGCGCCGCCAGATGACCACGGTGCTCAGCCCCAACGTCTACAACATCGCCATCGAGGGCAGCTTCGACGACGCGCAGGCACTGGTGAAGGCGATGTTTAACGATCGCGCCTTCTCGACCAAGTTCGCGTTGTCGGCGGTGAACTCGATCAACTGGGCCCGCCTGATGGCGCAGGTCGTGTATTTCTTCTACGCCGCCGTCCGCCTCGGCGCGCCCGATCGCGAGGTCGCGTTCGCAGTCCCCACCGGCAATTTTGGCGATGTCTTCGCCGGTTATGTCGCGGCGAAGATGGGGCTTCCCGTCGCTAAGCTGGTGGTCGCGACCAACGTCAACGACATCCTCCACCGCGCGCTCAGCACCGGCGACTATTCGAAGGGCGGCGTCCAGCAGACCCCGACCCCGTCGATGGACATTCAGGTGAGCTCGAACTTTGAACGCCTGTTGTTCGACCTCGGCGACCGTGACGGTCCCGCGTTGGCATCCCAAATGAGCGGCTTCGAATCCTCGGGAGCAATGCGCCTGACCAACGCGCAGTCGCAGGGTGCCTCGGCCCTCTTCCAGAGTGAGCGCATCGACCTCGACGACATGACGCTGGCAATGCGCTGGGCACACGAGCACGCCGGCCAAGTGATCGACCCGCACACCGCGATCGGCCTCGCCGCAGCCCTGCGCACCGAAGTCCCTGCCGGCGTACCGATCGTCACGCTCGCCACTGCTCATCCCGCCAAGTTCGGCGACGCGGTCGAGCGCGCCACCGGCGTGCGTCCCTCGCTGCCCACCCGCGTGGGCGACCTGTTCGACCGCGAGGAGCGCTACGCCACGCTGCCCGCAACGTTCGAAGCGATCACCGCCTACATCACCGAACGCGCGAAGCCGTCGGCATGAAACTGGAAACCCTCATCGGCGAGCCCTGGGCGGATTACGGCCTGATCGACTCCGGCCACGGCAAGAAGCTCGAACGCTATGGCCGCTTCCGCTTCATCCGCCCCGAGCCGCAGGCGATGTGGGCGCCTGCCTCGACCGACTGGCAGGCACAGGGCGAATTTGTCCCCGGCTCGGACGAAGACGGCGGCGGCCGCTGGGAATTCTCCGAACCTGTCCCGCGCGAAGGCTGGACGCTCAAGTGGAACGAGGTGTCGTACACCGCGCAGACGACCCCGTTCCGCCACCTCGGCTTCTTCCCCGACATGGCGCCGGTGTGGAGCTGGATGCGCGAACGCGTCGCGGGGCTCGACTCGCCCGAATGCATGAACCTGTTCGGCTACACCGGCGTCGGCACGCTGGCGATGGCGACCAAGGGCGTCCGCATGGTCCACGTTGATGCGTCGAAAAAGTCGGTCGAGGCGGCCAAGGCCAACGCGAAATTGTCGGGCATGGCCGACGCGCCGATCCGCTGGATGACCGATGATGCGGCGAAGTTCGTCGCGCGTGAGGTGCGGCGCGGGCGGCGATATGATGGGATCCTGCTCGATCCGCCGAAATACGGGCGCGGGCCGGAGGGCGAAGTCTGGCGGCTTGAAGAGGACCTCCCCAAGCTTATCGCCGACTGTCGGAAACTTCTCGACGAGAACTCCCGCTTCCTGTTCCTGACGGTCTACGCGGTCCGGATGTCGGCGCTGGCGATCGGCGAGTTGCTGAACCAGGTCTTCGCAGACCTCCCCGGCAAGATCGAAGTTGGCGAACTCGGCGTCCGCGAAGAAGCGCGCGGCCTGGTATTGCCGACGGCAATCTGGGCCCGCTGGAGCCGCTGAGCCCGCTTTTATTAGGCACCACCCCGGCGAAGGCCGGGGCCCAATTGGAAAGGTTGGCGTAACGAAGGACGGTCCTCCGTTGGCTACGTCCCCCAATTGGGCCCCGGCCTTCGTCGGGGTGGTGATTGGTTTAGAGCTTATCGTCCATGGCCGCGGACGGACCTACCCCGGAATCTGCTGCGAGATGCAGTGGAAGCTCCCGCCCCCCGTCAGGATATGATCCGCACGTTGCCCGACCACTTCGCGGTCCGGGAACAGAGCCTGGATCGCCACCACCGCCGCCTGGTCGTTCTCCGCTCCGTACAAAGGCACCACCACCGCGGCATTGCCGATATAGAAGTTCATGTAGCTCGCCGGCACGACCTCCTCGTCGCGCAGCACGCGGCCCGGCGACGGGATCGTCACGACCTCCAGCCCGGCAGCCTCGGCGTCGCGCGCGGCGTTCTGGTACACCTGCCAGTTCGGATCGTTATCGGTTGCCTTCGGGATCGCCACCCGCCCCTCGCCGACGAACCGCGCGAGGTTGTCGACATGGCCGTCGGTATGATCGTTGACCAGTCCGTCGCCCAGCCACACCACGCGGGTATAGCCGAGATCGGACGCCAGCCGCGCCTCGATATCCGCCTTGCTCAGCGACGGATTGCGGTTGCGGTTGAGCAGGCACTGCTGCGTCGTCACCACCGTCCCGGTACCATCGCCATCGATCGCACCACCTTCGAGGACCCAGTCACACGCCTCGACCCGCTTGTTGCGGCTCTCCGCCAGCCGCTGCCCGATCGTGTCGTCGCCCGGCAGATCGTACTTCCCGCCCCAGCCGTTGAACCGGAAGTCCCGCGCGCTGCCGTCACCGACGATGATCGGCGCGGTATCGCGCAACCAGATATCGCCGAACGGCTCGACCACCACGTCCGCGAACGGCGCCAGCTTCTTCGCCGTCGTCGCCGACCCGACGTCGGCCGCGACCAGGATCACCGTCTCGCCCTTGCCGCCGGCATGCACCGCCTTGGCGAACGCCACGACCTCGTCCCGTGCGGGTTCGAGATCCTCCAACCACAGGTCCGCATGGCTCGGAAAGCCGATCCAGACGGCCTTGTGGTGCGCCCATTCGGCGGGTGTCGAGACGGTCGTGGTCACTTACTTGGCTCCTGCGCGATCGCGGTCACGGATGCCGCGGAATTCGGCGGTCTTATACCAGTTCGGCCACAGACTGGTATCGTCCGCGAGCTTGCGCCCAAGCCCGTAATAGATCGTCAAATCCTCGACCGCGCCCGACCAGTCCCACTTCGCGTCATATTCGTCCGCGGGCTTGTGATAGCGGTGCGCGACATAATCCTCGCGCGCCGCATGTCCCGCAGCCGTTCCACCGACGACAAGGTCCTCGCCGCTGCCGCCATCGAGCATCGGCACGCCCAGCTTGGCGAAACTGAAGTGATCCGACCGGTAGTAGCCGCCGCGCTCCGGGTTCGCCTCGACACCGATCACGCGGCCCTCGGCAGCGACGAACGGCTTCACCAGATCCTCGATCTCGGATTTCCCCGCGCCGGTCAGCACGAAGTCCTTTGCCCGGCCATCGACATTCAACACGTCCATGTTCACGCCGCCGACGGTGTGCGCGAGCGGATAGATCGGATGCTCGGCATAATAGCGCGACCCGAGCAGCCCGGACTCCTCCGCCGTCACCGCCAGGAACGCGATCGAGCGCTTGGCCGGCCCCGCCTTCACCTGAGCCTCGGCCAACGCCACCAGCCCGGCGACACCGGTCGCGTTATCCGCCGCCCCGTTGCATATGTCGTCGCCATCGACCGCGTCGCAGCGCCCGAGATGATCCCAATGCGCGGAGTAAAGTACGTAGTCGTTAGGAGCCGCGGTACCCGGCAGCACGCCGATAACGTTCTTCGATGCCTGCCGCTTGATCGTGTTGTCGAACCCGCCGCCGAACTTCAGCCCGAGCGGCACCGCCTTGAACCCCTTCACCTTCGCCGCCGCCGCCAGCGTCGCGTAATTCTTGCCAGCGCTCGCGAACACGCGCTCGGCGGCCGGCTTCTGCATCCAGCCGACGATCTGCGACTGGTCGAGATGATCGCCCTTCTCGTCCAGCTCGAGCTGCGGCCCGGTCCAGGACGACTGCACCACCGCCCAGGGATACGCCGCCGGCTCGGTATCGTGGACGATGATCGCCGCCGCCGCGCCGTGCTTGGCGGCGTTCTCGAACTTGTACGGCCAGCGCCCGTACCACGTCATCGCGCGGCCCTCGAAGGGCCCCTCGCGCGACATCGTCTGCCAGTCGGCGTCGTTGATGAGGATGACCACGGTCTTCCCCTTCACGTCGGTGCCGGCATAATCGTCCCAGCCCTTTTCGGGCGCGGTGATGCCGTAGCCGACAAATACGACGTCGCTGTTCGCCACCGCGGACTTCGGCGCCACGCGGTACGTGCCCGCGACCATGTCGGTGCGATAGGCGAGGCTGACGGGCGCCTTGCCGCCGGTGAACTCGTACGGCTGCACGTTCGTGGCGGTGATTTCCACCATCGGCACGTCCTGCGTCCACGACCCCTTGTTGCCAGGCCTCAGCCCCGCCGCCTTCATCCGCTCGACGATGTACGCGACCGTCTTCGCCTCCGCAGGCGTAGTCGGCGCGCGGCCTTCATACGCGTCGGACGACAGCACCTGCGTAACGGTCTTCAGCGTCTCGACCGAGATGGCGGGCGTAGTCTGCGCGGACGCGGCGGTCCCGAGCAGCAGGAGAGGCAGGATGGCAGCGCGCATGGTCATTCCCCGTTTGGTTGCGCGCGTTCTGGCAAAGCCGGGCGCGCATGTCCACGAGACGACATAGGGCAACGAAAAAGGGCGGCCCCACAGGACCGCCCTTTTCCTCGTATAGATCGTACCGAAAGATCAGCGCGAGTAGAACTCGACGACCAGATTCGGCTCCATCTTGACGGGGTAGGGAACCTCATCGAGCGTCGGGACGCGCGTGAAGGTGACCTTGGCCGCGCCGTCGGTGGCGACGTAATCGGGGATCTCACGCTCGGCGAGGCTCTGGGCTTCCATGACCAGCGCCATTTCCTGCGCCTTCGAACCCAACGTGATCTCGTCGCCGACGAAGCAGCGACGCGAGGCGATGTTGCATTTCACGCCGTTGACGCGGATGTGGCCGTGCGAAACGATCTGGCGGGCCGCGAAGATCGTCGGCGCGAACTTGGCGCGGTAGACGATCATGTCGAGGCGCTGCTCGAGCAGGCCGATCAGGTTCTGCGAGGTATCGCCCTTCAGACGCGCAGCCTCGTGGTAGCATGCACGGAACTGCTTCTCGGTCACGTCGCCATAATAGCCCTTGAGCTTCTGCTTGGCGCGCAGCTGGATACCGAAATCGCTGACCTTGCCCTTGCGGCGCTGGCCGTGCTGGCCCGGGCCGTATTCGCGCTTGTTGACGGGCGACTTGGGACGACCCCAAATGTTCTCGCCCATACGGCGATCGAGTTTGTACTTCGCGCTTTGACGCTTCGACATAGTAAGTCCTTGGCAAATGCTAACAACGTTGTTCCCGGTATCGCTCTGCTGGCTGTACGAGACGGATGTCCAGACAGGGCAGGGCCACCGCTTCACCGGGGTGCAGGGCCATTGCGAAGGCGGGCGCCTAGACGGGGGGCGGTCCAGAGTCAAGCTGGACAGGCCGGATGGGGCTCGGCAAGAGACGGCGCATGACCATTCTCCCCGGCCCAGATTGCACCACCATGACCGACGTCCGCGCAGGCGTCGACGCGCTCGACCGCGACTTGGTCGCGCTGCTCGCCAAGCGGTTCGCCTACATGGACGCCGCCGCGCGGATCAAGCCCAAGCGCGGGCACGTGCGGGATGAAGCGCGGAAGGCGCAGGTGATCGACAACGCGCGGGCCGAGGCGGTGAGACTGGGCGTTCCGGAGGCCGTGGTCGCGGATCTGTGGGAACGCCTAGTCGAAGCCTCGATCGCCTACGAACTCGCCGCCTTCGACCGGCGCTAGGTTCGCGGTCGCTTCCCCGCCAGCGACGACAGCACCCCGCGGAGAGTCCGGATTTCCTGGCTCGACCAGCCCGGCTTGGTCAGCAGCGTGCGGAGAGTCCGCCGCGTCGACTGCATCTTGTCGGGCAGGTGGAAGAACCCCGCCCCCATCAGCATCGCATCGAGCTGCCCGATCATCCCGTCGAGCTCCTCCTGCGGTGCGGGCGGCATGATCGGGTTGATCGACGGCTGCGACAGCTCGCGCTCGGCGGTCAGACCCTTCGACCATTCATAGGCGACCAGGATCACCGCCTGGGCGAGGTTGAGCGAGCCGAACTCGGGGTTGATCGGCACCGTGATGATCGTCCGCGCCACCGCGACGTCGTCGGTTTCGAGGCCGGAGCGCTCGGGCCCGAACAGGATCGCGGAGCGGCCGGGGGCGGCGTGGATCTCGGTTGCGGCTTGTTCGGGGGTGACGACGGGCTTGGTCACACCGCGTTTGCGGACCGTGGTGGCGAACACCTGCGCGCAGTCGGCGGTGGCGGCGGCGACGCTGTCGTAGACCTTCGCGTTCTGGAGCACGATGTCGGCGCCACTCGCGGCGGGGCCGGCGGAGGGGTTGGGCCAGCCGTCGCGCGGGGAGACTAGGCGCATTTCGGTGAGCCCGAAGTTGAGCATGGCGCGCGCCGCCTTGCCGATGTTCTCGCCGAGTTGGGGGCGGACGAGGACGATGACCGGGGGCGGGGTTTCGTCCGCCAAGGTGCTTCGACTTCGCTCAGCACGAACGGGAGGGGAAGATGGCGCATCCTTCTCTTGTTCCGATCGAACACGGTTCTCCCCGCCCGAGCGGATACGCTTCTCCCCTTCCGACGGGATGCCCTGCCCATTTTCCGAAAGGACTCTCTCCCGAGCTTCCGAAGAGATGCCTCCCCCCCCTTCCGTTCGCCCTGAGCGAAGTCGAAGGGCACGCTCCGGCGGGGGGATCGCCGCATCGTGCAGATCCGCCCAATCCTCGCGCGCGAGCGCTTCCTTCTTGCGCCGCGACCAGCCCTTGACCTGGAACTCCGCGGCGAGCGCGTCCTGCCGGCTGCTGAAATCCTGGCACCACATGAGCGTCACCGGCCGGCGCGTCTGGGTGTATCCCGATATCTCACCGAGGTTGTGCTGTCCGATCCTGCGCTCCAGGTTATCGGTGTGTCCGGTGTAATAACTGTCGTCGGCGCAGCGCACCACATAAGCCCAGAATGTCATCGGGGCGGCTTACGCGGGGGCGTGGTGTCCGGACAAGTCCTTCGACTTCGCTCAGGACGAACGGGGATGGGGAGGTGGACTTACCATCGGGGGCGGACATCATCCCTACCCGCCCCCTACCCGATCGCCCTGAGCGAAGTCGAAGGGTGCCTCACTTGGGTCACAGGGCAGGCCCAAATCACTCCGCCCGCCCAACCTCCTCGACACTCCCGGCAAAAGCCTCGAAGTCCTTCGCCTCGCTAAAATCCCGATACACACTCGCAAACCGGATATACGCGACCGAATCGAGCCCCTTGAGCCCGTCCATCACCATCTCGCCGATCCGCTTCGACGTGACGTCGTTCTCGCCCAGCGTCTCCAGCCGCCGCTGGATCCCGCTCACCAGCTTCTCGATCCGCCCCGCCTCGATCGCCCTCTTCCGCGTGGCGATCGACAACGACCTGAGCAGCTTCTCCCGGTCGAACGGCTCGCGTCTGCCCTCGCTCTTCAACACGAACAACTCACGCAGCTGGATCCGCTCGAACGTCGTGAAACGCGCGGCGCACCCTTCGCACTGGCGCCGGCGTCGGATCGCCGCCCCGTCTTCGGTGGGGCGGCTGTCCTTTACCTGGCTGTCTTCATGTCCGCAGAAGGGGCAGCGCATTCAGACCTTCTTCTTGCCCTTGTAGTACGCGTAGGTCGCGCCGGCGATGGCACCGAGTGGCATCGTAAACGGGAGGGGAATTGCGATCACCGCGCCCAATGCGCTCCACTTGGCCATGCTCTTGCCGAGGCCGGGGGTCGCCTTGATGTCGTTCTGGACGTCGTCGAACTTCGACATGCTGTTTATCCTTGATAGATCGGGAAGCGCGCGCACAGGGCCCGCACGCGGGTCCGAACGTCCGCCTCGACTTCCGGGTCCCCATGCTCGCCCTTTTTCGCGAGGCCGTCCAGCACGTCGGCGACCATGTTGCCGATCTCGCGGAACTCCGCCGGGCCGAAGCCACGCGTCGTACCCGCGGGCGAACCGACGCGGATGCCGCTGGTCTTGACCGGCGGCAAAGGATCGTTGGGGATTCCGTTCTTGTTGCAGGTGATCCCCGCACGCTCCAGCGCCTCGTCCGCATCGCGGCCGGTGATGCCGAGCGGCGTGAGGTCGATCAGCGCGAGATGCGTGTCGGTGCCACCCGAGACGACGTCCGAGCCGCGCTCCTTGAGCGTCGCCGCCAGCACCTTCGCGTTCTCGACGACGGCAGCGATGTAGCTCTTGAAATCAGGCTGCAGCGCCTCGCCGAACGCGACCGCCTTCGCCGCGATCACATGCATCAGCGGCCCACCCTGGAGCCCCGGGAACACCGCCGAGTTGATCTTCTTCGCGATCGCCTCGTCGTTGGTCATGATCATGCCGCCCCGCGGGCCCCGCAGCGTCTTGTGCGTGGTGGTCGTCACGACATGCGCGTGGCCGAACGGCGTCGGGTGCAGGCCCGCTGCGACGATCCCGGCGAAATGCGCCATGTCGACCATGAAATACGCGCCGACCCTGTCCGCGATCGCGCGGAACTTCGCGAAGTCGATGACGCGGGGATAGGCCGAACCACCCGCGATGATCAGTTTCGGCTGGTGCTCGACCGCCAGCGCCTCGACCTGGTCGTAGTCGATCAGGTGCGTGGTCGCGTCGACGCCGTACTGGACCGCGTTGAACCACTTGCCCGACATCGCCGGCTTCGCGCCATGCGTCAGGTGACCGCCCGCATCGAGGCTCATGCCGAGGATCGTGTCGCCCGGCTTGACCAGCGCGAGCATCACCGCACCGTTCGCCTGCGCGCCCGAATGCGGCTGCACATTGACGAACCCGCAGCCGAAGATGGCGCGCGCCCGCTCGATCGCCAGCGTCTCGACGGTGTCCGACGGCGCGCAGCCCTGATAATAGCGCTTGCCCGGATAGCCCTCGGCGTATTTGTTCGTGAACACCGAGCCCTGAGCCTCGAGCACCGCCTTCGAGACGATGTTCTCCGACGCGATCAGCTCGATCTGTGTCTGCTCGCGTTCCAGTTCGGCAGCGACGCCGGCGAATACGGCAGCGTCCGCATCGGCGAGGCCGCGCGTGAAAAAGCCGTCGGGCTGGACGTCGTGGAGTTCGCGGGGCTGAGTGCTCATGCGGGGACCTTTAACTTGTCGACACGGAGTTGATGACGGCCGCCGGCGAATTCGGCGGACAGGAAAGCTTCGACGCACGCCTTGGCCATTTCCTCGCCGATCAGGCGTGCGCCCATCGCGATGGCGTTGGCGTCGTTGTGCACGCGCGCAAGGCTAGCCGACAGCGGTTCGGAGACGAGCGCGCAGCGGCAGGCGAGATTACGATTGGCAGCGATCGAAATGCCGATCCCGGAGCCGCAGAGTGCGATGCCGCGCTCGGCGCTACCATCGGCGATCGCCGCCGCGAGCTTGAACCCGTAATCGGGATAATCGACGCTGGCGGTGCCTTCGGGACCGAGATCGAGCACGTCATGCCCCGTCTCGCGCAGCCACGTGGCGAGCACCGCTTTCAACGAAACGGCGGCGTGATCGGACGCGATGGCGATGCGCACCTGGCGTATTCCTGTGACGGGAGATCGGGTGCCCAGCCCCCTACCCCCCCGAGCCGGAATTTGCCACACCTGTTCGCGGGCGCTTTCGTCAGGATGACGCGTTAAGGTCGGGAATGCGTAGAACGAGACCGTGAAGGAGACATTCATGAAGGCCCTCACTCTGCTTGCCGCCGCCGCGCTGACCGCATGTTCCGGCCCGGCCCCCGATACCAGCAGCGACGGCAACATGACGTCGGCGGGATCGGTCGAACGCAAGGTCGCCGCTCCCAAGTCCGACGCACCCGAGCCCAAAGCGCCTGACTACACCGGCCGCTGGATCGGCGTCGAAGGCATGGTCCTCGACGTCGCCCCGACCGACACCCCCGGCCATTATGCGCTGACTATGCAGTGGGACCTAGACAACAAGGGCAAGTTCGACGGCATCGCGAGCGGCGACACGATATCGTTCGATCGCGGTGGCACCCGCGAAACCCTCCGCCCGACCAACGGCGATGCGACCGGGCTCAAATATCTTGCCGGCAAAACCGACTGCCTCACCGTCAAGCCCGGCGAAGGCTATTGCCGCGACGGGCTAAGCCGCTAGGTTCCCGTCCGTGACTATCGCACATGCCAACGCCGACGCCGCCCGCGCGCACCTTTCCGAAGTGCTGCTGCGGACCGGCCAAGAGGACCGCGACGCGTTTCGCGAACTCTATTCGCTGACCAGCGCGAAGCTTTTCGGCATCACCCATCGTATCTGCGGCAACGCCCAAGCCGCGGAGGATGTGCTGCACGAGGTCTATCTCACGATCTGGAAACGCGCCGGTGCCTGGGAACCCGGCCGCGCGAGCCCGATAACCTGGTTGGCGACGATCGCGCGCAACCGCGCCATCGACTGGCAGCGCGCGCAGGGCGTCCGCCGCACGAGCCCGCTCGACGACGCGCCCGACATCGCCGATCCCGGCGAGGGTGCCGAAGCGGGGATGCTGGCGAGCGAATCGTCGCGCGAATTGATCGAATGCCTCGACGGCCTCGAACCACAGCAGCGCGACGCTATCCGCACCGCGTTCTTCGACGGCATCACCTACGCCGAACTCGCGATCAAGCGCGCCGTGCCGCTGGGCACGATGAAGAGCTGGGTCCGCCGCGGTCTCGCTCGCCTGAAGGATTGCCTCGATGGTTGATCCGACCACCGATACCGGCGTGCCTGAGGACGTTGCCGCCGCCGAACTCGCACTCGGCCTGCTCGACGGCGAAGAGCGCGGGGCAGCGCTGCGCCGCGTGCTCGCCGAACCCGGTTTCGCCGCGCAGGTCGAATGGTGGCGGTCGCGCCTCGCAGTCCTGTTCGACCTCTGGCCCGAACACGCCGCGCCGCCGCATCTTGTCGCTCGGATCGAAGCCAGTCTCGACGGAACCCCGCCCCCCGCGCAAACGAGCCGCTTCGCTTGGCCGGCGCTCGCCGCCGTCACCAGCGCGATCGCCGCATCGTTGTTGCTGTTCGTCATGGTCCGCCCAGAGCCGACCGTGCCCGTCTCGCAACCGATCGCCCCCTCAATACCGGCCGCGCGGCCGACCAGCGTGCTCGTCGCGATGCTCGGCGATGCGAAGTCGCCGGTTGCCGCGGTCTACGATCCTGCGAACGGCGCACTCCGCGTCGCGGCAGGCCCCGGCGTTCCGGACGCCCGCGTCGCACAGCTCTGGGTGATCGGCGGCGACGGCGTACCGCATTCGCTCGGCCTGCTCTCGGGCCGTCCGACCTCACTGGCACCCAAGGGCGTCGATCGCGGTCGCATAACCCCCGGCGCGACACTCGCGATCTCGGTCGAGCCACTCGGCGGCTCGCCGACCGGCCTGCCAACCGGCCCGGTCGTCGCTACCGGCGTGGTCGCGCGCGTCTGATGACAGCGCGACCCGCCGCAACCGGCGGCATTCCACCGATCGCACGCCTGTTGGGGCTGAGCGGCCTCCTGCCACAACTCGCGGCGGTCGCGCTGCTGCTGAGCGGCGATCCGCAAAGCCGGTTCTCCGCGCTGGCGATCGCCTACGCCTACGCCGCGACCATCCTGAGCTTCCTCGGTGGTCTCTGGTGGGGCCTCGCCGCGCGCACCGACTCGCCGCCGCGCTGGCTCTGGTTCGCCAGCGTCGCGCCCTCGCTGGTCGCGCTCGCCACCGCGTGGCCCTGGATGGTCGGCCTGCGCTGGCCCGGCCCCTCGCTGGTCGTGCTCGGCGTCAGCCTGATCGCCGCGCTGCTCGTCGACCGCGCGCTGGTCCGCGCCGGCATCGCACCACCCAGCTGGATGGCCTTGCGCATACCCCTGTCGCTCGGCCTCGGCGTCCTGACGTTACTGGCGGCTATACTGTGACTCGGGTGCGGGAAAATGTTATACCAACGCTATGAGCGTTGCCGAACACATCACTCAATTGGCTTCCGGGCCCGCGCGTTTCACCACCGCCGAGTTCATGGAACTCGTCCGTCATCCGCCGATAGCCGACTGGCTGGGCAAGGTCGAACTGGTCAACGGGGAGATTATGCGGATGTCACCGGCAAACGTACCGCACTGGAACGCGCAGCGGATCGCTTCCCTGCGCTTGCAGTCCGCCTTCGCCGCGCTCGGCACCGAATGGATCGTCGGGCAGGAACCGACCGTCCGCCTGACCGCCGACACGCTGCGCGAACCGGATGTGGCGGTGCTTCGCGACCCCGATCTGCGCGCGACATTGTTCGACCGCGTTGCGCTGTTCCTCGCTGTCGAGATCGCCGATACGAGCCTAGCGCTCGATCTCGGTGCAAAGCGGAGCGATTATGCCGAGGCGTTCGTGCCGCATTATTGGGTCGTCGATATCAACGCGCGTCGGACGCACGTGATGGCCAAGCCCCGCGCTGGTGATTACGAGGACAAACGACTGATCCCGTTCGGCCACCCTATCGCAATCCCCGAACTGAAGATCGACATCGTCGTCGACTGAGCCTCAGGCGGCTTTGCGCAAGTCCAGCCGGCTCCAGATCTCCACCAGCGCATCGGTCAGCTCGCGCATCATCGCCTCGGTATGCGCAGGGCCCGGCGTGAACCGCAGCCGCTCGGTGCCGCGCGGCACGGTCGGATAGTTGATCGGCTGCACGTACACGCCGTATTCAGCGAGCAGCACGTCGCTGATCTTCTTCGCCTTGACCGGATCGCCGACCATCAGCGGCACGATATGCGTATCGCCGATCATCACCGGCAGCCCGGCGTCCTTCAGCATCACCTTCAGCATCGCCGCGGAAGCCTGCTGCCCCTCGCGCTCGACGCTCGAACTTTTCAGATGCCGCACGCTCGCCAGCACGCCAGCGACCAGCACCGGCGACAGCGACGTCGTGAAGATGAACCCCGGTGCATAGCTGCGGATCACGTCGACAATCGTGCGATCGGCGGCGATATAGCCCCCCATCACGCCGAATGCCTTACCGAGCGTCCCTTCGAGGATCGTGATCCGGTGCGCGACCTCGTCCCGCTCCGAAATCCCGCCGCCGCGCGCGCCGTACATCCCGACAGCATGGACTTCGTCGCAATAGGTCAGCGCGTTGTACCGGTCGGCAAGGTCACACACCGCCGAAATCGGCGCGATGTCGCCCTCCATCGAATACACGCTCTCGAACGCGATCAACTTGGGTGCCGCCGGATCTTCCGCGGCCAGCAATTCTTCCAAATGCGCGAGGTCGTTGTGGCGGAACACCCGCTTCTCGCAGCCCGAATTGCGAATGCCCGCGATCATCGAAGCATGGTTCAGTTCGTCGGAAAAGATGATGCAGCCCGGCAGCACCTTCGCCAAGGTCGCCAGCGTGGCCTCGTTCGAGACGTACCCGCTCGTAAACAGCAGCGCTGCTTCCTTGCCGTGCAGGTCGGCGAGTTCGCCTTCCAGGTCGACATGGTAATGCGTGTTGCCGCCGATGTTGCGCGTGCCGCCCGAGCCCGCACCGACGTCGTGCAACGCCTCTTCCATCGCCGCGATCACCTTCGGGTGCTGGCCCATCGCGAGGTAATCGTTCGAGCACCAGACCGTGATCGGCTTCGGCCCGTTATGCCCGGCGAAGCAGCGCGCGTTCGGAAACGCACCCTTGTTGCGGAGAATGTCAATGAACACGCGGTAGCGCCCTTCGGCATGCAACCGGTCGATCGCCTGCGTAAACACGCGCGAATAATCGACTCGCGGACCCAAGGTAGAATCCGTTGCCGAGATGCCGTTGGTAATCATAGGCTTGGGCACTACGCCTCGCTTTCACTCGTTTCCAGCGCAATACCGCTCTTACGGTGATCGCTTTCCTCATCCTGGCAGCACATTGCCACGATGCGGCCGCGACGCAAGGTGGCACATTGTCCCAGGTTACCGCTTAAAGCTGCTCGATACTGCCAAACCCGTGCGCCGCCAGAGCCGGTCCGAGCGCGCGCTCCTCGTCACCCAACCGGGTGAAGACGGCAACGCCCTCCCCCGCTCCCGACCATGATTCGCCCTGCATGAGATGCACGATCCGCCGCGCGATCCCCGGTCCGCCATCGACGAAGCGCACGCCGGGAGCAGCGGCCGCAAGCTCCGCCTCCACCAGTGGGAAATGCGTGCAGGCGTTCACGATTACGTCGATCGCGCCGCCGCCGGGCTGCGAAAACAAGCCATCTAGCACCGCGGCATAGCGTTCGGGCGCGACGACTCGGCCGTGCAATTTCGCCTCCGCCATCTCGACCAACGCCGCCGACCCGTAGCGCAGCACCGTGCAATCGGCCGCGAACCTCGCCGCCAGATCATCGACATACGCCTGCCGCACGGTCGCCTCGGTTCCCAGCACGCCGATCGTCCGCGTCTTCGAAAGGAGCGCGGCAGGCTTGATCGCCGGTACCGTCCCTACCACCGGCAGGTCGAGCGCGGCGCGCACCACCGGCAGCGCGATCGTCGAGGCGGTGTTGCACGCGATCACGATCAGCCGCGGCCGATACCGCTCCGCCAACCGCCCCAGCAACACCGGCACCCGCGCCGCGATCTCCGCCTCGCTCTTGGTCCCGTAGGGGAAACCGGCCGAGTCGGCGGCATAGACGAACGGCGCATCGGGCAGCGCCGCGCGCGCCGGCCCAACGATCGACAACCCGCCGACACCGGAATCGAAGAACAGGATGGGGCGCGTGTCCATGCGCGCTCTTAGGCCGGTTCGGCCCGTGCAAACCAGTCCCCGTCGTCCCCGCCCCACTTCGTCATCCTGACGAAAGGCGTGAGATCAACGCCCACTCGACGCCATTTGCCGTCAGCCCCGGGTCGTTTATAAGCCCCTTCAGAACGGGGGACATAGTTGCAGACGGAAATTCTCTGGGTCGCGCCCACGCTATCGCTCGTGCTGAGCTATCTGCTCGGCTCGATCCCGTTCGGCGTCATCCTTACGCGGCTCGGCGGCGCAGGTGATCTGCGCACGATCGGCTCGGGTAACATCGGTGCGACCAACGTCCTGCGCACCGGGCGGAAAGGTCTCGCCGCTGCCACGCTGCTGCTCGACATGGCCAAGGGCGCGGTCGCCGTGCTGCTGGTCGTACACCTGTTCCCCGGCAACGCGCTGCTCGCGGCTGCCGGCGCGTTCATCGGCCATTGCTACCCCGTCTGGCTCAAGTTCAAGGGCGGCAAGGGCGTCGCAACCCTCATGGGCATTGTCGTCGCGCTCCATTGGCCGCTCGGACTAGTCTACGCGGTCGTCTGGCTAGGCCTGCTCGCAGGTCTGCGGATTTCCTCGGTCGCCGGCATGGCCGCCGCGCTCAGCGCGCCGTTTGCAGCCGCGCTGTTCGGCCGGTTCGACCTCGTCCTGCTGCTTCTCGCGCTAGCGCTGATCGTCCTGTGGAAGCACCGCGAGAACATCGAACGCCTGTTCTCGGGCACCGAGCCGCGCATTGGCTCCAACCGGCAAAAGAGTGGCTGACCCGACGGTCTCAAGACTTCGGCTCATCCGCACGACCGGGATCGGACCGGTCACCTATCGCCAGCTCATCGCCCGCTTCGGCAGCGCCGACGCCGCGATCGACGCACTCCCCATGTTCGCCCAACGCGGCGGCGGACGCGTGCCGAAAATCGCAGACGCCGCCCTCGCCGAACGCGAAATGGCCGCCACCGCAAGGCTCGGCGCACGCTACCTCTTCCTCGACGACCCCGACTATCCCCGCCTTCTCGCCGAGATCGAGACCGCGCCCCCCGCCCTGATCTTCTGCGGCGACGTCACCCACGCCACCCGCCCCTGCATCGCCATGGTAGGCGCGCGCAATGCCTCCGCCGCCGCCTGCCGCTTCGCCCGCCAGCTCGCGCTGCAACTCGCCGAGGAAGGCACGACGATCGTCTCCGGCCTCGCCCGAGGGATCGACACCGCCGCGCACATCGGCGCGCTCGGCGGCGGTTCCAACGGCGCGACGATCGGCGTCATCGCCAGCGGCATCGACATCGCCTACCCGCCCGACAACACCGCGTTGCAAGAGCGCATCGCCACCGAGGGCCTCCTCCTTGCCGAACAGCCCCCCGGCACCGAACCCAAGGCGCGCAACTTCCCCTCGCGCAATCGCATCATCGCCGGCCTCGCGATCGGCACGGTGGTGGTCGAGGCCGTCCCCAAATCCGGCTCGCTCATCACCGCGCGCCTTGCCAACGAGTCCGGCCGCGAAGTCATGGCCGTCCCCGGCAGCCCGCTCGATCCCCGCGCGCAAGGCTGCAACCTGCTGATCAAGCATACTACAGTTTACGTACGTAAATCTTTCAACGATCTCAGTTGGTTAGTGAATGTCCGATTTTGGTGGAGAGCGGACATTCGCGGGATCCGATGATCGGGGTCCGCTATAATTAGAAGCGGACCCGTGTCGGACAAATCAGGCAGGAAAATGAATTCCGCACAATTTGTTGCCGTCGGGGTCACGAAAATAGGCCAGCTCGATGGTGCCCATGGAGGCAGTTTCGCGCGGTCCGGGCGGAGCTTCGATCGATGTCCCGCCAGCGGCAACGGCGGTATCGTGAAGCTGCTTCACCTGTTCGGGCGAGTCGCAGGAAAAGGCGACGGTGCTGCCGTTGGCGACGCTTGCCGGTTCGTCGTTGATCGGCTGGCTGACGATAAAGTTAGTTCCGTCGCCGTTATTGTAGATCAGACGTGTATGGCCGCTGTCGGCGATATTTCGCGTCCCTTCCCCTGCACCCAAGGTGCCGAGCACCGTGTCGTAGAAGCGCTTGGACCGTTCAATGTCATTGGATCCGACCATGGTGTGAAAAAGCACAGGCACTCTCCTGAAGGCTGATCGACTTCCGATCGCTATTAGCAGTCTCACCTAGCCGGCGGGTAACCTGCAGTCACCCCGGCCCGTGGAATGTCCGCAATTGGGCGTTAGCGGACGTTCAGTGGTAAGCAGCGACCCGAGTTTTTTGCGCTCCATCGCCGATCATACATGCGACAGTTTACACACCCGGAAAGTCGCAGTTTTGGGCGGTTTTTAGCCCCGCAGCTTTCTCTGAAGCCGCTTGAAATAGTTGTCGGTTCCCCACTTGGGAATGCTTGGCGGAAGCGGCGTGGGAGCGAGCCGACTTGGTCGAGCACCACATTTCGTACAGCGCAGATATCGGGGCAGGTTTTCGATTGCGACGTTTGCCCGCTTTAGGAATGCCCAGCGGGCAAACAAATCGCGATGCACGACTCCCTTGTGACCACATGAGCCGCAGATGCATCCCACGTTCGCGTTGTGGTGGCTAAAATCGTTCAGCGATCGGAAGCGCGCGTTGCCCATAACCTTTGGTACAAAACAGGAACATGATTCGGCAAGCGGATCCCGGCCCCGTTAGAAATCCGTCAGGTATTCGATGTAGATGCGATTCATGCTGAGGGTGATCGTCGTGGCGGATGCCGCGTTACCGACCCACGCAACGGGATACCAAAGACCCGCCGTAACGGTGGCGCTGTTCGCGTAATCGTAGCCGCCTTGGGACAGGCCGCCGAACATCTGCGTCGAACCCGGATTGCAGTTGAACGTAAACGTGACGTTCTCACCTCCCAGATCGCCCGGTACGGTGATGCCCGTTTTGGTCACGGAGCCAGTACCGCGCGACATCCATTTCGCCGTCGTGTCCGTGCTATCGCAGCCAACGCCAAAGATATTGGTCAAGCTGCTGGGCTCGACGTTTCCCGGCGCTGTCGTGCTCATCGTCATTCCAACGAACCACCGCTTGCCCGACGCCCAGTTTTTCACGCTCATGCGAACGATCACCGTAAAGCCGCCCGTGTTTGCCGTGCTGCTCGCAACGACCGGATTAGTGACGTTGAAGGTTGCCAGCGTTCCAGCCGTCGCGGACGAAACGTAATTGAGCGTGGGCTCCGCGAGCCATCGACTGTTACTGATATTTTGTGCGGTCGCGGTGCCGGTCGTGGCACTGTTCATCGCCTTGCTAAAAGCGGTCGTACCTGTCTGCGGAAGCCATTCACGGGTGCTGGTGTAACCCGTGTGATAACCCAGTGCGCGCCACGGGGCCAAAGCGTAGGAGTCGGTGACTTGGAGGACGCTATGCTGGCCAGGATTAGCGCCGCGCAATCTGGTGCCGCCACCAACGTCCATGATGCCGGTTGCAGGATCAAACGATAGGTAGCTAGCACCCAGCTTTCCGGCCGAATTAAGCTGGATTTGATTGGTGCTGCCTGCCGCTGTGACGGCGCCAGCCGTTCCCGCCGGGCCGGTCGCACCCGTCTCGCCCGTTGGACCAGTCGCGCCAGTGTCGCCTTTGACACCTTGGATTCCCTGAATGCCCTGCGCGCCGGTATCACCCTTCGCTCCTGTTGCTCCATTCGTGCCGTTGGTACCGGCTGCGCCCGTGTCGCCTTTGGGTCCGGTTGCGCCTGTCGCGCCGGTATCACCTTTGACGCCCTGAATACCTTGGATACCTTGCGGACCCATCGCGCCAGTATCGCCCTTGTCTCCCTTCGCACCAGTTCCCCCGGTCGTAGACGTTCCCGGCGTGTTGCTGATGACCGCGCCATAATCGTTCGTCACCGAGGCAGTTTGCGCCGTCGAGGAGTTCGTTACCGTAAGCTGATAGGACGGGCTCAAACGTCGGGTGAATACCTCAGTGACGAGGTTGTTCACGGGCTGATAGGTAGCGAGGCTGGAAAGGTTTACGGCCACTGGCAAGCCGGGGATATTCGCTTCGATAACCATCGAACTGCTGCCAATGGAGCCGCCTGCAACACCCAGCAGATCAATGTCGTACATCCACGCATTAGCAGCGATGTAGTGAGTTGCCTGATCGAGTGTCAGCGATCCCATCTTGGACGTATCGAGTACGCCGGGGCTGCTCTCTGGCAAAACCGTGAGAGCCCACAAAGCCAGAGGTGCGGCACGGTTCTTGTTCCGCTGTCGGATAAGCTCAAAGCGCTCCTGCGCGCTGAACTTGTTCGTGACGCCGTTGCGGTCGTATGCAAAATTCTCAACTAGGTAGTTGTCGCCAGCGCGAAGCGGACTGGGCAAGTCACCGGGATTATACTGAACGAAACGCTTGTACCGGGCATCGTCGGACGACCAAGGCAACTGCGCTTTGGTGTCAACGACAGCCTCTTCAAAGACCCAACTGTTGGCCGTCACTGGTAGCTGTTTGCCGTGAACGTAGTTGACGATATCAATCTGCTGACTGCGGGTAACAGCGAAATCAAATCCGTACTCATCTAGGAAAATGCCATCGACACCGATCGTTACCCAGCGGTCGATTGCGGTTTTGCGCTGCGCATCGGTGTTGCTTGGCCCCATGCGGACATAGCCATAAACCTTCGTACCGCGCGCCCTGAGTGCAGTGATAATCTGAACCGTGGAAGCGTACACTTCTTGGTCTGGATTCTCGTAACCAGCGCCGCAAACATAAACCTGATACTTCGACATTGCGTCGATAACCGCGTTCGCTTCCCAGATGCCCTTAAAGCCGATGGGGTAGCCGTAATAGAACAGCACCGATGGCTTCCGTAGCGGTTGAGCAGCGGCGGTCTTCAAGTTGTCGAAGCGAACACTCTTCATCGTCGCGGAGTTTGCGTCCAGCAACACGATTTGATCCGCGCTCGCAGGTTCGGCCTTTAGCGGTGCATTGCGGACTGCCTGTTCGGCTTCACCTTGCTTGGCAAATGTCTGATACGTCGATGCGCCGGTTCCAACCGCATAACGGTTCTCGTCCGTGATAAAGTAGGGCTCACCCATATAAAGCGCGTTCGCTGTAGCTTGCGCATTGAGGTTTGCCTGCGTCGTTCGAATAAAGCGAATAGTGGAGTTGCGACCCATTTAGAATGTGCCTCCATCCAGCATCACGCCGTTGATCGAGCCACCGGTAATTGCGACGGCAGATGCGTTCTGCGTTGCCATCGAGCCAAGGCCGAGATTGCCGCGCGCTGCGCTGGCATCCGTGAGGTCGGAGAGATTGCTGGCCTTTGCCAGCTTACCGTCAACCGTCGTGGTCAATGCAGCTAGGCCGCTGGCATCGTTCTGCATCAGCGCCTGCAATTCCGACAATGTGTCGTAAGCTGCGCTTGCGCCGCCAATCAGGTTGCTGATTGCCGTTCCAACGAATGCCGTTGTCGCCAACTGGGTGTTGTTCGTTGCCGATGTTGCCGTAGGAGCCGTAGGCGTACCCGTGAAAACAGGGCTGGCGATGTTCGCCTTGGGGCTGACTGCCGTGGTTACAAAGGCCGTGGTGGCAAGCTGCGTGGTGTTCGTGCCGGCGGATGCTGTTGGCGCTGCGGGCGTTCCCGTAAACGTGGGCGATGCCTTATCGGCCTTGAGCGCGAGGTTTGCGACCGTGGCGACGATCGACGTATCGGCTGCAATCGTGCTGCCCGTGATCGTGATGCCGTTGCCAGCCGTGTAATTGGTGCCGGTCTGTGGAGCTGGACCCCAAACGGCGTTGCCGCTTCCATCGACCGTGAGAACCTGCCCCGACGTGCCGTTGAGGGGGAGGCGTTGCCTTACGTCGAAGTCGTCTTTTCCAAACGTCCTGATGCTGGTTGCGTTGCCCGCGCCATCATCGCCATAGCCGCCGTACAGGTAGCCATCGACCATGTTCCAGGCGAGTTCGCCGACCTTCAATGCACTGGGGGAACCTGCGACGCCGGTAACGCGGCGCTTAATCTGTAGAACTGTTGCCATTAGAAGTTACCTCCATCGAGGGCTGGTGGAATGAGGGCTGCGCCCGAGGGGCCGGTTTCACCGCGATCACCTTGCGGGCCGCGCGGACCACTGCTGACGAGACGAACTGTTTGACGCGGTGCTGTCTGCACGGTCAGTCGGGGTGTGGACGTTCCGCGTAGTTGGATCGTCTGTTTGACTGTTTGAAACTGCATTACAGCGCGAACCCGATGGCACTGATTTTGCCACGCAAGAGAACCGTGCTGTCCTGATCTTCGATTTGCAGAAGCATGTAGTCGCGCGTGGCGCTTTTCAGACTCTGCGCATGGGCCTCTGTGAAGTGTAGCAACCGGCCTTTGGGATTGCTGGGGTTCAGTGTGGGGATGAGCGTAAAGCCCTTTTCCACCACAAAGCGGATATCCGCTCGGCTGATGTCGATCTCAACTCCGGCGTCATCGAACCTCTCAAAAGGGAGGTATTCGTCTGCGGCGCGGTCGAGTGTGATGGTGCCTGATGCGTCGATACTCATGTGTCTATTTAAGCTCTGGCACTCGTGGCAAAGGGCGGATTCCTAGTCCGCCCTCCTTTCAACCATACTGTTGTTCGATTAAGTCCATGAGCCGTTGCCCAAGTAGGTTTGCAAACGGACAGTGAGGGTCCTGTTTTAGCAATGCGAACATCGTGTCGCGTAGTGTTGCCATTTCCTCGTAGGGCGAGATATTAACGCTGCGGGGCATTGAGTGGAACTCCTAGCTTGGCAATCGCTTCGTCAACTGCGTTCTTGAGTGCGCTGGGGTCCTGCTTTATCTGCGCCACGTTCGCTTCCACACGGTTCAGCTTGTCGAGAATCTGGCTTAGAAGCGCTTCGATGTTATCGTTGGCCATTGGAGATTTCCTCTCTCTTAATTGATGGTTGGATTGCTTGGCGCGACGAGTGCGCGAATGTCCGCCGATGATTTTCGGGTTTGTCCAAAGCGTGTTGTGGGAAGCGTGAACACGTCTTCAGGTGTCATGCCGCGCATAAGTCGCTGGCGAACCGTAAACGACCGCATTCCGGCATCACGCGCGGCTTCTACGATCGTCCACAAACTACCTTTGTAGGGAACAAGCGCGCTGCGTCGTGGTCCGCGTGCTGTTGGCGCAGTGTAGCCAACTCCCCAGCCTAGGTCCTGACACTCTGCACGAAAGTTGCGGCGATTGTTCTGCTGCGTCTTTCGATCGGTCCAGCGGACGTTACCGGGTTCGTAGTGTCCGTCATTGTCGATGCGATCGAGACTATGGAGCGGACTTGGTCGCTGTCCAACATGCTCAAGGAATAGGTAAAAGCCGACCTTGCTGCGCCATGCTTCACATACCTGAATGCCACGCGCGCCGTAGTTAGGAAATGCTGAATGATCTGGATTGTGACAACGGTGGATGGCGTTTGTGAGCGCCTGATACTCCACAAAGAATGTCTTCCGGAAATTAAACTTCTTGCTCCTGCCCATGTTTGGGTCTCCTTTTGCTTTCACAAAAGTATTTATTCAATGGTATGTTGACTAATGTGCGCGCTTAACTCCCAAAGTCAGAAAGTCGCGTTTTAGATAGATACTGGATGAAAACATCATCCACTGGACGTGCCCTCATCCGTAAAGCCGAGGGCGACAAACTTACTCCATACAAGTGCCCTGCGGGTATATGGACTGTTGGAGTTGGACACACAGGACCGGACGTTAAACCGGGAGTGTCGATCACACAGGCACAGAGCGATGCTCTGCTAGTTGCCGATCTGACTAAGTTCGAAGCTGCTGTTGGTCGGAACGTCAAAGTTCCGCTGACACAGAACCAGTTCGATGCCTTGGTGTCGCTGACTTACAACATCGGAGAGGGCAATCTAAAGTCCAGTACGCTGTTGAAGCTGCTGAACGGCGGACACTATGACGAAGCAGCCGCGCAGTTTGCCAAATGGGACAAGGCGCGTGTTGCCGGAGTTCTAAAAGCCCTTCCGGGTCTGACCACTCGTCGCGCAGCCGAAGCGGCGATGTTCCGCAAAGCATGAGCGGCTATCGTAATCCGTACGAAAAGCGCTGCGCTCGCGATCTAGGCGACGGATGGGAATATGAGGCCGTCCGTCTGCCCTACGTGATCGAGCATTATTATGTGCCCGACTTTATCGACCGGGCGAATAAGCGGATCGTGGAAGCAAAGGGCCGGTTCCCCGCCTCGGATCGGAAGAAGATGCTGGCCGTAAAAGCCGCGCATCCCGATTACAGCTACGAAATATGGTTTACGAACCCCGATGCCCCGATCAACAAGGGTTCGAAGACGACGAACCGCGCGTGGGCAGAGAAACACGGCTTCATCGCCAAGTCCGGTCCCCGTAAATAGTCGGCCTTATAGGCATAGACCCGTGTGGTTGTTCGCACGTCGTAGCAAATGACCCCGTTCCGCGCTTTGCGGGGCGGGGTTTTGTGTGTGTGATAGTATGCTCATGCGCGCGAGGGCCGACCGCGCTGCATTTTATTGTGTCGAATTGTGTTGCAATCCGCCGAATCATCGGTATCAGGGCGTCATTGCTTTGAGGGACGGGTTGTCTCCGGTGGTTAGACCGCCGCGCCGAGGTTCGAATCCTCGTCATCGCGCCAACAGATGAGCCCGTTTTGCGGCTGTTGCTCTCCCGGTCGAGGATCGGTGAAAAGCGCAAGTTGGTGCCAATAAAATGCAAAATCCTACCGTAAACATCAGTGGCGTGCCGTATCTTCTGTCGTCCTACCCGCAGGACTATGTCCAGACGGTTGAGCGGTACATCGGGGATGCCGAGTGTGACCTGGAGGTTCATGGCCTCACTCCGGACACCTGCCCGCACAACCTGATTCCGCTCTTTGACGGGGCGCGTCTCTTGAACGGCAAGCTGGTTACCGAGCCTCGGTGGCATCATGTCGGCGTTACTTGCGACCGCATCGACCTAGACGAACACGAGCAGTGGGGCGTTTGGGAGGTCGACGGCTATCCGGGCGACGCACTGGCGATCATGACAGCCTATGCGTGGGCGGATACGTTCACGAAGGGCAACTGGCATGTTCGGTTCACTGACGTAGACGAGTATTCGTCTAACCATCACGTTTGGTTCGGCTTCGAAGACGCCGACGACGAGATTGGCTTTCTCGCCGAAATGACCCGTTTCTTCCGTACGGCGGGGGCGCGAGCATGAAAGGGCGCAAGCCCTACAAAACGTCGACGGCCGCTGGTGATCCACCGGTCCTCGACCTGTTCGAATATGCCGGAGACGCGAAAGCGCGCGCCCGCGAGGCCGAGCTTGAGATTCTCCGCAAGGCAGGAATCCGATCATGAGTGATCAGTGGAAACCCAACCCGCGCAGTCCCGTGCAGAAGGAAGCGAAGGCCCACGGCATGAGGATCACCTACGAGGCTCTGGACATTCCGCCAGAGTCCAAGGCGGTCGCCAAGGCACGGAAGCAATGGCTGGACTCGGCTCACGCGGGCAAGTGGCGCGACGAGAACGGCGGTGGCCAGTGAATGCCCATTTCAGCCCCGACGCCGCAGCCGCCATCGAGTGGGAAGAAGGTCAGGAGGCCGCTGCCCGTGAAGCCGGGTGGCCCCACTGGGACATGGACGTGGCACTGGCGTTTAGCCATCACTGGCACCACCAGCGGAAGGAGCCGAAGTCGTGAACGTCATGCCCGAAGGCTTCGACGCGCTCGATCCGCTCTCGCAAAAGCTTTGGCTCATCACCGATATGGAGATGAACCGGCTCCGCGATGACATGATCACGATGGCGGATATCCTCATCCAGATCACGAACGCCGTCTGCGATCTACAGGAGGCCGGGGCCGCTCCCTGAGCATCTGAACAACGGCGGCTGAACCGGAGCGAACCCGTGTGATCATGAATATCGCATTTGGGGCCGGTTTGGCTGCATTATCCATAAATAGAACGTGAGCAGCAGGGTCCAAAAGCTGTCGCTCATGACAGCGGATACCTGATGCTCTGCCCTTCGCAGGAAGACTCTGACCCGCTTGTGTCCTGGACCCGCACAAGCGGGTCTTTTTGCGAATAGGAGATACGAGATGGCAAAGAACGCCACCCCTTGGCCCAAGATGATCCGGGCCGTTTACGATAGCTTCGAATCTGGCCGACATCAGGGCGACGCGATTGCGCGCCGGGTGATGGATCGCATCGTAAGCTGGCTGGCCGGTGGACTTGAACTGAGTCCCCGACTGCAAGCCAAACTCATCGACAACATCAACATGCGTACATCGTTCTCGGTGGTCGATCCCGGCTGTCCGGTGCGGCTGACGCGTGACCAGATCAATTACGCGCGGAAGACGAACCCCGAGTGGTTCGACCTGAGCCTCGCGGGTGAAGAAGAGCCGGCGGAAACCGAGCGTAAAGGTGCCGATCTTTACGACGCCTTTCCCCCGCAGACGGATGCAATTACGATCCCTTTGCGACAGTTTTACGACTTGATTACGACGCCTTTCCACACCCTTTGCGACAGTTTTCCGACCGAGGCCCTAGTTCTAGCACAACATCTAGTAGCAATAGCCGCAGGAAAGTGCGGTTCTGGCACTACGGATAGTGTCGCGGAAACTTCTAAAGTAATGAAAAGAGAAGTAAACGGAACTAATCATGAGGGCATGACTTTGGCTTCGCCATCGATTTGTCATGACCTGCCAGATATCCGCCATGAAGTCCATGAGGACTGCGCCATTCCGCCAATGATTGAGGGGGAAGGTCATGGAGAGAAAACCGCCGCACGGCCACCCTGCGTGACCGTGTGGGTAAAGCCCGACGCAACCGGCACGCTACAAGCCAGCGGCTACCTCGACCGCGACGGCTCCAAGTACGCGATGAAGTTCTCGGGCTTCGACAACACGCTTGAGCGCATCGGCCAGCAGGACCCCGCGTTTTACGGATACATGGCGAGTCAGATTGCACCCGTGGTTCTGCCCGAGGAGCGCACCGGCACCGGCATCGCCGCTCGGGCGACGACTAGCGCGCTGTTCGGGACCAAGGACACCAAGGGCTTCAAGCCTCCCGTCCGCCACGACACGGCGATGCTGCTGACGTGGGACGGCAACGTGCCAACGCAGGCATTTCTAATTGAGGGTGAAACCACCCGACCGATCGACCTCAAGCAAGAGGGCGCAGACCGATTCAAAGGAGTTTTGATCTAATGTACGAATATCAACACAATGACCGCCACGCCCGCACCGTCTATGGTGTCCGCGAGGTTCTGCTGATGCGCGCCGCGCTGGCAAAGTGCAGCAATACGCATCCGGCGTTCGTCTCGATCCGCAATCAATTCGAGACGTCGGAGACGGTCAATATCTCGGCCAAGCAAACCGAAGTTCTCGACCGAACGCTCCGGTTCGCAAACATGCCGGGTGTCGATGACACATGCGCGGGCAATCCGTTCCACGCCCAGACATCGTATCGCGGCACCAAGCAGAACGCGATGCGCGCCGTTATCATGCAACTGGACGTTGGCACCTACGGCGACTGGCGACATAGCGCCGATCCGCTCGACCTCACCAATCCGGCGATGAAGGTCTTGGAAGTGTCGTGCAGCGACGGACCGTACTACCTCGCGTTCGCGCACCCGGCCGACTTAAACACGGCAGAGATTGCCCTCGATAGCGCGAGGTTGATGATGTGACGCCCGAGCAAGAGGCCGAGATAATCGCTGATCACATGGACTTTGAACGCCGCTGCGCGTGGCGCAAGCTTTCACGATCACAACACGTACACCGTCATCCGATTCTCGTTTTCGCGCCTTTCAGCAAGTTCTCAGATGCGATCCGATGGCTACAGGCCGAGTTGCCCAGGTGTTACGTCGACTGGTCGGGCGAAAAGTCGAGGGGCGCTCAGTTCCGGCTGACATACGGAAACTACGATGAGCCGGTCCCGTATTATTTCAGCAAGGCTTCCGATGCGATGCGGTTCAAGCTCACGTTCGGCGGCAGCTGAAACAAACCTACCCGAAAGCACGAAGCCCGCCCTCAAACCGAGGAGCGGGCTTTGCTATGTCAGACGCTCTAGGAACGCCTCTGGGGGATTTTGCTGCGCTGATGCACGGAAGGGCGGAAACGCGCTGTACGGGGCTCTACGGGCGCTTACGACATGCCCTTGGCGATGGTGTGCAGACTGTCGTTCACGTCCTTGAAGCCGGATTTAATCTCGCCCCGGATCTCTTTCAGGTCGCTCTTAATCTCGGAAACGTCGTTTTCCAGCCCGTCGTGCTTCTGCTCGATCTTGCCCATCTGAACCGCTGCCGAGTTGATCGCGGCGGTATTCGTCTCACCGATACGTTGAAGCGACAGCATCGCTTGGATGCGGTTGTTTTTCTCATGCTCGATCGCGGCGACAATCTCGGCGCGAGGCATGAAGCCGTTGGTCTTCTGTTCGAGCCGATCAACTCGGGTATCGAACGCGGTCGAGACCTTGCTCATCTGCGTCATAATACGGTCGGTGCCGTCAGACGCTTCCTTGGCAGTCTCGCGACGGCGCTTGTCCATGTTGAGCCACAGCATCCACCCGCCGAACAAAACGGACACAGAGCCCGCGATGTTGCCGAGCGTGATCTGCTCAAATCCGTTGGTCGATTGGCCAACCGGTACGACGTGTTGAACGACAGTGCCTGCCTGCTGCACGGTCTCTGCCAAAATATACATTAGGCTCACGGCGCGGCCTCCACAGGAACGGGGTCAGAGGGGCCATTGGCCACCTGAACGGGCTGCGGCTGGTCGGGCATTGTCGTGCGCGGCTTGAACGTGCCTAGGACGCCGATAAGGCCGGTCATCGCGGCGCTGATGAAGCCGAGTGCGGCGACAATCTGTGCCAGGTGGGTTTCGGCCTTCACTGCAACGCAGACGAGCGCGGCGCTCAGGCAGAGAATGACGATCGCACTCAGGGTTGCCAGATAGGCGGTGAGGGTCTGACGCTCACTCACTTTGACTTGGTCAACTTCTTGAGTACGACCGCTGTTAGAATCTGCGATGCGAGGTCGCGCACCAATTCCGATTTGATGAGCTTTTTAAGTTCGGTTAGTTTCACGATGTCCCCCGCGATTAATGTCTAGTATTTAAGCGGGGCGCGGCTCTCATGCGTTGCTCGTAGGCTTGAGCAGTTTGGAACTGGCGCTCGATACCTGCACGGATTGCTTGGTATCGCTGTTGGTAATGGTTAGTCGATAATCTCGCGAAAGGTCGCGGTATGCCACTGCCGTCACAAGGTTACTGAACACCGGATTTTGTGCCATTTCCGCTGTGTTCACTTCCGGTGGAAGTCCGGGGAAAAACATCTCAACCGGCTTACTGCCTGCACCAAACGTGTATGCACCGGCGCCAACTGCATCTAGATCGAACATGAAGGCATTGGCCGCAATGTAGTCGGGTACATCAGCGTAAGGCAAAGTGCCCATTTTGCTAAAGTCGATTGTTCCGTAGGCATCCGTGCGTTCTGGAAACACGGCCAGTCCCCAAATCAACATCGGGGTTTTCAGCTTTTTGTTTCGTAGCGCGATAAGCTGGTTGCGCTCCTGCACGTCGAACTTGTTGGCTGGTCCGAGGTAGTTATAAACGAAGTTCTCAATCAGGTAGCTGTCGCCGGGCTTGTGTGGCGATGGCAGGTTGTTGGGGTTCATGTTGGCGAAGTTCTGGTATCGGAAGTCGTTGCTGGGCCACACCAGTTCGTTGATGTTGTCGCAGACAGCGTCCTCAAAAATGAACGCGTTGGCGCAGATTGGAAGCCCCCGACTGTGGGCGTAATCCACGATAACGATCTGCTGCGCGCGAGTTACCTGATAGTCGAAACCGTACTCATCGAGAAAGATGCCATCGACGCCAATGTCATGCCACTGGTCGATGCCCTCAATCTTCTGCGCGTTGGTCTGGCTAAAGCCCATTGGCACATAGCCGTACACCTTCGTTCCCTTGGCTCGCACTCCCTTGATGATCTGCACGGTGGACGCGTAAACCTCCTGCGTGGGGTGCTGATACGTGTCTCCGCAAACCCAAATATCGTACTTGGAAATAGCCGCGATGACCGCGTCCACGTTGTAAAGTCCGTTCAGTGCGATGGGGTAGCCGTAATAGACAAACAGGCTGGTGATCGTGTTTGGTTTTGCGAGCGTGCTGCGCATCGTGTCGAAGCGAACGCGCTTCAACTTGCTGTTGTCCTCGCTATCGATCATCGCAATCTCATCCTGCACCGACGGCTTGTTCTTCGTGGGTGCGCCCTCGATGGCCTGGACAACGTTCTCGCTGTTACCGTCACCACCCTTGGGACCGGGAGGACCAGCGGGCCCAGCCGGACCGACACCAATGCGCGTTAGATCGCTGGCGACCTTTACAACATCGAGCGTCTTCTTCGTCAGGTCGTAATTGTTGGCCGCGATCGGAGCGACAACATAGCTGCGGGAGTTCGCGCTTGGCCCGTTGTAAGGCTCGATTAGCGTAATGCTGGTTGGACTGTTGATCGACGCAACGGGATAGAAGCCACCGGCAATAACAAGTGCGACCCCATCATAAGACGGAATCCAGTTCGTGTTATTGCCCGTGACCGACGTTGACCCGGTGGTTACGTTGATCGTTCCTGATACTTCAAATAGCGCCATCAACTATTTAATCGGACGCGTTATCGTCCAATGGATAGGATGCTAATTTCGGGCTGTCGAGCGTAGGTTCCGCTGTTACGTGGCGAGTTACCAAACGGTACACCTTGCCCGGTGATCTTTACGCGAGCCGCACCCGAGGCAGTAATTGCGATTGAATCTGTGAACTTCAACGTCCAGACGGTGTTACCGTCTTTTGTTGCGATGCCACTCTTACTCGTCCTTGCTACCTGATAGCCACTACCAGTATCAACATAGACTGAAATAATCGCTGCGGTATCCACCACCTGTGAGCCGTCATGCGTAAAGCTGACGATTGCCAGAGAGCTACCATTCTCCGTCGTGCCCGTGGCATCGTTGTTGAATCCAACACTGAAAAACGGTGTCTCGATAATGGTAACTTCGTAGCTGGGAATCATCACGTCAGATGCTGTAAAGCGAGGCGAACGAGACAGACCGGGTGCAATCTCGTTAATTGTAACCGAGTTAGCCATCAGTTTGTTGACGCGGACATTGGGCATATAAACGCCTTGCGCGTCCACGCTGAATACGGGGACTGCTCCTGCGCCCGGTACATTAATTTGAAGCACATCGGAGTTGAACGCGATGGCGGATTTGCCGTTGCTGGAAGCCAGTCCCATACCTGCAACTGAAACAACTCCATTAGTTTCAGTTTGCACCTTCAAAACATACTGAGCACCGATGCCATCCACCTTGTTTGCATAGGTGGTGAACGACTGCTCAAGCGAGGCGCCATTGACGTTGTCCAGTCGCGCTTTCAGGTTGAGCGTCTCTTGTGCGCGAGCGCCATTGTTATCGACCTCCGCTTTGTCGATCCGCTGCACGGCGGCTTCCAGATTGTAGATGTTGCCGCCGGGCTGCACCAAGCCTGTGATGGAAGCCGACAACGCATCTGCGCGAAGTGCCTGCGCGTAGTCTCCGTCAATGACTGCCTGACGGGTATCGCGGATCGCGCCCTCGTAGGCGGTCTTCACGTCGCCAACTTCCTTTGTGATCCTGCCACCAAGCGTTGAGATATCTGCGGCAACGATCGCGTCACCAGCCTGATACAGCCGCTTCACGTCCTTGATCTGGGCATCACGGATCGTGGCCTCACCAGCCACACCCTCCGCAATCTTAATTCCTAGTTCGTTGATCTTCTCGACGCGGATAAACCCCTGATCGTTGAGGATCGTAGTTTGTAGATCGCGCACCGACCGTTCGTTGCGGTCGAACAGGTCTTTGCTAGTCGTGAGGCTTTGCGCGCCATAATCCAATGTGACTTTGGCAATGTCGTCGATGGGCTTTTGCAAGATTTGAGTCAGGCGTGCCGCCGTGAAGTTTGCCGTCGTGGCATCCGCTGTTGCCTTGGCTGCATCGGCTGCGATTTTCGCCGCGTCGGCTGCAAGCTTGGCCGCTGCCGCGTCTCCTGCTGCCTTATCGGCATTGTTCTGCGCCGCCTCTGCTGCCACGCGCGTCTTCGAACTAATCGCATTCAGGAGGTTCTGGCGTTCGGTAAAATACCGGGTCCACACGGCGTTGAACGTCGCGCGATCAATCGGCGTATCGGTCGTGGTATCCGTGTACGATGGAGACAGGCCGTTGAGCATCGCGACCAAGCCGTCATAGGCATCAGCGTAGGCATTACGCTGCGCAATCAGGTCGAACTCAACACCCTTGGCAACGAGGCCGCTTCGTTCGGCAGCCGCGTTATTGAACCGCAAGACCACTTCCGACTTTTCGCTGCGGTCGAGAATGCCGTCAGCTTCAATGGCTGACAGGCGGGCTTTTGCGGCCACGGTATCTGCGGCTGCTGCATCTGCCGCCGACTTGGCGTTCGAGGCATCGAGCGCGGCTTTGGCTGCGTCGGATTTAGCCTTGTCGGTATCAGCGAGCAGATCGACCACGGGACGGCCACCAACGTTCGTGCCCACAGGGGCGCCAACCGTCGCGTTGCTTTCAGGTGTACCGGGGCCGGTGACTTGTCCCCACGTTGCGGTAGCGGATGCACGACCAGCCAGCGCGTTGAGGAGGTTTTGCTTGGCGACCCAGTAATCGCGCCAGCGCGCATCGAACGTTGTGCGATCGATTGGCGTGTCGAGGCTACTGTCTGCGTAACCCGGCGACAGGCTCTCAAGATAGGTTTTTAGGTTGCCGAACGTGCCCGCGAGAACGGCGCGCTCGTACGTTACGTCAACGTTCGTCGGCTGCGTCTGCAATCCATTTTGCTGCGCGGCTTCCTCGGTGAACTCACGAACAATTCCGGCCTTTTCCGCGCGATCGAGAATGCCATCCGATGCTGCTGCATCCAAACGGGCTTTAGCAATCGCTGCCTCTGCTGCTGCAAGCTGCGCGGCTTCCAACGCCAATGCGGCCGCGGCCTTCTGAGCCTCTACCTTGTCGCTGATTTCACCAAGGGCCGGTGATACCTCGCTGGACGTGTGGACGGACCAGCATCGGTCATAGGCAACCTTTACCTTCCAGACCGGAGCGGAAACGGTTGGTTCGCGGACGTCTTTGACGAGGGGTGCGGTACTGCGATCGGCGTTCAGGATGATCGGTGTGGCTGGCGCAAAATAATCCATTACCTGCCATTTGCCCGTGCCATCGGCGAACAGCATTCCACCGGCTTGATAGACAGCCTGGCGGGCGATCCCACCCACGGTCGCTTGATCGTCTAGATACAGGCTCCACGTCGCGCCCGAAAACGCGCTGAAATTGCCCTGCTTGGCTGCGGGAATGCTGGCGATCGTCAAAAGCTGCGGGAGGATCGTGGCAACGGTGGTCGCGCCACCGGCTTGCACATCTGCGGAAATCTTTTGTGCGGGCGTTCCACCGACGCGGAACATGCCCTGCTGAAGACAGGTCGCCCACTCACCGGGAACGAGTGTCAGAGCCTTGAGCGCATTGAATGTGGGCTGGTCGCCCTTGTTCTTCGCTGGGTCTAGTGCCTGTGCAAATTCGTAGGGCTTGATAGCCGAGACTGCGCCGTAGCCGTGGACCTGATAAATCCAGCTCGCAGCGTCTACGAGCGTGGGCTCAACGGACAGACAGGTTCCGAACGAGCGGGGCTTGAGCTTTCCCTTGAGCGCGGGCGGACCTTCGGCACCGCCAGTGCCCTGATATTCCAACGATAGAAGATCGCGGTCGAGAAGTGCATCCGGGCCTAGCAGACCAACGGTTGCCGTGATGCCTTGGCGATCGGGAGCCGAAACGCTTCCTTCGAATACCTGCTTGTAAGCGGAAAAGGGTTCGCCATCGTCGCCAACGAAGATGCGCGCCAGTCCGCCGTTCCACTCATAGGACGACCAAACCTCGTTTTCGTATGCGCTGCTCATGCGGAACGAAAGCGAGCCGTGATTTACAGAACCCTCGCTCAATACACCGTCGCTGGCCCAACTGCCCGAAACGGAGTGCCGCTTTGTGATGAGCGGAATCCACTGCTGGTTGTCCAACTGTGTTCCCGCTACCGAAGCGGAGGCACTTGCCATGCGAAGTGTCTTGGGAGTGTTGCCGTTTAGAACGGTGACTTCAAAAAGGATATTCATGTCAGTATTTAAGCTGACGAGTACCCGCGCATTTTAGCTGACGCTTAAAATGCTCAACTCCACATTGTTGTAATCAGCAACCGGACTTGTTCCACGGGCACCGCTTTTGATACGACCAAAGACCGCTTGGGTTTGAACATACGCCACGCTGTCATCGGGGATGAAGACGAAGGCTTTGCTTGATCCAACGTCTCGCAGGAACGAGTACCAATTGCCGTAATAGGCCGCATCGCTGATGCCTTCGAGTGTGACTTTCCAGCCAACGCGGACGCCGTAGCGGTCCACTGTTGTGTAACCCAATCCTTCTTCAACATTGCTCATGTCCTCGAATGTCTGCTCCGCGTCCACAGCCACGCCGTCAGTGACAACGCGCTTTCCGATGACAAGCCGCTGCGCTTGAACGTACCCGGCTGGATTGCCCGTGCTATCAATGTCGATGCGAACAAAGGGGCTGGTGACTTTTGCAGCGAGCAATTTGAAAGACAGAGCGCCGTTCGTCGGCTCTGTTCCACTCCATGCGGGGAATGTCTGGTCAACAGTCAGTCCGCTTGTTCCGTCGACTGCCGCACTGGATGCACCTGCACGAATGCGGATTGTTGCCGATGCAGGAACGTTCAAGCCCACAAGCGCGACTGTGTCCCATTCGGAGCCATCGAGTTGCACTTTGAAAGAGGGCGCAGTGGTATTTGCACGCCAAACCATCCCCGGTTCATCGTTTCGCATATTGGCAACCGGAGCCGTGGCGATCTCGTTTCCGCCAAGGCTGACAAAGCTTTTTGGGCTGACTAGAATTGTACTCATCCGCGCACCTGCAACGTAGTGGTGTTGGCTTCAAAGTCGGTCGTGAAGCCAACGACCTTGTAAACTCGCCCATCGGTTTGATACCGGGGCGCATTGAGAATGAATGTGGGAACAGTGCCGACAAAGCTGTCGAGGAATGTCACGCCCTGAATAACGATATCAAACACGCGCGGACTTCCATTCTCCGCGAGATACTTTCCCGCTAGAGCGTTAGCTGTTGCCTCGTCCAAGTTGCCCACAACCTCAACCGTCCTCGCACTATCGTTGCGGGCTTTGACGGTTGGGTTAGTGCGGATCACATAGCGGTACTCTTGCTGAACAAAAGCCGCGCGGTTTGTATCTAATGCCATCAGCTATTTAAGCTCTGCGCTTAAAACGCTTGTGTCAGCCGGCCATTGTAAACATCGACCGAGCCGCTTCCGTAGCTGTACGACTTTCCACTGACCTGAATCGACTCCGCAATCTGACGGAGATAATCGTTGGCAATACCCTGCTGCGCCGTGATGGCGTTGGTCTGAGTGCTGATCGCTGCAACGGTGGAACTACCGCTGGTCGCGCTGTTGAAAGCGTTTGTAGCGTTGGTGATCGCGCCGCCAGTTGCATCCTTCAAGCTGCCGATGATGGACTGGAAGTCCGATGTGTTCGTTCCGTACACCTCACCAGCATTGCCCAGAATCTTCTCTGCCAGTGCCGTGAACGCATCTTGGTCAACCGACTTGCCAGATGCGACATCCAACTTGAACGCGTCCAACTTGCTAAGATCGACAGTAAGCTGCGACAGAGCAGTGACACCGCCAGCGTTTCCGTTCAGGTCGTCAAGTAGGCTCTGGAATCCGCTTACCTGCTCCTTGAAGACCTCGTTGAGCTTGGCTGCACGATACTGGTCCAGCTTGGTTAGATCGGTTGTCGATGCGCCAACGTTGACCATGCTCTTTCGTAGTGCGTCGATACCGTCCGTTACGCCCTTGATGGCTGCGCCGACTGGATCGGTCATGCTGGCAAAGTCTGCCATTGCAGCCTTCCAGTTTTTGACCAGCGAAACAGCGCCATCAATATCTAGGGCCGCAACAGCTTTCTGCGCTAGATCATCAAGACCACCAAGTACGCCGTCCTTGATCGCATCCTTGATTGCAAAGGCGATTGCCTCCGCCTCCGTCTCGAAAGCTGCTACGCCGGTCAGCTTGCCCGAGCCCGTGGTATCAACGCGATACGCCCCCGCCTTATGGCCTGGACGATAACCAACGGATACTCCGCTTAGGCCGGTGATGGTTGCACCAAGTTGGCTCGCGATATCGTTGAGCGAGGTCGCGACGTTGCCCGCAAGCGCGGTTGCCACGGCCTTCTCTTCCTTGCCTCTGCCAGTGGCATCCATGCCCACCAGCTTGCCCTGAGCATCCATCGAGAAGCCAGCACTTGCCTTTTTGTCCTTTTTGAACAGGCCACCGACAACGCTGCCGAGCGCGCCACCAACTGCCGCACCAATTGGCCCGAAGGCCGCCCCACCGATCGCACCGCCGATTTTACCGCCAGTTGCGCTGCCCTTAAAACCAAGTGCCTTTGTAAGACCGGCCATCTGCTCGCCAATCTGCATTCCTGCGAACGCACCACCAACGGCTTTGCCGATGCTCTTTACCGCGGGGCTGTTGGCTCCGAAAACCTTGCCGAACTGACCGGCGATATCGTTCTTGGTGTTTGCAAAGTCGCCCATGCTCTTCGACACGTCACCGACGCCATTAACAAAGTTGCCAAGCTTGCCACCGATGATGTTTCCGATTGTGCCCAACAGGCCAGCAATCTGTCCCATCTTTTGCGAGAAGGTCGAACCAATCTCGGCCATCGTCGCACGGAACTCATCACCGGCCTTCTTTACGCCAGCCTCAAACTGCGCTGCGCTTATCTTGAGCTTGCCATCGTCACTGTCGCGGGCTGCTGCAAGCTGGTCATAGATTCTGGAGAACTCGTCGCGGGCTACTTCCTGCCTCTGTCCAACAGTGCCGTTGGTCTTTAACGCGTCCTTGCCGTAGGTGCTACCCGACTGCGCCATGTCCTTCAACTTGGACGCTTGATCGTCAATTGCCTTGTTCTGCAAACCTAGTACACCAAGTCGCGTCTGGTCGGTGCGTAGCTGCGCCTCTGCTGTCTTCCACGCATCAGTCTGGAATGTTGCCTGTGTTGCACCCAATTCCAATGCGGAATTGCGATTGTCCAAGATGCTCTTTTCAACTGCCAATGTCTGTTCGGATGCACCAGCCTTCTTGAGTGTCAGCAATGCCTCTTGGTCGGCAATCTCGCGTCCGGTATTCAAGTGCTGGACCTGCATAGCCGTGATCAACTTGGAAATGCGCGCCTCTTGCAATAGGTCGGCAATTTTGCCAGCCTGTGTTGCGGCCTCCGCATCACCAACAATCTTCGCTAGCTCAAGCTGCTTCTTGTAATCTTCCGCTGCGAGTGGAAGTAGCTTTGCAGTTTCGGCCTCACCCTTTAGCGTCTTCCAGAAGTCTGATTCCGCTTTGGCTTTTCGCTCTGCCTCGTTAGCACCACTGTCCTTCTTTTTGCCATCCGGCTTTTCCGCAAACGGCTTATCGCGGACCATCGGTGTCGGCTTTGGAATGAAAGCCTCACTCGGCTTGATCTGGGCTTCGCCAAGTGCCTTTGCTGCCGCTGTACGCTGACGAAGAGCTTCCTTTACTGCCTTTTGCCCAACAGCTTCGCTGGGCTTCATCACGTAGTCGTAGCCCATCTGTGCGTATCGACCGACGCCACGCACCGCGTCACCAAGCGTGCGCTTTGGCGTCTCGCGCTCAGTGCGGTAGCGAGCGGCCAGACCTGCGCTGGTCTGACCCGAAACAGTATCTAGGTTCGCATTCGCTTTTTGCAGGTTGAGCTTGGCAGTCTCGATGGAAGCTGCGCGAGCGGCGCTTGCCATCTTCCAAAGCTGTTCGGCTGCCGCACCGGCTTGACCGCCGAACGTCGAAACGCCTCGCGCTGCCAGTAGTGAATTGTCGCCTGCGTTAGCGGCCTGAACGCTTGTTTCAGCGGCGCTGGAAGCAAGCTGGTCAACAGTTGCGCGGGCGGCACTGGAATTTGTCGATAGCGTATATAGACCATACGCCGCTCCACCGAGGGCGATACCAAGCGGACCGCCAACGATACCAAGCAGTCCATTGAACCCGGCGCTCAACGTGGCCGTGCTGGCAGCAAGAACGCCCTGCGCCGCTGCCATCGAGGCAAAGCGCATAGCGGCAGTCGCCGCGAGTGTGGTGATTGCCTGAACTGCTGCCGTGCCCCAGATCGCAACCATGCGAAGCGACAGCGGAATGATCGCTGCCTCAATTACCGTTACGATGGTGCCCATGTTGTCAGCGAGAAACTTGAATGCTGGCGCGGCCATCGTTGAGGCCGTCGTACCCAGCTTGACCAGTTCCGCATTCGCGGAAGCTGTGACCCTCGACCACTGCGCGGCTGGCGAACCGTCCAGCATCTTCTTGACTGCCGCGTCGGTGGAACCGGCCTTCGTGGCCATGTGGTCCATCGTTTTTGCAAACTCTTCGCCCTTAGCGGCGGTCAATGCCAATGCAGGGGTAAGGGCTTCACTGCCACCAAGCAGAACGCCCATCATCATTGCGCTGCCGTGAGTCTTCTCGGCCATGTCCTGTAGGACGCCGCGAAGGCCCTTGGCCTTTAGAGCGTTCGAGTCCCACTCCAAGCCGATGCTCTTCGCACCCTTCTTGGCTTCGTCGCTGGGCTTGATGAGCGAGTTTAGGATCGCCTTGACCCCCGTAACGCTCTCGCTGGTTTTAATACCGCCCTTAGTCAGAACGGCCAGCGAACCGGCGACCTCATCGAACGACACACCGACTGCTGCCGCGATAGGAGCAACCTGACCAACGCTTGCGGAAAGCTGATCGATCGTCGTCTTACCGTCGCGAGCCGAGATGAACATTGCGTCACTGGCTTGTGCAGCGGTGAGACCTCGGGACGCATAGGCGTTCAGGATGCTCGTAAGTCCGTCAGCGGCAACGCCGATGGTTGTCATGCCACCAACGGCAAGCTTGTTAGCCGATGTTAGAGTAGTGATCGCTTGCTCGGCTGTTTCAGCACCTGCGGAGATAATGTCGTAGGCAGCTTCGGCCTGATCGACCGGCATTCCACCGAACGCTGCACTCTGCGCGAGAATGCCCGCGCTGAGTTGGTCCATCTTGAATTTGGAAGTGTCAACGTTGGTGCTGATCTTAGCCATCACGTCTTGGAAGGCGTTCGCTGCGCTTGTAGCCTTGACCATCGCGCCAGCGGTGACGACGAGCGCAACGCCTGCTGCCGTACCGGCGACACCCATTGCGGTTAGTTTGTTGACTAGACCGCCAAGAGCGGGACTGGCCCCGGCTGCGCGGTTTCTAATCTCATCGAGGGCATTGGATACGATGTTGCCGTCAGACGCGGACTTACGCATCGATCCGCCGAGGCGGTCGAACGTGCTACGAAGATTGTCATTTGCTGCGGCTGTTGTGCGCTCACGGCGCTCTAGTTGCGCAAGTGCCCCATCAACGCGATTGACGCCGAGGATCGACTTGCTTGAATTGATTTCAACATCAATTTGAAATAGTGCGTCGGACATCGCGCCTCCCGGCATTAAAAAGCTGTCCGCTATTTAAGCTGGGAGGGCGTGCCGCTTACTTGTTGGAATTAGCCGCTTGCTTCTTGGCAATTTCGTTTACGAAAACGTTGTCGGCGCGGCGCATGATGAACTTGAAAGCCTCGGCCTCGTCATCATCGAAGCCTAATTCGTGCCTGGCGTACCATTCGATTTTATCGAGCGGAATCGGCGCGACGCCACTGAACGCTGGCGGGCGCATTGTGTGGACTTCCCAAAAGGACTCCCACAGAAGCGAGCGGGGAAAGGGTGGCTCCTGACGGGCACGAAGCCCGATCGAGTATTCGTGCCCACCATCGGCTGCTGCTACGATGTCGGAGCCACCACCAAACACCCACCAGACGAGATAGGCTATTAGTTTCCCGCGTCAGCTTCCTGCGTCGCAGCCGGTGTCACTGCGCGGTAATAGCGAACGTCCTTGCTGCGGTCGATTAGTTCGGTTGCAAACCAGCCGTTGTCCTCATCGCTAAGGTACTCAAAGGCCAGTTCCTTGCTGAACGGAATGGGCTTGTCGTCAGCATCTACAACGCCTTCCCAACCCTGAACACAAATCTGCACGAATGCGAAGATGCCCGAGTTCTTACCCTTGGCGAGCGGATTGTTGGCGTTCTCGCGCTCGTAGCGGTCGTTCTCAACCTTGATGAACTTGTTGTATGGATCATAAAGGGAAGTGGTCCACGTACCGTAGTCGTTTTCGTTGGGATCGATGATAGTATGAGGAACGCCCTTAGCGGCCTTCTGTGCATCGAACCTCTGGAACTTCTTGAATACTGGCTTGGTCTTGGTAGTCATATATGTAACCCCTTTGTTGAATTGCATGATATTTATGCGGGGGTCACTCATGGGAATGGCGCAGCCCATTTCTGAACTGCACCATCCTACCAACCAGATTGCAAAGGGGCTGGGTTGGAACTTAAAGCTGCGTCACGACCAAGTCAGTTCCCTGCGTGGTATCGTAAGCTGCCGTAATCTTGATGTTGACGAATGCGCTCTCGCTGTCGAACTCCGTTGTGGGGATCGAAGCGTAACCAGCCGGAATGCTGAACGAGTAGCCATTGCCAGCAGTACCGATGGAAAAGCTAAACGACTGAGCAAGACCGGTCAGCAATGCGTCAATGGCAAAGCTCTCACGGTATGCCTTCAACGTCAGCTCTACGGTGCGAATACCGTTAGTGCCGATACCGATTGGCTGGTTGGTACCAAGCTTGCCGCGTGCAACGCGATCCTGCGTTACATCTAGACCCAACTCCGTGAACTGGATCGCGCTGTTGCCCGCTACTGTGACAGCCGAAACGTCCGCACCAACATACTCGTAAGCGGTGTTTGGAACAGCTGAGACAGTGAGGGTGCTATCGCTAGTCAACTGGGTCTGGACGGTTGCAAGATAGTCGAATGCCACCGTGACTTCGCCGCCCTGAGTTGCGGCAATTTTCATGCTGCTAGCCATCGTTCCCGATGCGGCTTCCAGCATCGCCGTACCTGCTGCGCCACCCTGCAAAAGCGAAAGGATCGTGAACGTGCTGTCCGTCAGACCAGCCTTGAGTGTCTTCGTGCCCGTGCCGGTGAACTTGCCCGACAATGCAGATTCCATGAGGGTGTTGATAACAGGAGCGGACTGTAGGCGAGTTTCAACCGAGCCAGTGCCAGTTACCATGCCACGACGCATACCGTTACCAGCGCGACCGGGACGCTTGGTGTTCGAAGCGATCTCGTTAGCGGTAAAAGCTGGGAGATTGAGGTCTGCCGCAGAGGGGATTTCGTAGCGGTTGCCAGTTGCGGGAACAGTACCAGCAGTAGTTTCAGGGACGAGGTAGTACGTCACGTCCGAAGGATTAATGAGTGCCATCTAGGGACCTCCGATAATAGTTGTCAAAGGCCCACGGCCTGCAACTATTTATGAGGAGTCCCCGGAGGGCTGTTTAACTGTCGGAACTACGCCTGTTTGAGTGCCAGAAGAACATCGCGTTGATTAGGTGGAACTTGTCTTTGTAGGTACTCGAAGTGGATTTTAGATCGTCAACGATCAGCGTTTTGTCGGGACTGCGCCAGCCGCGAAAGACCTTGTTGAACTGATCGCGAAGATCGTTACCGGGCCCTGTGTATTGCCCCTTTGGGACGAAGATTTGCAGCGTGGCAGTTCCATACTGCGCAACCAGAAAGTCCGGCCCAAGTGACACGGAAGTGGACAAGCCGGGATTGATAATCCACCGGCTTTGCAGTGCGCTGTCGTCCAAGTCCTCGTCGGGCTGGTTCTCGACAAGAAGCTGGATTGCCTCGCTGTCCATGTTGTCGAAGAAACGCGCGTTCAGCGCGTCAATGTCCTTTTGAAGCATGTCAGCTTCCCTTCACTACTGCGATTAGCTCGTTCTCGATCCAACCGGCTGGAGCCTGTGGACTGTGGCCGTTTGCAAGTGGAACGGCATATTCGATATTGTTTGAGACATGGCCGCTTTGATAAACCTTCTCGGGTGTCTCGGCCTGCCAAGCGGCGCGAAAGTCGCCGTCATCAACGGGACTCGCCAGCTTCAACCTCTTGTCAGCCTCAAGCGTTAGCTTTTGCGTGACAGAGAGAACCCGTGCTTCAAGCTTGGCGCGAACACCGGCTCGACTTGTTCCAGAACGGCGAGCCATCAGGATACCTCGGCCATGAAGACGATGGCTTGCCCTTGAGGCGCTACCTGCGTGACGGTTCCAATCAACCAAGGCTTGCCCGTGCCGATCGTCAGCGTCTCACCCTCGTGGGGCTCTAGGAGCATCGTAGCGACGCTTCGCATCTCCAAGCGTCCATTGTCGCCCTCAAGCTGCATGGGGGCCACAACGGCGAGGGTTGGGCGTCCAGCGGCCTGCTGGCCCTTGGGGGCTGCGCGACCCGCGCGCTTGGCTGCTAGGACGGCCGCATCGGGTGCGGTGCCTGACAGGGTGGCCTTGGTGCCGAACTCGGTCAGCATTTCCACGACCAGCGGATAGAATTCTTCGTAGAGGTTCATCGGACGAGCCTCGCGATCTGGAACGATGCCGAACCGGACGCGGTGCGAAGGTATGGACGGAGAACCGCAGTCACGTAGGGATAGGGATCAGCGGGAGCGTCGGCGTATTCCACGGACTTTTTGAAGCCCGCAGCTTCCTTGCTTTCCTTCTTAATCGCCGGAGTACCAGCCACAGCCGGGGGCTTGGTCTGGAAGATTCCTGCTAGTCGGCAAACCACGCCGTCAAAGATGCGCTGTTCGGTTGCATCGAGGTCGCTTCGAATGGGATAGACCGATCGAATGTAATCCTCGGCATCAGCCAGCAGAGCGCGAGCTTGAGCAGGTTCCAGATCGCTCCACAGTTCGTTGCCCCGAACTTCGTTGTAGGTATTCGCTTGTTCCAATGTAGCCATGTTCGACCTCCCGCATATTTAAGCGGACATGGAAAAGCCCGCCAGCATTGCTGCCAGCGGGCCGTCCAGTTCAGTTTAAGAGATCAGCCGTTCGACTTGAGAACAGCAATCTTGACCTGCTTGCGCTCGTTTGCAACGCGATCCCATGCCGATGCCTGCTTGTAAGCATCGAAAGTAGGCGAAGCGTAACCAGCAACCACAGGGGCGTTCGAGGAGAAGCCTGCAACGTGCATGTACAGGTGCTGACGAGTGATCAGATCCTTCGCGCCCATGTTGTTTGCAGCGTGCTCATCAAGGTCGATAACGTTGTCGCCCTGAATACCTTCTGCCGAACCAAACAGGATGCTGTCGCGACCCAGGAAGTACGTGTTGAAGGTCTTGCGGTTGGTGCCCGAGGTGTACAGGTTGGGGTTATCGCTGACGATAACTGGAACGCCGCGATAGGTGCGGAATGGCTGCACTGCCGAAGGCTGTACGAAGCTGATGCCGTCCTGCTTGAGAGCCGTACCGTAAACCTGCACTGGCATCACAACCAACGCGAGGTCGTCGAATGCGTCGCCCATCGTCAGCATTGCGTCGATGAATGCGTTGGAACTGAACTTCTGTGCATCAGCGACAGTGCCAGTTGCGTCGTTGCCGACGTTTACGACCAGATCGCCACCATCGTTTGCAACGTTGTCTGCGACCACACCGGTCAGCTTTGCGACCAAGAGGTCTTCCATTACGCGGGTCCAGTAGTCCGCAGTCCAGTCGGCAGCAGTTGGGAGAACCAGAACGTCCTCAACGCCAGCGAGACGTGCATCTAGGTTGCTGATGCCCCACGACTTTGCAAGAAAGTCCTTCTGGGAAACCATCGTGCCCATCTTGAGCGGATCAACAGCGCCACGGATGGAAGCGTCGAGTGCGCCGATGTCAACGTTGCCGTCGAGAGGTGCGAGCCAAGGCATGATAGCCTGAGTGCCGGTACCGGCTGCAAGTGCGTCGTATTCAGCAGTACGGAGAGTCGCCGCGCTATTGAAAATAGCCGACTTCTTTAGGACGCGCTGACGCACCATTGCCTGATAAGCAGGCTTAATAAAAGCATTCTGAAGGCGGGGAGTCGCCATAGGTTTGTCTCCAAGATCAAATGACGAGCCCGACCAATTCGGGAAGTCCGAAAGTATTTATTCGGCTGATCTTGGAGACAGTTGTTTGTGCTAGACGGGCTTAGTCCTTGGTGATCCAAGCCTGTCCGTTTGCAGTTGCCCATTGCTTTGCTTCAATGGGATTCAACTGGTAGCGGCGAATGTACTCACCTTCGCTGAATGCGGTAGTTGTGGAGGTCGATTGACCACCCGTTGCTCCGCCTCCGCTGTTGTCCGATGCGCGACGGAAATAAGCTCCCTTTTCGCTATTCAGATACTCGCCAATGGCATCGCCAATTGGCTTGTCGAAAAGCATCGCAGAGCCGTTCTCGTAGCTCGCACGGTTCTTCGCCCAGTCGATAAACTGCTCGGCTAGTTCAGGACGGCCGACAGAATTGTAGGCACGGGTGATTTCGTTATCGACGCGGATGGTGCGCAACTCGGCGTCGGCAGCTTCCTGCTTTTCCTGTGCGGAGCGTAGTGCGCGAGCGTGACTTGCCTTGAGGGCTTCAATGTCGCCGCTCTTTTCCGCTGCATCCAAAGCGGCATCGTCAGCAGCCTGCTTGGCAACCTGCTTTTCGCTGACCAGTTCCTTGTTCTTATTTTTGACCTTTTCCTTCTCGGCGCGCTCTGCGTTTAGTTCGGCACGGAGTTCAGCAACGATAGCTGCAAGGTCTTCGCCACTTGTCGTAGTCTCTTGGTTAGTTTCAGACATTATAGTCCTTCTCGGCACAGCCGTTTCAGGTTACTGCCACATGACAGCATGATATTTAGCAGGCGCTTTCAGGGGGTTTTGTGGGCAACACCGTAGTCGGCTTTCAGCAGGTGGCCGCGTATCTGAATCACATCTCAACTAGGCATGTTGAGGGTTCACTTTATCGGGGACATGGCAACAAGACGTGGCAGGTAGTACCGTCGTCGTTCCGCGACGGAATGCACGGCATCCAAGACGCGCACGATTTGGCCCGATGGAAGGACGCGGCAAGGCGCTTTGTTGATAGATCGATCAGCGATCTACAGTGGCTGGTGTTGGCACAGCACTACGGCATTCCTACTGCGCTTCTCGACTGGACGACCAATCCACTTGTTGCTCTGTATTTTGCCTGTCAGCCCGCAAAAGACATACTCGGGAACGAAACCGCCGGTTCGATTGTGACGATTACACGGGATAATCTGACCAAAGACAGTCGACCGGAAAGGATCGACCCGTTCACAGCTTGGTCCGGTCCGCCCCTGCTTGTGCCGTCAGAAACAATGAACAAGCGGTCGATGGCTCAGGATAGCGTGATGACGTTGCATTGCGCTGGCAACCAAGAGCTTTTGCCCGGATACGACCCGATTATCTACATCATCCAGTATTTCACCAAATCCACCATACTCGACGCTCTGCGGGTGATGGGCGTTAGTTCAGATCGAATCTATGCAGACATCAACACCGCTGCTCGGGAGTTTAACGACGGCTTGATACAAGCGGCGGCGGTCAAAGCCTTCGCCGCGACGATGCCGCCGCCATCGTCACTCCAAGATGATTCCGTGCCGGGCTTTTAGCTGCTCCAACGTTAGCACCGTGCCATCCGCTTTGATAAAGTCGGACAGGTTCAGCTTTCCATCCCGGAACAGCTTGGCGCGCGTCGGGCCTAGAATGGTGTCCTGTGTGGGCGCGCCCTTGTCGGTCAGCCACTTGCTGAACGTCGTGTCCCCGGCAACCTGACCGTCCATGCTTGCGCGTTGACCCGGTGATAGTTCGTCCTTGTCCACGCCCAGTTCGCGGAAGCTTTTCGTCACCGCAATGCTGATCGACCGGCAACGGATATGGCGCGGCGGGATAGGGCCTTCGCCAATGGGATGAACGGTGCCGCTCAAAGCGGCGCACGTCACAGTTGTGCGACTGTCCAGCGTACTGACAAACTGCCAGCCTTTGACGAGGTGATCGTTGGCCTTCCACGTCTGCTGCGCTGCCTGATTGCTTACATGCGTGGTCGCCGTGCGGACGATCGATTGAGCAGATCGACGGCTGATATCCAGCACGCCATCGGTGTAGCGAGCGGCTTTCGTCCCACGGATGCGGGCAACGATCTTGTCGGTGTTCTCGCCCTGAACCAGCCCCAGCCGGATCGCTTGATTGATGCGCTCGATCCGGCCTTGCTCCATGCCGGTCGTCCAGCCCTTGAGCAGCCGGCCTTCCATCGGCGCATTCTCAACAATGGACCGGAGCAACGCTGGCGCGGGCAACGTGGTCGCCACATCAACGGCGATCGCGCTGTCGAGGGCAGCTTTTTGAAAGCCAGCTTCCACAGATGCGAAGTCGGCCAGCTCGTCGGATAGCTGGTCGTGAACCTGCGCGTAGATCGCGCTGTTGAGGCCCCGTAGCTCTTCGAGCATCCCGTTCAGACGTGCGGTTGTGCCTGGCCCGATGTCTAGGCCGCGCTCTTCGATGGCAGCGAGCCGACCGGCCAGCTTTTCGAGGATATCGGCGTCTGCGCTGTTGAGGAGTGCGACGATCCGATTGGAGAGGCCGTTTCCGTACCTCCCCAACTCAATCGCATGGCGGATTGCCCTGTCACGCAGGGCTTCGTTGACGGTCGCCATTACAGAACCGGCGGACGATCAGCCGTCTCGCTCTTGGTGCGTTCGACCTCTGCCTCGATGTCGAGGGTTGGGCTGACAATCTCACCATCACGGAGCGCGAACAGAAGCGTTTCATGCGTGATCGCACCGGCCTGCCACATGCCCATCATGGCCGTCATTTCCTGCGGGCTCATCTGCTGCGGGAGAAAGTCGGTGTTGAGGCTGTAAGCAAGTGTCGCTGCCGCTGCTGGATCGGCCCACAGAGCAAATTGCTTGAGCGCGCGTTCCAGCTTTCGGCTGATCGTGCGGGTAAATCCTGCCAGCGTGGCATTCTCCGCTGCACGGCGTAGCATCTGCGTTTCAGGTGCTTCCGGGGCGGGCTTTTCCGGTGTCATGATGGAATGACCCAGCGTCGATAGTTCGTCTTTGACGTTCCGCAATTCGTCGGTGATTACCGTTGCGCCTGCGCCGCTGAATTCCAGATACTCGGCCTTCGTGCCCTCTTCGGGGAAAACCCAAGCTGCGCCGGGTGCGACACTCAGCTTGATCGGAATGTCCTTGCCGTCTTTGTCCTGCGCGGGCTTCAAGCCGGTAACGACGGGGATGGGAGCGGACAGAAAATACAGAACCGACGTGAGAAGGCCCTGAATCCTGTAATGCTGGAGGTTCAGGTCAACGGCATGCTGCAACATGGACGGCGTTGGGGTCAGCTTGTCCGATGTGGAAACCAGCACGAACGGAATCTCATTCAGGACTGCGCCGTTGCGGGTTGGCGTAACGGTTGCGCCTTCGACAAATCCTGCCTTGTCGCGCGTCCACTTTTTGACCTGATAGACGCCGTTGTTGAGCATGAGTTCGCGAACAGTGTCGCCATCGTCCTCAAGAAGACGAACACGCACAATCTTGCGCGTTTCGTTGACCAAGCCGGGTGTGATTTCCAAAATGCACTCGCCGGTATAGCCAGCGATGCGCGGGCGATATCCGCGCTCAATCTCGTTGGCGGCGCTCAAGTCCTTGAATGCGCTGCGCTCCGGGTTGTCGATTAAAAGGCCGGTGAAGTTGGTAATCAGCGTTTCGCGGACAACCCATTCGGCTAGATCGTCTAGGCTTTCGCCATCGGGGGTGATGACCTGTCCAAGAAGCTGAACGCGGGCGCTGGTAGTGTTGAGTTGTGCGCGCTTTCGAAAGATCAGACCGGACAAGCCTTGTGCAATCTTGGAAGCTGCGGGAAGAAAACGGGTGCGGTCTAGATGGGCTTGATATTCATCGACGCCATCTTCGGGGTTAGCCGCTGGAAGATAGGTGTAAGCTTGGAGTTTGACGGCTTCCTCGCCATCTACGAATGCACGATTACGAGTCCACCGGGGGTAAGCCTTTTCGATGGCCTTGGTGGGTAGATTGATGTTGGTTTCGATAGGCACTGTGTCCTCTTGCCAAAGGCATTACGGGAGGCGTCACGGACGCGGGTAATGTCAAAGGCACAGCCTCGACCTCCTATTTAACGGAGGCGTACAATTCCAACTGGCGTGTAACCGGCGATACGTTTGGTTTCGTGCATCAAGTCCATGAGTTCGGTAATTCCCCAAACTACCGCGTCCATTCTATCAGGACTCTTGCGACGGCTTGCGGGACTTCCGAAATCACACATCTGTTGCTCTAGGTCTTTGAGCGTTCCAACGTGATGAATGACCCCGCGCTCGTACTGGGCAGATACCGGCTCTGCGCGTGATGCTTTGCCGCCCGTGGTTGCGTTCGCTGTTACGAACTTCAGTGGCACGGTTGGAAAGTGGGTTCGCATCGTACTTTCCAGCCACAAGCCGCCTTGGTTCTTTTCCATCACAACACGGACTGCTCCCCAGTCGCGGTAAGCCTCGGTTACAATCTCGCAGACGGCATCGGGAGTGCCACGCAAGCTGTAGTCGGCCAGGACGTATGCGTGCCCATCGTCGGCCATACCCTGCACGGTGATACCGCTAAGATCGCTCTTGGGATCGGCTGTAACGGCTGGATCGACCGACACGGTGACGCGGGTTAGGTTTATGCCTTGGTCGAGGAGATGCGCCAGCGTTTCCTGTGGGGTGGCGATTGTTTGGGGCTTTGGTACGCGGTGATCGCGGAACATGCTCTCAACAAACAACGCGTTGGCATTCTCGTCGCACCATTCGCCATCAAGGTATCGCTTTCGTGATGCTGCGCTACCTGCCTCAAGTCCCTCCATGTAGTCGTCGGACAGGTTGCCCATGTTAGCGATGGTGTTGAGCTTTGCCTTTACCCATTCGTCGGGTCGGGGCATTGCGTCGCCGTCTTCGGGGTTCACATGCTCAACGAACGCCTTGTATTCCCAGTCGCTGTAAAAGCGCGGGTTGCAGTCAAAGAACATCTTGTTTTTGAGGACTTTGCCGTCGACGGTTTCAGAGCGGGAACGGAGACGAGATAGCAGAGTGGAGACATGCTTGTATGTGAAGCCGTCCTCATTGCATTCGTTGATCCAGATGGTGTTGAACTCGTCACCTAGAACTTTGGTGATGCGGTTCTCATCGAGGCCGTTGAAAAACAGTTGCGATTCGTTGGGGAACTGGATGCTCATGTCGGACAGCGAGATATTGCACTGGTCTTTTAGGCCGGGAAACGCCTTGTCCAGAACCTCATGCAGCGTTTTGTCGAAGAGCGTTTGTTCGCAGGATGCCCGTGTTAGTCGGAAGATGGCATGACGAGAAAGCGGGGCTCGGAGTGCGCGAAGAACAAGAATGTAGAGAATGAAGAAGCTTTTGCCGCTTCCCGATGGCCCGTAGAAAAGGTGGAACTTGTTTGCGGCGCTGGTAGCAAGTGCCATTGCGCGGCATTGGTCTTCGTTCAGCTGGATCTGTGGCTTTATTCCTGACCGGGGCTTGCTACTCATCCGCTATTTAAGCGGTGGCGGAACTCCCAGCTGACGTCCTAGTCACACAAACGATGGTGCTTTGGCACAGCCGTTTGGCAGGTTGCACTTTGCAATGATAGCTTGGCAATCTTTCAGGGCTTTCCCATCGGATATAAGAACCAACTTGTGCAGGCCGGCTGCAGCCAGAGCACGGAAACGGTCTATCGGAGGGGTGATGCCGAACAGTCTTGAGCCACCATGTTTGTCAACTAATACGGCAGCAGCCTTACTCGTGCTAACGTCCAGTGGGAGATACTTCTTCGACGATATGGTTTGCATATCGTCATACACTTCGGGATCGTTTTCTTTGAGTTCCTTACTGGCTGGCTTGAGAATCAGCATCTCGCCATTTTGGATCGCAGTGATTACGGCATTCCGAACGCTGTTTTGCGTTGTTGTAAGCGCGGCGCGCAAACCATGGGCATCGATAACATACTTGGGTTTGGGTTTCGCTGGAGCCGCTACCATGCTCAAACGATGCCGAACAGATCGTCCTGATACTTCCTCTTCAGGCCGCACAGTCGATATATGTCTAGGTCGTCTAAAAGACCGCGCTGGCGGGCATTCCCCAGTAGCGAGAGAAGTCGCGATCCATAGGTCGTTCGCTTTGTTTGAAGGGGGTCCGTCTTCCCTCCACCTTGACCATCGGTCGTGTCACCCGGCGGCACCACGCCGTTAAACTTGCTGCGCCACGTCGTATAGTTTGCCTGGGTGATGTAGCCAATCTCGACAAGTCGCCGAACTAGAGCCTCTTGGCTTATACCCAGGCGTTTCGCAAACCGCCGTATGTTGTCGTGATCAGCCGTGGCGGGGTATCCGAACCGCTGAATCGCGTTATTGATCAGCCCATTTGGCGCAAGAAGGTACGCCGCGAATTTGTTACAAAACTTTTCGACCTTATTCTTTATAATCGACGGATTCGACGTGCCCTCGGCCCGTAACAGAACGTGGCAAAACTCATGTGCCAACGTAAAAAGCTTTCGAGCCTTGCTGCTCAGCGTCGTATTGATGACGATAGCGTGGGGGCCGTCGGGAATATGAGCGTAGATACCGGCTGCTTCATCTGTCCCGAACGACTTATGCAGCACCAAGACGCCGAGAGACTCAATGTAACTTCTCAGACTGACGTAAACGGTGTTCGAGTTAGCAGCATCGAGCTGTTCTTGAATGCTAAAGCCCCAGCTCTTCCGCCATTTCTTGGCGAGCTCTATAGCCTCTCCGTCGGTGTATGCTGTTGTAATCGGAGCCAGGCTGGGGTCAATTTCGACGCCCAATTCCAAGGAAGCGAGGGTGCCGGCAATGCGCTCGACATATCCTATCGCTTCGAGCGTACCCTTCTTGAATTTACTTACATGAGGCGTCGCTGTGCGAAAATCGACTGCCTTGAGCAGTGGCGGCGTCTCGTCCATGAAGAATGCCTCCACAGGGACTGCCAGCTGTTCGGCGATCGCCTCAATCTCGTCGTCTTCTAACTCTCCATCGACCTCCAAAGCGCGGCGAAGATCCGCCGATGGAATGCCGGCGCGGATTGCTAGGGTGGTCAACGGCACGCCACGAGCGCTAATCACGCTTTTAAGGGCGGCTTGGGAGACTTTCACGTGTGCTTTGACTTTGGACCGTTGTGGGTCAAGCTGGGCTCGCTTTCGTTCGCTCAGCTTGCGAATGTGCAAACCGTAGGGATCGGACTCTATCTGGCCCTAGCAGTAATTCAAGTCGTCACTGAAGGCGGCGTTGCCGGGTTGTGGCGGCGAACCGCCACGGTCGAAGCGGCGATCGTCGCAACCAAAAAAGTCGACCTGCGGCAAGATGCGTCAGGTATTCTCGCTGACATCGGCGGGCTTGAGATGGGATTCCAGAAGGTCAACGGAACCGTACTTTATAGCGTAGTTGCCCTATTCGTCATCAGCGTGATTTATTTTTCCTACTGCACAGTTTGGCAGGAATTACCTGCCGAAGTAGCCGGAACTCTCTTCATCCTCGGATTTTACCTAGTTCTGCCAATATCAATCTTTGTTGTCGCCAGCCTCTACGTGAAAAGCCGGTGTTCTGAAATTGACGGGCGTATTAGGCGCTTACAATCAGATTTTGTCGCCGCGACATTTGGCGCCTGACATTCTAGTACACCCGGAGCCAGACGAGCTCGACAGAGAGCGCGCTTTAGAACGGGGAAATCTTAATCCTGACGTTTTCTTCCTCCCTTTGGCTCGCTCTCTGCGGCGACGTGTGCAATTGCCTTCTTCCACCGCTCACTATTTCGTAGATTCGTCTTCTTGATCGTCAAGTCTTTGCAATGCGGCAATGACTTAATAGCTTCCTTAATCGGATCAATCAGCGCTGGATGCAGCCACGGACTAAGCGTAATGTCTTTAATCCACTCTCGTTTCAGTTTGATATCGTGACTTTTCTTCTTAGCATCCGAGCAATCATACACAATTCTAAACTCGTCCTCATGCGTGAACGCATAACGCTTGAGGAATGGAAGATTAAACAAGCTCAAGTCCGTGATATTTTCAAGCTGCTCATAGGTCTTATACTCGACTTCTCCCCACGAGTAGCAGGGATCCTTCCTCAGACCCTCGAGTAGCTTTTCCTTGTCAATGTTAATCCTGACACCCTCATGTCCATTAGCGAACACGCTCCAATGGTGGAATGTCTCGGGAGCCTGCGTGAAGCAGGTGGCAAATACTGCGGGCAGATTTCTCTTCAATCGATATGCTTCTAAAAAGGCAATATCGTTTTCGTCTTCCCACGACGATGGGTTGAGAAGAGTGATCCGTTCCTTAACTAGCATATCTAACGCGACGGTCAGGCTCGTGTATCGCTTTATCGTATTCGTCCGTCGCTCGGTCACATTGCTCTCCCAATTGACCAGACACTATCGTGTCAGATTTTAAAAAACAGAAAATAGTCCAGTGGCCCCACCCTCGGCCCCCTAGCAGGTAGGGGTATATACACCCCCTGCGACCTCTTCTCAGGTTGACAGCTTGGCCCTGTGAACTGTCATGCGGCTGACGCCCAGCGACCGTGCGACCTCACCGGGCTTCATGCCCTCATCAAGCATCGCGCGGATGGTCGAGGAATCGGTTGCCCTTTGCCGCCCCTTATAGACCCCACGGGCCTTTGCAGCGGCTATGCCCTCAAGCTGCCGCTCCTTTCGTATCTCGGTCTCAAACTCGGCTACGGCCCCCAGCATGGACAGCATCAGCTTTCCGCTGCTCGTCGTGGTATCAACGCCACCCTGTTCCGTGCATCGGAAGCCGACCCCGTTGTGGATAAGTCTGTGGACCAAGCTGTGGAGATCATGAGCGGACCGTGCAAAGCGATCGAGCCGTGTTACCAGCAGCGTGTCGCCCTCACGTACAAAGTCCATTGCAGCGGATAGCTGATCGCGTTGAGTGTTAGTGCCGCTCCGCTTCTCACTGAATATCTTCTCACAACCCTGTGCCGTGAGTGCGGCGATCTGCACTGCTAGGTCTTGGTCCGTTGTGCTTACTCGGGCATAGCCGACGATCATGTAACATCTCCCTTAGACCCCATGCGTTTGTTGTCACATGAGCGGAAGGGCAACCTATATGTTACGGCGTGGCACTGCCCTGTTACTGTAACGGAAGCGTGTACTCTAGTGTTAGCCGCTGGGGCTCACTGCGATACGCAATGCTCTACCAGTAGCCTAGTAGCGGACACACCCAGCAGGGTATCAGCGTGGGGCTCTCTGGCTACTTCCTGTGTGCTTAGACCCCATCGCCTCCTTCACCCTCAATGGTGCCCAGGTCGAGAATGACGGGCTGATGTGTGACCACATCCATCTGCACTTTGTCCCCGTATCGACGGCGGTTTAGCTTTCCGAGCCTCCAGCGCAGATGTGCAACGCGTTCCTTGTCCCGGTAAAAGTCGCCCGTGGAAGTGGGGCCCCCAGCCAGAATGTCATCCGCAATGTCGTCCATCGTGCGGGCGTGGAACTCGTAAGCGATGTCCACTTGTTCCAGCAGTTCGGGGTCCTCACGGCACCACCTATTGAACGTGCTGTAACCAGGAAGCGCGGGGTCCTGACAAACGGACATGAGGCTTTCCCCACATGCCACACGGTCGAGGATGGTATCTACGATCTCGGGACTGCGCTTTGTGGGCTGGCCGGGTTTTGCCCGTGTAGCGGCGGCGATAGCGTTGCCCACAATGGGCATCTGTAGGGCTTGCTCCACACTGGGATTGAGGGCGGGCAGAAGCGTCGTTGTTTGCTTGGTATCGTCCATGCACGTATTTAAGAGAGCATCCGAATATCGCTTCTTCGTTACATCAAGCGGTGCATTCTCAATTCTTCGGGTTCATCAGTTCGTTGGCCGTGAAGCCTCGTATAAATGGCACTTTTGCCTTTATGTGTCCTACATACAGATAGTGCCTCGATGCCTCGTTTAAGCGGCCGACTGCATTATTGAATAGTTCGTTGTGTACATTGATCTGTTCAACCAGTGCGACGGGGTCGTCACTCTTCAATTGATGCTCAAAGCGGAGAACTGCATCTAACATCTTTTCAGTGTGATCCTGCATTCTTACAACTTCGATCATCACGTCGCTACCGAACAGCCACGTTAGTTCCTGTACCTGTCCGTTCAACGCTCGCCACTTTGCCTTTGCCTTCTCGGGTAGGCTTGGCTCTCCTTCAACTGCGACTTGCTCTTCGTAGAGGAGTTGCCAAGCAAGATCGGTCACATCACGGGTGAACGCGCTTAGGGCTTTATATCGCTTGTCATGTATGTCCGCGAATAGCTTTCGTTCGGCAGTACGGGCTTGTCGTAGCTGGAACCAAACAGTGAATGTACCGACGATTAGTACGACCCCTGCTTGGATAAGGGGTCCGAGGATCGGCTTGATTTCCGTCCACAACGATACCGGTTCATTCGTCATTGTAAGCCCCCGTAGAGGTCAGCAGTACCACATGGGATGGAAGCAGGCTACGGGGTGATCGTTAGGGCTTTAGGAGTTTCCGCAATGCCTTCAAGGCTGCGCCCGGATACTTCCACATGAGGTTCTCCGCTATCTGGCTGTCACTGCAACCCATAGCCGCCATCTTCATTCCCGTAATAAGGCGTTCCGGGTTCAACAAGCTATCGGGTGTTTCTGGTACTGGTGTTTCCACCACATAGGCCCAACTGCCCCATGTGGTCTGTTCGCTTTGTGGCTTGTGGTGGAGTTCCGCTTGTAAGTTGCGGGCTTGTTCAACGGTTAGGAGGAGTTTGCGTGTCATCACGTACTTAAAGATTTCTTAGGAAACCACTTTTAGGGAATCTGGTTATGAAAGCCCGCATTTCCTTCGACCTCGATACCCCATTTATGGACGGCCTTGACCGCGAGGGTGTCAAAGCTCTCGTCGTAGAACGGCTGCTAGTTCCGGCCCGTAATGCCCATAACGCTGCGCTCCACACAGTACGGAAGGACGATCAGCTATCCTTGGAGGAAAAGGCACCGGGCATGGGTCGCGCAATAGCGTTCATGCAGTTGGCTCTAATGGCCGAGGCAACGTTGCAGGTTGAGGTTACAGAGACAGCTTGAGTTTCAAGGCACTGTCTCGGTCCCGCATTACGACCACATACTCCATAGTGTCCGTCGCATCGTCGGTATTGATGTAGCTGTTGACATAGTGACGCAAAGCATCGTTTTCGCGCAACCATTCCCACAAGCGCAGTTCAAACCCGTCGTGTTTTGAGGTCTTCAACACATCACTGTGACGGAATGTCCAGCGAGCTTTGTAGAGCAGGTCACTCATCGCTTGTAGGAAATGAATGCGAGGCATTCCGCTTTCAGGGCATCGAACGAGTCCCGCAGTACGCTGGGATTGTCAACGTCGCTCCATAGCTGCCCAAGCTGGTCTTCATCCACGCATAACTGCCAGCGCTGGCCCACGCGGAACTTGTATTCCGATGGCCCACAGAGGAATGTCTCGACGCGGATGCCCAGTGCCTTGCTTAGAGCGCGCTCCACGTCGAACGCCTGCACATCTGTGGGTATTGTAGTCATCGGAGTTGGCCCTTCGCGTAAGACCAACTATTTACGGATATGACGTTTGGCGTTTTCTCGGGCTTTTATCCCCGACGAGCAGCAGCTTCCCAATCGTAGGCATCAACGCGCGCAAGGAAGTCGTCGCACAGGTCGTCGTCAAACTCGTTCAGCAGCTTGCCCGCCATACAAGCCAGTCCGGTGAGTTCGATATCGCGGGGCGTCTCGATCCGGCATGGAGTTGGACTGAACAAGCGACCAAGCGCCGACGGATAACGGTTGCGGATGGGAAACGGAATGATCTGCGCCGACATAGTAGTGAGCCCCTTAAATGTGTTGCTCAACAGTTTATGTTGCCATGCGCGCAGGCAATCTACCGAAGATACAGGTGAGTTGAATTCTGCTCTGTCAACCGCATTGAGTTGAACATCTATGCTCGCCCTATTCGATTAGCGGCAACATACGGGTTGCAGCAGGGCAGTTGGGCACTGCAAGATCGAAGGAATACACGATGAGCAAGTTCTCCCCCGCGATGCTGGTTCCCGCTTTGCAGGTTCCCGAGTTCAACAAGGCGGTTGCGGGTCGGACGGTTCAGCAGGTCGCGCTCGACAACATTGCGAAGATGAAGGAGCAATATGCGGCTGGCGATGGCGCAGAGGGCAAGCTAAACTTCAAACTGTCCGGCGATAAGATCGCGTTTACGATCCGGGTGTCGAACAGCGCGTTGGTCCTTGAGCGCGTGAAGGTGCAGGACACCGACGTGGACGTAAAGGAAATGAGCGTACCCAAGGCCAACTTCAACGACGCGCTCGACTATTACGCGGACCGGATCAAGGCCGGTGAGTACGATGCGCAGATTGCCTCACTGTCGGAAAAGCGGGTTGCGCGAACGGACAAGATGAAGACCACACGGGCAGCGAAGAAGGCCGAGCCCGCAAAGGGCTAACAGGACTACCGCACTACCCACGCCCCGGCCGAAAGGCTGGGGCTTTTCCTTGACGTGTTGACAGTCCGGTAACGCATGGGTTCTATCCGCGCAGTTTCACAAGCGGAGGACCGGACATGGCAGTAGACTACGGCGATTGGGCAGCGACAGGCGACGAGGATGCCAGCTTTGACCGGGCTCCGTTTGATCACGAGGGCGCACGCAAGAAAATGCAGTCGCGCATCGCGCAGACGATGAGGCAGCTTAACGGCGAGAAGGTCTCCGCTCAGGGTGGCAAGGATTTTGAACCGCTGCACAATAACGGCGTGATTTACCGGCCCACTTTGAACAATCAGCCTATCAAGCTTCCCGGCGTTCCCGAGGGAGGGTTGCGCATCAGCCGGTCAAAGTTGCAGGAAAAGCTTCCCGACTTTGCAAAGGACGTGGAAGCTGGTCATTTTGACGATCAGCTAGAAGCGGCGTTGACCTTTGGTGCGACGAACAAGCTGGGAATCCCGCGTAAGGCCAATTCGTCGACTGGTGGCACTCGGACCGTTGGAACGCAGAGCGCGCTCAACATCGGCGTTGCAGCGAAGCGCCGTTCTAAGACCCCGCCGTCGTTTGAGGACATTCGGAAGTCCTACATCGACGCCGGCAGCGATCCTGCGGAGGTCGATATCGCGATTGCCAAGCGTAAGGAAGCCGAGGGCGCTTGACGCAGAAAAGCCCTGCTAGAAAGGAAACTAGCAGGGCTTGACCGGTGTTCAGAAAGGAGAGCGCGGACAGGCCAATGACTTCCTCTCCGCGTACCTATTTATCAGGCACGTATTTTGCCATTCGCTCGGGCATCGCTGGCATACTGGGACAGTGGCTTAGTCGCCTTGAAGTGAGCATCCTGCTCCATCTTCAAGCCAGCCGGACCGGTAATTTCGTAAATCTCATCCAGCGAGATATAGCCCAGTTCCGGCGAGCCCATTCCCAAGTCGGCTAACCCAAACGCGAGCCCGTCGTCAGGGTCCATTTCAGTCAGCAGCCAAGTTCCATTGGTCCACGGCAGAAATATCTTGCAGACCGGGTGGAAGTCCTGCTCGCCCTTCGTGCCTTTGAGGGGCTGTTGCTGAACATGGTTGTTCACGAGCTGTTGCAGGGATACAGCGTCGATCACGTTTACAAAATCAAATGGTTGACTCATGTGGCGTACTCCTTGTTGCCACATTCCTATCAATAGCCTTTGATCTTCTAGGACAACACTAGACTGCTCTAGGTTTTCCAAATTGCGACACCGCGTACAGGGCCAGTTCGTGCTCCATCTGGTCACGGCTTAACAGATGTTCATGCGTCGCCTTTGTCTCCGTGAAGGCGCGGAAAAAGAACGGCGCTCCATCGCTGGCGTCAATGTTGTGCCGGGTGTTGATCGCCCACACAAAGGCCAGCACGGCGGGACCGGTTTCGGGCCACTGATAGGCCGCATAGACGGTTGTGCCCTCGTTTTCGATCTCGTGGCTTGCAGCGAGTATGAAGGCATTCCCCAGCCGCAGAACCTGATCCTGCAACTCGGGGGAGGGCTCGATCATCCGACTGTTCGCCGTCGTGAGAACCATACTGTAGAGAAGTTCGGGCAACCCGCTAACAGCGCGGACTTCCATTCTGCGTGACATGCAACCTCCGTGGCAAAAGCCCATCGGGCGTGCCAATCTCGTTGCGTGTCAACCTAGCGTGCTTAACAGACGCAAAAAAGCCCCGGACTAGCCGGGGCTTGCATTAGTTGGGCGTTGCCCCGCTTAGTTTGCGGGGCGCCAGTGCTTTCCGTCGAGATAAAGCAGCTTCCTGTCGTCGTCTGCGCTGCACTCGACAACATCAAAGTCGCCAAGCTTGTCCCGGATCGTTTTGCGGAGTGGCGCGCTATCGCCTTCCTCAAGGCGAAACCATGCACCGTTGAAGTAGCCAAAGCGCCGGGGATCGTTGACGCTGCACTCGACTAGGACAACAGCGCGCTTGTAAGTGCCCTCGACCTCAACAACCTGCGTTTGAACCCAGCCCTTTGCAGCGTCAAGCAGCATGTCGTTCTTACCGGGAAGCTTGCTTATGTTCGTCATGTTGTGCGCTCCTTTGTTTGTCGCACTCATCTTCTGTTGCCATTGATAACTCTGGACAACCGATCTTTTACTATCTGCTAACTCTTTTACTCACTCAGACATGGAAAAGGCGGACCACACTTTTGTGCAGCCCGCCCCTTGCTTTTACAGAAGCTCTAAAATCCTCTCGCCCATTCGATCTGCAACGTCTTGCTGCGCGTACTCCAGATTCAACTCGATCATCGATTTAAGCTCTTTGATCATCTCGTGTAGCTTTTCATCATTGTTCGAAGCAGCCGATGCCTCAGCAATCTCAAACAGTCCGCTGTAGTCTTTCATCGTGTGCGCTCCTATCCTTGTCGCACCACTCTATCAATAGTCTTTGAGCAGACTGGGCAACCACAGACTTGAAGCGGGTTACGCTCAACTCCGCTCAACTAGAAATCTGCTCTAAGCGTCAACTCTTTGCTCGCTCTGGTTTTGGACTGGAAACATACAGTCGGAAGAGGAGCAAACAAATGCAGATCGATCTTAACGCTTTCGCCGACTACGCACTGAACACTTTCGACTTCAACGACCAGTTCGAAGACGATGCTTTCTCGGTCGAGTTTGAAGGTGTCAAAATCTACTGCGAGCGCAAGCGCAGCCACTTCCTGTTGCATGTGGGCGCCGAGCGTCACCAACTGCCCCGTTAAGCGCGTTTCCGCACTCACCCTGATAGCAAGAAGCCCGCGTAGCATACGCGGGCTTCCCTACCTCTGATTGCTCAGGAAGACGCTCCTAGCCGCCGTACTTCCATTTTTGCTGCGATGGATCGACGGGAGTCCGAACCGGCTGGGGCATACGGCGCAGCACGTCGGCTGTCAGTGACTTAGGACCGGGCAAGCCCTTGTGAACATCGAGATTGTTTCGGAGGTCCACGGGATCACCGATGATGTTGCCCTTTTGATCAAAGCGCCAAGCCATCATTCCGTTTTGCAGCATGACAGTGGCGATCCCGTCAGTGTCGCAAACGATCCGGGTTAGAAACGCGAGCGCTTGTTTGACCCTGACACGCGCCGAGTAGCGGGCGTCTTTGTCCTCGCTGTTGATGCTGTTTTTGACCTCAAGCACTCGCTGTAGATGCTCGTCGGGGTTTGCACTGCCCCGCTGGCGAGACAGCTCATCTTGCATGGCGCGGAGTTGTGCATCGTCGGCTTCTAGTTCGGTCTCGATCTCCGCAGCTTTGACCGCGAGGGCTTTGACGAAGAACTCTGCTAGGCTGTCAACGATAGCTGCGAGATTGCGGCGCTTGCCCTCAATCTGACGCTCTAACTCCGAGACGTTTGCTGATAGCGCGGCAACATGATCGGGCACGGTGAACTTTTTATCGTCAATCGCAACCGCTAGCACGGCATCAAGAATCGCTGGTTCGAGCATTTCGTAGCGGAATGTCTTGCTGTTCGCGCATTCGTGTTTCCGCCGATTATTGTTGCACCGGAGATAGCTGATATCGACGCCGGAAACGTAAGACAGCTTTCGACCGTCTAGCTTGCTTTTATGCCCGGTCGTCCGACCCGCTTTCTGCCGGCTTTGAAAATACATGGGAGCCCCGCACTTGCAGAAGGCCGAACCCGAAAACAGATTGTTGACCTGCGCTTCGGCTGGGCCACCGCCGAAACGGCGCAGTCCACGCACCGATACAACACGGTCGAACAACTCGGCTGGGATAGCTTGCGGGTAGTGGTCGGGAACGACGATGCCCTTACCGGTTTCGTTGATGCCGCTGTGAGTGCGCGACATTGGAACGTACTCACCGAGGACAGCGCGGTTCGTTAGCAGCTTGTGCAGATAGGCAGTGTTCCAGCCATTTCCCTTGTCCTTTTTGCCGACTGCCCAGCTTGGCTCCTTTCGATCGTTGAGCCGGGACGCAATGCTGGGAAGACCGTACCCCTCAACATACAGATCGAATATCTCGCGGAGGACGGCAGTACGATGCGGATTTAGTACCGGCGCATTCGTCTTGGGGTCACGATCCATCCAACCGGGCGGCATACCGATCTTCGCTGACTTGTCGCCAGCCTCGATGGCCTTGATCTTGCGCGACCAGTTATCGAGCCCTCGATCGCTTTTCTTTTTGCTCTCGTCCCGCGCACCCTCGGACTTGAACACCAACTCCATGATGGTGCCACCGTCGATCCGCGCACCGGCAGGATAGAAGCGGTCGCTGTCGATGGTCGCAACGCTGACGCCGTTTTCGACGCATAGCTTTAGAAACGCGTGAACCTGCTCCCAGCCTTCTCGGCTGATGCGGTCAAAATGCTCAACGATGAATACCGCACCGTTGCGGTAAAAACCCTTCTCGACCTGTCGTTCGAACGCATACAGCGCGCCGCCTTCACTTCGATTAGCGCCGTGGAACGCTGAACGGCCTTTGTCCGATATCTCGCGATCCGGGTCGAGAAGCCATCCCTTGCTTAAAGCGTAGTTTCGGCCGTTTTCGAACTGGCGGACAAGTGACGTGCCGCGCCCCTGTTCCTGCGAGGAAAAGCGCGCGTACAAAAATGCTGGAAGTGTCATGCGCAGTTTTTAAGCGCCATCGGACGCGTGGTGCAACTGCCTTATGCTTGATCCGCGAAGGCGCCACGCTGGTGCAATCGGCCGCCGACATCCTCGAACAGATCCGCCCGTTCGACCCGCGCTCGGTCCGCTCCCCGATCGACGCCTACGCCGCCTCGCCCCCCGAGGACGCCAGCGACACCGACCGCCGCCGGATCACCGACCTGCTCGGCCCCGTCCCCGTCGCGATCGACGAGCTCATCCGCCAGTCGCGCCTGAGCCCGGCCGTGGTCCACACGGTCTTGCTCGAACTCGAACTGGGCGGCCGCCTCGAACGCCATGCCGGCGGCCGGGCAAGCCTCAGCTGACCTAACCGACCAGTCTCGGTCCCGGGACAGATACCGCGGAAACGTCCTCGCATGAGTCGGCCTGCTGATCGCCGGCCGCTGCATCCTCGCCGCAATCCCGCGCGATCGTGGCGATCAAGACGTCCAGCTCGTTCTGGTGCAGCTTTATCTCGTCGAGCACGGACGACTGCGCGACCTGCTCGCGCAAAGCGACGATCCGCTTGGCAAGAAACGCGCATTTCCACCGAGCAACGGTCAAGGCGTCGTTGGTCACGATGCCTCTCCCGCCTCTGTGATAAGAGACCGTCGAACGCTCGTCACCGCGCCGTGAAGTTCCCGTCGCACGTCGATCCCTGCGCGAAAGGACGCGATCCGCGTGGGGAACCAGTGTGCCCGGCGAAATCCTTCCGAGCCGTTCCGCAACGTCGACAGGTTCACGGTCTCGACTACCACGCACCGTACGGCCGCATCGGTCGAACACAGACGTAAGGTTTGATGATTTCTTATCATATCATCGCGGTAACTGACGAACCTGGATCAATTAATCCGGGAAATACCCTGCATTGAGACCGATGGCCCTGGTTCGCCCGAACATGGTACCGGACCTCAGCGGGTCCGGGCGTGCGTCGATCCTCGATGGAGACGATCGCAGAGACTGCGCTAAACACGGAGTATCGCAGCCTCGCCGCGGTTGCTCCTCTGGAAAACCCGCCCCCGCGACCGCACCTCTTGCACGTCACTCTGAACCCACTGCGGGTTGACGCGGCTACCCCGACGCCGTCACCCTCGTACGCGTACACGTAAGGACCCTGGTTTCCCCATGCAGCTTGTCATCGTCGAATCGCCTGCCAAGGCCAAAACCATCGAGAAGTATCTGGGCAGCGATTACCGCGTCCTGGCCAGCTACGGCCATGTCCGCGATCTGCCGCCCAAGGACGGCTCGGTCGATCCCGACGATGCGTTCGCGATGACGTGGGAGAATTACGCGGACAAGTCGAAGCAGTTGAAGGCGATCACCGATCTCGCCAAGGTCGCCGACCGCCTGATCCTCGCGACCGATCCGGATCGCGAGGGCGAGGCGATCTCGTGGCATGTCCGCGAAGTGCTGCGCGCACGGAAGGCACTGCCCAAGGAGGTCGAGCGGGTCACCTTCAACGCGATCACCAAGGCGACGGTGACCGAGGCGATGAAGAACCCGCGCGAGCTCGACGACGACCTGATCGACGCGTACCGCGCACGCCGCGCGCTCGACTACCTCGTCGGCTTCACGCTCTCGCCGGTGCTGTGGCGCAAGCTGCCCGGCGCCAAGTCCGCCGGCCGCGTCCAGTCCGTCTCGCTCCGCCTGATCGTCCAGCGCGAGCGCGAGATCGATGTCTTCAAGCCGCAGGAATACTGGTCCGTCACCGCCGAGATGGAGCATGACGGCACCGCCTTCACCTCGCGGCTGACGCAGTTCGAGGGCAACAAGCTCGACCGCCTCTCGATCGGCAACGAAGGCGATGCCCTGCGCGCCAAGCAGGCCGTGCTCGACGGCAATTTCTCGGTCCAGTCGGTCGAGACCAAGCCCGCCGGTCGCAACCCACCGCCGCCGTTCACGACGTCGACGTTGCAGCAGGAGGCCTCGCGCAAACTCGGTTTCTCGGCGGATCACACGATGCGGATCGCGCAGGGCCTCTATGAGGACGGCGCGATCACCTACATGCGTACCGACGGCGTGCAGATGGATTCGAGCGCGATAAGTGCCGCGCGCTTGGCCGTCGCGAACCGCTTCGACGCGAGCTATGTCCCCGACAAGCCACGCCAATACCAGTCGAAGGCGAAGAACGCACAGGAAGCGCACGAGGCGATCCGCCCGACCGACTTCGGCAAGGACAAGGCCGGCGGCGGCGATCACGCGCGCCTCTACGACCTGATCTTCAAGCGCGCGCTCGCGAGCCAGATGGCGTCGGCGCGGATGGAACGCACCACGGTCGAGATGGCCGACGGCACCGGCCGCAACATCCTGCGCGCCACCGGCCAGGTCGTGCTCTTCCCCGGCTATCTCGCGCTGTACGAGGAAGGGTCGGACGATTCCGCTGACGAGGACGCGCGCCGCCTGCCGCGGATGCGCGAAGGCGATGCGCCCGCGAAGAAGAAGGTCGACGCCGAGCAGCACTTCACCCAGCCGCCGCCACGCTTCTCCGAAGCCTCGCTGGTCAAGCGCATGGAGGAACTCGGCATCGGCCGGCCGTCCACCTACGCGTCGATCATCAAGACGCTGAAGGACCGCGCCTATGTCCGGATCGAGAAGAACCGCTTCTTCGCCGAGGAGTCCGGCCGGCTGGTGACGGCGTTCCTGGAGCGCTTCTTCGAGAAATACGTCGGCTACGACTACACCGCCGAGCTGGAGGAAGAGCTCGACGACGTCTCCGGCGGCCGCGCGCAGTGGCAGTCGGTGCTCGACGCGTTCTGGCGCGATTTCAAGCCGCGCACCAACGAGGTGATGGAGCAGCAGCCGTCGGCGATCACCGCCGAACTCGACACCTTCCTCGCGCCGTATTTGTTCCCCGCCAAGGCTGACGGCGGCGATCCGCGTCTCTGCCCGAACTGCGGTGAGGGCCAGCTTGCGCTGCGGGGCGGCAAATTCGGCGCGTTTATCGCGTGCTCGAACTATCCTGAGTGCAAATACACGCGTCGCTTCGCGCAGCCCGGCGGCGATGCCGAAGCGGATGCCGGCCCGTCGACGCTCGGCACGCATCCCGACACCGGCCAGCCGATCGAGCGCAAGTCGGGACGCTTCGGCCCGTATCTGCAGATCGGCGAAGGCGAAGACCGCAAGATGGCGTCGATCCCGAAGGACATCGGCGAGCTCAATCTGGAGTGGGCGGTCAAACTGCTGTCCCTCCCGCGGACGGTGGGCAACCACCCCGAGACCGGCGAACCGATCATCTCGACGATCGGCAAGTTCGGCCCGTATCTGAAGCACGCGGGCAAATACGCCCGACTCCAGACGACTGCGGACGTGTTCGAGACGGGCATGAATGCAGCGGTGGTGAAGCTCGCCGAAGCCGCAGCGGGCGGCGGACGTACCGCGCGCGGGGCGCAGGCACCGCTCAAGATCCTCGGCAACCATCCGCGCACCGAGGCGGAGATCAAGCTGATGGAAGGGCGTTACGGCGCCTACGTCACCGACGGCACCACCAACGCGACGCTGCCCAAGTCGATCGAAAAGGACCAGCTGACGCTTGAGGAAGCGGCGTCATTGATCGACGCACGCGCCGCTGCGGCGCCAGCAACGAAGAAGAAGAAAGCGCCCGCCAAGAAGCCGGCGGCGAAAAAGGCACCGGCCAAGACAGCAGTGGCCAAGGACGAGGCTGAAGCGAAGGCTCCGGCAAAGAAGGCGCCGGCTAAAAAGGCCCCCGCCAAGAAAGCCGCGCCAAAGAAGAAAGCCGAAGCCTAATCCTCCCTGCAAGGGGAGGGGGACCATCCAAAGGATGGTGGAGGGGGGCTTCCCCAAAAGCACCCCTGCGTAAGGTAAGCCCCACGAACGCTACGCTCGCGGTGATCCCCCTCCACCCTTCGCCAAGCGGCGAACGGTCCCCCTCCCCGTTCCGGGGAGGATTAAGCAGCCCGGCGTTGCGTCAACTGCATCCAATCCCGGGCAGCACGCTGCGCCACCGATATCTCCCGAGCGGTCATGTCCTCGGCGATCTCCGCCCGGCATTCCTGCGCGGCGATGTTCCCCGACACCGCCGCCAGATTGAACCACTTGTGCGCCTCGATCAGGTCGAGGACGACACCCGACGTCCCCGTCGAATACACCATCCCCAGTTCGTAGCACGCCCGGTCGTCGCCTCGCGCGGCATCCGCCAGACGACGTTCGATCGTAATATTCGCGGTCTTGAAACTGATGCCCATGGTCTTGCCCCCAATGTTCGTGAGGACAGAGTGCCGTGATTCGGGCTACGAAATGGTTAATGGGTTAACGCCCGTTTTTTACAACGCGTCTGGTGCCTCGATCGCGATGTTATCGATCAACCGCGTCGCACCCATCCGCGCCGCCGCCAGCAACCGCCGCGGACGCTCCGCCGCAGGGTTCTCCGCCAGCGTCTCCGCATCCGCCAGCGCGACGTAATCGATCGTGAACCCCGCCCCGACCAACGTCGTCCGCGCATCGTCGAGCACCGACTCGACGTCCTCGCCCTTCGCGATCGCCCGCGCGGCGACGCCCAGCGCGCGCGGCAGGGCCACCGCCTGCTTACGCTGCTCGTCGTCGAGGTAGATGTTGCGCGACGACATCGCCAAACCGTCGTCGTCGCGCTGCGTCGGCACCCCGACGATATCGATCGCGAAATCGAGATCGGCGACGAACCGCCGGACGACCGCCAGCTGCTGGTAATCCTTCTCGCCGAAATACGCGGCGTCGGGGCCGACCTGGTTGAACAGCTTCGACACGACCGTCGCGACACCGTCGAAGTGGCCGGGCCGCGAGGCGCCGTCGAACCCATCGCTGACACCCGAGACGCGCACCGACGTGGCGAAGCCATCGGGATACATCGTCTCGACCGACGGCAGCCAGAGCAGGTCGCACCCGGCTTCGTTGAGCATCCGGATATCGGCCATCTCGCGCCGCGGATAGCGCGACAGATCCTCGTTCGGGCCGAACTGCGTCGGGTTGACGAAGATCGACGCGACCACCTTGGTCCCCGGCCGCTTCGCCGCCTCGATCAGCGCGACATGGCCGGCGTGGAGCGCCCCCATCGTCGGAACGAGCGCGACGCGCTGCCCCGCCGCACGAAAGGCGGCGACGCTGTCGCGCAACGCATTAAGGTCCCGGACGGTGTCCACGTGAAACTCCTACTCGATAAGTGCGGTCGCGGCTTCTATGAAGGGTGACTGTTACGATCAATAAGGAAACGCGCGTTGGCCACGGGCCCGGATTCCCCTCAAGCTTCCCCCCAAGCTTCGACGCACGTCATCGTGTTCGCCAACGAGAAGGGCGGCACCGGCAAGTCGACGACCGCGGTGCACGTCGCGATCGCGCTTGCCGCCAAGGGTGCGCGCGTCGCGTGTCTCGATCTGGATCACCGCCAGCGCACCGTCGGCCGCTATCTCGACAATCGTGCCGAGACGATGAGGCGCAACGGCTCGGTGCTGCCGATGCCGCGCCACGCGACGCTGTCCGACCAGAGCGAGGACCAGTTCGAAGACCTGTGGCACTCGCTGTGCGAAGGCTCGGACTTCCTCGTCGTAGACACGCCCGGCCGCGACGATCCGTTTGCGCGCACTGCGGCTGCGCTCGCGAACACCTTGGTCACGCCGATGAACGACAGCTTCGTCGACTTCGACCTGATCGGCCAGGTCGATCCCGAGACCTATCAGGTGACGCGCCCGAGCTTCTATTCCGAACTGATCTGGGATGCGCGAAAGCAGCGCGCACGCGCCGACGGCACGACGATCGACTGGGTCGTGCTGCGCAACCGCCTCCAGCATATCGAGGCGCGCAACATGCGCCGCGTGTCGGATGCGCTGGCGCAACTTGCCAAGCGCGTCGGCTTCCGGATCATCCCGGGGCTCGGCGAACGTGTGATCTACCGCGAGATGTTTCCCGCCGGCCTGACGATGATCGACGCCAAGGAATTCGGCAGCATGGGCCTCGGCCACGTCGCCGCGCGCCAGGAACTGCGCGAGATGATGGCCGCGTTGCAGCTGCCCGAGGTCATGGCGGAACAGACGCCGGGCCCAGTCTCGGGTGTGGCTGCATGAAGTGGATCGTCGCCGCGCTGTTTATCTGGGCGGCATGGCATTACCTTCGCCCCAAGCCGAAGCAGCGCGTGGTGACGGATGAAGCCGAGGCCCGCTCGATCCTCGGCATCGATAGCAGCGCGAACGCCGACGCGATCCGCAGCGCGCACCGCCGCCTGATCGCCTCGGTCCACCCCGACCGCGGCGGCTCGACCGACCTGACCCGGCGCGTGAATGCGGCGCGCGACCTCCTTCTGAAGCGCGCACGCTAACCTCAAACCGCCGTTCGTCCCGAGCGAAGTCGAAGGACAAGCTCAGCACGAACGGAAAGACAGGCCTATGACCCACCAGTTCGACCCGACCTCGCTCCGCGAATACGACATCCGCGGGATCGTCGGCAAAGCGCTCGGCCCCGCCGACGCCGTGGCGATCGGTCGAGGCTTCGCCACCCGCATCCGCGCCGCTGGCGGAACGCGCGTCGCGGTCGGCTATGACGGCCGCAACTCCTCGCCCGAACTCGAAGCCGCGCTCGTCTCCGGCCTCGTCGCGGGCGGCGTCGACGTCGTCCGCATCGGCCTCAGCTCCACCCCGATGCTCTATTACGCCGAAGCGACGCTAGAAGTGGACGGCGGCATCCAGGTAACCGGCAGCCACAATCCCCCCGACTATAACGGCTTCAAGATGGTGCACGCCCACGCGCCATTTTTCGGCGACGACATTCAGGATCTCGCCACGCTCGCCGCGTCGGGCGCGTGGAGCGACGGTGCTGGCGAAGTCACGACGGCCGATGTGCTGGACGCCTATGTCGGCCGGCTGATGCTCGGCTATGCGGGCGGTGCGTACCGGATCGGCTGGGATACCGGCAACGGTGCCGCGGGTCCGGTGATCGAGAAGCTCGTCCAGCTCCTGCCGGGTGAGCATCATGTGATCTTCGCCGACGTGGACGGCAATTTTCCCAACCATCATCCCGATCCTACCGAAGAGGCGAACCTCGCCGATCTCAAACGCCTGGTCACGGAGAAGAAGCTCGATTTCGGACTAGCCTTCGATGGCGATGGCGACCGGATCGGTGCGGTCGACGGCTCGGGACGGGTGATCTGGGGGGATCAGATCCTGTCCATATTGGTCGAACCTGCGCTGCGCGAGCACCCCGGCGCACCGATCGTCGCCGACGTGAAATCATCCCAAGCCCTGTTCGACCGCATCGCCGAACTGGGCGGCGAGCCGGTGATGGCCGCCACAGGCCACAGCCTGATGAAGACCGCGATGACTCGCACCGGTGCACCGATCGGCGGGGAGTTGAGCGGGCATCTGTTCTTCGCGGGCGAATATTACGGGTTCGACGACGCGCACTATGCGGCGGTGCGGCTGATCCGCGCGGTGCATCTGTCGGGGCGGTCGCTCACCGAACTGCGCGACGCGATGCCGGCGCTGGTGGCGACGCCGGACCTGCGCTTTCCGGTCGAGGATGTGCGCAAATTCGCGGTGGTGGACGAGGTGATCGCGCGGCTGAAGTCGGAGGGCGCGGAGATGGACCTCACGGATGGTGCGAGGGTGACCACCGCCGATGGGTGGTGGCTCCTCCGCGCCTCGAACACCCAGGCGATGCTGACCGTGCGCGTTGAGGCAAAGGACCAGAGCGCGCTCGATACACTTCTGGCAGAGGTCGACGCGCAACTCGCGGCAAGCGGCGTTGTGAGATCGGTACCGTAACAAGGCCGCCACCCCGGCGAAGGCCGGGGCCCAAGTGGAAAGGTGGAAGTAACTGCGCGCTGTCTTCCGTTAGCAACCTCCCCCAATTGGGCCCCGGCCTCCGCCTGGGTGGTGCTGGTGGAGAGGGCGCTCCCGGAATTAGACGAAGTACTTGCTGCGAGCAGTGAAGTGCCCCCCACCCCCCGTCATTCCCGCGGACGCGGGAACCCAGACTGGCTGGCCTCCCAATGGATCACGACCGTTCGGAGACTATGGATCCCCGCCTTCGCGGGGATGACGATGAGGTGGCAATGACGGCGTTGTGTTGGCGACAGCCACACATGATTGACACGCCACCACCCCAGCCTACCGTCCCGCCACCACCCCAAGGAGTCCCCCCGTGGAGCGCCCAGTCGACGAATTCCGCTCCAGCACGCGCCGCTGGCTGCTCGGCAGCTTTGCCGGTTGGGGCACCCTCCTCACCTGTCTCGCCGGCGTAGGCTTCGTCATCATCGGCGTCCGCTGGCTCAAGAACCGCAGCGCCAGCTACGAGATCACCGACCAGCGCCTGATCATCAAGCGCGGCATCCTGTTCAAGACGATCGACGAGATCGAACTCTACCGGATCAAGGACGTCCGGCTCGGCTATTCGCTGCTCAACCAGATGACCGACATCGGCACGATCATCCTAACCTCGAGCGACCGCACGACCAGCGGCGGCGAGTTCACCCTCCGCGACATCCCGATGGCACGCGACCGCCGCGAAGGCCTGCGCAAGCTCGTCGACCGCGCCCGCCAGCGCCGTGGCGTCCGCGAACTCGACGTGGATGACGCATACGCGCTGGATTAAGCGCGCTTTTGTCCCCACATGGCGGCCATGGCGCCCCCCTATCCCAAGCCCAAACCCCAGCCCCAGATGATCCGGGTCGTCGACCTCGAGACCACCGGCTCGGCCCCGCCCGCCCACGGCGTCTGCGAGATCGGCTGGCAGGACGTCGCGCTCGGTGAGGACGGCCGCTGGGAGATCTACGGCGAAGGCGGCAGCCTGCTCGTCAATCCCGGCCGACTGATCCCGCCCGTGACTCAAGCGATCCACCACATCCTCGACGAGCATGTCGCCGACGCGCCGTATTGGCATGACTGTGCGCGCCAGGTGCTCGACCCGTGGCCACGCCGGCTCGCACTCGCCGCGCACCGCGCCGATTTCGAGCAGAAATTCTGCACCCCCGCGCTTACCCGCGACGCCGAGTGGATCTGCACCTGGAAATGCGCGCTCCGCCTCTGGCCCGACTCGCCGAGCTTCTCCAATCAGGTGCTGCGCTACTGGCGCAAGCCGCACGGCATGGAGCACGAGCGCGGCCTGCCTGCCCACCGTGCGTTCCCCGACGCCTACGTCACCGCGTTCCACCTGCGCGACATGCTCAACGAGGCGAGCTTCGCGCAACTCGTCGAGTGGTCGCGCGACCCCGGCCTGATTCCCCGCGTCCGCTACGGCCCCGATCGCGGCAAGGAATGGTCCGAGCTCGATCACGAGACGCTGATGGCGTTCATGACCGACCGCGATCCCGATATCCGCTTCACCGCCAACCACGAGATGGACCGGCGCAGCGGTGGCGGCCGCGTCGGCAAGGCGAGCGCGCAGGACCTGCTGCTCTAAATCAATATCGTTACGCTGGCGGACGCGGCAGTATCGCTGGCGTAACGACATCCGCCAGCCTACACCGCCCGTCCCATGGTTCGCGTACGCCTGAAACTACCCTCTTCGGAAGGGCGAGTCGCACGGTGGCTGGTCGCGTTCATGACGCTCGGCTTCATCGCGTTGGCCGCCGCGGCGATCGCGATCGGCTGGATCACCGTCCGCAACCGCACCTATACCGCCGAGATCCTCCATACGCAGGACGTCCGCCAGGCGATCGCCACGCTCCAGATCCAGATGGAGCAATCCGAGACGGCGCGGCGCGGCTACATCCTGGCCGGCAAACCGCTGTTCGCCACCGCCTATGCGCGGACTGCGGGCAACCTCGTCCCGTCGATCCGCAAGCTGCGCCATCTGACCCGCGACAATCCGCGGCAAGGTGCCCGCCTCGACCTGATCGAGCCGCGCTTCGTCCAGTTGCGCGCGCTTCGGACGCAGTCGATGACATTGGTCGCCGCGGGCCGGATCGCCGAGGCGCAGCGCCGGTTCGCGGTCGATGCCAGCGTGCCGTTGATGCGCGGCATCCGCTACCGCCTCCAGGCGATGGCCGCCGACGAGGTTCGCCTGCTCGGTATCCGGACCGAGCGCCAGGAACGCACCAGCGCGCTGTTCCTCTCGGTCGCCGGGCTCGCCGCGGCGCTGCTGCTGATCGTCGCGATCCTCGCGGTCCTGCTGATCCGCCGCTACACCGCCGACCTCGCCGCCTCGCGCGACAGCCTGCGCACCCTCAACGAGACGCTCGAGGAGCAGGTCGTGGAACGCACCGCCGACCTCAGCCGCGCGAACGAGGAGATCCAGCGCTTCGCCTATATCGTCAGCCACGACCTGCGTTCGCCGCTCGTCAATGTGATGGGCTTTACCGCCGAACTCGCGACCGCCGCAGGGCCGCTCGCCGAGCTGGTCGACCGCGCCGAAGCCGAAGCGCCGCACATCCTCACCGAAGACGCCCGGCTGGCGGCGCGCGAGGACCTGCCCGAGGCGATCGGCTTCATCCGCACCTCGACGCAGAAGATGGACCGGCTCATCAACGCCATCCTCAAGCTCGCGCGCGAAGGCCGCCGGACGATCGCCCCTGAGCATATCGACCCCGCACAACTGGTCGACACGATCGTCGGCGCGCTGCAGCACATCGTCGACGATCGCGGCGCCGTGGTCCGCGTCGAGCGGCCGATGCCGGGAATCGTCACCGATTGCCTCGCGCTCGAACAGATACTGTCGAACCTGATCGAGAACGCGACCAAGTATCTGAAGCCCGGCCGCCCCGGCGAGATCGTCGTGAAAGGCCATACCGAACGCGGTCGCGTGATCCTGTCGGTGGTCGACAACGGCCGCGGCATCGATCCGCGCGATCACCAGCGCGTGTTCGACCTGTTCCGCCGCTCGGGCACGCAGGACCAGCCCGGCGAAGGCATCGGACTCGCGCATGTCCGCGCACTCGCCTATCGTCTCGGCGGCACGATCGACGTACAGTCGACGCTCGGCGACGGCGCGACCTTCCGGCTCAATCTGCCGACCCACATGACCATCCAGGACGCAGCATGAACGATCACAAGACCGTCGGCATCGTGATGATCGAGGATGACGAGGGCCATGCCCGCCTCATCGAGAAGAACATCCGCCGCGCCGGCATCCTGAACGATATCCGTCACTTCACCGACGGCACCACCGCGCTCGACTTTCTGTTCAACGCCGCAGACGGCCCCGCGAAAAGCGGCCCGGCGATGATCCTGCTCGACCTCAACCTGCCCGACATGAGCGGCACCGACATCCTCGCGCGGATCAAGGCGGAGGGCAGCCCGCTCAAGCGCACGCCGGTCGTCGTGCTCACCACCACCGACGACAAGGTCGAGATCGAGCGCTGCTACGACCTCGGCTGCAACGTCTACATCACCAAGCCGGTCAACTATGAGAGTTTCGCGCAGGCGATCCGTCAGCTCGGGCTGTTCCTGTCGGTGATCCAGGTCCCCGAAGCCGAGTGAGCGAAACGCGCGTCCTCTACATCGACGACGACGCCGGGATCCGGCGGCTGGCGGCGCGCGCGCTCGAACGTCGCGGCTACCGGATGACCGTTGCCGAGACGGGGGCCGAGGGCGTCGTGAAGGCCGCCGCAGAGCGCTTCGACCTGATCGCGGTCGACCATTACATGCCTGGGATGGACGGCCTCGAAACCCTCGACGCACTCCGCCGTCTGCCCGATCCGCCCCCCGTCGTGTACGTCACCGGCTCCGAGGAAGGCCGCATCGCGGTCGCCGCGCTGAAGGCGGGTGCCGCCGATTACGTCGTGAAGACGGTCGGCGACGATTTCTTCGACCTGCTTGCCGCCTCGTTCGAACAGGTGCGCGCCCGCGCCCTGCTCGAACAGGAAAAGGCGTCCGCCGAAGCCGATCTGCGCGCCAGCAACGCGCGGCTCGAGGCGTTGCTCGGCGAGGTCAACCACCGCGTCGCCAACTCGCTGCAACTCGTCTCGGCGATGGTCCGCCTCCAGGCGACCGCGCTGACCGACCCGTCCGCGCGAGAGGCGCTGGAGGATACCCAGCGCCGCATCCAGGCGATCGCGCAGGTCCACCGCCGGCTCTACACCAGCAACGACGTCGAGAGCGTTGACATGCAGGAATATCTCGGCGCGCTGGTCGACGAACTTGCCGAAACCTGGTCGACCGAAGCCCTCCCCCGCGCCTTGAGCCTCGCCGCCGAGCCGATCCGCCTGCCCACCGACCGCGCTGTGTCGCTTGGCGTAATCGTCACCGAACTCGTCACCAACGCCTGCAAATACGCCTATCCCACCGGCGGCGGCGAAGTCCGCGTCGCGCTGCGCCGCATCGACGACGACGTCTTCCTGCTCGCGGTCGAGGACGATGGCTGCGGCATTCCCGAAGACGCCGTCCCGCGCGGCACCGGGCTCGGCACCAAGCTGATCCGCGCAATGGCGCAGAGCCTGCAGTCGATCGTCGAATACGACCCGACCCACACCGGCGTCCGCGCCACCCTCCGCGCCGCGGTACGGTAGGCACTCGTCCGTCATCCTGACAAAAGTCAGGATCCAGAGCCAAGCAGGACAGCGTTGCGTTACTCTGGATCCTGACTTTCGTCAGGATGACGGGGTTTCTCCGGGATTTCAGATCGCGCGCACCGCGGCCAAGATCATCCGCCCGGTCAATCGCGCCGTCTCATCCTCCGACAACCGCGGCCGCGACAGCGTACGGTGGCCGAGCCCGAACATGAAGGCGAGGATCAGCTCCTCCGCGCCCTCCAGTTCGTTCTCCTGCAAGTCCGGATTGGCGACGCAGGCGAGTTCGCGGATCATCCGGCGGAAATCGCGGCACAGGTCGGCGATCGTGTCGGCGACATCGGCGTTGCGATGCGCCTCCGCCATAATCTCGAACGACAGCGCCTCGTCACCCTTCGACAACGCACGCCGTGCCAGTTCGACGAACCCTTCCTCGATCGAGAATCGTTCCGATTTGACCGAGTCGTTCATCGTCTGCAGCTCGGCCATCTTGGCGGCAGCATCTTCCATCACGATCGCCTGGATCACCGCATTCTTGCCGGTGAAAAGGCGATAGATCTGGCCGACGGAAACGCCCGCCGCCACCGCCAGTTCGGACATCGGAGTCTGGTGAAACCCTTGGGTCGCAAACAGATGACGGGCCGCGGCTACGATACGTTCCCGGCTCCCCATCTCATGCTGCACTGCACTCAAAATCATATTCCCGATGCGTTTTTTGGTTGACCCGCCGCTCGCACGATCATAGCGGGCAAAGCAAGCGGAATGAACGTTCATTCCGGTAAAACTCATCTGCACGACGTCGGGATGCTTAACATGCAGCAATTGAACCTCAGGGGAACGGTGGCTCTGGCCGCGCTGGCGCTGATGACGGCGTGCAGCAAGGAGCAGGCTCCGCCGCCTCCGCCCACACCGACCGTCGGCGTCGTCACCGTCGCCGAAGAATCGGTCGTGCTCACTTCGGAACTCCCCGGCCGTATCGCCGCAGTGGAGACCTCCGAGGTCCGTCCGCAGGTCAGCGGCGTGGTCCGCGATCGCCTGTTCACCGAGGGCGCGATGGTCAGCAAGGGCCAGGTGCTCTACGCGATCGAGGACGCCCCCTACCGCGCGGCGCTCGCCAGCGCGCAGGGCCAGCTCGGCGCGGCCCAGTCGCAGATCAACGCGACCCGCCTCCAGGCGCAGCGTTACGGCCAACTCGTCCAGCTGAACGCGGTTAGCAAGCAGGAGGCGGACAACGCCACCGCCTCCGCGCAACAGGCTCGCGCGAATGTTGCAGCGCAGCAGGCAGCGGTCCAGTCGGCGCGCGTCAACTTGGGCTTCACGCGCATCAAGGCACCGATCTCTGGCCGCATCGGCCGGTCGCTCGTGACCGTCGGCGCGCTGGTCCAGATGGGCCAGACCGATCCGCTCGCGACGATCCAGCGGACCAACACGGTGTATGTCGACGTTGTCCAGTCGGCGGCGCAGCTGCTCGATCTCAAGCAGGCGATGGCGAGCGGCGGCGTGACCCGCGGCGACGGCAGCGCGCGCGTCCAGCTGATCCTTCCGAACGGCAGCACCTATCCGATCGAGGGTCGCCTGCAATTCTCCGAAGTCACGGTCGACCAGACCACCGGCGCGGTGACGCTGCGCGCGAGCTTCCCGAACCCCAACGGCCTGTTGCTGCCCGGCATGTATGTCCGCGCCAAGCTGGTCGAGGGCACGCGTGCCCAAGCGATCATGGCGCCCACCGCCGGCATCACGCGCGATCCGCGTGGCGGTGCGACCGCTCTGGTCGTCAACGCGCAGAACAAGGTCGAGCAGCGCACCGTCACCACCGATCGCGTGATCGGCGACAAGTGGATCGTCACCAGCGGCCTGAAGCCCGGCGACAAGCTGATCGTCGAGGGTCTGCTCAATCTGCGCCCCGGCTCGACCGTCAAGCCCGCCGCCCCGCAGCAGGTCGCCAAGCCCGCCGGCGCGGCACCCGGAGGCGGCGACGCGTCCGGTGCGACCAGCAACAATTCCGCGCAGGCCGGGAAGTAACCGCCCATGTCACGCTATTTCATCGATCGACCCATCTTCGCATGGGTCATCGCCATCATCCTGATGCTGGCCGGCATCCTCGCGATCCGGTCGCTGCCGATCGCGCAGTTCCCTGAGATCGCCGCCCCCAAGGTGACGGTCGCGACGTCCTATCCGGGCGCCGACGCACAGACGCTCGAGAACACGACGACGCAGATCATCGAGCAGCAGATGAAGGGCATCGACAACCTTCGCTACTTCGCCTCGACCTCGGACGGCTCGGGCAACCTCGCGATCACGCTCACCTTCGAGCAGGGCACTGATCCCGACATCGCGCAGGTCCAGGTGCAGAACAAGCTGCAACAGGCGACGCCGCTCTTGCCGCAGGAAGTGCAGCAGGCCGGTCTTCGCGTGACCAAGGCGACCGCCAACTTCCTGCTCATCATCGCCGCCTATTCGGAAAACGGCGACCACGACCAGGTCGATCTCGGCGACATGATCGCCTCGAAGCTCCAGGATCCGCTCAGCCGCATCAAGGGCGTCGGCGACACGCAGGTGTTCGGCGCGCAATATTCGATGCGGATCTGGGTCGACCCGTTCAAGATGTCGAACCTCGGCGTTACCGTCACCGACATCACCTCCGCCCTGACCGCGCAGAACGCACAGGTCTCGGCCGGCCAGGTCGGCAGTCTGCCTGCCGTGAAGGGCCAGTCGCTCAACGCGACCGTGACCGCACAGTCGCGCCTCCAGACGCCGGAGCAGTTCCGTGCGATCATCGTCCGTTCGGCGACCAGCGGCGCGACCGTGCGCCTGTCGGACGTCGCGCGCGTCGAGATGGGTTCGGAGAACTACAGCTTCCAGGCACGCTATAATGGCAAGCAGGCGGCAGGCTTCGGCGTGAAGCTGGCACCGGGTGCCAACGCGCTCGACACCGTCAAGCTGGTGAAGGCCGAGGTCAACCGGATCGCCAAGCAGTTCCCGCCCGACGTCAAGGTCGCGTTCCCGATCGACAATTCGACGTTCGTGCGGCTGTCGGTCGAGCAGGTCATCCACACGCTGATCGAGGCGATCGTCCTCGTCTTCCTCGTGATGTTCCTGTTCCTCCAGAATTTCCGCGCCACGCTGATCCCGACGATCGCGGTCCCGGTGGTGTTGCTCGGCTCGCTCGCCGTGCTCCAGGTCGCGGGGTTCACGATCAACACGCTGACCTTGTTCGGCATGGTGCTGGCGATCGGTCTGCTCGTCGATGACGCGATCGTCGTCGTCGAGAACGTCGAGCGCCTGATCCAGGAAGAAGGACTAAGCCCGAAGGAAGCCGCCAAAAAGTCGATGGACGAGATCAGCGGCGCGCTGGTCGGCATCGGCCTCGTCCTGTCGGCGGTGTTCCTGCCGATGGCGTTCTTCAGCGGCTCGACCGGCGTGATCTTCCGGCAGTTCTCGATCACCATCGTGTCGTCGATGGCGCTTTCGGTGCTGGTCGCGCTGATCCTGACGCCTGCGCTCTGCGCGACGATCCTGAAGCCTGCCAAGGAAGGTCACGGCGAGAAGAAGGGCTTCTTCGGCTGGTTCAACCGCACCTTCGACAAGGGCGTCGGCAAGTACGGCAACGGCCTGCGCCGCGTCGAGAAGGGCTGGGTCCGCACGATGCTGGTCTATGCCGTGATCGTCGTGGCGATGGCCTTCATCTTCGTCCGGCTGCCGTCGGGCTTCCTCCCCGAGGAAGATCAGGGCGTGATGTTCGCGCAGGTCTCGATGCCGTCGGGTACGCCGATGGAGGAGACCGCCCGGACGATGGACAAGGTCCGCGATCACTTCATGATCGACGAGAAGGCCAACACCGCGGGTATCTTCACGATCAGCGGCTTCGGCTTCGTCGGCCAGGGCCAGAATGTCGGCATCGCCTTCATCCAGCTCAAGCCGTGGGAAGATCGTAGCGGCAAGGAGAACGGCGTCGCGGCGGTCGCGCAGCGTGCCAACCAGGCGCTCGCAGGCGTCCGTGCCGGCATGGTGATCGGCTTCGTGCCGCCCGCCGTGCAGGAACTCGGCAACGCCAATGGCTTCGACTTCATGCTGAAGGACAATGCCGGCGTCGGTCACGAGAAACTGCTCGAAGCGCGCAACATGCTGCTCGGCATGGCCAGCCAGGACAAGCGCCTGATGCAGGTCCGTCCGAACGGCCTGGAGGATGCGCCACAGCTGAAATTGAACGTCGACCAGGCGCAAGCCGGCGCGCTCGGCCTCAGCCAGGCGGACATCAACACCACCGTCAGCACCGCGTTCGGTGGCGCGTACATCAACGACTTCATCGACCGCGGTCGCGTGAAGAAGGTGTTCGTGCAGGCCGACGCTCCGTTCCGCACGACGCCCGCCGATCTCGGCAACTTCTACGTCCGCGGCACGACCAGCAACGCGATGGCGCCGTTCTCGTCCTTCTCGACGACGAGCTGGAACTACGGGCCCTCACGACTCGAACGGTACAACGGCGTAGCCTCGTTCGAGATCATGGGCTCGCCGGCGCCAGGCGTCAGCAGCGGTACCGCGATCAAGGCGATGGAGGAGATGGCGGCCAAGCTGCCACCCGGCATCGGCTATGAATGGACCGGCCTCAGCTACGAGGAAAACCTGTCGGGCGGCCAGTCGACCACGGTCTACGCATTGTCGCTGCTGATCGTGTTCCTCTGCCTCGCGGCGCTGTACGAGAGCTGGTCGATCCCGATCGCCGTCCTGCTGGTGGTGCCGCTCGGCGTCCTCGGCGCGGTCGGCGCGGCGATGATCTTCGGGCTGAACAACGATATCTACCTCCAGGTCGGGCTGATCACGACGATCGGTGTGGCGGCGAAGAACGCGATCCTGATCGTGGAGTTCGCCGAGGAGAAGATGGGCGACGGGATGAACGCGGCCGATGCCGCGGTCGAGGCGGCCAAGCTTCGCCTTCGCCCGATCCTGATGACGTCGTTCGCGTTCATCTTCGGCGTGCTGCCGCTCGCATTGTCGAGCGGTGCCGGCGCCGGCGGCCAGAACGCGATCGGCTGGGCGGTGGTCGGCGGCATGCTGTCCGCGACCGTCCTCGCGATCTTCTTCGTGCCGCTGTTCTTCCTGCTCGTGAAGCGCGTCTTCAAGCAGGACAAGGCCGGCTCGGGGCAAGACCGCGACCAGGTGCCCGACCACGACGGCAACCGTGACGACAACCGTGACGGCGGCCATCCGCCCCACGACCAGCGGCCGCAGGAGGCCTGATCCAGATGTTCTCGACCAAGATCTCCAGCCGCACCGCGCTCACGTTCGCCGCCGGGCTCACGCTCGCCGGGTGCAACCTCGCCCCCAAATACGTCCGCCCGGAGCTTCCCGTGGCGCCGAGCGGACCGACTGGCCCCGCTTATGCGGCCGGCAACGCCGCGAACGCGATCGTCCCCGCGGACACCGCGTGGGAGGCGTTCTTCACGGACGATCGCCTGCGCGGCGTGATCCGCCTCGCGCTCGACAATAACCGCGACGTCCGCATCGCGGTCGCCAACGTCGCGCAGGCGCGCGCGCAATACCGCGTCCAGCGCGCGGACCTGTTCCCGACGCTCGGCGCGACCGGCAGCGCGACCTACCAGAAGTCGCCGTTCAACGCGGTCGGCGGCGGTGGCGTCGGCGGCGGCACGGGTGGCGGCACGGGTGGCGGCGGTGTCGGCGGCGGAACCGGTGCAGGCGCGGTGGCCGGCAGCGGTCGTATCGACATCTACTCGGCCAATGTCGGCGTTTCGGCCTGGGAGATCGATCTCTTCGGCCGCATCCGCAACCTCACCCAGGCACAGCAGGAAGCGTATTTCGCCGCGGAGGAAAACCGCAACGCAGCCCAGGTCTCGCTGATCTCGGAGACCGCGACCGCGTGGCTGACGATGGCCGCGGACCAGGACCGTCTCAAGATCGCGCAGGATACCGAGCGCGCGTTCGGCCAGACGCTAAAGCTTACGCAGGATCGTTTCCGGATCGGCATCGCCTCCGAACTCGAAGTGCGTCAGGCGCGCACCACCTATGATCAGGCCCGCTCGGACATTGCCGACGCGACCACGCTGATCGCGCAAGACCAGAACGCGCTCAACCTGCTCGCCGGGACGACCGTGACGCCGGCGCTGCTCCCCGCGCGGATGCCGGACAAGACGCCGACGCTGGAGAATTTGCCCGCCAACCTGTCGTCGGAGGTGCTGTTGCGCCGTCCAGACGTCGCCGCGGCCGAGCATAATCTGATCGCCGCCAACGCGAACATCGGCGCGGCGCGCGCTGCGTTCTTCCCGAACATCTCGCTGACCGCGGCGTTCGGTACGCTCAGCCTTGGCCTGTCGAACCTGTTCGGCAGCGGCAGCCAGCAATGGTCGGTCGCGCCGACGATCACGCAGCCGATCTTCGATTTCGGCCGCAACAAGGGCAATCTGCAATACGCAAAGGCGACGCGCGACGCGATGCTGGCCACGTACGAGAAGAGCATCCAGACCGGCTTCCGCGAAGTCGCCGATGCGCTCGCTCGTCGTGGCACGATCAACAGCCAGCTCGAGGCGCAGACGTCGCTACGGGACAATGCGGCGGGCGCGTACAACCTGTCGCAGCTCCGCTTCCGCGCCGGGATCGACCCGTTCCTCAACACGCTCGATTCGCAGCGCGCGCTCTACACCGCGCAACAGAGCCTGCTCGCGACGCGCCTCGTCCGCGACAGCAACGCGGTCGAACTCTACCGTTCGCTCGGTGGTGGCCTGAAGTAAAATCCTCCCCCGCGAGGGGGAGGTGGCTGGCGCTTGCCAGACGGAGGGGGAGGAACGCGAAAACCGCTGTTCCGTGTCCTCCCCCTCCGTCACCTACGGCGACACCTCCCCCTGGCGGGGGAGGATAAAAGATCGCGCTAGTTCGCCGGCTCGGACAACGGCGCGAACCGTGCGACCTGCCGCCCGACCAGCCGCAGCTGCTCGAGCACCGCAGGATCGCTCGCCCCGCCCTCATCGTCGAACTTCGTCACCTGCGTATTGATCGCGGCGGCAAACGGCGTCGGCCACCCACGCAACGCATGGACGATCGACCGCAACGCCGCGATCGTGCTCCCCGTCGCCTGCCAACCATACGCCGTCGCGATCAGCCCGACCGGCATGTCCGCCAGATACGGCCGTTCGGGATCGCGCGCGGTTTCCTCCAGCAGGTCGAGCGCGTTCTTCACCACGCCTGAAATGCTCCCGTGATAGCCGGGGCTTGCGATGATCACCGCCGACGCCTCGCGCACCGCCGCGACGAACGCCTGCTCGTCGGGCGTCCGCGTCGTCGCCTTCGGATCGTATAGCGGCAGGCGCGCCATGTCGGCGCCGCCGAACATCTGCGTGCGATAGCCCTGCTTCTCGACCGCATCGAGCGCGATCCGCAGCGCACGCTCGGTCGACGAGACGCCGCCGATCGTGCCGCCGATGCCGACGACCAGCGGCTGAACGGCGGGAGGAGTGTCGGAAGCGGCCACGGTTTTATCCTGTTCGAACGTCATGCGATGCTCTTTCCCGTTTCGCCGCGCGATGACAACAGCTTCGGTCGGTTCTCATCACGCGGACGTCGTGCCGCTGTCGCTAAGCCCCTGTACACGTTAAGCATGCGCAGGAACGAACGGCGCAAGCACAGACTTGCCCGAGCTGTCATAGAACGATAATACACCTGACGTCCGCCGCTTGGCCGACCCGCTGGAACGACCGATGCGCCCCGATCCCTTCGACACCAACCGTTCCGGCTCCAGCGGCGACCGCGAGCCCTATGCCTATGAGCGCGAGCGGTTGATCACCGAGCGCGAACGCCTGCGCCAGAAATACGAAGCGGAGCGGGACGGCGAAGATTCGGCCCCGTACGATCGCGACTTCGGCGCGGCCTACGCCACTCCCAGCGCGCCACGACGCAAGCGTCCGATCGGTCGGTGGATCCTGCGCGGAGCGGGGATCGGCATCGTCCTGCTGGTGATCGCGATCATCTGGCTTGCGATCACCGCGCCGCTGTCGAAGTCGCTCCAGCCGCCGACGCCGCCCTCGATCACGCTGACCGCGGACGACGGCACGCCGATCGCACGACGCGGTGCGATCATCGGCAAGTCGGTCGACGCTTCGAAGCTCCCGCCGCACGTCACGCAGGCGTTTCTCGCGATCGAGGATCGTCGCTTCTATTCGCACTGGGGCGTCGATCCCCGCGGCATCGCGCGCGCCGCATGGGCGAACATGGGCTCGGGCGGCGTCCGTCAGGGTGGCTCGACGATCACCCAACAGCTAGCGAAGAACGCCTTCCTCGATTCGGACCGCACCGCGACGCGGAAAATCCGCGAGGCGATGATCGCGTTCTGGCTCGAGGCATGGCTGTCGAAGAACGAAATCCTCTCGCGCTATCTCTCGAACGTCTATTTCGGCGACAACACTTACGGGATCAGCGCGGCCGCCAAGCATTATTTCGGCCGCACGCCGGACAAGCTCAACGTCGGTCAGGCCGCGATGCTCGCCGGCTTGGTCAAGGCACCGTCGCGTCTCGCCCCCACCTCCAACCTCGAAGGCGCGCGCAAGCGGGAGGCCGTCGTCGTCGGCGCGATGGTCGATGCGGGCTTCCTCACCAAGGCGGAGGGCGACGCGGTCCAGCCGCAGCGCGTGCTCGGCAGCCGCCCGTCGCAGCTCCCCAACGGCACCTATTTCGCCGACTGGATCCTCCCCGAAGCACGCGACCAGGCTGGCGAGATCAAGACCGAGGCGACCGTCCAGACGACACTCGATCCGCGGTTACAGCGCGCAGCAGAACGCACCGTCGCACGCGCCGGGCTTCGGCAGGCGCAGGTCGCGCTGGTAGCGATGCGCCCCGATGGCCGCGTCGTCGCGATGATCGGCGGCAAGAACTACGCGAAAAGCCCGTTCAACCGCGCGACGCAGGCCCGCCGCCAGCCCGGCTCGACCTTCAAGCTGTTCGTCTACCTCGCCGCAATGCGCCAGGGCCTGACCCCCGATTCGACGATCGAGGACCGCCCGGTGACGATCGGCGACTGGACGCCAAAGAACAGCGACGGCCGCTATCAGGGCACGATCACGCTCCGCCAGGCATTCGCGCGCTCGTCCAACGTCGCCGCGGCCCGGCTGACGCAACAGGTCGGCGTCAAGGCGGTGATCAAGGCGGCGCGCGACCTCGGCATCTCGACGCCGATCCCGAGCGAGGCTACCATCGGCCTCGGCACCTCGACGGTGTCGCTGCTCGAACTGACCGCCGCCTATGCCGCGATCGCGCGCGAGCAATATCCGGTCCAGCCGCGCGGCCTCGCCGACGTCCGCGAGAAGGGCTGGTACCAGTCGCTGACCGGCGGCGCGACCGAGATGCCGAGCAAGATCCACGACGAGATGCTCGATCTGCTGGCGGCCTCGATCCGCACCGGCACCGGGCGCGGCGCGAACCTGACCGTGGACGCGTTTGGCAAGACCGGCACGACGTCAGACAACAAAGACGCGCTGTTCGTCGGCTTCGCGCGCGACCTGGTGGTCGGCGTGTGGGTCGGCAACGACGATAATTCCTCCAACCCTGGCCTGTCGGGCGGCGGTATCCCCGCACGGATCTGGCGCGACTTCATGCAGAGCGCGCTGGGGATCGCCCCGATCGCCGCGCCTGCTCCGGTGGTAGAGGAAGTCGATCCGGACGCACTGCCAGCGGACGACGAGGACAATTCGGTTCTGCCCCTCGGCGGCGAGATCGAGGGGCTCGGCTTCAACCTGAAGATGGGAGAGGACGGCACCATCTCCGTCGGCCCCTCCCGCCGCGACCGCCAGGAAAGCCCGCCCCCCCGCGACGATCGCCGGCCTCCGGAGGAAGAACAAGGACCCGACGAAGGACAGTAGTTCGCTAATCGACGGCACCCGCCCACTCAGCACCACCCCGGCTATTGGGCACCACCCCGGCGAAGGCCGGGGCCCAATTGGAAAGGTCGCGGTAACGACGCGCAGCCCTTCGCCACCTACCGCCCCCAATTGGGCCCCGGCCTCCGCCGGGGTGGATGAGTAGGAATAGGGATTCGCAACTCAGCGAGACGCCCCCGTTGACGCCACCACCGCATCGCAGCATGTCTCACCCATGCGCTTCTTCTCCGACAACGCCGCCAGGATCCACCCGCAGGTCATGGCCGCGATCGCCGCCGCCGACACGCTCGACACCGCCTATGCCGGCGACGCGTGGAGCCAGCAGCTCGACGGCCGCCTGTCGGAACTGTTCGAGACCGATGTCGCCGTTCTCTGGGTGCCGACGGGCACCGCCGCCAACTGCCTCGCGCTTGCAGCACTCTGCCCGCCGCACGGCGGCATCGTCTGCCACCGCGACGCGCACATCCAGAACGACGAGGGTGGCGCGCCCGAATTCTACACGCACGGCGCCAAGCTTTTCCTCGCCGATGGCGACGGCGCAAAGCTCACCCCCGACACGATCCGTACCGTCCTCGACGCGATCCCCGACGACGTCCACCGCGTCCAGCCGCACGCGATCTCGATCACCAACGCCACCGAATATGGCCGCGTGTACCAGCCACACGAGGTCGCGGAGATCGGCGCGCTGGCGAAGGAGCGCGGGCTCGGCTTCCACATGGACGGCGCGCGCTTCGCCAACGCGATGGCACGCGTCGGCTGCTCGCCCGCCGAGATGACGTGGCGCGCCGGCGTCGACGCGCTGAGCTTCGGCTTCGTCAAGAACGGCGCAATGAGCGCGGAGGCGCTGGTCTTCTTCAAGCCCGACCTCGCCGCCGTCACGCAATATCGCCGCAAGCGCGCCGGGCTCCTCCTATCGAAGGGGCGGTATCTCGCCGCACAGATCCTCGCGATGCTCGAAGACGACCTCTGGCTCGCCAACGCCAAGGCCGCGAACGACGCCGCCGCCAAGCTCGCCACCGCGGCCAGCGACCGCCTCGTCCACCCGGTCGAAGCCAACGAAGTCTTCCTCCGCGCCACCCCCGAAGAAGCCGCAGCCCTTCGCGCGAAAGGCTTCGACTTCTACGACTGGGCCGCCGGCGAGATCCGCCTCGTCACTGCGTGGGACAGCCCGGCGGACGCAGTCTGCCTGCTCGCCAACGCCCTACGCGAGCTGTGACCGGCCCCACCGACCCACCACAGTCTACGCGGGCCGCGGTGCTGATCCCGTTCGGCATCGTCACGCTGATCTGGGGCTCGACCTGGCTCGTCATCCGCGACCAGATCGCGGTTGTGCCGCCGAGCTGGTCGATCAGCTACCGCTTCCTCGTCGCCGGCATCGCAATGGCGATCTACGCAGGCATCAAGCGCGAGAGCTTCAGGTTCGACGCGCGCGGCTACGCGTTCGCGGCGGTGATCGGCATCGCGCTGTTCACGTTCAACTTCAACTTCGTCTACCGCGCAGAGCATTACGTCACCTCCGGGCTCGTCGCGGTGGTGTTCGCGCTGCTGCTCGTACCCAACGCGATCTTCGGCCGCATCTTCCTCAAGCAGCGCCTTGGACGGCAGCTCATGGTCGGGTGCGCGGTGGCGATGGCCGGCGTCGCGTTGCTGTTCGTCAACGAGGCGCGGGTCGATCCGCACGGGCCGCGCTCGGCGACGATCGGCATCGTCCTGACGCTGTGCGGCGTGATGGCCGCGTCGGTCGCCAACGTCATTCAGGGTAGTGCGTTCGCCAAACGCTATCCGATGGCGCCGACGCTCGCGATGGCGATGCTGATCGGCGCGAGCCTCGACGCGGCCTTTGCCTGGATCACCACTGGTCCGCCGGTGTTCGAGCCGCGCTTCGGCTACGTCGCTGGCATCCTCTATCTCGGCGTGTTCGCGTCCGCGCTCGCCTTCCCGCTCTATTTCAACGTCATCCGCGCGATCGGCCCGGCCAAGGCGGCCTATTCGGGCGTCATCGTGCCGGTGATCGCGATGCTGCTATCGACGATCTTCGAGCACTATCACTGGTCGACGCTGGCCGTCGCCGGCGCGATCCTGTCGGGCATCGGCCTCGTCATCGCACTCAGCGCGCGCAGGCCGGCACGGTAGTCGGGCCACGCGGGCGTCCAGCCGAGCACGCGCTTAGCCTTGCCGTTCGCGACCCGCCGGTTCTCGTTATAAAATCCGCGCCCCATCGCCGAGAGCTCCTCGAGCGTCACGAACGGCGGTGCGGGCATCCCGAGCAGCATCGCCGCGAACGTCACCACGTCGTTCTGCGATGCAGGTACGTCGTCCGCGAGATTATACGCCCCCGCCGGCGCATCGAACCCGGCGATCACACCCGAGACGATATCGTCGACATGCGCGCGGCTGAACACTTGGCCGGGTTGCTCGATCCGGTGAGCCTTGCCCTGCCGCACCCGGTCGAGCGGCGAGCGGCCCGGCCCGTAGATCCCCGGCAGCCGGAACGTCCGCGCGCCAATGGCCAGCCAGTCCGCATCCGCCGCCGCCCGCGCGCTCCGACGACCGCCACCGATCGGCGCCGTCTCGTCCACCCACGCGCCCTGCGCATCGCCGTACACGCCCGTCGACGACAGATAGCCGATCCAGGCTCGAGTCCGCAGCAATAGCGAACCATAGTGACCGAGCACCGGGTCCGCCTCATGCTCGGGCGGCACCGACGACAGGATATGCGTCGCCGCTGCGATCTCCGCGGTCACCGCATCCGTGTCGTCGAACCGAAGCGTACCCTTGCGCCCGTCCCGCGTCGTACCGACGACGTGCCAGCCATCCGCCGCGAGCCGCTCGGCGAGCCGCGACGCGGTGTAGCCGAGACCAAAGACCAGCAGCCGGCTCATGGCGCCACCGCCGCGCCGGCCATCGGCCCCTTGTACAAAGTCCCGAAATAGTCGCCCGCGTTCCACACCGGCCGCTGCGCGCCATCGGCGATCTCGCGCGCGATCCGGTAGTTCGCATCGACGAACCGCACGCCCTGATCCCACAGGATCGGCTGCGTCAGATCGTCCGACGGCTTGTGATAATTGTTCGCCATGAAATACGCGACCGCCGCCTTGCCCGGCCCCTTCTGACCCGGCCACAGGAACACCGACGGAATCCCCTTCTGGACGAAGCGGAAATGATCCGAGCGGACGAAGATGCCCTCCTCCGGCATCGGATCGGGCGACAGGCCGACGCCGATCGCCGCCACCGCCTTCTGCACGATCGGGCCGATCGTCGAGCGCTCGGCACCGAACACGACCATGTCCTCGAACTTGTAGGTCAGGATCGGCATGTCGAGGTTCACGTCCGCGACGATCGAGGTCAGCGGCACGGTCGGGTGGTTGGTGAAGTAATCGCTGCCGACCAACCCCTTCTCCTCGCCGGTGACGGCCAGGAACATGATCGTCCGCTTTGGCGCCTGCCCGCTGGCCGTGAAACGCTTGGCCTCCTCGATCAGGCTGGCGATACCGATCGCATTGTCGAGCGCACCATTGTTGAGCGCGTCGCCCTTCACTGGCTTGGTGATGCCGATGTGATCGAGATGCGCCGACAGCACGACGACCTCCTTGCCGACCACCGGATCGCTGCCGGGGATCACGCCGACCACGTTGCTGCTCGCGGCAGGCACGAAGCTCGTCTTGGTCGCGACGGTCAGCGTACCGACCAGCGGCACCGCCTTGAACTTGGCATTGTCGCGGTCCGCCTGCTTCACGATCCGGCTCCACGGCGTCTTCGCACCCGCGAACAGCTTGGCCGCACCGGCCATGCTGACCGTGCCGAGCGAGGGCGCGCCGGACGCTTCGACCTTGCCGGTGCCGTCGGGGTTCGCCCACGTCATGCGCGGCGTGGCATAGGAGTCGGCCAGTTTGGCGAAGGTCCGCACCTTGGCCGAGCGTGGGCTCTGCAGCGTAATCACGCCGACCGCACCCTTGGCCTGCGCGATCGCAGCCTTCGTGCCGCCCGACCCGAAGAACGCGCGCTCCTCGCCGCCGAACCGCGCGGGCGAGCCGCCGAAATACGCCACGATCTTGCCGCGCACGTCGACGCCCTTGTAATCGTCCTGACCATATTGCGGCGCGTCGATGCCGTAGCCGACGAACACGACGGGCGCCGAAACGCTCGTCTCCGCCTTCGCGCCGTTCGCGGCCGGCACATAGTCCTCACCGAACACGAGCGGCTGCGCAGGCCCGCGACCCGTCCACACGAAATCGCCCTTGCTCGCCGCCTTGTACGACACGAGCGGCACGGTCTGGAGATACCCGCCCTGGTCGCCACCGGGACGAAGCCCCGCGGCGTAGAATTGCGCGGCGACATATTGCGCGGCGATGTCGAACTCGGGGCTGCCGGCCTCGCGACCCTTCATCGCATCCGACGCGAGAAACAGCACGTGCGCCTTCATCGCCGCCTGATCCGCCGGCAGCGGCGCGGCGAGCTTCGCGTTCAACCCGGCCGTATTCGGCGCGGCCACCGGGACCGGCGCGGGGGCAGCTTGGGGCGCAGTCTGAGCAAGGGCAGAGGTAGAAAGCGCGAGCACCGCGAGCGCGCCGATAGGACGATACATCCGGAAATCCTTGCAAAGGGAACGTGTTGCAGCGGCGTAGCATCCACCGTCCCCCGCGCAAGCTTTGGCTGGCGATAGGCGGCCACGGCCCTATATTCGCAAACATATGCTCGATATCCAGAACAGTCTCGCCCACCCGCTCGTCATTCGCCGCGAGGACTATACCCCGCCCGAGTGGCTGGTCCCCGAGACGAAACTGGATTTCGACCTCGATCCCTCCACCACCCGCGTAACGGCAACACTGTCGGTGACGCGCAACGGCGATCACGCCGCACCGCTCCGGCTCGACGGCGCGGGCCAGAAGCCGCTTTCGGTCACGGTCGACGGCCTCGCGATCAACGACTGGCGGATCGACGGCGAACAGCTCGTCATCCCGCTCACCGGCGCCGCGCATGTCGTCGAGACTCAGGTCGAGATCGCCCCCGATCGCAACACGCAGTTGATGGGGCTCTATGCCTCGGGCGGCAATCTCTGCACCCAGTGCGAGGCGGAAGGCTTCCGCCGCATCACCTATTTCCCCGACCGCCCCGACGTGCTCAGCATCTATTCGGTCCGCATGACCGCGGACAGGAAACACTTCCCCGTGCTGCTCGCGAACGGCGATCCGGTCGCACAGGGCGATCTCGAAGACGGCCGCCACTGGGCGACCTGGCACGACCCCTTCCCCAAACCCTCCTATCTGTTCGCACTGGTCGCCGGCGACCTCGCGGTGAACCGCAGCAGCTTCACGACGATGTCGGGCCGCGAGGTGTCGCTCGGCATCTGGGTGCGCGAGGCCGATCTCCCCAAGACCGACCACGCGTTGAAGGCGCTCGAACTCGCGATGGCGTGGGACGAGACGACCTATGGCCGCGAGTATGATCTGGACGTGTTCAACATCGTCGCGGTCGACGACTTCAACTTCGGCGCGATGGAGAACAAGGGGCTCAACATCTTCAACTCGCGCTACATCCTCGCCGACCCGGATACCGCGACCGACTACGATTACGACGCGATCGCCGCGGTCGTCGCGCACGAATATTTCCACAATTGGTCGGGCAACCGGATCACCTGCCGAGACTGGTTCCAGCTCTCGCTGAAGGAAGGCTTCACGGTCTATCGCGACCAGGGCTTCTCCGCCGACCAGGGTTCGCGCGCGGTCAAGCGGATCGAGGACGTCCGCGGCCTGCGTGCGTCGCAATTCCCCGAGGATTCGGGCCCGCTCGCGCATCCGGTACGCCCGGAATCCTACCAGGAGATCTCCAACTTCTACACCGCGACGATCTACAACAAGGGCGCCGAACTGATTCGGATGATGGCCGCGATCCTCGGGCCGCAGGGCTTCCGCGCGGGCACCGACCTGTATTTCGACCGCTACGACGGCACCGCCGCCACCTGCGAGGATTTCGTCACCTCGATGGAGGAAGGCGGCAACGTCGACCTCACCCAGTTCCGCCTCTGGTATTCGCAGGCGGGCACGCCGCGCGTCTCGGCGAGCCTCTCGCACAGCGGTGACCGCGCGACGCTGCGGCTCGCGCAGCAGGTACCCGCGACGCCCGGCCAGCCGGTGAAGTCGCCGATGGTGCTGCCGCTGCGTGTGAAGCTGTTCGGTGCCGAATCGGGTGCGGCGTTGACCGACGAGCGCCTCGTCCTGTTCGACGACACGCTCGACACGATCGAATTCGAAGGCCTGGCCGAGCGCCCGGTGCTGTCGATCAACCGCGGCTTCTCCGCCCCGGTGGTGGTCGAGAGCGACCGTAGCGCTGCCGACCTCGCCTTCCTCAGCGCGCACGACGACGATCCGTTCGCGCGCTACGAGGCAATGCAACAGTTAATGCTCGATACGCTGGTCGCCTCGGCGGGCGGGAATGCGGATCACGAGGGCGTCATCGCCGCGGTCGCGAACACGCTCGCCAATACCGATCTCGACCTCGCGTTCGTCGCCGAGGCGGTGTTGCTGCCGTCGGAGAGCTTCATCGGCGACCAGATGGCCGTCGTCGACCCTGAGACGATCTTCCGCGCGCGGGAGGCGCTGCGGCGCGATCTCGGCACGCGGCTGGAGGCGCAATGGCGGCAGGCATATGCGCGGGGTGAGGGCCAGTCCTACGCCTATACGCCGGAGGGCAAGGGCCTGCGTCGCCTGCGAACCGTCGCACTCGGCTATATAGCGGCAAGCGGCGCGGCGGATGCGGCGGACCTCGCGTTCGCGCAGTTCGATTCGGCGGACAACATGACCGACCGGATGGGCGCGCTGACGACGCTGGTCAGCAGCGAGTCCGAGATCCGCACCACCGCGCTCGACATCTTCTACAGCCAATATTGCGACAACCCGCTGGTGCTCGACAAGTGGTTCCAGGCGCAAGCGCAGTCGTCGCGCGACGATACCGGCGCGATCGTCGCGGGGCTCGCCGAGCATGCCGACTTCACCCTGACCAACCCCAACCGCGCCCGCTCGCTGATCGGCGCGTTCGGCGCGAACCAGCGGGCGTTCAACAATGCCGACGGCAGTGGCTACCGGTTCCTCGCCGACCAGCTGATCGCGCTCGACCGGTTGAACCCACAGACCGCAGCGAAGCTTCTCCCGCCGCTGGGCCGCTGGCGAAGGTTCGATGCGGGTCGGGCTGGGTTGATGCGCGCGGAACTGGAGCGGATCGTGCGGACGCCGGGGTTGTCGAAGGACCTGTTCGAGCAGGCGTCCAAGAGTCTCGAAGGCTAACCCGAATCTGATCCTTCCCCGCAAGGGGGAGGTGTCTGGCTCTCGCCAGACGGAGGGGGAGGACAGCGACCACTGCTGTTGCGACACCCTCCCCCTCCGTCACCTTCGGTGCCACCTCCCCCTTGCGGGGGGAGGATCACGGACGCGCGGCCCCTACCGGCGGCTCGTAAAGAACTCGCGCAGCATCATCGCAGCCTCGGTCTCCGCAATCCCCGCATAAACCTCAGGCCGATGGTGACACGTTGGCTGCCCGAAAAACCGCGGCCCATGCTCGACCGCCCCGCCCTTCGCATCCGCCGCCCCATAATAGAGCCGCGCGATCCGGGCATGAGCGATAGCCCCCGCGCACATCGCACATGGCTCCAGCGTCACCCAAAGATCGCAACCCTCGAGCCGGTCACTCCCCAACACCAAAGCAGCAGCGCGAATCGCCTGGATCTCGGCGTGCGCAGTCGGATCGCACAGCGCCCGCGGCGCATTGGCCGCCACAGCTATAATAACGCCGTCCTTCACGACAACGGCGCCGACCGGGACTTCCCCAGCCAGCGCCGCATCGCGTGCCGCGTCGAGCGCGCGGCGCATAGGGGCGGGGACGGGGAACATGGCCTCAGGCCCTGCCCCGCGCGTGCCCGCCCGTAAAGATCAGTTCGGCGCTTGGCTGTTGGCCGGCTTCTCGACGTTGATCGTCGGCACCGCCACGGTCTTGTTCTCCGTGCCGAGCGTGACCTTGGCGACGTCGGCCTGAAACTTCGGCGCCTGAACGACGCCCTGGCGGGTCTGGTCGATGTTGATGATCCCGAAATACATCAGGCCGACCACGACCAGCACGACGATCGCGACGAGAGACAAGAGCGTACGCATGGGACATCCCCTTTTATTGAACAGTTCGATAGCGTAACAACGTCGTCGATCGCCGTGGGTTGCACAATGCCCATTGCGAACAACCGCGGGCACGTTCGACGTGAATCGGTTGACGAAAGCCGGCGTGCCAGCTATCCGCGCGCCTTTCCGGGGTTCCTCCCGACACTTGAATAGGTAATCACATGTCGCGCATCTGCGAACTGACCGGCAAGGGCCGGATGGTCGGGAACAACGTCTCCCACGCCAACAACAAGACCAAGCGCACGTTCCTGCCGAACCTGCAGAACGTCACGCTGCTTTCTGATTCGCTCGAGAAGGGCGTCAAGCTGCGCGTTTCGACGCACGGCCTGCGCACCGTCGAGCATAACGGTGGCCTCGACAACTGGCTGGTGAAGGTCTCGGACGACAAGCTGTCGCTCCGCGTTCGTCGCCTGAAGCGCGAAGTCGTCAAGAAGATCGCAGCATCGGCGGTCGCCGCCTAACAGCGACGGCTGGCGGTTGTCGCCTAATAGCGACGTCGTACTGCGATCACCGCGGCCCGCCCTGCACCTAGCAGGGCGGGCCGTCGGCGTTTGTAAGGCTAGCGATCCAGCCGGAACTTCAGCAGCAGCGTGCGCTGGAGAAACATCTGGTTGTCGTCCGACACGATCCACACGATCGTCGCGCCGTTCTCGACCGTCGTGTCGATCCCCTCGAAATTGTCGTGGATCAGCGGCGCATCGATCGTCGCGATCAGCCGGCCGCGCGCGATTCGCCCCGCCGCGACGTCGCGCGCGGCGACCCGTGATATCCGCGCCGAGAACGTAAACGGCAGCCGAAAACCACGATCGAGCACTAGCAGGTCGCCATTCGGCAACGCAGTGACGTCCGACGGATCGTATCGCCCGAACGGTTCGTACGCGAATCGCTCAGGCACCCCCGCCACGGTCGGATCGCCCGCGAAGATCAGCGCCTGCCGCGTGCGCAACCGCTCCCCTTCCGACCCGGACCAGTCCGGCCGACGCACATGCGCCTCCTCGCTGATCACGACGAATCGCCCGCCGGGCAACCGCGCCATCGATTCGGCCCCGCCATTCGCCGGCCATCTCCGCATCGCCTCGGGCGCCACCCGCGCCTCGTACCGTGCGAACCCCGCAGCATAGCGCCAGATCGAATTGCCATCCTCGAAGCCGACCCAGATCTTTCCCGTGACCGGATCGATCGCCATCGATTCGCTGTCACGGTCGCGTTTCTCCCAGCCTATGCCGGGGCCCGCGGGCAGGTTTTCGAACGCGACCCGGTGCGGGAGCCAGTCGGCGCCCATGTCGAACTGGACGATATTGCCGCCGTCGCTCAGCATCGTGAAGCGGTTGCCGGTCGACGCCGGCGCGACGTCGAGCGACGAGAATCCCCCGAACGCCGGATCGCGACTGCCGAGCGCCACCCCGCCAAGATAGGTGAGCCCGTCGACGCGCACATGCCGCGGGTTGGTGCGGTCGAGCATCACGCGCGTCGCGGTCAGTTGCGCGCGCTTGCCGAGCAGGTCGAGCCGCGCTTCGCCCGACCAGGTCGGCACGATCGCGCAGACGCTCACGGCGACGAACAGGACAGTGATCAGGCGCCGCATCGCGTCCCTCATAGGGTGTCCGACGATCCGCGGAAGCATGAACAGCGGATAACGGAGGCATTCAGGCTCGGCTCAATGCGAATCACCCATAAGCGTCTCATCGAGGATGGAAGCACGGCCCCCGCCGCCGCCGAAATCCCCAACGGGAGACGCACGATGTTCAAGACTTTTACACTCGCCGCCAGTGCCCTCGCATTGGGTGCGACCGCCCTCGTTCCCGCTGCCGCCGATGCACAGCGCTGGGGCTCGCGCTACGAGCGTGGCTACGATGGCTATCAGGGTGGCGGCTACCGCGACGGTGGCTACGATCGTGGCTATCGCGGCGACGACCGGGGTTACCGCGAGTATCGCGGCAACGACCGCCGCTACAACGCACGCAGCCGTCGCGGGTGCGACAACACCGGCGGCACGATCATCGGCGCACTCGCCGGCGGCCTGCTCGGTCACACCATCGCCGGTCGTGGTGACCGGACGCTAGGCGCAGTCCTCGGTGCAGCCGGTGGCGGCCTGGCCGGCAACGCGATCGATAAGTCGGATAATCCGGGGTACTGCCGGCGCTAGGCCCGGCAAAGCCCGGGCCGGTGCTCGCGAAAGCGAGCAACCGCCGGCACGGACGGCGGGCAGGCTCAGCCTGACCCGACCGACGACGGCTTTGCCGACGTCGCGCGCGTTTGAGCCACCCAACCAGTTTCCCAGTTCCCTCGCGTAGCGTATCGAGGGCGAGGGCCGGCTTCCCGTACGGGAGCCGGCCCTTTGTTCGTTTGCCGCCTAAGCGATGCGCTCAGGCACTTCGGCCGCATCCTCGGCAATCGCAGCCGCCGGCGCGACCGCCTCCCAAGGAAACACGAACCAGTCCTTCGTCACCGCCCGGTCGATCGTCCGCGCACAATACTCGATCCGCTCGGCCGAACTGACGTTGTCGATCAGCATCGCAAACCGCACCGATCCCGCGACAGCACCCGCCGCCGCCAGCGCACCCCGCAGATGCGTGATGGTCCGCCCCGAATCATTGATATCGTCGACGAACAGCAGCCGCTCGCCCTCCCGCGTCCGCGCGGCGAGCTTCACCAACGGTTCGTCGGCGAAGTCCTTCACCTGGCTCGAATAATCGACCGACAGCGTCGGCAGGCCGATCGCGTGGCTGAGGAATACCGCCGGCACCAGCCCACCGCGACCGATGCCGATGATGAAATCGGGTTTCCACTCGGTATCCTCGACCAGCTTGGCGGCGAGGATGTGCACGGCAGCGACGAACTCGTGCTGCGGGATGGGGGTGAAGGTCGGCATTCTCACATGGTACCGGCTTGCAGTTGTGAGAGCTAGACGTTCTCCTGCGAAAACAGGAGCCCAGGGTCGCGCGTGCAGCGTCGCGTCCCCGGACTCCCGCATTCGCGGGAGAGCATTGCTCAGATCGTTTCCAGCGCCTGCTCGAAATCGGCGATCAGATCGTCCGGATCCTCTACCCCGATCGAGATCCGCACCAGGTTGTCCGTGATCCCCAGCGCCTGCTTCCGCGCATCCGGCACCGACAGATGCGTCATCCCCGCAGGATGGCTAGCCAACGTCTCGGTCCCCCCCAGCGACACCGCCAGCTTGGCGATCTTCAGCGCATCGAGGAACGCGAAGCTCTCGCGCTCGCCACCCTTGAGATACAGCGAGAAGGTCGAGCCCCCACCGGTGCAATGGCGACGATAGATATCCGCCTGCCGCTCCATACCCGGCTCGTCCTCAAGGAAGCCCAGATACGCGACCCGCTCCACCTTCGGATGGTGGCGGAGAAAAGCGCAGACCTTCGCGGCATTCTCGCCCGCGCGACTCATCCGCAGTTCGAGAGTCTCCAGCGATCGCAACAGCATCCACGCCGTATTCGGATCGGTGATCGTCCCGATCGTGTTCCGCATCGTCCGGATCGTGTTGATGTGCTCCTTCGAGCCCAGCACGCCGCCCGCGACCAGATCCGAATGCCCGCCGACATATTTGGTCAGCGAGTAGACGACGATATCCGCGCCATGCTTGAGCGGCTGGAACCACAGCGGCCCGAGGAACGTGTTGTCGATCGCGATCGGCGGCTTCTCGCCCTGGAAGATCGCGTCACGGCTGGCCGCGACCGCCTCGACGTCGACCAGCGCGTTGGTCGGGTTCGCCGGGCTTTCCAGATAGATCAAAGCGACGTTGCCGGTCGCCGCCTCGGTCATCACCGCATCGATCTCTTCACGAGTCGCACCCGCCGGAAAGTCGAGCCACTTGACCCCGAACTTGCCGAGCACGCGGCCGATCAGCGTCTCGGTCGCCGCATACAAAGGTCCCGAATGGACGATCGTGTCGCCCGGCTTGACCATCGCCAGGAACAGCGTCGCGATCGCCGACATGCCCGACGAGAAGGCGAGTGCGTCCTCCGCCTCTTCCCACACGCCGAGGCGATCCTCAAGGATCTCCTGGTTTGGGCCGTTGAAGCGCGAATAGACGAGCCCCTCGGCCCCGCCCGGACGCTTGCCCGTAACGCCTTCGAAGTGGCGCTTGCCCGCCGCCGCGTTGGGAAACACGAAGGTCGAGGTGAGGAAGATCGGCGGCTTCAGCGAGCCTTCCGACAGCGCGGGATCGTAACCGTGCCCCATCATCAAGGTCGACGGCTTCAGCTTGCGCCCGCCGATCTTCTCGACCTCGGGCTTCGGCGCGACGCGTGCCGCTACGCCGGTCAGGTCCGCTTCGGTTTCGGCGGGGACTGCGCCGGCGTTTTCGGGGGTATCGGACATCAATATGCTCCTGCGTGGCCCGTCTTGTGCGAGCCGATGTGCGGAGCCTAAACGACCGGCAAGGGCTTTGGGAGCCGTTACAGGCCGATGATGCTGATCTGACGCCCATAGGAGGGCTCGCCGCGATGGGTCGCGCGCCGATAGCTGAAGAAGCGATCGTCGTCGGTGTACGTGTCGAGCCCGAGTGCCTCGATCCGGCCGATCCCGGCGACCGCGAGCCGGCTAACGACATAGGCCTCCAGGTCGAACTGGTAACGATCGCCCCTGTTCTCGACGGCGCGACCGTCCGCGAAGAAGCGCTCGTTCTCCGGATCCGCCTCGCAGAACCGCCGGATGAAGCCGTCGTCGACCTCATAGCTGGCGCGCGCAATGCACGGCCCGACGGCGACGACGATTCGGTCGCGGTGCGCACCGATCGCCTCCATCGCGAGGATCGTTGCATCCGTGACGCCCCCCAGCGCGCCCTTCCAGCCGGCATGGGCTGCCGCAATGACGCCGGCGTGCGCGTCGGCGAACAAGACGGGTGCGCAGTCCGCGGTGAGGATGCCCAGCGCGAGGCCGGGACGGTTGGTGACCAGCGCATCGGCATGCGGACGGATCGCGTCGTCGAACGGCTCGATCACGGTCACCGCGTCGGCGGAATGGACCTGGTACAGACCGACGAGTGTCGCACCGGGTAGAACGGCTTCGGTGGCGCGGCGGCGGTTCTCAGCGATGGCGGCGGGGTCGTCGTCAGACCCGATGCCAACGTTGAGGCTCGCATACGCCCCGGTCGAGACGCCGCCACGCCGGCCGAAAAAGCCATGCGGGATGTCACCAAGTGCTTTCGCGCGGATCGCTTCGATGGTCATAGCGACCGCCCCTCCGATAGCTCCACCCCGGCGAAGGCCGGGGCCCAATTGGGGGACGTTGCCGACAGGGGACTGCGCATCGTTACTGCGACCTTTCCAATTGGGCCCCGGCCTTCGCCGGGGTGGTACCGATTCGATGCACTATCGACCATCACAACACGAGCCGCATGATCCGGTCATCATCAGGCTGCTCCCCAACCATGAACACATACCGCCCGATCTCGACGAAGCCGTAGCGCTGATAGAACCGGTGCGCCCGGTGGTTATCCACATACACGCTCAGAATCATTTCCGTCCGCCCATCGGCGCGCGCAACATCGATCGCCCAGTCCATCAACTCAGGGCCGACACCCGCACCATGCTGGTCGCCCCGCACGTAAAGCTGGTGAAGCTCGATCGCCGTCGCCGGCCAGTCGCCTGGAAACGCCACCGGGCCGATCTTCGCAAACCCTACGATCTCACCGGCCTCGTTCACCGCGACACGCACCGTGAAGGCAGGATCGGACAGTTGCGCCGGCAACCCCGTCTCACCGAACGTCTGGTCGAGGAAGGCGGCAAGGTTTTCAGGCCGGTACAGCGTACCGAACGTGTCGGTAAACGACCGCTTCGCCATCGCGGCGAGTTCTGCGCCATCAGCGGGCACGGCATCGCGATAGGCGATCATGCAAACGCCGCCGGGGTCGGCCAAGTCGGCGCGGTGATCGCCAGCGCTTTGAAAAGCGTACCCATATCGTCCATCAACCTCCTCCGATCCGCCGCCAATGCTTCCGCCCGCGCAGGCGACGCCTTGGCGAGTGCCGACGTCCGCGAATCGATCCCGAGCGCACCGAGCAGGTCGCGCTGCGTCACCGGTCCCCACGCCACCGCGCCCTCGGCCTGTGCCGCGGCGGCCAGCGTGGTGAAGTCGACATGCGCGGTCAGGTCATGCTCGCCGGGCGCTTCGAAAGGATTGGCGAACGCATGCCCGCGCACCGCCTGCAACGTGTCGCCGAGTGCCGGCCCCTCATAGCCATAGTCGACCGCGATCAGCGCACCACCCTGCGCGGCGATCCGCTTGGCGAGACCGCGGATGATGCTCACGGCGGCAGGCGAGGTTTCGAGGATCGAGCCTGCGGGCGCGTCGCGGAACGGCTCAGGGATGACCGCATCCGGGAGCGGCTTCCCGGCGATCGGCAGGAACAGCAGGTCCTGCGCCGCGACCAGGCGTTCGTGCCACTGCTCGCGCTTCACCAACTGCCGGATCGGCAGCGCATCGAAGAACTCATTGGCGACGACGATCAGCGGACGATCGGTCGGCAGCGTGTCGATGGCATCGTGCCACGTGGCAGCGGGCACCCGCTCGGCCTGCGCGGCACGCAGCGCCGGGCTGGTCTCGACGAAATGCACCGCCGGCTCCAGCCCCGCCTTCGCCATCGCCCGCGCGGCATCGGCGGCCAGAGTCCCGCGACCCGGCCCGAGCTCGACCCACGCCACATCCGGGCGGCCAGCGCGGTCCCAAAGATCGGCACACCACAGCCCGATAAGCTCGCCGAACATCTGGCTGATCTCGGGCGCGGTGGTGAAGTCGCCCCCCGCCCCCAATGGATCCCGCGTCGCATAATAGTGGGCGTTCGCCGCCGCCATATACTGCGCGACCGGGATAGGACCCGCGAGCGCGATCGCGCGGGCGAGGCGTTCGGGGAGGGCGGTGTCCATCATCTAAAACTCTTTACCACCCCGGCGGAGGCCGGGGCCCAATTGGGAAGGTCGATGTAACGACGCGCAACGCATGTCACTATGGACGTTCCACTTGGGCCCCGGCCTCCGCCGGGGTGGTGCTTCTATTCGAAGGAAGGGTCAGGCGACGCTTGCCGTCCCCGCGATCGACTCCACCCGCACGCGCCGCTTCGCAGACGTAGCAACCAGATACGCGCCACCGACGATCATCGGCACGCACAGCCACTGCCCCATGTGCAGCCCGGTATGCTCGGCAAACGCCCGCAGCTGCGAATCTGGCTCGCGGAAGAACTCGACGGTAAACCGCGCGATCCCGTACCCCAGCACGAACAACCCGACGAGCTTGCCCGGGTCATACCGCGCCTTGGTCTTCCAGAACGCGAACCACAGCAGCGCGAACAGGAGGATCCCCTCCAGCCCCGCCTCGTACAGCTGGCTCGGGTGCCGCGCCGGCTCGACCATCCCGAACGGCACGGTGCGCTCGAAGATGATCCCCCACGCGACGTCGGTCGGCTTGCCCCAGAGCTCGCCATTCACGAAGTTCGCCAGCCGTCCGAAGAACAGCCCGAACGGTACGCAGCACGCGATATAATCGTGTACGCGCAACCAGTTGAGCTGGTGCTTCCGCGCAAACAGGATCAGCCCGATCGACGTGCCGATCACCCCGCCGTGGAACGACATGCCGCCGTCCCACAGCCGGAAGATACGCAGCGGATGCAGGAACATCTCCGGCGCGTAGAAGATTACATAGCCGAGCCGCCCGCCGAGGATGATGCCGAGCGTCGCGTAGAACACCAGGTCGTCGGCATGCCGCCGCGCCATCGGTGCGCCGGGCTGGGCAAGCAGCTTCAGCAGATACCACCAGCCGAGCAGGATCCCGCCGATATAGGCAAGGCTGTACCAACGCAGCGTGAAGAACCCGATCGAGAAGACGTCGGGGTGGAGCCCCAAATCCTCGAAGCGGATGTGACTGCCGACGGCAGGCGCTACGGCACCCGCAGCGGCGGTGATGGTCGACAGGATCAAAGGCTTTTCCCCACGCGTTCGCCCCTGCATAAAGGCCGATAACGATAAGACCAAGTAGGAGAGCGATATGCGGACCGAGCTAGACCTAGCTATGGATTCGACGATGGCCGCGCTGACCGTGCCTGACGGCATGCTGGCGCTCGGATCGGTCGAGCGGTTCGGCGTCACGCTGCCGACGATCGCCGCCGCCCCGCCCGCGCTCAGCTATTATTTCGCGCACTACGCCAACGAGCACCGCGACGCCGTCTTCCTCGTCTCCGGCGCCGAACGGCTGACCTTCGGCGAGGTCTACGCCGCCGCCGAGCGCACCGCCCGCGCCCTCATCGGCGGCTACGGTCTCGCCAAGGGCGACCGCATCGGCATTGCGATGCGCAACTCGCCGTCGTGGGTCGTCCTCTACATGGGCATCATCATGGCCGGCGGCGTCGCGACCCTGCTCAACGGCTGGTGGCAGTCGGAGGAACTGGAGACAGCGATCGGCGAGGTCGATTGCGCACTCGTGTTCGCCGATCCGCCGCGCGTGAAGCGCTTGGCGCAGATCGGGGGCCTACGCGCGCCGGTGGTCGAGATCGACGATTCGCGCGAACTCGACGCCGCGCTTGGAGCCGTGTTCGCAAAGGACGATCACACCGCCGACCTCCCGCTGCTCGGACCGGAGGATCATGCGACGATCCTGTTCACATCGGGTTCGACCGGCCAATCGAAGGGTGCGCTCTCCGAACACCGTGCGGTCGTGCAGGGCATCTTCAACTATCTCGGCCAGGTCATGATGATGGTCGGCATCGCCACCGCGCAAGGCAATCCGCCGGTCGGCCAGCCGGTCGCGCTGCTGACGATCCCGCTGTTCCACATCACCGGGGAAGTGCCGGTCTTCCTCCAGAGCTTCGCGATGGGGCGCAAACTCGTGCTGATGCCGAAATGGGATGCAGGCGAGGCAATGCGGCTGATCGAAGCGGAAGGCGTCACCTATTTCGTCGGTGTGCCCTTGATGAGCTTCGAGATCCTCAACCACCCCGATCGCGCGAAGTACGACCTGTCGACCGTCACCGATTTCGCCGCGGGGGGCGCACCCCGCCCGATCGATCACGTCCGCCGCATCGACGAGGAAATGGGGGGAAGCGCACCGCTGATCGGCTACGGCCTGACCGAGACCAACGCGGTCGGCACCGGCAACTGGCGAACCAACTACCTCGCCAAACCCAATTCGGCCGGCCGCCCCGGCGCGCCGTTGGTCGATCTCTCGATCCTCGACGATGCCGGTCACCCGGTCGACCAGGGTCAGCGCGGCGAGGTCTGCATCCGCACGATCTGCAACTTCAAGGAATATTGGAACCGTCCGGATGCGACCGCCGCGGCGTTCACGTCGGACGGCTATTTCCGTACCGGCGATATCGGTTACCTCGACGAGGACGGCTATCTGTTCATCGTCGATCGCAAGAAAGACATCATCATCCGCGGCGGTGAGAACATCTCGTGCCAGGAGGTCGAGGCCGCACTGTACGAACATCCGGCGGTGGCGGAGGCCGCGGTGTTCGGGCTGGCGGACGAACGCTTCGGCGAGGTCCCCGGTGCGGTGGTCGTGCCACAGGACGGCGAGACGCTGACCGCGGACGACCTGACCGCGTTCCTCCACCAGCACATCGCCGCGTTCAAGATACCGCAGCGGATCTGGATTTCGGAGGAACCGTTGCCGAGACTGGGGACGGAGAAGATCGACAAGGTGTCGCTGAAAGCCACGTATAGAGCGCTGGCCTAATATCCCTCGCCCCTCCGGGGAGAGGGAGGGAGGAGCCACTTGGCGACGGAAGGGAGAGGGGCGATGAGGCTCCCGGCACGGCCCCGGAGACCCACTCCCCCTCATCCGACGCTACCGCGCCACCTTCTCCCCGTGGGGGAGAAGGATTAGAGCGCCCCCATGATTAGCAGGCGTGAGATTTTAGTCGGCGGCGGCGCAGGGATCGGCCTTGTCGTCGCCTGGGGTCTCTGGCCGCGCAGCTACGCCCCAAACCTCGTCGCCAACCCCGGCGAGACCCCATTCGGCGCGTGGCTCAAGATCGGCACCGACGGCCACGTCACCGTCGCCGTCCCACAGGTCGAACACGGCCAGGGCGTCTACACGACCCTCCCCCAGATCGTCGCGGACGAGCTTGGCGCGGACTGGCGCACGATCGGCGTCGAGCCCGCCCCCCTCAACCCGCTCTACGCCAACCCGATCGGCACGCACAACCTGTTCGAAGGCCTGTTCGACCGCCTCGCAGCCGGTACCCCGCAACCACCGATGCTCACCGGCGGATCGAGCTCGATCCGGATGTTCGAGCAAGCCTGCCGCCAGGCTGGCGCAGGCGCCCGCGCGCTGCTCTGCATGGCGGCGGCCAAGCGCTGGGACGCCGACTGGACCCAGGTCAATGTCGACGCCGGCTTCTGCACCTACCAAACCAAGCGCATCCGCTTCGCCGAACTCGCCGAGGAGGCCGCGAAGTTCACCCTTCCCGATCCCCTTCCGCTCGGCATCCAGGGCGCGGGCAAGCTGGTCGGCAAATCCGTCCCCCGCCTCGACACCCCGTCGAAAGTCGACGGCTCGGCCAATTTCGCGAGCGATGTCCGCCTCGCCGACATGGTCCACGCCGCGATCCGTCAGGGCCCGGTCGGCGGTCGCCTGACAAGGGTCGACCGCGCCGCCGCCGACCGCATCCGCGGCGTGCTGTCGGTGGTCGAGAACCCGCGCTGGGTGGCGGCCGTGGCTACGACAGGATGGGCCGCACAAAAGGCGCTCGACGCCCTCGCCCCGCGATTCGAGAACGACGCCCCCCTCCCCGATACCAGGTCGATCGACGCAGCACTCGGCGCCGCACTATCCCGTCCCGGCACGCAGATGGCGTCCGCGGGGGATGTCGCCACGACCTTCCAAGGCGCCAAGCTCGTTACCGCAACCTACCGCGCTGGCCTCGGCCTGCACGCAGCGATCGAGACCCGCAGCGCGACCGCCTCCTTCTCCAACGGCCGCCTCGAACTCTGGCTCGCAACGCAAGCGCCGGGGCTCGCCCGATCGGCTGCAGCGCGCGCAGCGAACATCAGCGAAGACGCCGTCGTCGTCCATCCGATGCTGATCGGCGGATCGTTCGGCGCCGCGATCGAGCACGACGTCGCCGAACAGGCCGCCGTGCTCGCGGTAAAGCTAAGACGCCCGGTCAGCCTCGTCTGGTCGCGCGGCGAGGATTCGCTCCACGATCACTACCGCCCACCCGCCGTCGCGAAGATGGCCGCACGGCTCGCCCCCAACGGCGCGATCATGGGCTGGAGCGCGAACATCGCAGCCCCCTCGACCGGCGCCGAGACGGCACGCCGGATGATGCCGGGCCTCGCGACCGAAGCCGCGCTGATCGGCGTCAAAGGCGATCGCTACGCCGTGGCAGGGGCCACGCCCGTCTATCGCATCCCCGCCTATGCGATCGAGCACCACCCCGCCGAAATCGGCATCCCTACCGGCCACCTCCGCGGCGGCGCGCATGGCTACACCGCGTTCTTCACCGAATGCTTCCTCGACGAACTCGCGCGCACCGCGCAGTCCGAACCGATGTCGTTCCGCATCGCCATGCTCGGCGGCGAACCGCGACTCGCGCGCTGTCTCTCGACCGCCGCAGCGCTCGGCGGCTGGGACGGCGGCGTCGCCGGCAGCGGCCAGGGCATCGCCGCCCACGCCTTCCGCGGCAGCTACATCGCCGTCATGGCGGAGGCGCGTATGGGCTCCGACCAGCGCGCGGTGGTCGACCGCCTCGTCGCCGCGGTCGATTGCGGTGCGCAGATCAATCCCGACATCGTTCGCCAGCAGATCGAGGGCGGGCTGATCTTCGGTATGGCCGCCGCGCTCGGCGCATCGACCGGTTTCACCCGCGGCCTCGCCGACACGCGCGGGTTCGACACGATCGGCCTGCCCCGCCTCGCCGACACGCCCGACATCACCATCGAGGTCATCCGCAGCGACGAAGCGCCCGGCGGCGTCGGCGAACTCGGCGTCCCCGCAGTCGCGCCCGCGATCGCCAACGCGCTCTATGCGTCAACGGGCTTCCGCATCCGCAATTTGCCTTTAAGACCAGCGCCATGACCCTGCCCCCCGATCACCCGCCGATTCCGAAACCCAAGATCGGCGTGCTGCTGATGAACCTCGGCACCCCCGATGGCCCCGATGCGAAATCGGTGAAGCGCTATCTCGGCGAGTTCCTGTCCGATTCGCGTGTCGTCGAGATCCCGCAGATCGCATGGCAGCCGATCCTTCGCGGCATCATCCTCAACACGCGGCCGAAAAAGTCCGCGCATGCCTATTCGCAGGTCTGGCGCGAGGACGGCTCGCCGCTTGCCGCGATCACGCGGTTGCAGGCGGCTGCGCTGAAGGATGCGTTCGGGCCGGAAGTACTCGTCGACTGGGCGATGCGCTACGGCAATCCGTCGATTTCGGACCGGCTGACCGCGATGAAGGCGGCGGGCTGCGAACGCATCCTGCTCGCGCCGCTCTACCCGCAATATTGCGCAGCAACGACCGCGACCGCGAACGACAAGGCGTTCAAGCACCTCGCCGGGCTTCGTTGGCAGCCAGCGATCCGTACGCTGCCGCCTTATTACGACGACACGCTCTATATCGACGCGCTGAAGGACTCGCTCGAAGAAGGGCTCTCCGCGCTCGATTTCACGCCGGACGCGATCGTGGCCAGCTTCCACGGGATGCCGAAGCGGACGTTGCAGCAGGGCGATCCGTATCACTGCCACTGCCAGAAGACCGCGCGACTGCTCTGCGAGCGCATGGGGCGCGAGTTGACGATCGCGTTCCAGTCGCGGTTCGGGCCGCAGAAGTGGCTGGGGCCGGCGACCGACGAGACGCTCGTCGAATTGGCGAAGGCGGGCAAGACCAAGGTCGCGATCTTCGCGCCGGGCTTCTCCGCCGATTGCCTGGAGACGCTGGAGGAACTGTCGATCCGCGGGCGCGAGAGCTTCGAAGAGGCTGGCGGGACGCACTTCGCCTATCTCCCCTGCCTCAACGACAGCCCGGTCGGCGTGGAAATGTTGCGCAGCATTTTGGCACGCGAGCTTGAAGGATGGGTGCGGGCTGGCTAGCCTTTGGCAAAACACTGAGGAGAGAGACTGATGGCACGCGTCGCAATTGTAACCGGTGGTACGCGCGGAATCGGCGAAGCGATCAGTCTCGCGCTACAGGACATGGGCCTGACTGTAGCGGCCACCTATGCCGGCAACGACGACCGCGCGCGCGAATTCACTGAGCGCACCGGGATCAAGGCGTACAAGTGGGACGTCGCCGACTATGATGCGTGCCAGGCCGGCTGCGCGCAGGTCGCCGCCGATCTGGGCGACGTGGACATCGTCGTGAACAACGCCGGCATCACCCGCGATGGCACCATCCTGAAGATGACGTACCAGGATTGGAAAGAGGTGATGGACACCAATCTTGGCGGTTGTTTCAACATGGCCAAAGCCGTCTTCCCCGGCATGCGCACACGCAAATGGGGGCGGATCGTCAACATCGGCTCGATCAACGGCCAAGCCGGTCAGTACGGCCAGGTGAACTATGCTGCGGCCAAGTCCGGCATCCACGGCTTCACGAAAGCCTTGGCGCAAGAGGGTGCGCGCGCGGGCGTGACGGTCAACGCGATCGCACCCGGGTATATCGATACGGACATGGTGGCGGCGGTGCCGGCCGACGTGCTGGAGAAGATCGTCGCGAAAATCCCGGTCGGACGCCTAGGCCAGGCCACCGAGATCGCGCGCGGCGTGGCGTTCCTGTGCTCGGAGGAGGGCGGGTTCGTTACCGGGTCGACGTTGAGCATCAATGGCGGGCAGCACATGTACTGACGGGCGCAGGTGCGGCAACGCCCGCGCCGTTGACCGCGAGCAAAGCGAAGCGGGCAGCGCCCGGCACGGCCGGCGGGTCGGCTAGCCGAACCCGTCCGACGGCGGCTTTGCCGGCGGCGCTGAGTAGATGTCTGCCGGATTACCGAGGACAGCATTGCCTGATCCTGGGCCCCCGCCTTCGCGGGGGAACTGGGGAGTGTAGCCCTGCTTAGACCGAACCCGCAGCGTCCCCGACGAACAAGCATGCCACCGCCAAACGCCCGGCACTCTACTCCCTCCCCTCCGGGGAGAGGGTCGGGGTGAGGGGCAGTTCCAGGCGCAGCATTGCTTGGCTGCCCCTCACCCAACCCTCTTCCCGAAGGGGAGAGGGCTACCCCGGCTCAAACTAGGACGGCAAACCCTCACCCGTCGCTAGCACGCTCGATATCCGCACCCACCGCGCTCAGCTTCTCCTCAAGCCGCTCATACCCGCGATCCAAGTGATACACCCGTCCCACAGACGTCTCGCCATCCGCCGCCAACCCGGCCAGGATCAAGCTCATCGAAGCCCGCAGGTCGGTCGCCATAACCTGCGCCCCGACCAGCTTGTCGACGCCGCGGACCATCGCGGTGCGGCCGTGGACTTGGATGTCCGCGCCCATCCGTGCCAGTTCGGGCACGTGCATGTAGCGGTTCTCGAAGATCGTTTCGGTCAGCATGCTGGCGCCGTCGGCCATGCAAAGCATTGCCATAAATTGGGCCTGCATGTCGGTCGCGAACCCGGGGTAGGGCGCGGTCGAGAGCGTCAGGGGTTGCAGCTTGCCGTCCGAGGCCACGCGCACGCCGTCCTTGGTCGGCGTCACCGACACGCCCGCTTCGACCAGCGCATCGATCGTCGCGCCCATGTCCGGGATCGACACGCCGACCAGCTCCAGGTCGCCGCCGGTGATCGCCGCCGCGCACGCATAGCTGCCCGCCTCGATCCGGTCGGGCATCACCGCATAGGTCGCGCCGTGCAGCCGGTCGCGGCCTTCGATCGTCAGCGTCTCGGTGCCGATCCCGTCGATCGACGCGCCCATCGCGACGAGACAGTTGCACAGATCGACGATCTCCGGCTCGCGCGCGGCGTTCTCGATCACCGAGGTACCCTTGGCGAGCACCGCCGCCATCACGACGTTCTCGGTCGCACCCACGGACACGATCGGGAAGCGGAAGCGGCCGCCCGGCAGGCGTCCACCCGGCGCGATCGCCTTCACATAGCCCGCGGCCATCTCAAGTTCGGCACCGATCGCTTCCAGAGCGCGCAGGTGGAGATCGATCGGGCGATTGCCGATCGCGCAGCCGCCCGGCAGCGACACCGTCGCCTCGCCGCCGCGCCCGAGCAGCGGCCCGAGCACCAGGATCGAGGCGCGCATCTTGCGTACGATGTCGTAGGGCGCCTCGGTCGAGGTGAGGTTACCCGCGCGGATCGTCATCACCCGGCCGAAATCCTCGGGCCGCGTGCCCTGGATCGCTGTCGACGCGCCAAGCTGGTTGAGCAGATGGCCAAAGCCGTCGACATCCGCCAGTCGCGGCAGATTGCGCAGCGTCAGCGGCTCTTCGGTCAGCAGCGCGCACGGCATCAGCGTGAGCGCGGCGTTCTTCGCGCCGGAGATGGGCAAGCGCCCGGACAGGCGATTGCCGCCGCGAATGAGAATACGGTCCATCCCGGGTGTCTATCGCGGCTGGCGTTCTGCGCAAGGGCCGCGCATCGATCGGGCGACAGGCGGACGTTGCCCGGGGATAAGTCCCGCGCTGGGATCGGTGCGCGTCCCCCGTAGCGCTAACACCCCCCGCTTGATCGACTTTAATGCGCGGAAATCCTAGCTTTGCTCTGTGGTTCTTGAACATTGGGGACCATTACAGAGTGCCGGACAGCTGCTTCGCCGACCGCGTCGGCGATCTCATCGACCTGTCGATGAACGAAAAGGCTGCGTTAGCGCGGTTGGAGGAGCGCCCGCGGGACTTGCGTCGCGGTGCCGTCCTCGTGCGCGAGAATGATCCGCAGGCCGAACTCTTCATCCTGCAACGTGGCATGGCGATGAGCTATGTGCTGCTCGACGACGGCAGCCGCCAGATTTTGCGCTTTCTATATGCCGGCGACATGCTGGCGGTCTCGGCGCTGGTCTACCGCGATTCGCCCGAGACGGTGGTCGCGCTGACCGACTGCACGGTGTGCTCGTTCGATCGCTCGGCGATGACCGGGCTCGTCACCGATCATCCGCGACTGTCGGCGCTGATCATGGTGATGAACCAGATGGAGAAGGTCGCGCTGACCGACCGGCTCGCCGCACTCGGTCGCACCTCGGCGAAGGCGCGGATCGCGGCGTTGCTGCTCGAGATGCGCAATCGGATGCGGATGCGCGACCGTGCGATGGGCAACAGCTTCACGCTCGGCCTGACGCAGGAGGAGATCGGCGACGCCACCGGCCTCACCGCGGTCCACGTCAACCGGATGCTGCGGCAGTTGGAAGAGGATGGCCTGATCCGCCGCGAGACGGGCCGGGTTACGCTGCTCAACGAGGTGCAACTCGCGCAGGCGGCAAATTACATCGACCGGTTCGAAGGGCTTGACCTCCGCTGGTTGCCACCGGCGCGGTAACTCTCAATCCTCCCCCGCAAGGGGGAGGTGGCTGGCTCTTGCCAGACGGAGGGGGCGGATGAGGAACGTCGGGTGGCGCGTGCCTCCCCCTCCGTCACCTTCGGTGCCACCTCCCCCTGGCGGGGGAGGATCAGCAGACGGTTAGCTCAAGCCTTCTCGAGCGTGCACTGTAGCGGGTGCTGGTTCTGCTTGGCGAAATCCATCACCTGGCTCACCTTCGTCTCCGCCACCTCGTAGCTGAACGTACCACACACCCCGACGCCCTTCTGGTGGACGTGGAGCATCACGCGAGTCGCGGCCTCCATGTCCATGCGGAAGAAGCGCTGGAGACACAGCACGACGAATTCCATCGGCGTATAATCGTCGTTGAGCATCAGCACGCGGTACGGCGTCGGCTGTTTGGTCTTCGCGCGCGTCTTGGTCGCGATGCCGGCGCCGGTGCCGACGTTACCGTCCTCACCACCATCGTCGCGGCGCTCGGCCATCTGCTCGCCCGTCCGCTGGGGAGTCGTCATTTCAGGGGTCAAAAGCATGCTGCCAAAATATGGCATGCCGGGGGGCAAGAGCAAGGGGGCGCCCGCAAACCTCACGCGAAAACCGCAAACGCAAAAGGGGCGACCGTCGCACGACGGCCGCCCCTTTCGTAACGCACTGCCCGAAGGCGGCGCGCTGTCGACTTAGGCCGAGATCTTCATCTTGTCGGTCGCGACCGCAACGCGGTTCGAGATCGGCTGTGCGAACTCACCGAACATCTTGAGCATCCGCTCGGTCGAGCGCGAGCCCTCGGCGATCATCGTGTCGAACGCGGTGCGCGCATAATCGCCCTGGAGCTTCATGAACTCGGTCGGCGACTTGGCGGCGGCGAGCGTCTTGGCGGCTTCGGTAGCGCTCTCGAACGAGGTCTTGGCGTAGTCGGCCGCTTCCTGGCCGAGCGCCTCGACGTTCTTCGCGGCGATCTTCGACGACTCGACGAGCGCCTCGATGTTGCCCTTGCCGAATGCGACGAAATCTTCCGCCATCTTCGCCGACTTCTCCATCGCGCCCTTGGCCTGCTCGTTGAATTCGGCGGTGTTCGCGCCGCTGAAGAGGGCCTTGGTCTTCTCGGTGATGCTCTGGATCGTGTCCATCGTGGCGTCCTTTGTTTCGCTAGCAGGGATCCCCAACGGCGCGGCGGCCTGAATCGGGGCGGGAATGTCCGTGTGCGGCGATACAAAAGCAGCCGCGAGAGGTTGAGGTGCCGGCGTCTTGGCGATCGGCTCGGGTGCCGGTTTCGCCGGCTTGGCGACAGTCCGGGCGGAGGCTTTAGCAGTCGCGGCCTTGACGGCAGCGACCGGCTTCGCAGCGGCGGCAAGCTTCGAACCGACCTTGGCCGTCCGTTTCACGATATCCACCATCCACGCACCTCTCTTCGGAGTTATGTCGCGGTCTTCATACACGAATTTTCGCAGCGCACAATTTAATTGTGCAGCGCACCATGACGTTCACGTAAGGTAGCGCTACCTGCTTTTCACATACTTGCCGGGCGCGTCGCCGATCGCTTCGAGCGTCCCCTCGCCCGGCAGCCGCGCACCGTCCGCGGCCACCGTCTCGGCACCAAGCGCGCGCAACCATTCGACCCAATCCGGCCACCAGCTGCCCTTCGTCTCGGTCGCACCGGCAACGAAGTCGGCGAGCGTCGTGTGCGCCCCCGGATTGGTCCAGTATTGATATTTCCCCGCAGCCGGCGGATTGACCACGCCCGCGATATGCCCCGAGCCCGCGAGCACGAACTTCAGGGGCCCGGCGAACAATTGCGTGAGTTTCCAGACGCTTTCGGCCGGCGCGATATGATCCTCGCGCCCCGCCTGGACATAGCTCGGCGTCGAGACCTTGGTCAGGTCGATCGGCGTACCGTCCACCGTCATCGTGCCCGTCACCAGCAGATTGTCGCGGTACAGGTCGGTCAGATAGCTCAGATGCCATTTCGCGGGCAGGTTGGTGGTGTCGCCGTTCCAGTGGAGCAGGTCGAACGGCACGTAGTCCTGCCCCAGCAGGTAATTCTGCGTGACGTAGTTCCAGATCAGGTCGCGCCCGCGCAACAGGTTGAACGTCGTCGCCATGTAGCGCCCGTCGAGGAACCCCTCGGGCGACAGCGACGCGACCATCTTCAACTGCTCGTCGTCGATGAAATGCTGCAGCTCGCCAGCCTGCGCGAAATCGACCTGCGCGGTGAAGAACGTCGCGCTAGCCACCTTCGCCGCCTCACCCCGCGCCGCCAGCAGCGCCAGCGTCGCGGCCAGCGTCGTCCCCGCCACGCAGTACCCGATCGTATGCACCGCCGGCACGTCGAGCGCGGCGCGAACCGTGTCGATCGCCTCGACCTGCGCGCCGACATAGTCGTCCCAGACCACGTCCTTCATGCTCGAATCGGCCGACTTCCACGACACCATGCACACGGTGATGCCCTGCTCGACCGCCCAGCGGATGAAGCTCTTCTCGGGCGTCAGGTCGAGGATGTAGAACCGGTTGATCCACGGCGGAAAGATGACGAGCGGCGTCGCCAGCACGCTCTCGGTGGTCGGACTGTACTGGATCAGTTCGTAGAGCGGTGTGCGTTTCACTACCTTGCCCGGCGTCATCGCCAGGTTGCGGCCGAGCTCGAACGCGCCGTCTGGCGTATGCGTCACCTGCCCGCGGGCAAGATCCGCCATCATGTTCTGCAGGCCTTTCAGCAGGTTCTCGCCCCGCGTTTCGATCGTCTTCTCGATCACCTGCGGGTTGGTCAGCGCGAAATTCGTCGGGCTCATCGCATCGACGAACCCCTTGGTCGCGAACCGCAACTGCTCCTTCTGCTTGGGGTCGAGCCCGTCCACCGCCTCGACGCCGCGCAGCATGTGGTCGCCGATCAGCTGATAGCTCTGCCGGATCAGGTCGAACACCGGCTCGCGCCACTGCGGCGCCTTGAAGCGCTTGTCGGTCACCGGCGCGGCCTCGGGCGCCTTGGCCGGATCGAGAAACCGCTGCCACAGCGTCAGGCTCTCGGCCCAGAAATCGCGTGCGCGTTCCAGCGTCGCGGGGTCGGTGAAGCCTGGAATCGCGGGAATACCCTCGGGCTTGGCCTGCATCGCCGCGAGCCCCTGCTCCATCATCATCTGCTGCGCACGCCCCATCACCCACGTCCAATGCTGGAGATCGGGGAGGGTCGGCGTGGAGGCGTCGGGAGGAGTATCGGCCATGGCATCCTCTGCTTTTTCGGGAGCTTAACGCAGACGCCGGCTCGGCGGAAGCATGAGGCACAAACGATCGACACGGTCGCTGCCGCCGTTCCCCGGCCCCCAATCCGTCACCCCAGCGAAAGCTGGGGTATCCCTGTTGTCGAAGCGGGCGACCCCAACGGAAATACCCCAGCTTTCGCTGGGGTGACGGAGTTTTGGCGGGGCGGAGTTGGTAAGATGGCGAATTAGGCGGAAGCGCAGATAACGCAGCGAAGTCCCCACAGTCGAACCGTCCTGCCCTCCAAGCTTTAGTTGGATGACGCCCCCGCTCGCCTGCGGTACAGCATCCGCTCCTCCAGCTAGAGGCTGATCATGTCCGAAGACTTCTACCGCATCAAACGCTTACCCCCCTATGTCATCGCCGAAGTGAACGCGATGCGGGCGGCGGCGCGCGCGGGCGGGGAGGACATCATCGATCTCGGCATGGGCAATCCCGACCTGCCGCCGCCCGAGCACGTGATCGAGAAGCTCGTCGAAGTCGCGCGCAAGCCCAGCGCGCACGGCTATTCGCAGTCGAAGGGCATCCCCGGGCTCCGGAAAGCGCAGGCGAACTATTACGGCCGCCGCTTCGGGGTCGACGTCGATCCCGAGACCGAGGTCGTCGTGACGATGGGCTCGAAGGAAGGCCTTGCGAGTCTGGCCACCGCGATCACCGCGCCCGGCGACGTCGTGCTCGCGCCGAACCCGTCCTATCCGATCCACACCTTCGGCTTCATCATCGCCGGCGCGACGATCCGCGCGGTGCCGACAACGCCCGACGAGGCGTATTTCGAGAGCCTCGAGCGCGCGATGGCGTTCACCGTCCCCGCGCCGTCGGTGCTAGTGATGGGCTATCCGTCGAATCCGACCGCCGAAGTCGTCGACCTCGCCTTTTACGAGCGCGTCGTCGAATTCGCGAAGAAGCACAAGCTGTGGGTGATCTCCGACCTCGCCTATTCGGAGCTGTATTTCGACGGCAAGCCGACCCCCTCGATCCTTCAGGTACCGGGCGCGAAGGACGTGGCGATCGAGTTCACCTCGCTCAGCAAGACCTATTCGATGGCCGGTTGGCGGATGGGCTTCGGGGTCGGCAACAAGACGTTGATCGCGGCGATGACTCGCGTGAAGTCGTACCTCGATTACGGCGCGTTCACACCGATCCAGGCCGCCGCCTGCGCCGCGCTCAACGGCCCCCAGGACATCGTCGAGCGCAACCGCCAGCTCTATCACAAGCGCCGCGACGTGCTGGTCGAGAGCTTCGGCCGGGCCGGCTGGGATATCCCAAGCCCCCGCGCGAGCATGTTCGCCTGGGCACCGCTGCCACCCGCGCTCGCGCATTTAGGTAGCCTTGAGTTCACCAAACAATTGCTGACTCACGCGCACGTCGCAGTGGCCCCAGGGGTTGGCTACGGCGAAAACGGCGAGGGCTATGTGAGGATCGCGATGGTCGAGAACGAACAGCGGCTCCGCCAAGCGGCGCGCAACGTGAAGAAATATCTCCAGTCGATGGGCGTCAACACGCCCGCGCGTGGCGCTGGCTGACCTTCGCCAGCGTGGATATCAATCTGCTGTATTCGGTGGCCGGCGTGCTCGTCGGCCTCATCGTCGGGCTGACGGGTGTCGGCGGCGGGTCGCTGATGACGCCGCTGCTGGTGCTCGTCTTCGGCTTCCACCCCGCCACCGCGGTCGGCACCGACCTGCTCTACGCGTCCGCGACCAAGACGGTCGGGACGACGGTGCATGGCTGGCGCGGCACGGTCGACTGGCAGGTCGTGCGCCGGCTCGCGACCGGCAGCGTCCCCGCGGCGATCGCGACGTTGCTCGTGCTCAACCATCTCGGCGAGAAATCGTCCGATACGGGCCACGCGATCACTGTCGTGCTTGGCGTGACGCTGATCCTGTCGGCGGTCGCGACCTTCTTCCGCGGCAAGATCGTCGCGTGGCTGACCCCGCGCATCGGCACGGTCGGCGGTGAGCGCCAGGCGATGCTGACGATCCTGCTCGGCGCAGTTCTCGGCGTCCTCGTCTCGCTGACCTCGGTCGGCGCCGGTGCGCTGGGCATGACTGCCCTCCTCATTCTCTACCCGACGTTGCCGATCAACCGGCTAGTCGGCTCGGACATCGCGCACGCCGTGCCGCTGACACTGCTCGGCGGGATCGGGCACTGGATCCTCGGCTCGGTCGACGTCGACCTGCTCGTGTCGCTGCTGATCGGCTCGATCCCCGGCATCATCGTCGGCAGCCTGATCGCGACGCGCGTCTCGGACCGCGTGCTGGTCCCGGTGCTCGCGACCGTGCTGGCGCTGGTCGGCGTGAAGCTGATCTTCTGACGTGCGGCCGGGTTTCGCCTTCTCGACGCGGTTCCGCGTGCGCTATGCCGAGATCGACGGCCAGCGCATCGTCTTCAACTCGCGCTATCTCGAATATGCCGACGTCGCGGTCACCGAATTCTGGGAATGGACCGGGATCGCGGAGGCCCTGCCGGACGTCTGGCCGACCACCGAGTTCAACGTGCGGCGGACGGAGATCGACTACCTAAAGCCGTTCCGCCTGGGAGATACGATCGAGGCGTTCGTGCGGATCGAGAAGCTCGGCACGACGAGCCTGACGAAGCGGTTCGAGCTCGCGCATGCAGAGACCGGGGAGTTGCACACGGTGATTACGATGGTCAGCGTGCACGTCGATCTGGAGACCGGCCGCCCGGTAGCCCTACCGGATGCGATCCGCACCGTGCTGGAAGCGCTACCGACCCAATAACACGAAGAAAGCATGTTCCCCCGCGAAGGCGGGGGTCCAGACTGGGCTCCCGCCTTCGCGGGAGAACAAGGAAGAGAAGGAGAAGGCAGTTACTCCGCCGCCTCAGCCTCCACCCCATCCCCGGCAACCTCCCCCGGAAGCGCCCAGATCAGGTCGCCCTTCCCCAGCACGCGCCCGTCATGCGACCGCACCGACACCGGCTGCAACGGCCGCCGATCGCGCGCGTCGACCAGGATCGGGAACGCCGGCACGCACGTTTCCCACCGCTCGCCCCATTGCCGCAGCGCAATCATGGTCGGCAGCAGCGCGAACCCCTTGTCGGTCAGACCGTAGGCGATCTTGCGCCGATCCTCCGGAATGGGCTGCCGCTCCAGGATCCCATGCTCGACCAGCCGCGCCAGCCGGTTCGCCAGGATATTGCGCGCAATGCCCAGTTCCGACTGGAACTCCTCGAAATGGTGCAGGCCATTGAACGACGCGCGCAGGATCAGGAACGACCATCGCTCGCCCATCGCCTCCAGCGCGGCGGGCAGGCTGCATTCGAGCAGGGGTTCGCGCAATTTTCCCACGGCGTCTTCCTTATTGGACAGCAACGGTACCGCATAAACGGCCGAAGCGAAATGCCTCGGTTTTCAGTTGCAACTCAAAACGCATCGAGATAAGTAGCAATTAGAAACCTTTTAGGAGTCGACCGATGTCTCGCATCACCCGCGCCCTTCTGACCGCCGTTCCCGCTCTGGCGACGGGGTTCGCCGCACTGATCGCGACACCGGCATCGGCGCAGACCCCGATCAACTATTACGTTGCCGTCCCCGCCGCGGCGCCCACCTCCACGCGGCTGATCACCAACGGCACGCCGTGGCGCTGGGAGAATGCGGCATTCGTCTCCAGCAAGGCGCCCCAACGCGACGTGATCCTCTGCGCCGCGGTCGCCAAGCGCGTGGGGCCGCTCGCCAGTTTTACGGTCGCGGGCAAGGCCTATGACGCCGAAGCGCTGGCCGCGTGCAACAACCACGCGAAATAACGAGGATTTTGTTGCAAAAGGGCGCGGCCCGGCCCCATCTACGGTCCGTGCTGCGCCAATATGAACTGGTCGATCGCGTCCTCGACTACGATCCCGACGCCGACGAGGCGATGCTGAACCGCGCCTATGTCTTCTCCATGCAGGCGCATGGGAGCCAGAAGCGCGCGTCCGGCGATCCGTATTTCAGCCACCCGATCGAGGTGGCAGGAATCCTGACCGACCTCCACCTCGATGCCGAGACGATCGCCACCGCGATCCTCCACGACACGATCGAAGACACCGTCGCCACGCCCGAGGAGATCGAGCGGCTGTTCGGTGCCTCCGTCGCGCGGCTGGTCGATGGCGTGACCAAGCTCAGCAAGATCGAAGCGCAGACCGAGAACGAACGCGCCGCGGAGAACCTGCGAAAATTCCTGCTCGCGATGTCCGACGACATCCGCGTGCTGCTGGTGAAGCTCGCCGACCGCCTCCACAACATGCGGACGCTGCATCACATCTCGAAGCCCGAGAAGCGCCGTCGCATCGCCAAGGAGACGATGGACATCTACGCGCCGCTCGCCGAGCGGATCGGCATGTACGAGTTCATGCGCGAGATGCAGTCGCTGGCGTTCGAACAGCTCGAGCCCGAAGCCTCCGAATCGATCAACCGCCGCCTCGAACAGCTCAAGCAGGGCGATGGCGACCGCATCGCCAAGATCGCGTCGGGCCTGAAACTGGTCCTGTCACGCGCCGGGGTCGAGGCGGATATCTCGGGACGCGAGAAGCATCCCTATTCGATCTTCCGGAAGATGTCGGAGCGCCATATCAGCTTCGAACAGCTGTCCGACGTGATGGCGTTCCGCGCGATCGTGCCGACCGAGGAGGATTGCTACCGCGTGCTCTGGATCATCCACCAGCGCTGGCCGATGGTCCCGGGCCGGTTCAAGGATTACATCTCGACGCCCAAGCGCAACGGTTATCGGTCGCTGCACACCTCGGTAATCCACGCCGACAGCGCGCGGATCGAGATCCAGATCCGTACCGCCGACATGCACGCACAGGCCGAATTCGGCCTCGCGGCGCACTGGGCATACAAGCAGCAGATCAACGGCAGCGACCGGCAGGTCAGCTGGATCCGCGACTTGGTCGAGATCCTCGATACCGCCGAGAGCCCCGAAGAGCTGCTCGAACACACGCGGATGGCGATGTACACCGATCGCATCTTCGCGTTCACGCCGAAGGGCGAGCTGATCCAGCTCCCCAAGGGCGCGACCTCGATCGACTTCGCGTACGCGGTGCACACCGATCTCGGCGACCAGGCGGTCGGCGCGAAGGTCAACGGCCGCGTCGTGCCGCTGTCGACGGTGATCGAGAACGGGGATCAGGTGCAGATCCTGCGCTCGAAGGGCCAATCGCCGCAGCCGCAATGGCTGAATGTCGCGACCACCGGCAAGGCGCTTGCCGCGATCCGCCGGCACCTGCGTCAGAAGGAGCGCGTCGAGCAGATCGCGCTCGGCCAGACCCTGTACGAGGATATCGTCACCCGCCTGCCCGCGCAGATCGGCACCGATGCACTCAGCCACGCGCTGAAGCGGCTGAAGCTGCCCGACGATTCGTCGCTGATGGTCGCGATCGCGCGGCGGACGCTGTCCGATGCCGCGGTGATGGAGGCGCTGATGCCGGGCTCGGCCGGCGCAGACGTGACGCATGCACTCGCGCCGCAATCGAGCGCGATCTCGATCAAGGGCCTCACCCCCGGCGTCGCCTATGATCTTGCGACATGCTGCCACCCCGTACCGGGCGACCGGATTGTCGGGCTGCGCCGGCCCGATGCCGGGATCGAGGTCCACGCGATCGACTGCAAGGTTCTCGCCGAACTCGCCGAGCGATCGGAAAACGAGACAGACTGGGTCGACGTGGCCTGGGGCGACGAGACCGAGGGCGCCGTCGCGCGCATATCGGTGATGGTGAAGAACGAACCGGGCTCGCTCGGCATCGTCTCGACGATCATCGGCGGGCACAAGGCGAACATCATCAACCTGCGGCTCGATACGCGCGACAAGAGCTTCCACACCAACGAGATCGACGTCGAGGTGCATGACGTGCAGCAACTCATGCGGCTGATGGCGGGCTTGCGCGCGGCGGATGCGGTGCACACCGTGGAGCGCGTGTAGAAACATCCGACGATGACGGCGGGCGCGACGGACGCTAGACGGGGGCGATGAACCGTCCGTCCCTTTCGATCGTCGTCCCCTGCTATAACGAGGCAGCGTGCCTCGACATCCTGCACGCGCGCATTTCCGGCGCGGCCAAGGTCGCGGTCGGCGACGATTATGAGATCGTCCTGATCAACGACGGCTCGCGCGACGACAGCTGGCCGGTGATGCAGCGCCTCGCCGCCGCCGACCCGCGGTTGGTCGCGATCAACCTTTCGCGCAACCACGGCCACCAGCTCGCACTCACCGCCGGCCTGGACCTGTGCGCGGGTGAGCAGATCCTGATCATCGACGCCGATCTCCAGGATCCGCCCGAACTCCTGTCCGACATGCGCGCGGCGATGGCGGCAAGCCAGGCCGACGTCGTCTACGCGGTGCGCCGCCAGCGCGCCGGCGAAACGGTCTTCAAGAAAGCCACCGCCGCCGCCTTCTACCGCCTGCTGACGCGGATGACGGAAACGCCGATCCCGCTCGACACCGGCGACTTCCGCCTGATGAGCCGGCGGGCGCTGGATGCGTTCCTGTCGCTTCCCGAACAGGCCCGCTTCATCCGCGGCATGGTCGCCTGGATCGGCTTCAAGCAGGTCCCCTTCCCGTATGATCGCGCCGAGCGACTGGCGGGCGAGACGAACTACCCGCTGGCGAAGATGATCCGCCTCGCGTTCGACGCCGTCACCGGCTTCTCGACCGCGCCGCTGCGTTTCGCCAGCCATGCGGGGCTCGCGCTGACCGGCGTGTCGCTGCTGCTGTTCGTCTATATCGCGATTGGTTGGCTATCGGGGAGCGCGGTGCAGGGCTGGACCTCGACGATGCTGGTCACCGTTTTCCTCGGCGCGGTGCAGATGTTCGTGCTCGGGATGATCGGCGAGTATCTCGGGCGGCTGTACGTCGAGTCCAAACGCCGGCCGTTGTATATCGTCGCCGACGTCGCGGGCCCGATTCAGGGCAAGGCGACGCTCGGGTTTCGTGCGGAGCCGGTGGACGTAGTACGGTTGCCTGACACGTCCCTACCAATCCGCGTAGACTGACGAACACCGCCTACCCCGATCCTCACACCACCCCGGCGAAGGCCGGGGCCCAGTTGGTAAGGTCGCAGTAACGAAGCGCGCCCGAAGTTAGCAACGTTCCCCAACTGGGCCCCGGCCTCCGCCGGGGTGGTGGTTGCGTGGTGCTTGCTTGCCAATTCGGGGAGGTGCACCACGCCCCTATTCCGTTCGTGCCGAGTAGAGACCGAGTAGCTCCGTGAGGAGCGTATCGAGGGCTCGTATCGAGGTATGGGGCCCGCGCGCCAACTTATCCCTCGATACGCCATCTCGATACGTGGCTTCGCCACTACTCGACGGCTACTCGGGACGAACGGAAGTAGAACGCGCAGGTCCCTTGTTCATTACCGCGGCACCGCCAACGTCACGATCGAAACCCCCGGCGTCATCGGCACGCGCCCGACCAGATGGCGTTCCAGGCGGAAGATCTTCTCGAACAGCGCATTCACCAGCTTCGGCGGCGGTGAATCGTCGCTGTCGTCGCGCCCGGTCATCCGCCCGGCGATCCGCGCCGCCGCCGCCAGCGGGAACAGCAGCGAGTTGAAATAGCCGAGCTTCTCCGACTTCAACCCGGCGGTCTCGATCGCGGCCTGCAACGTCGCCTTCGAATAGCGGCGGTGGTGATGGTTCACCACGTCGTGTGCGCTCCACAGCCACGCATGCGCCGGCACTGCAATCAAGATCTTGCCGCCCGGTGCCAGGCAATCGGCCATCGCCTTCAACGCCGCGACGTCGTCCTCGATATGCTCGACCACATCGAGCACCGCGATCAGGTCATAGTGCGCGCGGGGCACACCCGGCAGTTCGGGCAGGGGCGCCGCGCCGACCGGCTTGCCGAGCCGCTCGCTTGCGATCTCGCGTGCGGCGGGGTCGATCTCGATCGCGTCGATCTCGCCGAACTCGGCCAGCATCGGCAGGTTGTGCCCGGTGCCGCAGCCGATCTCGAGGATCTTCGCGTCCTTCGGCAATGCGCCGTAGCGGGTCAGGTAATCGGCCAGGATGTCGCGGCGCGCGCGATACCACCAGTGGGTGGAATCGTGGGCGGCCATCCGGTCGTAGACGATGCGGTCCATCAGTAAGTCGCCCAATTCATTGGAAGCATCAGTTGAAAACCCAGAAACGGTTGAGCACGAACGTCACGATCGCGGCAAGAAAGACGGCGGGGACCAGCGGGATCCATGGGTGCAGATGCAACAACGCCGTGCCGATCCACGTGATGACGGCGTTGAGACTCAGCCCCGCGGCCTGGACGATCACGAACTTGAAATGCCGCCCTGCCCCCGGTTTCTTCGCGTGCCCCTTGAAGCTCCAGCGGCTGTGCAGGAAGAACCCGACGACCACCGCGACCGCAAACGCGAACGGCACCGCCGCCACCGCCTGGCGTGGGGGGAAGACATACGCCGTCAGCGGCAGGTAGACGAGCGAATAGACGACGCTGGAGATACCGCCGGCGATGCCGAAGCGCACGAGCTGGCCGAGCACGCCGCTCGCCCGCATCTGCTCCATCTGTCGCCAAATCGCCTGCATGCCCGCCTTGTTCTTTACCCTCCGGCGATCGCGCCGGTGCCTTGTTCTTTACGGGCACCGCGATAGAGCGGCCGCGAAGACAAGCCCGCGCATCTAGAGCGCGTGCGGGCTGGAGGAAAGCGTTTTGGATCAGGCACCCCCCCCCGAGCAGTCGACGCCGCGGACCACGCTGCTCGACGAACTCGATCGGCATTGGATCAAGCTGACGCTGCTCGCCTGGGTGGCGGTGGCGGCGTGGTCGATGTTCGATCGCTGGGGCCAGATCCGCTGGCTGTCGCTCGGCGATACCGACGACAACATGCGGCTGATGCAGGTCCGCGCGCTGCTCGACGGGCAGGGCTGGTACGATCTGCGCAACTACCGGCTGAACCCGCCGGTCGGCTTCGACATCCACTGGAGCCGGATCGTCGACCTGCCGATCGCCGGGCTGATCCTGTTCTTCCGGCTGTTCACCACCAACAGCTGGGCGGAGCGGCTCGCCTGCGGGATCGCACCGTTGCTGCCGCTGTCGATCGCGATGCTCGGCATCGGCGCGACCGTGCGGCGGTTGATCAGCCCCTATGCGTGGCCGCTGGCGATCGTGTTCCTCATCGGCGCGGTCGGCACGATGCTGATGTTCATGCCCGAGCGGATCGATCATCACGGCTGGCAGCTGGCGATGCTGAGCCTCACGGTCGCGGGGCTCTGCGATCCGAACGGCCGCCGTGGTGGCGCGATGGTCGGCATCGCGAGCGCCGTGTCGCTGTCGATCGGGCTCGAACTGCTGCCCTATGCGGCGATGGCGGGGGCGATCATCGCGCTGCGCTGGGTGTGGGACCGGTCGGAAGCCGAACGCCTGTCGATCTATGCGTTGACGCTCGGCGGCGGCAGCACGCTCGGGTTCGCGCTGTTCGCGTCGAATGCCAACCAGGTGATGCGGTGCGATGCGCTGACGCCCGTGTGGTTGAGCGTGATGATCGCGGCGGGGATGCTGCTGTTCCTGCTCGCGCGGTTCGGCCCTTCGTCGCGCGGGATGCGGCTGGCGCTGGCGGTCGCGGCCGGGGCGGCGATCGTCGTCGGGTTCGCGCTTGTCTTCCCGCAATGCCTTGGGCGGCCCGAGGGGATTTCGCCCGAGCTGCAACGCAACTGGCTGGACAATGTCCGCGAGGCCAAACCGATCTACAAGCACAGCTTCCGGGTCGGCTTCTCGCTGGCGACGCTGCCGATCATCGGCCTGATCGGCGCGATCCTCGCGGCGTGGCGCGCGCGTCGCGACACCCGCGCGGTCGGTTGGGCGGCGGTCGCGCTGTTCACCGCGTTCGCCTGCGCGATGCTGTTGTGGCAGGTCCGTGCAGGCCCCGCCGCGCAGTTGCTGGCCGTTCCCGGTGCGACCGCGCTGGGCTGGCTGATCCTGCCACGGCTGCTCGGCAACCGATCGATTGCCGTCCGCGTGCTGGGGACGGTGAGCGCGTTCCTGATCGTTTCCGGGTTGTTCGCCGGGATGGTGATCCGATACCTGCCGATCGACCGGCCGAAGCCCTATGAGAAGCGCGTCAATTCGGCGACCGGCAATTGTCTGCGCACCACCGTGCTGCTCGCGCTGAACAAATACCCCGCGCAGACCGTGTTCACCTTCGTCGACATGGGCCCGCGGCTGATCACGATCACGCATCACGACGCGATCGCGGGGCCGTACCACCGCAACGGCGACGCGATCCTCGACGTCCAGCACGCGTTCGGCGGCACCGCGGACCAGGCGCATGCGATCATCAGGCGCCACGGCGCGACGATGCTCCTGCTCTGCCCCAACGCGGCGGAATCGACCAACTACAAAGCGCGCAGCCCGAAGGGGTTCTATGCCGAGCTGGCGAAGAACGAGGTGCCGGCATGGCTGACGCCGCTACCGCTGCCCGCAAAGTCGCCGCTGCGACTGTTCAAGGTGGACTGAGCCCCCGTCATCCCGGGTCGAGCCCGGGATGACGGACGGTCCTTAGCGCAGCACCACCGACAAGCCGTCGAGCACGAACTGCACCGCCAGCGCGGCCAGCAGCACGCCGAGCAGCCGCGTGATCACCGCCTCAATCTTCGCACCCAGGATCCGCATGATCGGCCCCGCCGCGAGCAGCGCGACCAGCGTCAGCAGCAGGATCGTCACCATCGCGGCCAGCACGACCGCCGAGCGCTCGATCCCGCTGTTGCGGCTCATCAACAGCATCACCGACGCGATCGAGCCCGGCCCTGCGATCATCGGCATCGCCATCGGGAAGATCGAGACGTCCTCGACCTCAGGATCGCTCGCCACCTTCGCGGCACGGTCCTCGCGGCGTTCGGTGCGCTTTTCGAACACCATTTCGAGCGCGATCAGGAACAGCATGATGCCGCCGGCGATGCGGAAGCTCGCGAGACTGATCCCGAGGCCTTTCAGCAACGCCTCGCCGAACAGCGCGAACACGAACAGGATCGCCGCGGCGACTCCGACCGCACGCATCGCCATCGCGCGCTTCTGCAACGTCGACGCGCCCGCCGACAGCCCGGCATAGATCGGCGCGCAGCCCGGCGGATCGATCACCACGAAGAAGGTGATCAGCGACGAGATATAGAGTTCGATCACAGGCCCGTCCGATCCAGCGCAGCCTCATCGATCGCCACGCCTTCGCGGCGCCCTGCCGAGACTAGGGTGTTGCGCAGCAGGCAGGCGATCGTCATCGGCCCGACGCCCCCCGGCACCGGCGTGATCGCGCCCGCGACTTCGACCGCGCTCGCAAAATCGACGTCGCCGACGAGGCCGGCATCGGTCCGGTTGATACCGACGTCGATGACGGTCGCGCCGGGCTTCAGCCAGTCGCCCTCGATCATCTCGGGGATACCGACTGCGGCGACGACGATATCGGCGCGGCGGATATGCGCAGGGACATCCTTGGTACGGCTATGCACGACGGTCACGGTGCAGCTCTCGCGGAGCAGCAACTGCGCCATCGGCTTGCCGACGATGTTCGAGCGACCGACGACCACCGCCTCGAGCCCGCTCAGGCTCGGCCGCACGCTCTTCAACAGCATCACGCAGCCAAGCGGCGTGCACGGCACGAACCCGGCCAAGCCCGTCGCGAGTCGTCCCGCATTGATCGGATGGAAGCCGTCGACGTCCTTGTCGGGATCGATCGCGGCAATGACCGCCTGCTCGTCGATGTGCTTCGGCAAGGGCAACTGGACCAGGATCCCGTCGATCGTCGGATCGGCGTTCAGCGTCGCGACCAGCGCGAGCAGGTCTTCTTCCGGCACGTCGGCGGGCAGCCGGTGCTCGATGCTCTCCATTCCCGCCTCGCGCGTCGCCTTGCCCTTCGACCGGACATAGACGTTGGAGGCCGGATCCTCGCCGACCAGCACCACGGCGAGGCCGGGCGCACGGCCCGCCTCGGCGCGAAAGGCGGTGACGCCGTCTGCGATACGGGCCCGGAGGCCGGCGGCGAAGGCCTTGCCGTCGATGATGGTCGCGCTCATGCCCGCGGCCATAGAGCGCGGACGCGATTTCCGCCAGCACAGCGACGTCGCTCGCGACTCGACGATGATCGACCGCCTACACCCTCATCGACATTCCCGACAGGTACGCTGCCGGTCCTAGCGCTGGGCCGGTCCTAGCGCTGGGCGGTGACGATCGCCTTCTGCGTGGACGCGAGCGGCAGGGGGTCGCCGCCACGATCGTAGAACGCCATCATCAGAACCCCTGCCGCGAGGATCACGCCGGTGATCGCGTAGATCAGGGGCTTACGGTCCCTGGTATGATCCCTGGGCGCAACATCGATGCGGTTTGCCATTCATCACTCTCCGAAGTCCGGCAGGTCGTCCTGCTCTGATGTCGAGGCTAACAGCTTTCATCGCACTGCATAGGGGCTATCGCGATCCGACCGTCACCGACGGATCCGTCGACGATACGCCACCGTTCGACGGGTAGCGTCTGGCCGCCGCGCCTGCTTTTCCGTTAGCATCGCCGCATGATCTTGATCGCAATCGCGTTGGCGCAGGCTTCGGCACCGTTCGGTGGCGAATTTCCTGTGGAAGCTCTCGATATCTGCGCGGCCAACCGTGCGTTGAGCGGCAAGGAGCTGGACAAGGCGCTGCGCGACGCCGCCAGGCAACGCGGATGGACCGATGTCGAGACGGCCATGCTGATCCAGGGATGCGCCTCCTATGCGGAGGGCATGGAGGAGGGGCGCAAGAGCGTCGAGGCACGGATCAAGGCCGAACAACGCCAGAAGCAGATGGCCCGGCAGCAGCAGCTGAACCAGCAGCAATGACATAGCCGCGACCTGCGGCTCCCCGTTCTCCCATGATGCGTTCTCGCACCCCGCGTTCTCCCAAGACGCGACCGCGACACGTCAGCCCTTCCACTCCGCCAGCGCATCGTCGTAGCGCTGCTTCTCGTCTTCTACCGCCGCCCGCGCCTTTTCCACGGCCCTGTCCCGCGATCGCTCCAGCTCGCGGCGTTCGCGCGCCAACGCCGCCTCGCGATCGGCGATCTTCCGCAACGTGCGGCGAAACTCGGATTCGCACGCCTCGAATGCTTCCTCAGCGGCCTCCAGCGCACGACGGCTCGGTTTGGGCTTGGGTTTGGGTTTGGGTTTCGGAGCCGCCGCTGGAGTTGGCGTTGGAGCCACCTTCGCCCGCGAGCGCCGTGGTCCACCCTCATCCTCGTCAGGCGCATCGACCTTGCGCGACGTCGCCGGAGCACGCGCCGGCAGTGCCGCAATCTGTTCGGCGGTCGTGCCGCGCGATCGCTTGATCACCACGCCGGGCGACGCCAGCGGCTCCGCGGACAGATCCGCATCGGTCACCAGTTCGGCGATCCCGCGCGCGAACAGGTCGTGGTCGCTGCCCCACGCCGCCAGCGCTGCCTTCTGGCTCGGCGCCGCGACATAGGCGTCGTGGAAGCCCGCCGCCGTCCGATATACTTTCAGCTTGCCCGCGCGTGCCATGCATCATGGCTAGCGTGGCCATTTCCGTGGCGCCACCCCATTACGTCTCACGGCAAACCTCCCTATAAGCGCCTCATGTGGCTTGCGATCCTCCTGTCCGCTTTGGCGATGACCGCGATCGTCGGCGTCCGCTATCTCATCGTCTCGGGCGCGTTCGCCGCCGCGACGCGCGCGCGCCATCCCGGCCTGTACCGCGGGCTCGACAGCCAGATGCAGCGAGAGATCGGCTGGAGCATCGCCTCGGCCGCGATCTACGGCGTGCCCGCGGGCATCCTCGCCTGGGGCTGGCAGAATCGCGGCTGGACGCAGGTCTATGCCGACGTCCATGCCTACCCGCTCTGGTACCTGCCGGTCTCGGTGCTGCTGTACCTGTTCGCGCACGATACCTGGTTCTACTGGACTCACCGCTGGATGCACTGGCCACGGCCGTTCAAGCTCGCGCATGCGGTGCATCACGCCAGCCGCCCGCCGACCGCATGGGCGGCGATGGCGTTCCACCCGATCGAGGCGATCACCGGCGCTGTGATAATTCCGCTACTGGTGCTCCTGATTCCGATCCATGTCGGCGCACTCGGTTTGGTCCTGACCATCATGACGGTTATGGGAGTGACCAATCACATGGGATGGGAGATATTCCCCAGGTTCATGTGGCGGGGAGCATTGGGGGGATGGCTGATAACGGCCAGCCACCATCAGCGACATCATGAACAATACGGATGCAATTATGGGCTATATTTCCGAGTCTGGGACCGGCTCTGCGGCACCGACCGAGGCCTTGGCGATTTCGCCAAATCGCATGCCAAGGCGCGCGCGAAAGCCGCAGCTGGTGGCGGCGGCCGCGATCGCGTGGGCGATGCTGGCAGCGACGGCGCCGGTCACGCGGCTTGACGTAGAGGTCGACAATCTCCGCTCGGCAAAGGGCATGATCCGGATCTGCCTGACCGCCGATCCCGACAATTTCCCCGCCTGCGTCGACGATGCCAACGCGCTGACGCGTTCGATCCCGGCAAGCGTCCACACCACCAGCTTCCCCGGCCTGCCGCAGCGCGGCTATGCGCTCGCGATCATCCACGACGAGAACAGCAACGCGAAGCTCGATACGATCGCGGGCATCCCGCGCGAGGGCTATGGCTTCTCGCGCAATGCCGCGGTGCGGTTCGGTCCGCCGCGCTTTTCCGCCGCCCGGTTCATGCTGGCGGGTGATGCCGAATTGCAACAGGTGAAAATGCGTTACATCTTCTGACCGATCGTGACGGACCGAAAACGGTTTTACCGCGTTTGGCCGTGGAACCTTTTTGTCCGGAGCATTTCCTTGCGCGCATTCACTCTCTTCACGTCTGCCGCAACCGCGGCGCTCGCCATCGCCACGCCGGCTTTTGCCCAGACCGATCCGAACCCGTCGCCGACGATTACCGACCCTCGCGACAACAACCGTATCACCATTGCGCTCGGTGCGGTGTCGATGCCCGATTACGAGGGTGCGGACAGCAATTCCTTCACCCCCGCCGGCGCCATCGTCGGCTCGGTGCGCGGGCATGACTTCTTCCTCCGCGGTACGCAGCTCTATTTCAACCTGATCCCGAACACGGGTGAAGTCGGCATCAACTACGAAATCGGCGTCATCGGCGGTATCCGCCGCGATCGCACCGGCGATATCGACAACCGCCAGGTCCGCGCACTCGGCAAGATCGATACCGCGTATGAGCTCGGCGGCTATGTCGGCATCGGCAAGACCGGCGTCATCACCAGCGACTACGACACGATCACCGCGCGTGTCGCGTACGTCCACGACGTGTCGGGCACCTACGACAGCTACGTCATCACCCCGCAGGTGAACTACACCACGCCGCTGTCGGTCCGTACGCTCGTCTCGCTCGGCGTGTCGGCGGATTATGCCGGCAAGGGCTTCGGCCGCACCTACGCGGCCGTGACGCCGATCGGCTCGCTGAACAGCGGCCTGCGCACCTACGACGTCAACGACAGCGGCTTCCGTCGCGCGAACGCCTCGCTGTTCGTCGTGCAGAGCCTGTCGGGCGATCTTCGCCACGGCTTCGGCGTCGGTGCCGGCGTGCTCTACGGTCGCATGCTCGGCAAGTACAAGAACACCCCGATCGTCGCCGACGTCGGCGATGCGGACCAGTGGCTCTATGCCCTTGGATTGACCTACACTTTCTGATCTGAATTATTTTTTCGGCAGGTCTTGAAACCCTGCATCCAAAAGCCGTCTGCAGTCGTTACTCGACGCGGACGGCTTTTTTTATGTCCGTAACAGAGCGGGTTACGAATGAGTTCCGGTAAACGGGACCGGTCGGAGACTGGAATGTTGCGCCATCGCCGCAGACGATTTCGACGTCCGAAACAACAAGGGGAGGACCCTGAATATGACCGAGAGCGTGCACCTGATCGAAGCCCTCGATGCCCGCGTGGAGCGGCGCAACGACCGACGTGATTTCTTCAAGAACGCGCTGGGCGCAGCCGCCATCACCGCCGCCGGTGCGACCGCGCTGTCGATGTCCAGCGCCGCCGCCGCGCAGTCGGTCAGCGAAGCCGACATCCTGAACTTCGCGCTCAACCTCGAATATCTCGAAGCGCAGTTCTACTCCTACGCCGCTTACGGCACCGGCCTCGACAACGCGCTGCTCACCGGCACCGGTACGCAGGGTGCGGTTCGTGGTGGCCGTCGCGTCAACTTCACCGATCCGATCGTCGCACAATATGCGCGTGAGATCGCCCAGGACGAGATCGCGCACGTTCGCTTCCTGCGCACCGCGCTCGGCACCTCCGCCGTGTCGCAGCCGGTGATCGACGTCAGCGTCTCGCCGACCAGCGCCTTCTCGGTCGCCGCACAGGCTGCAGGGCTCGTCCCCGCCGGCACCGCGTTCGATCCCTATGCCACCGACGAGGCATTCCTGCTCGGCGCGTTCATCTTCGAAGACGTCGGCGTGACCGCGTACAAGGGTGCAGCGCGCTTCCTCAGCACCCCTGCTACGCTCGAAGCCGCTGCCGGCCTGCTCGCGGTCGAGGCGTATCACGCCGCGATCGTCCGCACGACGCTGTACGGCAAGGGTATCGACACCCCGTCGCTGCGGACCTCGGCCGACGCCATTTCGCGTGCGCGCGACAGCCTCGACGGCGGCGGTGCCAACACGACGATCTTCGGCACGAACGATATCGATCAGGGCATCTCGTCGTACCAGGCAACGCCGATCAACCTTTCGGCCACGCAGGCGGCCGTCACCGTGTCGAACATCGTCCCGCTCGACGCGGACGGTGTCGCCTACAGCCGCTCGGCGAGCCAGGTGCTCAACATCGTGTACCTCAACGGCGGCGCCGCATCGGCAGGCGGTTTCTACCCGTCGGGCATGAACGGCAACATCAGGACGAGCGTGGCGGCAGGCTGATCCGCCAGCCCTACCCACAGCCCGACCTTACGCCTTCATCGATATTCAGGGGATTCACCCAATGACCGATATCAATACCAAGCTGGAAGTATTCGACGCGATCGCCAGCCGTCGCAACGAACGTCGTAGCTTCCTCCGCTTCGCCGGCGGTTCCGCGCTCGCCATCGGTGGCGCTTCGCTGTTGTCGGCATGCGGCAGCGACGACGAGGATCTTGCTCCGACGCCGACCCCCGGCCCGACGCCGACCCCGGCGCTGAACGACGCCGACGTCCTCAACTTCGCGCTCAACCTCGAATATCTCGAAGCGCAGTTCTATGCGTTCGCGGCATTCGGCGTCGGCCTTAACGCCAACCTGCTGACCGGTACCGGTACGCAGGGCGCGGTCACCGGCGGCGCGCAGGTGCCGTTCCAGGATGCCGTAGTGCGTGAATATGCCCGCGAGATCGCGATCGACGAAGTCGCGCACGTCGCGTTCCTGCGTCGCGCGCTCGGCAACGCCGCCGTCGCACAGCCCGCGATCAACATCTCGGGCGGTACCGCAGCAGCACCAGGTGCCTTCACCGCGGCGGCGCGTGCGGCCGGCGTCATCCCGGCAACCGGCGTGTTCAATCCCTATGCGGACGACAACAGCTTCCTGCTCGGCGCGTTCATCTTCGAGGACGTCGGCGTCTCGGCCTATAAGGGCGCAGCACCGCTGATCTCGAACCCGACCTATCTCGAGGCGGCAGCGGGCATCCTCGCGGCAGAGGCCTACCATGCCGGTCTCGTCCGCACGGTCCTCTACCGCAAGGGTCTCGACGTCCGGAACCCGACCCCGGCGCTGATCACCGGTGCGAACCAGATCAGCAACGCCCGCGACAGCCTCGATGGCGCGAGCGATATCGATCAGGGCATCACCGGTACCGATGCGACGGTCTCGAACATCGTGCCGACCGATGCCAACGGCCTCGCCTACAGCCGCTCGACCGGCCAGGTGCTCAACATCGTCTATCTCAACAGCGCAGCCGTCGCGATGGGCGGGTTCTTCCCGGCCGGCGTCAACGGCAACATCCGGACCAGCGCCGCGAGCGCATGAGGCCCATCGCCGATTGAACATGAAACCTTGGCCGCGGCGAATACAGGGATCGCCGCGGCCCTTGTTTGGGGAATGACCATGACCAACTTCACGAAGCTCACCATGCTCGCCGGCCTTGCCGCTGCGGGCATTTTTGCCGTTCCGGCCGCCGCGCAGGACATGACCACCGACGAAGATCGTAATCCGTTCTCGGGCGTCTATATCGGTGCGGCCGGTGGCTACGACGTCCAGCCCAACGACATCGGCTCGTCGATCCTGTTCGACCGCAACGGCGACGGCAATTTCAACGACAGCGTGAACACGATCCGCGGCGCTAACGCGTTCTCGCCGGGCTTCTGCAACGGTTCCGCTCGCACCGCGGTGCCCGCCTATGGCTGCCGCAACGATGACGACGGCTGGTCGTATTACGGCCGCGCGGGCTTCGACGTGCAGCGCGGCGCGTTCGTGGTCGGCATCGTCGGCGAATTCGGCAAGTCCGAGATCACCGACAGCGTCGCCGCCTTCTCGACCACGCCCGCCAGCTACACGATGGCACGCAAGCTGAAGTGGGAAGGCTCGGCCCGCCTCCGCGCCGGTCTCGCCGCCAACAAGACCTTGTTCTACGCCACCGGCGGCGCCGGCTATGCCAAGATCGACAATCTGTTCTTCACCACCAACACCGCCAACGCGTTCGCAGCCACCGGCTCGGACAAGCGCTGGGGCTATGTCGGCGGCGGCGGCATCGAGCAGAAGCTGACCAAGAACATCTCGATCGGCATGGAATACACCTATCACCAGTACAAGGACGACGACGCCCGCGTCCTGGTCACCGCCGGCACCGCGCTCGCCGGCAGCCCAGTCCTGCTCGCGAACAACCCGTTCGTCCTCGCCCCCAACACCGCGGGCACCACCTTCCGCCGCAGCGACGAGAACTTCCGCTGGCACTCGCTGCGCGGCACGGTGAACTTCCGGTTCTAAGGCGAAGGGCGGCCTGCACCACCCTGGTGCAGGACTCGCCCAAGCCCGGCCAGCGCAGCAAAACACGCCACAAGGCGTAGCTTTGCTACGACTGACGGCGCGCGGAGTAAGGAAAAGGCCGCTGCCCCAAACCGGGCAGCGGCCTTTTCTCGGTTCAGCAAGCGTGCGCTCGCCGTCAAAAAACCAACATCCACATTGCCACCACCCCGGCGAAGGCCGGGGCCCAATTGGAAAGGTGGACATAATGAAGCACATCGCGTCGTTATCGCCGTCCCCCAATTGGGCCCCGGCCTTCGCCGGGGTGGAGCCTTATCGATCACGCAATGATCACTGAACCTCGCCCCCGCTCAGGACCGGCAAATTCCCCATTGCACCCCACCCCAAGCCCCCTATGCTCACCTCACCCCGGGGGAGCGCTTATCCGCGCTTGAGAGGAAGGCAGGAGCCTTCGACCCGCTGAACCTGATCCGGTTGATACCGGCGGAGGGAGGGAGCGGTCGCCACAGAACCGCAATCCTTGCTCCGAGACCCGTAGGAGCAAGCGCATGGCCATCGATACGCAATCCAAGACTGCAGACATCGGCGTAACCACCGGCCCGATCCGAGGCTCCCGGAAAATCCACGTAGCAGTCCCGACCAGTCCCGACGTCCGCGTAGCCATGCGCGAAATCGTCCTCGACCCAAGTTGCAGCGAACCCCCGTTACGCGTTTACGACACCAGCGGCCCCTACACGGACCCCCGCGCGACAATCGACATCAACGCCGGCCTCCCCCAACTCCGCCGCGCCTGGATCGAAGCCCGAGGCGACGTGGAATCCTACGAAGCCCGAGAACTCCGCCCCGAAGACAACGGCCAGCTAGGCCCCGACCGTTCCGGCGGCGTCCCCCAATTCCCCGCCACCATCAAGCGCCCCCTCCGCGCCAAACCCGGCCACAACGTCAGCCAGATGCACTACGCCCGCCGCGGCATCATCACCCCAGAAATGGAATACGTCGCCACTCGAGAAAATCTCGGCCGCGCCATGCTGAAAGACTACAAGCGCGACGGCGAATCCTTCGGTGCACAGATCCCCGACTTCGTAACCCCCGAATTCGTCCGCGACGAGATCGCCCGTGGCCGCGCGATCATCCCCAACAACATCAACCACCCCGAATCCGAACCGATGGCGATCGGCCGCAACTTCCTCGTCAAGATCAACGCCAACATCGGCAACTCCGCGGTCGCCAGCAACGTCGCCGCCGAAGTCGACAAGCTCGTCTGGTCGATCCGCTGGGGCGCCGACACGGTGATGGACCTCAGCACCGGCCGCAACATCCACGACACCCGCGAATGGATCCTGCGCAACTCGCCGGTCCCGATCGGCACCGTCCCCATCTACCAGGCGCTCGAAAAGGTCGGCGGCGTCGCCGAAGACCTCACCTGGGAGATCTTCCGCGACACGCTCATCGAGCAGGCCGAACAGGGCGTCGATTACTTCACGATCCACGCCGGCGTCCGCCTCGCCTACATTCCGATGACCGCGAAACGCGTCACCGGCATCGTCTCGCGCGGCGGCTCGATCATGGCGAAATGGTGCCTCAGCCACCACAAGGAGAGCTTCCTCTACGAGCGCTTCGACGAGATCACCGAGATCATGAAGGCGTACGACATCGCCTACAGCCTCGGCGACGGCCTGCGCCCCGGCAGCATCGCCGACGCCAACGACGAAGCGCAGTTCAGCGAACTCTACACGCTCGGCGAACTCACCCACCGCGCGTGGAAGAGCGACGTCCAGGTCATGATCGAAGGCCCCGGCCACGTGCCGATGCACAAGATCAAGGAGAACATGGACAAGCAACTCGAAGTGTGTGGAGAGGCACCTTTCTACACCCTAGGGCCGCTCACGACGGACATAGCCCCCGGCTACGACCACATCACCAGCGGCATCGGCGCCGCGATGATCGGCTGGTACGGCACCGCGATGCTCTGCTACGTCACGCCGAAGGAGCACTTGGGCCTCCCCGACCGCGACGACGTGAAGGTCGGCGTAGTAACCTACAAACTAGCCGCCCACGCCGCCGACCTCGCCAAAGGCCACCCCGCCGCCCAGATGCGCGACGACGCCCTCTCCCGCGCCCGCTTCGAGTTCCGCTGGAGAGACCAGTTCAACCTCTCCCTCGACCCCGACACCGCCGAGCAATACCACGACCAGACGCTGCCTGCAGAGGGCGCCAAGACCGCACATTTTTGTAGCATGTGCGGCCCGAAATTCTGCTCGATGAAGATCACTCAGGAAGTCCGGGACTTCGCAGCGAAGCAGAACGCGCCGGCGGATACGTTCTTAGCGGCCGACGTAGATCAAACCGACACAGACCGAGCGATTTTCGCCAAGGGCAGCCATGCCGATGCGGAAAAGGGCATGGCCGACATGAGCGAGCGCTTCCGCGAAAAGGGCAGCGAAATCTACCTGCCAGCGGAGTGACCCATGCGGGGCGCCGAGCTTAAGACCCGGCGTCCCGGTCATAGCGATCATGCCCCCTTAAAGCCGCGTTGCGCAAAACGGTCCGCCATCGAACTGGACATATCTTCATCCCCCGGTCGCCATATCGGAGCAGCTTGATCACGTGCCTGTTCCGGTCGGGGCTATGTTCCAGCTACTGTATCGGTCTGGGGAGCATTCATCCCGCCGAGCAGCGACACGATAACGGAGGGATGGCGACATGGCATTAATCGACAATATTGCGGTCGAAGTGAACGACTTTCAGCGCACACGAATTCAGGCGATCGACGATTTCGATTACTCGAAGGTCAGCATGAAAGTGGCTAACGATCTCGATGGTGTGACGTCGAACTACCTGGCCGCAGGCATCGAAAATCTCAAGATGTACTATGTGGTCGCGCTGCTTGATCCATTAAACGCGCATGCCGTGTCGCGGTCGGTCGATCCGTTCTGGCACGCCCATGTCTTGTTCACGCGCGACTACGGCAAATTCTGTCGTGACGTTTACGACCAATATGTCCACCACGAACCGCTCGACGAAGAGGACACGGGGAAGGTCGAGACGGTCAAGGCACTCTATTCCTACACGCTCACGCAATATGACAGTATTTTCAAATCGGTGGATCGCGATTGGTGGGGAAGTCAAACCCCGCTGGCTTCTCGGCCTATCTGCTTCCACTATCTGATCAGCGATCCGGAAGTGTCGAAGCATGCACTGTTCGAGCGCAATCCGGCCTATCAGGTTCACTGAGGCAGAACGATCATGGGGTGCGTCGAAACCGCATCCCATGATCTCCGTTCCGTGCGATCCCCCCGCGACTCACCGCTTCCGAACGAACTCCGCGCGCAGCACCAGTCCCTTGATCCCCTCGTACCGGCAGTCGATCTCCTGCGCGTCGCCGGTCAGCCGGATCGACTTGATCAGCGTCCCGCGCTTCAAGGTCTGTCCCGCGCCCTTCACGGTCAGATCCTTGATCAGCGTCACCTGGTCGCCGTCCGCGAGCACGTTGCCGACCGAATCCCGCACCACGACCGCGCCGTCGTCCGCCGCAACAGCCGTCGCCGCACCACCCGCAACCCACTCGCCAGTCGCTTCGTCGTACACATATTCGTCGCTCATCGGTCGGTCTCCGGCAGCGCCCAGTCGATCGGAGCGCGCCCATGGGTTTCGAGAAAGTCGTTGGCCCGGCTGAACGGCCGCGATCCGAAGAACCCGGTCCGAGCGGCCAGCGGCGACGGGTGCGCGGACTGGATCACCAGATGCCGCCCGCCCTTGCTCACATCGTCGACGAACGCCGCCTTCTTCTGCGCATACGCCCCCCACAGCAGGAAGACGACCGGTTTGTCCTGCGCGTTCACCGCCGCGATGACGGCGTCGGTAAACCGCTCCCATCCACGCTTCTGGTGCGACGCCGCCTCGCCCATCCGCACGCTCAGCACCGCGTTGAGCAACAGCACGCCCTGCGCCGCCCAATGATCGAGCATGCCGTGGCGCGCACGCGGGATCCCGAGATCCGCCTCCAGCTCCTTGTAGATATTCACCAGGCTAGGCGGCGTCCGCACGCCCTTCCGCACCGAGAAGCTGAGGCCGTGTGCCTGCCCCTCGCCATGATACGGATCCTGCCCCAGGATTACGACCCGCACCTGGTCGAGCGGCGTCAGTTCGAGCGCCCGAAACCGATCCGCGTCGTCGGGAAACACCCGGGCCCCCGCCGCCCGCTCGGCCTCCAGATACGCATCGAGCGCGCGCATGTACGGCGCCTCGAACTCGGCGGCGAGCGACTGCCAGCTTGGCGGGAGCGTATGATAGATCATCCCCGCCGCATGTCGGACAGGGCAGGGCAGTGTCAATTGCCGTTCCTAGTTCCCCCGCGGAGGCGGGGGCCCAGGATCACAAACGATGCCCCCCGTTACCCTGGCCCCCCGCCTCCGCGGGGGAACCGGATCACCAAAGGCTCGCACATCGCGTCCCCCCTCATTATATGCGCCGCCATGACCAGGATCACCGTCGCCGCGCTGCAGCTGGGCTTCACGCCCAACATCGACCGCAACATCGCCAACGTGTCGCGCCTCGTCCACGAGGCCGCCGCGAAAGGTGCGCAGGTCATCCTCCCCCCCGAGCTGTTCGAGGGAGAGTATTTCTGCCGCGTCGAGGACGAGGGCCTCTTCGCCAACGCCGCCCCGGTCGGCGAGCACAAGGCGGTGCTCGCGATGCAGGCGCTCGCCGAGGCGCTCAAGGTGACGATCCCGACCAGCTTCTTCGAGGCGGACGGCCCGCATCATTACAACAGCCTCGCCATGATCGGCCCCGACGGCAACATCCAGGGCGTCTACCGGAAAAGCCACATCCCCGACGGCCCCGGCTACGAGGAGAAGTTCTACTTCCGCCCCGGCAACACTGGCTTCAAGGTTTGGCCCCACCCCGCCGGCAAGCTCGGCGTCGGCGTCTGCTGGGACCAATGGTACCCAGAAACTGCCCGCGCGATGATGCTGATGGGCGCCGAAGTGTTGTTCTACCCGACCGCGATCGGCAGCGAGCCGCACGATACCTCGCTCGACACCGCCCGCCTGTGGCGCCGCGCCATGGTCGGCCACGCGGTCTCGAACGTCGTCCCGATCGTCGCCGCCAACCGCGTCGGTGTCGAGCACGGCCAGACCTTCTACGGCACCAGCTTCATCGCCGACGAGCGCGGCGACATCCTGGCCGAGCTAGGCCGCGACGACGAGGGCGTGATCACCGCGACGATCGACCTCGACATCGTCAAGCGCCACCGCGCCGCCTTCGGCTTCTTCCGCGATCGCCGGCCCGACCTGTACGGCCGCCTGGTCCAGGACATCTGACGCTCCGATCCTCCCCCTGGCGGGGGAGGATTAGAACCAAGCCAGCCCAGCCAACAACGCCCCCACCAGCGCAGCCGCGCCCGCAACCCAAAGGAGCCACCGCCGCCCGGTTAGCGCGGTAATCGACGCCAGCGCGATCGCCACCTGGATCGCGGTCACCGCCAACGCCAGCTTCGTATGCGGCCGCAGCGCCTCGTCCGACTCACCATCCGCCGCCGCCGAGCGCCGATCGAGCGTCTCCGCCTCCCGCTTCAGTGCCGTCCCGCGCGCCTTGTACCGCGCGATATCCGCCCGGTGCGCAGCCATCTGCGTCGCACCGAACCCAGGCGGCGCAAGGTCGACCTCCATCTGCGCGATGTGCCGCTTCAAATCCTCCGCCTGGTAATAGCCCCACGCATCCGACGCCTGCGCCTTGATCAGCACCGCCTCGTTCTTGTGGAGCAACGCCTCGTTCTGCGTATGCCCGCCGAGGAAACTGGTCACCGCCGCCAGCGTCGCCAGGATCGCAGTGAACAGCGCGATCCGCTGGTCGAACGCCTCCCCGCCGGCCGCGCGTTCCTCCGACAGTTGCTCATGCAACCCGCGCACTTCGAAATCATCGTCCATGCGATCTGCTCTGGTCCTCTGGGCGTGACTGGACCCTGATGATCGGGTGACATATTCGTCAGCGCGCCATGATCCGCCCCCGCTCGATATTGCCCGTTCTCGCGATCCTCGTTGGCTGCACGACGCCGTCGGTGAAGACCACCCCACCGAGCGATCATTTCAACGGCACGCGCTTCTTCAACCCCGACGGGGTGCAGGGCAGTACCGGCGAGCAAAAGCAGGGCCCGGTCGCGCTGCTCCGCAATCTCGTAAAGCCCCCCTATCGGAGCTGGCCCAAGGTGCCCGTCACCCCAACGCGCCCGCCCGCCCGCGTCGAAGGCCAGACGATGCGCGTCACCTGGATCGGCCATTCGACCGTGCTGGTACAGACCCAGGGGCTCAACATCCTGACCGATCCGATGTGGCTCGAGCGCTCGTCCCCGGTCCAGTTCGTCGGCGTGAAGCGCGTCCGCGAACCCGGCGTGCGCCTCGCGGACCTGCCGAAGATCGACCTGATCCTGCTCAGCCACGACCACCGCGACCATCTCGACATGCGTGCGATGCGACGGCTCTGGCACCGCGACAAGCCGCTGATCGTGACCGGCCTCGGCAACGACCAGATCCTCGCGCGCAGCGGCGTCCGTGCGGTCGCGCGCGACTGGGGCGGGCGCGTGACGCTACGTCCCGGCATCGACGTGATCGTCGACCGCGCGCATCACTGGAGCGAATACGATCCCGGCGACCGCGACAAGACGTTATGGGCTGGCTTCACCGTGACGCTACCCGGTGGCAACCTGTATTTCGCGGGCGACACCGGGCCGGGCGACATGCGCTGGGCAGCCGAAGCGCGCGCCGCCGGCCCGGTCCGCCTCGCGATCCTGCCGATCGGCGCGTATCATTTCGCAGGACAAGAGACCGACAACCACATCGGCCCGGACCAGGCGGTGACCGCGTTCGAACAGCTCGGCGCGGCGTACGCGATTGGTGTCCACTGGGGCACGTTCGAACTGACGTCAGAGGGTATCAACGAACCGCCCGAGCACCTCCGCGCGGCGCTGATTTGCGAACACATCCCGATCAACCGCTTCCGCACCCCAGAGGCCGGCGAGGCCTGGGTGATCAAGTAAAAGCGCTGCCAACCCACGCCGTCATCCTGACGAAAGTCAGGATCCAGAGCCAACCAGCGCCGTGTACTGTTATCCTGGATCCTGACTTTCGTCAGGATGACGGAGACGGCTTCAGACCGCCCCGCGCAACTCCAGCGCCCGCTTGAACACCGCGTCGAACATCTCCGCCGTCAGTACGCCCGTATTCACGTTGTACCGCGAGCAATGGAAGCTATCGATCAGGATGCGGCCATCGGGCATCACATGCTCCGCGCCATGTGCGAACCGCGCCTTGGGCAACCGACCGCCGAGCATCTTCACCGCCGACTGATGCGCGATATGCCCCAGTGCCACGAACACCCGCGCGGTCGGCACCGCATCCGCCTGTGTCTCGAGGAACGGCCGGCAGGTGCGGATTTCCTCCGGCGTCGGCTTGTTCTCGGGCGGCAGGCATTTCACGGCGTTGAGGATGATCGCGCCGTCCAGCGCCAGCCCGTCCTCGGCCTTCGCGCCATACGTCCCGGTCGCGAGCCCGAACCGCCCAAGCGTCTCGTACAGGAACTGCCCCGAATAATCGCCGGTGAACGCGCGGCCCGTGCGGTTCGCGCCGTGCTTCCCCGGCGCGAGGCCGATGATGCCGAGCCACGCGGCCGGATCGCCGAACGCAGGGACCGGCGCGTTCCACCAGGTCGGGAACTCGGTCCGCAACTGCTCGCGCACGCCGACGAGGCGCGGGCAGAGCGGGCAGTCATGCGGCGGCTCGGTCTCGGGCAGCGCGGAGACAGGTACGAAGACCGTCGTGACGTCGATCTCGCCGGTCTCGTCGACGGTTTCGGAAAGCTCGGAGGTGTAAGGTGTGGAATCCATGGGATTGCGCTAGGCGGACCAAATGTCGCCTGCAACCCCGCTCCCACCGATCGCGCAGGCCGCAACCACCTACGCGATCGCGCTCGGCTCCAACCGCCGCGGCCGTCACGGGAGCCCCGAGCGCGAGATCACCTCCGCGCTGGAAGCCCTCGGCAACGTCGTCGCACGGTCGCCGACCGTCGCCAGCGCACCGCTAGGCCCCTCGAACCGCCGCTACGCCAACGCCGTCGCGCTGATCGAAACGCAGGAGGACCCCGCCGCGCTGCTGGTCCGCCTCAAACGGATCGAGCGCGCGTTCGGCCGTCGCCCCGGCCGCCGCTGGGGCAGCCGCGTCATCGACCTCGACATCGTACTCTGGTCCGGCGGCGCGTGGTCGTCACGCGGGCTCACCGTTCCCCACGCCGCGTTCCGCACGCGCAGCTTCGTCCTCGGCCCCCTGGCCAGCCTGATTCCGCAATGGCGCGATCCGCTGACCGGACGAACGATACGGCAATTGGCGCAATCGGTTGACCGAAAGCGGCCACGCGATTAGGTGCGCGGTCCACGATGGCGGGGGTCCGTAGCTCAGTTGGTAGAGCAAGCGACTTTTAATCGAGAGGTCCCGGGTTCGAGCCCCGGCGGACCCACCATCGATGCCTCGGGCGTTGCGCCGAGCAGCCGGCGGCATGTCCCGGCGATTCTCGCGGGCGCATCGGTCGCGGCCGTCGGCATCATCTTCATCCTGCTGGTCGGTCTCGCGGTCGATCATTGGCCGTTCGCGTTCGATCGCGCGATCATCCTCGGCCTGCGCGCCTGGCACGGGCCGTCCTGGCTGCCGAACGTCGCGATCGACGTCACCGCGCTGGGCGGCGGCATCGTGCTGACGATCGTGGTGGTCGTCGTCACCGGTCTGCTGATCGTCCAGCGGCTATGGCTGACCGCACTGGCGACGCTGGCCGCCAGCATCACCGGCGGACTGATCGTCGATTTCGTCAAGGCGCAGGTCAACCGCCCGCGCCCCAACATCGTCGAGCACCTCGTCACCGTCTCGAACATGAGCTTCCCCAGCGGGCATTCGGCGAACAGCGCGATCGTGTATCTCACGCTCGCCGGGCTCGCGTCGCAGGTCACCGAACACCGCGCGACCCGGCGCTATCTTCTGATCGTCGCGATCCTGCTGGTCGGCGCGATCGGCTGCAGCCGCGTGTATCTCGGCGTCCACTGGCCGAGCGACGTGCTGGCCGGGTGGAGCTTCGGCACGCTCTGGGCGCTCGCCTGGTGGCTCGCCACCGCCCGCGCCCGTCGTGCGATCGGCGGCGAGCGCCACGCGTTCGGCACCCCGCCCGCCGATCCGGCCTCCTAGCGGCCCTTCTCCGCCAGCGCGCGCTCCCACGCTAGCGCATCGCGAACGATGCCGTCGAGATCGGCATGGCGCGGCGTCCAGTCGAGCGTCTCGAGGATAGCGCGATTGTCCGAGATCAGCATCGCCGGATCGCCTGCGCGACGCCCTTCGAGGCGACGCTCGATCGTCCGATTGGTAACCTTGTCGACCGCGTCGAGCACCTCGAGCACCGAGAAGCCCTTGCCATAGCCCGCGTTGAGCGTGTGGCTCTTGCCGGGGTCGGCGACCAGGACTTCCAGCGCGGCGACATGCGCGGCGGCGAGGTCGGTGACGTGGATGTAATCGCGCACGCCGGTGCCGTCTGGCGTGGCGAAGTCGGTCCCGTAGACGCCGACATGACCGCGCTTGCCAGTCGCGGCCTCGACCGCGATCTTGATCAGGTGCGTCGCGCCGACCGTCGACTGGCCGCTGCGTCCCTGCGGATCCGCACCCGCGACGTTGAAGTAGCGCAGCGCGGCATAGTTCATCGGATGCGCCGCGGCGACGTCGCGCAGCATCGCCTCGGTCATCAGCTTGGACATGCCGTACGGGTTGATCGGCACGGTCGGATCACCTTCCGCGACGGGCACCTTCTCGGGCGTGCCATAGGTCGCCGCGGTCGACGAAAAGATGAAGTGCGGCACGCCCTCGACGACCGCGCTCTCGATCAGCGCACGGCTGGCGGCGGTGTTGTTGCGGTAATATTTGAGCGGATCGCTGACCGACTCGGGGACGACGACCGAGCCCGCGAAATGCATGATCGCCTTGACGTCATGCTCGCGGATCGCCGCGCGGACCTTCGCATCGTCAGCGACGTTCGCCTCGACCAAAGTAGCACGCGGATCGACCGCCCAGTCGAACCCGGTGACCAGATTGTCGAGCACGACGACGTCATATCCGGCATCCAGCAACGCCAGCACGGCATGGCTGCCGATATAGCCGGCGCCTCCGGTGACCATCACCTTGCCGTCGAGTTTCAGACCATCGATCATATGTGTCTCCTCTTTGTTGCGGGGTAGCGACTTCCTACATTGGTAGAAAGGAGATCGTTATGACGGATTATGTGACGCTGGCCGGCGGCTGCTTCTGGTGCACCGAGGCTGTGTTCAAGGACGTGATCGGCGTCGAGTCGGCCGAGAGCGGGTATATCGGCGGGCATGTCCCTGATCCGACGTACAAACAGGTTTGCGGCGGCGACACCGGCCATGCCGAGGCGATCCGCATCGGCTTCGATCCGGAGCAACTGAAGCTCGGCGATCTGCTCGATATCTTTTTTGCGACGCACGATGCGACGACGCTGAACCGGCAGGGCAACGACGTGGGGACTCAGTACCGCTCGGCGATGTTCCCCGCGGACGATGCACAGAAGGCCGAGATGGAGGCGGCGTTGCAGCGCGCGCAGGCGGACTCGCCGAAGCCTATCGTGACCACCATCGAGCCGATGGACACGTGGTACGAGGCCGAGGGCTATCACCAGGATTACTGGGAAACCTCGGGCCGCTCGAACCCGTATTGCATGGCGGTGATCCCGCCGAAGCTGCAGAAGCTGCGCAAGAGCTTCGCCGCACGGTCGAAGGCGGCGGTGAACGCTTAAGATCGGACCAATGCTGTTCCCCCGCGGAAGCGGGGGCCCAGCTAAATGCCGTCATCCGACCTGACTCCTGGACCCCTGCGTGCGCAGGGGAACGGACTATCGATGTGCGGCACGGCGCAAGCGGTCGTTGATCGCTTCACCAATGCCTTCAGATGGGATCGGCGCGATGGCGATCGTTGGACATTCGTTCGCATCGGCAGCGTGAAGCAGATCGAACAGCCTCGCCGCGGCTTCTATGGGATCGCCGGATGCAGAGAGCGTCACGTCGCCCACGACTTCGCCGAACCCGATAAGCCATTCGTCCGGAGCCGCTTCCGTCGCATTCAACCTAAGCGCCTTGTTCGGCGCATAGTGGCTCTCAAGCTGCCCCGGCGCTGTCACCGCACCCTCACGCCCCCCCGGCGAAGGCCGGGGCCCAGTTGGGGGCCTGTCATGATCGGCGTTGCGCGTAGTTACTTCCGACGTTCCGACTGGGCCCCGGCCTTCGCCGGGGTGGTGTTGGAGTTGGGCTAGCATCATTTCCGCAGTCACCGGCCCCGGCCGCAGCACCGTCCGGCCCGCCACGATCGTCGACTCCAACCCCGCCTCGGTCGCCCCGTCGTCGATGATGAGAGGCACATTCCCCCCCAGACTCCCCGCCACATGCGCAGCGCTCGTCGGACTGATCCCCCCGCTAGCATTGGCCGAAGGTGCCGCCAAAGGCCGACTCGATGCGGCGATCAACCCCTGCATAGCCCGATGTCGCGGCACCCGGATCGCGATCGTATCCAACCCCGCCGTCACCAGCGAAGCGATCCCCGAATCCCCCCGCACCGGCAGCACCAGCGTCAAAGGCCCCGGCCAGAACGCCTTGGCCAGCGCCCGAGCCTCCGCATCGAACACCGCGATCCGCTCCGCCGCCGCCAGATCCGCCACATGCACGATCAGTGGATTGAAACTCGGGCGCCCCTTGGCCGCGTAAATCCGCGCCACCGCCTCCGCATTGGTCGCGTCCGCAGCCAGCCCGTACACCGTCTCGGTCGGCACGGCGACGATGCACCCTGCGCGAATCAGTGCGGCGGCCTGCGCCAGCGCGGCCGTTCCGTAGCGGCGGATTTGTGGGTGTGGACGGAGCATTTCCGAGGCGTATAGCGGGTCCAAACCGTAGCGATAAGAGGATGCGATGGCCTTCACTCCAGCAACCACCGAACAGCGTTTCGTGCTCGACCATGTCGTGCGGATCGGCGAGATCGCCGCGACCGAACGCTATGCCGCCGCCAGCGACGACGTCGTCGACGCGGTCCTCGAAGGCGTCGGGCAGTTGGCGTCGGGCGAGTGGGCGCCGCTCAACCGCACCGGCGATACCGTCGGTGCGAAGTGGACTCCCGACGGCGTCGTCATGCCCGATGGTTTCGCGCAGGCGTACAAGGATTACGTCGAGGGCGGCTGGGGCGGAATCGGCGTCGAGGAGGAATGGGGCGGGCAGGGCCTGCCGTTCGCGATCCAGACCGCAGTGCTCGACACATTGGGCTCCGCCAACATGGGCTTCGCGCTCTGTCCGACGCTGACCGTCGGCGCGATCGAGGCGCTCCAGCATCACGGCAGCCCCGAGCAGCAGGCGCTGTATTTGCCGCATCTCGCGACCGGAGAATGGACCGGTACGATGAACCTGACCGAGCCGCAGGCCGGCTCCGACGTCGGCGCATTGCGCGCGACCGCCACGCCGCTGGGCGACGGCAAATGGAGCATCAAGGGCACCAAGATCTACATCTCGTTCGGCGATCACGACATGGCGCCGAACATCGTCCACCTCGTCCTCGCTCGGACCCCCGGCGCCCCCGCTGGTACGAAGGGCATCTCGCTGTTCCTCGTCCCCAAATTCCGCCTTCAGGAAGATGGCACGCCGGGCGACTTCAACGACGTCCGCGTCGTTTCGATCGAGCACAAGATGGGCCTCCACGCCTCGCCCACCTGCGTGCTGAGCTTCGGCGACAACGACGACTGCATCGGCGAGTTGATCGGCGCGGAACTCGGCGGCATCCGCGCGATGTTCACGATGATGAACAACGCGCGCCTTAACGTCGGCCTCCAGGGCGTCCAGGTCGCCGAGGGCGCGACGCAGGGCGCGGTCGCCTACGCACTCGACCGCGTGCAGTCGGCGCGCGCCGGCTCGCCGAACAAGGATTCGGTCAAGATCGTCGAGCATCCCGACGTCCGCCGCATGCTGATGCGGATGAAGGCACAGACCCAGGCGGCGCGCGCGCTCGTCTACTACGCGGCAGGGCAGGTCGACCGCGCCAACCTCGGCGACCGCGCCGCGCGCAACCGCCTCGAGCTCGTCACGCCGCTCGCCAAGGCGCACGGCACCGATCTCGGTAACGAAGTCGCCTCGCTCGGCATCCAGGTCCATGGCGGCATGGGTTATGTCGAGGAAACCGGCGCCGCGCAGTATTTCCGCGATGCCCGCATCACGCCGATCTACGAAGGCACGAACGGCATCCAGGCGGCGGACCTCGTCGGGCGCAAACTCGGCCTCGACAATGGCGGCGCGTTCGCCACGCTGATCGCCGACATCCGTGCGGAAGCGAAGGACGAGCGACTTTTGGCGCTGGTCGACGCGTGCGAAGCGATCGGTCGTAAGCTCGCCACCGCGGATGCAGACGACAAGCTCGCCGCAAGCTATCCGTTCCTGACGATGCTGTCGGTCGCGACCTGCGGCTGGTTGATGGAGCGCCAGGGCAGCGTCGCGGGCAGCGACGATTTCGGCCGGATGAAGACCGCGGCGGTGCGCTTCTACCTCGACCAGATCGTCCCCGAGGCGATGGGCCTCAACGCCGCCGCGAACGCGAGCGCGGCGGTACTCTACTCGATCGAAGCGGACCTGTTCGCGGCCTGATCTCGCCCCAATCCCCGTCATTCTGACGAAAGTCAGGATCCAGAGCCAAGCACGTTAGGCCCTTTGGCTCTGGATCCTGGGTCGAGCCCAGGATGACGAAATTTGAATGCCGGCCTCCTGCCCATTCGTGCAAACGCGCCGTCCCCCCTTGATCCTCCCCCGCAAGGGGGAGGTGGCACCGAAGGTGACGGAGGGGGAGGATGCGCAACGACGGTAAACCCTTACCTCCCCCTCCGTCTGGCAAGCGCCAGCCACCTCCCCCTTGCGGGGGAGGATCGACGTCCAGCGCCTCTAGTCGTGCCAGCCTCAAACCACACCATCATGCCGGACTCGTTCCGGCATTCACCGTTCCGCAGATCCGAGGGAAATGAGAACGCGGAACGGTGGTCCCCGGAACAAGCCCGGGGTGACGCAGCAAGCAGGGACGGCGCCCCTTGTCCCGTTCGCCCTGAGCGTAGTCGAAGGGCATGCCCAATTCGCAGGTGCTTCGACTTCGCTCAGCACGAACGGGGGAGGGGGCACTCACTCTAGCGGCCCAGCACTCGACGTCCCTGCGCAACGAAAGGTAAGGGAGGGCGGAAATCTCTGAAAGTCCGACCGATGTTCGACCTCGAAGCCTATCTCCTCCGTGTCGCCATGCCCGCGCGGCCCACGCTCGATTCGATCGGCCTCGGCCGCCTCCAGCACGCGCACCGTCTCTCGATTCCGTTCGAAGACCTCGACGTCGTCCTCGGCCGCGGCATCGCAATCGACAGCACATCGGTCTTCGCCAAGCTCGTTACCGCCCGCCGCGGCGGCTATTGCTTCGAACACAACCGCCTCTTCCTCGACGCCCTCGCGGCACTCGGCTTCACCGCACGCCCGTTGCTAGCCCGCGTTTGGATCGCCGCAACCGACGTGCCGCCGCTCACCCATACCTTTGCGCTGGTGACGATCGACGGCCAGGACTGGATCGCCGATACCGGTTTCGGCGGCAGCTACACGCCGGTCCTCCCGCTCACCGATGGCGCCGAGGCAACCGCCCCCGACGGAGCCCGCTTCCGCCTCGAAGCCACCGAACAAGGTTGGATGCTGCTCCGCGACGGCGATCCGATGACGACCGACGGTCGCGGCGAGACGGGAGGGTTCCAGCCGCAATACAGCTTCACGCTCGCGCAGGTATTCGATGCGGATCTCGCGATGTCGAACCACTGGACCTCGACGGCCCCCGCCAGCCGCTTCACACATACGCCCATCGCCAGCATCGTCCTCCCAAACGGCTTCGCATCGCTGATCGGCCGCAACTACCGGCGGCGTTCGGGGACGGATACGACGGTCGGCGAGATCACCGATCCGCGCGTCTACCGCATCCGCATGAGCCTGTTGTTCGGGATCGACCTGAGCGTCGAGGATGTCGCCGCGCTCGGATTGTTCTGAAGTTCAACCCCACTTCCGTTCGTGCTGAGTAGCGACCGAGTAGCTCCGTCAGGAGCGTATCGAGGGTGCGTATCGAAGCATGGGTTCCACGCGCCAACCTGTCCTTCGATACGTCCTCTCGATACGCTCCGTTGGAGCTACTCGACGACTACTCAGCACGAACGGGAGGGGAGCAGGACTAACGGCAGCTTAAGCCCGCTCACGCTCCAGCAGATCATGCGCATCCAACCCCAGCAGATCGATATGCCCCAAGATCCGCGGCCACTGCGTCGTCACGAAATTCTCGCGCTCCGCTACACGCAAAGCTTCCGCAGCACCCGGCATCACGAACATCCCGACGCCACGCCGGACCTCGACATACCCGTCGTCCTGAAAGCTCTGATACGCCTTGGCGACCGTCAGCGGATTGGCACCCTGCTCGGCGGCAAACGCGCGGACCGACGGCAATTGGTCACCCGCACGGTAGTCGCCGCGAAGTATCCCCGCGGCGATCGTGCTGCGGAGGCGGATATATACGGGGCTGTCGTCGCTGCTGAGCGCTGTCATGCTGTTCTAATACAGCAATTAGCTCCAAAGTCGAGCCTTACGAGCCCCAATGGCTTACGAGCCGTGCCATTTCGGGGCGAGGCCGTTCGTCGAGCGCGCGCGACGGCGTGCCGATGAACATGAACCCCGCGATCCGCTCCGCCGCCGAGCCGAATGCATCGCGCACCACGTCCGAATAGGCCGGCCACCCGGTCAGCCAGCCGCCAGCAAACCCCTCCGCATGCACCGCGTGAAGCAGGTTCATGCACGCCGCCCCCGCTGAAAGCTCCTGTTCCCAAAGCGGAATCTTGCTCTCTTTCGGCGACGACAGCACGACCACCAAGGTCGGCGCCTGGTGCGCGAACTGGTCGAGCGACTCAAGTTCGGTCCGCGACGCCGAGGGCCGTTCCGCGAGGTACGCATCCGTGATCAACGTCGACAGAGCGGCGCGGTGCTCGTCCCCCACCACCACGAACCGCCACGGCGCGAGCTTGCCGTGATCGGGCGTCCGCGCCGCGATCTCGAGGATCGTCGCCAGCTGGTAGGAATCGGGGCCGGGCGTGATCAAATCGCGCGGCTTGCCCGATCGGCGGGTGGCGAGCAGCGAGAGCGGCGTGGAGCGATCGTTGAGCATGCTCCGGCAGATAGGCCCTGATGTGCGATATTTACAGTCCGGGCTTTGTCGTTAAGTTGCGCGCGATCGAGCGCCCGTCAGCGGCGCGCACACGGAGCATCACCACCACATGGCCAGCGCAATCCGAGCCGGCGGCGTTCCTGCCGATGCGAAGACGTTTTTCGGGCACCCGCGCGGGCTGTTCATGCTGTTCTTCGTCGAGATGTGGGAGCGCTTTTCGTTCTACGGCATGCGGGCGATCCTGGTGCTGTATCTCACCAAGCATTTCCTGTTCGGCGATGAGCCGTCCTACGCGATCTACGGCGCGTATACCTCGATGGTGTACATCACGCCGATCATCGGCGGCTATCTGTCCGACCGCTTCCTGGGGCCGCGCAAAGCGGTGCTCGCGGGCGGCATATTCATCACGCTGGGCCATCTGCTGCTCGCGATCGTCGAGGCGCCGCAGGGTGTGCACGGCGCTGCCCTCAACGGCTTCTACCTCGGTCTCGCCTTCATCATCGTTGGCACCGGCTTCCTGAAGGCGAACATCTCGGTGCTCGTCGGCAAGCTCTACGCACGCGAGGACATGCGGCGCGATGGGGCGTTCTCGATCTTCTACATGGGGATCAACACCGGCGCGTTCGTCGGCCCGATCGCGGTCGGCATCCTCGGCGAGACGGTCGGCTGGTCGTACGGCTTCGGCGCGGCGGGCATCGGCATGGCGCTCGGGCTGATCATGTTCATCCTGTTCCAGCGCGAGCTGCACGGTGTCGGCGAAGCGCCCGACGCTGCCGTGCTCGCGTCGAAGCCGGTTGCCGGGCTGTCGATCGAATGGCTGATCTATCTCGGCGGCATCGTCGGCGTCGCCGTCTCGTGGTGGCTGGTGCGGAGCCAGGGCGTCGTCGGTACCGCGCTGATCGTCGCGTCGCTGGTCACCGTCGGCTACATCCTGTGGACCGCGGTCGCGAGGCTGCCGCGCATCGACCGCGACCGGATCTTCGCCGCGTTGTTCCTGATCGCGCTCGCACCGCTGTTCTGGGCGCTGTTCGAGCAGACCGGCTCTTCGCTCAACGTCTACACCGACCAGTCGGTCGACCGCGTCGTGTTCGGCTGGACTATCCCCGCCTCGGTGTTCCAGTCGGTCAATCCGTTCTTCATCATCACGCTGGCACCGGTGTTCGCGGCGCTCTGGACCAGGCTCGGCAAGGCAGGGCGCGAGCCGAGCGCACCGTTCAAGTTCGGCATCGGCCTGATCCTGGTCGGCGCCGGTTTCTTCGCGCTCACGCTCGGTGCGCCTGCGCAAGGCCTGACCCCGGCGATCTTCGTCGTGCTGCTCTACATGCTGCACTCGATGGCCGAGCTCTGCTTCTCGCCGATCGGGCTGTCGTCGATGACGCGGCTGTCGGTGCCGAGCATGACCGGGCTGATGATGGGCACGTGGTTCCTCGCGACCGCAGGCGGCAATTTCCTCGCCGGCCTGATCGCACAGGCGACCGGCGGCGAGGGCGCGGGCGTCGGGCGGGTGCTCGAAGTGTACGGTCGGATCGGCTGGTTCGCGATCGGCGTCGGCGTGGTCGTGCTGGTGCTCGCGCCGTTCGTGACCAAGCTGATGCATCTCGACCAGATGGGTGCGGTCGATCACGCGATGGCCGGCCAGAACACGCTGGCCGAGCCGGACGCGGCTGGGCTCGACACGCGCGGCGAACAGATACCGCGGGGCTGACGCAGAAATCCCCCTCCCGCTTGCGGGAGGGGTTAGGGGAGGGCGCGACGTACGTACTGGCGTCCGGTCCGAGAGGCACGCCCCTCCTCCGACCCCTCCCGCAGACGGGAGGGGAGAAGATCAGATCCGCGTCATCGACAGCGCCTTTTCAGCATACCGCGGCCCGGCCGTTCCACCGCGCGGTGCAGCCGCATCGAGCTTCGCCAGATCATCCGCGGTCAGCGTGATATCCGCCGCCTTCATGCTGTCCTCCAGCGTAACCCGGCGCTTCGACCCCGGGATCGGCACGATGTCGTCGCCCTGCGCCAGCAACCACGCAAGCGCCACCTGCGCTGGCGAAGCGCCCTGCGCATCGGCAATCGACTTCACCACCGCGACCATTTCCATGTTCCTGGCGAAGTTCTCCTCCGAATACCGCGGGTCATTCCGCCGATAATCGCCCTCGGGAAGATCTGACCGCGCGGTAATCTGCCCCGTCAAAAACCCGCGCCCCAGCGGCGAATACGGCACGAACCCGATCCCAAGCTCGCGGCACAACGGCAGGATCTCGTCCTCCACGTCCCGCTCCCACAACGAATACTCGCTCTGCAACGCCGCGATCGGATGCGTCGCGGCAGCGCGCCGGATGGTGTCGAGCCCCGCCTCCGACAACCCGAGATGCCGCACCTTGCCCTCGCGAACGAGGTCCGCCATCGCGCCAACGGTATCCTCGATCGGCACGCCCGGATCGACGCGGTGCTGGTACAGCAGGTCGATCGTCTCGATCCCCAGCCGCTTCAGCGATCCCTCGCAAGCCCGCCGCACGTTGGCTGGCGTGGAATCAACCCCCGTCATCCCGTTCTCGTCGTAGCGAAAGCCGAACTTGGTCGCGATCACGACGCCGTCGCGCTTGCCGCGGATCGCCTTGCCGATCAGCTCCTCGTTGACCAGCGGGCCATAGATCTCGGCGGTGTCGAACAGCGTCACGCCAAGCTCGATCGCGCGGTGGATCGTCGCGATGCTCTCGTCGGCGTTCGCCTCGCCGTACATGCCCTTGCCGATGCCGGCCATCGGCATGCAACCGAGACCCAGCGCGGAAACCTCGAAATCAGGGCCGAGCGTGCGATACTTCATGCGGAATCTCCTGAGCGCCGTTCCCGTGATCGGACCGCGCTGCGACGGAGATGGTAACGGCGGTGTCCATCGTCACGTTCCCGACGGTCCGAAACAGGTCGGGTATGGTCTCGACTGCGATGAGCAGACCCAGCACCTCGAGCGGGATGCCCATTGCCAGCGCCACCGGCGCGACCGAGGCGACGAAGCTGATCGTGCCCGGCAGCGAGATCGACCCCATCGTGGTGATCGCCGCGGTCGCCACGCCCGCCGCCATCTGCCCCGGCCCGATCGGCAGCCCCAGCCAATGCGCGACGTACAGCGCGACGGCCAGGTTCATCGCCGGGCTGGTCGCGCGGAACACCGCGACCGACAGCGGCAGGACGATCCCGGCGGTGGCGGGCGACGCGCCGAGATCGGTCGAGGCCTTCAGCATCGCCGGCAGCGAGGCGAGCGACGATTGCGTACTGATCGCCACCGCCTGTGCCGGCGCGACCGCGCGTGCGAACCGGCCGAAGCCGACCCGCCCGCCGATCATCCCGATCGGATAGGCGGATAGCAGGACGATGAAGCCGATCGCCGAGACGCAGACGATATAGTGCAGCAACGCACCGAACGCCGCCGTACCGGTGCGCGCACCGACCCCGTAGGCGAGCGCGAAGATGCCGATCGGCGCCAGCTTCAGTACCCATTTGATGATGATCAGCAGCGCGTCGACCACCGCCTGGAAGAAGCCGGTCAAAACGCGGCGGCGATCGTCGGGCAGTTTCGTCACGGCAAACGCGAACGTCAGCGCGAAGACGGTGAGCGGCAGGAACGAATCGCTGGAGGCTGCGGCGACGATATTGGTCGGCACGATCGTGTCGAAGAACGCGCCGATCCCCGGCACCGGCCCGACCGGCGCGGCGCCGGTCAATGCGGCGCGCAGTGCAGTGGCGAGCCCGGCAGGCAGCGGGAACGCGTCGAGAATCAGTGGCGTGACCAGCGCGGACATGATCGTCGTGCTCCACAGGATGACGACGATCATCACCATCGCGCGCACCGTGATCCGCCCGGCGCGCGCCGCCTCGGTGGTCGCGCCGATCCCGGTCACGAGCAGCCCGACGACCAGCGGCACGATCACCATCTGCAACCCGTGCAGCCACGCCGACCCGATCGGCTGGGTCACCGCCGTCGCCGCGATCGCGTTCGCCGGCGACCACGCCGCCGCAGCGATGCCGATCGCGATGCCGCCGATCAGGGCCGCGAGAATCCGTGTAGTCTGCGACATGCTCGCCCTTCGTGGTCTACCGCGCTATCAACGGCGTCGAACCCCGATACCGGACGGAAAGCGCGCGCGATGGCAAGAAAATACTTCGGCACCGATGGCATTCGTGGCGCCACCAACGTCTCGCCGATGACCGCGGCAATGGCGATGAAGGTGGGCATGGCCGCCGGCGCGTATTTCCAGCGCGGCGATCACCGCCACCGCGTCGTCATCGGCAAGGACACGCGGCTGTCGGGCTATATGCTCGAATCTGCGTTGGTCGCGGGCTTCACCAGCGTCGGCATGGACGTGGTGATGGTCGGGCCGATGCCGACGCCCGCGGTGGCGATGCTGACCCAGTCGATGCGCGCGGACATCGGCGTGATGATCTCCGCCAGCCACAATCCCTATGCGGACAACGGCATCAAGCTGTTCGGCCCCGATGGCTACAAGCTGTCGGACGAGGCCGAGGCGGCGATCGAGGCACTGATCGACGGCGATATCCCGCTCGTCCCCTCCGACCAGATCGGCCGCGCGCGCCGGATCGAGGATGCGCAAGGCCGCTATATCCATTTCGCCAAGTCGACCTTCCCCGAAAATCTCCGCCTCGACGGCATGCGCGTGGTGCTCGATTGCGCGAACGGCGCCGCCTACAAGGTCGCACCCTCGGCCTTGTGGGAACTCGGCGCCGACGTCGTCGCGATCGGCGTCACCCCCAACGGCACCAACATCAACGACGGCGTCGGCTCGACCGCACCGCAGGCGCTTGCCGAAACGGTGGTTGCGAGCGGCGCGGACATCGGCATCGCGCTCGACGGCGACGCGGACCGGCTGATCGTCGTCGACGAGACCGGCACGATCGTCGACGGCGACCAGCTGATGGCGACGATCGCCGCCAGCTGGGCGCGCCAGGGGCGGCTTGCAGGCGGCGGTCTGGTCGCGACGGTCATGTCCAACCTCGGCCTCGAACGCCATCTCGCCGCGCAAGGGCTGGGCCTCGTCCGCACCGCGGTCGGCGATCGTCACGTGCTCGAAAAGATGCGCTCCAGCGGCTACAATGTCGGCGGCGAACAGTCGGGCCATATCATCCTCAGCGACTATGCGACGACAGGCGACGGCCTCGTCGCGGCGTTGCAGATCCTCGCCGAGGTCAAGCGCTCGGGCGCCCCCGCCAGCGAAGTGCTCCACCGCTTCGAGCCCCTGCCGCAGTTGCTCAAGAACGTCCGCTTCGCCGGCGGCAAGCCGCTCGATCACGACGCGGTCAAGGCGGTGATCGCCGAAGCCGAGGCCGAACTCGCTGGCAAGGGACGGCTCGTCATCCGCCCGTCGGGCACCGAACCGGTGATTCGCGTTATGGCGGAAGGCGACGATCTCGCCCAGGTCGAGCGCGTCGTCGACCGGATCTGCGACGCCGTCCGGAAGGCGGCCGCCTGATGCTCGAAATGCGCCCCACCTGCGAACGCTGCACCGCCGACCTCCCCGCCGACGCCCCCGGCGCGTTCATCTGCTCGTTCGAATGCACTTTCTGCGCGGAATGTGCCGACGCGCTCGACGAGCGGTGTCCCAACTGCGGCGGGGAACTGCTCGATCGCCCGACAAGGCTGGGCGAGGCACCGCCGCAAAAGCCGGCAGCGGGCAGGCGGCACTAGGGGCCGCTCGAGTAAACCCACCTCGCTCCTTACCGCCACCCCAACCCCTTCTACCACCCCGGCGAAGGCCGGGGCCCAAATGGGAGGAGGGTGCTAACCAAGGGCATCGCTCCGTTACTTCGGCCTTTCCAATTGGGCCCCGGCCTTCGCCGGGGTGGTTGAGGGGGCATACCCCTGTCCTACATCTCACCAGGTATGACATAGCCCAGCATATGACCGCCAACCGCGCTAAACCCCGATCAGCGACCCCAAACGGCGCCCAAACGAAACCGCGCGAGCGTCTACACTTTCTATACTTCACTTTTCCCGCCGACCTCCGATGACCGCCAGAATCCTCATAATAGCCGGCTCGGACTCGGGCGGCGGCGCCGGCATCCAGGCGGATATCAAGACCGTGACGATGCTCGGCGGCCACGCAATGACCGCCGTCACAGCGATCACCGCACAGAACACGCTAGGCGTGCAGGCGGTGCACCAGATCCCGACCGACATGGTCCTCGCGCAGATAGACTCGGTCGTCTCGGACATTGGCGTAGACGCAATCAAGATCGGCATGATCGGTTCGGCAGAAACTGCCAACGCCGTAGCCGACCACCTGACCTCCTTGTTCTCCCGCGAAGGCGGGAGCCCAGACTGGACTCCCGCCTTCGCGGGAGAACAAGGTAGGGAAGAGCACCATAACCCAGCACGCATCCCCATCATCTTCGACCCCGTGATGATCGCAACCTCCGGCTCCGTCCTCGCAGACAGCAACACCATCGCCGCGTTCACTCGCCTCATGCGGATCGCCACACTCGTAACCCCCAACCTCCCCGAACTCGCGGCACTCGGCGGGGAAGCCGCAATCCGCGCACTGGGCCCCGCCGTCCTCGTAAAAGGCGGTCACGCCGAAGGCCCAGACATCACCGACCGCCTCGTCACCGACGCCGGCGAAACCCGCTGGACCAACCCCCGCATTGAAACCCGCCACGCGCACGGCACCGGCTGCACGCTCGCCAGCGGCATCGCCACCGGCCTCGCCCAAGGCATGACGCTCGCCGACGCAATCGAGCGCGCCATCGCGTTCGTCCGCGCAGCGCTTGCGCAGGCGCCGGGGCTGGGTACAGGGCACGGCCCGATGGGACACGCGCTCGGCATGAGCCCGTTCGACCAGTTGAAAGACCGCTGATGCCCGGCATGAAACACGAAAAGCTCTGCGTCGGCCCCGTCGCCGGCGTCGACGAAGCCGGCCGCGGCCCGCTCGCCGGGCCGGTCGTAGCGGCTGCCGTGATCCTGCCCGCCAAGGGTGTCCCCCGCGGTATTGACGACTCCAAAAAGCTCTCCGCCTCCGAGCGCGAACGGCTCTGCGCGCGCCTCAAAGGCTGTGCGATCGTTGGCATCGGTATCGTCCAGCCGGAAGAGATCGACACGCTCAACATCTACTGGGCGACGATGAAGGCGATGACGCTCGCGGTCGACGCGCTGGCGGTCGAACTCGGCCAGGCCCCCGGCCACGTCCTGGTCGACGGCAACCGCTTGCCCCGCTGGACCTACCCCGCCACGCCGCTGGTCGGCGGCGACGCGAAATCGCTGTCGATCGCCGCCGCCTCGATCGTCGCCAAGCACACGCGCGACCTCATCATGATCGCCGCCGCCGACGTTCATCCCGAATATAACTGGCATTCGAACAAGGGCTATGGCTGCGCGCACCACATGAAGGCGCTCCGCGATCACGGGCCCACGCCGATTCACCGCCGCAGTTTCGCTCCCGTCGCCGCCGCCTATCTGGCGCGCGAGGGACTTTTCGCACAGGAAACGACGAGCTGAGTCTTTCGCGCCACACCCCAAGGGCTTGAGCCGCGAGTCTCCTACGACTCAATATCTGGACGAAGCCGACTCGATTGGCCGCATCGAGGGAATCTGGCCCAAACGCCGTTAACGAATGTTTGCTTGACGAAGTCGGACAATTCCGCCGCTATGGGCGTCGATAAGGGGCGGAAATCATGGGTTTGATCGACACGATCGCACGGCCGCGTGCGAAGAAGACAGTGGAGCCGGCGGTTCAGCCGGTCCTCCCGCTCGACCAGATCCTGCGCGGCGACTGCATCGAACGGATGAAGGCGCTCCCGTCGAACTCGATCGACATGATTTTCGCCGACCCGCCGTACAACCTCCAGCTCGGCGGTGAACTCTATCGCCCCGACGGCAGCCACGTCGACGCGGTCACCGACGACTGGGACAAGTTCGACACCTTTGCCGCGTACGACCGCTTCACCCGCGCCTGGCTCAAGGAAGCGCGCCGCATCCTCAAGGACGACGGCGCGCTCTGGGTCATCGGCAGCTACCACAACATTTTTCGCGTCGGTGCCGCCGTCCAGGATCTCGGCTACTGGATTCTCAACGACATCGTCTGGCGCAAGACCAACCCGATGCCCAACTTCCGCGGCACTCGCTTCACCAATGCGCACGAGACGCTGATCTGGGCGTCGAAGGGCGAAAAGGCGAAATACCACTTCAACTATCGCGCGATGAAGACGCTCAACGACGAGCTCCAGATGCGCAGCGACTGGGAATTCCCGACCTGCGGCGGCGGCGAACGGCTGAAGAAGAACGGCACCAAGGTGCATCCGACGCAGAAGCCCGAGGCGCTGCTCTACCGCATCCTGCTCGCGTGCACGAAGCCCGGCGACGTCGTGCTCGACCCGTTCTTCGGCACCGGCACCACCGGCGCGGTCGCCAAGCGCCTCGGCCGCAGCTGGATCGGAATCGACCGTGAAGGCGATTACATCGAAGCCGCGCAGGAACGTATCGAGGCCGCACTGCCGCTCGACGAATCGGCACTCGCGACGATGATGAGCCCGCGTACGCAGCCCAAGGTCGCGTTCGGCGTGCTGGTCGAGAACGCCTACCTCGCCCCCGGCGCGGTCCTGACCGACTCGAAGCGCCGCTGGCGTGCTACCATCCGCGCGGACGGCTCGCTGCTCAGCGACTGCGGCACGATCGGCTCGATCCACAAGCTCGGCTCGACCCTCCAGAACGCCCCCGCCTGCAACGGCTGGAGCTTCTGGCACTACGAAAGCGACAAGGGCCTGAAGCCGATCGACGACCTCCGCCAGACGTATCTGCTGGCAACGACGGTCTGAGCAAAGTTCCGTTCGTGCCGAGTAGAGACCGAGCGTAGTCGAGGGCTCGTATCGAGGTACATCTCCCTCGATACGCCATCTCGACACGCTCGATGTCTACTCGGGACGAACGGGATTGGGAGTTTGAACGGCCAGCGGTTTTAAGGAAAAGGGGATCATGACCAGTCTCCACCTCCGCCCCGTCCAGTTCGTCGACACCCCGATCGGCCACGCAGACGGCAGCGTCGCGCGCCTGGCGGGCGGCCTGCAGTGGTTCGCCGCGTACGAAGTGATCGAAGGCCGCAACCGCCGCACCATCCCCGTCGCCGAAATCGCGACCCTGGGCGAGCACGCCGCGCACCTCCACGCCGCCATCACCGCCCCCCGTGCGCCCCTCCAGCTCGGCGAACGCACGCTCCGCTTCGACCAGCCGATCGTCGCCGGCATCCTCAACGTCACCCCCGACAGCTTCTCCGACGGCGGCAAGCATGTCGACGACCCAGCCGCAGCGGCCGCCGCCGGAATCGACATGGCGGCAGCCGGCGCGACGCTGATCGACGTCGGCGGCGAGTCGACCCGCCCCGGTGCCCCCGCGGTCTGGGAAGGCGACGAGATCGCGCGGCTCGTCCCCGTCGTCGAACGCCTCGCACGCGCCGGTGCGATCGTCTCGGTCGACACGCGCAAGGCCGCCGTCATGGAAGCCACGCTCGCCGCCGGCGCGCACATCGTCAACGACGTCGCAGCCCTCCTCTGGGACGATCGCGCGCTGGACGTGGTCGCGAAAAGCGGCTGCCCGGTCGTGCTGATGCACTCGCCCGACCCGAAAAAGGGCGGACACGGCGATGGCGGCTACGCCAACGTCCTCACCGATGTCTTCGACTGGCTCGAAACCCGCATCGCCGCGGTAGTCGCTGGCGGCGTCGACCGGTCGCGGATCATGGTCGACCCCGGCATCGGCTTCGGCAAGACGCTCGCCGAGAACCTCGCGTTGCTCAACGGCCTCGCGATCTTCCACGGTCTCGGCTGCCCGATAATGCTCGGCGCGAGCCGCAAGCGGCTGATCGGCGCGCTCTCGAACGAAGCGCCGGTCGACCAGCGCCTCGCCGGTTCGCTCGCGCTGGCGCTGAAAGGTGCGGAGGCAGGCGTCCAGATCCTGCGCGTCCACGACGTCGCCGAGACGGTGCAGGCGGTGAAGATCTGGCGTGGCCTGCGCGATCAGTCGCTCGTTGGCGGCTAAGCGGGGCGGCTGATCGTCGCTGCATTGCAGCGAAACGCCACTTCGCGCATTAAAAGCCCTGTAAACAAGGGAGCTTTCGTTTGATCGTCACTGCAACACCGCGCTTCAGTCAAATTCTGAGCGAGGTCTGGCGCCCGTTGCTCGGCCTTTTCGTCTGGGATGTGATCGTCACGATCACCTATTACGTCCTGCCGTTCCACGCGCCCGCGCTCCCTCTGACGCTGTTCGGTACCGCGCTCGCGCTGTTCCTCGGCTTTCGCGATAACTCGGCCTATCAGCGCTGGTGGGAAAGCCGTGGCCTGTGGGGCCTGATGATCAACGCCTCGCGCAACTTGGCGCGTATGGCGCGCAACATGCTGCCCGAGCCCGAGGGTCACGACATGAAGCGGACGATCGTGCTCCGCCAGATCGCGTATGTGAACGCGCTGCGCTGCCAGTTGCGCAAGCAGCCCGCACCGCCCGAGGTGCTGCGGTTCCTGTCGAAGGAAGAGGCATCGTTCGCGCTCGAGCGCACCAACATCGCCAACGGCCTGCTCGACGGCACGGGCCGCCGGATCGACATCGCACGGCGCAACGGCTGGATCGACACCATCCAGCAGACGCAGTTTGAGGCGATCCTGGTCGACATCGCCAACGCGCAGGGCGGCATGGAGCGGATCAAGAACACGCCGTTGCCCAACCAGTACCGCTTTTTCCCGAGCCTGTTCACGCGGCTGTTCTGCGTGCTGCTGCCGATCGGTCTGGTCGAGACGCTCGGCTATGCGACGCCCGTCGGTTCGACTATCGCCGGACTGATGTTCCTCGCCGTGCTGCAGATCGGCGACGATCTGGTCGATCCGTTCGCGGACACGATTCACGACGTGCCGCTGAACGCGATGTGCCGGACGATCGAGATCGACCTTCTCCAGGCGATCGGCGACGAAGCACCAGAGCCGCTGCAGCCGGTCCACGGCATTCTCTGGTAGCACACCAGGCGAGTCGACAGGATCCGATCGCGGCGGACCGACCGTTGCAAAACGGCGGTTTTGTCGCGAGGCGGCGAATGAAGATCAGGCCGGGTTACGCCAACGTGCGCTGGGTCGTACGCAGTCGATCGGCGACGGCATTGACAATGGCAATGGCAAATAGAGGCGTCGGCGGAGGCAATCGACTAAACGAACTTCCGCCCATAAGCGGTCGTTGACCACTTGCAGCACCGCAATGAGTCTGTATTATAGTAGCAACACGGTAACGGGGCGAGCGTACATCCGAACGTTCAACGCCGAACTTCGTTGGCTCACAGGGGCGGTTTGAGATGCAACACGTAAACGCCTTTAGCGACGGCGAACTTCTGTTGGTCATAGGCCTTACGGGCTTAGTGGTCTGGTATATTACGAGGTACTGGACCATGCGCCAGATCAGCAAAGCGGCGCCGGGGAGCCAAAGCACCTCCGGCGGTCTGCTGGAACCGATGAAAGCCGAAAATGAGAAATTGCGTGCCCTTGTGGAGAGCCAGGAGGGCCGGATCCGCTCGCTCGAAACAATCGCGACCGACCCCGCTGAGCGCACCGCTCGTGAGATTGAGGCTTTACGGAACGCCTGACCTGAACCGTTACGCCAATGTCCGCAATCCTTCCCAAACCAGACGTTGCTTCACGCCGCGTTGTCGATGCCGAGTTCGCCGAGTTTGCGGTACAGCGTCGAGCGGCCGATGCCGAGGCGGCGTGCGACTTCGGTCATGCGGCCGCGGTAATGGCCGATGGCGAGGCGGATAACGTCGGCCTCGATCTCTTCCAGTGCGCGGAGATTGCCGTCGGGGCGGAACAGCGTGACGCCGCCTCCACCGATCGCCGCGGCAGCGGGCGTGCGCTGGCGGTTGCCCAGCGCCGCGATCTGCGGGAAATCCTCCTCGGTGAGCGCGGCATCCTCGCAGAGCACGGCAGCGCGGAAGAGCGCGTTCTGGAGCTGGCGAACGTTGCCGGGCCAGTCATATTGCACCAGCAGCGCCAGGGCGGAATCGGTGATCCCCAACGGCCGCAACCCCGGTTGCTCGGCGATCCGCGCCAGCAGATGGCGGGCGAGTGCGGGGATGTCGCCGGTGCGTTCGCGCAAGGGCGGTATCGTCACCTGGACGACGTTGAGACGGTAATACAGGTCTTCGCGGAACCGGCCGGCTTCGACCTCGTCGAGCAATCGCACGTTGCTCGCGGCGATCACGCGAACGTCGACTTCGCGGGGATGGCGCGCACCGATCGCGTGGACTTCGCCGGTCTGGAGCACGCGGAGCAGCTTGGCCTGCGCCTCCAATGGCATCTCGCTGACCTCGTCGAGGAACAGCGTGCCGCCATCCGCGTCCTGGAAACGGCCGATCTTGCGCTCGAACGCCCCGGTGAAGGCGCCCTTTTCGTGACCGAACAGTTCGGATTCGACGAGGTTCGCAGGAATCGCGCCGCAGTTGACGGTCGTCATCTGCTTCTTTGCGCGCGGGGAGGCAGCGTGAATCGCCTCGGCGACGACGTCCTTGCCGACGCCGATCTCGCCTTCCAGCAGAACCGCGACGCGGGCGCGGGCGGCCTTTGCGGCGATCGCCAACGCAGCGCGGAAATCGGGCGACGATCCGACGATCTCGTCGAACCCGAGCAATGCCGGGATCTTCTCGGTGAGGGGGCGGAGTTCGCCTGCCGACGTGCCGCCGACGGCGGTGTCGAGGGCAGCGAGAAACCGCTCGGGGGCGAGCGGCTTGACCAGGAAGTCGGTGGCGCCCGCCCGCATGGCCGCAACGGCGTGCGCGACAGATCCGTTGGCCGTGACCAGCAGGATCGGCAGCGCGGGGCGACGTTCGCGCAACGCAGCAATCAGGTCGGTCGCATCCGCATCGGGCGCCCAGTGATCGAGAATGATCGCATCGAGCTGCATGCCGTCCTGCGTGCCGAGCGTCGCGATCGCCATTTCGCCGTCAGTCGCGAAGATCGCGCGCCATCCGCCACGCGCGGCGAGTGCTGCCACCAGCCGCCGCTGCGCAGGCTCCTCGTCGATCAGCAATAGAAGGCGCTGCCCGTTGCGCGTCATGGCGAATCCTGTCCCGTTCCGGCACGTGCAATAGCCGCGCCGGGTAAAGGGCGACTTAAGTACCGGGCTTGGACATTTTGTATGTGCGCGATAAGGTCGGCTGCATAGAGCATAACACTCAGAGGATTGGGCACGAACCATGGCCGGCAACGGGGACATGAAGGCGCACGTCGCGACCTATTCGAGCGTGACGGGGATGATGAAATGGGGTGCCGTCGGGTGCGCACTGGTCGTCGCTCTCGTCATCTGGCTGATTTCCTGACGCGATGAAGATCGCCGTCCTCAAAGAGCAAGCGGACGGCGAGCGCCGGGTTTCCGCGACGCCGGAGACCGTGAAGAAATTCATCGCGCTGGGGGCGACGCTGGCGGTGGAGGCGGGAGCGGGCAATACCGCATCGATCGCCGACGCGGCGTATTCGGATGCGGGGGCTTCGGTGGGCGATCGCGCGGCAACCCTGGCCGGCGCGGATATCGTGCTTGGCGTGCAGGGGCCTGATCCCGCGGGGCTTGGCGGCATTTCGCCGGGAGCGTGGATCGTCGCGAGCCTCAATCCCTTTGGTGCCGGTCCCGATGGCGGGCGGGCGAGGATCGATGCGTATGCCGCGGCGGGCTACGAGGCGCTGGCGATGGAGTTCATGCCGCGGATCACGCGCGCGCAGTCGATGGACATCCTGTCGTCGCAATCGAACCTGTCGGGGTACAAGGCGGTGCTCGATGCCGCCGCCGAATATGGTCGCGCGTTTCCAATGATGATGACCGCGGCAGGGACGATCAGCGCGGCCAAGGCATTCGTGATGGGCGTTGGCGTCGCCGGGCTTCAGGCGATCGCGACCGCACGGCGGCTCGGCGCTCAGGTGTCGGCGACCGACGTGCGCGCGGCGACCCGCGAGCAGATCCAGTCGCTCGGTGCGAAGCCGATCTTCGTCGAGAATGTCGCCGGGATCGAGGGCGAGGGAACGGGCGGGTATGCCGGCGAGATGTCGCCCGAATACCAGGCTGCGCAGGCGGCACTCGTGTCGGGGCACATCGCCAAGCAGGACATCGTCATCACGACTGCGCTGATCCCCGGACGTGCCGCACCCCGCCTGATCTCGGCGGCACAGGTCGCCAGCATGAAGCCGGGCTCGGTGATCGTCGATCTCGCGGTCGAGCAGGGTGGCAACGTCGAGGGCTCGGTCGCGGGTGAAGTGGTCGTGGTGAACGGCGTGAAGATCGTCGGGCATCGCAACGTGCCGTCTCGGTTGGCGGCAGACGCCAGCGCCTTGTTCTCGCGCAACTTGTACAACTTCCTCAACGCCTTCTGGGACAAGGAGGCGGGCAAACCCGTACTCGACGCCGAGATCGGCGATGCGATCCGCCTGACGCAGGGCGGCAAGATCGTGAATCCAAGGCTGCTGGCATGATAATCCTCCCCGGCACGGGGAGGAGGACCGGCGCAGCCGGTGGAGGGGGCGTCCCGCACATGCTACGCCCCGAAGTATCACTAGCACGCAAATTGCGGCGCGAAATGAGCCTTCCGGAAGTGCTGCTATGGGAGCAGTTCCGGGGACAAAAGACTGGCGTCAAGTTCCGCCACCAGCATCCCATCGGTCCATACGTCTGCGACTTCTACTGCGCCGCCGCCAGGCTCGCGGTCGAAGTAGATGGCGAGTTCCATGGACGCGGCGACCGTCCCCAACGCGACGCCGATCGCGACCAGTTTTTCGAACAGAATGGCTACCGGGTGCTGCGAGTGGCGGCAGGCGACGTGCTGAGGGATATCGAGGCCGTGGTGACGATGATTGTCTCGTCCGCGGCCAGCCCCCTCCACCAGCCTGCGGCCGGTCCCCCTCCCCGTGCCGGGGAGGAATGATGGACTTTATCGCGATCCTGTCGATCTTCGTGCTGGCGTGTTTCGTCGGGTATTTCGTCGTCTGGGCGGTGACGCCTGCGCTGCACACGCCGTTGATGGCGGTGACCAATGCGATCTCCTCGGTCATCATCGTCGGCGCGCTGATCGCCGCCGCTGCGGCCGGCATCGGCGCCGGATCGGGCGTCGCCAAGGCGCTCGGGCTGCTCGCGGTCGTGCTTGCAAGCATCAATATCTTCGGCGGTTTCGCGGTCACCGCGCGGATGCTGGCGATGTACAAGAAAAAGGAACGACCGGTCGCGCCTGCCACGAGCAAGTGAGCGATACGGACGTGAGGGGAACGCGCGATGCATGAACTGACGGTCAGCCCTTGGGCATCGCTCGCCTATCTGGTCGCAGGGGTGTGCTTCATCCTCGCCCTGCGCGGGCTTTCGAGCCCGGCGTCGAGCCAGCGCGGCAATCGCTTCGGCATCATCGGCATGACGATCGCGGTCGTGACGACGCTGGTGACGCATGTGCCCTTCGTCCAGCATGCTCTGGTCGCGGACACCGGACCCATGATAGTCGAGCGCGCTATCGACTGGACCACCGTCGTCGAAATCCTCGCGGCGATCGGTGTCGGCGCTGCGATCGGCCTCGTCACCGCGCGACGGATCGCGATGACCGCGATGCCGCAGCTCGTGGCCGCATTCCACTCGCTCGTCGGTCTCGCCGCGGTGCTGGTCGGCGTTGCGGCGTATCTCAACCCGCAGGCATTTGGGATCTCCGACCTCGTAATTCCGCTGATCGGCCAGCCGTTCGCGGTCATCCACCCGGTCAGCCGGATCGAACTCGGGCTCGGCGTGGCGATCGGTGCGATCACCTTCTCGGGTTCGGTCATCGCGTTCCTGAAGCTCAATGGCAACATGGGCGGAAAGCCGATCATGCTGCCCGGCCGCCACGTCATCAATATCGCGCTGCTCGCCGCCATCCTCGGCCTGATCGCGTATTTCGTCACCAATCAAAGCGCCTGGATCTTCTGGACGATCACGCTTCTGAGCTTCGTCATCGGCTTCCTGCTGATCGTCCCGATCGGCGGCGCGGACATGCCGGTGGTCGTCAGCATGCTCAATTCCTATTCGGGCTGGGCCGCCGCCGCGATGGGCTTCACGCTCCACAACAGTGCGATGATCATCACCGGCGCGCTGGTCGGCAGCTCGGGCGCGATCCTCAGCTACATCATGTGCCGCGCGATGAACCGCAGCTTCATCAGCGTGATCGCGGGCGGCTTCGGCGCGGTCGCGGACACCAGCGGCGGCGCGGTCGCGAGCGATCGCCCGTGGAAGCGCGGCTCGGCGGAGGACGCCGCGTTCCTCATGAGCCAAGCGGAACAGGTCATCATCGTTCCCGGCTACGGCATGGCGGTCGCGCAGGCGCAGCACGTCCTGCGCGAGATGGGCGACAAGCTGAAAGCCGAAGGCGTCCGCGTGAAATACGCGATCCACCCCGTTGCAGGCCGTATGCCGGGGCACATGAACGTGCTGCTGGCCGAAGCAAACGTGCCGTATGACGACGTGTTCGAGCTCGAGGACATCAACAGCGAGTTCGCGCAGACCGATGTCGCGTTCGTGATCGGCGCGAACGACGTGACGAATCCGGCGGCAAAGACCGACAAGTCGTCGCCGATCTACGGCATGCCCGTGCTCGACGTCGAAAAGGCGAAGACGGTATTGTTCATCAAGCGCTCGATGGGTGGGGTCGGCTATGCCGGGGTCGATAACGAGCTGTTCTACCGCGACAATACGATGATGCTACTCGCCGATGCCAAGAAAATGGTCGAGGATATCGTCAAGGCGCTCGATTGATCGAGGCTCATTAGGTTCCCAACTCCGACGAAACTCGATCCAGTTCGGGTGTAACTCTTGGTCTGACGCAGGTTAGTCTCGCTACCACAGCGGAGACCTTGATGACCCGACCGGACAACGCACCTCATGCGGCAAATTACGATACCGGGATCGACGCGGTCCTGGTCGCTGCTACGGGCGCGTCAGACCGGCTCACCGTCGCGCTCAACGCTCTACGCGGGAGGATCGTAGGCCGGTTCGATTGGCAGACCCCGTTCGGCGATCACGCCACGCCCCAGGTGATCGTCCTCGAAGCGATCGGCGTCGATGACGCGCTGCTCGAGGAGCGGCTGCCTGCGATCGTCGACCAGGCGGTTGCCGTGCAGGCAGGCCTCGTGGTTGCCCTGACGTTCGACCAGATCGATGTCGTGACGGCAGCAACGCTTGGTGGCGGCACGCGATTGCTGGTGAACCCGACCGTCAGCGATTGCGTCGCGGCGATCGTCGTCGCAGCGGAGACCGCACGCAGCCCCACCGGCGTGTTCGACGTCGGTCGCGAGACCGATGGCACGCGACTGGAGCGGCTGAACACGGAGGTTGCGCGGATCGCCGAAGCGCTGGCGCGCCTAACGCGCTCCGCGATCGAGGATGATGCTCCAGCGGCGGCGATCGTCGGCGACCGGACCAATCGCTACGGTGCGCCGCCGTCCTTGGCCGAGCCGAGTGCAGCGGATGTTCGTCGGGCGATCCGCGCCCGGCGGTTGCGCGACCAGTTCTTCGGCCCGACGCTGTTCGAGGATCCCGGCTGGGACATGCTGCTCGATCTCTATGCCGCCGAACTGGAGCGGGGCCGCGTTTCGGTGTCGAGCCTGTGCATCGCCGCCGCGGTCGCGCCCACCACTGCGCTGCGCTGGATCGCGCGGATGACCGACACCGGGCTGTTCGAACGCCGCCCCGATTTGCACGACCGGCGGCGCGCCTTCATGGTGCTCTCCGACCGCGCAAGCGAAGCGATGCGCGGGTATATCGTGGCCACCAGAGGCGCAGACCTGCGGATTCCGTGATTTTAGCTTGCCCCCGCCGCCCGGCTTTGGCATCGGACATCCACCCGAGAGGGGCGATTAGCTCAGTTGGTAGAGCGTCTCGTTTACACCGAGAATGTCGGCGGTTCGAGCCCGTCATCGCCCACCATCCTCTATAGTTCGCGGACCAGCCGCACGGCGACCGCGATCCAGGCCGGATCGGCGATGGTCAGCGACTGCGTGCCTGCGCCCGATGGCAAGACGGTAGCGCCGCCGTCGCATCCAGTCAGCCGTCCGAATGCGAACCTCCCGGCCGGTTGGGGGACAAGGACGTCGCGGTTGAGCGCGGTTGTGAAATCATCGGGTCCCAGCGTCGCCGCCCAGATCACATCGCCCGCGCGGTAATCGCCCGTGCCGTTCACGACGGTGATGGCGATCTGGCCCGGCGCGACCTGGGGTGGCGGTGCCGTCGTGGTTCGCCGCGGTGCGTGGGCGCCACGGCCGTCTAGGATCGCGGCGACGGGCAGGTCGGTACGGTCCGGCAATGTCACGAGATCGCTCGCCTCGACGCCCAGCGCCGCGGCAATCCGGTTGAGCCAGCCGATCGAGACGGTGCGCGTGCCGGTCTCCAGCCGCCCGATCGTCTGCGCGGTGGTCGGTGGATCGCAACGCCTGGCGACGTCCTCCAGCGTCAGTCCCTTGGCGCGGCGGACTTCGCGAATGGCGGTAATCATTGAAATTCGATCATCGAACGACTCCAAACCAGATGGGTTATTCTTCTGTCCTACAACCATGCAGATATGGCAACCGCCAAGCGCAACGGGAGATGGCGGATGCGCGAACTGGTAGAGCGGACGGTCGATTCGGAGGGTGTTCCACAGCAGACCGGCACGCGTCGCGGTCGTACGGTCACCGTGAACCTCGCGGAGTCGCCGCTCGGGTGGCTGCGGTCGCGCGCGCTGATCGACGTGACGCAGTTCGAGGCGGGGGAGCGGTTGCGCGCGGATTACGAACGCGCGTCGATCGCGCCCAGCGTGACGATGCGCTGGGCGGAGCGCGTCGATGGGGGAGGCCATGACGGCCTCGATCCGACGTCGGCGCAGATCGCGGCTAAGCGTCGGTTCGACGAAGCGCTGGCGGCCGCGGGGCCGGGGCTGGCGGATATCCTTTGGCGCGTGGTTTGCGCGGGGGAGGGGCTGCCGGTGGCCGAGAGGGCATTGCAGTGGCCGGCGCGGGCGGGGCGGGTCGTGCTGACGCTCGCGCTCGATCGGTTGGCGGCGCATTACGGGATCGGTTAGGCGCTCGCATTGGTGCGCCGGCGTGACTAAGTGGCTGGCATGCGCTTCGACCTGATCAAATGCCACGGCTCCGGTAACGACTTTCCGCTGATAGACGCGCGCGCGTCGACGCTCGGCGATGCGGCTTGGGCTGTCGTTGCGCGGGCACTGGCGGATCGCAATGGACCGGTGGGTGGCGACGGACTCCTGCTGCTGACCGCCGGCGACGATGCCCATGCGTTCGGCATGCGGATGTTCAATTCGGACGGCAGCGAGTCGGAGACGTGCCTCAACGGCCTGCGCTGCGTCGCGCGTGCTGGGTTCTCGGCGACGGGTTCCGAAACCGCGATGGCGCTGCTGAAGACGAGCGACGCGGCCGTTCAGCGCGATGCTGATATCGCCGATGGCGTGTTCACCGTTCGCGAGATCGCTGGCCCCGCATCTCTAGACGTCGCGGCGTGGCCCATGCATGTCGGGACCGATCGCATCGTCGATACGCCGATCGCGCCCTTACCGACGGACCGCGCCTTTACCGCCGTAGCAATGCCCAACCCCCATCTCGTGACGTTCGTGGATGCCATCGACGAGGCCGAACTCGTCCGCGTCGGCGAAGCGTGCGAGGCGGCACCCGAATGGCTGCCCAATCGCGCGAACGTCAGTTTCGTAGAGGTGCGTGGCTATGACCTGTTCGTGCGGACGTTCGAGCGTGGCGTCGGGCTGACCGACAGTTGCGGCAGCGCGATGGCGGCGTCGACCTATGCCGCGTGCCTGACCGGGCGGATTGCGTACGACACGCCGACGACGGTGTTCAACAAGGGCGGGCTGGTTCGCGCCGAGGCGAGCGAGGCGGCGATGGTGACGCTGTCGGGCAATGCGACGTTCGAGTGGACGGGCACGATCGAGGTCGATCTCGATACCGGGGTAGCGAGCGACCTGGCCGTCACGCGGCGGCATGACGATGAGATCGCGGCGTGGGCGGGACTTCTCGCGACGATCTGAACACCGGCTGCGTCCTTCTCCCGGCGCGCGCGTATCTCCCCGCAGTGGCGCCGCACACCGGCTCCGCACGCAGGAGAGAAGCCATGAACCACTTCATTCGTACCGCGATCGTCGCGGCCGCCGTCGCTGTCAGCGGCAGCGCCATCGTCGCAGCCCAGACCAACCCGATGGTCGGCGGCGCCGCGATGTATCCGACCAAGACGATCGTCGAGAACGCCGTCAATTCGAAGGATCACACCACGCTGGTCGCCGCGGTCAAGGCCGCCGGCCTGGTCGAGACGCTGTCGGGCCCGGGTCCGTTCACCGTGTTCGCGCCAACCAACGCCGCGTTCAAGAAGCTGCCGGCCGGCACCGTCGACACGCTGCTCAAGCCCGAGAACAAGGCGCAGCTCGCCAGCGTCCTGACCTATCACGTCGTCCCCGGCACGATCACCGCCGCCGACATCGCCGCCAAGGCAAAGGCGAACGGCGGCATTGCGACCTACACGACCGTGCAGGGCGAGCCGCTGATGTTCAAGAAGGTCGGCACCGGCTGGGGCATCATGGACGGTAAGGGCCACAAGGGTAAGATCACGATCGCCAACGTCATGCAGTCGAACGGCGTGATCCACGTCGTCGACACGGTGATGCTGCCGTAATCGGCGATGCCGAGAGATAGCTGCCTCGCGTTCCCCTGCGAGGCGGTTCTGTCGGGCCCGTTGCCGAGAGGTGACGGGCCCGATTGCGTTTGGGCGCCGTCGCCCCAGTCCCGTCATCTCAACCCCTCCGTCGTCCTGACGAAAGTCAGGACCCAGGATAACAAGCGCTGCCCTTCGTGGCTCTGGGTCCTGACTTTCGTCAGGATGACGGATGGGAGGGATTCAGCCGATCAGCAGGCCAGCGAGTGCTGCGGACATCAAGTTCGCCAAGCTCCCCGCCGCCAGAGCGCGCAGGCCCAGCTTGGCGATCATCGGGCGCTGGTTAGGCGCGAGGCTGCCGGTCACCGCCATCTGGATCGCGATCGACGAGAAGTTGGCGAACCCACACAGCGAGAAGGTGATGACCGCGATCGTTCGCGCGCTGAGCCCCTGCTGCGTACCGAGCGAGATATACGCGACGAATTCGTTCAGGACGATCTTCTGCCCGAACAGCCCGCCGGCGATCCCCGCCTCGCTCCACGGCACGTTGAGCAGGAACATGATCGGCGCAAAGACATAGCCGAGCAGCCCCTGGAAGCTCAGCCCCGGCAACCCGATCATGTTGCCGAGCCCGCCGAGCAGACCGTTCGCCAATGCCACGAGCGCCACGAACGCCAGCACCATCGCGCCGACCGCGACGGCCAGCCGCACGCCGGTCTGCGCGCCCTGGGCGGCGGCCATGATCAGGTTGGCGGGCTTTTCCTCGTCGTGCGTCGCCTGCGGCATGGGCTCGCCCGCGCCCGATTCACCCGGCTGGTCGCCGAGCGCCAGTTCGCCCTCTGGTGGCATCACGCGGTCGGGCATGATGATCTTGGCCATCAGGATGCCGCCCGGCGCCGCCATGAAGCTGGCCGCGAGCAGGTAATCGATGCGGATGCCCATCGACGCATATGCCGCGAGGATCGTGCCCGCGACGCCGGCCATCCCGCTGGTCATCACGGTGAACAGCTGCGCGGGGGTGAGACCCGCCAGATACGGCCGGATGACGAGCGGCGATTCACTCTGGCCCACGAAGATGTTCGCCGCCGCGCACAGCGATTCGACCTTCGAGACGCCGATGACCTTCTCGATCCCGCCGCCGACCCAGCGCACCACGAACTGCATGATGCCGAGATAATAGAGGATCGAGACGAGGCTGGCGAAGAAGATGATCACCGGCAACGCGGCGATCGCGAAACTTTGCCCGCCGATCTCGGGCGTCGCCATCTTGCCGAACAGGAATTCGGTGCCCTTCTGCGAATAGCCGAGCAGATTGGCGACGCCGCCCGACATGCCGCCGAGCACGACCTTGCCGATGCTGGAGTACAGCACGAGAATGGCGATCCCGGCCTGCAACGCGAACGCGGCGCCTACGATACGCAGGCGGATCGCGCGGCGGTCGGTCGACAACAGCACGGCAATGCCCAGGATGACGGCGATGCCCGCCAAACCGATGAAGAGTCTTTCCATGGACGCCCTGCGTTTTCTTGCGATGACACGCGCCGCCCCCCGGCCGCGCAAGCGACCGACATGACACGCGAGCGCCGCGCTCGCCAGTTATTTGAAGCGCGCTAGTCATTTGACGGCGCGCGCGTTTTCGCTAGCGTCCCCGGCGATGGATAAGCCTATTCCCGCGTTTCCGCGTTCGCTCTTCGTTTTTTCGGTCCTGTACGGCGGCATGGTGTGCATCGCCGGCGTGTTGGGGGTGAAGCAGGTCGCGCTCGGCCCGCTCGCGGTCGAGGCGGGGATCTTCGGCTTCCTGCTGTTGGTGGTGCTCAGCAGCGCGATCGCCGAACTGCACGGCCAGAAGACCGCGACGTTCCTCGTCCGCCTCGGGTTCATCCCGCTGCTGGTGTCCGCGGCGCTGATCCACCTGGTGCTGGCGCTGCCGCACGATCCGGGGATGTACCCGCCCGCGGTCGACGCGTTCCCAGTCGTGGTCGGCCAGAGTTCGCGGATGATGATCGCCGGGCTGATCTCCTACGGCATCTCGCAGACGCTTAACGTGCTGATCTTCTCGAAGCTGTCGGGCCAAGTCGGCAGCGGCGAGGGCAAGCTGGTGTGGCTGCGCGGCATGATCGCGAGCATCATCTCGCAGATCATCGACACGATCCTGTTCATCACCATCTCGTTCCTCGGCGAACGGCCGATCGTCGCGCTGATGGAGGGGCAGATGCTGACCAAGGTCATACTGTCGATCGTGCTGGTGCCGTTCATGATCACCTTCTTCGTGAAATTTGGACGGCGGTTGGACCGGGCATAATGTTAGATTTTTCCGTTCGTGCCGAGTAGAGACCGAGCCTGTCGAGGGCTCGTATCGAGGTACAGGTCTCTCGATACGCCATCTCGACAAGTGCTCGATGGCTACTCGAGACGAACGGAAGTTTAGTTGACCGATCACACGCCCGATCCCGCCCTGCTCGCCAAGGCGGAAACGCTCACCGAGGCGCTGCCGTATTTGCAGCGTTACGCCGGCAAGACGTTCGTCGTGAAGTATGGCGGCCACGCGATGGGCGATCCCGAGCTGCAGCGCGATTTCGCCGAGGACATGGTGCTGCTTAAAGCGGTCGGCATCAACCCAGTGGTGGTGCACGGCGGCGGCCCCCAGATCGGCGCGATGTTGAAGCGCCTGGGCGTCGAATCGCGCTTCGTCGACGGCCTGCGCGTCACCGATGCGGAGACCGCGCAGATCGCCGAGATGGTCCTGGCCGGCTCGATCAACAAGGAAATCGTCGGCTGGATCGGCCAGGCCGGCGGCCGCGCGGTCGGCATCTCGGGCAAGGACGCAGGCCTCGTCCTCGCGCAGAAAGTCGGCCACGGCCGCGAGCCCGACAAGCTCCAGGGCATCGAGCGGCATGTCGACCTGGGCTTCGTCGGCGAACCGATCGCGGTCGACCGGACGATCCTCGACACGCTGATTGCGGCCGACATCATCCCGGTAATCGCACCGATCGGCATCGGTGCCGACGGCCACACCTACAACATCAACGCCGACACGATGGCCGGCGCGATCGCGGCAGCAATGGGTGCGGCGCGCTTCTTCCTGCTGACCGATATAGTCGGCGTACTCGACAAGCAGGGCGAGCTGCTGACCGACCTCGACCCGGCGCGGATCGCCGAACTGCGCGCCGACGGCACGGTGACCGGTGGCATGATCCCGAAGCTCGACACCTGCGTCGCGGCGGTCGAATCGGGCGTCGATGCCGCAGTCATCATCGACGGCCGCGTGCCGCACGCGATGCTGCTGGAGATCTTCACCAAGCAAGGCGCGGGCACGCTGGTCAGCGCGAACGGGCGCTCGCGGTAAGGGACGCGACGGGTCTTACCCTCCCCAACCACCACGCCGTCATCAAGCGAAAGCCGGGATGACGATCGTTGGTTGGCCACGAGAGGGCGGCGGCGGAAACGAGCCGCATCATAGGGGTTATCGTTCTCCCCCCGCCCCCTTATATCCGGACCACACCAGCGGAGACCCACGCCTTGATCGCCCTTCTTCAGATCGTCCAGTTGCTGCTCACCGTCATCTGGTGGATCATCGTCGTGCAGGCGATCCTGTCATGGCTGATCGCGTTCAACGTCATCAATACGCACAGCGATTTCGTCCGCACTGTATGGACCGCGCTGCAGCGCATGACCGAGCCGATGTACCGCCCGATCCGCCGCGTGCTTCCGGATTTCGGCGCATTGGACCTGTCGCCGCTCGTCGTGCTGCTGATCCTCTACATCCTGAGCAACATCGTCATTCCGAACATCGCGCAGAACTACCTCGTCGCGACCTATTGACGTCGGCGTCTGAGGCTTATGTCACCGCCACCTGCAATGCAGGTTGTCTTCGCCCGTGATTGCGCGGGAAAGGCGGTTTTCGGCCGCCTGACTTTGCGCTAGTCCGAGCGGATGGCATCGACGATCTCCTGCGACGTTGCGATCGTTGGTGCGGGTTTGGCCGGCGGGATGATCGCGTTGGCGCTCAAGGCCAGGCACCCGGCGCTGGACGTGCGGTTGATCGACTCAGCGTCGGTCGTTGGCGGCAATCATCTCTGGTCGTTCTTCGGCAGCGACGTGGCGCAGGCTGACCGCTGGGTCGTCGCACCGCTCGTGGTGCATGCGTGGCGCGGCTACGACGTGCGGTTTCCGGCGCATGCGCGGACGATCGATGCGACCTATTATTCGATCGAGAGCACACGACTAGACCGTGAAGTACGCCGCGTGCTGCCGCCGCATGCGGTGATGCTCGGCCGGAAGGTGTCGGGCGCGAGTCCGACCGCGGTGGTGATGACGGATGGCGACCGGATCGAGGCGACTGGCGTGATCGACACGCGCGGGCCGGGCGACCTGTCGCTGCTCGATCTGGCGTGGCAGAAGTTTCTCGGGCGCGAACTGGCGCTGAGTGCGCCGCACGAAAGCCCGCGGCCGATGGTGATGGACGCCACCATCCCGCAGATCGACGGGTATCGGTTCGTCTATTGCCTGCCGTTCAGCGCGGACCGGATGTTCGTCGAGGACACATACTATAGCGACACGCCCGATCTCGATGTGCCGGTGATCGGCGCCCGGATCGATGACTATGTCGCCGGGCGCGGCTGGGACGTGGAGCGTGTCGTGCGCGAAGAGTCGGGCGTGCTGCCGGTCGCGATGGGTGGTGATTTCGAGGCGTATTGGCGGTCGGGTGGCGCGCATGTCGCCAAGGCCGGTATGCGCGCGGGGATGTTCCATCCGACCACGGGGTACTCGCTGCCCGATGCGGTGCGGACCGCTTCGATGCTGGCGGGCCTCGGCGATTTTTCGGGCGCGAAGCTCCACGATGCGACGCATGCGATGGCGCGGGCGACGTGGAAGTCGCGCGGGTTCTACCGGATGCTCGACACGATGTTGTTCCGCGCCGCCGAGCCGGAGGAACGCTACCGCATCCTCGAACGCTTCTACCGCCTCTCACCCTCGCTCATCGGCCGTTTCTACGCCGGACGCTCGACGCTTTCCGACAAGGCGCGCGTTCTGACCGGCAAGCCCCCCGTCCCCATCGTGCGCGCCGTCCGCGCCATCGCAGGCAGTATGTCATCATGAAGACCGCAATAGTCATCGGCGCAGGTTTCGGCGGGCTGGCGCTCGCGATCCGGCTGCAATCCGCGGGCGTGCAGACGACGATCGTCGAAAGCCGCGACAAGCCGGGCGGGCGCGGGTATTATTGGGAGCGCGACGGCTTTACGTTCGATGCGGGGCCGACCGTGATCACCGATCCGGATTGCCTGCGCGAGCTGTGGGCGCTGAGCGGGCGCGACATGAGCGAGGACGTGACGCTCGATCCGGTGCTGCCGTTCTACCGGCTGAACTGGCCCGATGGGACGAATTTCGACTATACCAACGACGACGTCCAGATGCGCGCCGAGATCGAGAAGCTGCATCCGGGCGACTGGGCGGGATATGAGAAGTTCCTGCAATATTCGGCGGGGGTGTTTCACGAGGGCTATGAGAAGCTAGGCCATGTCGCGTTTCTCGACTTCGGGTCGATGATCAAGGCGGCGCCGGCGCTGGCGAAATACCAGGCTTGGCGGTCGGTCTATTCGATCGTGTCCAGCTTCGTGAAGTCGGAGAAGCTGCGCGAGGCGTTGAGCTTCCACACGCTGCTGGTCGGTGGCAATCCGATGACGACGAGCGCGATCTATGCGCTGATCCACAAGCTGGAGCGTGACGGCGGGGTGTGGTTCGCGCGTGGCGGGACCAACCGGCTGGTGGCGGCGCTGGTGACTCAGTTCGAGCGGCTGGGCGGCGTGCTGCGGCTCGACGATCCGGTGACGTCGATCGAGACTCTGGGCGATCGCGCGACCGGCGTGACGACGGCGAGCGGCTGGTCGGGTCAGGCGGATGCGGTCGCGGCGAACAGCGACATCATGCACACGTACCGCGACCTGCTGTCGACCTCGCGCAGTGCCAAGCGGAAGACCGGGTCGCTCGAGCGGAAGAAATATTCGCCATCGCTGTTCGTGGTGCATTTCGGGATCAAGGGGACGTGGCCGGGCATCCCGCACCACATGATCCTGTTCGGGCCGCGTTATAAGGGGCTGCTCGAGGACATTTACGACCACGGCGTGCTGTCGGAAGATTTCTCGCTGTACCTGCATCATCCGACCGTGACCGATCCTTCGCTGGCGCCGGAGGGACATTCGACGTTCTATGCGCTGGCGCCGGTGCCGCATCTCGGGAAATTCCCAGTCGACTGGGACGAGATCGCGCCGATCCTGGAGAAGCGCATCCTCGACGAGATCGGGCGGCGCTTGATCCCGGACATCCATGAGCGGATCGTGACGAAGTTCTCGTACGCGCCGAAGGATTTCGCGGCGGATCTCAACGCGCATCTGGGGTCGGCGTTCTCGCTGGAGCCGGTATTGACGCAGAGCGCGTATTTCCGGGTGCACAACCGCGACGAGCATATTCCGAATTTGTACTTCGTGGGGGCTGGGACGCATCCGGGTGCGGGCATTCCGGGGGTTGTCGGCAGTGCTAAGGCGACCGCCCGGTTGATGCTTGAGGGCGAGAAGTAAGGTTTGTTCACGCGGAGGCGCGGAGACGCGGAGGTGTTGCGCTTGTCGCGGAGCGACCGTGTCTCGAACGATTTTCGGAACTTGAGCGAAGACAGCGCAAGCGCTGTCCGGAACGCGACACCTCCGCGTCTCCGCGTCTCCGCGTAAGCCCATTCTTCTCTTGCGGCACCCCGCGCGCTTCCCCTAGCGAGGCGGGATGAAGAGACTTGCTGTGTATTGCGGGTCGGCTACGCCGACTGATCCCACTTATATCGAGGGCGCTCGGGCGCTGGGGCTGGCCTTTGCCAAGCGGGGGATTGGCCTCGTTTATGGCGGCGGGCGGCTTGGGCTGATGGGCGCGATTGCGGATGGCGCGCTTGAGGGCGGCGGCGAGGTTATCGGGGTTATCCCGCAGGCCTTGGTCGATGCGGAGGTCGCGCATCGGGGGCTGACCGAACTGCACGTCGTCAGCGGCATGCATCAGCGCAAGCAGATGTTTACCGATCTGAGCGATGGGTTCGTGACGATTCCCGGCGGTACGGGGACGATGGACGAGCTGTGGGAGGCGCTGAGCTGGGCACAGCTTGGCTATCATGCGGATCCGGTTGGGTTGCTGAATACCGCTGGGTATTACGACCACCTGATCGCGTTCTGGGAGAAGATGGGCGAGGTTGGCTTTTTGCGGCCACAGCACCGCGATCTGCTGATCGTGGCGGATACGCTCGACGTGCTGCTCGACCGGATGGCGGAGCATGTGCCGACGCAGCCGATCGTGCGGATGAACGCGTCGGATTTGTGAGGTTGAAGGCTTACTCCAGCACCTGCCTCCATCCCAATGTTCGCCGCCACCCCGGCGAAAGCCGGGGCCCAGTTGGGAAGGTTGCAGTAACAACGCGCAGCGCCAGCCAACTTACGTCCCCCAACTGGGCCCCGGCCTTCGCCGGGGTGGCGCATATAACGGTGGTGGCGTGCGAGGTGATGACGTGACCCATCCCCTGCCCTCCCGCGACGCGATCGTTGCTACCGCGCATGAGTCGATCTCGCGGGGGTCGAAGAGTTTTGCGGCGGCCAGCCTGTTGTTCGACAAGCCGACGCGGGAGCGGGCGTGGCTGTTGTATGCGTGGTGCCGGCGGTGCGACGATATCGCGGATGGGCAGGATCATGGGCACGGGATGACCGTGGTCGAGGACGCGCCGGCGCGGTTGGTAACGCTGTCGGCGATGACCGAGCAGGCGCTGGCTGGCGAAGTGGTCGGCGAGCCGGCGTTCGATGCGCTGCGGATCTTTGCGGCCGAAACCCGGCTGCCAAAACGTTTCGCGCGCGATCTGGTCGAGGGGTTTGCGCTGGATGCGCGCGAGTGGCGGCCGCGGTCGGAGAACGACCTCTACAAATATTGCTACCATGTCGCGGGTGTCGTCGGGTGCATGATGGCGGTTGCGATGGGCGTCGATCCCGAAGACGAGGATACGCTCGACCGCGCGTGCGATTTGGGGATTGCGTTCCAGCTCGCCAATATCGCGCGCGATGTCGAAGAGGATGACCGGGTCGGGCGGTGTTATCTGCCCGAGGAGTGGCTGGTCGAGATGGACTTTCCGCCGGGTCAGCACATGAAGCCGCCGTTTCGATCGCGGCTGGCGGTGTTGACGAAGCGGATGGCGGATCGGGCGGCGGCGTTCGAGGCAAGCGCGCGGGAGGGGACGCCAGCGCTGTCGTTCCGCTCGGCCTGGGCGGTATTGTCGGCGGCGGGGATTTATGGGGCCATCGGGCGGACCGTGGCGGCGCGCGGGGGGCATGCTTGGGATCACCGGGTGACGACGTCGGGGATGCAGAAGCTGGGGTTTATCGTGACGGCGGCGCGGGAAGCGGCGCGGCGAGATACGCTGTATCCAAGGACTGTGCGCGATGCACGGTTGTGGAAGCGACCTCGCTGATTGTCGACGTCTAGCTTGTTCTCCCGCGAAGGCGGGAGCCCAGTCTGGGTCCCCGCCTTCGCGGGGAAACACTCTAGCCCTGTGGCTTCGCCTTGCTGGCCTTCGCCATCAACTGGCCTTGCGCACGGCAGTTTGCGCCGATCATGGGATACGGAACGTCGGTGTTCTGTGCCAGCTGGTCGGGGAGCGCCGCACGGCACTGCGCCATCGTCTCGTAGCGCGCCGGGATCACCCGCGCCTCGGTGCAGTTCACATTGCCGTCACCGCAGCCCATGATGGCCATGACGTAGAACAGCGGTTCCATTTCATTCTCCAGTGGATCGCGGTGGCCGACATCGGACACGATAACAAAAGCGACGAAGTGGCAGGATTGTTCCCCCAACTGCTTTCGCCGGGGCTTGACTGCGCCTACATCGCATCGATCCATGCCACCCGATACGTACACCTCCACCCGCGCGGACCAGCCCTTGCTGCCGACGCTCCGCCGCTTCCTGCCGTTCCTGTGGCCGGCGGGGCAGCCCAGGCTGAAGGCGCGGATCGTCGTCGCGATGCTGCTCGTGATCGCGTCGAAGCTGATCCAGGTTTTCGGCGCGGCGTTCACCTTGAAATACGCGGTCGACCGGATGGCGGGGAACGACCGCACCGCGCTGACGCTCGTCGTGTTGCTGGTGGTCGGGTACGCGGCGTCGCGGTTCGGGACGACGCTGTTCGACAATTTGCGCAACGCAGTGTTCGAGCGCGTCGGGCAGGATGCGTCTCGGCGGCTGGCGGCGCAGGTGTTTCGCCACCTGCATGCGCTGAGCCTCGATTTTCACCTGTCCAGGCGGACGGGTGCGGTCACCAAGGTGGTCGAGCGCGGCACCAAGAGCATCGATACGATGCTGTATTTCCTGCTGTTCAATATCGCGCCGACGGTGTTCGAACTGGTGCTGGTACTCGGGCTGTTCTGGACCAAGTTCGGTTGGCCGCTGGTCGTCGCGACCGTGGTAATGGTGGTCGGCTATATCGCGTTCACGCGGATGGTGACCGACTGGCGCAATGCGCTGCGCGCGCGGATGAATGACCTTGATACCGGCGCCGTCGCGCATGCGGTGGATTCGCTGCTGAACTTCGAGACGGTGAAGTATTTCGGCGCGGAGGAGCGCGAGGCGAAGCGCTACGACAGCGCGATCACGGCCTATTCCGAGGCCGCGGTGAAGAGCGAGAATTCGCTCGCGTGGCTGAACCTCGGGCAGGCGTTGATCACCAATGTGATGCTGGCGGGCGGCATGGGGTTCGTCGTGTGGCGGTGGAGCCGGGGCGAGGCGTCGGCGGGCGACGTGGTGTTCGTGTCGACGCTGCTGGCGCAGTTGTTTCGGCCGCTCGACCTGTTGGGGATGGTGTATCGCACGATCCGGCAGGGTGCGCTCGACATGGCGGCGATGTTCGACCTGATCGATACGCCGGCGACGGTCGTCGATGCACCGGGTGCGCCGGCGCTGGCGGTGAGCGCGGGGCATGTGCGGTTCGAGGGGGTGTCGTTCGGGTACGATGCGGGGCGGCCGATCCTGCGCGACCTGGAGCTGGATGTGCCGGCTGGGTCGACGTTGGCTGTCGTTGGGCCGTCGGGGGCGGGCAAGTCGACGCTCGCGCGGTTGCTGTACCGGTTCTACGACCTGACGGGCGGGCGGATTACCGTCGACGGGCAGGATATTTCGCAGGTTCGGCAGGCGTCGTTGCGCGCTGCGATCGGGATCGTGCCGCAGGATACGGTGCTGTTCAATGACACGATCGGGTACAATATCGCCTATGGTCGCGAGGGTGCGGAGATGCCGGAGGTCGAGGTTGCCGCCAAGGGCGCGGCGATCGCTGGGTTCATCGAGCGCCAGCCGCTGGGGTATGAGACGCGCGTCGGCGAGCGTGGGTTGAAGCTGTCGGGTGGTGAGAAACAGCGCGTGGCGATCGCTCGGACGTTGTTGAAGAACCCGCCGATCCTGATCCTGGACGAGGCTACGTCGGCGCTCGATAGCCGGACCGAGGCTGAGATACTCGATACGCTGGAGGCGATCGAGCGCGGGCGGACGACGATCGTGATCGCGCACCGATTGTCCACGGTGGTGCATGCGGACCAGATCGTCGTGCTCGAGGCGGGGCGGATCGTCGAGAAGGGGACGCATGCCGAGCTGCTGCGGCAGGGTGGCGTGTATGCGGAGATGTGGAACCGGCAGGCGCAGGAGCGCGCGGGGGATGATGATGGGGCATTGGCGGCGGAGTAAGGTGTGGGACACCCGTGCGTAGCGATCGATCATGAACGCGCCCTAGCCCTCCCCACACCGCCGTGTCAGACGTGTTGTGTGCTCATCCCGTAAAGCAAATACGGCGGCCGCATTCGAACGGCAGCTTCCCCTTCCATGTTCTCCCGCGAAGGCGGGAGCCCAGGCTGGGTCCCCGCCTTCGCGGGGAAACATGGAAGCGCAGAGCGTGGGTCTGCGCAATTCCCCACCCCGGCGGAGGCCGGGGCCCAATTGGGGGACGTTGCTAACGAAGGGCAGCGCGTCGTTATTGCCACCTTTCCACTTGGGCTCCGGCCTTCGCCGGGATGGTTGTGGGATGGGTGCCGGGGTGCCGTGGTGGAGCCCTAAAGGCGAGCGTCGCGATGCACGCAACCTCCTCTGTTCCGTCGCGAACGCGGGGGGCCAGGAAGCACGAGCGATGGCGCTGCTTGGTCCTGGGCCCCCGCGTTCGCGAGGGAACAGAAAGGGTGTGGCAGCCTATGCAGGAATCGACGGGTCCAGCTCGCGTAACCTTGCCTCGATCGCACTCGAATATTGGTAGATGTGCGTCAGGTCCGACAGCAAATGCCGCGTCTCGTCCTTGCCCGCGAACATCCCGAGATACTTGGTCGTGATGCCGTTGAAGTGCATCCGCGCGACCGTCTTGCGATTGTTGTCGTCGAGCAGGATCGCGCAATACGACTTCGCGTCGCGGACGATCACGCGTTTCGGGTCGACGAGCCGTGAGGCGATCGCCTGGATGATGTGGAAGCCGGAAATTTCCTCCTGCGTGGTGACGATGCCGTCGCCGTCGGAAGGGTCGTCGGACGCGCCCGGCGGCAGGTCCTCGACCGGGCTCGACGCCTTCAGCGCGGACGACAGCCGTTCGTTGACGAAATCGCGGATCAGCGCGGCGATCGCAGGCGCGAGCAGCTTTGCGAAACCGTCCTTGATCGCGGGCGTCAGGCGTCCGCCGTGGACACGCTGCGCCATCATCCGGACGAACTCGTCCGACGGCTCGGCGAACTCCTTCTCCAGTTCGAGGCGGATCAGCGACTGCGTCTTGAGATTGCCGGCCTCCTGGACGATCTTGTCGATGTCGAACGCGGCCTTGGTGAACTTCTCGAGCGTACGGATGTCGCCGGGCTTGATCGCGTCCATCGTGAAGGTGAAGAAGGGCTTGTCGTCCATCTTGTTCGGGCGCTCGATGTCCGAATAGAATTGGTAGACGACGCCGTTGGTCAGCACCGCGAGGCGCGCGTCGGTGACGCTGAAATAGCGGAACAGCTGGCCCGCGTGGTTGACGTTGAGCTGCACCGACGAGGGCTTGCACTCGATCAGGATCGACACTTTCCCGCCCGCGCAGATCGCGTAGTCGACCTTCTCGCCCTTCTTGGTGCCGACGTCCGCGGTGAATTCGGGGACGACTTCGGATGGGTTGAAGACGTCGTAGCCGAGCGACTGGAGGAACGGCATGACGAGCGCGGTCTTCGCCGCTTCCTCGGTCAGCAGCACCTCGCGGTGTTCGATCGTGCGCTTCTGCAACTCGGCCAGCCTGATGTTCAGTTCCATGCGCGTCCCCCCGGATTGAACGTGGAGGATGCGCAGGGAAGGTCCGGTGGTCCATGACGGTACCGAAACAATCTGCTCGGAATTCGATCTAGTCTGCGTAGCGTGATGATCGAACCGATCGCGGATCATGCATTGCGGCGACGGTGAACGAACCCTAGGTCCGGGGCGATGGCACTCGACCCTCTTCCCGATCTCCAGCGCATCTTCGGCTTTCCTGATTTTCGTGGCGTGCAGCGCGATGTCGTCGACCGGGTGCTCGCGGGGCAGCGGACGCTGGCGGTCATGCCGACCGGGGCGGGGAAGTCGCTGTGCTATCAGTTGCCGGCGACGATGCTGGAGGGGACGTGCGTGGTCGTGTCGCCGCTGATCGCGTTGATGCATGATCAGTTGCGGGCAGCGACTGCCGTTGGGATCAAGGCGGCGACGCTGACGTCGGTCGATACGAACCGTGAGGAGACGATCGCGCGGTTTCGGGCGGGCGATCTGGACCTGCTGTATGTCGCGCCGGAGCGGGCTTCGAACGAGAGTTTTCGCAATCTGCTGTCGCAGGCCAAGCTCAGCCTCTTTGCGATCGACGAGGCGCATTGCGTTAGTGAGTGGGGGCATGATTTCCGGCCGGATTACCGGTTGCTGCGGCCTCTGCTCGACAGCTTTCCGGATGTGCCGCGCCTCGCGCTGACCGCGACCGCGGACGCGCATACGCGGGCGGATATCCTCGAGCAGTTGGGGATCTCGCAGGAGGGCCTGATCGTGTCGGGGTTCGACCGGCCGAACATTCGCTATGCGATTTCGGGGCGCGACAATGTCAACCGGCAGATCGCCGACATCTTGGAGAAGATACCGGGGCCGGGGATCGTCTATGCGCAGACACGCGCGGCGACCGAGAAGCTGGCCGAGGCGTTGGGGCGGAGCGGACGGCCGACGCGGGCGTATCATGCGGGGCTCGATCCGCAGGTGCGCGCGAAGAACCAAGCCGATTTCGTCGCGAGCGAGGACATGGTGATCTGCGCGACGGTCGCGTTCGGGATGGGAATCGACAAGCCCGACGTGCGGTTCGTCGCGCATGCCGGGCTGCCGAAGTCGATCGAGGCCTATTACCAGGAGACCGGTCGCGCGGGGCGTGACGGCGACCCGGCGATCGCGCATCTGTTCTGGGGCGCGGAGGATTTCGCGCGCGCTCGGCAGCGGATCGGCGAGGTCGAGCCCGAGCGGCAGGCGGGCGAGCGGCAGCGGCTGACCGCGATGGGCGGGCTGGTCGAGACCGCCGGGTGCCGGCGGCGAATCCTGCTCAAGCATTTCGGCGAGGAGCGGCTCGAGGATTGCGGGAATTGCGACAATTGCCTCGGTAACGTCGATGCGGTGGATGCGACGGAGACGGCGCGGAAGTTCCTGTCGGCGGTGTTCCGGACCGGGCAGATGTACGGCGTCGGGTACATCGAGGGCATCCTTACGGGGGTGTCGAGCGAACGCAGCCTGATGAACGGGCATGAGGCGCTGTCGGTGTACGGGATCGTCGAGGGCGACGAGGTGGCGTTGCTGAAGCCTGTGTCGCGCGCGTTGATGCTGAAGGATGCGCTCAGGACCAATCCCCATGGGGGCCTCGAGTTCGGGCCGGCGGCGAAGGCTATCCTCAAGGGCGAGGCGGCGGTGTCGATCGTCGTGCCGCCCAAGCGCGAGCGGCGGCGCAAGGGGGTGGTTGGCGCTGTGCCGAACCCGGTCGACGATCCGCTGTTCGAGGCGTTGCGCGTGCGGCGGCGCGATCTGGCGAAGGAAGCGGGCGTTCCGCCGTATGTGATCTTCCACGATTCGGTGTTGCGTGACATTGCGCGGCAGCGACCGTCGTCGCGGGCCGAGCTGAGCCTGTTATCAGGCATTGGCGCGCGCAAGCTCGACGCCTATGGGGATGCCTTCCTCCAGGTCATCCGCGAGTCCGCATGATACGGCAAATAAACGAAAGTATTTCGGTCGCGCCACAGATCGCGGTCGAGCAAGTCGCGGAAATCGCTGCGGCGGGGTTCAAGACGATCGTCAACAACCGACCGGACGACGAGGATGCGGGGCAGCCTTCGGGTGACGCGATCCGCGCTGCGGCGGAAGCGGCTGGGCTGAAATACGTCTCGATCCCGGTGACGCATGCGGGGTTCTCGCATCCGCAGATCGACGCGATGACGCAGGCGCTGACCGACTCGGACGGGCCGGTGCTGGCGTATTGCCGGTCGGGGACGCGGAGCTGCAACCTTTGGGCGCTGGCAGCGGCGAAGGCGGGGCGGAATCCGAACCTGCTGCTCGCGCAGGCCGAGGACGCCGGGTACGACCTGCGCGGAATCCGACCGATGCTGGACGCGCTCGCAGGGCCGCGATGACGCCTGCGATCGTCGGCGGCATCGTGGCCGTCGTTGTGGTGCTGCTCGCCGCCTTGGGATGGGTGGTCGTGCGAATGCAACGGGTCGTGAAGATCGAGACACCGGAAGAGGCGGCGGACGCGGCGCAGGCACAGCTTCGCGGGTTTGCGGTGGCTGGCGCTGTCGTCGGCGCGGACGGGCAAGGCGCGCTGGCGATCGCGGATGACGGGCGCGTTGCCGCGGTGAAGCGGATCGGCAAGACCCTGACGGTGCGCGAGGTATCGTGGCGGACGGTGCGCGCGACGCACGAGGGGATTTTGGTCGAGACCGGGGACAAGGCGCTGGGTGCGGTGATGCTCGCGCAGGTCGATGTCCTCGATATCCGCCGGTTGGCGCCGAAGAGCGTGCGGGTCTAGCGAGCCCGACGCACCGCGGTCATTCTGCGGCAGCGGTCCTGACGCTTGCGGAACGTTTCCCGTTTCGACGCGTCGCCGCAGTAGATGAGAACATGGGTCGCCAAGCGCTGGGTGAAAGTCACCGGCATCGTCGTCGTGGCCGTGATGGCTACGGTCATAATCGGGCTCGCCGTGTTCCCCTGGGGATCGCTGAAAGGCGTGATCGAGCGGCAGCTAACCGCGCGCTTCGGGCGGCTGGTGACGATCGGCGGGATCGAGCGCGTCGACGGGTTCGGCTTTTCGCCGACGATCCGCATCACGCAGGTCCGTATTCCGCAGGCGACATGGGCCGGTAGCGGCGATTTCGTGCGGTTGCGCGAGGCGGAGGCGACGTTTTCCGCGCTGTCGCTGTTGAAGGGCGGGTTCGGGCCGCGCGACGTGAAGGCGTCCGGACTGTACCTGGCGCTGGTGCGTGACAAGCAGGGGCGGACCAACTGGGATCGGCCGGGCAAGGCCAAGAGCGGCGGCAGTTCGAACGACCTGCAGGGGCTCGTCATCCGCGACAGCGTGATCTCGTACCGCGATGCCAAGCAGGGGCGTCAGATCACCGCGCGGTTCTCCTCCGATCCGGTTGCGGGCATCCGCGCTAACGGCACCGGTACCGTGCGGGGGGCAGCGGTGCGGATCGCGGTCTCGGGGCCGTCGATCGAGCGGTCGCAGGGCAAGCCGTGGCCGTTCACCGCGTCGATCGATGGGGACAAGCTGTCGATCTCGGCAAAGGGTGTGATGGACCGGCCGCTCGATACCGATGCGATGACGCTCGACGTGACGGCGCGCGCGACCGACCTGAAGCTAATCGACGCGGTGATCGAGGCAGGGCTGTTCCGGACGCAGCCGGTGTCGTTCAGCGCGCACGTCCGCCACGATGCGCCGAAATGGACCATCACGCAGCTGAAGGGCGTGGTCGGACGGTCGGATTTCGCAGGACATGTGACGGTCGACAAACGGGACGGGCGGAGCAAGGTGAACGGCGACATCGTCTCGCGCCAGTTCGACTTCGCGGACCTGTCGTCCGACGAGGCACAGGCGAAGGGGGCCGCGTTGGAGCGGGCGATCGGGCCGAGGCTGGTGCCGAATACGCGGATCGACATAGGCAAGATCGACAGCACCGATGCCGAGTTCGGGTTCCGCATCCAGCATATCGTCGCCGCGAAGGGCAAGTCGCCGATCGTGTCGGCCAAGGGGACGATCGCGATCGATCACCAGCTGCTGACGCTGGACCAGCTCGTCGCGAGGCTGCCGCAGGGGACCGTCACCGGCAAGGTCACGGTCGACCAGCGGGACGATCGCAAGACGCCGACCGTCGCGATCGACCTGCGGTTGCGGGGTAGCAGCGTGCAGGCACTGGCGGGCGGGCGCGGCGACTTCAGCGGTAACGTGAGCGCGCGGGTGCGGTTGAAGGGGCCGGGCGAGACGATCCGGGCTGCGGTCGGCAACGCCGATGGCAGCATCGGGTTCGTTGCGCGGGACGGGCAGTTACCGCAGGGGATCGCGGCCGCGCTGGGGTTCGATGCGGCGCGCGCGTTGCTGGCGAAAGATGGCGAGCGCGCGGGTCTGCGCTGCGTGGTGGTGAAACTCGACGTGACGCGGGGGCGAGGGCGGGTCGATCCGATGATAGTCGATACCACCGCCAGCCAGTTGCGCGGGCAGGGGAGCGTAGTGTTTCCGTCCGAAGCGCTCAACATTCGGCTGAGCGGCGCGCCGAAGCAGCATGCGTTGCTCCAACTGCCGGGGTCGGCGTACATGACCGGGACGATCCAGCAGCCGAATGTGACGATCCCGCCAGAGGTGAAATCCGTCGGCAATATCTTCAAGGCGATCGGGCGTGCGATCACCGGCAAGCAGGGTCCCACGGCTAGCGATGCGGATTGTTCGGGGTTGGCGGCACGAGTGCTGCGGTAGGCTGAAACGTCAGCGGATATGAAAAACCCCGCCCCGCTGGGTGCGGGACGGGGTCGGACTTCAGCGATATCCCGGGGATATCAGCGATAGAAGATGTGGTTGCCGATCGAGGCGACCTTGATCGCGCGGACGCTGGGGCGGCGATCGGGGGTGTTGAAGTAGAGTGCCTTGTCGGCAGGGCTGTTCCACGCATCGGCGAGAGCGACCTTGGCGACCGCGATCGCGGTGCGGTAGGCGGTGCCGGCGTTGATGTTGGGGATCTGGCCACCGCGAACGAAGCTGAACTGGCCGCGCTGCTTGACGACGGCGCAGACGTTGGCGGGGAAGCGACCCGACTTGGCGCGATTGATGATGACTTCGGCGACCGCGAGCTGACCGGTCAGCGGCTCACCCTTGGATTCGAAATAGATCGCGCCGGCAAGGCACTGGAGCGCTTCGTCGGCGGCGGCGCTATCCTGCGCGGCAACGGCCTGGGCGAGCGTGTCGAATTCTTCGGCTTCTGCGACGGCAGGGCTGACTGCGGTGTTCTCGGCGTTCGTCTCGACAGGTGCGACGGTGGTGGCAACTGGAGCGATCTGCGGAACATTCTGCGGCGAGAGCGCGTTTAGATTGGCGAGAGCGGTGAGATTGGTGGTCGAGCGATCGATACCGGTTGCCTGACCGGGAGCGCTGTTGCCGAGCAGGCCGGCGAGAGAGAAGGTCATGACCGCGATCGTCGCAGCCCGCTGAAGAATCGTCATTCAAACTTATTCAGATGCGGTTGGACCGCGGAAGCAATCGTACGAGCCGATCGTCCAGGCATCCCCCCGACTGCGTAACTGATCCGGATCGCACCCGTCCCAGCACAACGCCAATCAATGTTGCAATTCCCCTCTATTGGGGGGGCTTTCGAGTCAATCGTCGAGGATCGTTTCAGCGGCGAACCGTTCCGCCGCTGCGATGTCCACCTCGATTACCCAGAGATCCGGGTCGCTTGCGCGGCGCCGACGCCAATATCCGTCGAGGTCTTCGAGTGGGGTGGAGTCGATCAGCGCGGTCCGCCCGTCGGGTCCGATGCCGCGTTCGAGCAGACGGGGCGGAGCGCCCTTGTCGATCGCAATGACCAGGATCGCGCCGCCTTGCGGATCGCCTTTCGCCATCACCGCGCCGAAACCGCCGGCATCGTTGACGCGCCGCAACAGCGCGCTGACGAGGACTCCGCTAGGGAGACGACCACTCATGCTGCGCTGCGGTATCCGGGGAGGCCGGCGAGCGCGATCCGCGAGCGCATGAAGGTGCCGGTGCCTCTTGCCGCTTCTTCGCCGTCAGCATCGATCAGTCGCGCGTCCGCGACGAAAACGCGCCGCTTGCCGCTGATCCAGCGTCCCTCGGCGATCACGGGGCCGACTTTCAGCGGTCTTGTGAGGAGGAGGTTGAAGGCGGTGGTGAGCAGGAAGCGATCGGTGACCAGGCTGTTGCAGGCGTAGAAGGCGGCGTCGTCGAGCATCTTGAAATAGCTTGTACCGTGCGCGGCGCCGCCGGCGTGGTAGTGGCGCTCGTCGACCGTGAAATGGATGCGCGCGACGCCGGCTTCGGGGATTTCCAGCGAGGAGTCGAAGAAGCGGTTGATCGGGGCTTGGGCGTAGAGCGACTCCAGTGCGCGGAAATGCGCGTCTGCGCCTGCTGTGTTTTGGGCCGAACTGGGAGCCAAGTCAGGCTGCATCGCGGACCTCGTCGGCGGTGAACAGCGCGTAGACCGCGTCGGGCGAACCGCCGCCGCGCAGTTTCTCGAGGAACGCCTTGTCGCGCAACCGACGCGAGACGCGGGCGAGGGCCTTCAGGTGGACCGCGCCGGCATCGGTGGGGGAGAGCAGCATGAAGACGAGATCGACGGGGAGATTGTCGACCGCCTGGAAATCGACCGGCTCTGCCAACCGCGCGAACACGCCCGTTACCTGCGCGAGCCCTTCGAGCTTGGCGTGCGGGATCGCGACGCCGCCGCCGAACCCGGTCGAGCCGAGTTTCTCGCGCGCTGCCAGCCGGTCGGCGATCATCTTGGGGTCTGCATCGAGTATCTCAGACGCAATCGTGGCGAGATGCTGGAACACTGCCTTCTTGTTTTTGGCGATCACGCCCGTCTGCACTGCGTCGGGACGCAGCATGTCACTAAAATCGGTCATTGTGTTCAATGTCTCAAGCGCCCCCGCGCGCGTCCGCCTTAGCGGGTTGCGCGGGGGCGTAAAGACGCGGCCTTGAGACCCGCGCCTTTATGGACCCTTCTTTATTGGGCCGGGGTGGCCGCTGCTCGCTGTGGCTCGACCCAACCGATCGTGCCGTCGCCGCGGCGATAGACCATGTTGTGCGCGCCGGTGCCCGCATTCATGAAGAGCAACGCGGCGGTGTTGCGCAGATCGAGCATCATCACCGCGTCGGACACGCTGGCCTCGGGGATATCGACGCGCGTTTCGGCGATGATCAGCGGTGCGTCCGCGACATCGTCTTCCTCGATGCTCTCCTGGAACAGCGTGTAGCCGGCATTATCGTAGCCGTTGCTCTCGGCGATCGCGACCGCTTCGCCGGCATGGCGATCCTTCAGGCGGCGCATGTAGCGGCGGAGCTGAGTCTCGATCTTGGCGGCGGCGGCATCGAACGCGGCGCGTGCGTCATAGGCGTCGCCATGCCCCTTGATCACGAGGCCCTTCATCACGTGCGAAACGATGTCGCATTTGAAGCCAGCGTCGTGCGGGCCCTTGCCGAACGTGACTTCCGCCGAGATGGCGCGCGAGAAATACTTGTCGGCGATACCCTGGAGTCGGTCTTCCACGTGGCTGTTGAGTGCTTCGCCAGTGTCAACCTGATGACCAGAAATCCGGATATCCATTGTCGTCTCCTTGTCGGCGTTACAGTCTTCGGGCGGTCCTATTGGCTCCACCCTGCCAGCGTCATCCGGACGCCACGGCCCCCCAGATCGGATCCTTGATCCCCTTCATAAACGCAGCATGAGCCGCAAGGTCTCCCTCGCTCACCGCGAAAACGCGGGCAGGGCGAACGACCCGAGGCGCCTGTGCGACGATCGGAGTCGACGCGGTGCTGCCGGTATCGCTCAGCAGGCCGAGGCCGATCTGGCGACCGCCCATCAGCTCGACATAGACCTGTGCGAGCAACTGCGCGTCGAGCAGCGCGCCGTGCAGGACGCGGTGGCTGCGATCGATGCCGAACCGCGAGCAGAGCGCGTCGAGCGAATGCTTGGCGCCGGGGTGACGGCTGCGCGCGATCTGCAGCGTGTCGACCATCCGCTTCATGTGGACGATCTGGCGCCCGCACTTGGTCAGCTCGCCGTTGAGGAACGAGAAGTCGAAGCCGGCATTGTGCGCGATCATCGGCGCGTCGCCGACGAATTCGAGCAGGTCCTCGACCGCGTCGGCGAACTTCGGCTTGTCGGAGAGGAACTGCGCGCTCAGCCCGTGGACGTTGAACGCCTCGACCGGCATGTCGCGTTCGGGGTGGTAATAGGCGTGGAAGGTGCGGCCGGTCTCGACCCGGTTGAGCATCTCGACGCAGCCGATTTCGACCATGCGGTCGCCGCCGGAAAAACTGAGGCCGGTGGTTTCGGTATCGAAGACGATCTCACGCATCCCGATGGTATCGGCTCAGATTTCCCAGGATGCAAGCACCGCCCGGACTTGCGCGCGCGTCGCGTCGAAGCTTGTGTCGGTGTTGATGACGTGATCCGCGCGGGCGCGTTTTTCGGCGTCGGGGGTCTGGCGGGCCAAGATCGCGGCGAACTTCTCCGCTGTCATGCCGGGACGGGCGAGGACGCGGGCGCGCTGGACGTCGGGGGCGGCGGAGACGACGACGATCATGTCGACGTTGCGATCGCCGCCGGTCTCGAAGAGGAGAGGGACGTCGAAGACGACTCGCTGGCCGACGTGCTTGGCGAGGAAGGCGGCGCGTTCTTCGCCGACGGCGGGGTGGACGATCGCTTCGAGCCGCTTGATCGCGGCGTCGTCGCCGAAGACCGTTGCGCCGAGTTTCGCGCGGTCGACTGCGCCATCGATGGTCGTGCCGGGGAAGGCGGCTTCGATTACGGGAACGAGTCGCCCGCCGACACCTTGCAAGCGGTGGACGGTCGCGTCGGCGTCGAACACGGGGACGGCCTCGTCGGCGAAGATCGCGGCGACTGCGGATTTGCCCATGCCAATCGATCCGGTGAGGCCGATGATCATTTGATCAGCAGCCCGCGGAGTTCGTCGTCGCGATCGCGCGGTGGTTCCACGTGGAACAATATCTCGAACGCGACCGCTGCTTGGCCGATCAGCATCTCCAGGCCATCGACGGTTTCGAGATCGCGCGCGCGCGCCGCTTTCAGCAGGCCGGTTTCGAGCGGGGAATAGACGATGTCGTAGACCAGCGAGTCCGGTTCGAGCGCGCCGAGATCGATGTCGATCGGTGGCTGGCCAGTCATGCCGAGGACGCTGGCGTTGACGAGCAGGCGCGACGGCGGGGCGGCGGGGCCGATCGGAAGCGCCTGGCCCTTGAGCTTGAACGTGGATAGCAGAGCCGCGCCCTTGAGCGGGTTACGGTTGAGAATCGTCACGGGGCCGACACCCATCCGCGACAGCGCGAACAGGATCGCGCGGGCAGCACCGCCGGCGCCGATCACCGTGACGGGCTGACCGGCGATGTCGAGATCGTCGATCGGTGCCCAGAAACCGGCAGCGTCGGTGTTGGTGCCGATGCAGTCGCCCGCCTGGTTGCGGAACACGGTGTTGATCGCGCCGATCGTCCCGCGGACGTTGCCGGGGTCGGAGACGTGGTCGAGCGCCGCGAGCTTGTGCGGCATCGTGATGTTGCACCCTCGCCATGCGGGGTCGGCTTTGCGTTCGGTGAAATAGGCGGGGAGGGCGTCCGGGGTGATGAGCTTGTGGCGGTACTCCGCATCGATCCCCAGCGCGTCGAGCCAGAAGCCGTGGATCAGCGGCGATTTCGACTGCGCGATCGGATCGCCGATCACTTCTGCGTAGGGACGGGTCATTCGAAGCTCCGGTAACTCAGTTTAGTAGCTGTATTTGCATAGATAGGCATACCGCTCTCTTCCCGTCATCCCAGCGAAAGCTGGGATCTCCCCGTTTGGCGAACGTCGTCTGCCTCGTGAGATACCCCAGCTCTCGCTGGGGAGACCGACGGGGGTAGGGCGGGTGAAAGCAAGAGATACGTTACGCCGGCAGCTCGCCGCGCGCGCGGAGGAAGTCGAGGACGTTGAGCAGCGGCATGCCGAGTACCGTGAACTGGCTTCCTTCGATCCTGGCGAACAGTTGCGCGCCGGGGCCTTCGATGCGGTAGCAACCGACGCAGCCCGAGATCGCGGGCCATTCCGCATCGAGATACGTCTCAATGAATGCATCGGACAGCGGGCGGACGTGCATCTTGGCGCGCTCGACGTGGCGCCAGATCGCCTGGCCGTTCTCGGCGACGACCGCGGCGCTCCAGAGGTCGTGGCGCTTACCGGACATCAGCCGCAGGTGCGCCGCGGCGTCGGCGCGGTCGACGGGCTTATCGAGGATGGTGCCGTCTTCCAGTGCTACCAGCGAGTCGCTTCCGAGGACGAGATAGCCGGGCATTCTCGCGGAAACCTTGAGCGCCTTCAGTTCGGCCAGCGCGTCCGCAAGATCGCGCGGGGACAGGTCGCGTAGCGCCGCCTTGGCTGCATCCTCGTCGACGCCGGCGAAGGTCGCCTCGAACGGCACGCCGGCGGCGGTCAGCATCGCGCGACGCGAGGCGCTTTGCGAGGCGAGGATCAGGCTCATGATTCGACCTTCGGAGCGGCGTCGGCGCGGCGCTGGTTGCACAAGGCGATAATTGCCGCCGCGGTTTCCTCGATCGAGCGGCGCGTGACGTCGATCACCGACCAGCCATTGTCGGCGAACATGCGGCGCGCAAAGGCGAGTTCGCGCATCACCGCTTCTTCCTCGACATAGGACGTGTCGGGCTGCTGGTTGAGCGACAGCAGGCGGTTGCGGCGGACCTGGATCAGGCGGTCGGCGCTGGTCGTGAGGCCGACGATCAACGGGTTCTTAAGCCCGTAGAGGATCTTCGGCGGTGGGCTTTCGACCACTATCGGGATGTTGGCGGTCTTGTAGCCGCGGTTGGCGAGATAGATCGAGGTCGGCGTCTTCGACGAGCGCGACACGCCCGCGAGGACGATATCGGCCTCCTCCCATTCCTCCCACGCGATCCCGTCGTCGTGCGCGATCGTCCACTGGATCGCGTCGACGCGCGCGAAATAGGCGGCATCGAGGACGTGCTGGCGTCCCGGCCGCGCCTTCGCCTGCTGCCCGAGCAACCCGGAAAGCGCGTCGTTCACCGGGTCGAGCGGCGCCACCGCGGGCAGCCCCAGCGCGAGGCAGCGTTGCTCTAGGATCCGCCGCGTTGCGGGGTTCACGAGCGTGAACACGACCAGCCCCGGGTTCTGCGCGATCTCCTGGAGGATACGCTCGAGATGCGCTTCGGTCCGCACCATCGGCCAGAAATGGCGGACCGTCTCGACGTCGTCATATTGCGCCAGCGCCGCCTTCGCGATGTTCTCCAGTGTCTCGCCGGTCGAATCCGACAGCAAGTGAAGGTGGAGCCGCATCATCGGCGTTTTATCCCCAGCGGGAGGCTGGCTGGGCGTGAATCTGTGGATAACATGGGGAGAACGGCTAGCGTAACTCGTCCGCCTCGCCAAGCGACGGGTGCGCCGTGGATAACACCGATTCTATCCACACCGCCGCGCACAGGGCCGGATTTTATCCACAGGCTGTGGGTAACGGGGAGCCTTGAATCGAATCAGCGCGTTTGTGGCGGTGCGCGAGGGTCAAGCTGTTGGCAATTCCGGGATCACCGCATAAGTCCCGGGTTCAACCGCCCAACCACTGCAACAACCTATTTCTTGAATCTTCTTATAGTAGAAGAAGGGTGCTCCGCTGACCGATCCGACCCCCAACTCGCCGACCTTCAAGCCGCTCCTGGCGACTCTTCGCGGAGAGCGTCAGACCGTACCGCCGCTGTGGCTCATGCGGCAGGCGGGGCGGTATCTCCCCGAATACCGCGAACTGCGCGCCGAGAAGGGCGGGTTCCTCGCGCTCGCGACCGATCCCGACGCCGCAGCCGAGGTGACGCTCCAGCCGATCCGCCGGTTCGGGTTCGACGGCTCGATCCTGTTCTCGGACATCCTGATGATCCCGTGGGCGCTGGGACAGGATCTGAGCTTCGGGGTCGGCGAGGGGCCACGTCTCGAGCCGGCGCTGGTAGACCATGCTCTCGATCGGTTGCAGCCGGTGATGGGGCGGCTGGAGCCGGTCTACGGCACCGTCGCGAAGGTCGCCGCTGCCTTGCCTCCCGAGACGACGTTCCTGGGCTTTGCGGGGTCTCCCTGGACGGTCGCGACCTATATGGTGGCGGGCAAGGGCTCGAAGGATCAGTCCGAGACGCGGCGTTTCGCGTATCGCGACCCCGATGCGTTCGGTGCGATCATCAATGCGATCGCCGACAACACCGTCGAGTATCTCGTGCGGCAGGTCGAGGCGGGTGTCGATGTGGTGCAACTGTTCGACAGCTGGTCGGGGTCGCTATCGCCCGCGCAGTTCGAGCGCTGGGTGATCGCGCCGACCGCGTCGATCGTCGAGCGCCTCCACGCGCGTTGCCCCGGCGTGCCGATCATCGGCTTTCCGAAGGGGGCAGGGGGCAAGCTCCCGGCCTATGCGCGCGAGACGGGTGTCGATGCGATCGGGCTGGACGAGACCGTCGATCCGGTCTGGGCGCACGCATCGTTGCCCGCCGACATGCCGGTGCAGGGCAATCTCGATCCGTTGGCGTTGATCGCGGGCGGGGCGGATCTCGATGCGGCGATCGACCGGATCCTCGCGGCGTTCGTCGAGCGTCCGCACGTCTTCAACCTCGGCCATGGCATCCTTCCCGACACGCCCATCGCGCATGTCGAGCAGCTGATCGCCCGCGTAAGGAGCACGACATGAGCGGAGTTCTGGGCGCTGCGTACGACTGGGTGAAGGCGGCGCATCTGATCTTCGTGATCTTCTGGATGGCGGGGCTGTTCATGCTACCGCGCTACCTCGTGTATCATCAGGAGGCGCTGGCGGCCGGTAACACGACCGAGGCGGCGAACTGGGTCGAGCGCGAGAGCAAGATCCGCCACATCATCCTGACGCCGGCGATGATCGTCGTTTGGGCGCTGGGGATCGCGCTGGCGCTGAACCTGGGGCTGGCGGACGGCGCGCCGGGGTTGGGGTGGCTGCACCTGAAGCTGCTGATCGTATTTCTGCTGACGGGATATCACGGCTGGGCGGTCGGCTATGCGAAGAAGCTCGCCGCGGGGAAGCCGACGCTGGCGGGGAAGCAGTTGCGGATGCTGAACGAGGTGCCTGCGCTGGCGGTGACGCTGATCGTCGTGCTTGTGATCGTTAAGCCGTTCTGACTTCCTGATCCTCCCCCGCCAGGGGGAGGTGTCGCCGGAGGTGACGGAGGGGGAGGAACGCGCAACAACCGTTGTCCTTTCCTCCCCCTCCGTCTGGCAAGTGCCAGCCACCTCCCCCTGGCGGGGGAGGATTGAAGGGGCCGCTTGACTAACCCGCCCCCCAATTCTAACCCCCTCTCCCAACACGGCCTCCTGGCGTCCTGCCCGGTCGTGGGTTCCAGCAGACTCGTCTCGCCCAGTTCCGCTTCCCAAGCGCACCGCCGAACGAGCGTTCTCCCGTTGATTGCTATCCGGAAATCCCCATGCATCTCAAAGACCTGAAGAAAAAGAAACCCGCCGAGCTGGTCCAGCTGGCCGAGGAACTGGGGGTCGAGAGCGCCTCGACGCTGCGCAAGCAGGACCTGCTGTTCGCGATCCTGAAGGTTCAGGCGGACAATGGCGACCAGATCATGGGGCTCGGCACGATCGAAGTGCTGCCCGACGGCTTCGGCTTCCTGCGCTCGCCGGAATCGAACTATCTGGCGGGGCCGGACGACATCTATATTTCGCCGAACCAGGTGCGGAAGTTCGGCCTGCGCACCGGTGACACGGTCGAGGGCGAAATCCGCGGGCCGAAGGATGGCGAACGCTATTTCTCGCTGGTGAAGCTGACCGCGGTCAATTTCGACGATCCCGACGTCGTCCGCCACCGCGTCAATTTCGACAACCTCACACCGCTCTATCCCGAGAGCAAGCTGACGCTCGATCCCGCCGACCCGACCGTCAAGGACAAGTCGGCGCGCGTGATCGACATCGTCTCGCCGCAGGGCAAGGGCCAGCGCACGCTGATCGTCGCCCCGCCGCGCGTCGGCAAGACGGTCATGTTGCAGAACATGGCCAAGGCGATCACCGACAACCACCCCGAGGTGTTCCTGATCGTCCTGCTGATCGACGAGCGCCCCGAGGAAGTCACCGACATGCAGCGCAGCGTGAAGGGCGAGGTGGTCAGTTCGACCTTCGACGAACCCGCGCAGCGCCACGTGCAAGTCGCTGAAATGGTGATCGAAAAGGCCAAGCGCCTGGTCGAGCACAAGAAGGACGTGGTGATCCTGCTCGACTCGATCACGCGTCTGGGTCGTGCCTACAACACCGTCGTGCCGTCGTCGGGCAAGGTCCTGACCGGTGGTGTCGATGCGAACGCGCTGCAGCGTCCGAAGCGCTTCTTCGGTGCCGCACGCAACATCGAGGAGGGCGGTTCGCTCTCGATCATCGCGACCGCGCTGATCGATACGGGCAGCCGCATGGACGAGGTGATCTTCGAGGAGTTCAAGGGCACCGGCAACTCGGAAATCGTGCTCGACCGCAAGGTCGCGGACAAGCGCATCTTCCCGGCGCTCGACGTCGGCAAGTCGGGCACCCGCAAGGAAGAGCTGCTGGTCGACAAGGCCAAGCTCAGCAAGATGTGGGTCCTGCGCCGTATCCTGATGCAGATGGGCACGATCGACGCGATGGAGTTCCTGCTCGACAAGATGAAGGATTCGAAGACCAACGAGAATTTCTTCGATTCCATGAATCAATAACCGAGTGCGGCCTGCGCCAAGCTGGCGCAGGACTCGCACCGGTTCGGCCGGCGGGGCGTAAGCTCCGACCGACGACATGGGCTTTGCCCATGTCCGCCAAGAACACCCAAGACGGCACGCGAGAGCATGGCTTTCGCGTGCCGCTTTGCTATTAATCACTATGAAAACCGCCACTCCGCCCGCGGCGTGGCCACGTCACCGGGAGCTGACATCTTGAGTATCATCGCCATGCTGGCCGCCGCCGCATCGAGCACCGTGGGCCCCGGCTCGCCGCTGGAAATCTGGCAGCATATCGTCGCCGACTTCTCCAACCTGGGCGACCCGAAGGCGCTCGCCGCGTTCGGATCGGTCCTGATGATCGACCTCGTCCTAGCGGGCGACAACGCGATCGTCGTCGGCGCACTCGCCGCTGGCCTTCCCGCCGACCAGCGCAAGAAGGTCATCCTGATCGGTATCGGCGCGGCACTCGTCCTGCGCATCTTCTTCGCGTTGATCGTGACGTGGCTGATGGGGATCGTCGGGCTCATCTTCGCAGGCGGCCTGCTGCTGCTCTGGGTAAGCTGGAAGTTCTGGCGCGAAATCCGCGAGGGCGCGGAGAACGCCGGGTCCGAGGAGATCGAGGGCGACGAGCGATCGGGTATCCGTTCCTCTAAGGGCTTTGCAAGCGCGGCCTGGGCGGTCGCCGTCGCCGATGTGTCGATGAGCCTCGACAACGTCCTGGCGGTAGCGGGCGCGGCGCGCGAGCATCCCGGCATCCTCGTTATCGGCCTGCTGCTGTCGGTTGCGATGATGGGCCTCGCCGCGAACTACATCGCGCGCGTCATCAATAAGTATCGCTGGATCGCGTATATCGGCCTCGCGGTGATCCTCGTGGTCGCGCTGAAGATGATCTACGAAGGCTGGGTCGGCACCGGCGAGACGCTCGGGATCATCTCGCTGCTGCGTTGATCGCGGGGGCAGTTGGGATAAGGAAAAGGCCTCGCCGGGATCGTCCGGCGAGGCCTTTTTCATGTCTGCCGTCAGCACCCCGTCACCCGGAACAGGGGCGACGGGGAGGACGTGGTCAGCCAAAATTATCCGCGAAGAACTTCGCCGTCCGCTCGTCCGCCAGCTTGGCCGATGCATCCGAGCGACGCTCGCCGAACTCGGTCGCGAAGCCGTGGTCCTCGCCCGCGTAATCGTAGATCGTCACCTTGGGGTGATCGTCGAGCCCGGCGTGCATCGCCGCCTGTGCGTCCTTGTCGACGAAGTGATCCTCCTCCGGCACGTGCAGCAGCACCTGGTGTGCGATCGCGTGCTTTTCGCCGAGCAGGCCGTCGATCCCGACGCCGTAATAGCCGACGCTCGCATCGACGTCGGTCCGCGCCGCGGTCATGAACGCGAGGCGCCCACCCAGGCAGTAGCCGACCACGCCGACCTTAGCGTCGTCACCGAGTTCGCTACGGACGGCACGGATGCTCGCCTCGATATCGGCGATACCCTTGTCTTGGTCGAATTGGCCCATCAGTTCGAGCGCGCGGTCGAACTCGGGCTTGATGTCCGGATCGAGTTCGATGCCCGGCTCGAGGCGCCAGAACAGGTCGGGGGCGATCGCGAGATAGCCGGCCTCGGCGAGCGTATCGCACTTGCGGCGGATCCCGGCGTTCACGCCGAAAATCTCCTGGATCACGACGATCGCCGCCTTTGGCGTGCCTGCCGGGGTCGCGCGATACGCGGTGAATTCGCCATCGCCCGCGAGCGTAGCGATCTTGGTAGTGTTCGTCATAACAGTCCTCCTGGCGGCCGCTCGTGGTCGAGCAGCCGGGATTTGGTGATCGGGCCTTCCCCCGCGGAGTACGCACCAAGCGCTCCGCCGGCTCCAAGGATTCGGTGGCAGGGGACGATGATCGGAAAAGGATTGCGCGCACACGCCTGGCCGATCGCGCGCGGGCTGGAGCCGATCGCCTTGGCGAGCGCGCCGTAGCTTGCCGTGGTGCCGTAGGCGATGTCGACGATCGCTTGGCGAAGGTCGGCACCGCGTGGGGTAGGGGAGAGCGCGAGTGGCAGGTCGAACTCGGTCAGCCGTCCGGCGAAATACGCGTCGAGCTGGCGCAGTGCTTCCAGGATCGCGGGGGCATCGCTGGTCGAACCATCCTCCACGCCGATATCGATCGCGTCGATCCGGTCCCCGGTGCCGGTCACGCGGACCAGACCGATAGGCGTTGCGATCGAGGCGGCATCGCGCGCATACATTACCCAGCTATGCAGCGCCGCGATGGACCGCTCAAGCGTCATCAAGGGTGCGTCACATGAAGATGAATATCGAGATCGAATGCACGCCGGAGGAGGCGCGCCGCGCGGTCGGGCTGCCCGACCTGACGCCGATCCACGACCGCTATATCGCGATGATGATGGAGGCGATTCCGGACGGCCAAATGAAGCCCGAGATGCTCGAGTCGATGATGCGCGGCTGGCAGCCGATGGGCGAGGCGGGAATGGCGATGTGGAAGCGCATGTTCGACAGCGCGACGAAAAGCGGCTGAGTTTCCCGTGAAGACGATTTTCGCGGTATCGAGCGGACGACCGCCAGCGGCGATTGCCGTCGTTCGGGTGAGCGGGCCTCAGGCGTTTGCTGCGGCCGAGGCGCTGGCGGGACCATTGCCGGTGCCGCGCCATGCCAGCCTCCGGGGACTGCGGGACAGCTATGGGGCGCTTCTCGATCGCGCGCTGGTGATCGCGTTTCCGGGACCCGCGACGGCGACTGGCGAAGACCTGGTCGAGTTTCATTGCCACGGTGGTCGGGCGGTGATTGCGGCGGTCGAGCGTGCGTTGTCGGGGATGCCCGGCCTTCGTCATGCCGAGTCGGGCGAGTTCACGCGTCGCGCGCTGACCAACGGCCGCATCGACCTGACCGAAGCCGAAGGGCTCGCCGACCTTCTCGAAGCCGAGACCGAGAGCCAGCGCGTCGCTGCGATGACCGCGGCGGAAGGTCGCGTCAGCCAAGCCGTCCGCGGCTGGATGGACTCGGTCGCGATGCTGTCTGCGCGGATCGAGGCGATGCTCGACTTCGCCGACGAGGACGACGTCGCGAGCGATACCGCGGCGTTCGATGCGATCGTCTCGGAGATCGCTGCGCTCGCGGCGCAGATCGAGGCGGTGGTCGACGCCCCTCTGGTCGAGCGGCTGAAGGATGGACTACGAGTCGTCATTGGTGGCCCACCCAACAGCGGCAAGTCGACGCTGCTCAACCTGCTCGGCGAGCGCGATGCGGCGATCGTCTCGCCGATCTCGGGAACGACGCGCGACCGGATCGACGTTCCGGTGACGCGGAACGGTATCGCCTATGTGCTGACCGACACTGCGGGTTTGATCGACACGCTGGACCCGATCGAAGCGATCGGTGTCACGCGCGCGGAAGGTGCGCTCGCCGCAGCGGACATCGTGATGTGGCTGGCCGATACCGCGCCGCCCCGCGCCGATGCGATCTGGATTCATGCGCGCGCCGATCTGCCGGGGCGGGGGGAACTGCCCGCTGACCGGACATTGGCGGTCTCGCAGAACGACCGGGAATCGCTCGATGCCCTTTGGGGTGAACTGCATCGGCGAGCGATTGCGATGCTGCCGCGTGGCGATGAGATCGCATTGAAGCAGTACCAGCGTCGGCAGTGCGCTACGGCGGTTGAGGCTCTTCGGTATCGAAGCTCGGACGCGCTTATCGTTGCGGAACAGCTTCGACAGGCTCGCGCGATGCTCGCCGGCGTCCTCGGCCTCGATGCCACCGGGGAGATGCTCGACGCGCTGTTCGGACGTTTCTGCATCGGGAAGTGATGTTCCACGTGGAACATCTTTGACGCGTCGGTCGCGGCGTTCTACGGCCGTGACATGTTCGATGTAGTGGTGGTTGGCGGTGGCCATGCCGGAACCGAAGCCGCAGCCGCAGCGGCGCGGAGGGGCGCGCGTACTGCGCTCGTGTCGTTCGACGCTGCGCATATTGGCGCGATGTCGTGTAATCCGGCGATCGGTGGGCTCGGTAAGGGACACATGGTTCGCGAGGTTGACGCGTTCGACGGGCTGATCGGGCGCGCGGCCGATGCTGCCGCGATCCACTATCGGATGCTCAATCGGAGCAAGGGTTCGGCGGTGCAGGGACCTCGGATCCAAGCCGATCGCCGCCTCTATTCCGGTGCGATCCAGGCGATGCTTGCGGCCACGGCAGGGCTGTCGATCGTCGAAGGCGAGGCGACGGCGTTGCATTTTGACGGCGATCGCGTGGCGGGTGTTGTGCTGGCGGATGGCGCGATCGTGGCGGCACGAGCGGTCGTACTGGCGACCGGCACGTTTCTGGGCGGACGTATCTTCCGGGGTGACGATCGCGAGGAAGGGGGCCGTATCGGCGAGCGCGCCGCCAAGCCACTCGCTGATCAGCTGCGCGCACGGAACCTGCCGATGGCGCGGCTGAAGACGGGGACGCCACCGCGGCTTGATGGTCGGACGATCGAATGGGGCGCACTCGCAGAACAGCCATCGGACCTCGATCCCTGGACGATGTCGCCAATGACCCGCGCGCGTCCGCTCCCGCAGATCGCGTGTGCCATCACGCGTACGACCGACCGGACGCACGCCATCATCCGTGAGGCATTCCATCGGTCGCCGCTGTTTACCGGTGCGATCGAGGCGGCGGGGCCGCGTTACTGCCCGTCTATCGAGGACAAGGTGCACCGGTTCGGCGACCGGGACGGGCACCAGGTTTTTCTCGAACCCGAGGGGCTCGATGACGCGACGGTCTATCCGAACGGGCTGTCGACGTCGCTGCCGGTCGAGGTCCAGGCGGCGATGCTGGCTAGCATTCCTGGGCTCGAGCGCGTCAAGATGACGATGCCGGGCTATGCGGTGGAGTATGATTATATCGACCCGCGGGCGCTTGATACGCGGCTTGCGCTGGGAGCGATCGAGGGGGTGTTCTGCGCGGGGCAGATCAACGGCACGACCGGGTATGAGGAAGCGGCGGGGCAGGGGCTCGTCGCTGGGCTCAATGCAGCTGCGTATGCGTGCGATCTGGCGCCGGTGATCCTGGATCGTGCGTCGAGCTATCTCGGGGTGATGATCGACGACCTCACGCTGCAAGGGGTGACCGAGCCTTATCGGATGCTCACGGCGCGGGCGGAGTTCCGGTTGTCGTTGCGCGCGGACAATGCGGAGACGCGGCTGGGTAGGATTGCGGAGGCGGCTGGGTGTCTTGGACCCGAGCGGTTGGCGCATCAGCATGCGCTGGCCCGGGATCGCGCCCGTTTCCGCGCGGCGCTCCACGAGGAGCGGACTGCGACCCATGTGGCCGATCAGGGCGTGGCGATTGGTCGAGATGGTGCGCGGCGGACTGCGTTCGACTGGCTCCGGTTCGAGGGCGTGACGCTCTCGCATGTCGCGCCGGATGCGGCCGCAGAGATCCCGGCGGCAGTCGTTGACGAAGTGTTAGAGGACGCGCGCTACGCCCCGTATATCGAGCGGCAGGCGCAGGAGGTTGCGCGGTTGCGGGCGGACGAGGCGATCCGGTTGCCGGAGGATCTTGCCTATGACCGCGTACCGGGCCTGTCGAACGAGATGATCGATCGCCTGAGTGCGGCTCGGCCGACGTCGCTGGCGGCGGCGGCGCGGGTGCGGGGGATCACCCCGGCGGCGTTGTCCGCGGTATTATTGCATACAAAACGAGTACCAGCATGACCGAAGACGACGCACAGAGCTGGACCACCGAGCGGTTCGGGGCGGCAACGACCGAGCGCTTGAACGCGTTCGTCGCGATGGTCGTCGAGGAAGCGCCGCACCAGAATCTGATTGCGCCGTCAACGATCCCAACGATCTGGGATCGGCACGTGGTGGATTCGCTTCAGTTGGTTGCGCTTGCGGGGGCGGATACGTCGTCGAAGCGCTGGCTCGATATCGGTACCGGCGGGGGGTTTCCCGGTATGGTCGTTGCATTGGTTCGCGAGGGGCCGGTCAATCTGGTCGAGCCTCGGCGTCGTCGTGCGGACTTTCTCCAGCTCTGTGTCGCGCGTCTAGGCCTTGGCGACCAAGTCCGCGTTCACGCGTCGAAAGTCGAAAATGCGACCGCGGATGCGTCGATCATTTCCGCTCGTGCGGTCGCGTCGTTGCAAAACCTTTTGCGTGGCGCGGCGCACTGCGCCACAACGGAGACGCGGTGGTTGCTTCCTCGGGGGCGTTTCGACGAGGAGGAGCTGGCCGCGCTCAAGCAGCATTGGCGGTTTATGTTCCACGTGGAACAAAGCGTCACGAACCCGGAGTCGTCGATCGTGGTTCTGGATCGGGTAAGCGCGCGATGATCACCATCGCGGTCGCCAATCAAAAGGGTGGGGTGGGCAAGACCACCAGCGCCATCAACCTCGCGACTGCGCTGGCCGCGACAGGCATGCGCGTGCTGTTGGTCGATCTCGATCCGCAGGGCAACGCGTCGACCGGGCTCGGAATCGGCCATTCGCAACGCGAGCGGTCGAGCTACGACGTGCTGGTCGGGGAGACGTCGATCGAGGAAGCGGTGGTGCACACGCGCGTACCACGGCTCGATATCGTGCCAGCGACGGTCGACCTGTCGGGGGCGGAGATCGAGCTGGTCGACTTCGACGCGCGCACGCACCGGCTCGATCGCGCGGTGAAGGCGGCGCAGGGGCCGTGGGACATCGCGCTGATCGATTGCCCGCCTTCGCTCGGGCTGCTGACGATCAATGCGATGGTCGCGGCGGACTCGCTGCTGGTGCCGCTGCAATGCGAGTTTTTCGCGCTTGAGGGGTTGTCGCAGTTGTTGAGTACGGTCGAGCGCATCCGCCAGCGCTTCAATCCGGGTCTGTCGATCCTGGGGGTGGCGCTGACGATGTTCGATCGCCGGAACCGGTTGACCGACCAGGTCTCGGCGGACGTTCGCGCGGTGCTGGGCAAGGTCGTGTTCGAGACGGTGATCCCGCGCAACGTGCGGCTGTCCGAGGCGCCAAGCCACGGGTTGCCCGCGTTGATCTACGATCACCGGTGTTCGGGGTCACAGGCGTATATCGCACTCGCGCGTGAACTGATCGGCCGGCTTCCGGCAACTGCGCAGGTTGCGGCATGAGCGACGGTAACAAACGTGGTCGCCCGGGGTTGGGCAGGGGTCTCAACGCGTTGCTCGGCGAGATGGCGCGCGAGACGCCGGTATCGGCCGATGGTGCGGCGCAGCAATCGTCGGGTGTGCGGATGCTGCCGGTCAGCTCGCTGTCGCCGCATCCCGATCAGCCGCGGCGTCATTTCGACGAGGCTATGCTCGACGAGCTGGCCGCGTCGATCGCGTCGCGGGGGCTGATCCAGCCGATCGTGGTGCGGCCGCACGGGCATGACTATCAGATCGTCGCGGGTGAGCGGCGCTGGCGGGCGGCGCAGCGCGCGCGGCTGCACGAGGTGCCGGTGGTCGTTCGCGACTTCGACGATGCCGAAACGCTCGAGATCGCGCTGATCGAGAACATCCAGCGCGAGGATCTCAACGCGATCGAAGAAGCTCAAGCGTATCAACGGCTGGCGGGCGAGTATGGGCATACGCAGGAGGTACTCGCGAAGATCGTCCACAAGTCGCGCAGCCATGTCGCGAACCTGCTGCGGCTGCTGGAGTTGCCGGCGCAGGTGCAGTCGCAGGTGGTCGATGGGTCGCTGTCGATGGGGCATGCTCGGGCTTTGCTAGGGTCGCCGGACGTGGAGTCGCTGGCGGACCAGGTCGTGTCGCGGGGGCTGTCGGTGCGCGAGACCGAGAAGCTGGCGCGCGATGCGAAGCCTGGGCGGAGCCGTGGCAGTGGTGGGTCGTCCGAGCCTCGGGTACCGGATGCGGATATCGCTGCGTTGGAGCGGCAGTTGGCGGATTTGCTCGGGTTGCAGGTGAAGGTGGCGCATACCGAGACTGGGGGGACGTTGACGTTGAATTACTCGACGTTGGATCAGCTCGATATGGTTTGTCAGCGGTTGACGGGCGGGGCGATCTAATCACGCGCTCCGTTCGTGCTGAGCGAAGTCGAAGCACCTGTGCACTGGACCATCCTTCGACTTCGCTCAGCACGAACGGGGGATAGTGGAGGTGGAGGGTGGAGGGAGGACTACAATCTCCGTCATCCCGGCGGAAGCCGGGACCCACGGTTGCGGTCCGCTTCGTTAGCGATCGCACCCTGTCCATGGGTCCCGGCATGCGCCGGGATGACGGAAGGTGGCGGGCGGGAGGCGGACGCGAATGCGAATGCGAATGCGAATGCGGTTGCAGATGCGTTAGTTTCGCCGTGCGATCGCTTGGGATAGCGCCACCACCGCTGCCTCCGCCACCACCCCGCCAGCGTTCCCCGATGCCATGATCGCCCGCTCGGCGGTCCGGACGCGCTGGATCGCAGTGGCGAGCATTACCGGCGACCAGCGGCGCAACGACCTAGCCGTGCTGGCCTCTTCCTTGAAGAACACCCGGTGGCGTTTCATCACGGCGTCGACCGCCTCGCCGCGGTCGATTTCGCCGCGCATGTCGGCGAGCGCGATCAGGCGGCGGACGAGTTGGCGGAGCCAAGGGATCGGCGAGGTGCCGGCTTCTTCGAGCACGGCGAGTTCGGCACCGAGATCGTCGACCCGGCCTTCGATCACCGCATCGATCGCGCGGCCCATTTCCGCATCGCCGAGGTCTGCGCCGACGGCATCGAGCGCGTGGTGATCGAGATCCGCGGGACGATCGGGCGCGGCATCGAGGTACAAAGCGAGCTTCTCGATCTCTCGCGAAATGACGGCGCGGTCGCCTCCCGTTGTATCGACGAGGCGGCGGGCGACGCCGGGGGCGGGGCGGAGGCCGTTCTCGTTGGCGATCGTCGTCGCGAGGCGTTCGGCGTCCTGCGCGGTCGGGGCGTAGCAGGCGAACGCCATCGCGCGCGGGGAGTCGATCGCGAGCTTGACGATTTTGGCGGTCGATTTGACGGTCGGGGCGATCGCGACGACCGGGTTGCCGACGCGCTCGGCCGCCAGGAGGTTGGTGAACGCTTCGAGGCTTTCCTCGCCGGCCGAGGCGACGCGGACGAACCGGGCCCCGGCGAACAACGATAGCGACGCGGCTTCGTCGGTCAGCCGGCCCGGATCGCCCTTCAGCGTCGAGCCGTCGAGATCGACGCGTTCGGCATCCGCGCCCATCGCCTTGGCCAGTACGCGGGCGAGGTCGCTTGCGCCGGCCTCGTCGGGGCCGTGGAGCAGGTACAGGCGGATGTCGCCCCCCGGCTTGGCCAGCGCACCGCGGATCTGGCCGGCGCTGGCCTTCACTTGGCGGGCGAGGTGGCCTGCGCCGCGGCGACCGCAGGCGTGTTGCGTGCGTACAGCGCAACGCGCGCGACGATCTGGTCGGCGACGATCTGCGACAGGCGTTCGAGCGCGGTATTCTCGGCGGCGATCGTCGCATATTCGGAGCGGACGACGTCGATGCCGGCGTCGGATCCCGCGGTCGCATCGAGCAGCACCGAATTGTCGCCGATCCGCACGAGTTGATAGCGCGCGCGCAGTGTCCGGCGTTCGCGCGAGACGCTGTCGTCGGTGCGGACGCCGAGGCCGCTGATCGTGTCGTCGAGGCGGATGTCGATCCGGTAGAGCGCGGGTGCGCCGTTCGACGGCAGGCGGTCGCGTAGCGCGGTGGCCATCAGCCAGCCGTTCTTGCCCGCGATCGGCGCGATCTCGACCTGGCCGAGCGCGCCCGCGACCGGGCCACTGCTGCCGCCCGCGTAGAGCGGGTGCAGGCCGCAGCCGGACAGTGCGGGGGCCAGCGCGAGCGCGCCGAGGATCGCTAGGCGCTTCATGCGACGATGTTCACGAGACGGTCGGGCACGACGATCACTTTCCGGGGCGGCTTGCCCTCGAGCAGGCGGACGATCTTCTCGGAGGCGAGCGCGGCGGCTTCGACATCGTCCTTCGGCGCGCCCTTAGGGAAGACGAGCGTGTCGCGCAGCTTGCCGTTGACCTGCACGGCGATGGTCACCTCGTCGTCGACCAGCATCGCCGGATCGACGATCGGCCAGGCGGCGTCGGCGATCAGGCCGTCATTGCCCGCGGTCGCCCAAGCTTCCTCGGCGACATGCGGGACCATCGGGCTGACGAGCAGCAGCAACGTGCGGATCGCCTGTTCGCGGTCTGCGGAGGGCGCGGCCTTCTCGATCGCGCTGCACAAGGAATAGAGCCGCGCGACCGCCTTGTTGAACTGCAGGGCGTTGATATCGCTCTCGATACCGACGGTCGTGCGGTGGCAGAGTTTGCGCAGTGCGATGTCGTCGCCCTCGGCCTTGGCGGCGTCGTCGGACTCGATCAGGCGCCAGAGACGCTGGACGAACCGCCACGCGCCTTCGATGCCGGATTCGCTCCAGGGGAGATCGCGTTCGGGGGGCGAGTCGGAGAGCACGAACCAGCGCACAGCGTCGGCGCCATACTGGTCGACGATCGGCTCGGGATCGACGGTGTTCTTCTTTGACTTCGACATCTTCGTCACGCGGCCGACCGTCACGGGGCCTCCGGTCGCGATCTCGATATACCCTGCATCGGTCTTGCGGACTTCGTCGGGAGACAGCCACTTCGTCTTCACCGGCGCGTCGCTCGAATCGTCGTCGTCGGTGTCGGACTCCGGCTGCGCATCGCCGGTCTCGCCTCGGCTATACGTCTCGTGCGTGACCATGCCTTGCGTGAACAGTCCGGCGAACGGCTCGGCGATGTCGAGCATGCCGATATGCTTCAGCGCGCGCGTCCAGAAGCGGGCGTAGAGAAGGTGCAGGATCGCGTGCTCGACGCCGCCGATATACTGGTTGACCGGCAGCCACTTCTCCGCACCCGACCGGTCGAACGGCTTGGCGTCCGGCTGGCTGGCGAAGCGGATGAAATACCACGACGAGTCGACGAACGTGTCGAGCGTATCGGTCTCGCGGCGCGCGTTCGCACCGCAGGACAGGCAGGGGACGTGCTTCCAGGTCGGGTGTCGATCGAGCGGGTTGCCGGGGACGTCGAACGACACATCCTCTGGTAGGACGATCGGCAGCTGGTCCTTGGGCACCGGCACCGCGCCGCATGCGTCGCAGTGGATGATCGGGATCGGCGTGCCCCAGTAGCGCTGGCGGCTGACACCCCAGTCGCGCAGGCGGAACACGGTCGTGCCCTTGCCCCAGCCTTCGCCCTCGGCGCGCTCGATCACGACGCGCTTGGCATCCTCGATATCCATGCCGTCGAGGAAGTGCGAGTTCACGATCGTGCCGGCGCCGGTCCAGGCGGTGTCGCCGACGAACACGGGGGCCTCGTCATCGCCTTCGCTGACGACGCGCTTGACGGGCAGGTCGTATTTGCGCGCGAAATCGAGATCGCGCTGGTCGTGTGCGGGCACGCCGAACACCGCGCCGGTGCCGTATTCCATCAGCACGAAGTTCGCGATGTAGACGGGGAGGTGCCACGTCTTGTCGAGCGGATGCACTGCGCGGATGCCGGTGTCGAAGCCGAGCTTTTCCTGCGTGTCGAGTTCGGCCGCGGTGGTGCCGCCACGCTTGCAGAGTTCGATGAAGGCCGCGGCGTCGGGGTTCGTTTCGGCGATAGCGCGCGCGATCGGGTGATCGGCGGCGACCGCGACGAAGCTGGAACCGAACATCGTGTCGGGGCGGGTGGTGAAGACCTCGACCGAGCCGATGCCGGTCGCGTTGCCCGCCAGCGCGAACTTGAACTGCAGGCCCTGGCTGCGGCCAATCCAGTTTTCCTGCATCAGCTTGACCTTGTCGGGCCAGTGCTCGAGCGCGCCCAACCCGTCGACCAGCTCGTCGGCGAAGTCGGTGATCTTCAGGAACCACTGCGACAGCTTCCGCCGCTCGACCAACGCGCCCGAGCGCCAGCCGCGACCGTCGATCACCTGCTCGTTGGCGAGCACGGTCATGTCGACCGGGTCCCAGTTTACCGCCGATTCCTTGCGGTACACGAGGCCCGCCGCGAACAGGTCGAGGAACAGCGCCTGCTCATGGCCGTAATATTCGGGCTCGCAGGTGGCCAGCTCGCGCGTCCAGTCGAGCGCGAAGCCGAGCCGCTTCAGCTGCGCCTTCATCGTCGCGATGTTGGCACGCGTCCAATTGCCCGGATGCACGCCCTTTTCCATTGCCGCGTTCTCGGCCGGCATGCCGAACGCGTCCCAGCCCATCGGATGGAGCACTTCCATGCCCTTCATCCGACGGAACCGCGCGAGCACGTCGCCCATCGTGTAGTTCCGGACATGCCCCATGTGGATGCGCCCCGACGGATAGGGGAACATCTCGAGCACGTACGAACGCGGCTTGGTCGACAGGTCGTCCGCGGCGAACGTCTTGCGCTCGTCCCAGACCTTCTGCCACGCCGCGTCCGCCTTCAACGCATTGAAACGCGACGCCATTATATCAGTCCTCAGCCCGCGATCGAGGCGCGGCGCAGGTCGCGGGCCTTGGTCAGGATAATGTCCTCAAGCTTCTGCGTGGTCGCGGCCTGGACCGGCGACGAGACCCACTGGCCATTGCGGTTGACTTCGCGGAGGGCGGCGACACGCAGTGCATCGGCGCGCAGATCCTGGTCGAGGATCGACACGGTGACCTTCATGCGCTCGGTCGGCGTCTGCGGATTGATGTACCAGTCGGTGACGATCACGCCGCCATTGGAGTCGGTCTGGAGCAGCGGCATGAAGCCGAGCGTGTCGAGGCTCGCGCGCCACAGGTAGCTGTTGACGCCGATCGTCGTGATCTTCGACGCGGCGAGATCCGCCTTGGGACGCGCCGATCCGCCGCCGCAAGCGACGAGAGGCAGGGCAAACAGCACGACTGCGATACGCGAGCGGCGGAACATGGGCATCATCCTGGCAAGAAAATCAGCCCTTGCTCTACAGGCGAGCCCGCGCGCCCGCAAGCAGACGCCGGCGTGCGCGACGAGCGTACGCGCGGGGGGCTGGCCCGACTGGGAGAACAACCGATTCGGTAGCGCTATCGCGGCGATCTGTGTGCTGATTGCAACACTGTCCGACAATTCGGCGGCGAAGGGTGGGAATGGGCGGTTCTGCGGCCTTTGCTGTGGATCAATTCATGTTAGATGCGGTTTAACAGGATCCGATTACGGGATTCGAAGGACAGATTCGTTGTGATGACGCGTGGGGGAATAGTTGGGGTGGTTGCCGGGGCGCTTGTCGCCACCGCCGCAATCGTCGCGCCTGCCTTCGGCGCCAGCGAACAGCCCGCCCGGATCGCCAAGCATAACGTCGCCGCGGTTCGCGGTATCGGATCGTTCACGCCGGCCGCTGCCGACCCCCGCCTTGCCGCGATGTTTGCGCGCGGTGGCTTCGACGCCGGCAGCTTCCGCTTTACGCCTGCCGAGACGCGCCAGGACAACCGCGCGGTGACCGTCGCGGTCCGTGCGCAGACCAACCGCGGTGTTGCGAACACGGCCAGCCTCGCTTCGACCACGCCGACCGTCGGTATCGCGCCGATTGCCTACAACCTCGGCATGTCGGTGGGTTGGAAGCGGTTCGCGATTTCGGGTGACGTGAACAAGCTCGATCTCGGCGTAATGCCGGGTGGGCGTGAGGCGGCTGACCTTGCGGTGAGCTACAGCGCCAAGCGGTTCAGCGGGACGGTGAAGGCTGCGGCGGATCGGCCGCTGTCGAGCGCACCGCGCCTCGTCGAGGATGCACCAAGCTATTCGGTCGATCTTGGCGGGTCTTACGCTCTGACGCGTAGCCTCGCAGTGACGGCTGGCGTGCGGTACCGGTCGGACCGCGAGCGCTTCGTGAAGGTCGATGACGACCGTCGCGACAGCCAGGCCGTGTATCTGGGCACCGCCTTCCGGTTCTAGACGTCCGACGGAGCGAGGCTCGTCGGAAATCGGGACCGATCGTGGCTAGCTGGATCGGGGTGGTGCGCAACTCTCCCTTCCCGTCATCCTGACGAAAGTCAGGATCCAGAGTAACCGATCGCTGCGTCTCATGGCACTGGATCCTGACTTTCGTCAGGATGACGGCGTACTGTAGGTAGCCACGCATCGATCGCGGCCCAGCCGTGGAAGCCGAACCGCTGGATGCGCCGCCAGCGCGACTCGGTCATCCCGCCCAGCGCGATAACCGGTATCCGGAGTCCCCGTCCGATCCGCATAGCCTGCGCCGAACCAAGGCTGGCCACACCCGGGTGCGATCGGGTCACGTGGATTGGCGACACGAACAGGGCAGATGCTCCGGCGCGCTTTCCTGCCAACGCTTCGCTGCGCGAATGGGCTGGCCAGGTTCTGAGTCCATCAGTACGTGCTCGACCATGCACCCCGTCCGCCGCGACCGTGCACTCTTCAGCCACCACCACGACCAACCTGCGCGCCTTGGCCAAGCGCATAATCCGCTGCAGCAGCGCACGGCGTTCCCGCGCAGACGTAGCGTAATGCCGAAACACCACCCCGGATCCCGGCGGCAACCGCCTGAGCGCGAGCCACAAGGCGTCGCCCATCCGCTCGTCCGTCATCAGCCAGCGCGCGGGAATGGGGTTACGACGGGCCACGCCGCTGCCTATAGCGCGCCGCATGATTGCTGACGACACCACCAAATTGCAGGCCATCCGCACCCGGATCGCCAAGGCCGCCGAGATCGCCGATCGCCGCGTTACCGACGTGACGTTGATCGCGGTCTCCAAGACGCATCCGGTCGAGGCGATCGAGCCGCTGCTCGCCGAGGGCCAGCGCGTGTTCGGTGAGAACCGCGTTCAGGAAGCGTCCGAGAAATGGCCGGCATTGCGCGAGAAATATCCCGACGTCGAACTGCACCTGATCGGCCAGCTCCAGTCGAACAAGGCGGCCGAGGCGGTGGCGTTGTTCGACTGCATCCACGCGGTCGATCGCCCGTCGCTGGTCACCGCGCTAGGCAAGGCGATGGAGGCGAGCGATCGTCGGCCGGACTGCTTCCTCCAGGTCAACATCGGCGACGAGCCGCAAAAGGGCGGCTGCGCAATCGCGGACCTGCCTGCGCTGGTGGAACAGGCGCGCGCCGCCGGTTTGCCGATCGCGGGGCTTATGTGCTTGCCGCCCGCGGATATCGAGCCGGCGCCGTATTTCGCGTTGCTCTCGAAACTCGCGCGCGACCACGGGCTGACCGGGCTCAGCATGGGCATGTCCGACGATTTCGAGACCGCGGTGACGATCGGCGCGACTCATGTCCGGATCGGCAGCGCGTTGTTCGGCGCGCGGGGGACGGGCGCGTGAGCATTTCGGTTCGGTTCGACGCGCTGCTGTTCGACTTCGACGGCGTGCTGATCGACAGCGAAGCCGTCGGCAACCGCCATATCGCCGAATGGCTTACCGCCGCCGGACACCCGACCAGCGCCGAAGATTCGATGGCGAACTTCATGGGGCTCGCCGGGCCGCAGTTCATCGATGCGATCGAGCGCTGGATCGACGGGCCGCTCCCCGAGGAGTTCTACGCCGCGCGCAAAGCCGAGGACGAGCGCGTGATGGCGGCCGGCGTCGACGCGATCGAGGGCGCCGTGGCGTTCGTCCGTTCGCTCCCTGCCGATTTGCCCAAGGCTATCGTCTCGTCGAGCCCGGTCGCGTGGATTGCGCGGCATCTGGAGCATATCGGCTTGCGCGATGCGTTCGGCGACCATCTCTATAGTGGGCGGGAGCATGTGACGAACGGCAAGCCGGCGCCTGATCTGTATCTGTTTGGCGCGCGGCAGTTGGGCGTCGATATTGCGCGGACGGCTATCCTGGAAGATTCGCCGGTGGGTGCGACTGGGGCGGTGGCTTCGGGGGGCTATGTCATTGGTTTGTCGGCGGGGTCGCATTGCAATGCCGAGCATGGTGCGCGGTTGAAGGCGATTGGTGTCGACGCGCTGGCGGAGAGCTTCGAGGACGTGACCCGGTTGATTGGAAGCATTTGATCGAAGCCTGGGGGCTCCTGCCTCCTTGTTCTCCCGCGAAGGCGGGAGCCCAGTCTGGGTCCCCGCCTTCGCGGGAGAACAACCTAGACGACGGCCAAGGGTGCTCCGCTCGACCAGCGTGGAGGCGATGTCCGCTTAGCCCGCCCGCTTCCGCCGCCAGATCGCACTGATCCCCGCGACCAGATCATACGGGATCGCCGCCGCCTCGCGCGTGCGCATCTTGAGCTGGTACCGTCGGCTCCCGCCATGCGGCACGTGGATCGCACTCGCGGGCATGCCGAGCATCGCGAACAGCATCCGGATACGCGGCTGATGATACCCGTCGGTGCAAATCATGCACTGCGCATACTGCCCCGCGCGCGCGAAGGCGGTCGCCGCGACGACGCTTTGCAACGTGTCCACGCTGGCTTCGTCGAGATGGATACGCGACCTGTCCACCGTTTCTGCCAGCACATCCGCCATCACCGATGCTTCCGAAGGCCCATGCGTGCCCTTCGCGCCGGAGCAGAACAGGTCCGCATCGACGTAGCGCGCCGCCGCCGCCGCTGCGAAGGCGATGCGGCGGGCAAGCGTCGGGCTGGGACTGCCATCGGGCCGAACGGCCGCGCCGAACACCACGATCAGGCGCCGTGAGGGAGGAATGTCGGTCAGAACTGATGCCCCGTGCGGTCGCGCTTGGTCGCGAGATACTGCGCGTTGTGGGGGTTCGAGGGGAGGAAATGCGGCACGCGTTCGATCACCGTCACGCCCGCTGCTTCGAGCCCGGCGACCTTGGCGGGGTTGTTGGTCAGCAACCGAATCTCGCGCTGGCCGAGCAGCGTCAGCATCCGCGCCGCCACCCCGAAATCCCGCGCATCGACCGCAAAGCCGAGCCGGGTATTCGCGTCTACCGTGTCGAAGCCCTGATCCTGCAACGCATACGCGCGCAGCTTGTTGACCAGCCCGATCCCGCGACCTTCCTGCCGCAGATACAGCAGGATACCCCAGCCGCCATGCTGGATCGCGTGGATCGCGGCGTGCAACTGCGGCCCGCAATCGCACTTGAGGCTGCCGAGCACGTCGCCCGTCAGGCACTCGCTGTGCAGGCGGACGAGTGGCGGCTGGCCTTTGGGCTGGCCGATCCGCAGCGCGATATGCTCGTCCGCGCTTTCTGGACTGCGGAACGCGACGATCTCCGCATCCTCCGCGCCTTCGACCGGAAGCCGCGCGCGTGCCGCGAGTGTCAGGCGGTTCGCGTCCTCGTGTGCGTCTATATCTGCGGTGGTTATGCCGACTTCGGGCTCGCCGGCGCCGAGGAAGAAGGCGGGCAGGAGTCCGGCGATCCTCGCAAGGCGTAATGCGGCGGCGGCCGCTTCGGGATCGGTTACCGGGAGCGTACGGAACGGACCCTTCAACGGAGTCGCCAGGTCGAACTGCGGATCGGCCAGCGCGGTCGCGGCGGCGAAGTCGATCCAGGGGGCGCGATCGACGAGCACGGGCTCGGTCGGATCCGCGGCCGCGAGCTGGTTCGCGAGCTTCAACGTCGTCGCCCGACCCGACGAGATCAGCACGCCGCCATTCGCCTCGGGATCGAACGCCGCCAACCGCTCTGCATCCGCCGTCTCGACCGCAAGCAGCACCAGCCCGTCGATCGCGATCGGCCAGCCACGTCGTAAAGCGTCCACCGCGCGTGCCGCTGCGCGAGGATTACTCAAAACGCAAACTCGGTCATGATAGGAACGTGGTCGGACGGCTTCAGCCAACTCCGGCAGCGTTCGTAGACGTGATGCGACACCGCGGCTTCGGCGGCGGCACCGGTTGCCCACATATGATCGAGCCTTCGCCCGCGATCCGAGGCTGCCCAATCCTTGGCGCGGTAGCTCCACCAGGTGAACAGGCGGGCGGGGGCGGGGTGGAAATGGCGGCCGAGATCGACCCAGTTGCCGGCCGCCTGCAACTTGCCGAGTGCCTCGACCTCGATCGGGGTGTGGCTGACGACGTCGAGCAACTGCTTGTGGCTCCAGACGTCCGATTCGAGCGGGGCGATGTTGAAGTCGCCGACCAGGATTGTCGGGCCTGGCAGCGTTTCGGACCAGGTCGTCATGCGTTCGATGAAGTCGAGCTTCTGGCCGAACTTGGGGTTCACGTCGCGATCGGGCACGTCGCCGCCGGCGGGGACGTAGACGTTTTCGAGCCGTACGCCGTTCTCCAGCCGGACGCCGATGTGGCGCGCCTCGCTGTTCGCCTGCCAGTCGAAGCGGTCGTCCTCGACGATCGGCACGCGGCTCAGGATCGCGACGCCGTGGTGCATGCGCTGGCCGTGCAGGACGATGTGTTCGTAGCCAAGCGCGCGGAACGCCTCCAGCGGGAAGTCGCCATCGATGACCTTGGTCTCCTGCAGGCACAGGATGTCGGGCTGCTCGTCGCGCAGAAACTGTTCGACGATAGCGATCCGGAAACGGACCGAGTTGATGTTCCAGGAGACGATCTTCACGAGCGCGATGTAGCGTTGCGGGGGGGTGGGGACAAGGAACGCTGCTGAGGGGTGGAAGAAGGGAAGAGCTGAGAAGATCAGAAGGCGCCACGGGCAAAGCCCATGTCGTCGACCGGGCTTTGCCCGTCGGCCGCGCTTGAGCGAGTCAGGCAAATCTTTTTGCCTGCCGCTCTACGCGAAAGACCCTCGCTCCGGGGGCATGGAGCGAGGGCCGACTCAGCGTTCGTCACGCAGGCAAGAAATGGGGAAACCATCCGGGCAACAGGGGGAAAAATCCCGGATGCCCCACATCCGCGAGCCACTCTCTAAGGGCCCGAACCTGTCGCTTGCATGAATGACACGGATTTTATGTTACTTTCTTACACCCGTGCGGCGCGGATCGTTCCAGCGGAAAGTGTTGTCGCTGACCGCTTCGCCGAACTTCTGGTTGGTCAGGCGGATCGTCGTGCGGTTGTTCTGGCTGTCGAGCGCGACCCAGCCCTGCAGCATCAGCCCGCCCGGCGCACTCGCATTGCGCACGAATACCAGCGTGATCCGGCCATATTCCGGGTGCTTCGGATCGTTCGCCTCGACCGACACGATCCGCTGGTCGTAACCGGGCACGAGCTTGGCATAGCGCGTGATGTCGCGGGTCGGATCGAGCAGCACGCCCAGCGGCGAGTTCTTGATCGGCCAGCGCTGCACCTGCTTCACCGAATAATCGATGAAGGTCAGCGCGCCGCCCTCCGCGACGATTAGGATCGGCACGCCCTTTTCGTACTGGAAACGCAGCTTGCCGGGCTTTTTCAGCGTCAGCACGCCGGTCAGCACCTTGCCGTTGCGATCCGCCTGCGAGAAATTCGCGGTCATCGTCTCGACCGATTGCAGGTGCTTCTGCACGGAAGCCAGATCACCGGTCGCCTGCGCGGCGATCGGGGAGGGCACGGCGGCGACGGACAAAGCGGCGATCGTCGCGATCACCGCGGGGCGGGTATTGAACATCGAAATCTCCTCAAGGGGCGACCGTTGCCCGCCCGCGCTTGAACCGCCACTGAATTCGGTGAGCGGCCACCACACAACCGCATCCGTCATCCTGACGAAAGTCAGGACCCAGAATCAAGCAGGGCAGCGGGTGTTACTCGGGGTCCTGACTTTCGTCAGGATGACGGGAGGCGGACGGCGGTCACCGTGTAAAGTCGATTCCCCGGCTACAGCGTAATCGCGCCCTTCAAGCCCAGCACGCCGACGTCGTTCGCATCATGCACGCCGCCGGGGTTGTGGATGAACTGCACGTTCGGCCGCAACTCGAGCCACTTGGTCGGATGCACGCTGTAATAAATCTCCGACGCGTATTCCGCATCCTGCACCGCGGGTTGCGTCGGATCGAGCGTCTGGCCCTTCGCCACGCGCCCGTTAACGTTGGTCCGCGCCACGCCGAAGCCGAGGATGTCGCCCGGCCGCCACGGCACCAGCCCCTTGTAGAACAGCCCCGCGGCGATCTGATTGTCGGTGGTCGAGGTCGCGCGATCGGCCTGCGTCGCGTTTAGGAACACGCTGAGCCCGGTGACCGACTTGCCGTCCTTCGACGTGCCGGTGATCTGTTGCTGGATGTTGAGATACACCCCGTAGCACGCGTTGCGGCGCAGCGGTTCGAGCCCGGTGATCGCGATCGGCCGACGGTTCACATCGTAGAACACGTCGTCGCCGTTCGAGGTATTGACCCAACCGCCGACCTTGTACGCGCCGACTCGACCGTCATCGTCGCCACGTCGCCATTCGGCCTCGACGGGAACCAGTACGCCCGTCGCGCCGTGGAAATGGCCTATCACGAAGTCGTTATCGAGGTTGCGCGGGTTTACCTCGTACGCGGCGGTTTTCAACGCGAGGTGATCGTTGATGTCGTAGCGCAACCGCGCGCCCCATTGGCTGATCGGCCAGTTCTGCCAGTAATCGCCGTTCAGATTGCCCGGCTGCGCGCCGCAAAAGCTGAGGTTCTGGAAATAGCACGAGAAGGACGCGAAATCCTCGCCCGGATTGGTGCGGCCGATCTTCAGTTCGAGCTTCTCGCCGAGCATCTGCTCGTACCAGAATTGCGTCAGTCGGACGGTCTGCCCGCGGCCGTACACCTCCTGAACCTGTTGCAGCACGCCGAGATTGGCGTCCGCACCCAGATCGCGACCACGGCGGTAGGTGACGGTCGCTTGGAACGCACCGCCCCTGAGGCCGACGACCTTGTCGAGATCGAGCAGCACGCCGACGTCGAACTGGCCGGTCTCGCGCAACAGTTTCCGGTCGCCACCGGAGAAATTATACGCGCTTTCCGAGGCATAGCGTGCGCTGAGCCCAATGCCGCGATCCGCCAGGCGTTTGCGGATGTCGAACCAGTCGGCGAACAGGCCGGGCGGCGGGGTCCGCTGCGTATCCGCGGTCAGCGCAGAGGGCGAGAGATCGCTGTCACGGCGAACGCCGGAGCGCGGGCGGTGCTGCGTGTCGGTCGCGCTGCTGCCGGGGGTCTGCTTCGCGGTATCCTGCGCGAAAACCTGACCGGGTAGGGCGAGTGCCACCGCTGCCGCTGCACAGAACCGCCGATACCCCATTACGCCCACCTGTTTTCGTAACTTATATCAACCCCGTATACCGGGTGTCGGCTGATCGAAACCCTCGACAGGCCAAAGGGACTCCAGGAATCCTCCCCCGCCAGGGGGAGGATCGAATCCGACCCTAGATCGCATGCCCCTCGGTATCGCGCAGCACTTCGCGGCGGCCGACATGATCGGGGCGGCCGACGATGCCGTCCTTCTCCATCCGCTCGATCAACCGCGCGGCGGAGTTGTAGCCGATCCGCAACTGGCGCTGGAGCCACGAGGTCGACGCCTTCTGCGACTCGCACACCAACTGGATCGCCTGACGGTATTGCTGGTCCTCCGCCGAATCCTCACCGGTCGGCGAGCCCTCCAGCGCGAAGCTCTCCTCGGGCTCCTCAGTGACGGAGGAGATGTAATCCGGCAGCCCCTGCGAGCGCCAGTGATCCGCCACCAGCCGCACTTCGTCGTCGGTCACGAACGGGCCGTGGACGCGGACGATGCCCTTGCCGCCGGGCATGTACAGCATGTCACCCTTGCCCAGCAGCTGCTCGGCGCCCTGTTCACCGAGAATGGTCCGCGAATCGATCTTCGACGTAACGTGGAAGCTGATCCGCGTCGGCAAATTGGCCTTGATGACGCCGGTGATGACGTCGACCGACGGTCGCTGCGTCGCCATGATCAGGTGGATGCCCGCCGCCCGCGCCTTCTGCGCGAGCCGCTGGATGAGGAATTCGACCTCCTTGCCCGCGGTCATCATCAGATCGGCGAGCTCGTCGACGATTACGACTATCTGCGGCAGCACGTCGTATTCGAGCTTCTCCTCTTCGTACATCGGCGCGCCGGTATCCGGGTGATACCCGGTCTGGACCTTGCGCCCGAGCGGCTGCCCCTTGGCCTTCGCACCGCGCACCTTATCGTTGAAACCGGCGAGGCTGCGCACGCCGACGGAGGACATCTGGCGATAGCGATCCTCCATCGTCTCGACCGCCCATTTCAGCGCACGCACCGCCTTGGCGGGATCGGTGACGACCGGCGACAACAGGTGCGGAATGTCGTCGTACATGCTCAGTTCGAGCATCTTCGGATCGATCATGATCATCCGGCACTGGTTCGGCGTCAGCTTGTACAGCAGCGACAGGATCATGCTGTTCAGCCCGACCGACTTGCCCGAGCCGGTCGTGCCCGCGACCAGCAGATGCGGCATCGGCGCGAGATCGGCGATCACTGAATCGCCCGCGATGTTCTTGCCGAGGATGATCGGCAACTGCGCCGATTGGTCCTCGAACGTCTGACTCCCAACGAGTTCGTGCAACGAAACCGCCTCGCGCCGCGCATTCGGCAGCTCGATGCCGATCACGTTGCGCCCCGGGATCACAGCCACACGCGCGGAGATCGCGGACATGTTGCGCGCGATATCGTCGGCCAGCGCGATTACGCGGCTCGCCTTGATGCCGGGCGCGGGTTCGAGTTCGTACATCGTCACGACCGGGCCCGGCCGGACCTCGATGATCGATCCCTTGACGTGGAAGTCGTCGAGCACGTTCTCGAGCAGCCGCGCGTTGCGCTCCAGCCCCGCCTTGTCGATCACATTGCCCTGGCTCGGCGGCGACGGCGTCAGCAGGTCGAGGCTCGGCAACGTGAAATTGTCGCGCAGGTCGAGCGACGACTGGCGCTCCTTCGGCTTGGCCTGCGACGGCGCGTTCTGGCGATCCGCGATGACGGGAGCGGGACGCGGGTCGGGCTCGGCGACCGCACGCGGCTCGACCGGTTTCCGGGTCAACGTCAGCGGTTCGTCGTCGTCCTCGTCGATCTCCGCAAAGCCATCATAGCCGAGCGCCTCGGTGCGGTTGCGGCGGGGGAGGCGCCATTTGCGCTCGCCGAGATCGATCTCGATGCTCTTGCCCCAGACGATCGCGCCGGCAATCGCCGCGACCAGCCCGATCGCGCGCGCGGACCAGAGTTCGGCGACCGGCTGGCCGATGAAGCTCAACGCCCAGTGGACCGCGCTGGAGACCGACAGGCCGATCACGCCGCCCCAGCCGGCGGGCAGCGCCAACACCGACGTGCCCGACACGAACGCAAGCGCGCTCGCCATCAGCGCAACGCCGATCGCCGCGCCGCGCACCATCCGCACCCAATGCCCGAGCGGCGCGTCACGCCACAGTCGCATCCCGAGAATCGGTCCGATCGGCAGCAACAGCGCGACCGCCGGCCCAAACAAGGTGAGCGCGATGTCCGCGAACCACGCGCCCGGCGGCCCGACCAGATTGGCGGAGTCGCCGCCCGATGCGGTGTTCAGCGCGGGGTCGCTCGGGTGATAGCTCGCCAGCGCCAGCGCCATCAGCAGCGTGCCGACGAACAATGCGATCGCCGCGATCAGCGCGCCGCTGCGGACGGCACCCGCCTTCACCGTCTCACGCCACAAGGCTGGCTGCGCGCGGCTGGCCATGACCCGTATTCTCCAGATTCAACTAAATGGTGAAGTTTCAACTTAATGTTGAAAATTCATCGCGCCGGGCGGGTTCGACGTCAAGCACCGCGCGACAACACGGGTTAAGCTGCGCCCGGATCGTCGTTGGCAGCGACCCGCGGTCGGGATAAAGCGGCGGCATGGACACAGATGTAATCATCCTCGGTGGCGGGCTGGTCGGCGCGACCCTCGCCGTGGCGCTCGACGTGCACGGCATTTCGACGATCGTGATCGACCCCGCCGACCCCGCGGTGACGTTGGCCCCCGGCTTCGACGGCCGCGCGTCCGCGGTGGCGAGCGCGAGCCACCGGATGCTCGACGCGATCGGCATCGGCGCGACGCTGGCGGGGCAGGGCTGTGCGATCCGGCAGATTCGGGTGAGCGATGGCCTCGAGCCCGGCGCACTCGATTTCGTCCCCGCCGCGGACGACGGCGCGCTCGGCACGATGTATGAGAACAAGCTGCTCCGCCGCACGCTGTTCGATGCCGCGACCGCCGCGCCGCACGTCGACCTTCGCATGCAGACGCGGGCGACGTCGGTCGACCGCGTCGAATCGGGCGTCACCGCCACGCTGGACTCGGGCGCCGTCATTCGCGCGCCGCTGTTGATCGCCGCGGAAGGCCGCAACTCGCCGACGCGCGAGGCCGCCGGGATCACGATCGCCCGCTGGTCGTACGAGCACACCGCGATCATCGCCGCGTTCCACCACGAGCGTTCGCACGAGGACGTCGCGTACGAGATCTTCTACGCGAGCGGCCCGTTCGCGCTGCTACCGCTGCCCGATGATGCCGATGGCCATCGCTCCGCGATCGTCTGGACGGTCGACTCGAAGAACGCGCCCGGCATGCTCAAGCTCGGCGACCGCGCGTTCCTCGCCGAAGCGGAAAAGAGCATGGGCGGCTTCCTCGGCAAGCTCTCGATGGCCACCCCGCGGTCGAGCTATCCGCTCGGCTTCCACCACGCTGCGCGGATCACCGATACGCGGCTCGCGCTGGTCGGCGACGCCGGCCACGGCATCCACCCGATCGCCGGGCAGGGCCTCAACCTAGGCTTCCGCGACGTCGCGACGCTCGCCGAAGTGCTGGTCGAGGGCAAGCGGCTCGGCCTCGACCTAGGCGACGCGGCGCTGCTCGCGCGCTACCAGCGTTGGCGCGGACTCGACACGTTCATGACCGCGGCCGCCACCGACACGCTCACCCGCCTGTTCGGCCTCCCCGGCAAGACCGCCAGCGCCGTACGTCGTTTTGGCATCAGCGCGGTCAACGCGATCCCGCCGCTCAAGGATCGATTCATGGCGGAAGCACGCGGTGAGTCGGGTGACTTGCCGAAGCTATTGCAGGGTCTCAAGATCTGAGGCCGGTAATCTGCCTGTCGTGAACGCGGGATAGCAGGAGCAACGCGAGTATGGCGCCGATCAGGCACATCAGCATGTCCCACTGCGTATCCCACGGGTCGCCCTGCGTCCCGAGAAACGCGTCCGCGCCTTGGCCGAGCGCGACGGCGGCGCCGAACTCTATCAGTTCATACAAGGCGCTGACGGACAGGCAGTAGGCGAGGACGGTGACCGTCAGCAGCCGGCGAGACGCGATGCTGCCGGTCCGGATGAGGATCTCGCGCAGCACGATCGCGGGCACGAAGCCCTGCATCAGATGGCCAAACCGATCATAGGGATTGCGGGCGAGGTGCAGCCAATCCTGCACCGCGAAACCGATCGGTACGCGCGCATAGGTGTAGGCGCCGCCCAGCATGAGAACGAGGCCGTGGAGCGCGATCAGCACGAGGGCGAGCGTCGTGAACGCGAAGCTGCGTCGCAGAGCGACCAATATGGGGAAGGCGATGAGGACGGGTGCGATCTCCATCCACCACGTCGCGCGATCGGCGGGGGCCCAGCCGGATGCCAAGAGCCCGATCGACCACAGGATTGCCAATATGGGAAGCCGGCGGTCGGTCGAGGTCATGATGCGCTTTCGTCGAAGGGCAGGGTCCTTGTAAGGGGCCCTCCTAATCGATCAGCCGGTCTTGAGCCACTGACGGAGCAGCGCGGTGACTTCGCCGGGACGCTCCATTGGTGCGAGGTGACCGCAGGAGCGCAGCATGTGAAACCGCGAGCCGTCGATCCGCGCACTCAGCGCGCGTGCGTCGTCGGGGGTGCAGATCAGGTCGCGGTCGCCGACCGCCACCAGCGTCGGGACGTGGATCGCGGCGATCGCCTCGCTGATGTCGGGGCGTGCAAGCAGCGCGCGTTGCTGGCGTTCGAAGACGGTCTGGCCGACGCGTTCCGCCATCGCCTGTGCGGGGCCGGCGACGATCGCGGTCAGGCGCGGGTCGGCGTGCGGCGCGGTCGCGAGCAGGCCCTGGCCGACGACGGTGCGCGGGCGCACCTCCATCGACGCGCGGGTACCGAACAGCGCGATCCGCTCGATACGGTCGGGGGCTTGCCGTACCATCTCCATCGCGACGTAGCCGCCGAGGCTGACGCCCGCGACCGCGAACCGTGGCGGTGCGCTGGCGAGCACGCGTGCGGCCATTTCGGACAGCGTGTCGTCCTGCGAGAGGTCGCCGAACTCGACCTGTGCAATACCCGCAAGATCGACGATCTGGCGGGCCCAGAGCTGGCCGTCGCAGCCCATCGCGGGGAGCAGCATCAGCGGTGTACGCGGTCGGACCATGCGAAATCTCCGGTAGCGGCGGGTTGCGGGGATGCTCACCTCAGGCGACGAACGGGAAGGCGAGCGCGATCATGCCGACGATCGTCATCACCACGCAGACGGCGATCGCGGGCACGAGCGTGAAGCGCTGGTGATCGGCGAGGTCGATCCCGACCAGGCTGACCAGCAGATAGGTCGACGGCACCAGCGGGCTGAGCAGGTGGACCGGCTGGCCCATCAGCGACGCGCGGGCGATCGCCTCGGGTGCGACGCCGTAATGCGCGCCGGCCTCCGCCAGGATCGGCAGCATCCCGAAATAGAACGCATCGTTCGAGATGAAGAAGGTGAACGGCATGCTCAGCACCGCGGTGATCGGCGCCATGTACGGCCCGAGCGCGGGCGGGATCACGCCGACCACCGCCTTGCTCATCGCCTCGACCATGCCGGTGCCGCCGAGAATCCCGGTGAAGATGCCCGCCGCGAAGATCAGCGACACCACCGCCAGCACGTTGCCGGCATGCGCGGAAATGCGCTCCTTCTGGTCGGCGACGCCGGGATAGTTGACGATCATCGCGATCGCGAACGCCAGCATCATCAGTACCGATAGCGGAAGAATGCCCCAGACCAGCAACGTCAGCAGTGTGATGACGAGCGCGGCGTTGAACCAGATCAGCTTCGGCCGCCGGGCTTCAGGGTATTGCGAGACAGCCATGCCGGTGAACTCGGTGTCCGCGGTGATGCCCGCTTCACCCATCCGGACGCGCTCCTTGCGGCCGAAATACACGGCCAGACCGATCAGGAAGGCGAGGCCGGCGATCATGCCGGGGATCAGCGGCAGGAACAGCGTCGCCGGATCCAGCTTAAGCGCACTTGCGGCGCGCGCGGTCGGCCCGCCCCACGGCGTCAGGTTCATGATCCCGCTCGTCGTCATCAACAGGCAGACGAGGTACAGCCGGTTCATGTTGAAGCGCTTGTAGAGCGGCAGCAGCGCGGCGATCGTGATGATGTAGGTGGTCGACCCGTCGCCATCGAGGCTGACGAGCGCGCAGAGCACGACCGTCCCGATCAGGATCCGCATCGGATCGCCGTGGACCATCCGGATCAGCCGCCCGACCAGCGGATCGAACAGGCCTGTGTCGGTCATCGTCGAGAAGAACAGGATCGCGAACAGCAGCATGACGCCGGTTGGCGCGAGGTTCTTGATGCCGTCGATCATCATCGGGCCAAGACCCGCGGCCTCACCCGCGAACACGCCGAAGATCGACGGGATCACGATGAGCGCGACCAGCGGCGTCATCTTCTTGGTCATGATCAAGGTCATGAACGTGGCGACCATCAGGAAGCCGAGCAGGGCAAGGTTCATCGCATCGTCCTAGGAAAGGGCGTGAATAGGGGGGTGGGGGTGGCAGACGTCGCCGCCGTTACCTTTGCGGGGGCCGCTACACGGGCGGCCGCAAGCACCCCGTCATCCTGACGAAAGTCAGGATCCAGGGTTACGGAGCGTGGTCCCTCGTGGCTCTGGATCCTGACTTTCGTCAGGATGACGGAGGGGTGGGGCCGGGCCGTCGTGGCAGATCGCATGCCGGCCAACATCAGAAGGTGACGCCGACGCGGGCGCTGAGGGTCTGGCCGCTGTCGTTGCCGACATAGTCGCCGGCGCGGTTGTCGGTGTTCCACTGGATCGCGTTCACCTGGAAGCGGGTGAAGGAGTTCAGGTACCAGTTGACGCCGACGGTCGCCGCCCAGCCGTCGCCGCCGGTCAGCAGATTGTCGAAATCGAGGCTTTCGTAGCGTGCGGTCAGCTCGATCGCGCCGACGCCGCCGTCGAAGGTCGGCTTCAGCACCTTGGGCTGGCCGAAACTGCCGAGCCGCGGGTTGTACGGCGGCAGGTCGCCGGTCAGGAACAGACCGCCCGAGACGCTCCACGCCTTGCTGACGAAATCGGGACGCCCGCCGTCGAGCCGCGCGTTGCGGCGGCCCGCTTCGCCCATCACCCACAATGGCCCGCGATAGCCGCCGAGCTCGACGCCGTAGCCGGTCGTGCCGGTGCCGCCGATCAGCGGCCCGGTCGACACGCGTAGCGCGCCGTTGAAGCGGCCGCCGATCACCGTGTTGCGAGTCAGCGTGCCCGCGACCGACGACAGCGACTCGTCGAAGCCCCACGCGCCGATGTGCAGCACGCCGGTATCGGACTTGATCGGGTTCCAGTGCGCGCGGCCGAGCACCGTACGGCTGTCGCCGACGGTCTGCGTGCCATCGATCCGGTCGCCAGTGATCGTTACCGAGGCATGGCCGGTCTTCCAGAAGATGCGCGGCATCACGCCGATGCCGTAGAAACCGCGCTGGGGGATGATCGCGGTCGAGACCGTGGTGCGCTCCAGGAACGGGGTCGAGTCCGAGCCGGTCGAGCCTTCGAAGCCGCGATCGTTGAACAGGTGACCGGCTCGGACGTCGTAGTCGAGGCCCGGCTTGATCTTGTTGCGCCAGCCGACGAACGCGGTGACGACGTCGACCTCGTTCTCCGAAAAGTCGCTCTCGAACTGGTAGAAGAAGTGCGTGCCGACGCCGCCTTCGAGGCCGAGGCGGAGTGCGCGCATGCCCGTCGTGGTGATGTTGCGGCCGTCGTACTTCGAGCCGAAGCTCGAGCTGACGTCGGTCAGGATGCGACCGCGCGGCTTGAACGTGTAGACGCCGTCCGCGGAGTGGAAGACGGGCAGGCCGGCGCCCCATTCGGTGGTCACGCCCGACGGATTGTCGCGGGCGGCGACCGCCTGCGCGACGCTGCGGTCGGCTGGACCTGGCGGTGCTAGCTGCGGCGCGAACGGCAGCGTGCGGCGCGGCTCGTTGTTCTGCGCGACGGCCTGCGGTGCCGGCTGCGACGGCGCTGCGGGCGCGGACGCCTGCGCGACGGCGGCGTTATTCTCCAGCCGGTCGAGCCGCGACTTCAGCGCGGCGATCTCGGCGGCCTGCGCACGGACCAGCGCCGCGAGGTCAGCGTCGGTCGGAGGCGATGTCGGGACCTGGGCCAGCGCCGGCGTCGCGGCGATCAGCGCGAGTGCGGCGCACCCGGTACGGAAGAGAGTCATTGTTGGGCTCCGGTGGCGAGAATCGCGGTCCAGTCGCGCAGGAAACGCTGGCGCTTGACGCGGTCGAGGTTGACGAGAAGTTGTGGCCCCACGCGGATCGGTCGCGCCTGGCTCGAGGGAAGACGGCGCGCGGAAACGTCGGTGCGGACCGGCCACAGGCTGCGTTTCGCGAGTAGCGACTGCCCTTCGCGCGACAGCAGGAAATCTAGGAACAGCTTCGCCGCCGCGGGGTGCGCGGCCTCGCGGGCGATGAACGCGATCCGCGACGTGACGATCGTATAGTCCTGGAGGAACGCGACGCCGATGCGGGGATCGGTCCGCGCCCGTTCCACCGCGTAGGAGCCGATCACGTTGTACGCGATCGCCTGCCGCCCCTCGGCGACGCCGCGCAGCATCGGCTCGCTGGTGCGCGACAGCACGGGCCTGGTCGCGGCGATCGCCTCGAGCAACGACCGCGTGTCGCGCGTGATCGCGAGATCCTCCGAGAGATACAGATAGCCGACATTCGAGCGCGCCGGATCGAACGTGGTCACCCGGCCTGTCAGGGCGCGCGCATTCTTCCGCAGCCATGTCTCCAGCGCGGCGTGCGTGCGCGGCACTTGCGCGGGCGGCACGAGGCGCTTGTTGTAGACGATCCCGATTGGCTCCGCGGTGACGCCGAAGCCCATGTTCTTCCACACCGACACGGGCGGCAGCGCGGGCTTTTCGGGGCTCGCATAGCCTTGCGCGAAGCCGTCGTTGATCAGCTTAACCTGCAGGTCCATCGCCGACGACCAGACGAGATCGGCGGACATCTTTTTCGCGCGCGTCTCGGTGACGAAGCGGCGATACATCTCGGTCGAGCCGATGTCCGCATACAGCACGGTGATGCCCGGATAGCGTTTCCGGAACGCGGCGACGACCGGCAGCAGTTCTGCGCGATCGGCATTGCCGTAGATCCGCACCTGCCGCTCGGCGCGCGCATCGGAGATCAGCTGGTCGTAGGAGCGCGGGTAGTTGGCAGGGCGCTGCGCCGCGGCCGTCGCGGCAAGCGCCGACAGCCCGGTCAGTATCGCGATCTTCACTAAAATGCGTGCCATCGTCTCTCTCCTCGCCTTCCGTCTCTGTGTTCGGATAGACTGCAACGGTGGAGTACGAAGCGAACCTGTCACCAACCTTTCACGCCGATCGGGCGCAGGACGAGCCGTTGTGCGCATCCTGCTGATCGAGGACGACGCGGCCCTCGCGCGCAGTATCGCGGCATTGTTGCGCGCCGGCGGCAACGCGGTGGATCACGTCGCGACCGGTGAGGAGGCGCTGTCGGTGGTCGCCGGCGAGCCCTATGCGCTGGTGATCCTCGATGTCGGACTGCCCGGGATCGACGGCTTCTCGGTGCTCGAAACGCTGCGCCGTCGCGGCGAGCGGGTGCCGGTGCTGATGTTGACCGCACGCGATGCGCTCGACGACCGGGTGCGCGGGCTCGACCTCGGCGCCGACGATTACCTGCGCAAACCGTTCGAGCCCGAGGAACTGGAGGCGCGGGTCCGGGCGCTCGGCCGGCGGCGCGGCGGCGATCCGCTGCCGGTGCTGAGCGTCGGTACGCTGACGATCAACCGCTCGACCGGCGACGCGGACATCGCAGGCCGTGCGCTCGACCTGCGTCGACGGGAGCGCGCGGTGCTGGAGGCGCTCGCCACCCGAGCCGGTCGGGTCGTCCCCCGCGCGCTGCTGATCGGCGAGGTGTTCGGGTTCGACGAGCCGGTCGGCGACAACGCTATCGAGGTTCACGTCACGCGGCTGCGGACCAAGCTCGCGCCCGACGGCCCCGGCATCCGCACCGTCCGCGGGGTCGGCTATATGCTCGATGCCGGCTGAGACGCGGACTCCCGCGCTACGCACGCGCCTGCTGGTCGCGGTGCTCGGGCCGTTGCTGGCGGCGGCGATCCTGATCGGCGTGGTCGGTGCGACGCTGATCGCGGACGTCGTTCGGCGCACCAACGATCGCGTGCTCGGCGGTGCGCTCGGCGCGATCGCCGAGACGGTGCAGGTAGAACGCGGCGAGGTGACGCTCGACCTGCCGTCCGCTGCGTTCGGGATGCTGGAGAATACCGAACGCGACAACGTCTATTACCGCGTCGCCGTCGGCCCGGACCTGCTCACCGGCTACGCGGATCTGCCAGCGCCCGATCCCGCGACGCTCTCGATCGACGTGCCGCGCTACCGCTTCGCGCGCTACCGCGGCCAGCAGATCCGCATCGCCGAAGTCCGCCGCTCGCTTCCCCGGATCGACAAGCCCGTGATCGTCCAGATCGCCGAAACGCTCGACAACCGCGGTGCGCTCACCCGCCGGCTGATGCTCGCGCTGCTGATCGGCGAATGCGTCCTCGTCGGCGCTGCCGCGCTGCTTCTTCGTCCTGCATTAGGATGGTCGCTCCGTCCGCTCGCCCGCCTCCGCGACGCGGTGGAGGCACGCGATGAACGCGCGCGTCCCGATTTCTCCCCGCTCGACACCGGCCCGCTCCCCAGCGAACTCCGCCCGCTCGCCGGCGCGTTCGACCGCCTGCTGGCGCAGCTCGACACCGCGACCGTCGGCGTCCGCCGCTTCACCGCCGACGCCTCGCACCAGATGCGTACGCCCCTGTCGGTGCTGAAGGTCCAGGTCGCACTTGCCCGCCGCGGCTCGGGCCCCGAACGCAGCGTCGCGCTCGACGAGATCGCCGACGCGGTGGTGCGTCTCGAACGCCTGGTGACGCAGTTGCTGGCGTTGGCGCGCGCCGAGGAGGCGGGCGTGTCCGCCCCGCTCGAGGCGGTCGACCTGCGCGAAGTGGCGGCCGCAGTCATCACGCGCCAGATCAAAAGCGCGATCGAAGCGGGCATCGACCTGACCATAGAAGGCGACCCCGAGGTCAGCCACGTCGTCCCCGGGCACCGCACGCTGATCTTCGAGATCGTGTCCAATCTGATCGACAACGGCATCCGCTACAACCGGCGCGGCGGCACCGTCTCGGTCAGGCTCCAGACGACGCCGTCGGAAACGTCGATCGCGGTCGTCGACGATGGTCCGGGCATCGCGCCCGAGCACCGCGACGCCGCATTCGATCGGTTCGTCCGGCTGGATGCTGCCGGCAGCCCGGAGGGGAGCGGTCTCGGCTTGGCGATCGTACGCTCGGCGGCGACCCGCCTCAACGCGGACGTCGCATTCGGCGATGCGGACACCGGCACCACGATAATCTTGAGATTCGCGCGCACCAAGCGATGACGATCGCGTCATGCGGATAGGGCGAAGGCGCTGGCAAGAAGGATTTTCAGGCGATCGGTGATTAATCACGATGACGCTGGACCGTCGTTTCGACGGTGTGTCAGTATCCCAACGATTGGGAAAACTGGAGCGGGCGAAGGGATTCGAACCCTCGACCCCAACCTTGGCAAGGTTGTGCTCTACCCCTGAGCTACGCCCGCTCTGGCGCCTATGTCTCCGGTCTGAAGCGACACGGTGACTGGGTGAGGCGCGCTGTTAGCCCGGTGTTTCCGGGACGGCAAGCGCCTTTTCAACTTTCGTGTGAAATTTGCTGCAGACACGATTCCGCTTGGCGACTCCGGCACTAGAACATTACAAGAACAATTGTGAACGAGTCGCTTGCCTTGATAGCCCGCCTGAAGCGGATCGCCACGGTGGGGATGCCGACCCAGGGCGACGATCGCGCCGACGATGCGTGGCTGACGCAGGGCATGGCGAAGGCGCAGTTGCACGAGGTTTTTGCGACGATCGATGATTCGGCGAGTGCCGCGGGGTTCGCGGTCGCCTCGATATTGGCGGCAAAGGCAGCGCCGGTGATGTGGCTGCGGACCGAGGCCAGCGAGCGGCAGGGGGGCAGGTTACATGCGACCGGGCTAGTCGAGATGGGGCTCGACGTGACGTCGCTGGTGCTGGGACTGGTCGAGGACGAGGCGAGCTTGCTACGCGCCGCTGCCGATGCTGCGCGGTGTCATGGGCTCGGCACGTTGGTGATGGAATCCTGGGGCAGGGCGCCCGGACTCGACCTCACCGCGACGCGGCGGCTGATGCTGGCGGCCGAAGCCTCGGGCGTGACGATCCTCAGCCTGCGCATCGGTGCCGAACCGGTACCGAGTGCGGCCGCGTCGCGCTGGCGGGTGGCGGCATCCCGCTCCCGGCTGCTGGAAGCCGACGCACCTGGCAAACCTGCCTTCGACATCGAATTGCTACGCCGACGCGGAGGCCAGGCCGGGCTTCGCTGGCGTGTGGAGTGGGACCGTGACGCGCACATCTTCGACCAAAACGCCTTCGCCTCTGGTGATTCCGCGGCGCTACCTGGCGCTGGTATTCCCGTGGCTGCCGATCGAGCGGCTGCGGACGATGCGGCCGCATCTGTTCGTCGGACGGGCTGAGACGCCGATCGCATTCGTCGAATCGGTCTCGGGTGGGGTCCGTCTGAAGTCGCTCGATCGCGAGGCGGTGCGGGCCGGACTCCAACCAGGGCTGACGCTCGCCGACGCACGGGCGCGTGTACCGGAGCTGGAGGTGTACGAGCATGACGCGCATGCCGATCACGAATGGCTCGAGCGGCTCGCGGACGGGTGCCAGCGCTATACGCCGTCGGTCGCGCTCGACGAGCCCGATGGCCTGATCCTCGACATCGCCGGGTGCGTGCACGAGTTCGAGGGCGAACGGCGGCTGGCTGCCGATCTCGAGGAGCGGCTTGCGCGGCGGGGTGTGCTGGTGCGGCATGCGTTCGGCGACACGCCCGACACGGCGCGCGCGCTGGCGCGGTTTGCCGGAGCGCCGGCGCCGGATGAAAAGCGCGCGGTCAAGCGATTGCCGGTGGCGGCGCTCGGTCTGGACGAGGATGCGACGACCGCGTTGTCGCGCGCAGGGCTGAAGACGGTCGGCGACGTGATGGCGCGGCCCTTGGCGACGATCGCCGCACGGTTCGGCGAGGAGGCGGCAATGATGATCCGCCGGCTCGACGGCTCGGTGAAGGGGCCGATCGTCGCGCGCCGGACGGTGCCGAAGATCGGCGTCGAACGCCGCTTTGCCGAACCCATCGCACGCACCGAATACGCACTCGAGATGCTGGCCGAACTCGCCACCGAAGCCGCGGCTCAGCTTGCCGATCGTCACGAGGGCGGCCGCCGCTGGGAAGCGCGCCTGTTCCGCGCCGACGGCCTCGTCCAGCGCCTGCGAATAGAGACCGGTCAGCCGACACGCGACGTAGCGTTATTGATGCGATTGTTCCGCGAGCGGATCGACAGCCTCGCCGATCCGCTCGATCCGGGATTCGGCTATGATCTGGTCCGGCTCGACGTGGCATTGGCCGAGAAGCTCGACGCGTCGCAGTTGAAGCTGGAGGGCGGCGAGGCGCAGAAGGGCGAGGTCGCGCAGCTCGTCGACCAGCTCGGTACGCGACTGGGTCGGACGCGCGTCCGCCGGTTCTCCGCACGCGACAATCATATTCCCGAACAGGCCGAACTGATGCTCCCTGCCGCCGAAGCGCCCGCGCCAACGCCGTGGATCGCGCCCGAAACCGACGAACCGCCGCTACGGCCGATCTACCTGTTCGACCCGCCACAACCGATCGAATCGATGATGGCGGAGGTCCCCGACGGCCCGCCGCACCGGTTCCGCTGGCGCCGTACCGTCCACGACGTGGCGCACAGCGAAGGCCCGGAACGGATCGCCGGCGAATGGTGGCGACGCCAGGACATACCGACGCGCGATTACTACCGCATCGAAGACCGCCGCGGCCGCCGCTTCTGGATCTTCCGCCACGGCCTGTATTCCGAGATGGAGGCACCCCGCTGGTACCTCCACGGCGTCTTCGCGTGAGGATCGGATGAACGGGCGGGCCGCGCCAGCGTTCGCGGAACTGGTCGCTGCGACCAACTACTCGTTCCTCGATGGCGCGAGCCACCCCAGCGACATCGTCGGCCGCGCGATCGAATTGAAGCTGGCCGGTATCGGCATCGCCGATCGCAATACGGTTGCCGGCGTGGTCCGCGCCTATGATGCCTTGGAACGCGCCAAACGAGGCCAGCTCGGTGCGAAGCTGCCGCCGTTCGATTTCAAGCTGGTGGTCGGCGCGCGTCTCGTATTCGCCGACGGTACGCCGGACATCATCGCCTATCCCGCAACCCGGGCCGGATGGGGACGGCTGACGCGGTTGCTGACGCTGGGCAACCGGCGGGCAGAGAAAGGCGGCTGCATCCTCGGCTTCGACGATCTGGTCGCGCATCTCGGCGAAATCCTGTTGATCGTCATGCCCGAGTGCACCGCCCGGCCGGTGGTCGCGCACAAGGATTTCGTGCTTCCCGTCCGCAACGATGCCAGTCTCGAGGCTACGCTTGTCGCGCTCCGTCCGCTTGCGCGGCGATCGGTGTGGCTTGGGGTTACGATGCCGCATGGCGGTCGCGATCGGCGACGCCAGACCCGGCTGGCCCGGATCGCCGTCAAGGCGCGCGTGCCGATCCTGGCGACCAACGACGTGCGTTATGCGGTCGCCGACGATCGCTCGCTTCACGACATCGTCACCTGCATCCGTGAGGGCACGACGATCCAGCGTGCCGGCAAACGGCTCGGTGCCAATGGCGAACGCCATTTGAAGGATGCGGACGAGATCGCACACCTTTACCGCGACCGGCCGCACGCCATCGCCGAGACGGCAAAGCTGCTCGCGCGGATCGACTTCACGCTCGACGAACTTAAATACGAATATCCGCATGAGCCCGTCCCCGCAGGCTGGGACCCTCAGGGATGGCTGGAGCACCTCGCCTGGCAATCGGCGATCGACCAATATGACGGCTATGTGCCGGACAAGCTGCTGGCATCGCTGCGCGACGAGTTCGCGCTGATTCGGCAACAGGAATACGCCTATTACTTCCTGACGGTCCACGACATCGTCCGGTTCGCACGCAGCGCCGATCCGCCGATCCTGTGCCAGGGACGTGGATCGGCCGCCAACTCGGTGGTTTGCTACGTGCTCGGCGTCACGTCGGTGGATCCGATGAAGCATGACCTGCTGTTCTCGCGCTTCGTCTCGGCCGAACGTAGCGAGCCGCCCGATATCGACGTCGATTTCGAGCATGAGCGGCGCGAAGAGGTGATGCAGTATATCTACGGGCGCTACGGTCGGGAGCGCGCGGCGATCGCCGCGACCGTCATCCACTTCCGATCGCGCAGCACCGTGCGCGAGGTCGGCAAGGCGCTCGGCTTTACCGAAGACGTCACGCAACGCCTGACCAGCACGGTTTGGGGCAGCTTTTCGAACCGTTTCCCGGAACGTCGCTTTGCCGAAACGGGGTTCGATGTCGCCAATCCGGAAATCGCCCGGTTGCGGGACATGGTCGAACGGCTGCTCGAATTCCCGCGCCACTTGTCGCAGCATGTCGGTGGGTTCGTGCTGACCCAGGGACGCCTCGACGAGATCGTGCCGATTCATAATGGCGCGATGGAGGATCGCACGTTCATCGAATGGGACAAGGACGATATCGATTGCCTCGGCCTGATGAAGGTCGACATTCTCGCGCTCGGGATGCTGACGTGCATCCGCAAGAGCTTCGATCTGATGCGACAGCACGGGCTCGGCGATCATGAACTGAAGACGATCGCCAACGACGAGAATCCGGACGTCTATAATATGCTGTGCAAGGGTGACAGCATCGGCGTCTTCCAAGTCGAGAGTCGGGCGCAGATCAACATGCTGCCCCGTCTGAGACCCCGGAAACTGTACGATCTGGTGGTTCAGGTGGCGATCGTTCGGCCCGGGCCGATCGAAGGCGACATGGTGCATCCGTATTTGCGGCGGCGGGCGAAGAAGGAGGTGGTGGTCTATCCCTCGCCATCGCCAGAGCATGGCCGAAGCGACGAACTCGAAGTGCTGCTTGGCGAGACATACGGCGTGCCGTTGTTCCAGGAACAGGCGATGAAGCTGGCGATCGTCGCGGCAAAGTTCACACCCGACGAGGCGAACGAACTTCGGAAATCGATGGCGACGTTTCGCAAGGTCGGAGGGATGAACAATTTCCAGGCCAAGCTGATAGGCGGCATGGTTGCTCGTGGGTATGAGGCAGAGTTCGCAGAGCGGTGTTTCAAGCAGATCGAGGGGTTTGGGTCCTACGGGTTTCCCGAGAGCCACGCGCTGTCGTTTGCGCGGCTGGTGTATGTGTCGTCGTGGATCAAATGTTTTCACCCGGCGGTGTTCTGTTGCGCGCTACTCAATTCGCAGCCGATGGGGTTTTATGCGCCGGCGCAACTGGTGCGGGATGCCGTGGAGCACGGGGTTACCGTGCTGCCGGTCGACGTGAATGCGAGTGGGTGGGATAACAGCTTATCCTCCCCGGCACGGGGAGGGGGACCGCGCGAAGCGGGGTGGAGGGGGGCTTCAGCGGACGTATCGCTGGCGGCTGGGCCTGTTACGAGCGCGGCGTTTGGGGATGCTAGTCTTCCAAGCGGGACGTCCGCGGCGGCCCCCCTCCACCATCCTGCGGATGGTCCCCCTCCCCGTTCCGGGGAGGATGTGCGGCTCGGGTTTCGGCAGGTGGATGGGTTTCGGAAGGATTGGGCCGACGAGATCGTTCGCGTTCGGACCACACCGTTCGCTAGCATCGAGGACCTCGCGCGGCGCGCCAATTTGCCGCAGCGGGCGATGAACCTGCTTGCCGATGCGGATGCGTTCCGGTCGGTGGCGAAGGAACGGCGCGAGGCTTTGTGGGATGTGCGCCGGACCCCGCCCAAGCAGCTTGCGCTGTTCGCGGCGGCAGAGGTGCCCGAGCTTGGCGCAGAGCCCGACGCGCACCTGCCAGCGATGCCGCTGTCCGAACAGGTGGCGGCGGATTACCAGACGACTCGGCTGTCGTTGAAGGCACATGCGATGCAGTTCCTCCGCGAACGCTTTGCTGCTGAAGGTATCCTGTCGAGCGCACAGGCCAACGCGACCAAGGACGGGCGGCGTGCGAAGGTGGCGGGCGTCGTCCTGGTCCGCCAGCGCCCCGGCAAGGGCAATGCGATCTTCGTGACGATCGAGGACGAGACCGGGATCACCAACGGGCTGATGTGGGCGCGCGACTTCGAGGCGAACCGCCGCGCGGTGATGGCATCGCGGCTGATGGTGCTGGAGGGCGTGATCCAGCGCAGCGAGGAAGGCGTGACGCACCTGATGACGTCGCGGGTGCAGGATCGCACCGAGATGTTGCGGCTGTTGTCGGAAGATCAAGCGCTGGAGCCGCCGCTCGCGCGCGTGGACGAGGTGATCCGCCCCGTCCTCCCACGCGGCCCTGACGGACGGACACCGCGTGCCCAGCATCCGCGTGCCCAGCATCCCCGGGACGTCCGCGTCCTGCCCAAATCGCGCGACTTCCATTGATTCCAATCCCGTCTCGGATCCCGATCTCGTCGAGCCCAAGGCCCGTCTCGAATCCTACGGCCGTCACCCCAGCGAAAGCTGGGGTATCTCACGTGGCACGCGACCACCGCCTCACGGGGATACCCCAGCTTTCGCTGGGGTGACGGGTCTGGGGTGACGGACCAAGGATCGACGGGCCGCTTCAACGGCGCCGCCGCCACGTGGAATTTCGACCGCGATGCTCTACAGGTGGCCTCTAGAGGTGGCATTCGCCGCGGGGGCGCCCCAGATAGCACGCGAGAATTACACGGGAGTTGAACTTGGCCACGCTTGGAATGTCCCCCGCGGAGAAGGACGCCGTCGAGGCGTTCCGTCGCGATGTCGTCGAACCGTCGATGACCAGCCTCGTGATCATCGATTTCTGGGCGGAATGGTGCGGGCCGTGCAAGGCGCTGACGCCGACGCTGGAGAAGGTCGCCGCCGATTATGCCGACAAGGGCGTCGTGCTGGCGAAGGTCGATACCGACAAGAACCAGTTCATCGCCGCGCAATTCCAGATCAAGTCGATCCCCACCGTCTATGCGATGTTCCAGGGCCAGCTGGTCGCCGACATGACCAGCGCGCGCACCGAATCGCAGCTGCGGGTGATCCTCGACCAGTTGCTCAAGCAGCTGCCGATCGAAGCCGGCGCAACCGACGCGGTGCCCGACGTCGAGCCGTTGATCGCGATCGGTGAAGAGGCGCTCGCGGCCAATGACGGCGAGCGCGCACTGGGCATCTTCCGCGAGATCGCCGAGATCGCGCCCGAGCATCCGCAGGTCCATGCCGGTTTCGTCCGCGCGCTGGTCGCGACCGGGCAGCTTGACGAGGCCTCGGACTGGTTGGCGAACCTCGATCCGGCGATCGCCAAGGACCCGGCGATTACGCGCGCACAGGCGGCGCTTGCGCTCGCACAATCGGCCCCGCCGGTCGCGGATCTGTCGCCGCTGCTGGCCGCGGTCGAGGCGAACCCCGACGACCTGCAGGCCCGGTTCGCGCTCGCCAATGGCCAGATGGCGGCGAACGATCGTGATGCGGCGGCCGACACGTTCCTCGGCATCATCGCCACCGAGCGCGACTGGAACGAGGGCGCGGCGCGGACGCAGTTGCTGAAATTGTTCGAGGTCGTCGGGCTCGAAGACCCGTGGGTGTCTGGACAGCGACGCCGCCTGTCTGCGATCCTGTTCGGATGACCACCGAGTCCGCCCCCCCGCGCGCCACCACGCGACTGTCGATCTTCCCGCTGCCGGGGGCGCTGCTGTTCCCCGGCATGCACCTGCCGCTGCACATGTTCGAGCCGCGCTATCGGGCGATGATCAGCGATGCGATGGCGCGCGACCGGCGGATCGGGATGATCCAGCCGCGGGGCGGACCGCATGACGACGCGGATGCGCTGTACGACGTCGGCTGCGTCGGCAAGATCGCCGAGGTCGAGGCGCTCGACGATGGCCGTTACAACGTCGTGCTGGAGGGCATCGCGCTGTTCCGGATCGTTCGCGAGTTGGACGTGACGACCGCGTTCCGCCAGGTCGAGGCGGAATTGCTGCCGTTGATCGAGGACGACGCGCTGTCGCTCGGCCGGCGCTCGTCGCTGGAACTGGAGTCGCGTCGTTTCGCCGACATGCAGGGCTATGCCGTGGATTGGGATGCGGTCGGTCGGCTCGACGACGAGAGCCTGGTCAACGGTATCGCCCAGATCGCACCGTTCGATGCGGCCGCCAAGCAGGCGCTGCTCGAGGCGCCGGATATCGAGCAGCGCGCCGAGCTGATCATCCAACTGATGCAGTTCTTCGGCCGCCACGACGGTGACGAATCGGTGACGTTGCAGTGAAGTCGCCCAGCAAGGGTCGCGCGCATGGCGCCGTGATGATGATCGGCATGTTCTTCGCCAACCTCTTCGATCCGAAGAAGATCACCGCGATCGAACACGTCGCGACGCAGCGGCGGATCGGCAGCGAGTCCAGTCGCATTGCCCAGGCCGCCGCGGCGTCGCCTTCCCGGGGCGAAGGATTTTGACGATGAAACCGCTGGATCCCTGGCTGCTCGAACGTCTCGTCTGCCCGATGACGCGCACGCCGCTTCGCTATGACGAGGCCGCGCAGGAACTGATCTCGGACGCTGCCGGGCTCGCTTACCAGATCCGCGATGGCGTGCCGGTGATGCTGGTCGAGGAAGCGCGCCGGCTCGACGAGACCGCCGCCTGATCGTCTCGTTTCAGTACCCCGTCCGCGTCGCGCCGGCCTCTCGGACGGCAGCGAGCGTCGGGTAGCCGTTTACCGCCATCAGCAGGTCGGCTTCGGCGAGGATGCACTTCAGCACATGCGCCGCGCCGTTCGCGCCGTCGAGCGCCAGGCCGTACGTGTAGGGCCGGCCGATCCCGACCGCGGTGGCGCCGAGTGCGAGTGCCTTGACCACGTCGCTCCCTGACCGAACGCCGGAGTCGAACAGTACCGGCACGGCCCCGCTGGCCGCGACCACCGCGGGCAGCATGTCGATCGCGGCGATCCCGCCATTCGCCTGGCGTCCGCCGTGGTTCGAGCAGTAGATTGCGTCCGCCCCCAGATCGATCGCGCGCCGCGCGTCGTCGGGGTGGCAGATGCCCTTCAGGACGATCGGCAGCTTGGTCATCGATCGCAGCCACGGCATGTCGTCCCACGTCAGCACCTTGCCGAACGTCCCCGCCCATTGGCGTACGGCGGCCGCCACATCCTCACGCGGCGGCTTGGCGAGCATCGCGCGGAAGACCGGGTCGCTGAAATAGTTCTCCAGCACATGGCCGCGCAATTGCGGGAAGTTCGCGACGTTCAGGTCACGCGGGCGCCAGCCGGTGACCCAGGTGTCGAGCGTGACGACGATCGCCTTGTATCCCGCCGCCTCGGCACGGTGGACGAGGCTCTCGGCGAGCGGCTTGTCCTTGGGCGTGTAGAGCTGGAAGAAGCCGGCCGTGTCGCCCATCGCCGCGGCGACGTCCTCGAGCGGATCGTTCGACAGCGTCGACTGGATCAGCGGAACGCCGGTCAGCGCGGCCGCCCGCGCGGCGGCGAGATCGCCATGGCCGTCCTGCGTGCACATCCCGTTGATCCCGACCGGGCTCATGAAGATCGGGCTGGGCAGCGTCATCCCGAACAGGTCGATCGACAGGTCGCGGCGCGTGGCATCGACCATCATCCGCGGCGTCATGCCCCAGTGCCGGAACGCGTCGGCATTCTGGCGCTGCGTAAACTCGTCGCCGCACCCGCCCTGCAGATAGCCGAGCACCGACGGGGGCACCGCCGCTGCCGCCCGAGCCTCGAGCGATGCGAAATCGACCGGGACTTTCGGGACGACCCCGGCGAGTCCGGCGAAATAGATCTCGTTCTGGTAATCGCCGTAATGCGGCATGCGTTGCCCTCCGAAGCTGGTCGCGATCAGTCCCGATAGCCCGGATTGACGCGGTCGAGCTTGCGTAACAGCGCGGGCCAGGCGAGTCCGTCGGCGAGCATGCGGATGCCTGCACCGCTCGATTGGCCCTCGACCTTCTCGGCGACGCCCTGGTTGGGGTTGTTCAGATTCTCGCGACCGGCGCTCAGCATCAGGACCTGCGCCTCGCAGGCGCGTTCGAGGAAATACATTCGCAGGAACGCCTGCGGCACCGACTCGCCCACCGTCAGCGTGCCATGGTTGCGCAGGATCATCGCGTTCTTGGTGCCGAGATCCTGCACCAGCCGCTCGCGTTCCTCCAGTTCCGTCGCGATGCCCTCGAAGTCGTGATAGGCGACGTCGTGCCCGGCAATCATCGCCGTCTGCGTATGCGGGAGCAGCCCTTCGGCCATCGCCGATACCGCCTGGCCGTGTGGGGTGTGGAGATGCAGCACCGCGACCGCTTCGTGGCGTGCGGCATGGACCGCCGAGTGGATCACGAAGCCCGCGCGGTTGACCGGGGCAGGGGTGTCCATGACCTTGTTGCCGTCGACGTCGATCTTGACCAGCGACGACGCGGTGATCTCCTCGAACATGTGCGTGTACGGGTTGATCAGGAAATGATGCTCGGGGCCGGGGACGCGCGCCGAGAGATGCGTGAAGATCAGATCGTCCCAGCCGTACAGCGCGACCAGCCGGTACGCGGCGGCGAGATCGACGCGCAGCGCCCATTCTTCGGCCGATACCTGATCCTTGATCGTCGTTGCCGCCGCCGTCGGTTCCATCGCCTTCAATGCCGTTGCCATCATCCGCCTCCTTATGTTTGACCCCTTGTACGACCGGGCTTCGACAAACTTTGTCTCGATGGTGACAATCCCGAAATTTCGCCTAGCCTTGCGTGATGCACGATCCGGATCACGCAATATTGGCGGCCGATAGCTGGTTCGGCGCGATACCGACGGGCCGTCGCGAGCGCCTGTTGCAGGAGGCACGAGTCGAGGTGCTGGAGAACGGCGCGCGGATCTACGGCTCGGGCGATCCGCCGAACGGGCTGTGGGCGGTTCTGGATGGGCAGGTCCGGTTGAAGGGCTTGTCCGCCAATGGTGCCGAACTGCTCGCGCTGATCGTGCGGCCGGGGACTTGGTTCGGGGAATTGTCGACGCTGGACGGCCATCCCAGGCCACATGACGCGACGGCGTTCGGCACGGCGCGACTGCTTCATGTGCCGGTGGCGGCGTTTGCGCGGGCGGCGGCGGCGGACCCGGAGCTTTACCGCGATCTCGGACTGCTCGTGTGCGCGCACCAACGCACCGCCTTGCGGTTCATCGCGCAGAGCGTGGGGCAGTCGATCCGGGTGCGACTGGCGCAGGCGCTGATGCGTGCGTCGCAGGCGGGCGATGGTCGCATCACGATCCGCCAAGAGGAGCTGGCCGGCGTGGTCGGCATCGCACGCCAGACGCTCAACCGGCACCTGAAGCGGTTCGAGCGCGATGGCCTGGTCGCGGTGGCCTATGCGCAGGTTCGCATCCTCGACCTGCCGGGACTGCGCGGCGTCATCACCGAATAGGGCATCGCCAAGCGCTTCTCCCACGCGCTACACTCCCGCCCATGACCATCAGAATCGGTATTGGCGGCTGGACCTACGAGCCGTGGCGTGGGACCTTCTATCCGGAGAAATGGCCGCAGAAGCGCGAGCTCGGCTATGCCGCCGAGCACGTCACCGCGATCGAGATCAACGGCACCTATTACGGCAGCCAGAAGCCGGCGACGTTCGCATCCTGGGCGAAGGCGGTGCCCGACGGGTTCGTCTTTTCGCTCAAGGCGTCGCGCTATTGCACCAACCGGAAGGTGCTGGCCGAGGCGGGGGAGTCGATCGCCAAGTTCACCGGTCAGGGGATCGTCGAGCTCGGCGACCGGCTTGGACCGATCCTGTGGCAGTTCATGGCGACCAAGAAATTCGACGCCGACGATTTCGCCGCATTCCTGAAGCTGTTGCCCACCAAGCAGGACGGGCTCTCGCTGCGCCATGCGATCCAGGTCCGTCACGAGAGTTTCGCGGTGCCGGAATTCGTCGCGATGTGCCGCGATGCGGGCGTCGCGATCGTCTTCGCGCAATCCGCCGAATACCCGGCGATCGCCGACGTGACCGGCGACTTCGTCTATGCGCGACTGGAGGATGCCGAGGAGCGCTTCGTCGCCGGCTATGCGCCGACCGCGCTGGACGGATGGGCGGACAAGGCGAGGATCTGGGCGGCGGGGGGACGGCCTGACGGTCTGCCCTATGTCGAGGACGCCGCGCCGGCGAAGACGCCCTGCGAGACGTTCATGTTCTTCATCAACGGCGCGAAGGTTCGCGCACCCCATGCAGCGATGGCGCTGATCGAGCGAGTTCGAGAGTAAGTCTGGCAGTAATTATTCTGGTAATGCTTTCGCGGGCGGTGAGGTTCGATATGTTGCCGACATGGCTACAAGTCGGTCGATCGTTCAGAGAAAATCCGATACGGTAGTTCAGGACCGCAATGGTCCGTGCGATCGACCTTACTGTATTGAAGGGAGCGCTCGATGAAGTTGGCAGTATCATGTGCCGTCATGTGCTTTTCGACGATGGCAAATGCACAAGCTTTCCAGCCGCCTCAGTCCTACACACCCTATTCGGATCCCTTTCGCGGGATAGACCCGGATCGCGATGTCTTGCGCGGTCGTGGATGGGGGGGCGATACGCCGACGATGCGGCAGCAACGGGAAAAGCGTGTTGCCGCGTTCCGGATGAAGGTGGCGAACCTCGTGACGCTCAAGAGCGGGACGCTTTCGGACGCGGACCAGAAGACCCTGAGGCACGAATATACCAAGCTCCTCTATCGCAATCGGTAAATGTATTCTGGGGCAGCGAGCAGCATGAACCACGCCGCCAGCAGAGGATGCGATCCCGAAAGCGGTCGTTGATCCTCCGAGGTTCGGGTCGGGATAACGGTCCAATGGTGGCGACGCGGATCAGCGGCTCTTGGAAATATCGCTGGAACAGCTCGCCAGCGGCCTGCATTCCGAAATGATGGCCCTGCAACGTGCTTGTCCGACACCGATCATGCGCAATGGAGGCATTCCCCATAGAGCGGTGCGGCAATCGATCGGCTTAGATCCCGTCGGACTCGGGAGCGGTCGTCTCGACCGGCGTGGCGGGGATCACCACCGGCGCCGGCTGAGGCTGTCCGGCCTGGCCGATCAACGCGGTGTTTTCGATCACGTCGAGCGCCTGGCGTGCGACGACATAGCGCCGTGCAGCATCCATCCAGTTGCCGGCCTGGGCGGCGCCGGGCAGGCGCGCGACTTCGGCACGTGCCGCCTCGACCTGGCCCGCGCCCAACAAGCGGCGCGCACGGGCGAGGCGATCCGCCGGCATCGGCGAGGGGGTGCCCGCCTTGCGGAGTACCACGAGCGTGTCGATCTGATGCTGGACGGTATCGAGCCAGTTCTCGCCGGTCGAGCTGGTGATGTCCGGTGCGATCGCGTCGAGCCCCTGGCGCAGATCTTCCAGAGTCACCGGTTGGCGTGCGGCCTGGATCAGCAACGTCGTCGCGCGGGGCTGCGCCTGGCCGAACCGCAGGCGTACCTGCTCCTCCAGATAGCCGAGCCCGACGCCGCGATCGAGCGCACGGCGAGCCGCGAAGGCCACCAGCAGCCCTTCGGCGCGCGTAGCCTGCGCGCCGGCGGCGGCGGCATCGGTGGTGATCGTGGCCGTGCGCGCCTCGAGTGCGGTGAGCTGGCCGGCCAGCGTCGCCTCTCGCGTGGCCAGGACCGTCGTATCGATCGGTGCCGCTGCCTGCGGCTCACCGTCCGGACCTAGCGGTTGTGCGGGGATATAGCCCGAATTGCCGGCCGCCAGCTTTTGCCGCGCAGCGGAGGACGCGGCCGCCGTCGCCTGCGTGGCCTTGAACCACGGCAGCATCTTCGCCGCATAGGCCATCAGCCCGAGCCCGGCGATAAACGCGAGCGCGGTGAGGGCGATGATGACGCCCATTCTGGGTCCGCGTGCCCGTGGGCGATCGGTCGGCACGTAGTCGCTCATGGCGTGCTTATCCCCGCCATCCACCGGATGGTCAATCGCGCGTATGTTCGCACGTGCAGCAGCGAGTGCTACGAGTGCCGGATCGCTCGGTTGCGGGGCGATCGAGACGGTCGCCCAGCCGGTTCCGGCCACTTCGGCGACGGCTGCGCTGATCGCGGCGATCTCTATCCCGGACCGGTCGATGCCCGCCGTATCGAGCATAGCCTTCAACCCGGCCGCGGCGCGTTCGGAGTGCAGCAACACGACGGTATCGGCGAACGACTGCGCCACCGTCGCGTCGATCGGCACATCATCGCTCGCGTAGACCGTAATGGCCTCGATCCCGTCGCCGGTCGGGGCACGATCGCGCCCGGCCAAATGCAGCAGTCGCGCAAAACCGCGATCGCGCGCTTCGGAAACGGCATCGCGCGCGTCGCCCGACCCGGTCACCGCGACCGCAAAGCCCGCGTCGGTCGCTACCGCCGCCGTCGCGGCGCCGACGGCGACCACCGGCAGGCGCTTCAACGCGTCCAGTCCTGCACCGCCATGCCGCACCGCGTTCGCGCTGGTCAGCAACAACCCGTCGAACGCTGCCGGATCGGGCGCGCTCCAGTCGACCGGCGTTACGGCGAACAGCGGAACCTGCCGTACGTCGAGCCCTAACGCCCGCAGCGCCGCCGCAGTCCGCGCATTGCCGGGCTCCGGCCGCACCACGACGACCGCGTGAGGCGACGTCATGCCGCGAACAACCGGCGGACGCTGGCCGGCGCGCGCGTGAGAAGGTCTATCGCCAGCATCGTGCCCAGATCCTCGCCCGCGCCGCCCTCGATCGATCCGGCGACGTCGCACGTCCCGTCCTCTGCGATCAGCTCGGCGCGCAACGTCAGCGTCTCGCCTGCCAGCGACGCGAGAGCTGCGACCGGCGAGTGGCAATCCGCCCCGAGCCGGGCGAGCAACGCGCGCTCGGTCAGCACGCACAGGCTGGTGTCGGCATGGTCGATCGCGGCGACGATCGCGTGCGCGGCGCTACCGTCGAGGACCTCGATCCCGACCGCCCCCTGCGCCGGTGCGGGCAGCATGATGTCGGTCGGGATCGCATGGCCGTCCTCGCGCCCGAGGCGATCGAGCCCGGCGGCGGCGAGCAGCGTGGCATCCATCTCGCCGCTCGCCACCCGGCCGAGCCGCGTGTCGACGTTGCCGCGGATCAGCACGATCTCCAGGTCGGGCCGCAGCCGCAGCATCTGCGCGCGGCGTCGCGGCGAACTCGTCCCGACGACGGCGCCCGGGCGCAGGTCGGCAAAGGTCTCCGCACCGATCAGCCGATCGCGCACGTCGGCCCGCGGCAGCATCGCGGCGATCCTCAGCGTGTGCGGCCGGATCGTCTCGACGTCCTTCATCGAATGGACCGCGCAGTCGATGTCGCCGTCGTGGAGAGCGCGGTCGAGCTCCCTGGTCCACAGCGCCTTGCCGCCGATCTCGGCGAGCGCGCGATCCTGGACACGGTCGCCCGTCGTGCGGATCACAACCGTCTCGACCTTGTCGGGCGACCAGCCATGCGCCGCGCACAACGCATCGCGGACCAGGCCTGCCTGGGTGAGCGCCAGCGGCGAACCGCGCGTACCGAGCCGAAAAACTGTCATGCTGGGTGCCATGCAGAAAGGGGCACCCTTCGACAAGCTTCACGCAGGCCTATACATACACGCGATGATCATTCTCGGCATCGAATCCTCTTGCGACGAAACCGCCGCCGCGCTCGTCACCGGCGACCGGCAGGTCCTCGCGCATCGACTGCTCGGGCAGGAAGCGGCGCACGCTCCGTTCGGCGGCGTCGTCCCCGAAATCGCCGCGCGCGCGCATGTCGAGGCGCTGGAGCCGTTGATCGTCGCGGCGCTGACCGACGCGAAGCTGACGCTGGCCGATGTCGATGCGATCGCCGCGACCGCTGGGCCGGGGCTGATCGGCGGGGTGATGGTCGGGCTCGTCACCGGCAAGGCGCTCGCGCACGCCGCGGGGAAGCCGTTGATCGCGGTCAATCATCTCGAAGGCCACGCGCTGTCGCCCCGCCTGTCGGACCCGGACCTGGAGTTTCCGTATCTGCTTCTGCTCGTGTCGGGCGGGCATTGCCAGTTGCTGCTGGTCGAGGGCGTCGGTGCGTATCGGCGCCTCGCCACGACGATCGACGATGCGGCGGGTGAGGCCTTCGACAAGACTGCCAAGCTCTTGGGCTTGGGCTTCCCCGGTGGCCCTGCCGTCGAGCGCGCTGCGGCGTTGGGGGATCCCAAGGCCGTCCCATTGCCGCGCCCGCTCAAAGGCTCGGCCGAACCGCATTTCTCGTTCGCCGGCCTTAAGAGCGCGGTCGCGCGCGTGGTCGGCCAATATTCGCCTGAGGACATCGCCGCCTCGTTCCAGGCGGCCGTGGTGGACTGCCTGATCGACCGCACGACCAAGGCTTTGCGGACTTCGCATGGCGCGACCGCGCTCGTCGTCGCGGGCGGAGTCGCGGCCAACACGGCGGTCCGTACCGCGTTGCAGGGTCTTGCCAGCGCACACGGTCTCCGCTTCGTCGCGCCGCCCTTGTGGCTGTGCACCGACAACGCCGCGATGATTGGTTGGGCAGGGGCCGAGCGGTTTGCCGCGGGCCTCACCGACCCGCTCGATGTCGCCGCGCGTCCGCGCTGGCCGCTCGATCCGAATGCCGAAGCGGTGCGTGGCGCAGGGGTGAAGGCATGAAGATCGGCGTCATCGGTGGCGGGGCGTGGGGCACGGCACTTGCGCAGGTTGCAGCCTATGGCGGTCGCGAGGTGATCCTGTGGGCACGCGAGGGCGCGGTGGTCGAGTCGATCAACACCGCCCATGAGAACACGCTGTTCCTTGGCGGCGTCGCGCTGTCGCCGACGATCCGCGCTACCGACGACCTCGCTGCGCTGGCCGACATGAATGCGATCCTCGTAGTCGCGCCCGCCCAGCACGTTGGCAGCGTCCTAGCCGCCGCCCCGATCGGCCGCATTCCGCTCGTGCTCTGCGCGAAGGGGATCGAGGCGGGGAGCAAGCGTCTCGTCGGCGAGGTCGCGCGCGCGGTACATCCGGAGGCGCCGATCGCGGTGCTTTCGGGACCAACCTTCGCGCACGAAGTCGCCGCCGGGTTGCCGACCGCGGTGACGCTGGCCTGCGAGGATGCGGCGCTTGGCGAGCGGCTCGCGACACGCCTCGCGGCCCGCCATTTCCGCACCTACGCCTCGACCGACGTCGCGGGTGCGGAGATCGGTGGCGCGGTGAAGAACGTCCTCGCGATCGGTTGCGGCGTGGTCGAGGGGGCAGGGCTAGGCCAGAATGCGCGCGCCGCCTTGATCGCGCGCGGGTTCGCCGAGATGACGCGGTTCGGACTGGCACGCGGCGCGCGCGCAGAGACGCTGGCCGGGCTTTCCGGGCTGGGTGATCTCGTACTCACCTGCTCCTCGACGAGTTCGCGCAACTTCTCGCTGGGTGTCGGCCTTGGGCGCGGCGAGTCGGCGGCGACCTTGCTGGCGGACCGCCGGACCGTCGCGGAAGGCGCCTTTACCGCCCCCGTCCTGCGCGAAGCTGCACGCGACGCGCGCGTCGACATGCCGATCACCGAAGCGGTCTGCCGCCTGCTGGAGGGCGCGCCGGTGAGCGACGTCATCGGCGACCTGCTCGCCCGCCCGCTGAAGGGCGAGGCGGGCTGACCGCCAGGCGATCCGCGAATGGGCTTGCCTCGTTCGCGGATTGTTCTATTTCCGCCGGATGCTCGACATGCCGCCGGACTCCTGCATCGACAAACCTGGATCGCCTCCCGATTCGGTAATGTGCGCCGCCGACGTGGCGCGCGGCGTGATCCGGATGTTGCTGCGCCACGACCTCACCGCGATGACCGAAGTGCCGCTAGACGGTGGCCGCCGTGCCGACCTGATGGCGGTAGATGCGCGTGGCCAGATCGTGATCGTCGAGATCAAGGTGTCGCGCGCGGACCTGCTAGGCGACGGGAAGTGGCCGGATTATCTCGGGCATTGCGATCGGTATTTCTGGGCGGTCCCGGCCGGGTTCGACGTCGGGCCGCTGAACGGGCCCGCGTTCCTGCCGGAGCGGACGGGGATCATCGTCGCGGATCGCTATGACGCGGCGATCGTGCGCGAGGCGCATACCGAGCCTCTGCCGGCGCATGTGCGGAAACGGTGTACGCTCGCCTTCGCCCGGCGCGCGGCACGGCGGCTGATCGCGCAGATGGACCCGGACGCTGACGGGCTGGCATTCTGAGTCCGTCATCCTGACGAAAGTCAGGATCCAGGGCCATGAAGGATAGCCTTTGGTTACTCTGGATCCTGACTTTCGTCAGGATGACGGGGTTGAGGCCAAATGCGTTTCTACGAAGTAGATCGGTGGCAACCCTGGGGGAAAGATCAGAACTTCGGGCCCGAAACCGCCTTGCGCACCTTCTTCGGCGCGTCTTCCAGCAGCTTGCTCACGATCGGGTTGCGCCCATCCTGCTTGGCATAGGCGCGCGCGGACATGCCCGCCATGATATCGGCCTGATCGGGATCGGCGTTCTCGGCCAGCAGCACCCGGATCATCCCCACGTCGCGGCGCTGCACCGCGCGGATCAAGGGAGTCTCGCCCGCCGAGTTCGCCAGGTTAGGGTTCGCGCCAGCCGCGGTCAGGATCGGGATCATGTTCGTCTGGCCCAGCGTCACCGCGAGCAGCAGCGGCGTATTGCCCTTGCCGTCGCGCAGGTTCGCGTCCGCGCCCTTCTGCAGCAGGAAGCGCAGATACACCTCGTCGCCGCGCTTGATGACGATGTGGAGCGCGCCTTCGCCGCTGGTCACGTCGCGCGTGTTGATGATGTTGCTGCCGGGCTTGCCGAGCATCTCCAGCACCTCGTTGTTCTTCGCGTCGCGCACCGCGGACAGGAACTTGTACCCCTCCGACTGGCCTTGCGCGAACGCGGGCGCCGCGACGCAGGCGAGCGCAGGCGTCAGGAGGGTAGCGGCGAGCATCAGGCGGATACGCATCGAGAGACTTCCTTGGTTCGTCCTGGATATCGGGTGACGCTTGCGCCGCAGTGGCGAACAGATCAAGGCTGGCGGGACCATGGCCCTCCGTTTCCTTCTCATACCGGCACTCACCTTATCCGCGTGCACAGCCTCGGCACCGCCCGCCAAACCGCCGCTCGAAGGCGCGCGGATCGGCGGCGCGTTCACGCTGACCGACCAGAACGGGAAGACCGTCACCGAACAGGCGTTCGCAGGCAAATACCGGATCATGTATTTCGGCTACACTTTCTGCCCCGATGTGTGTCCGACGGATGTCCAGGCGATCGGCGCCGCGGTGAAAAGGCTCGAGGCGAGCGACCCTTCGCTCGCCGCGAAGATCGTGCCGGTGTTCGTGACCGTCGACCCGGCGCGCGATACCCCTGCGGTACTCAAGCAGTTCGTCTCCGCCTTCCACCCGCGGATGGTCGGCCTCACCGGCACCGACGCGCAGATCGCCAAGATCAAGACCGAGTATGCGGTGTATTCGAGCAAGGGCGACGCCTCGCCGGGTGGCGGCTACCTCGTAAACCACTCTCGCCAGGCCTATCTGATGGACCCGGACGGCAAGCCCCTCGCTTTGCTGCCGCAGGAACAAGGGCCCGACGCAGTGGTGACAGAAATCAAGCGCTGGGCCCGGTGAGCGCGCGCTTCTGGGAAGATACGCCGATCGACCAGCTCGACCGCGGCCAGTGGGAAGCCTTGTGCGACGGCTGTGGCAAATGCTGCATTCACAAGCTCGAGGACGAGGATACGGGGGAGCTCGTCGCGACCAACGTCTCGTGCCGCCTGCTCGACCGGCGCAGCGGGCAATGTTCGGATTACCGTCACCGCCACGCCTATGTCCCCGAATGCGTGCGGCTGACGACCGGCAACGTCCGCGGGATCGACTGGCTGCCGTCGACCTGCGCGTACCGCCTGCGCGCGGCCGGCGAGCAACTGCCCGAATGGCACTATCTCGTCTGCGGCGACCGCGAGGCGGTCCACCGCGCCAAGCAATCGGTGCGCGGCTGGACGATCAGCGAGGACGAGGCCGGCGAGCTCGAATATCACGTGATCGACCGGGAACTGTGACGCAGTGATAGAAGGCCTGGAGATCGTCCGTCACCCGCGCGCACGCCGTGCGCGTCTGTCGATCGATCCCGCGAGTGGCCGGGCAAGGCTGGTCCTTCCCAAGCGTGCGGCGTTGAAGCAGGCGCTGGCCTGGGCAGAGGACAAGGCCGGCTGGATCGCCGAACAGCGCGCGCTGCTCCCCCAGCCGCGCCCGTTCGTGCCCGGCGCGGTCCTCACCGTCGCTGATGAGCCGCTGACTATAGAGTGGACTCCCGGAAGCCGCCGCACCGTCGTTCTTGAAGGCTCGGTGCTGTCGCTGTCAGGCCCCCCCGAAACAATCGGGCGTCGCGTCGAGGCTTGGCTCAAGCGCACCGCACTCGCCGTGCTGGAAACCGAAACCGCCGAATACGCCGCCAAGGCGAAGGTAACCGTTACTCAGGTCGCAGTCGGCGATGCCAAGGGCCGCTGGGGCAGCTGCGCGTCGAGCGGCATCATCCGCTACAGCTGGCGGCTGATCCTGGCGCCGAGCTGGGTGCGTCGCGCCACGGTCGCGCACGAAGTCGCGCACCGTGTCCACATGAACCACGCGCCCGTCTTCCACGCGCTCGTGGAGCAATTGTACGGCGAAGACCCGACGCCCGCGCGTGTCTGGCTACGCACGCACGGCGCGGGGCTTCACTGGTTCGGGCGCTCTTCCTGATCGCTCTGGAAGCGCTGCGTCTGCACCTGATCGCGTGGCCCATCTCGGGGCACATCGCGTTGGAGCGGTTGCCGCCCCGCCGGTGACGGCTCGCGCCGCTCACGCCCGGTGACCCGGTCGATCCAGTCCTGATTCAACTGCTGCGGCGGTGGAGCCGGCGCCGCTTCGGGCTGATCCGCATCGGGCCGCGGGATCGTGTCGCCGGTCTGCGCATCGGTCGGCACGGGCGGCTGGCCCTGCTCGATCGGATTGCCGTCCGCATCGACCGCCATCTGGCCATTGTCGGGCTGCCCGAAATAGCTCTCCTCATCGGGCTCGAGCTGCCACTCGGGCAATGTCACCTTCGTATCGAACTGCTCGATCGGACGGTTGGCCGTCGCGGGCTTCATGAACGCCGCCCACGCCTTGGCGGGCGCGGTGCCGCCGTGCAGGCCGGCGATCGGCTTGGCATCGTCGCGACCCATCCACACGCCCGTAGTGATCCCGCTGGAGAAGCCGAGGAACCAGCCGTCCTTCGATGCAGTGGTGGTGCCGGTCTTGCCCGCGACCGGCCGACCGATCTGCGCCGCACGCCCGGTGCCGGTGTTGACCGCGGTCTGCAGCAGATCGGTCATCTCGGCGGCGACATAGGGCGCGACCAGCACATGGCTGCGGTCGACTTCGTGCGTGTAGATCGTCTGCCCGTTGGCCGTGACGCGCGTGATCCCGTACGGCGTCACCGCGACGCCCTTGCTGGCAACCGAGGCGAACGCGCGAGTCATGTCGATCACGCGGACTTCCGACGTGCCCAGCACCATCGACGGATGCACGTTGACCGGTGTGGTGATGCCGAACCGCCGTGCCATGTCGGCGACCGTGTTGAAGCCGACCTCCTGGCCGAGCTTGGCGGCGACGGTGTTCAGCGAATAGGCGAACGCGGTCCGCAGCGAGACCGCACCGGAATTGCGCCGCGAATCGTTGCGTGGGCTCCAGCCGTTGATCGTGACGGGTTCGTCGACGATCGAATCCTCCGGCTTGTGACCCGCCTCCAGCGCGGCGAGATACACGAACAGCTTGAACGACGAGCCCGGCTGGCGGACCGCCTGCGTCGCGCGGTTGTAAATCGACGACACGTAATCCTTGCCGCCGACCATCGCGCGCACTTCGCCGCCACGATCGAGCGCGACCAGTGCGCCCTGCGCTCCGGGAGGTGCATTCGCGCGGATCGCGTCGTCCGCCTGGCGCTGCATCGTCAGGTCTAGCGTCGTCCAGACTTCCAATGGTTCGGTCGTTTCGTCGATCAGCGTATCGAGCTGCGGCAACGCCCAGTCGGTGAAGTACCGGACGCTGTTCTGCTTCGGCTCGGGCGCGAGTTTCAGCCCAGAGACATCGGCATCGGCAGCCTCGGACGCGGTGATCGCGCCGGTTGCCTGCATCGTCTCCAGCACGACACCGGCGCGGCCCATCGCGGCCTCGGCATCGGCGGTCGGCGAGTAGTTGGACGGTGCCTTGACGAGGCCGGCGATGACCGCAGCCTCGGCGAGGCTCAAATGATCCGCGCCGTGGCCGAAGAATTTCCGGCTGGCCGCGTCGATCCCGTAGGCGCCGCCGCCGTAATAGACCTTGTTGAGGTACAGTTCGAGGATCTGGTCCTTCGAAAACTTCCATTCGAGCGCGAACGCCAGGATGCCCTCGCGGAATTTACGCCCGAACTTCTTCTGGTTGTTGAGGAAGACGGTCCGCGCGAGCTGCTGCGTGATCGTCGACCCCCCTTGCGTCCAGTGACCGCGATCGAACCGCACCTTCACGGAGCGCGCGATGCCGACCGGATCGATGCCGAGATGCGAGCGGAAGCGGCGATCCTCGACCGAGACGGTCGCGTCGCGCATCACCTTGGGGATCTGGCCGTAGGGCAGCCACTCGCCGAAGCTCGGTCCCATCGACACGATCACCGTGCCGTCGGCGGCATGGACGCGGATCATCTGGCCGTTGGGCGAGGACTTCAGGCTGTCGAAACTGGGCAGCTGCGACATCGCGATGTAGACCGCGATCGCCAGCGCACCGAGCGCAAGGACACCGATCCCGACCATGACCTGGAGAAAGACGACCAGCCGCCGCCGCCAGCGTGACGCCGGGGGAGTTGGGGACCGACGGGACGGGGGAGCAGAACGCGTACGAGCCATGTGGCCGCAGAATTACGCGCGATGGTCCCGCCCTACAAGCGACATCAGGCCGCGACGTTCGCTTTGCGCGGTCGGAATTCGAGCGAGAGCGAGTTCATGCAATAACGCTGCCCGGTCGGCGGCGGACCGTCGGGGAAGACGTGGCCCATATGGCTGTCGCAGCGCGCGCACCGGGTTTCGATACGCGTCATGCCGTGGCTGCGATCGGCGTGATCGGTGACCGCACCGGGGCGGATCGGCTGGGTGAAGCTGGGCCAGCCCGAGCCGGAATCATATTTGTCCGCGCTGTCGAACAGCTCGTTGCTGCAGGCTGCACAGCGGTAGATACCATCGGCCTTGTTATCGGTCAGAACGCCGGCGAAGGCGCGCTCCGTGCCGCCCTCGCGTAGTACGTGATATTGCTCCGGGGTGAGCCGCTTGCGCCATTCGGCCTCGGAAAGATTGAGCTGGTCCATGGACATGCATCTCGTGCTGGCGGGGCGGCCTTCAAGATTGCCCCAATCTGGTTGCGTTGGCGATGACCTGGATCAGTGTGGGGCGAAGGAAAGGGAGCAGCCATGCGGCGCGTTCGCTCTCGGCGATGTGGCGGACGATGCCGGCTATGCCGATCGGGCGGGCGAGGCGGCGGGTGAAATCCTCCTGCCATGATGACGCGGCGGCGGGGCCACCGTTCTCGTAGGCGCGCGCGGCCGCGACTCCGCTGGCGAGCGCGATGCCCATGCCTTCACCGGCGAGCGAGGGGATCACGCCGGCCTGATCTCCCAGTCGGAAGAGCGCATCGGCACCGTTGCGCTGGCGCCAGCCATAGGGAACGTTGGCGATCGCATCGATTTGCGCGATCGGGTCGATCAGCGCTACCCATTCGCCAAGCGCGGGCATCTCTCGGCCGAGGACTTCGAGTAATTGCGCGGGGGAACCTGCCGCCTGAAGCCGCGAACGATGGACCGCCATGCAGAGGTTCGCGGTGCCATCCTCCTGCATCGCCAGCCCTGCATAGCCGCGGTCGAACAGGTGAAGCTCGATGCCGCCGGCGAGCGCTTTGCCTAGCGCAGGCGAGGGGGCGATCCTTACCCGGATCCCCAAGGTCGGGTCGGCACCGCGAGCGTCGTCGGGGCGCGCCATTCCGCGAACGTCGTGCTTGCCACTCGCGAGGAACAGCGCGTCGGCCACGATCGTCGCGCCGTCTGCGAGCCGTGCGCTCGTCCCGTCGATCTCGCGTACGGTGACGCCGCGCTCGACCGGCGTGCCCAGCCGTTCGGCTTCAGCCAGCAGGACCGTATCCAGCCGGTGGCGGGTAACCGAGACTGCCGGATGGGGGAGGGCGGCCTCCGCGCGGCGATTGCCTGCGAAAATACGCGCACGCGTCACGCGTTCGGGGTTGAGCGTGTCAGGATCGATCCCGAGACCGGCGAGTGTTTCCAGCGTCCGCCAACTGAGAAACCCGCCGCATATCGCGTCACCGGTTTCGCGCGATCGCTCGACGAGCAAATGCGGCAGGCCGGCACGCGCCAACCGAATCGCGGTCGCGGCGCCGGCGAGCCCGCCGCCGACGATCAGCGCAGGCGTTCGACGCATAACCGGAACGGGAATACGCGGCGGACTCTCGCCTCGGTGATGCCGGCCTCGGCTAGCAGCGGTGGCCATTCGTCGGGTCGATAGCTGCGCGCGATCGACAACGTCCCGTCGTGCCGGACGATCGGATGCCAGCGCGCGATCGTCGCCAGGACAGGGAAACCCCAGTGCGCAAAGCCGTGCCGGTGAAGGTCGTTGACGAACCAGCCCGAGCTCGCATGGCCCTCCATGAACCGGAGGAACGCGATCAGCTGGTCGTGGCTCATATGATGCGCGACGAGGCTGCTGACGATTACGTCCCACGGCTCATGCGCGAGGTCGGCATAGTCGCCCGTGACGTAGCGGATGTCGCCGCCATGCGCCCGCGCCGCCTGTTCGCTGCGCGGGTTGAGATCGACCCCGACCAACTCCGCCTCGATATCCTTCACCTTCGCCCAGCGTGCGATTCGCCGCAGCATGTCGCCATCGCCGAACCCGACGTCGAGCAGTCGGAAGCTCTTCCGCCCCGCCGTGGCGCGCGTAAGGAAGTCGAGAGTCGGGCGGCGCGCCATCGTCACCGTGTTGACCGTCGCGAGATCGCCGACGACGTCTGCATAGGTCGCCGCGTCGAGGTCGTCGGCGTCCATCAGCTCTTCGGCCTGGCTGCGGACCGCGAGGCTCATGCCGCGCTCCGGAATCCGAAGCCCTCCGCCGCGAGGCCGGGCCCGAACGCGAGTGCCACGCCGTGCTCGACCGGCGGCCCGGCGAGCAGTCGCTCGAACACGAACATCAGCGTCGCCGACGACATGTTGCCGTTCTCCGAAAGCACCTGACGCGAGGCGGCGAGTGCATCCGGTTTCAGATCGAGCGAATGCTCTACCGCGTCGAGGATCGATCGGCCGCCGGCATGCACGGCCCAAGCGTCGATCTCGTTCGGCTTTCGCCCGTCGCTGACGATATCGCGGAACGCCGCATCGGACAGCGCGGTGGCGATCCGTCCGGGAACCTCGCCCGACAGATGCATCGCGAACCCCGCATCGGTGACGTCCCAGCGGATCAGGGTCTCGCTGTCGGCCAGCGTCGCGGCGAACGGCGTGTCGAGCGCGAACCCGGTGGGGTCCGCCGTCACCAGCGCCGCCGCGGCACCATCGCCGAACTGGAGCATCGCCAGCAGCGATTCGAGTTCGCTCGCGGGTTGCAGGTGCAGCGTGGACAGTTCGACGGTCACGACCAGTACGCGCGCCCGTGGCTCGGATCGGACGATGTGGCGGGCGCTGCGCAACGCGACGACCGCGGCATAGCAGCCCATGAAGCCGATCAGCAGCCGCTCGACGCTGGACGCGAGGCCAAGCCGCCGCGCGATGATCTGGTCGATGCCGGGCGCGACAAAGCCGGTGCAACTCGCCACCACGAGATGCGTGATGCCCTCGACCGCGATCTTGTCGCGCAACGCCTCGATCGCGCGGATCGCCAGATCGGGGGCGTGCTCGGCATATAGCGTCATGCGGGCGGCCGTTCCCGGATGCGGCTCGACCGCGTAGAAGCCGGCATCGTCGATCGGCGAACCACCGTTCGCGGTCGGCGGCAGCACCGACCAGCGGTGAGCGATGCCCGATCGTGCTGCCATCCGGTCGAACACGCGTTCCGCGCGTGCATCGACCCGCGTACGCGCCCAGCCAATGAAGGCGGTGTGGATATCATGACCGGGAACTGCGGAACCGACGGCATTCAGATAAGCGGACACGATACCCTTTCGCATGCGATCGAGCCCTAACGCACCACCCGATCAAACGGCCTGCGTCTGACCACGGGGGAATCGATCCGGCATCGAACAGGGTGTCTGTAAACGATGGGGACCGCCGATGACATCGTTTCGGCATCGCTGGCGTCCCGGAACGGTTCGCGCCCGATATCGGCGATCGAGCCGAATCCCGAGTCTGGCAAATATACGAACTGCGTTTTCAAGAGGTCGACCTGGAATGCGCAATATCTAAACCATAATGGATTGATTTAATCGATCGGTATTGGATCGATTAAGGGAAATATAGTCGGCGATGTGCATTCGATCTTCATATGGTTACCGATTTTTGCAGGTTTGGGTTGAATTTGCGGTGCGGTAGTCGACAATGACGGTGCGTCGGACCTGTTCGTCCGCACGTCCGGTCGGTTCGGTTGGCGACATGCGATAGCGGCTACAGGCTGCGGGCATCGTTTTTCGGCTGGGTGTCGGGTGTAACAACGGGGGCAAGGGGAGCCTTGAGTGAAAAACGAGTCCGTCGTCGAGTTGATCAAGGATCTGACCGCAAAGCTGTCGGCGGTCGCCGAAGAGTTCAATGGACGAGTCGCGCAAGCCGCGGAGCCAGTACCGGTCGGCGATGAGCCAAGCGACGACGCGCTCATCGAACATGCCACCCTGGTGCTCGCGGAACGACGGATGCGCCGCAAGTTCCTCCCCGCAGAACTGTTTCACGAGCCCGCCTGGGACATGCTCCTCGCGTTGTTCGCATCGCGCGACGATCGGATGCCGATGAACATCAAGGCGCTGGTCAGCATGTCCGACGCGCCTGTCACCACCTCGCAGCGCTGGATCGAGCATCTCCACAAGCTGAAACTGATCGACCGCGTCATCGATCCGACCGATCGACGACGGATCGAGGTGTCGCTGAGCCATGTCGGCGACCAGGCCATGAAATCCTACCTGCGCGCGCTGCTGAAGCGATAACCACCGGGGATTTTCGCCAACGTCCGCGTTCGCGTCGTTGCCGGAAGTATGCCGAGGAATTCTACAGAATTGGCATCCTGATCCGTTATGGTTCTTTGCCGAAGACTAAACATGCCGAACCGGATGTTGTTGTATTAAGTATCAAAATGCAGCTGCAAAAGTCCGTTTTGAGTTGGTAGTATTTGATTAAGTGGCGGTGGACAATTTGGTCTCGATCAAAGGATTGGGACAAAATTGGTTCGTCGTATGTCAGGATGTGCAGGAGAAAACGGCGCGCTTCGGTGCGCTTGCGTGGCTTTGCGCCTCGCCTGCATGATCGGGACTGCGATGTCGCAATCCGTCCCGGCGCAGACGTTTTCGGATGCTGCTACGGGGACGCCCGCCGGTACGCCGATCGTCAACACCGCGGCGCTTCGCTACGATCTTGGCGGAACGACGGGATCGACCACGTCGAACACCGTCTCGATCATCGTCGCCGAGCGGCTGGACGTCGCGCTGGTGCGCGATGGGCAGGGCGCGATCGTCGTCACGCCGCGCCCGCTCGCGATCCCCTTCACGCTGACCAACCGCGACAACGGCAACGAATCGTTCGTGCTGGCAGCCAGCGTGTCGCCGGGTGCGGTCGCGTTGCAGGCGCTGGTGATCGATGCCGGTGGCGACGGCGTCTACGATCCGGCCAAGGATAGCGCGCCGGTCGACGGCAGGACGCCGCCGCTCTCGCCCGGCCAGTCGATCAAGCTGCTGGCGATCGTCGTCGCCCCGGCCGGCACCGCCGCGGCGAATGCTACGCTGACCGTTACCGCGCGCTCGACGACGGGGTCGGGCCAGACCGGCAGCGCGTATGCCGGCATGGGCGATGGCGGCGGCGATGCGGTGGTGGGGCGGACCGGCGCGATCGCCACCGTTGCGGTCCCGCTCGGCACCGCGCTTGCCGGCCCGGCGCTGTTCAAGAGCCAGTCGGTGCGCGCCGCGGACGGATCGCAGAACGCCGTGCGCGACGCGGTCATCACCTACACGCTCGAAGCGCGCTTCAGCGATGCCGTCACGGGCGCGCGCATCGTCGATCCGATTCCCGACGGCACCGTTTTCGTCCCCGGCAGCCTCATGCTCGACGGCGCCGCGCTGACCGATGGCGCGGATGGCGACGCGGGGCGCTTCGAAGCGCCCGGCGCGCAGGCGGGCGCCACCCCGCGCGGCGGGATCGCCGTCGCGCTCGGCCAGGTCGCCGCGGCCTCGGTCCACACCGTCCAGTTCAAGACCAAGATCCAATGACCAGACATCTCAAGAGGAGCACGTTCATGATCACACGCCCGATGATTGCCATCGTTCTCGCAGCTACCACTGGCACGGTGTCCGCCGCGGCGGGTCCGTTGCAGGTTACCAGCAGCATCCTGGTCGAGAGCCGCAGCGCCGCGGCCGACGGCACCACGCGCGTCGCGTTGGTCAAGCCTTCGAAGGTGACGCCGGGCGACAAGGTGATCTTCGTCCTCGCCTATCGCAACACGGGTGCGCAGCCGCTCGCCAACGTCGTGCTGGCTAACCCGTTGCCGCGTCAGATTTCCTACCGCTCGGCCAATCCCGGTTCGCCCGCACCCGACGTGTCGGTCGACGGCAAGACTTTCGGTTCGCTTGATTCCCTGCGCGTCCGCAGCCTCGACGGCAGCACGCGCGCGGCGAGCCCCAACGATGTCACCAGCGTCCGGTGGCGCCTCGCGAGTCCGATTCCGGCCGGCGCGCAAGGCCAGTTCGCGTTCCAGGCCGTCCTGAAATGATCCCGTTCTCTCACTCTCCCCAAAACTAAACACACCGCAGAAGGAAGACTTAGAAATGCATGCAACAGGGGTAATACGCACGTTGCTGGCCGGATCGGCCGCCATCGTGTCGATCGGTACTGCCAACGCGCAGACGCCGGGTCCGGCGGGTACTGCCGCGGGGACCACGATCACCAACACCGCGCAGGCGAGCTACACCGTCAACGGCGTGCAGCAGACCGCGGCATCGAACGCAGCGACGTTCGTGGTCGATCGCAAGGTCAACCTGACCGTCGTCCCGGCGACGCAGAACAACACGCAGGTTTCGGTCGGCCAGCCCAATGCCGTCGTCGCGTTCCAGCTGACCAACAACACCAACGGTACGCAGGACTTCCTGCTGTCGGCGAGCCAGACGCCGATCCAGAACCTGTTCACGGCCGATAACTTCGACGTGAGCAACATCCGGATCTTCGTCGATTCGAACGGCAACGGCACGTATGACGTCGGCGTCGATACCGCGACCTACATCAACGAACTCGGTGCCGATCAGATCGCGACCGTGTTCATCGTCGCCGACGTGCCGAACCAGCAGACCGCCGCGCTTGCCGGCATCACGCTGATCGCGCAAGTCGCAGCGGGTGGCAATGCCGCGGCACAGGGCACGGCGCTGACCCCGAGCATCCTCGCCAACGACGACAATGCAGTCGATATCGTCTTTGCCGACAATGATTCGGACGGTCTCGGCGCCGACATCGCCTATAATGGGCAAGGGCGCGCTTCGCTCGGTTACGAGATCACGACGCGCAACGTCGCGCTGACGGTGACCAAGTCGTCGGTGGTGGTCTCCGATCCGGTATCGGGCGTGCTGTTGCCCAAGGCGATTCCGGGCGCGGTCGTGCAATATTGCCTGGTGGTCAACAATGCGACGCTGCTGGTGCCGGCGAACAACGTCAATTTGACCGATCTCGTCCCCGCCAACACCACCTATGTACCGGGCTCGATCACCATCGGTGGGCTTGGTGTCGGTGGCGCATGCGTGCTGAACGGCTTCCCGGCAAATGATGACGGTTCGGCAATCCCGCTCACCCCCTTCACCGGTTCGTACAATGCCGGGACGAAACGGGTGACGGCAACGATCCCGACGCTGCTCGGGGGAACGTCGGTCGCGGCAAGCTTCCGCGTGACGATCAACTAAACCCGCCCTCGCGAACAAGGAACGACCGATCCCGGCGCGTGGCGACACGTGCCGGGAGAGGACCCTTCATGTCCAGCTTTCGTCGCCTTTCGCGCCTTTGCGCGCCCTTGTTGGGAGCCCTGTTGGGTCTTGCCGCTGGCACGATGCCGTCGGCAGCGCAGACGGGCGCCCCGACGGGTCGTATCCAGAACACCGCAACCCTGTCGTTCGACGATACGGGTAGCGACTCAGGGGTACGCACGGTGCCGTCCAACATGGTTTCGCTCGACGTGAACCGCGCCAAGCGTCCGACCACGCTCACATTCCATCTGCCGCCGCCCAATTACGAGCTCAAGGGCGCGACGTGTCAGACCTCCCCCAGTTTCCAGTTCACCCCCGCGCCGATCGACGCCGAGACCTTCGCGAAATCGCCTTGGGTGGCGGCGATCGATATCTATGCCGACATGCTTCTGGTGCTCGACAACCAGGCCGGCAATCATGATCCCGACGTGCGCGAGACGTCGATCATCAACGTCGACGTCGGTACGCTCCACACGACATTGGCGCTGACCGAGACCGCGGTCGACAGCGGCATCTTCGCCGGCGGGATCCCTGCGACCGCGACCGGCAAACACCCCGAGTTGCAGGCCTGCGACGTCCGCAACATGCGCGGCGCGACGATCAAGCTGAGCTTCGTCGAGGACGGCTACAGTCTCGCCTCGATGGCGTCGCTGCTGATCGATCCGGCGGGCTACACGTTCGATTCACGCACCGGCGCGCTGGTCGACGGCACGACCGTGTCGCTGGTCGACGAGAGCGGCCAGCCGGCGACCGTGTTCGGCGACGACGGCGTCAGCCGCTATCCCTCGACGGTCGTAACGGGCGAGGCCGTTACCGACGCCAGCGGGCGCATCTATCCGGGCGAGACCGGGCGCTATCGCTTTCCGTTGTCCGCGCCGGGCCGGTATTTCCTGAAAGTCGCACCGCCCGGCACCTATACCGCGCCGTCGACCGTCGACCGCGCCACGCTGGCCGCGTTGAAGGACCCACAGGGCAGGCCGTTCATCCTCAACGACACGAGTTTCGGCGGCGCGCTGACGCTGTCGACGCCCGAGCCTTTTTCCGCCGACATTCCGCTGGATAGCCCCGGCGCGGGCACGCTGCTGCTGACCAAGGTCGCCTCCGTCCGCGAAGCCTCGCCAGGCGATTTCGTCCAGTATCTGCTGCGCATCACCAACCGCGATTCGATTCCCGCGCGGGGTCTGCACGTCGCCGATACCTTGCCCAGGGGCCTGCGCTACGAACGTAATTCCGCGCGCGGCGGCGACGAGCCGACCGTGTCGACCGACGGTCGTAGCCTCGACTTCGCGATTCCGGTGCTCGCCGCCGGTGGAACCGCAGAGCTGAAATACGTCGTCAGCATCGCACCTGGTGCACCCACCGGCGAGGCGCTCAATCGCGCGCGTGTCGCGGGGCAGGGTTCCATCACCAGCAACGAAGCCGCCGCCTCGGTGCGCCTGCGTCCGCTGCTGTTCACCGACGCGATGACGATCATCGGCCGCGTGACCGAGGGGAATTGCGGCGATCCGGTCGACAAGCGCAAGGGCGTGCCCGGAATCCGCCTGCTGATGGAGGACGGCACCTTCGTCGTCACCGATCGCGACGGCTTGTACCATTTCGAAGGCGTCCGCGCCGGCCGCCACGTCGTCCAGATCGACACCGCGAGCATCCCGGCGACGCACGCACCGGTCGCCTGCGACATCGACACGCGCCAGGCCAACAGTCCGATCTCGCGGTTCGTCGAGGGCGATGGCGGGCTCCTGAAGCGCGTCGACTTCCAGCTGAAGCCGACTGGAATCGCTGCCGTCGCCGATGCCGGCCTCCCTGTCGCGATTGCCGACGACGCCACCGCCGCGGGCAACCGCGACTGGCTAGGCGCTGGGCAGGCCGCGGGGGTCGACTGGCTGTTCCCAAGCGCCGACTACAACCCGCGTGCACCGATCTCTCGTGCGGTCGTCAAGCACCTGCCCGGCCAGCGCGTCGCGCTGACGATCAACGGCAAGCAGGTCGAGCCGCTCGCGTTCGACGGCACCGACGCGCGCGACGGCAGCCCCGTGGCGGTGTCGCGCTGGTCGGGTATCCCGCTGGTCGACGGCGACAATCATCTCGGCGCACGCATCCTCGCCGCGGACGGCAGCGTCGTGAAGGTCCTCGATCGCGTGGTGCATTTCTCGGGTGCGCCGGTCCGCGCGGTGTTCGATGCCGCGAGCAGCCGTCTCGTTGCCGATGGCCTGACCCGTCCGCTGATCGCGGTGCGCGTGACCGACAAGACCGGGCGGCCGGTTCGCGCAGGCACGCTCGTCCCGTTCACCGTCGACCAGCCCTATACCGCCGCCGTCGAGGCCGAACTCGAACAGGGCCGCCAGCTTGCGGGCCGCGAACGCTCGGCGACCACCGCGCGCGTCGTCGGCGACGACGGCCTCGCCTTCATCGCGCTCCAGCCCACCACGCAGGCCGGCGCCGTCCACGCGGTCGTCTCGCTGACCGAGGACAAGCTGGTCCACACGCACGAGATCCGCGCCTGGCTTGCCGCGTCCGCGAAGGATTGGGTCGTCGTCGGCTTCGGCGCGGGCTCGCTCGGCTACGACATGCTCAGCAAGCGCCAGTCGGGCCTGCCGCGGTCGCAGCGCAACAGCGTCGTCACCGACGGCCAGCTCGCCTTCTACGCCAAGGGTCGCGTCAAGGGCTCGTGGCTCGCTACGATCGCGTACGATAGCGACCGCAAATACGATCCGCAGCGCGGGCTGCTCGGCACGATCGACCCCGACCGCTACTACACCGTGTACGGCGACGGCTCGCGCCAGGGCTATGACGCCGCCACCCGCCGGAAGCTGTACCTGCGGCTCGAGCGTCGGGAATTCTATGCGCTGTTCGGCGATTTCGAGACCGGCTTCACCGACACGCAGCTGACCCGCTACAACCGCACGCTCAACGGCGTGAAGGCCGCGTACGAGGGCAAGCGGGTCCGCGCGACCGGGTTCGCCGCCAACACCGACACGCTGTATTCGCGTGACGAAATCCAGGGCAATGGGCTGTCCGGCCCCTACCGGCTGTCGGGACGCAACATCGTGCCGAACAGCGACAAGCTGCGGATCGAGACGCGCGATCGCTTCCGCTCCGAACTGATCGTCGCGACCACCGAGCTGACGCGGCACATCGACTACGACATCGACACGTCGATGGGCACGGTCCGCTTCCGCCAGCCGATCCTCAGCCGTGATTCGAACCTGAATCCGATCTTCATCGTCGCCGACTACGAGGTCGAGGGCGGCAAGTCGGCCAAGCTCGCCGCCGCTGCCCGCGTTGCGACCAAGCTTGCGAACGGTCGCGTCGAAGTCGGTGCGGCGGTGATCCGCGACGAGACGGTCGGCAAGGCCACCGTCGTCGGCGCCGACATCAAGGCGCGCGTGACCGCCAACACCGAACTGCGCGGCGAGATCGCCAAGGGCGGACGCCTCGGGCTTGGGCAGGGCCTCGCCTATCTCGCCGAAATCGATCATCACGGCTCGAAGCTCGATCTGCTCGCTTACGCTCGCCAGCAGGATACCGCGTTCGGTGTCGGCCAGCAGAACCTCGTCGAGGCGGGTACGCGGAAGTTCGGGCTCGACGGCCGCGTGCGGCTGACCGATCGGCTCAGCATCACCGGTGTCGCCTGGCACCAGCAGCAGCTCGACAGCGCCGGCACGCGCACTGCCGCCGACGCGCGCCTCGAATATCGCCGCGACTCCGGCACGATCTTTGTCGGCGGCCAGTACGCGTCGGACAAGGGCATGGATGGCCGCAACCGCGACAGCCGCTTGATCACCCTCGGTGGCAGCCAGGCGCTGTTCGGCAATGCGGTGACGATCACCGCCCAGACCCAGTTCGCGCCCGGTGGCGACAGCGACAGCGTCGACTTCCCGGTCCGCCACCAAGTGCAGCTCGCCTACCGGATCACGCCCGGCATCCGCCTGATCGGCGGGTACGAGATCGCCAAGGGCGACGGCTATGTCGCGCATACCAAGCAGTTCGGCGTCGACGTCGCCCCCTGGACCGGCGCCAAGCTTATGAGCACGCTGAACCAGCAGGCGATCGGTGAGAACGGCGCACGCACCTACGCGCAATACGGGCTCAGCCAGTCGGTGCCGCTCGGCAAGCACTGGACGATCGATGGCACGCTCGACGCCAGCAACACGCTGAAGGGGCAGATCCCCGATGGCGCGGTGGTCAACGCGTTCCAGCCTGTCACCTCGGGCGGCTATGTCGGACAGGACCAGACCAACGGCGATTACGCTGCGGCGACACTCGGCGCGACCTATCGTCAGGCGCGCTGGTCGGTGAACGGGCGGCTCGAATACCGCAACGCCGACAGCGGCGATCGCTGGGGGATCACGACCAACTTCCTGCGCACGCTGGGGCAGGGCAAGACGCTCGCATCGAGCATCAAGGCGTACACGATCAAGGACAAGACCGGCGCGGTCGCGACCTATGCCACCGCCGACGTCGCGCTTGCGTTCCGCCCGCTCGACAGCCGCTGGTCGCTGCTCGAACGGCTCGAACTGCGGCATGAGAGCGCGGACTCGGGGTTCTCGGACTCCAATGCGCTCGGCGTGCCCGCCTATGGCGGCGGCGATCAGGTGACGACGCGGGCGATCAACAACCTCGCGGTCAACTATCGTACCGGCCCCGAAGGGCTTGGCCACGGCACCGAGGCGACGCTCTATTACGGCGCGAAATACGTCGCCGGGCGATTCGCCGACGATACCTATGACGGCTATATCGACGTCACCGGGTTCGAACTGCGCCAGGACATCGGAACGCGGATCGACGTCGGCGTGAGCGGATCGGTCCAGCATGCGTGGTCGCGCGGCGCCTGGTCGTGGAGCGGCGGGCCGTCGGTCGGGGTGTCGCCCGCGCAGAACATGTGGCTGACCGCCGGCTACAACGTCTCGGGCTACCGCGACCGCGATTTCGAGGACGACCGCTACACGCGGCAGGGGCCGTTCGTCACGATGCGGCTGAAGTTCGACCAGACGACGCTCGGTGGCGCCACGCGCGCGCTGTTCGGTGGTCGACGTTAATTACAGGGAGAAAGATATATGCCGATGCCGAGCCAGCCTACACCCATGCCGCTGCCGCGCGACTTTACCGATCACGGCCCATGCGTCGAAGACCTCGCACGCGAGTTCGCCAAACAGGACGCCGCAACGAGCGAGGCGCTGATCGAGACGCTGGCGACGCAGGCGATCCGGCAATGGCGGCTCGACGATGCGACGTTCTGGCAACGGGTGAAGTTCCAGGCGCGTATGATTCGTGCGCAGACCGGGGCAGGGGCGCCGGCGGGGCGGCACTGAATCCAGATACCCCCCTGGTGGGGGAGCATACTAGCGCGGCGCCTATTTCTCGTCGGTGGTGAGCTTCACCTTGTTGGGCAGCTTCTTCCCCTTGGTTCGGCGCGAGGGCAGCTGAACCGGGTTCTTCTTCTTCCACTGCGCAAAGGTCATCGGGCCCTCGGGGGTCTCGATGATCGTGTCGTCTATCGAACTCATGCAATACCTCCGCCAAGCCCAACGCATCACATGCCAAGGGGGGACCCTCGAAGGGGGTGTTTACTCGATCTGTAAAAAATGGTGCGGCCAAGAAGACTCGAACTTCCACGGGCTTTCGCCCACAACGACCTCAACGTTGCGCGTCTACCAGTTCCGCCATGGCCGCCCATGAAACATCACCGGGCGGACCCGGCATCTGGTAGGCGAGCGCCACTAGCAAGGGTTTGAACGCTACGCAACGCCCTTTGCGAAAAAGCGTTCGTCCGGTACCGCAAACGATGCCCGCACCCTTTCTCTCTACCGATACGCAGGCCGATCTGAGGGTCGAGACGCGGCGCGTTCTCGCGCTGGCGTGGCCGGTGATGCTGACCAGCCTCAACTGGACGATCCTGCACGTCACCGACGTGATTGTCGTCGGGCTGGTCGGCGCGCACGAGGTGGCGGCGCTGGGGGCGAGCCGATCGCTGACGTTCATCGCGATCGTCACCGGGCTTGCATGGCTGTCGGGCGTGCTCGTCCACACCGCGCGCGCCGACGGGGCGGGGGACCTGCCGCGGACCGGGCAGGTGCTTCGCGAAGGGCTCGTGCTGGGGTTGCTGCTCGGGCTCGTCGTAGGTGTCGTGATGTTCGCGTTCGCGGACGCGATGCTCGCCGGGATCGGCGTCGCGCCGGCGCTGGTCGAGCCGGCCGGGCGGGTTGTGCGGGTGATGGCGTTCACCTATCCGCCGCAGTTGATGATCGTCGCCGCCAGCTTTTTCCTGGAGGGCGTCAGCCGGCCACGCCGTGTCGCGGTGGTCAACCTGTCGATCCTGCCGCTCAACGCGGTGCTGGCCTGGGCTATGTCGGGCGGTCATCTCGGGCTGCCGGCGATGGGGGCGGTCGGGGCGGCGACGGCCACCGCGATCGCGTCGGGATTGGGGGCGGTCGGGATGATCGCCGCGGCGCTGACCCTGCCGCGCGCAAAGGAGCGCGGCGTTCGGCGAATCGATCTGGCCGCCTGGCGCGGCGTGCCGGCCGGAATCGCGGCGCTGGCGGTGTTCGGGATCGTCCCCGCGGTCGCGTCGGGGCTGGAGCTCGCCGGCTTCTCGATCCTGATCGCACTGTCGACGCAGTTCGGCGACGACGTCGCGCACGCGTTCCAGATCGTGTTCTCGGTCCACAATGTCACGTTCGGGTTGGCGCTTGGGCTTGGCTCCGCGTGTGGCGTCCGTGTCGGCAATGCGGTGGGCGAGGGGGATCCCAAGGCCGGTATCTCGCGCGCGCTGATCGCGACCGGGTTGTCGATGCTCGCGCTGGGCGTGTGCGGGATCGTGCTGATCGTCGCGCGGGGACCGATCGTCGCGGCGTTTCCGGCCGATGCCGCGACTCATGCGGTCGCGCTGGCGATGCTGCCGGTGTGGGCGCCGTTCATCCTGTTCGACGGCGCGCAGGTGGTACTCGTCTACGCGCTCCGCTCGCTCGGCGATCAGGTGGTCGCGGGCGTGAACAGCATCGTCGCGTATTTCATCGTCACCGGTGGCGCGGGCTGGTGGCTGGTGCGCGCCGGCGTCGGGCCGATGGCACTGGTCTATGCCTCCGGGCTCGGGATGCTGACCGCGGCGCTGTTGCACGGCGCGCGGTTCTGGATCGTGAGCCGGCGTTTGCGGCGCGCCTAGCGGGTCGCCTCGCCCGCAAAGCTCAGTTCGAGGCGCTTCGAGTTCGCCGGCACGTTCAGCGTCGCGGAGTTGAAGTCGATCGCGCCGCCTGGCGCCAGCGTGCGCTGCTGCGGGGTGATCGTCCAGCTATAGACCAGCCGTCCCTGCGCATCGCGGAGTTCGGCGCGGATGTCGGGCACGCGCTGGCGCTGGTTCGACGGGTTGGTGACTTGGCCGCTGACCGCGAACAGCTCGGAGCCGTTATCCAGCTCGCGCCGCTCGATCGGATTATCGCGCAGCCGCAGCGGAGTCTCGTCCGTGCCCAGGCCAAGGCCGAGTTTGGCCACGACGCCCGGCGCGCCGAGATAGACGATCGATCCGACCGCGATCAGCATCAGCAATCCGGCGAGCACGGCCGCGACCGTCCACCACCGCGCCGTATTGCGCCGCGCCTTGAACGGCGGTCGCTCGGCAAAGGCGTCATATTTCACGACCGGATCGGCGGACACCGCCGCGTGCGTTGCAGATAGGGGTGCTGCAGAGACGGGTTCGGGCGCAGCTGGAACATACACCGGCGGCGCAGGCGTAACCGGAATAGCCGGTGTGAAGCGCTCGGTCGGTGTCGCGATCGGCGGGCGCGCCAGCGGAGCGAGCGGCGGCGGCATGGGCGCGAGCGGCGTCGGCTCGGGGATCTCCAGCGCGTCCTCGACCAGGGGTGCGGGCGCCTGGAACCAGCTATGCTTGCAATTGGCGCAGCGCACGGTGCGCCCCTCGGTCCCGATCGCGCTGTCGGGAACCAGATAGCGCGTGCTGCACTCGGGACATTGGAGGATCATGGATGCGCTTCACCAGCGGCCGCTGGAGCGCGACCGGTCTTGTGCCGAATAAGCACGCTGCCCGCATAGGTGGCAAGCTTGAAGCGGCGCGCGCTTTCATGCGAAAGCGCCGATACGGGCATCAAGCGGGCGAAAGCGGGCGCAACCACGTCATGGCGAATATCGTCCAATTCGAGAATGTCGGGCTTCGTTACGGCACGGAGTCAGATTCGGGACCGGACGCCGGGCCGGAGACGCTGTCGGACCTCAGCTTCACGCTGCGCAGCGGTGCGTTCTATTTCCTGACCGGCGCGAGTGGCGCGGGGAAGACCTCGCTACTGAAGCTGCTGTATCTCGCACAGCGGCCGACACGCGGCGTGATCCGGCTGTTCGGCGAGGATGCGGTGGTGTTGTCGCGCGACCGCCTGCCCGGTTTTCGGCGGCGGATCGGCGTGGTCTTCCAGGATTTCCGGCTCGTCCCGCATCTGTCGACCTGGGACAATATCGCTTTGCCGTTGCGCGTGGCGGGAATGCCCGAGGCGGATATCGAGCAACCGGTGCGCGAGATGCTCGCCTGGGTCGGGCTTGGTGACCGCGCCGACGCGCGCCCGGCGACGCTGTCGGGTGGCGAGCAACAGCGCGTCGCGATCGCGCGTGCCGTCATCGCACGGCCGGAAATCCTGGTCGCGGACGAGCCGACCGGCAATGTCGATCCCGATATGGCCGAGCGGCTGCTGCACCTGTTCGAATCGCTCAACAAGCTGGGGACGACTGTCGTCGTAGCGACGCACGACTTCCACCTGCTCGGGCGGATACCGGGCGCGCAGATGATGCGGCTCGATCGCGGGCGGCTGCTCGATCCGACCGGCTCGCTGCGCTATCCGCCGACGCGGCCAGAATGATGGGGGTGTCGAAGGCGCGATCATCGGCCGAACGCCGCGTGCTCGACGAAGCCGGTGGCCTGCGCGCGATGACGTGGGTGATGGCGATCATGCTGTTCCTGACGATGCTCGCCGCGGCCCTGGGACTGGCGACCGCGGGTGCGGCGCGGTTGCTCGATCGACAACTGGCGGGGCGGTTGACGGTGCAGGTCGTCGATGGTGATCCGGTGCGGCGTGATGCGGTTGCCGCGCGCGTGCTGGCGGCGCTGCGGACGATGCCGGCGGTCGCGACGGCGACGCCGGTCGATCGCGCCGAACTCACGCGGCTGCTGCAACCCTGGCTCGGGTCCGACGGCGCCGACCCACAATTGCCCGTGCCGGCGATGATCGACGTCGACCTGGCCGATCATGACGGGGCGGCGGCTGTGCGCGTCGCAGCGGCAGTGCGCCGCCTGAGCCCGATCGTCCGCGTCGACCGCCACGAAAGCTGGATGTCGCCGGTCAACGACGTGATGCGCTCGCTGACGTTCCTTGCGCTGGCGCTGGTCCTGCTGATGGCGAGCGCGACCGCCGCGGTCGTCGTGCTCGCAGCGCGCGCGGGGCTTCAGACGCATCACGCGACGATCGCGGTGATGCACATGCTCGGCTCGACCGATCTGCAGGTCGCGCGGTTGTTCCAGCGGAGGATCGCACTCGATGCGACGATCGGTGGTGTCGGCGGCGGCGTCACGGCGTTGCTGGTGATCGCGTTCATCGGCATCCGGTTGCACGGGCTGGGCTCCGAACTGCTCGGCGGCGTAACGCTCGGCGGAGTCGATTGGGTGGTGCTTGCGCTGCTCCCGATCGCGTTCGTCGTGCTGGCCACGCTCGCCGCCCGCGTGACGATCGTTCGCGCGTTGAGGCATATCCTGTGATCGTGCGGTTCCTCGGCATTCTGGGCCTCGCCTGGGCGTTCGGGTTCGCGGTGTTCATGCTGCTTTTGCCCAAGCCGCTTGACGGTTTCACCTCGGATGCGATCGTCGTGCCGACCGGTGGGGCAGGGCGGATCGACCGCGGGATCGCGCTACTCCGCGATCACCAGGCGAAGCGGATGTTGGTGACGGGCGTTGCCCCGGGGGTGCGGCCGATCGATCTCGCGCTGGAATATCGGACGTCGCCCGCGTTGTTCGCGTGCTGCATCGATCTGGGTGCGGACGCTGTCGATACGCGGTCGAATGCCGAGGAAACGGCGCAATGGGTGCGCGTGCACAAATACCGGTCGGTGCGGCTGGTGACGTCGGACTGGCATGTCGCGCGCGCGCGAATGGAGCTGGCGGCGGCGCTCGACAAGAACGTCGTGATCCTCGGCGATGGCGTGCCGGGGACGCCGCGGCTCGGGACTTTGGTCAACGAATATAACAAGTTGATCCTTCGCCGGATCGCATTGTGGATTGGATATGGCGGATGATCTGGCTGCGTAACTGGGCGTTCATGCTCGTTTTCTACACGATCTCGGTGCCGATCGTGGTGACCGTGCCGATCTCGGCGCTGTTCGGCTCTCGCGCGGTGATCGTCCATTCGACGATCTGGACGCGCTTCCACCGCTGGTGCGCGCGCGCGATTCTCGGCGTGCATATCCGCGTGGAGGGGACGCGGCCGACCGAGCCGGCGTTTTATGCGTGCAAGCATCAGGCGATGTTCGAGACGCTCGAATTGCAGGCGTTGCTCGATGGCCCGGCGATCGTGTTGAAGCGCGAGCTTGCGGATATCCCGGCCTGGGGCTGGGCGGCGCGGCGCTACGGCGCGATCGTCGTCGACCGCGAGGCATCGGCGACGGCGATGCGCAGCATGATGCGCGAAGCGACCGCGGCAAAGGCGACCGGGCGCTCGATCCTCATTTTTCCGGAAGGGACGCGGGTGTCGCCGGGCGAGCATCCGCCGCTGAAGCCGGGGTTTGCCGGGCTGTATCGTGCGCTAAAGATGCCGACGGTGCCGATCGCATGCGACAGCGGGCTGGTGTGGCCGAAAAAGGGACCGAAGCTGCCGGGGGTGATCACGTTCCGGTTCGGCGAGGTGGTGCCGCCGGGCCTGCCGCGCGAAGAGGCGGAGCAGCGAGTCCATGCGGCGATGAACGCACTGGATTAACGTCAGGGGGGCACCCCCCTAGCATTCCACCACCCCGGCGAAGGCCGGGGCCCAATTGGGGGACATCGCGAATGCACGTTGCGCGTCGTTACTCCAGCCTACCCAATTGGGCCCCGGCCTTCGCCGGGGGGCATTCTTAGGTACGGCGCGGGCTCAGCCCTCAACCATGCGTACGCCCGAAATCCTGGACGTCGTCGTCCTGGCCCTGCTCGACGATGCTTCGCCGGATCGCCCGGGTTCGCGTAAACAGGTCGAACAGCGCATCGCCATCGCCCCAGCGGATCGCGCGCTGGAGATGGCTCAGGTCCTCCGAGAAGCGTTGGAGCATCTCCAGCACCGCCTCGCGATTGTTGAGGAAGATGTCGCGCCACATGGTCGGGTCCGACGCCGCGATCCGCGTGAAGTCGCGGAACCCGCCGGCGGAATATTTGATGACTTCCGACTGCGTCACCTCTTCCAGGTCGCCCGCGGTGCCGACGATCGTATAGGCGATCAGATGCGGCAGATGGCTGGTGACGGCGAGGACGCGGTCGTGATGCTCGGGCGCCATCGTCTCGACCTGCGCGCCAAGCCTGCGCCAGAATTCGGAGACGCGCTCGACTGCGACCGGGTCGGCGCCTTCGGGGGGCGTGACGATGCACCAGCGGTGGCGGAACAGCGTCGCGAACCCAGCCTCCGGGCCGCTCCGCTCGGTGCCTGCCACTGGGTGCGCAGGGATGACGGTCGCGTTGGGCAGTGCCTCGGTCAGCGCGCGGACGATCTCGGCCTTGCAGCTGCCGACATCGCTCACGATCGCATCTGCCGGGAGTTCATTCGCGAACTCGGCGGCGACCTCGCCCATGATGCCGACGGGCACGCACAGGATCACGAGGTCGGCGTCGATCACCGCCGCGCCGGCCGAGTCCGCGACGTCGTCACAGAATTGCAGCCGGTCCGCGGCTTCGCGCACGCTCGCGTCGGCGTCGTAGCCGGTGACGCGGACCGTCGGCATCGTCGCCTGCACCGCGCGCGCCACCGACGAGCCGATCAGTCCCAGCCCGATGATCGTGACGCGCGCGAACGGCAGCATCAGGCGGCTTCGACCAGGTTGCGCAGCGCCGCAGTGACTCCGCGCGTTTCCGCCTCGGTGCCGATCGTGATGCGCAGTGCGTTGGGCAGGCCCTGACCCGGTAGCCAGCGGACGATGTAGCCCGCGTCCATCAGCCCGTGATACGCGGCGTCGGCGGTCAGCTTGCCCTCGAACAGCACGAGCACGAAGTTCGCCTTCGACGGTACCGCACGAAGCCCGGCATTGCCCATCTGCCCGATCTGCTCGACGAACCAGCCGCGCCACGTGTCGTTGTGCGCGCGCGTTGCGTCGACGAAGGCGGTGTCGCCGATCGCCGCGACGGCGGCGGCCTGCCCCGCGGTGGTCACGTTGAAGGGGGCGCGGATGCGGTGCATCGCGTCGATGATCGGCGCGCAGGCATAGCCCCAGCCGATCCGCTCGGCCGCGAGGCCGTGGATCTTCGAGAAGGTCCGCGTCACCAGCACGTTCGCCTCGGTCATCGCGAGTGCCAAGCCCGCATCGTCTTCCTCGGGCGAAAGATATTCGGCATAGGCCTGGTCGAGCACGAGCAAGACCGACTTCGGCAACCCTGCATGCAACCGGGCGATTTCAGCGCGCGGGGTGAACGTGCCGGTCGGGTTGTTCGGGTTGGCGACGAACACCACGCGGGTGCGCTCGGTGACCGCGGCAAGGATCGCGTCGACGTCGGTCGCATAGTCGCGGTCGTCGACGATCACCGGCTCCGCGCCGACGCGGCGTGTCGCGATCTCGTAGACCGCGAAGCCGTAGCGGACGTGGATGATCTCGTCGCCGGGCCCGGCATAGGCGCCCGCGACCAGATGCAGGATCTCGTCGGAGCCGGTGCCGTAGATCACGCGCGCCGGATCGAGGTCGTAATGCGCCGCCAGCGCCTCGCGCAGTTCCGCCGCGCCCGCATCCGGATAGCGCTCCAGCGTGCGGTCGGCGGCGTCGAATGCGGCCTTGGCGGCGGGGCTGGTGCCGAGCGGGTTTTCGTTCGACGACAGCTTGATCACCGTGCGGCCATCATCGGTCGTCGAGCGGCCGGGCGTATACGGCGCGATCCCCAGGATCCAGGGCTTCGGCGCAGGGGCGGGCGTGATGTTTGTCATGGCCGCGGGACATAGCGGGCGCGGTGGCGCGGTGGCAATCTTTGTGCGTGGGGGAGGATCGAGGAAGCGGACCACCACCGCGCTGGCATGACGGCGGCCGCTTATGGTAGCGCGCGGCATGCTCGACACGCCTGCCATCGACCCCGGGACCGGCCACGACACCGACCAGCGCTTCGGTCTCGCGCGGCGCGTCACGTTGCCGGGGCCGCTCAGGCTCGATGGCGGCGTGCTGCTGTCGCCAGTGGATATTGCGTACGAGACCTACGGGACGCTCAACGCCGACGCCTCGAACGCGGTCCTGATCTGTCATGCGCTGACCGGCGATCAGCATGTCGCCTCGCACCACCCGCGTACCGGCAAGCCCGGCTGGTGGACGCGGATGGTCGGTGAGGGGAAGCCGATCGATCCTGCGCGGCACTTCGTCGTCTGCGCCAACGTGCTCGGCAGTTGCATGGGGACATCGGGGCCGGCGACGATCAACCCGGCGACCGGACGGCCCTGGGCGATGAGTTTTCCGGTCATCACGATCCGTGACATGGTGCGCGCGCAGGCGATGCTGCTCGACCATCTCGGCGTCGGCGTGCTGCACGCGGTGGTCGGCGGATCGATGGGTGGGATGCAGGCGCTGAGCTGGCCCGCGACCTTCCCCGACCGCGTAAAGGCGTGCGTCGTGATTGCTTCGACCGCGCGGCATACCGCGCAGAACATCGCGTTTCACGAGGTCGGGCGGCAGGCGGTTATGGCCGATCCGAACTGGCGGGGGGGCGAGTATCACGACGACGACGCACCGACCGCGGGGCTCGCAGTCGCGCGGATGGCGGCGCACATCACGTATCTGTCCGAAGCCGGGCTCACCGAAAAGTTCGGGCGCCGCCTTCAGGCGCGCGACGCGAAGTCGTTCGGGTTCGACGCCGATTTCCAGGTCGAAAGCTATCTGCGCCACCAGGGGCTCGCGTTCACCGACCGGTTCGATGCGAACTCGTACCTCTACATCACGCGCGCGATGGACTATTTCGATCTGGCCGAAGAGCATGGCGGTTTGCTCGCCAACGCGTTCCGCGCCACCAAATCGCGGTTCTGCCTCGTCAGCTTCGACACCGACTGGCTGTATCCCACCGCCGAATCGCGTGCGATCGTCCAGGCACTGAACGCAGCCGGCGCACCGGTCAGCTTCGTCGAGCTGTCTAGCCCGTATGGCCATGACGCGTTCCTGCTGGAGGCGCCCGATCTCAACCGCGTCGTCGACGGCTTCCTGAGGGCCGGCCGATGACGATCATCCTGTCCGACGACGCGAGCAAGTTTCAGGTCGACCGAATCCACGGCTGGCTTGCGAGCAGCTATTGGTCACCGGGGATCGAGCGCGGTCTGGTCGAGCGCGCGATCGCCGGGTCGCATTGTCTCGGCGCGTACGAGAACGAGCAGCAGGTCGGCTTCGCGCGGATGATTACGGATCACGCGACGTTTGCGTGGCTAGCGGACGTCTGGGTCGACGAGTCCGTACGCGGGCAGGGGCTCGGGCGGCGGATGGTGAGCTGGTTCCTGGAGCATCCGTCGTTTGCCGGGTTGCGCAGGTTCGGGCTCGTCACCGCCGACGCGCACGGCGTGTATGCGGACCTTGGTTTCCATCCGCTGGTTCGTGCCGATCGCTACATGGAGAGGCTCGCGCCGGGCCTCGCCGAGCAATTGCGGAGTGCGCCATGACGCCCCCTGAGACATTGCGGACCGACCTTGCCGTAATCGCCGAGAACGTCGCGCAGGGTAGCCGCGTGCTCGACATCGGCTGTGGCGATGGCGCGCTCATGGCCGCACTCCGTGATACCCGCGACGTCGACGCACGCGGGCTGGAGATCGACGCGCACAACGTGGCGTCGGCGGTCGCCCGCGGGCTGTCGGTGATCCAGGGCGATGCGGATATCGACCTTGCCGGCTATCCCGACGCCAGCTTCGATTACGCGATCCTGAGCCAGACGTTGCAGACCGCACGCGCGCCCGATCTCGTGCTCGATCACCTGCTGAGGATCGGCCGGCGCGCGTTCGTGAGCTTCCCCAATTTCGCGCATTGGCGTGTGCGGCTGTCGCTGCTGTGGGGCGGGCGGATGCCTGTGACGCGACAATTGCCCGAGAGCTGGTACGACACGCCCAACATCCACCACGTCACGATCGACGATTTCCGCGCCTTTGTGAAAACACGCGGGATTACTGTCGAGGATGCGTGGTTTCTGTCTGGCGACAAGCGCACCGGCGCGGGGGGTGCCAACCTGCTCGCCGAGCACGCGGTGTTCCTGCTGCGACGGTAATCGATTGCAGGAATTTGGGGGAATCAGGCCATATCGGGACAAGCGGTTGATCTAAATCACCGATTTGGCGGAACCGATCAGCGGGCGACTGGTTACTTCGCCGATGACCAAGACCGCCCTCATTGTCGAAGACGAAATCTTCGTCGCACTCGACCTCGAGAGAATCCTCATGGATGCCGGCTACGGCGTCGCGGGGATCGCGGCGGACCGCGACAGCGCGATCGCGGCGGCACCGGGGTGCAACTTTGCGTTCGTGGACATCAATCTACGCGACGGACCTACCGGGCCTGAGATCGCCAAGCGTATGGCGCAGGATTACGGCGTCAAGGTCGTGTTCGTGACCGCCAACCCCGCGCAGATCGGCGATGCACAGTGCCTTGGGTACATTCGCAAGCCGTTCAGCGATGCGGCGATCCTGGCCGCGGCGGCGCTGGCCTGCAACGACGATCCAATCGCCCATGACGACGTAATCCGCGTGGTCAGCGGCTAAACGCAGCCTTCGGGATCGTCAGGTCCACGATCAAGCCGTCATCGTTCCAGGTCCGATTCACGCTACCACCCAGCTGACGCACCGCGCTCATTTCGATCAACTGCGTACCGAAACCCGCTGGAGTCGTCGGCTTGGCGACGGACGGGCCACCCTGTTCGCACCAGTTCAAGCTCACCGTGTCGTCGTTCGCCGTGACAGCGATCCGAACCGTGCCGAGTTCGGTCGCAAGCGCGCCGTACTTCGTCGCGTTGGTGGCGAGTTCGTGAAACAGCAACGCAAGCGGCGTGGCCGAGCGATCATCGATCGTCACGTCGTCGCCGGTGACGCTGAGACGTGCGCCGTCGATCCGCTGATACGGCTCGAACAATTCCTGCAACAGGCCGTGCAGACTGTTCTGCGCAGCGGCCGGACGCGAGTTCGCGCTGTGCGGGCGGACGAAGTCGTGCGCGCGGCCGAGCGCGTTGATCCGGTGGCGCAAGTCCGTCGCAATCCCCGCAAACTCGGGCTTCCCCCGCGCGGAAAACGCGATCAGCCCGGCGATCACCGCGAAGATGTTCTTGATCCGGTGGCTCAGCTCCTGGCTGATGATCTCGCGCTCTTCATAGGCGAGCTTCTGTTCGTGGATGTCGGTGCACGTCCCGAACCAGCGCGTGATCGCACCGTTTTCGTCGCGTACCGGCAGCGCACGGCCGAGCACCCAGCGGTATGTGCCGTCGAAATGCCGCAGCCGATATTCGATGTTGTACGGCTCGCCGGTATCGAGCGACTGGCGCCAGATCGCCCAGGCGCGATCCTGATCGTCGGGATGGAACATGTCGTTCCAGCCTTCGCCATCGGTCGTTCCCGTGGGAGCACCGGTGAACTCGTACCAGCGTGCGTTATAGTAATCGTGGAAGCCGTCGGGCAGCGTCGACCACACCATCTGTGGCATGGTGTCGGCGAGCGTGCGGAACTTCAGGTCGCTCGCTTCCAGCGTACGCCGCGCCTCGGCCTCTGCCATCGCCTGTTCGCGCGCGGAGCGGCGATCGTCGAGCCGGCCCATCGCTGCCTTGGCGAGCAATGTGAGGCCATCGCGCTGGAACCGGGTCAGGCCTTCGCGAGGCGCGCTCGCTAAAACGCAGAGCGCCCCCAGCGGCACGCCCTCGCTGGAGACGAGCGGCGCACCGGCGTAGAACCGGACATAGGGTTCGCCGGTCACCAGCGGGTTGTCGACGAAGCGCGGGTCGGCCTGCGCGTCGGGGACTTCCATCACCTCGTGATGGTGCATCGCGTGCGCGCAGAACGACATGCTGCGCGGCGTCTGCTCCATGTCGAAGCCGGTCCGTGCCAGAAAACGCTGATATTCCTCCTCGACCAGGCTCAGCAACGCGACCGGGGCGCCGCAGAGCTCGGCTGCGAACGCCACGATATCGTCGAGCTGGCCCTTCGCGCGCGCACCGGCGACGTCGTAGGCCGAGATCACGCGAGAGCGCTCGGCCTCGTCGAACGTGGCGGTCTTGGGAACGGAATACAGCGTCGTCACAGAGATCAGAACGGCACGTCGTCGTCGAGATCGTCCGAGAAGCCGCCGGTCTGGCCGAAGCTGCCGCCGCGTGCGCCGCCGCCGCTACCGCCACCCGAGGGTGCGCTGCCACCACGACCACCGCCGCCGTAACCGCCGCCGCCGCCCGACGAACCACCGCCGAAGTCGTTGCCGCCACCGCCGCCTGCCCAGTCGTCGCCACCGCCGCGGCTACCACCGCCGCCGCCTGCACCACCGCCTGCGCCGCCGTTCGGGCCGTCGAGCATCGTCAGGACGCTGTTGAAGCCCTGCAGCACGATCTCGGTCGAATATTTGTCCTGGCCCTGCGCGTCCTGCCACTTCCGGGTCTGGAGAGCGCCTTCGATATAGACCTTCGAGCCCTTGCGGAGATACTTCTCCGCGACGTTCGCGAGACCTTCGTTGAAGATCGCGACCGAATGCCATTCGGTCTTTTCCTTGCGCTCGCCCGACATCTTGTCCTTCCAGGACTCGGATGTCGCGATGCGCAGATTGACGACCTTGCCGCCGTTCTGGAACGCCTTGCTCTCCGGGTCGCGACCCAGATTGCCGACGATGATGACCTTGTTAACGCTGCCTGCCATGATGCCCCTCAGAGGCCGGCGAACACCGCCAGCCAGTATGTAATGCCAGCCATGATGTAGGCGGCGGCGAACAAATAGCCAACCATGAACGCCGGCCATTTCCAGCCATTTGTCTCGCGGCGCGTGACGGCGATCGTCGAAATGCACTGCGGCGCGAACACGAACCACATCAGGAAGGCGAGCGCGGTCGGCAGGCTCCAGCGGCCGCGCAGGTTCTCGATCATCGCCTTGCCGCCCTGGTTGCTGTCGGGATCGTCGATCGCATAGACGGTGCCGATCGCCGCCACGGCGACTTCGCGCGCGGCCATTGCCGGGATCAGCGCGAGGACGATGTCGCGGTTGAAGCCGATCGGCGCGAAGATCGGCGCGATGCCGTTGGCGATGCGGCCGGCGACCGAATAATCGACCGCCGAGATCTTCGGCGCGCCGGCGGGCTGCTCGGGCGGCTTGGGGAAGCTCAGCAGCACCCACAGGATGATCGTCGAGGTCAGGATGATGCCGCCGGCGCGCTTCAGGAAAATCTGCGCGCGGCTCCACAGGCCGATGCCGACGTCGCGCCACTGCGGCCATTGGTATTTGGGCATCTCCATCATGAATCCCGACGACACGCCCTTGGTCACCGTCCGGCGCAGCACCAGCGCGGCGACGAACGCGCCGACGATGCCCATCACGTACAGCCCGAGCATCACCAGCCCCTGCAACCCGACGAACGGCAGCACCTGCGTGTTGGGGATGAACGCGCCGATGATCAGCGTGTAGACCGGCAGGCGCGCAGAACACGTCATCAGTGGCGCGATCAGGATCGTGGTCAGCCGGTCCTTCTCGTCGTCGATCGTCCGCGTCGCCATGATGCCGGGAATCGCGCAGGCGAAGCTCGACAGCAGCGGAATGAACGCGCGGCCCGACAGCCCGACGCTCGCCATCACCCGGTCCATCAGGAACGCCGCGCGGACCATATAACCGCTGGCCTCGAGCACGAGGATGAAGAGGAACAGGATGAGGATCTGCGGCAGGAACACGATCACCGCACCGACGCCTTTGATCACGCCATCGACCAGCAGCGAGCGGAGCAGCGAATCGGGCATTTCGGCGGTCAGGAACCCCTGCAACGCGGTGAAGCCCGCATCGATCGCGTCCATGAACGGCTGTGCCCAGCTGAACACCGCCTGGAACATCAGGAACATGATTGCGAGCAGCAGGATCGGGCCCGCGACCGGGTGCAGCGCGACCGCGTCGAGCATGTGCGTCCAGCGGCGGACTTGTGTCTCGGACACGGTCGCGGACGTCGCGATCTGGCGTGCGCGGCGCTGGAGCGTGACGATGTCGTCCTGCACGCTGCCGTCGGATTTGCGCAGGCGCATTGGGCCGTTGACGACGATGCTTGAGAGTGCGGCCTTCAACTCGTCGAGGCCACGCTTGCGCACCGCGACGGTCGGGATCACCGGGACGCCGAGCTCGCGTTCGAGCACTTTCGGGTCGAGCTTCAGCCCGTCGCGCTCGGCGAGATCGACCATGTTGAGCGCGACCACGACCGGCAGGCCGAGCGCGATCAGCTGGAGCGTGAAGCGGAGGTGATTGTCGAGATTGGCGGCATCGACGACGACGACCAGTGCGTCGGGAAGGCGCTCGCCGTCCTGCGTGCCGGTGACGACGTCGCGGGTGACGCGCTCGTCGGGGGAGGAGGGTTCGAGGCTGTACGCGCCGGGCAGGTCGACCAGCTCTACGGGCCGGCCGTCGTCGAGCATCAGCCGCCCGACCTTCCGCTCGACCGTGACGCCGGGATAATTGCCGACCTTCTGGCGCGCACCCGTGAGCGCGTTGAACAGCGCGCTCTTGCCGGCATTGGGATTGCCGACCAGCGCAACCAGCGGTGCTGCGTTCATTCTAAAGGATTATTCGGCCGCGGCCGGCATTGGCGAGACGTGGATCGCGCCCGCGACGGCACGACGCAGCGCGACGGTCATGCGGCCGATGCGACAGGCGATCGGACCTTGGCCGAGCGTCGCACGGTGCAGGACCTCGACATCGACACCCTCGTCGAAGCCCAGTTCGCGCAGCCGACGCGCCTCCGGCCCAGCGAGCCGCGCCCATTCGATCGCGGCGACAATCGCGTGCTGCTTGCGCGGCAGGGTTTCGAGGCTGACGGAACGATCGGGGCGAGTGTCCATGATGCGACTGATTATCAGTAACCCCGGTCGAAGGAAAGCCCTAACCGCGGTTAGTTACTACCGCCTCCACGTCGCGCCATACGGACGAAACTTAGAGGACAGAGTTACTTAGCGGACCGTTCCCGACTTCAGGCGGTCGGATAGCGCAGCCGGCCGACGAATCGCGACAGGCTGAAACCGTGCTCAGTGCGCTTGAGGAACCCAGCCTTGGCCTTCTCGAACTGCATGATCCCGTCGATCCGGCGACCAAGGAACGCGCGCGTTTCGGCCAGACCTTCGCTTTCGTCGTCCAGGAAGACCGTGATCGTCGACGCGTACACGCCGAGCAGGATCGTCCGCTTGGTGTAATAATTATAGTCGGTCGCGACGTCGCCGGCCGCACGCCAGATCGTGTCGACCGTCCGCCAGCCAAGCCGCGTCGCCTTCGCCAGGTTCTGCGGCAGCGCGAGGATCGCGAGCGCACGCCGCAGCGATTCGCGGTCGATCGACGTCGCGTCGAGCCGCGCCTCGACCAGCACGGTGATCTTCTCGCGGATCTTCATGAGCGCCAACCGCTCGGGCGGCACCGCGGCGAGCATGACGCCATCGATATGCGCGAACCACGCGTCGATCATGTCGACCGGGCCGTCCTTGAACGCGAGCGCGGCGATGTCGGTGTCGATCCCCTCGGCCTGCGCGGCCATGTCGCGCGCGGCGTCGCTCCAGCCGTCGAACGCCGCATTGGCAGCGATACCGGGGGCGAGCAGGGCGCGGATTTCGTCGAGCGTAAGGTCTTGGGTCATACCGTCTCCTGCCGTTCAAAATCAGGCGTATCAAGCGTGTCTTCAAGGGGGACTTCCGGGGGAGGTCCCCGACGGACGAGCACCAGCGCGACCGCCACCATCACGACACCGACCAGATCCGCCGCACCGAGCCGCTCGCCATAGACGAGCCAACCTACGATACCGGCGACCACCGGCTGGATCAGCAGCGCGATCCCGATGACCAGCGGCGTGAAGCGGCCGAGCGCATAGATCATCAACCCCTGGCCGAGCACCTGGCTGCAAAGGGCAAGCCCGATCAGCGGCCCCCAATGCGTCGGCATCACGCGCTCACCCATCGCCAGCGCGAATACGAGCATCGGCACGATCCCCGCCAGCGTCGCCAGCGTCAGCGCGGACATCGGCGCCAGCGTCGCCCGTGCCCGCGCCATCAGGACGAAATAAACGGTGTAGAGCAGCCCCGCGAGCAGGCAGAACAGATCGCCCGCCAGGTTCTTCGCATCGAGCTGATACGACCGCCCGAGCAGCAACGCGCCGCCCGCCGCCGCCAACGCGAGCGCGAACCCTTGCGTCCGCGTCGGCCAGCTGCGCGCGATCAGGAACCCGTAGATCGGGAAGATCAGCGTCGCGACGTTGCCGAACAGCGTCGCATTGGCGAGCGTCGTCCGCAGGATCCCGAGATGCCACGTGCCGAGATCCGCCGCGAAGCACACCCCACCTGCGAGCAACCCGGCCCATAGCTTCCACCCGAGCCGCATCGGTCGCGCGCCCTGCTGGACCGCGAGCACGACCAGAAACGGTACCGCCAGCGTCAGCCGCCAGAACCCCGCAGCCACCGGCCCGACCTCGGTCGCGCGGACGAACCAAGGCCCGAACGCCAGCGCGACGTTCGCCACCAGCAGCGCCGCAAAGGCGATAAGTCCTGGCGCGGCAACACTTTCCGCAACCGGCGTCAAACCGCGCGCGGTATCGGGCACGCTAGATAATCTTTGCGGGTCGGAGCGATGCATGCCGCCCTGTAGCCTCCTATCTTCCGCCCGTCAGGCCAATAAGGAGCCCCCATGCCTAGCCTTTTCGATCCGATTACCCTTGGTGCCGTCGAAGCGCCGAACCGCATCATCATGGCGCCGCTCACCCGCGGGCGTGCCGACAGGGATGCGGTGCCGACCGACATCATGGTCGAGTATTATACGCAGCGTGCGAGTGCCGGCCTGATCATCTCGGAAGCGACCGGCATCAGCCGCGAAGGCCTCGGCTGGCCGTTCGCGCCGGGTCTGTGGACCGATGCGCAGGTCGCCGCCTGGAAGCCCGTCACCGACTCGGTCCATGCCGCCGGCGGCCGGATCGTCGCGCAGCTGTGGCACATGGGTCGCCAGGGCCATTCGTCGGTCTACGAGACGCAGCCCGTGTCGTCGTCGGCAACCGCGACCGAAGGCCAGGCGCACACGTTCGAGGGCAAGAAGGATTTCGAGGTCGCGCGTCCGCTCGAGACCAACGAGATTCCGCGCCTGCTGAACGACTATGAGCTGGCAACGAAGAACGCACTCGCGGCCGGCTTCGACGGCGTGCAGATCCACGCGGCGAACGGCTATCTGATCGACCAGTTCCTGCGCGACAACGCCAATTTCCGCACCGACGAATATGGCGGCGGAATCGAGAACCGCGTCCGCCTGCTCCGCGAAGTCGCCGAGCGCGTCATCTCGGTCGCCGGCGCCGATCGCGTCAGCGTCCGCCTGTCGCCCAACGGCGATTCGCAGGGTGTCGACGACAGCAACCCCGAGGCGCTGTTCACCGCCGCCGCAAAGGCGCTGTCCGATCTCGGCATCGCGTTCCTCGAACTGCGCGAGCCCGGCCCCGACGGCACCTTCGGCAAGACCGATGTGCCGAAGCTCAGCCCGGCGATCCGGAAAGTCTTCAAGGGCGTGCTGATCGTTAACTCGGACTACACGACGGTCGAGGAGGCACAGGCCGAGCTCGATTCGGGCAATGCCGACGCGATCACCTTCGGTCGCACGTTCATCGCGAACCCGGACCTCCCCGAGCGCCTGCGCACCGGCGCACCGCTTGCGAAGGACGACGCGAAGACGTGGTACAGCCAGGGTCCCGAGGGATACATCGACTACCCCGCGCTCGAGACTGCCAACGCGTAACCCGCGTACGCCAAGTCGCGACCTTGCTTCGACTGCCCATCCTAACACCGTCACCCCAGCGAAAGCTGGGGTATCCCTCATGGCTCGTGACATTCGCCCCACGGTGAGATCCCAGCTTTCGCTGGGATGACGGAGGGTGGGGAGACGACCTAGAGCCTCTGGTCACCCGCGCCGCCATCGCTTAGCAGCGCGCTTCCGCGCTCTGGGTAGCGTACCGGTGACGACAGGACATCTAATGACCGACGGCTGGCCGAGCGGCGGCAGGGGAACGGGGCCGCTCATGCCCGGCACCGCCGACCGGGCCGCAAAGCGCGCGGAGGAGCGTGCCAACGGCCGCGAGCAGCGCGCGAAGGAGCGGCTTGCCGCGTCCGAACAGCGATCCGAATCGCGTGCCGCACAACGCGACCTCCAGTCCCAGGAACGCGAACGCGCCCGCGAAAGCCGGCGTATCGAGGAGGATCAGCGGATCAAGGCGCGGCTCGATGCGCCGCCGACCAACGATGTCGAGGCGTTGAAGATTTCCAAACGCCGCCGCTCGGGCGCGCTCGCGCGCAGCGGCGCGGAATCGAAGACCGACCGCGACACCCGTAGCTACAAGACCATCGTCGACACCGCGCGGATCCGCACGCTCGCCGATCGCGGCGCGTCGGTGGCGGGCCTTGCCGGCGCGTTCGGCATCACGATCGAAGAGGTTGAGGCGGCTTTGCTGGAAACGGCCCCGCAGGACTAGGGGTTAGGTGGCGGTACGACCCCCGGCCAGCCATGCCTTCGCCTCATCGATGTCGAGGAACGTCCGGCAATTCTCGGCCTTCAGATAACGTTCGGTCTGGAGCTTGGCCAAATGCGAGGCGACAACTGCAGCGATCGGCGCCGACGTGACCTTCAGCGCCTTGGGCATCATCGCTTCGAGCGCGTCTATGACCTTCAACGGCTGGATCGCGGCCTTGCGCAGATCGGCCAGCACGACGAACCGGCCATGATACAGCCGTGCCGCCGTACCGCGCGCGAGCAGTTCGGCGGAGAACGCCGCGGTCGTCGCAACCGACCAGAACCCCTCGGTGACGATAATGAGCGTCTTGGTCGGGGTGTCGAAGCTGATCGTGTACATGCTGCCGTCCGCTAGCATCGGCACCTTAACGATATGCTGTCGTTCACTTTAATCGGTCCCTGGCAGGTCGACATGGAGGCGCCGGAAGCGAGCTTCGACCAGACTGTACGCACCGAACAGCGCGAGACCGATCCCGGTCAGCGCGAGCAGCCACTTGCCGCCGGGTTGCGATTGCAGCCGCTCCAGCGCCTCGGCCACTCCGCCCGCGTCGCTCGCATGGGCGGTCCAGGCGGCGAGTCCGAACAGCCCCGCGACGATGAGGAACACCAGCGCGCGCGCGCCGTAGCCGATCCGGCCCATCGTGCAGACATAGCCGGGCGCGGGGGCATCGCCGCGCAGGTCGTGGATGAAGTCGCCGCGCCATGCCTTTTGCGCCTGCTGGAACGCAGCGACCAGCACGCCGACCGCGACCGCGCCGACCAGCACACGTCCGGCCGGCTGATCGAGCAGCAATGCGGTCCAGTCGCGCGCGCTTTCGTCGCCGGGCGAGACCGCGATCTTCGCCTTGCCCAGATCGAGCGCGAGCCGCGTCGCGGTCCAGGCGAGGATCAGATGCGCGATACCGCTGACGACATGGCCGATCCGCTTGAGGCTGCCCTTGGCATCGCGGGTGATCTGCTCCGGGTTCGCCGCGGCCTCGGTTAGCCGCCAGATCGCATAGCCGAGCAGCCCCGCCGCGACGATCGCCAGCAGCACCGGGCCGAGCGGTCCGCCCGCCATCGACCCGATAGCGCCCTGGTTGTCGGCGATCTCGCCACCGTGCAGCGCCGCGTCGACCGCGAACCAGCCGACGAGGATATACACGACGCCGCGCGCGGCAAAGCCGAGCTTGGCGAGCCACGTCGCATTCGCATCCGAGATCATGATTGCCCCCTTGTTACGCAGGCATAACGGTGCGCGACGTGGGACGTTCCTGCGCAGGGGCGGGCTAGGCGGTCGAGGCCGCGACTGTCTTCAGGGTGCACGACCGACATTCGGTAAGCGAGCTGCTATTTGTCGAATGCGGACCTCATCGATCCTCCCCCGTCAGGAGGACTATCGTAGGTTGGACCTTGGTTCGGTCTGGCGCTCGCAAGGGGAGGGACACGTATCGGCCGTCAGAAGGGTAAGGAGCGGTTATTCCTCGAACGTGTCGGACGTGGAATCGAGCCGCGCGCCATCCAGCGTCTTCTCGATCCGAGTCTTCGCAGCCGCGTCGGCCGCCTTCTCGGCCACCGTCCGCCCGAACAGCCGGCGGTTCTGATCCGCGCGCACCGAAGCCTCGTCTCGCGCGCGCTGCTTCCGGACGAGCCGCAGGTTGATCACGTCACCCATGCCCTGCTCTCCGCGCCCGCCAGTCGGCGGCGCTCTGGCCCCAATCGTCCACCGGCAGCGCTTCGAGCGGCGGGGGGAGTTTCGTTCGGCCGCGGTTGGTCGACCCGAGCTGTTGCGCAAGCGCGATCGACTCGGCGTTGTCGGGTGCGATGGTGTGGATGATGTCGGTCCAGCCGAGCACATCCACCGCATAGTCGATCGTCGCCGTCGCGGCCTCGCGCGCGAACCCGTGACCGGCGAACTGCGATGCCAGTCCCCAGCCGATTTCCGTCCCCGGCCAGTCTTCGGGCTGCCACGGACCGACGCGGCCGATCCATTCGCCGGTATCGCGCAATGTCACCGCGAACATCGAGAACCCACGGATGCTCCACGCGCCTGCCATCGCGCACAGCCCACGCCAGGCGACGCTGCGCGACTGCACACCACCGAGATGGCGCATCGTGACGGGATCGGCGTGGAACGCATACCACGCCTCGGCATCCTCCGGTCCCAAGGGCCGAAGCAACAGGCGCTCCGTCAGGAGCGCCGGCGCGGTCATGCGATGAAGCGGTCCTTGAGCGCCAGCATCGCCAGCGCCGCGTTGGCTGCACCGCCGCCCTTGTCGCCTTCGGTGGGCTTTGCGCGGGTCAGGGCTTGCGCCTCGTTCTCGGTGGTCAGGATGCCGTTGCCGATCGCCAGGCCGTCCATCGTCAGCTGCATGATCCCGCGTGCGCTTTCGCCCGCGACGATCTCGAAATGATAGGTCTCGCCGCGGATCACGACGCCCAGCGCGACATACGCGTCGAACGTCTCGCTCTCGGCCGCCAGCGCGATCGCGCCGGGGACTTCGAGCGCGCCGGGCACGGTGATCGTCTCGTAAGTGTGGCCGGCGGCTTCGATCGCGGCCTTCGCGCCCTCGACGAGCAGGTCGTTGAGGTGATCGTAGAACCGGGCTTCGACGATGAGGAGATGCGCCATCAGTTGCTCTTTTCGGTGTTCAGGGACGCGATCGGGCGCTCGCCGACGATCGACAGGCCATAGCCGTCGAGGCCGACCAGCGTGTGATGCGTGTTGGTGATCAGCACCATGTCGTGGACGCCGAGTTCGGTCAGGATCATCGCGCCGACGCCGTAGTCGCGCAGTTCCTCCATGTCCGGCGTGATCTCCGCACCCGCCTTCTTCATCACCGCCGAGGTGAAGGTGTTGCTGCGCGGGCGGTTGATGACGACGATCACGCCGGCGCCTTCGTCCGCGATCATCTGCATCGAGCGTGCGAGGATGCGGCCGCGTTCGCCCGATTCGCCGAAGATGTCCGCAAATGGCGACAGCGCGTGCATGCGGACCAGCGTCGGCTTGGCGGGGTCGATCTTGCCCTTGACCAGTGCGACCTGCTCGGTGCCGGTCGCCTTGTTCCAGAATGTCAGCGCGCTCCAGTCGCCGCCCCATTCGGACGTGAACTTGGCCTCGGCGCGCTTCTCGACGAGGTGATCGTGGCGGCGGCGATAGGCGATTAGATCGCGGATCGTGCCGATCTTGACGTTGTGGAACTGCGCGAAGGTGACAAGATCGTCCATCCGCGCCATCGTGCCGTCCTCGTTCATGATCTCGCAGATCACGCCCGAGGGGTTGAGCCCGGCCAGCCGTGCGACGTCGACCGCCGCCTCGGTATGGCCGGCGCGGATCAGCACGCCGCCGTCGCGTGCGACCAGCGGGAAGACATGGCCGGGGGTGACGATGTCCGGCTTGCCCTTGGTCGCATCGACCGCGACCGCGATGGTCCGCGCGCGATCCGCGGCCGAGATGCCGGTGGTGACGCCTTCGAGCGCCTCGATCGACACGGTGAACGCGGTCTCGTGCCGGGTGCCGTTGTTGCGGCTCATCAGCTCGAGCCCGAGTTCCTCGGTCCGCTCCCTGGTCAGCGCGAGGCAGATCAGCCCGCGACCGAACTTCGCCATGAAGTTGATCTTCTCCGGCGTCGCCATCTGCGCTGGGATGACGAGGTCGCCCTCGTTCTCGCGATCCTCGTCGTCGACCAGGATGAACATCCGGCCGTTGCGCGCCTCGTCGATGATCTCTTCGGGGCTGGAGAGGTAACCGTGCTTGAGACGGGCGAGTTCAGCTGGCTTTGACACGGTAATGCTCCATGCGTTGGAGATAGCGGGCGAGGACGTCGATCTCGATATTGACCGACTGCCCCATCTGGATCGTCCCGAGCGTCGTGACCGCCCAGGTATGCGGGATGATGTTGAGGCCGAACTCGACCTCCCCATCGATGTCTTGAACGCTGTTTACCGTGAGCGAAACGCCGTCGACCGTCACCGATCCCTTGGGTGCGATGAACGGCGCGATGTCGGCCCCTGCGCGGATCGTGACGCGGTGCGATCCGCCTTCTTCCGCCAACGCTACGATGGTGCCGAGGCCGTCGACATGGCCCGTGACGATATGGCCGCCGAGTTCGTCGCCGAGCTTCATCGCGCGTTCGAGGTTGAACTTGCGACCCTCGGTCCATTGGTCCTTGGCAGTGCGGCTAATCGTCTCGCCCGAGACGTCGACCGCGAACCAGTTGGGGCCTTTGTCGACCACGGTCAGGCAGACGCCCGAGCAGGAGATCGACGCGCCGAGATCGACAGTGGCGGTATCATAGGCGGTGCTCACGACTACACGCGTATCGCCGGGCGATTCCACGGTTGTGACAGTGCCGATGTCGGTGACGATTCCGGTGAACATTATGCCTCGTTTCGTTCGCGCTCGTAGACCTCGAGCCGGTCCATGCCAAGTTGCCGCGCATCGACGATTACCCAGCGACCATGTGCTTTAGTCAGGTCCGTGAGGCCGATGTCGCGGAGTGCGGGCTTGCCGCCGCCGATCAGGATCGGTGCGCGGTAGAGAAGAAGCCGGTCGACCAGATCTGCCGCGAGGAATGCCGACGCTACGGCCGCGCCGCCTTCGACGAGGATGTGGTCGACGCGGGGGAGGGTGGCGATGTCGTGCGGAGCGGCGATGACGGTCCATCCGGGCAGGTCTTGGACGGTCGCGGATAAAAGTACGCGCATCGAACCGCGAGCTTCCAGCCCCGGTACCCGCACGTCGAGTCGCGGCGCATCGGCATCATACGTGCCGCGCCCGACGAGGATCGCTTCGTGCCGACTCCGCTCGAGATGCGCGTGGGCGCGGGCTTGCGGGCCGGTGATCCAACGACTCGAGCCGTCCGGCATCGCGATGCAGCCGTCGAGCGAGGTCGCAAGCTTCAGGGTGACGTGCGGGCGATCGAGCGCTTGGCGGGTGAGAAAGCCGGCCATCGAACGTCTGGCTTCGTTCACGCGAACACCGCGCGTCACCGCAATGCCAGCGGCCTCCAGCCGGGCAAACCCCTGGCCCGCCGTTCGTGCGTCGGGGTCTTCGAGGGCGGCGACGACACGCGCAATGCCTGCCTCGATCAGCAACCCGCTACACGCCGGTCCACGTGGAGACTGATGCGCACACGGTTCGAGCGTAACGTAGGCCGTAGCTCCCCGAGCCTTCGCGCCAGCCTCGGCCAGCGCCATCGCCTCGGCATGCGGACGTCCGCCGACCTGCGTCCAGCCGCTCCCGACCACCCGGCCTTCGCGCACGACAACGCAACCGACATTGGGGTTGGGCGCAGTCCGTCCTCGGCCGCGCTCGGCCAGTGCCAGCGCGGTACCCATCCAACGCGCGTCAGCCTGGGTCAGATCCCCATGGCCTTCAGCTTGTCGTCCAGCCGCTTGAACGACGCGCGCTGTGCATCCTCGCGGGCCTTCTGCTCGGCGAGCGCCTTGGCCTTGATCGGCGCATCGATCTTCTGCTGTGCGATGATCTGCGCATCGGTGCGATCCGCGGGCCACTGCTCGACGTAGATGATCTTCGGCCGGTATTCCTTCTCGACGTACGAATCCTTCATGAACGCGTAGATCAGGAAGCTGGTGACGCAGAGCGCCGCCACGAGAAAGATGAGCTCGTACGGCCGGCGCTGGCTGAGGAAGAGCCGCAGGTCGCGATAGGCGACGATCGGCGTGAAACGACTGAAAAAGCCCATGCGCGCCAAGATAGGGGGACGGAGCCGGCTAGGCCAGCCCCGTACCTCGCAAGCTTCAGTTCTGGAGCACGAACGTCAGCGCCATCGACCGCCATGCCTCGACCGGAACGCCGTCGCGTGTCGCCGGCTTGAACCGCCATTTTGCTAGCGCGCGGTCGAACGTCGCGCGGTAGAACGCGTCGGTGGTCGCGCTGACCCGCTCGATCTGTTTCACGCGACCGTCGACGCCGACCAGCACGCGCACCACGACCCGGCCCTCGCGCTCGGCGCGGCGTTCCTCGGACGGGTAACTCGGCTGGAACTCGGCGGCGTAGCGCGGGTCGATGCCGGGCTGGACGAACAGCGGCGGCAGTTTCGGCGTATCGACCGCGACGGTCCCGGTGCCCGTGCCTTCGACTCCGATCGGCGGCGTGTAGGGGAGCGGATCGGGCGCGACCGTAAAGCCGTTATCGGTCTGCGTTGGTACCTGCGGGATTGGCGCATCGGGACGCGGGGCAGGGCGCGGTTGCTGGCGGATCAGCGGATCGGCGGGCGGGGTTGGCTCGGGCGGCGGGGGCGGGGTGTACGGGACATAGGTGACGAGCGGCTTGTCGGGCATGAAGGGCAGCACGTGAGGCGTTGCAAAGAACAAGGCTCCGATCACCGCGCTGTTGATCGCCAGTGCGACGCCAAGGCTCCCGGGATTGAATCCGCCCGTCCGGTTCAGTCGATCCGCGTACATTACCGTCTCCTTCGCATCTCCTCGAGGATGGCGGCGAGATAGGTACCGCCGGTTGGGATGGTACATCATTACATTTCGGAGGCAAGAGGTTTGGAGGGGCGGTGAGGGAATGTCTTGGGCGCTATTTTATCGACGTTTCGTCGGCGTCGAATACGATCGCGATTTGCTCGATCAGCCGGAATGGTTCGACGCACCAACCGATCAGTTTTGCAGCGTTCTCAGTCCCACCGCCACCACCCCGGCGGAGGCCGGGGTCCAGTTGGGGGACATTGCTAACTGAAGCCGGCGCTACGTTACTGCGACCTTTCCAACTGGGCCCCGGCCTCCGCCGGGGTGGCGGCGTTGGGGAAGGTGGAACGCTTCTTTCGACCGCAGCTAAAGTGACCGCGGCGAAGTATAGTTATTACGATCGGATCGGCTGCAGCCCGCCCTTCCTTGTTCTCCCGCGAAGGCGGGAGCCCAGACTGGACTCCCGCCTTCGCGGGAGAACATGCTCTCTTAGGGACCGGGCCTCCAGGAACGCCAGCTCAGCGCGCCGCCAACCGCTCCAACGCCCGCTCGCGCCCGATCAAGGGCAGCAACGCCGCCATGTCCGGCCCATGATCACGCCCCGTCAGCGCGCGCCGCAACGGCAGGAACAACGCCTTGCCCTTACGCCCAGTCTCCGCCTTCAACCGCGCCGTCAGCGCGTGCCAAGGATCGCTCGACCAGTCGATCTCCCCAGCCGCCGCCAACGCCTGATCGAGATACGCCGCATCGACGTCGCCCTCGATCGCAACCGGCCCCTCGATCACCCCCCACCAATCCGTCGCGTCGGCTAGCGTCACCAGGTTCGGCCGCACCGCCTCCCAAGCCGCCACATCCATGCCCTCGGGCAACCGCGCGGCCACCGCCTCATACGGCAGCGCATGCAAAATCCGCGCATTCAACGCCGCCAGTTCCGCCTCGTCGAATCGCGCCGGCGCGCGCCCGAACCGCGCAAAGTCGAACCCCGCGATCAGCGGCGCGGCGTCGGCGATCGGCTCGACCGGGTCGCTCGTCCCGATCCGCGCGAGCAGCGCGCGCACCGCCTGCGGCTCGATCCCGACCTCGCGGAAATGATCGACGCCGAGCGACCCGAGCCGCTTCGACAGCTTGCCCTCCGCACCGGTCAGCAACGCCTCGTGCGCAAACCGCGGCGGCGCGACGCCGAGCGCGGCGAACATCTGCAACTGGAGCGCGGTATTCGACACATGATCCTCGCCGCGCACCACATGAGTCACGCCCATCTCGGCATCGTCGATCGCCGACGGCAGCATATACAGCCACGACCCGTCCGCGCGCCGGATGACCGGATCGCTCATCGTCTTCGCCTCGAAATGCGCCACGCCGCGGATCAGGTCGTCCCACGCGATCGCCGAGTCGTGATCGAGCTTGAACCGCCAGTGCGGCTGCACGCCGTCCGCCTCGAGCTTCGCCCGCGCATCGTCGTCCAACGCCAGCGCCGCGCGGTCATAGATCGGCGGCAACCCGCGCCCCGCCTGGATCTTACGCTTGAGGTCGAGCTCCTGCGTCGTCTCGTACGCGGGATACACGTGGCCGCTCGCGACCAGTGCGGCGAACCGCGCCTCGTACAGCGCGAACCGTGCCGACTGCCGCTCCTCCGCGTCGGGCGTCATCCCGAGCCAGTCCAGATCGGCACGGATCGCGTCGACAAAGCGCTCTTCGCTGCGTTCGGGATCGGTGTCGTCGATCCTGAGCACGAACTTGCCGCCCTGCGCGCGCGCGAACATCCAATTGTGGAGCGCGGTGCGGATATTGCCGACATGCAGCCGGCCGGTGGGCGAGGGGGCGAAACGGGTGATCACGGTCATCCCGCCGCTGTACGGAGCGGCGCGGCGACGGGCAAACCCTTCCACGACACGATTCGTGCGCCTAAGGGGTGCGCGTGATCGAGCGGGGAAGACTTTCATGAAACTGATGACCGGCAATTCGAACCTGCCACTCGCGCAGGAGATCTCCGCTTATCTCGAGATCCCGCTGACCGACGTGAGCGTGCGCCGCTTCGCCGACGAGGAGGTCTTCGTCGAGATCAACGAGAACGTCCGCGGTGAGGACGTGTTCGTGATCCAGTCGACCGGCTATCCCGCCAACGACAACCTCATGGAATTGCTGATCATGATCGACGCGCTGAAGCGTGCGTCGGCGCGGCGCATCACCGCGGTGATCCCGTACATGGGGTACGCAAGGCAGGACCGGAAGCCAGGCCCGCGCACGCCGATTTCGGCCAAGCTGGTCGCGAACCTGATCACCGTTGCCGGTGCGAACCGCGTGCTGTCGGTCGATCTGCATGCCGGCCAGATCCAGGGCTTCTTCGATATCCCGACTGACAACCTCTACGCGGCGCCAGTGATGTCCGCGGATATCCTTGCACGGTTCAAGGGCAAGAACTTGATGGTCGTGTCGCCGGACGTCGGCGGCGTGGTGCGCGCGCGCGTGCTCGCCAAGCGACTCGACAACGCCCCGCTCGCGATCGTCGACAAGCGCCGCGAGCGCGCTGGCGAGTCGGAGGTGATGAACATCATCGGTGAAGTCGAGGGACGCTTCTGCATCCTGATCGACGACATCGTCGATTCGGCGGGCACGCTCTGCAACGCGGCCGCTGCGCTGAAGGAAGCGGGGGCAGAGGATGTCGTGGCCTATGTCACGCACGGTGTTCTCTCGGGTGGCGCTGTGGCCCGTGTCGAAGGATCGGAACTGCGCGAGCTGGTGATCACCGACTCGATCGGGAATCACGAGGTGATCAAGGGCGCACACGGCAAGATCCGCCACCTCCAGATCGCGCCGCTGCTCGGCGAGGCGATCAAGCGGATTGCGGACGAGACGAGCGTATCGAGCTTGTTTGACTGACGGACGCAGGCGCGGCCAGCCCGCGCCGATGCTCGCATAGCGGGCAGCGTCCGACTCGGCCGGCGGTTCGGTAATGCCGAACCGACCGACGGCGGCTTTGCCGACGTGGTGCTACCGTTCGCAGTAAAACATGTTGAAGCGGTTTACGGTCGGCAAAGCCGCCGTCGGATGGGTTCGCCTTGGCGATCCACCGGCCGAGCCTGCGATTGCGCACCGCTACGCGTGCGCACCGGCGTTGCCGCGTCTATCGCTGGCTTAGCGCCACGATATGCTCGAACACCGCCGGGTGCAGCGGCTTGGCAAACGCGCAGCCATATTTGAACTTGTCACGCCACGCGACCACTGCTTCGAGCGCCGCCAACCCCGGCAGCGTCAGCCACACCACCGTCCCGGGCCACAAGGTGAAGCTCGTCTCCGCGCGAAACCCCGAGAGCGACAAATCCGTCACCTCGATCTCGAATCGCGTCTGACCCCGATCGCGCAGATGCGCGCGCATCTTGACGGCCTTGCGTAGCGCCTGACGGAGCTCCTCGCCGGTCGGTTCGGCGGGGGGGATGGGGACGGGCTGTGTCATGTCCGGAACACTGCTCCCCAAGTGGTTACCATTCTCCAAACGCCTTACGATTCGGCGGCTTGGGATTTGGCGGAGCGCGGCTGGACCGGGGCACGGATACCGGCACGCGAGCGTCGCTTGAGTTCGGCCTTCAGATCCTCCGGCCTTGGCGCGACGAGGAAGCCGAAGCTCACATTGCCCTCCTTGGTCTCGACGACATGATGCAAGCGGTGCGCCTGGACGATCCGCTTCATGTACTTCGACTTGGGCAGATACCGGGTCGGGATCCGCTGGTGCACGATCACGTCGTGGAACCCGAAATAGATCGCGCCATAGGCGGCGATTCCCGCACCGATCCAGGCGAACCCAGGCCACCAGCCGAGTTGCACGCCGCCCAGCAACAACACGAACGACGGCACCGCGAAGATCGCCGCATACAGGTCGTTCAGTTCCCAATTACCGTGACGCGCGCGGTGGTGACTCTCGTGCAGGAACCAGCCGAAGCCGTGCATGATCCAGCGGTGCGCGGCATAGGCGAACGCTTCCATGCCGATCACGGTACCGAGGAACAGGAGGATGCCGAGCCAGTTCGCCATGTACGTCATATAGGGGCGGTAAAGCGCCACGGCAAAAGGCGAATTGTCCTAGTGGAAACCGAGTTAATTCCGCGCGCAAACCGCCTTGCTGCAAACGAGACGCAACTGCAAATGCCTTAAGGGTGGATTTGCCGCGCGCCCTGTGCTTTACGCCGAACCAATTCCCGAGTTTCCTAAAAATTGCGTGGAGCCTTCCCGATGAACATCCATGAATACCAGGCCAAGGAACTGCTGGCCAAGTTCGGCGTCCCCGTGCCTGCCGGTTTCGCGGCACTGACCGTCGAGGAGGCTGTCGAAGCCTCGAAGAAGCTTCCCGGACCGCTCTATGTCGTCAAGGCGCAGATCCACGCCGGCGGCCGCGGCAAGGGCAAGTTCGTCGAGCTCGGCCCCGACGCCAAGGGCGGCGTCCGCCTCGCCAAGACCGAGGACGAGGTTCGCGCGGCAGCGACCGACATGCTCGGCAACACGCTCGTCACCATTCAAACGGGTGACGCGGGCAAGCAGGTCAATCGCCTGTACGTCACCGACGGCGTCGACATCGACAAGGAATTCTACCTCGCGCTGACGCTCAACCGCACCACCGGCCGGGTGATGATGGTCGTCTCGACCGAAGGCGGCATGGATATCGAGGCGGTCGCCCACGACACGCCTGAGAAGATCCAGTCGATCGACATCGACCAGGCGACCGGCTTCATGCCGCATCACGGCCGTGCCGTCGCTGCCGCGCTGAAGCTCACCGGCGATCTCGCCAAGCAGGCTGCGAACACCGCGTCGAAGCTGTATGACGCGTTCATGGGCACCGATGCCGAGCAGATCGAGATCAACCCGCTCGCGGTCACCAATGACGGCAAGCTGATGGTGCTCGACGCGAAGGTCGCGTTCGACGGCAACGCGCTGTTCCGCCACAAGGACCTGCTCGAACTGCGCGACGAAACCGAGGAAGATCCCGCCGAGCTCGAAGCGTCGAAGTACGACCTCGCCTACATCAAGCTCGACGGCGACATCGGCTGCATGGTCAACGGCGCCGGCCTGGCGATGGCGACGATGGACATCATCAAGCTGAACGGCATGTTCCCGGCCAATTTCCTCGACGTCGGCGGCGGCGCCAACAAGGAGAAGGTGACCGCGGCGTTCAAGATCATCCTCGCGGATCCGAACGTGAAGGGCATCCTCGTCAACATCTTCGGTGGCATCATGAAGTGCGACATCATCGCCGACGGCATCGTCGCCGCGGCGAAGGAAGTGAACCTCTCGGTGCCGCTCGTCGTCCGCCTCGAGGGCACGAATGTCGAGAAGGGCAAGGAGATCCTCGCGAACTCCGGTCTGGCGATCGTGCCTGCGAACGACCTCGGCGATGCCGCGAAGAAGATCGTCGCAGAGGTGCAGAAGGTCGCGGCATAATCGCGACTGACCACGCATACTGATTCTGCGAAAAACGGGGCTCGGGCGGAAACGTCCGGGCCCTTTTTCGTTGGGTTGGATGCCAGCTTCACGATCCTGCCCCGCCAGGGGGAGGTGGCACCGAAGGTGACGGAGGGGGAGGGCACGGAACCGAGGTTTTCCTGTCCTCCCCCTCCGTCTGGCAAGCGCCAGCCACCTCCCCCTGTCGGGGGAGAATTCGCTGAAATTACGGCTGGTCCGGCCGCCATCTCGTCGTGACGCTACGGCACAGCGATGATTCCGTACCGCACTTGCGAAAACGGCTCGAAACGGCCATCTGTCCGGCCAACGCCGTAAGGCGAAAAGACGATATCGACCTTGGAAGGAACCCCGATGAAGGTGCTGGTGCCGGTCAAGCGCGTGCTTGACTACAACGTGAAGCCCCGCGTGAAGGCGGACGGAACGGGCGTCGATCTGGCGAACGTCAAGATGAGCATGAACCCGTTCGACGAGATCGCGGTCGAGGAAGCGATTCGTCTCAAGGACAAGGGCGTGACCGAGATCGTCGTCGTCTCGATCGGCGAGCAGAAATCGCAGGAAACGCTGCGCACCGCGCTCGCGATGGGTGCAGACCGCGCGATCCTCGTCGTCAGCGAGACCAAGGTCGAGCCATTGGGCGTCGCCAAGATCCTCGCCAAGATCGTCGAGGAGGAAAAGCCCGACCTCGTGATCCTCGGCAAGCAGGCGATCGACGACGACAACAACCAGACCGGGCAGATGCTCGCCGGCCTCCTGAACTGGGGCCAGGGCACGTTCGCATCGAAGGTCGAGATCGTCGACGGTTCGGTCAACGTGACCCGCGAAGTCGATGGCGGCGCGGAGACGGACACGCTCAAGCTGCCCGCGATCATCACCACCGATCTCCGCCTCAACGAGCCGCGTTACGCGTCGCTGCCGAACATCATGAAGGCGAAGTCGAAGCCGATGGCGCAGAAGACCCCCGCCGATTTCGGCGTCGACGTGACGCCGCGCCTGACCACGCTGAAGGTGGTTGAGCCCGCCAAGCGCTCGGCCGGGATCAAGGTCGCCGATGTCGACGCGCTGGTCGGCAAGCTCAAGGAAATGGGCGTCGCCAAGTAATCATCCGTTCGCCCTGAGCGAAGTCGAAGGGTATGCCCCAAGCAAGGGGACTTCGACTTCGCTCAGCCCGAACGGAATTTTGGAAAAGGTTTTGTCATGAAGACATTGGTTTGGGTCGAACATGACGGTCAGGCCGTCAAGGATGCCACGCTTTCTGCCGTAACCGCGGCAAGCCAGCTCGGCGAAGTTCATCTGCTGGTCGTCGGCCAAGGCGTCGACGGCGTCGCTGCCGAAGCCGCGAAGATTGCTGGTGTCGGCAAGGTACATGTCGCGGACGACGCTGCGTTCGCGCATGCGCTCGCCGAGAACGTCGCACCGCTGATCGTCGAACTGATGGCCAGCCACGACGCGTTCGTCGCGCCGTCGACCACGCACGGCAAGAACATCGCCCCGCGCGTGGCAGCGTTGCTCGACGTGATGCAGATCAGCGACATCCTGTCGGTCGAGAGCGAAGACACGTTCACGCGCCCGATCTACGCCGGCAACGCGATCGCGACTGTCCAGTCGATCGACGCGAAGAAGGTCATCACGGTGCGCGGCACGGCGTTCGCCAAGGCCGCGACCGAAGGTGGTTCGGGCGAGATCGAGGCGGTAGCCTCGACCGGCGACAAGGGGCTGTCGACCTTCGCCGGCTCGGAGATCGCCAAGAACGAGCGTCCCGAGCTGACCAGCGCGAAGATCATCGTCTCGGGCGGCCGCGCGCTTGCCTCGAGCGACCAGTTCCACGCGATGATCGATCCGCTGGCGGACAAGCTCGGTGCCGGCGTCGGTGCCTCGCGCGCCGCGGTCGACGCTGGCTACGCCCCGAACGACTATCAGGTCGGCCAGACCGGCAAGATCGTCGCGCCGGAAGTGTATGTCGCGGTCGGCATCTCGGGTGCGATCCAGCATCTCGCGGGGATGAAGGACTCGAAGGTCATCATCGCGATCAACAAGGACGAGGACGCGCCGATTTTCCAGGTCGCGGACATCGGCCTGGTCGGCGATCTGTTCAAGATCGTGCCGGAATTGACGGCGAAGCTGTAGGCCTGAGCGAGGCGTGCAGCAGCACGCCGCTGCGAACCAGCGAAGCGCAGGTTCGCACGCGAAAGGCCGGCCGGCGGCGCTCCAGCGCCGACCGACGACGCGGGATTTACTCCCGCGTCGCGCGCCAAGAACGGGCGGTGTGACGTAGGTCGCACCGCCCGTTCTAGTGTCTGCCGAACGTACAGGTCTGCCGACGCCGAACCGATTTTGTTTCCAAACCCAGGTCTATTTCACACAAAGTGACCACCTCCCCGGCGAAGGCCGGGGCCCAATTGGGAAACGGAGGTAACGACGGACGGTCCTTCGTTAGATCGACCTTTCCACTTGGACCCCGGCCTGCGCCGGGGAGGTGCATCTGTCGAAGCCGGATACGTACCAAATACGTCCGGAGTACCGAGATCGTTCGTGCGCCCTCAAGCGCAGTTGCCGCACAATGCCCGCCTCCCCAACTACCCAGTATGTACGGCGTCCACTCGAACGCGCGCGACCGCCTGATATCCGCGGCCAGCGCCTCACTACTCTGCGCCGTCATTGGCTACGCGCTGATCTTCGGCCTCGGCGTCAGCATCCCCACGGCTATTCCCGACGCGCTGAAGACCTTCGCCGTCGGCCCTACACCGCCGCCCCCGCCGCCCGAAAAGATCGTTCCCCGCCCCGCGAAAAGCCACCGTCCCGAAGGCGCGTCATCCCCTGCGAACCTCCGCTCGAAGGCGACCGAACTCGTCGTCCCGAAGCCGATCGTCCCCCCGATCGTTCCACCGCCCCCGGTTATCGCCACACTGAGACCAGGCCCCGGCAACGACGCCACGACAGGCACCGCGCCCGTTCCCGGACCAGGGACCGGCGCAGGCGGCGAAGGGAACGGCACCGGTAGCGGGCGCTCCGGAAATGGCGACGGCGATGGTGGCGACGAGACGCCGCCCCGCCTGCTGAAAGGCCGCTTCAAGAACAAGGACTTTCCCAATGCCGAGGCGGTGATCGGCTCGGGCGGGATCGTCGGCGTACGCTACACGGTCGAGACCGACGGCAGCGTCACGCACTGCCTGGTCACGCACTCCAGCGGCAACGCGGTGCTCGACGCGACCACCTGCCGCCTGATCGAACTGCGCTTCCGCTACCGCCCCTGGCTCGACGCCGCCGGCCGCCCGGTGCGCTCGACCGTCGTCCATAACCAGGAATGGGTGAACCAGCTCGATCCGCCGTCACGCGGTAACTGAAGCCGATCGCCCCAGCCGGCCGCCACTGAGCACCCGCGCGATTGACGGCGAGAGCGCCATCAGCACCTGCCCCAGAGCGATCGTGACGCCGAGCACCAGCAACGGCTGGACCAGCAGATATGCCGGATACAGCCCCGCCCCCAGCGCGCCGGTCGCCAGCCCGATCATCGGCCCGAACAGCCACAGCAGCACCAGGTGATCGCAGAATGCGAGGAACCCGTAGCGCTCGATCCCGCGCAACCGATCCGCAAGTTTGCTTCCCGCCAGCGCCCAGGCGAGCCGCCAGAACAGCACCGCCGACGCCAATCGAAACACGATGTCGAATGCCGCCATCAGATGCGGATGTGCATCGAAGAACGCGTTCCCGAGCAGCGCGGTCCACAGCCGCGGCGCGATCAGTAGGACGAATGGCAGCGCGCATAGGGCGACAGGCCACCCCGCCACCCGCTCCGCCACGCCAGATCGCCGCGCGGCGATCCCAGCGGTAAAGAAGAGCAGGATCTGTGGCCGCAGCAACAACGGGACGTGCACCCCGGACACGCTCCACACCACCGCGATCAGCGCGACCGCCGCCAGCCACGCAGTCGACGCGCGTACCAGCAGCGGCGCGAACATCATGCAGAGGAACAGGTCGCGCAGGAACGGCATCTGCACGTTGACGTCGTTCGCATGGACGAGCGGCACCAGTTCGTTCAGCGTCCAGCCGATGCTCGTCGGCGTTGGTGCCTTCAGGTCGCCGAACGTCGCCGCCGCCCCCACCAGCAGGATCGCAATCGCGTTCCACAGCAGCATCGGCAGCAGGATCGTTCGCGCCTTGCCGAGCAGGAATGCGCCGTAGCGCTGGCGCGTCGCGGTCGAGACGACCAGCCAGCCGGAGATCATCCCGAGCAGCGGCACCGCGCTACGTCCGAACACTTCACCGAGCACCGTTCGCAGCACCGCCTGCCAACTGAACGCCACCGCCGCCAATTCCTCGGCAGTACGTCCGGTCCAGGCGTGGACGTAGACGATCCCCATGATCCCGATCAGCCGCGCGATCGCGATCGCGGTGGACAAGCGCGTGTCGCTGGTCCGGGCACTGCTTCCGACGGGTGCTTCGGTCGATCTGGTCTTCAAGTCCGCCACTTCGCGCTGGTTCGGCGCGGCGTACCCGGCTTGTCGCGCGCGATCACCTCCTTCAGGATGAAACGGCCGTCACGGGGGACCAAGAGATGATCGCCGCCTTCCTGCTCATCGCCGCGCAGTCGAGCCCGGCCGCCGTGCCGGACCCGCAGATCGCGCGGCGCGTCGCGCGCGTGCTGGAGCGTAGCCCGGTGATCGACGGGCATAACGATCTCGCCTGGGAGATCCGCGAGCTGCACGACGCGAAGGTCGAGGCGGTCGATCTCTCGGTCGACACCGCGCGGCTGCCAAACCCGCTGCAGACCGATATTCCCCGGCTGCGGAAGGGTCATGTCGGCGGGCAGTTCTGGTCGGTCTACATCCCCGCCGATGCGCCGCGCGCGGTAGAGATGACGCTGGAGGAGATCGATATCGTCCGCCGCTTCGTTGCCGCCAACCCGGCGGCGTTCGAACTGGCCACTACTGCCGCGGATATCCGACGGATCGAGAAGGCGGGGCGGATCGCCTCGCTGATCGGCGTCGAGGGCGGGCACCAGATCGACGGGCGGCTGTCGGTGCTGCGCCAGTATCGCGCGCTCGGCGTGGCCTATATGACGCTGACGCACGGCAAGAGCTTGAACTGGGCGGACAGCTCGACCGACGCAACACGTGCCAACGGGCTGAGCGATTTCGGGCGGCAGGTGGTCGCCGAGATGAACCGGATCGGGATGATCGTCGACGTGTCGCATGTGTCCGACGCGACGATGGCCGCGGCGCTGGCGGCGACCAAGGCGCCGGTGATCGCCTCGCACTCCAGCGCGCGAGCGATCACGGACGCTCCGCGGAATATCTCCGACGACCTGCTTCGCGCGATCGGCGCGAACGGCGGCGTGGTGATGGTGAACTTCTACCCGTCGTTCTTGTCGGGGGAGTGGCGCGCCTGGGACGTTGCGCGCTCAGCCTATGCGAAGTCGGTCGGCGTTCCGGCGAACGTCTATGGCGCCAAATCGCCTGCGCCGCTGGTGGCGTGGGACACGGCGCATCCGGAGCCGCAGGTCACCGCCGCGACGGTCGCCGATCATGTCGAGCACATCGCGAAGATTGCCGGTCACGATCATGTCGGGATCGGCGGCGATTTCGACGGGATCCAGGGGACGGGGCCGATCGGCCTGAAGGGCGTTGACGGCTATCCGCTGCTGTTCGCCGAACTGGCGCGGCGGGGGTGGAGCGATGGCGATATGGCGAAGCTGTCGGGCGGCAACGTCCTGCGCGTCATGGAGCGGGTCGAAGCGGTCGCGAAGAGCATGGCGGGTATGCCGCCGGTTGATGCAACGGACGTGGCGTCGCGGTAGAAGGGACGAGTGCTCGTTGCCCGAGTTTCGACCCACCCCGCCAAATCCCGTCACCCCAGCGAAAGCTGGGGTATCCCTTCGTATCAGATGACACGTGCCAAACGACGATATCCCAGCTTTCGCTGGGATGACGGTGGGAGGTGCGTCACGGATCCGGCATTCGCTGCGGTACCGGCGGCTCCACCACCAGCGGCGGCACCGTGCGCAGCACCAGCCCGATCACCAGCGCCGCCACGCCCAGCAGCAGGCAGAACGCGGTCACCCCGGGCCACCCGGCGTGCGTCCACGCGAACCCGCCGGCCGATCCCAGCACGCTCGACCCCATATAATAGAAGAACAGGTAGAACGCCGCCGCCTGCCCGCGTGAGCCTTGCGCCCGGCGGCCGACCCAGGCGCTCGCGATCGAATGCGCGCCAAAGAAGCCGATCGTCACGACCGCAATCCCGGCGATCACCAGCACCAGAGGAGTCATCGCGGTCAGCGCGACGCCGGCGATCAGCAGCACGACGGGTATCCAGAAGACCTTCCGCCGCCCGAGCTGTCCCGCCAGCGTCCCGAACTTCGCCGAACTGACGGACCCGAGAACATACAACAGGAATACTGCGCCGACTGCCGCCTGGCTGAGGCCGTAGGGCGGGCTCATCAGCCGGAAGCCTGCATAGTTATAGATCGTGACGAACACGCCCATCAGCAGGAACGCCTCAAGATACAGTAGCGGCATCGCGCGATCGGTGAACAGCGACCCGGCACTCCGAAGCAGTGCGCCCGGTCGTCCCACGCTCGGCGTGAAATTGCGCGAGAGCGGCGCGAGCCGGCGGAACGCCTCCGCCATCGCGAGGCCTGCGACGCCGACCGCGGCGAGCGCCCAGCGCCAGCCTTCGAGATCGGCGACGATGCTCACGACCAGTCGCCCCGCCATCCCGCCGAGTGCGCTGCCCGCGATATACAGCCCCATCGCTGCGCCGACCGAGCCCGAATCGACCTCCTCCGCGACATAGGCCATCGCTACCGCCGGCACGCCCGCGAGCGCGACGCCGGTCAGGAACCGCAGCACGAGCAACCCGCTCCACCCCGGCACGGCCGCCGCCGCCAAGGTCAGCGCGCCGGCCGCGAACATCGCCGCGATCATCAACGGGCGGCGGCCGACGCGGTCCGAGACGAATCCCGCGAACAGGATGCCGATCGCCAGCGGTCCGGTCGCGAGCGACACCGCCAGCGATGCGCCCTCCGCAGTCAACCCGAACTGCGCGGCGAACAGCGGCAGCAAAGGCTGCACCGAATAGAGCAGCGAGAAGGTCGAGAAGCCGGCAAACAGCATCGCGAGCGTCAGGCGACGATAGGCGGGCGTGCCGATCGCGATGGGAGTCGAAGCGGGGTCCATCAACCGACCGGACGCTTGAAGTAATGGAACGGCAACCACGACGATATGAGCCGCCACCCGTGCACTGCCATCGCGTCGGTATCCGGGCCGATCCCGACCATCCGGCGATACTCCCACGCGCGATCGGTCTGGACGAAGATCAGCCGGAACATGCCGGTGCCGACCAGTTCGCGGCCGTTTGCGCCTTCCTCCGCCATGATCGCCATCTCGTTGAACGCGTTGGCGCCTTGGCGGACGATATGGTCGGTGTCTTCGATCTCGTTGGCACGGCCCCCGCCGAAGCGCTGCTGCGCCGCCTGCTTGCTGATGCCGATCAGCGCACCGATCTCGGTCCAGCTCAGCCCGGCGCGGCGACTGGCGTCGATCCAGCGATGCAGCGCCAGCCGTGCCTCGTCGGCGACGACATGTGCGGCCTTGATCATCGGTGGATATTCATCGCGTGCCATGCCAGCGAACGGGGTGCGTTCCTCCTGCCACGCCAGCGCAAGGCTGGCGGCGCGCTGGCGAAGATCAGTTTCGTCGGATGGTGTCATGGCGCGCTCTCCGTCAAGATAATCTTGACGACGCAGCATTGGAGCACTGATCCACCATCGTCAATATGTTCTTGACGATGCATCGAGCCCTGCGAGAAACGCCGCCACGTTATGGCCTAGTGCGTCGACCGCGTATCCCCCTTCCATGACGATGACGGTCGGCCAGTTGCGTGCCGCGATATCGCGCGCGAGGACCGCGTAATCTGGCGTGGTCAACTTGAAGTGCGAGATCGGATCGCCCTCCCACGTGTCCGCGCCGAAGCTGACGACGAGCAGGCCGGGATCGAACGCGGCGATTGCGTCGAGCGCGGTGGTCTGCGCGGCCCGGAAGGCGTCGATCTGCGTGCCGTGGGGGAGGGGAAGGTTCAACGTAGTGCCCAGCCCTTCGTCATCTCCCGTTTCGTCGGCATGGCCCCAGTAGAAGGGGTAATCGGTCTTGGGATCCGCGTGGACCGACGCGTAGAACACGTCGCCACGGGTGTAGAAGATGTCCTGCGTGCCGTTGCCGTGGTGATAGTCGATGTCGAGAATCGCGACACGCGCGACACCGGTATCGCGCGCGGCCTGTGCGGCGATCGCGGCGGTGTTGAGGTGGCAGTATCCGCCGCAATAGTCTGCGCCGGCATGGTGACCGGGCGGGCGGCACAGCGCGAACGCGGCGCGGTCGCCGTCGAGTACGGCGTGCGTCGCGGCGAGCGCGGACTGTGCGCTGCCGTAGGATGCGGCCCAGGTCTCGGGCGTGATCGGCGTGGTGGCGTCGAAGCTGTGCGCACCGATCAGCGCGTCGATCCGGGTGAGGTCGAGCGCACGGCGACCACGGATCGGGAAGGTGTAGGGGATTGCGTCGCCCTCGCGTCCGGCTTCCCGCCAAAGCCGGGCCGCGTCCTTCAGGAAGGTGACATACGCCGCGGGGTGGACGGCCAGGATTGGCGCCTCGCCGCGATCCTTGGGCACTTCGATCGGACCGAGCGCGCGCAGGATCGCATCGACGCGCCTGGGCGTCTCCGCATAGGCCGTGAATGCACCGTTGTGCAGTTCCCACGCTGGTGCATGGGTCCGCTGGGCATCATCGAAGAACAGCCGCATTGTCGCTCCTTGCTGCGCGGTCACGAGGGAAGAACCAACCGATCGCCTCGCGGGTCCTACCGGGTTGCGCGCGTTCGGCAAATTCGAGCGCCTAGAACAGCGCCAGTTGCCGATCGTCGTCGCCACTGAGCAACCAGCGGCCGATCACGTCGTGGCGTGTCCGGCCGACATGGCTGTGGACCAGTACGAACGCGTCCGCGGTCCAGTCGATCGGCGCGATCGCTTGCGTGAAGGGCAGGCCATCGCGGTAGCCGAGCGTCATGTGCGGGCTGAACCGATAGCCTTCGCGAGCGCGCAAACCTGCAGCCTCGCGTGCTACTGCGATTCGCTGATGTAGTGCCGCGAGCGAGGCGTTCTTGTGGCGCGGACGTAGCGCGATGGATCGCTCGCTACCGACCGCTGTGTCGAACTGGAGCGCGAACGGCGCGGCTTCGACCGTATCGCCGATCGCCTTTAGGTCGCGTTCCAGCGCGGTCGAGACGCGGTCTTGGTCGTCGAGAATGTCGATCGTGACGTGCAGATGCTCGGGGCGCAGCTTCTGCTCGGGGCCGTCGAACCACGCTGCCGCCTCGGTGATCTGGCGTGCGAGCGGGAGTGGCGGGCGGATCGCGAAGAACAGGCGATGACGGGCGATTGGCTGGTGGAACATGCCGGATTCCGAATCGGGGGAGGAGAGCCTGTTGCTAATATGTTCTACGAAAATCGTCTAGGTAGCGCGCGAGATCGAACCACTCAAACACCACCCCGGCGAAGGCCGGGGCCCAATTGGAAAGGGCACAGTAACGAAGAGTGAAAGCCAGTTAGCAACGTCCCCCAATTGGGCCCGGGCCTCCGCCGGGGTGGTGCATCTTTGTTAGTTCGCCCTTCTACCGCGCCAACGCTTCCGCGATCAGCTTCCGCGAGTTCGCCACGCCGTAGAGCGCGATGAAGCTCCCCATCCGCGGACCCTGCTCGGAACCGAGCAGCGTCTCGTACAACGCCTTGAACCAGTCGCGCAGGTTGTCGAACCCGCCGGTCTTGCCGATCTCGTAGACGATGTTCTGGATGTCTTCCGCGCTCGCCTCAGCCGGCAACGCGGCGAGTTCCGCGTCGAGGCGCTCCAGCGCCGCGACCTCGACCCCCTCGGGCGCGCGACGCTTCAGCGTCGGCGCGACGAAATCGCGACTATAGGCCAGCGCATAGCCGATCAGCCGGTCGAGCTCGGGGTATTTGGCCGCCGACGCATCCCGCACATAATTGGCTAGATACCCCCAGACCTGCTCCTTGCTCGCATCGCCCATCACCCCGACGAGGTTGAGCAGCAGCCCGAACGTCACCGGCAGCTCGCCGGTCGGCAGCTTGCCATCATGGATGTGATGCACCGGATTGCCGAGCTTCTGCTTCAAGTCCTGGCCCGCATAATTGCCGCGGAACTGCCAATACTCGTCCACAGCGCGCGGGATCACGCCCATGTGCAACGACTTCGCCTTCTTCGGCTCGCGATACGCGTAGAACGCCAGTGATTCCTCGGGGCCATAGGTCAGCCATTGCTCGAGGCTCAGGCCATTGCCCTTCGACTTCGAAATCTTCTCGCCATTCTCGTCGAGGAACATCTCGTAGTTGAAGCCCTCGGGCGGACGGCCGCCGAGTACGCGCGCGATCTTCGACGACTGAGTCACCGAATCGATCAGGTCCTTGCCCGCCATCTCGTAATCGACGCCGAGCGCGACCCAGCGCATCGCCCAGTCGACCTTCCACTGGAGCTTGGCCTTGCCGCCGAGCACCGACTGCTCGATCCGCTGGCCCTCATCCTCGAACGCGATCAGGCCCGCGTCGGCGTCGATCACCTCGATCGGCACCTGGAGCACGATGCCGCTGGTCGGCGAGATCGGCAGCACCGGCGAATAGGTCGCGCGACGCTCGGCCCGCAGCGTCGGCAGCATCACGTCCTGGATACCCTGGAAGTGGCGAAGCACGCCCTTCAGCGCCTCGTCGAAACGCCCGCCGGTGTAATATTCTGTCGACGACGCGAACTCGTAGTCGAAGCCGTAGCGGTCGAGGAATTCGCGCAGGATCGCATTGTTATGCGCGGCAAAGCTCGAATGCGTACCGAACGGATCTGGGATCTGCGTCAGCGGCTTGCCGAGATGTTCACGCAGCATGTCGCCGTTGGGGACATTGTCCGGAACCTTGCGCAGCCCGTCCATGTCGTCCGAGAACGCGATCAGCCGCGTCGGCGTATCGCTCAACGCGTGGAAGGCGTTGCGCACCATCGTCGTGCGCAACACCTCGTTGAACGTGCCGATATGCGGCAGGCCCGACGGACCATAGCCCGTCTCGAACAGCACCGGATCGCCCGACTTGCCGTTCGGATAGCGCTTGAGGAGTTTGCGCGCCTCCTCGTACGGCCAGGCTTTGGACTCGAGGGCGGCGGTGCGGAGTTCGTCGGTCATGATGCATCGCGACTAGCGTGTGCACTCTGATCCGTCACCCCCACCGCCGCATACCTATCAGCGGCAACGATCCTTCGCGGTGATCGTGCGGTCGACCGCACGGCCGCCGAGCGCACCCGCCGCGCCGCCCGCCAGCGTACCGAGCAGCCCGCCGCCGACTGCATTGCCGAGCACCGCGCCGCCGACGCCGCCTGCGACCAGACCGGTCGTGCCGCTCGAATGGCGGCAACGATTGGCGCGGTAACGACGGTCATGCCCGCGATATTCGCGCTTCGAGCGCGCCTCGGCTTTGCCCGTGGGGATCACGGCAGCCGCCGGAATTGCGAGCGAGAGCGCGCTCAGCGCCATGAGAAACTTCCGCATAATGATCGTCCCTGTTGATGTAGATAAAGTTCGGTATCGATAAGTGCGCAACGCACGTGAACCGTGCCGGTTGCGTAACGGCCGATATGGGGGCCGATCTATGATCCTCCCCCGCAAGGGGGAGGTGGCTGGCCCTTGCCAGACGGAGGGGGAGGCAAGGGTTACATCTGTTCCGTGTCCTCCCCCCTCCGTCGCCTACGGCGCCACCTCCCCCTGGCGGGGAGGATTGCTTCGACATTCATCTCGGAAGCATTCGGGTCTCACAAAAGGTTGCCCTTTCGTTCTCATTGCAGCAAGGTCGCGCGGTGCTTCGCTATCCTGCCCTCCACGCCAGCCACGCCGGCATCTGGATTGCGAACGCGGACGGCGCGCGTCCGATCGGGCGGGGCGAGGCGATCCGCATCGCCGCCGATACGCCGGTCATCATGCTCAACGCGCCGCTGGTCGGGCAGCGACTCGGGTATCCAGATCTGTCGGGGCTCGATCTGCTCGAACTCTACGCGTTCCTTCGCCCTGCGCAGTTCGCGGTGCCGACACCGAAGGGGATTGCGCGGGTTACCGGGCTCGACGTGCCGACCGAGGATGCGGAGGTTGCTCCGTTTCTGCTGCGGGCGGCGGAGGCGATGCTGGCGCTTACCGATGGCGACTGGCCCGAGCGTGAGGGCGCGTGGACGGCGGCGCAATCGCTGTTCCGCCTGCGCTGGCCTTGGGCGCCGGTCGTTGCCGAGCGGCTGAAGAAGCCGGCGGTCAACGAACGCTGGCTGTTCTCGTCGCTCCCCGAATGGGAGGAGCATGCGCCGCGACCCGCCCCGCGTACCGTCACGATCGAGCCGGGTGATGCGGAGGCGCGGCTCGTCGACCTCACCGGCCACGGCGCCGAGGAACGCCCCGGCCAGCGCGCCTATGCAGGCGCCGCCACCGCCGCCTTCGCGCCGCGGGCGATGCGCGACACGCCGAACCTCGTCCTCGCCGAGGCGGGGACCGGGATCGGCAAGACGCTGGGGTATCTCGCGCCTGCGTCGCTATGGGCGGAGAAGGCGGGCGGGGCGGTGTGGATCTCGACCTATACCAAGACGCTGCAACGCCAATTGGGGCAGGAGACCGCGCGGCTCTATCCCGACGCCGCGATCCGGAAAGCCAAGGTCGTCACGCGGAAGGGCCGCGAGAATTATCTCTGCCTGCTCAATCTGGAGGATGCGCTGCAAGGCGGCTTCGCAGGGCGGGCGGCGATCCTTGCGCACCTCGTCGCGCGCTGGGCCGCGTATAGCGCGGACGGCGACATGGTCGGCGGTGACCTGCCCGGCTGGCTGCCGACGCTGTTTCGCCGCAACGGCTCGACCGCGCTGACCGACCGGCGCGGCGAGTGCGTCTATGCCGGCTGCCCGCATTACCGGAAATGCTTCATCGAGCGCGCCGCCCGCGCCTCGTCCGACGCCGACATCGTCATCGCCAATCACGCGCTGGTTATGGTCAACGCCGCACGGGGCCGCGAACTCGCGACGCGGCCGACGCGGTACGTGTTCGACGAGGGGCATCATATCTTCGACGCCGCCGATTCGATGTTCGCGACCGCGTTGACTGGTGCCGAGACGATCGAATTGCGCCGCTGGATACTCGGCCCCGAATCGAGCGGTCGCGGGCGGCGGCGGGGGCTCGCCGCACGCCTTTCCGATCTCGCCAGCTATGACGAACAGGGGGCAAGGGCGATCTCGGACGCGGTGACCGCAGCGGGGGCGCTGGCGTCCGACGGCTGGCTGCAACGCCTCGGCGAGGGTGCGCCGTTCGGGCCGATCGAGACGCTGCTCGCCGCCGTCCGGGGGCTGACCTACGCGCGGGCCGAACAACCGGGCGACGCGGGGTACGGTTTGGAGACCGAACTCGCTGAACCCGACGCCACGCTGATCGAGGCCGCCGCGCCCGCCGCCGCCGCCCTCGACGCACTCGTCCGCCCGCTCGTCACGCTCGGCCGCCGCCTCGAAGCGGTGCTCGCCGAAGCGCCGGACTGGATGGACGCGCCGGCCCGAGCGCGGGTCGAAGGCGCGATCGCCTCGATCGGCTGGCGCGCGGAGACGGTGGCGTCGTGGCTGTCGCTGCTCGCGCGCGTCGGCGGGCCGGTCGACGGCGATTTCGTCGACTGGCTCGCGGTCGACCGGATCGAGGGCCGCGAGTTCGATATCGGGCTGCATCGCCACTGGCTCGACCCGACGCGGCCGTTCGCCGAGATCGTGCTCAAACCTGCCCACGGCGCGCTCGTCACCTCCGCGACGCTAACCGGCGGCGGCGATTGGGAAGTTGCCGAAGCCCGCGCCGGTGCGCCGCATTTGTTGCGCCCGGCCGCCCGGTTCGAGGCGAAGAGCCCGTTCGATTATACCCGCCAAGCCGAAGTGCTGATCGTCACCGACGTGAAGCGCGGCGACATCGGTGCGCTCGCCAACGCCTATGCGCAGGTGATCGTCGCCAGTTGTGGCGGCACGCTCGGGCTGTTCACGGCGATCCGGCGTCTGCGCGGCGTGCATGGGCGCATCGCCGATCGACTCGCGCGCGAGGGCCTGCCGCTCCACGCGCAGCACGTCGATCCGATCGACACCGGCACGTTGGTCGACATTTTCCGCGACGATCCCGGCGCGTCGTTGCTCGGCACCGATGCGCTGCGCGACGGCGTCGACGTACCGGGCGAATCGCTGCGGCTGGTAGTTATGGAGGGCGTGCCTTGGGCTAAACCATCTGTTCTGCACGCCGCTCGCAGGCTGGCCGGTGGTGGTTCGGCATATGACGACCGGCTCGTCCGCGCGCGTCTGGCGCAGGCGTTCGGCCGGCTTATCCGGCGCGCGGATGACTCCGGCGTGTTCGTGATGCTGTCCGCTGCAATGCCTTCGCGGTTGCTCAGCGCGTTCCCGCCGGGCGTCCCGATTGCCCGCGTCACGCTCGAAGAAGCGGTGGCCCGAGTCGCAAGCCGGCTTTCCTCACGGGTCCCGGTAGGGCATGAAAGCCGCGAACCGGCTTGAGGATTGCCATGAAGACGTTGACGCTGTTGCGCCACGCCAAGTCCGGCTGGGACGATCCGGTCGCGCGCGATTTCGACCGCCCGCTCAACGCCAAGGGCAAGCGTGCCGCGGCAATGGTGGGCAGGCACATGCGGTCGCTGGGATTGGCGTTCGATCATGCGATCGCGTCGCCGGCGGTTCGGGTTTCGGAGACCTTGGAGCAGATCGAATCGGGCTATGGTCGGACGATCGCGCCGAACTTGGATCGGCGTGTGTATCTGGCTTCGGCGGCTACGTTGCTGGATGTGGTGCATGGGTTCCCTGCCGAGGCTGAGAGCGCGTTGCTGGTCGGGCACAATCCCGGGTTGGAGGATCTTGTCCTGATGCTAGTTGCGGACGGGGCCGATCCGCTGCGCGACGCGGTCGAGGACAAGTATCCGACGGCGAGCATTGCCGAGCTTCAGTTCGAGGGGGAATGGGGGGATGTCGCGGCCGGTACGGCTCGCCTGACCCGCTTCATCCGCCCACGCGATCTCGACCCGACTTTAGGCCCCGACGCTGACTAAAGCATTGTTTCCCCGCGAAGGCGGGGACCCAGACTGGGCTCCCGCCTTCGCGGGAGAACAAGGGGGTGGGAGTGCGCCGCCAGACGCGTACCATTTAAGTAGGCCCCACCCCGGCGAAGGCCGGGGCCCAGTTGGGGGACGTCGCTAACGAAGGGCAACGCTTCGTTACGCCCTCCTTTCCAACTGGGCCCCAGCCTTCGCCGGGGTGGGGCGGGTGTATGGATTCGCTAATCCTTGCCGCGTACTACACAGCAGACCGCTCAGCTCTTCCCCGCCATCCTAGCCTTCAAATCCGAGAACGCATTCGCCGGCCGGAACTCGGCCTCGCTGATCACCCCAGCCGCTGCCAGCGCCGCCGCCGCATTAGGCCCCCTTGGAAACGGGTCGATCGCCAGCGCCAGCGTATCCGCCGCCGCTTCGCCAAGATCGATCGTGCCGCCCTCGATCGCGACCGTGTCGAGCGCATCGTCCGACAGTTCGACCTCGTCGCCCTCCGAAACCAGTTGGTCGACGAACAGCAGCGCGACGGGTTCGTCGATCTGCGTGTCGAGCGGTTCGTCGGTCACCGAGCACGCCTGCACCGCAGCCCCGGTCACGCGGCCCTTTACGACGATGCCGCTGTCGGTTCGCTTGATCCCCAATCGCGCGTCGAGTCGCATGATCGACAGCAGGTCGAACCGCTTCGCCAGTGCCGCGCGCTCGTCCTCGGTCGCGGCGATCTCGACGATCCGCTCGCGCTCGCCGATCGTGTCAAGGCGTTCGGGGCGGCTGAACTCGGGCTTCACGGCAATTCTCCAGATAACAAATTTGGTAGTGGCGTCGCAGCTAGCCCCGCATGAAAGGTCATCACCGACTCGCGGACATGCGCCAGCGCGGCATCGTCCGGTGCTGCGCCCCGGTACAGGTTCCGCACCAGAGCCGGCGCGATATCGCCTGCTGCAAGCCCATCCCGATAAGCACCAAGACGGCCGCCAAGCATGCTCATCATCTTGCCGATATGCTTGCCGACGATGATGTCGCCGATCCCGATCTCACGGAGCTGCCCGTCCATGTCGTCGACGAACCGTTCCGCCAGCCGCGCTGCGGGTTCGCCGCCGGCGGGCTCCGTCTCGAGCCGCAGCATGACGATCGCCAGCAACGTCGCGATCATGTCGAAGCGGCCGTCGACGGTGTCCGGCACCGCGCCCTCCCGATACCAATGTTCCGCGCGGGCCCGGCCGACTACGGCGTTATACAGCGGCAGCGCCTCGTCGGGCTTCTCGCCGAGCAGTCTTCCCAACCAGCTCAAAATCTATCGTCCTCAACACGAAGCCGCGCTTCGGCTTGTTTGCCCGCGCATCCTCGCATATCGAGGCGATCGGCGGCCGATGCAATCGCGTGGGACCCGTCACGTGTTTTCGCGTGCCCCGGTTGGGAGTTTATATGAGCGTGTTTTCCGCCCGTACGGGTCTCGCCGCAGCACTTGCGGTCGCCGCATTGGCCAGTGGGGGCTGCACCCAGTTGCGCTCGCACCAGGGCTATGTCGTCGATACCGACCTCGTGAACTCGGTCCAGCCGGGCGTCGACAACCGCCAGTCGGTGCTCGCGACGCTTGGCAAGCCGACGCTTGCCGGACAGTTCGACCAGGGCGACTGGTATTATCTCGCGCGCGACAGCCGCAACCTCGCGTTCCGTAACCCGCGCCCGAACGCGCAGATCACGCTGCAGATCAGCTTCGACGCGAAGGGCACCGTCACCGCGATCCGTCGCGGCGGTCTGGAGCAGGTCGCCTCGATCAGCCCATATGGCAAGAAGACGCCGACGCTCGGCCGCCAGCGCGGGTTCTTCCAGGATCTGTTCGGCAACATCGGCACGGTCGGCGCGGCGGGGGCCGGCGGCAGCGGCGGTGGCAGCAACACCGGCGGCGGCGGTCGCGATCGGCCTTAAGCTACGGGTATGACGTCTGCAGCCTGACCTGCGAGGGTTAGGCCGCACCGCGCTACACCGCGGTGCGGCCGGGCCGGGCATTGGTCGGCACCGATCCCGAAAGGGGGGAAAGGGATCAAGGACGTAATGTTCGCCGGGCAGGAAGGTTCAGCCCGTGCAGCAAGACGCGAGAGATATTTCCTAAACATCCGATTCCGACCCGAATGAATCCGAAACGGACATAACGTGGCGTACCTCCATGCAGCGGGGGTGCACGTGACCGAGTCGTTGTGGATGATCGACGTTTTCGCGCGCGAAACCATGTTGTTCGCGGGCGTCGGGCTGTTGTTGGGCGGGCTCGACGATCTGCTCATCGACGTGATCTTCATCGTGCTGCGGGTTCGGTACGGACGCCGCCCACGCCTGACGCTCGCGACATTGCCACCTCCCTCTCGACCCGGTCGGATAGCCGTGTTCGTCGCCGCCTGGGACGAGGTCGCGGTCATCGGCGGAATGCTGGCGACCGCGCTGGCACGCTACGATCACGACGACTACCGGATCTATGTCGGCGTCTATCCCAACGATCGCGGCACGATCGATGCCGTCGCGGAGGTTGCGCAACGGGATGCGCGGGTCCGAATGGTGATCGGCCCGCGTGACGGACCGACGACCAAGGCCGATTGTCTCAACACCTTGTGGCGGGCTCTGCGCCGTGACGACGCGCGGGAGACGCTGCAGACCAAGGCGATCGTGCTCCACGATGCCGAGGACGTTGTGCATGCGCAGGAGTTGCGCGTCTTCGACAGCCTGATCGACCGATACGAGGTGGTGCAGCTGCCGGTGCTGCCGCTGGTCAATCGCGGCGCAAGGCTCGTGTCGGGTCATTATGCCGACGAGTTCGCCGAGTCGCATGCAAAACAGATCATCGTCCGGACCGCGCTCGGCGCGGGAATGCCGCTCGCCGGTACCGGATGTGCGATCGCGCCCGACGTGCTGGCGATGATCGCCCAGGCGCGCGGCGGAGACCCGTTTGATGCCTCCAGCCTGACCGAGGATTACGAGCTTGGCCTGCGCCTCGCCGAACTCGGCGCGCGGGGCATCTTTGCGCGGGTCGCCGCGGACGATGCGGGCACCGTCGTCGCGGTCCGTGCCTATTTCCCCGGTACGATGAGGGAGTCCATTCGCCAGAAGACCCGGTGGATGACGGGTATCGCTCTCGCCGGCTGGGATCGCACCGGCTGGGGGCGGCCGCGCGCGTTTGCCGATCACTGGATGCGGATGCGCGACCGGCGCGCACCACTGGCGGTCGTGATCCTCGCGGTCGCCTATATCGCCATTCCGGCGTGGGGCGGATCGCTGCTGCTCCACTGGGTCTTCGGCGAAACATCCCCCTATGCGAACCCTGTCTATCCGGCGGCATCTCGGTCGGTCGCGTTCTGGCTGCTGGTCGCCAACGCGGCGCTGCTCGCGTGGCGACTCGCGATCCGCATGCTTTTCACCGGCCGCAGTTACGGGGTGCGCGAAGCGATGTGGTCGCTTCCACGGTTTCTGGTCGGCAATCTCGTCTCGCTGGTCGCCGCGCCGCGCGCCGTGATCCTATACATCGGCATGCTGCGCGGTGCCGCGCCGGTGTGGGACAAGACACGCCACGATTTTCCGGACATGCCGTGCGCTCAGTCGACGGTTTCTCCATGAGAGCCCCCGAGACCGTCCGAAACCGATGACCGGCGGACGCCCGCTGCGGTTCCTCGGATTGGCGCTGGGCGGTTGGGTGCTGATCCGTGTCGCGTTACTGATCCCCGAGATCGGTTCGATCCCGCCATCGGACGTGGTTCCCCGCTTGATAAAGGTTCTCGTGCCCGACGTTGCGGCCGCGGTTTTTCGCAGCGTGTCGGCACCGGTCCGCTCGACACAGGTGGTCGAGATCGCAGGGTCGCCAACGCCGATCGCCGTGGGAAGGGTATCGTTTCCGAGAGCCGTCGAACCGCCTCTCCAAGACGCCAATGTGGCTCGGCTCTCACCACCCGACGCCGAGCATCGGCCCGCTTCGATCCCGTCGCCTAGCGCGCCGCCTGCCGCCGCCCGCGGCTTGCCCCGATTGAATGGCAGCGCGTGGTTGCTCGTCCGCGGCGGCCCTGCCGGCACAGTCTCTGGCGGGCAGCTCGGCGCCTCGCAGGGTGGCGTCCGACTGACCTATGCGCTTGGCACCCGGCGTCGGTTTGCGCTGGCAGCACGCCTTGCCGCACCCCTCAAGGGTGTCGGGCGCGAGGCGGCGCTCGGCATCGAATGGCAACCGACCCGCCTACCGGTCCGGTTGGTGGCCGAGCAGCGCTTCGTCCTCGACGGCGGACGCGGCGGCCCCACGATCGGGGTGATCGCCGGCTATGGCCCGTCCGACATAGCCCCGGGCATCCGCCTCGAAGCGTACGGCCAGACCGGTGCGATCGCGCGCGATGGCGTCGAAGCGTTCGTCGATGCCTCGGCACGTTTCACGCATCCGCTCGGCAAGTTCGGCGGTGCACGCGCCGATATCGGTCTCGGTGCCTGGGGCAGTGCCCAGCGCGGCGCCAAGCGCTTCGATATCGGCCCGACGATCGTCGCCACCGTTCCGGTCGCCGGCAGGACGATCCGCCTCGCGCTCGACTGGCGCGAACGGATCGCCGGCAGCGCGCGGCCAGGCTCGGGGCCGGCGTTCTCGATCGGCAGCGATTTCTGACACTCGCCGCACGACCAAGCCGATGCAGATCCATGTTTGTCCAGCCTAGCCCCGCGCGCGCAATCCGGTGTAACGCTGAGGGCGTGGATCTGTATCTCCCCGTCGCCAACCTGTCGGTCAACGCGCTCGTCATCATCCTGCTTGGCGGAGGCGTCGGGCTGTTGTCGGGGATGTTCGGGGTCGGTGGAGGCTTCCTGACGACGCCGCTGTTGATCGTCTACGGCATTCCGCCGACCGTCGCCGCCGCCTCGTCCGCGAGCCAGGTGACCGGCGCGAGCGTGTCGGGTGTATTCGCGCATTTCCGCCGCAAGGGCGTCGATACGAAAATGGGCGGCGTGCTCGTCGCGGGCGGTGTCGTCGGATCGTTCTTCGGGGCGTGGCTGTTCCGGCTGCTCCAGCAGAGCGGGCAGATCGATACGGTGATCGCGATCGTCTACGTCGTGATGCTCGGCTCGATCGGCAGCATGATGGCGAGCGAATCGGTTGGCACGATCCGCCGCGCGCGCACCGGCCGACCGCCCAAAGCCCGCAAGCGCCGCCACCACCCACTCGTCGCCGCGCTTCCCCTGCGTACGCGCTTCTACGCGTCGGGCCTGTATATCTCGCCGCTCGCGCCGCTGTTGCTCGGCTTCTTTACCGGCATATTGACGATCCTGCTCGGCATCGGCGGCGGCTTTATCCTCGTGCCGGCGATGATCTACCTGCTCGGCATGGCGACGTCGGTGGTGGTCGGCACGTCGTTGTTCCAGACGCTGTTCGTCACCGCGGTCGCGACGATGGTCCATGCCACCACGACCAAGGCGGTGGACATCGTCCTCGCGGGGTTGTTGCTGCTCGGTTCGGTCGTCGGCGCACAGGTCGGCGCGCGGTTTGCGACCAAGTTCCGTCCGGAATATCTGCGGCTCGCGCTTGCCGTCATGGTGCTGCTGATCGGCGTGCGGATCCTGCTTGGTCTCGTCTGGCGCCCCGAGGAGATCTTCTCGGTCACGTTGTCGTGAGCGCCGTGGCATGAAGCCTTGGCCATTCCTGCTGCTCGCGCCGCTGCTGATGGCGCAGGCCAAGCCCGTGCTCGTGCCCGACGTCTCGCAACGCAATATCGAGATCGCGTACAGCTTCACCGGTGCCGAACTGCTCCTGTTCGGCGCGATCCTCTACCCCGGCGGTCGCTTGCCGAGCGACGAGCATCCGACTGAAATCGTCGTGGTAGTGAAGGGGCCGACGCAATCGATCCTGATGCGCGAGAAGGAGAAGGTCGCGGGGATATGGGTCAACGCCTCGCGCCTGCGGTATCGGTCCGCGCCCAGTTTCTACGCGATCGCCTCGTCCAAGCCGATCGACCGTCTGGTCGACGATCGCACGCGGGCGATCTACGAGCTCGGGCTCGACAGCCTGCAACTGTCCCCGGCTTCCAGTGCGCCGGTCGATACGCAGGATCGTTTCCAGAAGGGGCTGGTCGATCTGAAGCGTCGTGCCGGCCTGTATTACGAGGCTCCCGGCGCGGTCGAGATCACCGACGGAGTCCTCTACCGCGCCCGCGTCTCGATCCCTGCCCGCGTGCCCGTCGGCCGCTTTACCGCGGAGACGTTCCTCATCCGCGACGGTCGCGTGCTGGCGGCGGCGGTGCGCGATATCGACATCCGCAAATCGGGCTTCGAGCGGTTCGTCGCGCGCGCCGCGGATCGTTCGTCAGTGATGTACGGGCTGGTCGCGGTCGCGCTGTCCGTATTCCTGGGCTGGGCCGCGGGTTGGATCGCGCGCAGACTGTAGCGATCGTCGGACGCAGAATTGGCTACAGTCGAAGTATCGTCTCGGGGTCGTCCGGCTCGGATCGTCGACATGGTCGTCACCGGATATTTACGCCTTGGGTGCCACAGTCGCTGTAATGACTGGAGATCTTGCCGGAATGAGCGACTTGTCGGGCCATGATGCGTTCCTGCGGGCAGTACCGTTAACCGGCGGACCGATGGTCGCGCCGGGGATATCGCCCGCCGCATCGGCTGCCCCCGCTGCATCGTGCTGCCCCGCCACACCGATCGGCGTCGTCTTCGCAATCGCCGGCTCCAGCAGTCGCGTACTGCTCGATCGCGCCGCGCTCGGTGCGGCGTCGGTCGATACCGATCCCGTGGTCGCGGCGGCGGGGCAGGTCGGCAGTCAGGTGAAGATGCGCGTCGGTACGACGTGGCTGGTCGCCAACATCCGTTCGCTGAAGCTCGAGGACACCGCCGGCACCTGCATCTCCGCCGAGATCGATTTCCTCGGCGAAGGCGACGAGGAGCAACTGACCGGCAGGCTCTACAAGTTCCGCCGCGGCGTGACGCGCTATCCGATGCCGGGTTGCGAGGTGGTCCCGATCACCACCGCCGACCTGCAGCAGGTCTATGCGGCTCAGGACCGCGCCAATATCGAGGTCGGCATGGTCTATCCGACCACCGATATCCGCGCCGCGCTGTATGTCGACGCGATGCTTGGCAAGCATTTCGCGCTCGTCGGATCGACCGGTACGGGCAAGTCGACCAGTGCCGCGCTGATCCTCCACCGGATCTGCGAGATGGCGCCGCAGGGGCATATCGTGATGATCGATCCGCACGGCGAATATGCCGCTGCGTTCAGGTCGAACGGCGCGATCTACGACGTCTCGAATTTGCAGATGCCGTATTGGCTGATGAATTTCGAGGAGCATTGCGAGGTTTTCCTCACCAGCAGCGGCTCCGCACGGCAGTTCGACGCGGATATCCTCGCCAAATGTCTGCTCGCCGCCAAGGCCAAGAGCCGCCTGGGGCAGGAGATCGCCAAGCTCACCGTCGACGCGCCGATCCCATATCTGCTGAGCGACCTGACGACGATCATTAGCGCCGAGATGGGCAAGATGGACCGGGCCGGCGATACCGCGCCCTATCTGCGGCTCAAGGCGAAGATCGATGAGATCAAGGCGGACCCGCGCTACGGCTTCATGTTTTCGGGCATGCTCGTCGCCGACACGATGGCGAGCTTCCTCGCGCGCATCTTCCGCCTGCCTGGCGACGGCAAGCCGATCTCGATCATCGACGTCTCGGGCGTGCCATCGGACATCACCTCGGTGGTGGTCGCGGTGCTCGCGCGGATGACGTTCGACTTCGCGATCTGGTCGCGCAACGAACCACAGCGCCCGATCCTGCTCGTCTGCGAGGAGGCGCATCGCTACATCCCGGCGGGGGCGGAGACGAGCAGTTCGGTCGGCCGGATCCTCGGCCGGATCGCCAAGGAAGGCCGCAAATACGCCGTGTCGCTGGGGCTTATCACGCAGCGTCCGTCCGATCTCGCGGAAGGCGTGCTGTCGCAGTGCGGCACGATCATCGCGATGCGCCTCAACAACGACCGCGACCAGGCGTTCGTCCGTGCCGCGATGCCGGAGGGCGCGCGGGGGTTCCTCGATTCGATCCCCGCGCTGCGCAACCGCGAATGCATCATTTGCGGCGAAGGCGTGACGATCCCGATCCGTGTTTCGTTCGACGGGCTCGAGGAGTCGAAGCGCCCGGCGTCCGGCGACCCGCTGTTCTCCGAACTGTGGCGCGACGTCGGCGGCGAGGACCAGATCATCGGCCGCACGATCCAGCGCTGGCGGGCACAGGGCAAATAGATCGCCCGGTGATGCTCGCAACCTGGCGGGTTCGACGGTAGAAAGCTGCGAGTTGGCGCTCGTATCGCCGTGTTCGGAGGGTTCATGATCGACCGTGCGATTGTCCTCACGCTTCCCATGATGCTCGCCACGCCATCCGCGGCCGCTCCCGCCGCTCATCGATGGCCCGGCGATATCGTGGGCAGGGCGGAGAGTCTCGCTGCCCTCCAGTCGCTGGAGATCGACCTGCTCACGCGAGACAGCGCGACGTTGGCGCTGGACGACTGGTGCGCGCGCCACCGGATGGCTGCGCCGGGAACCAGGATCGTCGCGGATCGCGATACCGCGGCGGTCAAGGCGCCGACGGCGGACCAGCGGCGGCGGCTCGGCGTCACCGATCAAGAGCCGATCCGCTATCGAAGGGTGCGGCTGCGATGCGGCACCCATGTGCTGTCCGAAGCCGACAACTGGTATGTTCCGTCGAGATTGACCGCGGCGATGAATGCCGCGCTCGATACGAGCAACACGGCGTTCGGACGCGTGGTGCAGCCGCTCGGGTTTCGACGCCAGACGCTGTCGGCGCGGCTCTTATGGTCGCCGTTGCCGGACGGCTGGGATAGCGGGGCACCGATCCCCGCCGGACCGCCGATGCTGCAAATTCCCGAGCATGTGATCGAGAACCGGGCGCTTCTCGTCACGGCGGCGGGAACGCCGTTCAGCGAAGTCGTCGAGACCTATACCGGCGCCGTGCTCGATTTTCTCCCACCATCGGCGCACGACTAGGTCCGGCGGTCCGGGACCGCGTGATCGCTAACCGCCGACGCGGACTGCCAGCAACTGCGCAACCTTCGCCTTGAACGCGCGGAGTTTCTCGCCGGACAGCGCGGCCACGCTCGCGAACGAGACCGAGCGCGGATTGATCGCCGCGCCATTCTTCCACACTTCCCAGTGGAGATGCGGGCCGGTCGACATGCCCGTTGAGCCGACATAGCCGATCACCTGGCCGGCGCGCACCCGCGTCCCCGAGCCCACCGCGATCCGGCTCATATGGCCGTAGCCGCTCGCCATCCCGCCACCGTGCACGAGCTTGACGAAATTGCCGTAGCCGCCGGTCCGCCCGGCGAACGCGACGATGCCGTCGGTCATCGCGTGGATCGGCGAGCCGTAGGCCGCACCGATATCGAGGCCCTTGTGCATCCGCGTGAAGCCCAGCAGCGGGTGCATGCGCAGCCCGAAGCTCGATGTGATCCGACCTACCACCGGCATCCCCGACACGGCGCGCCGCTCGGTCTGTCCGTTCGCGTCGAACCAGCCGCCGCGGTTGGACTCTTCGTCGGCGTCGACGTTTGCCGCGTCGGGCGCGAACCGCACGAGTTGCACCTTGCGGCGCCCCTGGTCGATGCCGGCGAAGAGGAGATCGCCGATCCGCGTCTCGCCGGTCGCGGCACGCTCGCGCTCGACGATCACGTCGAAGCTGTCCGCCGCCGTCACGTCGCGGCCCAGCGAAAGTCGGGTCGAGATCGCCTTGATGAAAGACTCGACCGCCTTTGCGGGGACGCCGGCGGCGCGCGTGGAGCGGTAAAGGCTGGAGCCGACCAAGCCCTGGATCCGCAGCGGCGTCGAGTCGACCGCGATCGGCCTGCGGTTCACGGTCAGTCCGCCCGCACCGCGCGTTAGCGACAGCGCGAGATCGAACCGCGCGCGGACATCGAGCTGTTCCAATGGCCGCGCGACGGTGCGGTCCGGCCGGCGCCCGAGGGTGAGCGCGATCCGCGTGCCGGCTGGGATCGATTTGGGATCGACCGACTGTGCGACCAGCGCCGCGGCGGCCTCGGCATCGTTCCGGCCGACGCCGGCACGCATCAGCGCCCGGTCGAACGCATCGCCCTGGCCCAGCGTCGCGGACAGTTCGAGCGTCGGGCGTTCGGGCACGTCCGCGAGCGGTGCGACGAGATCGTTCGCCGCCATCCGCCGCCCGGTGGTCGCGCCCTGGGCAAGCGGCGCGATGCCCTGCGCGCGCGTCTCCTCCCACTCTGCACCGGCAAGCGGCGAGGGCGCCGCACCGACCAGTGGCCTGAAATTCGGTGCGAGCGCCCAAGTCGCTGCGCACAAGGCGGTGCATGTCGCAAGCCCGCGCCACCAATCGAGGCTGCCGATGCGGTGGCCGAGATCGGGCACCCAGTCGATCCGCGCGGCATGATCGCGCAGAACGTCGACGGGAGAGGGCGCGCGAGCAGCGGCAGGCGGCGAAAGCGCGCGACCGAATGCCGGGCTCGCCGTGCCGCCGGCCAGTTCGAAGCCTTGATCGTTACGAAGATACACGCAGGCCCGCCCCGATGTTGCCGTTCCCCCGGCGCTCAAGGCGTCGTTGTGGTCGATACATGCTAAAGTCAAATTAACCGATGTGTACGCACGACTAAGTTTGCGGCGAGATGGGGCTGCACGGGGGCAGGACGTAATCTGCAAGGAAACTCTGCGCAGGTCATTGCGCACGCAGACTTTACCCCCGATGTTGCTGGGATGAACGACGGCGCGAACGACGGGATCACGGCGGTTCTCGGCCCGACCAACACCGGCAAGACGCACCTCGCGATTGAGCGGATGTGCGCGCATTCAAGCGGCATGATCGGCTTTCCTCTGCGATTGCTGGCGCGCGAGGTTTATGACCGCGTGGTGTCGATCAAGGGCGCGAACCGGGTCGCGCTAGTCACCGGCGAAGAGAAGATCGTGCCGCCCGATGCGCGCTGGTTCCTGTGTACAGCCGAATCGATGCCCGATCGCGACGTCGCTTTCGTCGGGTTGGACGAGGCGCAATTGGGGGCGGATCCGGAGCGCGGGCACGTATTTACCGACCGCCTGATGCGCGCGCGGGGGCGGGAGGAGACGATGATCCTCGGCTCCGAAGCGCTGCGACCGATGATCAAGAAGCTCGTCCCCAGCGCGGAGATCGTCAACCGGCCGCGCTTCTCGACGCTCACCTATGCGGGCGCGAAGAAGATCAGCCGGTTGCCGAAACGCTCGGCGATCGTCGCGTTCTCGGCGGAGGAAGTGTACGCGGTCGCCGAGATGCTGCGGCGTCTGCGCGGTGGCGCGGCGGTGGTGATGGGGGCGCTGAGTCCTCGTACCCGTAACGCGCAGGTCGCGATGTTTCAGGCGGGGGAGGTCGATTATCTGGTCGCGACCGACGCGATCGGCATGGGGCTCAACATGGATGTCGCGCATGTCGCGTTCGCCAGCCTCAACAAGTTCGACGGCAAGCGCCAGCGTCGGCTGACGGTGGCGGAAATGGCGCAGATCGCGGGGCGTGCGGGCCGGCACCAGCGTGATGGCACGTTCGGCGCGCTGTCGGACGACGGCCCCGGCGCGTTCCTGCCCGAGGAAGTGCTGGCGATCGAGGAGCACCGGTTTCCGCGGCTCGAGAACCTCTATTGGCGACAGGGCGAGCCTGACTTCTCCAGCATCGACGCGCTGGTGGCTAGCCTCGAAGCGCGCCCGCCTGCCGGCGTTTTGCGCGCCGCCCCCCAAGCACTAGATCTCGGCGTCTTGAAGCGGCTGGCCGAGGAGGGCTGGGTCCGCGAACGGGCGCGGCATCCGGCAATGGTCGCGCGACTGTGGGCTGCATGCGGCTTGCCCGATTTCCGCAAAGTCGGCCTCGACCCACATGCGCGGTTCGTATCGCGGGTATTCGGGCATTTGAGCGAGGGGCGGGGGCATATCCCGCACCAGTGGTTCGCCGACGAGATCGCGCGGCTCGATACGGTGGCGGGCGATGTGCCGGTGATCGCGGGGCGGATCGCGGCGACGCGGATCTGGGCGTATATCGCGCAGCGCTCCGACTGGCTGGCCGAGCCGACGCTCTGGGCCGCGCGTACGGCCGCGCTCGAAGAACGCCTGTCGGATGCGCTGCATGCGAGCCTGACGCAGCGGTTCGTCGACAAGCGCACGACCGCGTTGATGCGTCAGATCGGGGCGGATGCGGGCGCGCTGCCGGTAGTGATTGGGCCCGAGGGCGAGGTCATGGTCGAGGACCATCCGATCGGTCGGCTCGACGGGTTCCGGTTTACCGTCGCGGCCGATGCGCGGGCGGGCGACAAGCGGCTGTTGCTCGCGGCGGCGGAGAAGCGGCTTACCGGGGAACGTTCGCGGCGTGGGCAGTCGCTGGTCGATGCAACCGACGCCGATATCGCGCTCGACGATGCGGCGCAGATCATCTGGGCGGGTTACCCGGTCGCCAAGCTTGGCGCCGGGCCGTCGTTCGCGCGGCCGAAGCTTATTCTCGACCGCTCGCTCGACTGCCTCGACAAGCCCGCGCGGGAGCGGATCGAGGCGCGGCTGGCGCTGTGGCTCGGGGGGATGCTCAAACGGCGGATCGCGGTGCTGGTCCACCTTGCCGAATTGAGCCGTGATCCCAACGCCACGCCGGCGTTGCGTGCCGTAGCCAGCGCGATCGAGGAGGCTGGCGGGATCCTGCCGCGGTTGCCGATGCGGCTTGCGCTCGACGCGATCGACCCCGAGGAGCGCAAGCGGTTGCGGAAAATCGGGATCACGGTCGGGGCGCTCGACCTGTTCGATGCGCGGTTGCTGAAGCCTGAGTCGGCGCGGTGGCGGCGTATCCTCGCGGCAGCCCGCGGTACGACGATCGCCGCCCCGCGAGATGGGGCGACGGTACTGCCACGTGGCAGCGAAGGTGCGGTTCTTGAGGCGGGGTTCCGTCCGCTCGGACTCCAGGCGGTCCGGATCGACCTGATCGAGCGCATCGCGCGGGCTGCACACGACTCGCGGCAGGGTCGCACGCCGTTCGCGCCCGATCCTGCGCTGGCCACCTCGATCGGCGTCGATGCAGCGTCGCTGGAGCGGTTGATGACCGAACTCGGGTTCAAGGCGGTGGCGGGGGACACGCCGCGCTGGGTCTGGCGTGGGCGTCCGCCAGCCCGGGCTGTGGCTCCGACGCCGATCGATCCGTCGCGGCAGAACGCCTTTGCCGGGTTGGCCGCACTGGTCCGCCATGGTTGAAGGCGCGATGCGGATCGATCGATTCCTGTGGTTCGTGCGGCTCGCGAAAACGCGCAGCGCCGCGCAGGCGATCGCCGAGAAGGGGCATCTCCGCATCGACGGCCGCCCGATCGATCGCGCGCACTGCCCGGTGCGGGTTGGCAACGTCCTGACCTTCGCAGCAAACGACCAAGTCCGCGTCATCCGGATCGAGGCGCTGCCAGCGCGGCGGGGGCCGGCGCCCGAGGCGCAAGGATGCTATCAGGATTTGATTGCGGGGAAGACGCCGGCCGGTACCGTCCGCGACCCGGCTTCCGAATGACCGACGAGGCTCGACACGAGCGATCGCCGTCATCCTGACGAAAGTCAGGACCCAGAGCCACGAGACGCTGTCCTTGGTATCCTGGGTCCTGACTTTCGTCAGGATGACGGAGGAGGGCTTGAACAGTGTGGGATCGAAGCGACAAAGCCTGATAACGTCTCGCAGAAGGCTTGCTATGATTGACGCGAGGGGCAGGCGCGCATAGTCGCTGGCGCGTTCGTCGCCGGAAAGGAATCCGGCCCAGGAGTTCTGCAATGACCTACGTCGTCACCGATGCCTGCATCCGCTGCAAGTACATGGACTGCGTGGAAGTGTGCCCGGTCGACTGCTTCTACGAGGGCGAGAACATGCTGGTGATCAATCCCAGCGAGTGCATCGACTGCGGTGTGTGCGAGCCCGAATGCCCCGCCGAGGCGATTCTGCCCGACACCGAGAGCGGGCTGGAGCAGTGGCTCGAGCTGAACACGACCTTCTCGGCGCAATGGCCCAACGTCACGCGCAACGACAACCAGACGCCGCCGGATGCCGACGCGATGAAGGGCGTCGAGGGCAAGTTCGACAAGTATTTCTCGCCGGAGCCGGGCGCTGGCGACTGATTGATCGCAGTTAGGTCAAGCCGCCTGCCATGTGCGGCGTACGTGCGGCTGGTAATTTTGTTGCAAAGCTGCTACTCACGTCTGTGACGGGCGTGACGACGGAAGTCGTGCGCCTGGCGTGAGTTAGACCTATCCCTCCCCCGATGCAGCAGCGACGAGTCCTTCGTCGAGGCGTCGCGGTGAGGCCTGATCCGGAAAGGCCCCAAATGGCTGCCAAGGCACTGTCCTTCGATGTCGGTGATTTCGTCGTTTATCCCAAGCACGGGGTCGGCCGTGTGATCGAGCTCCAGCGCTCGGAAATCGCCGGCATGACACTGGAACTCTACGTCCTCCGGTTCGAGAAGGAGCGCATGACGCTCCGCGTGCCGACCAACAAGGCCGAAAGCGTCGGCATGCGCAAGCTGTCGTCCGACAAGACGATGCGCGAGGCGATGGATACGCTCAAGGGCAAGCCCAAGGTCAAGCGCACCATGTGGTCGCGCCGTGCGCAGGAATATGAAGCGAAGATCAACTCGGGCGACCTCGTGTCGATCGCCGAAGTGGTCCGCGATCTGTTCCGTGCCGACGACCAGCCCGAGCAGAGCTATTCCGAGCGCCAGATCTTCGAAGGCGCGACCAGCCGCCTCGCGCGCGAACTGGCGGCGATGGAAGAGCTCGACGAGCCCAAGGCGCAGGAGAAGATCCTCGACATCCTCCGCGCCGCCGCGGCTATCTACAACAAGGACAAGGTGCCGGCGTAACGCTTGGTTCCTTGATGCGACGAAGGGGCGGTCCTGCGGGGCCGCCTTTTTCGTTTTGGGGATCGGCAGTCCCCTCCCTGATAGCGGGGGAGAATTGCAGGGCGATCCGAGGGCTTCTCGCCTACTATCTCGTCCTTTGCCGGATACGCGCAAGTATAGTGCGAGGTAATACTGGTTCACGGCGCTTTTCTGAACGTAACCTTGCTACAGGTCAAGAAAACGACCGGCAGTATCGTTACGCCCGAAATTCAGTCGTAGATGCCGGCGCGAACTACTCTCGCCGCACGGAGCGAACGTCTCGCCGGATATCGATTGTTATTCGGCCGTCTCTCCGCTGACTGACGCCATCCATGTTTGGAAAGGTTAAGTCTATGCGTACGAATCTCCCGAAATACCCGACGGTTGCCCTGATCCTCATCGCCGGTATCGGCCTTAGCGGCTGCGCCACGAAGGGCTTCGTCCGCGAGCAGATCGCCGTGGTCAACACGCGCATCGATGGCCTCGATGGGCAGTTGCGCACGGTCGAGGGTACGTCCGGCCAGGCACTCGCCCAGGCTCAGGCCGCTGCCGGCCAGTCGCAGCAGAACGGCCAGCGCATCGATCAGCTGACCGGCCGCGTCGACGGTATCGACCAGCAGGTCCAGCAGCAGGCGAAGCAGCGCCAGCGCAAGCCGCGCGGCTAAACCGATCTTCGCACGCGCTTGCATCGACGGACGGCCCTGTTGGACACGCCCATCTTGATCCCGGGCATCTTGATCCCCGGCATCTGGTCCACGGGGCTGTTCCGCCGCGTTTGCCGTACGGGCGCGGTCGCCGCGCTGACGCTGGCGCTGGTTGCCCCAGCGTCGGCGGCTCCGACGAAGGCCGCTCCGGCGAAGGCTACGCCGGGTGCGGCCAAGGCGCGCAAGGCCAAGGCTCCAGCGCGTTCGCGGACCAAGGCCAAGACCGCGGTGGTGGCGCCGTTGGTGCTCCCCCCGCAGTCCGAACCGGCGAGCCGCATGCTCGCGTGGATCACGGCCGAACACGACAATAAGGGCCTGCCCTATGTCGTGATCGACAAGCAGGCCGCGTCGCTGCTGCTGTTCAGCGCGAAGGGCGAGTTTCTCGGCCAGACGCCCGTGCTGCTCGGCGTCGGCATCGGCGATGACTCGTCGCCAGGGGTCGGCGCAAAGAATCTTGCCGATATCGGTCCCGCCGAGCGCACCACGCCGGCCGGTCGGTTCGTCAGCAAATTCGGGCGCGCCTTTGGTCGCCAGCGCGTCATCTGGGTGGATTACGCCAATTCGGTCGCGCTGCATGCGGTGATCACCACGCACAAGAGCGAGCACCGCGTCGAGCGGCTGCTGTCGCCGACGCCCGACGACAACCGCATCAGCTTCGGCTGCATCAACGTTGGCACCAAATTCTACACCGGCAAGCTCAGCCCGCAGTTCCAGAAGAAGGGCGGGGTGGTCTATATCCTGCCCGACACCAAATCGCTCGACGACGTATTCCCGCGCGTGCGCCTGCTGCCCTATGTAAGCGCTGCTACCGGCTGAAAAGCCGGCCTGTGCGAAGGGACTATGATGATCTTGCTGATGCTTGCCACTCTCGCTCCGGCCGATCGAGCGCCCGATCGACCAGTGGTTGTGAGTTCGCTCACGACCCAGCAGCTCCTGGAATTCTGCGAAGGCAAGGATAGCGATCCTTCCGCCAATTTCTGCACCGGCTACATTCTCGGCGAATTCGACGCCCTCTCGCTGTCGGGCGACATCTGCCCGCTCCCGGCCCGCGCCTCGAACGTCAAGGTGGCTGCAGCCGTCCGAAAGTATCTGCACGCGCGTGCCAAGAAGACGGGGACCGGCGCGCCATCTTTCGTCGTGCGCGATGCGCTGCGCGACGCCTACCCGTGCAAGCGCGGCTAGCATGTCTGGCCCCGACGAGCGGCCTCGCATGAATTAGCCTTGCGGCGTTCCGCATCAGGTGTATTGTTCGCGCAACACACAGGAGGATGCGATGAACTTTCTTGCGCTTGGACTGATCATTCCTCTCGCGGCCTGCTCGTTCAGCTGGAACAGTGACGACGAGGGTTCGGCCGCAGCGGCCTCTGGCTCGGGGACGACCCGCACATATCAGGTTGCCGGTTTTAACGGCATCGACCTGCGCGGATCGGACGACGTCGATGTCCGCGTCGGCACCGGTTTCTCGATCCGCGCGGAAGGGCCGAGCGAGCAGCTCGACCGGCTGCGGATCGATCGCGACGGCGACACGCTCAACATCGGGCGCAAGACCGGGACGAGCTTCGGCTGGAACAAGGGCGCCAAGGTCAAGGTGTTCGTCACGTTGCCACGGCTGACCGAGGCCAACGTCTCCGGATCAGGCAACATGGCGATCGATCGCATCGAGGGCGGCGGGTTCGCGGGCGGGATCGCAGGCTCCGGCAATCTCTATGTCGGCACGATCCAGGTCGACGATGCGAAATTCTCGATCGCAGGCTCCGGCACCGCGCGAGCGAGCGGTTCCGCGCGTGATCTGAAGGTCGAGATCGCCGGTTCGGGCGACCTCGACGGCACGAAGCTGCGCGCGCAGTCGGCGAAGATCGAGATGGCGGGGTCGGGCAGCGTCCGTGCGGTCGTCAACGGCGCGGCCACGGTCGACATGATGGGATCGGGCGATGTCGATCTCGGCCCGAACTCGCGCTGCACGACGTCGAAGATGGGCTCGGGGCGTGTCCGCTGCGGCGGCTGATCCGCCACGCCATCCCGCTTGCGTGACGACACGGAAGTGGCGACGATCGTGAGCATGAGATTCCTGCTCGCACCGTTGCTGCTCCTCTCGTCGCCCGTACTCGCGCAGGCGCCCGTTCCCGGCCGGACCGTTTCGGTCGGCAGCTTCGACCGGGTCCGCGTCGAAGGACCGTTCGAGGTCCGCGTCACGATCGGCTCGCCGCGCGCGACGATCACGGGGTCGCGCAGCGACGACGGGGTCACGGTCCGCGTAGATGGCACCACGCTCTCCGTTCGCAAGGGCGCCGGCGGCTGGGGCGAGCAACCGCGCGGCGGCGGCGCGAGCGGTCCGATCGTCGTCACGCTCTCGACCCCCGGGCTCACGTCCGCGAGTGTCGCGGCGGGCGGGCGACTGACGATCGCGAGGATGCGCGGGATGCGCGTCGACGTGACGGTCAGCGGCAACGGGAGCCTGGCCTTGGCCGCGGCCGACACCGATCAGTTGAACGCGACGGTGATCGGCACCGGCCAGATGACGCTTGCAGGCCGCGCGGCTAGGGCGCGACTGGTGACGAGTGGCCCAGGGGCGATCGATGCGTCGGGCTTGGCGGTCAACGATCTGACCGTGCACCTCGACGGGGTAGGGGAGACCAAGGCCGCGGCGCGCTACACCGCGCAGGTCACGAATGCGGGCCTGGGAAGCGTGACGGTAACCGGACCTGCAAAATGCCGTGTCGATTCGGCGGCAGGTGGTCCGGTAGTGTGCGGGAAACCGGGCGGGAGCGGGGAGCCGTAAGGGTATTCGAGTCGGGCGAGGTCGGTCCGAGATACCCGCCCCGCAAGTGCTTCGGGAAGCGGGCTCGGACACTCATGTTAGATCAGCGCCAACTCCGCCAGCTTCGTCATCAACGCCGGCGGCATCACGTCCAAGCCGGTCGCATCGCCCCCCAGATCGAGCGGGGCGTCCGCGCCTTCCAGATACCGCCAGCCCTGATGCGCGCGCTTGGGCCGGGCCTGCACGAGGACCAGCTTCGGATCGATGTGGATCGCAACGCGCCCCTCTTCCGCCTCACCGAACCCGAGGATCGGCGAGCGGGCGATCAGTTGGTGCTTGAGGATCCAGAACATCGAACCCTGACCCGCGACCTCCTCATGCCGCTTGGGCAGATAGCGCGTCGTCAGGAACACCGGCCCCTCTTCGCCACGCAGCCGGAGCCGCTCGGCGAGGTGGTCGACGCTTTCCGCGCCGAACGCGACTTTGGTGAGGTGGAGCGGCATGGCGTTGGAAATGGGCCTTAAACCGCCCCAGTCAACCGGCCGATCAACCGTGCAGGCCCCACAATGCCGCCAGCCCGAGGAACGAAAAGAACCCCATCGTGTCGGTCATCGTCGTCACGAACACCGCGGACGACACCGCCGGATCGATCCGGAACTTGTCGAGCGTCACCGGCACCAGCACGCCTGCAAGCCCCGCGGTCAGGTTGTTGGTCAGCATCGCCGCCGCGATCACGATCGAGAGATCGGTGTTGCGGAAGATCACGTACGTCCCGAGCCCGATCAGCGCGCCCAGCATCACGCCGTTCGCCGCCGCGATGCGGAACTCGCGGCCGATCATCCGCCGCGTATTCGAACTCGTCAGCTGGTTGGTCGCGAGCGCACGCACCACCACCGCCAGCGTCTGCGTGCCGGCGTTGCCACCCATCCCCGAGACGATCGGCATCAGCACCGCGAGCAGCGCGAAGCTCGCGATCGTCCCCTGGAACAGCCCGACGACCGACGATGCGACCATCGCGGTGCCGAGATTGACCACCAGCCACGTGAAGCGCGTCCGCACCGTCAGCCGGATCGGCTCGTTGATGTCGCCGTCGCCCGCGCCTGCCAGACGCAGCGTATCCTCGCCCGCCTCTTCCGAAATGATGTGGACGATGTCGTCGACCGTGATCATGCCGACCAGCCGGCCGCCATGATCGACCACCGCGGCGGAAATCAGCGCGTATTTCTGGAAGCGCAGCGCGACCTCCTCCTGGTCCATGTCGACCGGGATCAGCGTCTGCTCGCGCTTCATCACGTCGGCGATCGCGATCCCGCGCGGGGTGCGCAGCATCCACGACAGCTGGCACGTGCCGATCGGCTTGTGCGCGGGATCGACGACGAAGATCTCCCAGAAATCGGTCGTCAGCTCCTCGTGCCCGCGCAGATAGTCGATCGCATCGCCGACGGTCCAATGCTCGGGCACCGCGATCAGCTCGCGCTGCATCAGGCGACCGGCGGATTCTTCGGCGTAACTCAGCGCCTCCTCGATCGCCGCGCGATCGTCCGGGTCGAGCGCGCGCAGCACCGCGCGCTGCTCGTCCTGGTCCATGTCCTCGATGATCGCGACCGCATCGTCGGTATCGAGTTCGGACGCGAGATCGGCGACCTGGTGCGGCTCGAGCGCATCGATCAGATCCTCGCGGACGTAATCGTTCATCTCGGCGAACACGTCGCCGCCGAGCAGGTCGGTGACCGCACGCGCCAGCGCCGCGCGATCTTCCTGCGGGGTCAGCTCGAACAGATCGGCGATGTCGGCCGGGTGCAACGGCTCGACCAGCGCGCGCGCGCCCTCGTCGTCGCCGTCCTCGACCGCATCGAGCACCGCCCGCACGAATTCGGGACGCAGATGGTCGTCGCGATCGAGCTGGTTTTCGGGCTGGGTGTCGGTTTCGACCTCGGGAAGCTCGAGTTCGCTCATGGCTGCCTCCCTTAAAAGATGCGCGTTTGGGCCCTAACGCGGCGCGCGTGCATTTGCCAGTCGGAGTGCGGCTCCCTATCTGCCGCGCATCAATTCAGGAGAACATGAATGGCTGACACCCCCGAAACGCTGACGCTGACCCTCGATGGCGGCGACGTCACGATCAAGTTCCGCCCCGATCTGGCCCCGAAGCATGTCGAGCGCATTGCCGAGCTGGCGAACGAAGGCTTCTACGACGGCGTACCTTTCCACCGCGTGATCCCGGGCTTCATGGCGCAGGGCGGTGACGGTGGTCGCGGCGACGGCACCGGCGGGTCGACCAAGCCGAACCTCAAGGCGGAATTCTCGGCCGAGCCGCATGTCCGCGGCGTCTGCTCGATGGCGCGCACCAACCAGCCCGACACGGCGAACTCGCAGTTCTTCATCGTGTTCGACGACGCCCGCTTCCTCGACAAGCAGTACACCGTCTGGGGCGAAGTCACCGACGGCATGGACCTGATCGATGCGCTGCCCAAGGGCGAGCCCCCGCGCACGCCGGGCAAGATCGTCAAGGCTCGCGCGGCGTAAGCTGGATTCCCCTCCCGCCCGCGGGAGGGGCTAGGGGAGGGCGCGACGTACGGACTGGCGTCCGGTTAGTGAGGCACGACCCTCCCCCGACCCCTCCCGCAAGCGGGAGGGGAGTAGCGGTCACACCTCCGCCACCGTCCGTATCAGCCAGTCATGGAACAGCTTCACCGGCTTGGTCTGCAACGCCCGTGGGCGGCAGACGAACCAGTAGCTGTACGGGCTCTCCACCTCGATATCGAACAGCCGAACCAGTCGCGGATCGTTCGCATCCTCGAAGTGGCTCGCATGCATGAATGCGACGCCGAGCCCCTGTGCGGCCGCCTCCAGCATCAGCGCCCCCGAATCGAAATGATCGATCGCCAGCGGCTCGATATCGTCTAACCCCGCTGCCGTTCGCCACGCGGTGAACGTATCCGTCATGTCGCGGTGTACCAGCGCCGTCAGTGTCGAGAGCTGTTCTGGCCGCGTGACAGGGTCCGCGCGCTCCAGCAGGCTCCTTGCCCCGATCACATAGACCGAATTCCGATCGAGCCGCCGCGCGTAGAACGCCGGGTCGATCTCGCGCGAGAGCGCGATCACCGCGTCCAGTCCATCGCCAAGCCGCGACACCAGATGCGCCGCAGTGTCGATATCGAGATGCAGCTCCGGGTGCGACGTCCTAAGCTCGCCCAGACGTGGAAACAGTTTCTGTGAGGCATAGAGCGGCAGTATCCCGAGACGCAGCCGCAGCACCTCGGTCGTGCTGGTCAGCGATTCGACCGCGTCCGACAGTGAGTCGAGCACCGGTGCGATCTGCGCGAGCAGCCGCTCACCATCCGCATTCAGCACCATCGCCTGATGCCGCCGCGCGAACAGCGGCTTGGCGATGAACCGCTCCAGGCTCTGCACGCGCCGGCTGAGCGCAGGCGCGGACAGCGCCAGGTCCTCAGCGGCGGCCTTGATCGACCCCAGCCGCGCGACCTGCACGAACGCCTCGATAGCCCCCAATGGCGGCAGCCTGCGCATGATTCCTCTTTCGACTCGACAAGTGTGACAATGACCGCTGGACGCATTCATGCATGCGATTGCAGTTAGCGCAATCGTAGCTGATCCCTTCGCACTTGCAACACGAACCGTCTCGCCGCAAAAAGACCTCGCCTTTCAGGCATCCTCTCCTAAAAACTTTCACGGGCTGGCCTTCATTGGCCGGCCCTTTTTTTGTGCGTTTTTCGGAAGCGCGAACGGGGCCAGTCCTCGAAACCGCGTGGTGCACCCCCCATTTGATCCTTCGAGTTCGAAGGAGTCGAGATGCCCGATAGCGAAATCCCCACGCGAAAAATCCAGGTCGCTAATGCGCGTCCCGAAGACAGCGGCCGCGGCCTGGCACATTTGCCGCGCGCGTTGATGGCGACGCTCGGCATCGGCGAAGGCGACGTGATCGAGATTCTCGGCAAGCAGAACACGCCCGCGCGCGCCGTCGGTCCGTATCCGGAAGACGAAGGTCTCGACATCCTTCGCATCGACGGTCTCCAGCGTGCCAATGCCGGCGTCGGCTCTGGCGATTTCGTCGAGGTGCGAAAGGCCGAATCGAAGCCCGCAACTCGCGTCGTGTTCGCGCCAGCCCAGCAGAACCTCCGCCTCCAGGGTTCGACCAACGCACTCAAGCGCACCTTCCTCGGCCGGCCGATCTGCCAGGGCGATATCGTCGCGACCGCGGGGCATCAGCGCGTCGGCAACATGCCGCCCAACGTCCAGCAGTTCATGAACGCGCCGGCCTATGCGCTCCAGGAGATCCGCCTCGCGGTGATCGCCGCCAGCCCCAAGGGCGTGGTGCACATCGACGAAAATACCGAGATCGAACTCCGCTCCGAATACGAGGAGCCACAGGCCGCACGGCGCGCCGACGTCACCTATGACGACATCGGCGGCATGGCGCAGACGATCGACCAGCTGCGCGAGATGGTCGAACTGCCGCTCCGCTACCCCGAACTCTTTCAGCGGCTCGGCGTCGATCCACCCAAGGGCGTGTTGCTGCATGGCCCTCCCGGCACCGGCAAGACGCGTCTCGCGCGCGCCGTCGCCAACGAATCCGACGCGCAGTTCTTCCTGATCAACGGCCCCGAGATCATGGGCTCGGCGTACGGCGAGTCCGAGTCACGCCTCCGCGAAGTGTTCGAGGAAGCCGCGAAGGCAGCACCGTCGATCGTGTTCATCGACGAGATCGATTCGATCGCGCCGAAGCGTGGCCAAGTGTCGGGCGAAGCGGAAAAGCGTCTCGTCGCGCAGTTGCTGACGTTGATGGACGGCCTTGAATCGCGAGCGAACCTCGTCGTTATCGCGGCGACCAATCGGCCCGAGGCGATCGACGAAGCGCTCCGTCGGCCGGGCCGCTTCGACCGCGAGATCGTCGTCGGCGTGCCGGACGAGCGCGGCCGTCGCGAGATTCTTGGCATCCACACGCGTGGCATGCCGCTTGGCGACCGTGTCGATCTCGATGAACTGTCGCGCACCACCTACGGCTTTGTGGGCGCCGATCTCGCCGCGCTGACCCGTGAGGCGGCGATCGAGGCGGTTCGCCGGATCATGCCCAAGCTCAACCTTGAGGAGCGGACGATCCCGCCCGAAGTGCTCGACGAATTGTCGGTCACGCGGGAGGATTTCCTTGGGGCGCTCAAGCGCGTCCAGCCATCGGCGATGCGCGAAGTCATGGTGCAGGCGCCGACCGTGCGATGGGCCGATGTCGGCGGTCTCGACGATGCGCAGATGCGGCTGAAGGAGGGCGTCGAACTCCCGCTCAAGAACCCCGACGCGTTCCGCCGTCTCGGCATACGGCCGGCCAAGGGCTTCCTGCTCTACGGCCCCCCCGGCACCGGCAAGACGCTGCTGGCAAAGGCGGTCGCGCGCGAGGCGGAGGCGAACTTCATCGCCACCAAATCGTCCGACCTGCTCAGCAAATGGTACGGCGAAAGCGAACAGCAGATCGCCCGCCTGTTCCAGCGCGCACGCCAAGTCGCGCCGTGCGTGATCTTTATCGACGAACTCGACTCGCTCGTGCCCGCGCGTGGCAGCGGCGCGGGCGAGCCGCAGGTGACCGAGCGTGTCGTCAACACGATCCTTGCCGAGATGGATGGGCTGGAAGAGTTGCAGTCGGTCGTCGTGATCGGCGCGACCAACCGTCCGAACCTGATCGACCCGGCGTTGCTCCGCCCGGGCCGGTTCGACGAACTCGTCTATGTCGGCGTCCCCGACAAGGCCGGCCGTCGTCGCATTCTCGGCATCCAGACCGAGAAGATGCCGCTGGCGTCCGACGTCGACCTCGATCGCCTCGCAGACCGCACCGACCGTTTCTCGGGTGCAGATCTCGAGGACGTCGTCCGCCGCGCCGGCCTGGTGGCGTTACGCCGCTCCATCGACTCGACCGACGTGACGATGGCCGACTTCGAAGGCGCGCTGAAGGAGTCGCGCGCCAGCGTGACGCCAGAGACGGAGCGGGAATACGAACAGATGGCCGCCCGCTTGAAGCAGGACGCGACGGCCATTCAGCCCCTGGGCTTCGCGTTCCCCAACAAGGCGGACGATTGATCCTCGCTTCCCACCCGGTTCACGCCGGGTGGGAAGATGGGCGTAGCGAGCTTGTCACCGGGATCATCGTTGCACGCAGCATGGTCATGTTGTACCATTCGGTACAAGTTGATCGATAGGTGCCGCCATGTCCCGACCGCCACTGCCTCCATTCACGCATGAGACCGCCGCGCAGAAGGCGCGCATGGCGGAGGACGCGTGGAACAGTCGCGATCCGGACAAGGTGTCGCTGGCCTACACGCACGACAGCGTCTGGCGGAACCGGGCCGAATTCCTGACCGGTCGCGAGGCGATCGTCGCTTTCCTGACGCGCAAATGGGCGGCGGAACTCGACTATCGCCTCATCAAGGAAGTCTGGGCGCATGACGGCAACAGGATCGCGGTGCGGTTCGCCTATGAATGGCGCAACGACGCCGGCGACTGGTTCCGGTCCTATGGCAACGAGAATTGGGAGTTCGACGACGCCGGGCTGATGGCGCGCCGCATCGCCTCGATCAACGACTGCGCGATCGCGGACGGCGACCGCAAGTTCCATTGGCCGCTCGGCCGTCGCCCCGACGACCATCCTTCGCTGAGCGATCTCGGCCTCTGACCGCGAAGCGCGTCCTGACCAATCGCGCCGACGCCTTGCCGGCACTGGCCGAGGTGTTTCGCGAACATGGCTTCGAGGGCGCCAGCCTGTCGACGCTCTCGAAGGCGACCGGGCTCGGCAAGGGCAGCCTCTACAATTTCTTTCCCGGCGGGAAGGCGGAGATGATGGACGCCGTCCTCGCCGAGATAGACGATTGGTTCGTTACGACGATCTTCGTGCCGTTGGAGCAGGCAACCGACCCAGCATCGGCGATCACCGCCATGATCGAGGATGTGACGGTGTATTTCCAGTCCGGGGGGAGGGTCTGCCTCGTTGGCTGGCTCGGTCTGGGCGCCTCGGGCGATGTTTTCGCAGTCCGGATCAGCGGGTATTTCGCGCGCTGGATATCGGCCTTGGCGCACTGCCTCGAAGCGAGCGCTCTTCCGTCATCGCTGGCCCTGCGCCTCGCCGAAGACACGGTTGCAGGGATTCAGGGCGGGATCGTCCTGGCGCGCGCGTTGGATGAGGACGCCGCATTCGTGCGGATCGTCCGTCGGTCAGAGGGGGTTTTGCTCGACGCAGTGGCATGTCACGGCAGGTCCGATGCGTAACCGGCCTGACCCAGCTTAAACGTCTTTCGCATCACGCAGCGAAACCCAAGCATAGGCGATCATCACGACGCAGGCCGCGCCCGCAACTAGATAGGGCAGCGAGTGCTGGGCTTCGTACAGGCCGACCCCGATCGAGGGCCCCAGTACGAAGCTCGCGCCGTTGATCGACGTCACCTTGCCCGCGACCGAGCCTTGCGCGCTTGCACCGACCGCGAGCGAAGAGCCCGCCGTGAACCCCGGCCGCGTGAAGCCGAAGCCAAGGCTCGCCAGCGCGTAGGCCGTGGCGATCGTGTAGAGCGACGTCGCAATTCCGGTCAGCGCGGTGCCGGCCGCCGCGAGCACGAGACCGGTCAGCACGAGTTGCCGCGGAGTCATGTTCAAGCGCGGGATGATGCCCCATTGCGCGAGCAACGCAGCGCCTGCGCCCATCATCAGGACGATGCCGGTCGGCTCGAGCGCGAGCGCGGGCGCGAGGTGGAGGCGGTCGATCACGAGGAAGCCGATCGCTTGGCCCGTCATCGCCTGCGCGTGGCCCATCACCAGCCCGGCGATCATCCACGCGCGGATGCGGGGATCGGTATAGCCGACATGCTCGATATGCGATCCGGTCGCGGCGGCGACCGAGGCGCCGGTGGGGGCGCCGCCGATCGACGGGTAGGCCGAACTCGCGCCGTGCGTCTCGTGCGGCGCGACGATCTTGTCGTCGGGCAGCATCCGCCGCACCGTGATCCACACCGCCACGCCGAACACCGCGAACAGGAACGCGGGGCCCGCCAAGCCGATCTCGACTCCGCCGATCGACCCGAGGATCAGGTACGGCGCAATCGCCGGCCCCAGGATGGTGCCGAGCCCGAACGCGGAGGCGAGCAATGTCAGCGCCTTGGTCCGTTCCTCGCGCGTCGTCTCGCCAGCCACGAGCGCCTGCACCGCGGGCGGTGCGGCGGCGCCGAACGTGCCGTAGATCAGCCGCCCGCCGATAAAGCACAGGAACGCGGTCGTGCCGCCGATCCACGCGTTGATCCCCGCGAGCAGGAACACGCCGCACAGCGTGAGCGAGACGCTGAACCCGCCGACGCCGAGCAGGATCATCGCGCGCCGGCCATGCTTGTCCGACCGGTTCGCCCAGAACGGCGCGGCGATCACCCACAGCAACGCCGACACTGAGAACGCCGCTGCCACCGCGCTGTCGGCGACTCCAAGCGACCGCCCCAGCGCGGGCAGCACCGATTGCAGTGCGGTATTTCCCGCGGCGATCGTCAGCATCACGAGGAACATCAGCGCGAAGCGGCGGTCGATCTTCGGGCCGTCCGTCGATGCGCCGATCATCGGGCCGGTCATGGCCGTGTCCAATGATAGGCACGCTCGATCCGCGCGACGTTGACCGAATAACTGTCGTACCAGAGTGCCCGCCCGCGTTCGCGAATCGCGGTGTGCTCGGGTTGGTCGCGCCATGCGATCGCCGCGGCGTCGTCCGCCCAATAGCTCACGGTAATTCCCATGCCGCCTGCCTCGCGCGCGCTGTCGACGCCGCGATAGCCGGGCTGCGCCGCGGCCAGCGCACCCATCGCCGCGGCGGCCTCGTCATAGCCGGCGGCGTCCGTGTCGTTACGGATCGACACGAAAATGACGGCGATCTGTCCAGTCCGATCATTCTGCATGGCGGATGCTTAGGGGAAGCCTTACACTTGGCAAAGTCGCCGGAACCACTTGGCGCAACACGACTTCCGCTTCGGTTCGTCGCCCGATGCAACCCGCGGCCCTTGAAACGCGTTCGGAATTCGTGCGACGGGAGGGCCAAAGCCTCGCCATCGTTTGCGAGACCCCTGATCGTAAGGAACGCGATGCCCAGTTCGACCACCGCCACCCGGCGTGCACGCAGCCGACCAGCCGGCGTGCCGTCCCCGTGGCAGATGTTCTTTTCAGGGTTCCTGAAGCACCCGGTCATGGTCGGCTCGATCGTGCCGTCGTCGGACAAGCTGATCCGCAAGATGCTCGGTCCGGTGGACTGGGCGAACTGCAAGCTGTTCGTCGAATACGGCCCGGGTGTCGGCACCTTCTGCCGCCCGATCCTCGACCGGATGGCGCCCGACGCCAAGCTCGTGGTGATCGATACGAACCCAGAGTTCATTCAGTATCTTCGCCACACGATCACCGACCCGCGCTTCTTCGCGGTGCTCGGCTCGGCGGACGAGGTCGAGACGATCGTCGCCGACCACGGCTTCGAGAAGGCGGACTACGTGTTGTCGGGGCTGCCCTTCTCGACGCTTCCCCCCGGCGTCGGCCCCGCGATCGCGGCTGCGACGCACTCGGTCCTGCGCACCGGCGGCGCGTTCTTGGTCTATCAGTTCTCGCCCAAGGTGAAGGACTTCCTGACCCCGCATTTCGAGTCGATCGACCACGACATGGAGTGGTGGAACGTACCGCCGGCGCAGTTGTACTGGGGTTGGAAGGACTGAAGCAGGCGCGGCAACGTCCGCGCCGACGCGCAAGCAAAGCGCCGCGCATCTTTAGGCCCGGCCGGCGGTTCGGCTAGAACTAGCCGAACCCGTCCGACGGCGGCTTTGCCTTCGGCGCTGGTGGAGCTTGTGCCAACTTGTCCTTCGATACGCCGTCTCGATACGGTGCTTTGCGCCTACTCGATGGCTACTCAGGACGAACGGGGAGGCTACTCGTCGATCCCGAAGTTCAGCCCACGCGACAGGCTCGGGTCCAGCACCGCTACGACGAAATACGCGCCGAGCTGTTTCAATCGCTGCACCCAACCGGTGTTCGCCTGGTACAACTCCTTGGTCACCTCGGTCGACTTGGCCACTTCGCCGTCGATATACTCCCGGACATGCGCTGCGAACGCCGCATCCTCGATCCGCAACATCAGTTCGAGGTTGATGAACAGGCTGCGCATGTCGAAGTTGGCCGAGCCGATATGGACCGCGTCGTCGATTACGTAGAGCTTCGTGTGCAGCTTGGTCGGCTGGTATTCGAACAGCCGCACGCCCTTTCGCAACAGGCCGGCATAAGTGAACCGCGCGGCGGCGATCGTTGCGTTGTTGTCCGATTTGCTCGCGGTCACGATTCGGACGTCGGCCTGCCGCCGCCCCGCCTTGTCGAGCCGACGCAACAGCGCGGGACTAGGCGTGAAATATCCGGCGATGATATCGATCCGTCGCCCGCGCCGCATGTCGTCGCGCACCGCGCGTGCCCAGGGCGACAGTTTCCGTGTCGGCCCGCCGATCAGCCACCGCGTCGGGCCCTGGGTCTCGCTCCAGTGCGACAGCGCCGCGTTCAGACGACGCAGCTTGCCCTTCGGCTCGTGGATCCAGTCCTTCAGCGCATCGAAATACCCGGCCAGTCGCCCTGCCGCGGGACCTTCGACCAGTAATCCCAAGTCGCGCCACGCCTGCTCGGCAGCGGTGCCGAAATAATCGTCCTCGATGTTGAAGCCGCCGATGATGATCCGCGTTTCGTCGGCGAGTGCGAGCTTCTGATGGTTGCGGAGCAGGTAGCGGCGTCCGAACCGGGCGGAGAACCGGCAGACCGAAACGTTGGCGGCTTCGAGCGGCTCGAAGAAGGCGTGCGGGGCATCGTCGCTGCCGAAGCCGTCGACGATCAGCGCAACCTCGACCCCGCGCTTGGCAGCGGCAATGAGCGCGGCGTTGACGCGCTTTCCGGACTCGTCGTCGGCGTAGATGTAATAGAGTATGCGCAAGGTTCGCTCGGCGCCGTCGATCAGCGCCAGCACCGCGTCGAGGCGCCGGGGACCAGTGTCGAGCAGCGTCATCTGGTTGCCGTCGACGGTGAAAGTCGGCTGTGCCGCAAGATCGTCCATGGCATGCGTGATGGACATGGGGGACGCCGGAGGCAAGCCGCGGCGGATTTCTTGACTTTGCAGGCCGCCCCCCGTAGGCGACGCATTCTCATTCTATCGTTGTTACGAAGGAAGCCGCATGGCGCGCGTTACCGTCGAGGATTGTGTCGACAAGATCCCCAACCGGTTCGACCTGGTGTTGTTCGCGGCCCAGCGTGCGCGCCAGATCTCGGGCGGCGCCGAACTGACGCTCGACCGCGACCGCGACAAGAACCCGGTCGTCGCGCTGCGCGAGATCGCCGACGAGAACGTCAAGCCGACGCATCTCAAGGAGCAGGTCATCCAGGGCCTGCAGAAGGTTCGCGTCGACGACGACGACGAGGTCGATGCCGTCGGCAGCTTGGCGGCTTCGGCCGAGGCTCTGCGGCTTACCGCTGCTGCCCCGCCGCGGAACCAGAATCTCGGGGCTGATTACGAGGGTTGAGGCAGCAGGATTAGCGAAAGCTAATCCGCGTCTCGGCCGAAACCCCGGCCGGCGGGCATAGCCCGACCGACGACGCGGCTTTGCCGCGGCGCGTGAAATAGAAAGAGCCCGTGGACCCCAAGGGGTCCGCGGGCTTTTTCTTTATACCCTCTCTCTAAAGAGGAGAGGGAAGGGGCCCGCGGCACTTGCCGTGGGAAGGGTGAGGGCACGGGGTGAAGTAGATGGCCCGTTCGTCATTCCCGCGGAGGCGGGAACCCATATTGGCTGCCCTCGTGAAATCGCGGGCACCTGAGTATATGGATCCCCGCCTTCGCGGGGAAACAAGCTTATACTTGACCCCGACTACCTGTGCTCCTGGTACCACCCCAAAGCAAAGCGCCACGGCGAAGCCGCGTCGTCAGTCGTTGCTGCGCAACGCTGGCCGGGGTCGGTCCGCGACGCGGATTAGCTAGGCTAATCCGCTGACCGACCCTTAAACCCCTGCGCAACCACGAACCACTCGACTGACCCCTTGCGGCTCGCCGGCGGCTTGGCATGCTTCACGGTCTTGAAGTTCCGCTTCATCTCCGCGACCAGCTCCGAATCGGCCCCGCCCGCGAACACCTTCGACACGAACGTCCCGCCCGGCTCCAGCACCTCGCAGGCAAAGTGCAGCGCGGTCTCGACCAACGCCATCGTCCGCAAAGCATCGGTCTGTGGATGCCCGACCGTATTCGCGGCCATGTCCGACAGCACTAGGTCCGGCGCGCCGCCCAGCGCTTCGATCAGCTTGCCCGGCGCGGCATCGTCGAGGAAATCCATCTCGAAGATCGTCACGCCCTCGATCGGATCGACCGGAAGCAGGTCGATACCCACGACCGTCGCCTTGGGTATCCGCCGCCGGATCACCTGTGCCCAGCCACCCGGCGCAAGACCGAGATCGACCACGCGTTTCGAGCCGCGGATGAGTTCGAACCGCTCGTCGAGCTCGATCAGCTTGTACGCGGCGCGGCTGCGATAGCCGTCCGCCTTCGCACGCTTCACATACGGATCGTTCAGCTGACGCTCGAGCCAGCGCGTCGACTGCGCGGTCCGCTTCCGCGCCGTGAGCACGCGGACGTGCCCGCCCGAGCCACCGCGGCTCATGCTGCGATTCCCGACTTGCCGGGCTTGGGAGACCCCATCAGCCGGCGTAAAATCCCTTCGCGAATACCGCGGTCGGCGATGCCGAGCCGTTCGGCGGGCCACAAATCCATGATCGTCTCCAGAATGGCACAGCCCGCGACCACCAGGTCGGCGCGCTCGTTGCCGATGCACGGCAGCTTGGCGCGCTCCGTGATCGACATATGGGAAAGGTCGGCGCTGATCCGCCGCATCGCCGACGCGGGCACGATCAGCCCGTCGACCACCGAGCGGTCGTAATGGCTGAGCCCGAGATGCAGGCTGCCGAGCGTCGTCACCGTGCCGCTGGTGCCGAGCAGCCGCGGCCGCTCGATATGCTGAGGCAAGCGCGCGGCGAACCCCGCAAAACTGTCCGCGACGACCTGCCGCATCCGCGCATACGCGACACGGCGTCCGTCCTCGCCCTCACCTCCACCGGCATGTTCGGTCAGCGACACGACGCCCCACGGTGCCGAATGCCAGTCGAGCACGGTCGGGATCGGCGTCGAGGTATCGACCAGCACCAGCTCGGTAGATCCGCCACCGATATCGAACACCAGCGCGGGATCCTCCCCCGGCTCGATCAACGCATGGCAGCCGAGCACCGCCAACCGCGCCTCTTCCTCGGCGGAAATGATGTCGAGATGGATGCCCGTTTCGGCGAGCGCGCGTGCGATGAACGCAGGCCCGTTCGACGCCTGCCGACACGCTTCCGTCGCGACAGATCGCGCCAGTGTTACGTTGCGCCGCTGCAACTTGTCCGAACACACGCGAAGCGCCGCTATCGTCCGCTCGATCGCGGCATCGCTCAGCTTGCCGGTCGAGGCCAATCCCTCGCCCAGCCGGACGATTCGCGAGAACGCATCGATCACCGCGAACCCGCCAGCCTGCGGTCGCGCGATCAGCAACCTGCAATTGTTGGTGCCGAGATCCAGCGCGGCAAACGCCTGCGCATCGGCCCACCGCCCACGAGAGGGCCGGGTCGCCGCCGGACGGGCAGGACTACCCTGCCGGAACGGCATTCGGGTGGAAACATCCCCCATCGCCGTAAAACTCGCTATCTATGTCTGCCGCCGCGGGAAAATACCCGCCCGGTGCTTGGACACGAATGTAGCGCAGCGCGGCGATTACGCAAGCGAAGTGGCGGAACGGCATCATCTTGGCGTTGACAGCCTTGGCGGCCCCTCGTAGAGCCCGCCCTCGCTGATGCCCCGTCGTCTAATGGTAAGACTGCGGTTTCTGATACCGCCTATTGAGGTTCGAATCCTCACGGGGCATCCAGCGCGTTGACGGCCCAAGCTAACTCAGTGCTTGATGCAAAGCTAAGTTGGGTCTGTGTAGCTGGCAGCTGGTCACCGGCCTTGCCTCCCTATCGATCTAGCGCTGCTGGCATCTCACGGTGACGGCGGTGCGATTTTGCGGCTTATCGACGCGAACTCACTGCCGATCGTGGTATCCTTTGACACCTAAACCGGTCCGCCTTGATAAGAGCTACCCTGCTGCGCGGTGGCATCGCCCCACAGGCAGACGCTTAGGCGGGTAAACCAGTCGTGCTAGCAGGGCCGTTCGTTCCCCCTGACCTTTCCCGTTTCTCCATCTCCGAACGGCAATTTCGGAAAAGAGCGATCGGGAACAGATTCTGGGAAAGCGAAACCCATAGGCGTCCGTCCGCCCGAGCCGGGCACACAGTATCTCGATGGCCGTTCCTTGACGGGAACGTCGTGTTCACTTTTCCCGACCTTGCCTATCAAGCGCGAACGTCTGTTCAAGACCGACTCCTGCGAGACGGGCGGTTGCGAGCAGGCGATCAAAATTGTGCCCGTTACGGGCGCTGGCGGACAGCCCGGCCATTACGGTGCTCATATAATCTTGGATACACGCGGCTTGATCGGGATAACGGGCGGCAATGAATCGATAAATCGCCTCCTCCCCAGCCGTAATGAAAGCGCCAGCAGCGCCTTTTGCTTCTCGGTCGGCGCAGCGCGCACCCTCGATGACGAGGCAACCCGCCGCGCCGGGATCGGCTGCGTAGCGCCGGGCCGCCTCCTCCAGCACCGCCACGAGACACTCCGCGATCGGTCGGTCCGCGCTTAGCAGATCGGGCAGCGGGATCGCGCCCTGGGCGGCATAACGATCGAGGATGCGGCTGTAGAGGTCTGCCTTGCTACCAAAGGCGGCATAGAAGCTGGGCGGATTTATACCGATCGCCTGGGTGAGGTCAGCGACGCTGACCGCATCGTAGCCGCGGGCGTGAAACAGGCGCTGGGCGGTCGCGACCGCTTCGTCCAAGTCGAACTGGCGCGGTCGGCCACGTGTGCGGCGGTTTTCTGTTTGCTCCACTACAAATACCTTGACGCGCGGGTTGAACCAATTATGTAGCGGATCGTAAGTTATGGATCAAGGAGGGTGCGATGGGTGCGTTCGAGGGAAAATCCGTTCTTGTGCTTGGTGGTAGCCGCGGAATCGGCGCGGCAATCGTTTGGCGCTTTGCCGCGGATGGCGCGACCGTGGTCTTCACCTATTCCGGCTCGCGAGACGCAGCCGAAGCGTTGGCGGCCGAGACGCGCAGCACGGCCGTGGAGACGGACAGTGCGGATCGCGACGCGGTGATCGCCCGCGTGAAGGACAGCGGCGCGCTCGACGTGCTGGTCGTCAATGCCGGCATCGCCGTGTTCGGCGACTCGCTGGACCAGGACCCGGACGCGATTGACCGGCTGTTCCGGATCAACGTTCACGCGCCATATCATGCATCGGTCGAGGCGGCGCGCCAGATGCCCGAGGGCGGGCGCATCATCGTTATCGGATCGGTGAACGGCGATCGGATGCCCGTTCCCGGCATGGCGGCTTACGCGCTCAGCAAGTCAGCGCTGCAAGGGATGGCACGTGGGCTGGCACGCGACTTCGGGCCCCGCGGGATTACGATCAACGTCGTGCAACCCGGTCCGATCGACACCGACGCCAACCCGGCAGACGGACCGATGAAGGATCTGCTGCACGGCTTCATGGCGATCAAGCGTCACGGCCGGCCGGAGGAGGTCGCGGGCATGGTGGCATGGCTCGCCGGACCGGAGGCAGGGTTCGTCACCGGCGCCATGCACACCATCGACGGCGCATTCGGTGCCTGATCCGCTGGAGCGCTCAACTATGGCCACCATCGGCATCATTGGTGCGGGGGAGGTCGGCAGCCAGATCGCCCGCGCCGCCATCGCGAACGGCTACCGGGTGGTGATCGCCAACTCGCGCGGACCGGATACATTGGCGCGCTTGGTCGCCGAACTCGGGCCCGACGCCCGCGCCGCGACCGCTGCCGATGCGGCCGAGGCGGGGGATTTCGTCGTGGTGGCGGTCCCCCTCAAGCTCGCCACCGACATGCCGGTCGAGCAACTGGCGGGCAAGATCGTGCTGGACACCAACAACTACATGCCGTGGCGTGACGGGCGCTACGCCGTGGTAGACGTCGGTGAGAAGACGGAGCACGAGCTACGGCAGGAACAGCTCCCCACCTCTAAGGTCGCGAAGGCGTTCACGCACATTCAGGCACCGCGCCTGTTCCTGTCGGCGCGGCCATCTGGCACGCCGGGGCGGCACGCGCTGTCGGTATCAAGCGACCACCCCAAGGCGGTGGAGCTGGTCACGCGGCTTTACGATCAGTTCGGCTTCGATACGGCAGACAACAGTCCACTTAGCGAGTCCTGGCGGAGCGGCCCAGGTCAGCCCGCATGGCACGCGCACGAACATCAGACGCTCCCCGAGTTGATCGTGAACCTTGCCAAGGCGAGACGGCTCCCGCTGAGGTAGAACGGTCGGCTCTGCCTTTCTCGAAACTCGATCATTTTTGGGAAAGTAGGCGAAGCGCGCGAGGGTCGAAGACCATGCAGTGTCAAAATGCGGCGTTCTAAGTCAAAATTCTTTTCACAAATTAATGACACGCCGCGAATTATACCGGCTGCTTGCAGCCGGGTTTTGGTGTCAAAGGACACGTGGGCTACCCAACTACTGTCATAATGACCGAGACATGACTGCTGACGAAGCAGAGATCGAGGGTTTCGATCGGCGGGTATGCAAGCTATTTGCAACGTTCAGATCGCGATTGAGCCATTAATCAGTGAAGCGCTGAAAGACCGTCAAGGTCGTCGCCCTCAAACCGTATTTTCAACCTTTGTTCCGACGGAACCTTCCAGGCGCGTGCCATCGGGCACCTAGCTATCGAACGAACGGATAGGTCGCCGCGACCCAGCCGGCGTCATCGATCGGGCCGATGTAAAGATCCTGGTTCTCCTAACCAGGCGTCTGAACGTGAAGAAGACGGCGCACGCTTTGGGGAACCGCCAACTCACCGAACTGAGCCACAAGCAGGATCGCACATGCTGCGACAGCGGCAAAACCGTGCTCGAGCCGAGCCTGTCTGAACTTCTCTTCCCTATCGTGCTTCACGGCGTTGTAGGCGCTGTACCATTCAAGCGTACTCGTGGCTCTCATTACGTCCCAATGCTCGAACGGCTGGAAGGCATCGAGGTCGGGATAACCCGGAAACAAGACCGTGTACTGTTTCAATCGTAGGGGTTCGGCTAGCATCGCATAATCATACGTAGATGCCTTCTTACCCTTGTCGCGTCCGTTGGCGACCAGCACCCCGCGGCAATGCATCTCAACTTCTGTCGCAGCCAACAGGATCAGGTTTCGAATCGCATGCCCATGAACCGACAGCGTCTCTCGCGTGGGTTCGACGATACGGCAGATGGCCTCTAGATCCGCGGCAAGGGTCTGCAACTGAGCCTGGGCCCCGACGAGGAACCTCGTCTCCATCGCCTGATCGGGAGCCTGCATCCCCGAATATCCGTCTCCGAAAACCGGTCGGGCCATGCGCCGATGGTAGACGCCCGGTGCGCGTGGCATCCGGAGGAAGGGACCCGGAGCCTCCAGACCGTCCATCCAGGGCGTCTGACGCCTGATGGTCGCCCATATGCTCTCACCGGCGTCAGCTCTGAAGTGGGTTCCGACGCCGTCTTCGGGGGACATGACGTTCATGCATGAAGCGGTCCCATCCGAAAACCGCCATAACTGAGGACTCGTGCCGTCATCCGGATATCGGAGGTACCACTCGTCGATCTCGTTGCTCATCAGTCGTTCCCCGCACCCACCGTATGATCGGGCCGACACTGAACCCGAGGGTCGGCGAGGGGCCTCCTGCTACGTCTCATAGGAGGCATGTTCGGTGAACGTCGAGTTCGACGAGAGCGGCGGCGCGCCTGGTTGTTCAATCGAGCCGACGTGATCGGACTGTCGGGCCGGGTCGTGACGAGCAGCGAGTTGTGCGCCCGACATCTGCTGAAACCGAAGACCGCCGCCGCCACCGTCCAAAGGTCCAAGCTGCGGCATCTCGAGTTCGGCTTCGACAGGACACACGCGGTTCCGGCGTTCGATGCCGTTCTCGAGAGGCGGAACACCAGAAGAGCCGAAAAAAGATGAGTGGTCGCGGTACGTTGCCGTCCGAATCCCACCGGGTAGAGGCGTGGATGCGTTCACGAACCCGATCTGCGGCTGGTCGTTCCTTGATTAGCCTGCTGCAAGTCGCGACCTTGACGACGTGCACATCGCGACGGTCCCGAGCGAGTAGATCCTAATGCTCGAAACGAAGCCGTCGAACGGCGATGTCGCCACGCCCAATGCATCGGTCGGACTCAGGGCCTACCTCGACGACGTGTCTGCGGTCGTAAGGCGCGTGCCCTCGACCTGGGTCCGATGCGAACTCCACGCGCTCAAGGTCACGGAGCGCTTCACGCGAATGGAATTCATCGAGGTCGATCGCGACGGCAAGCAGATCGCCAGGGTTCAGGGCGGCTGCTGGTCGGCGGCGTGGCAGCGCATCGATAGAGAGTTCAGAGCCGCCGGCCTGATGCTGGAGGCCGGCTCGCAGGTCCTGGTCAGACTCCAGAGCAGTCTGCACCCGACGTTCGGATTCCAGATCGTCGTCACGGACGTCGACCTGACCTTCGCACTGGGCGATCTGAACGCGCGCGCGCAGTCCATCAGAAAGCATCTGCAGGACACGGGCATCTGGAACCGGAACAGGTCGCTTCCGCTGCCGGTCGACTTCGTTCGGGTGTCGGTGATCGCACCCGCGGGGGCGGCGGGTCTCGGGGACTTCCGTTCGACAGCCGTTCGGCTCGCGGGTGCGGGCCTGACCGAGTTCGTGTACCACGAGGTGCCGTTCCAGACCCGTGACGCACCGTCGAGGATCGTCGACGTTCTCCGCGGCATCTACCGGTCGTGCAGCGTCGATGCGACCCGGCAGTGCGCGGTGGCGATCATCAGAGGCGGAGGTGCTTCGGCCGATCTCGCTTGGCTGGTCGATCAGAAGCTCGCCAAAGCGGTCTGTCGCATGAACGTGCCGGTCATGACCGGCATAGGCCATGAGCGCGACCGCAACCTCCTCGACGAGATATCCTGCATTCCCTGCGATACGCCTTCGAAGGTCGTCGAGCACATCCGATCGACGATCACCCGCGCCGCACTCGATAGGCAGCGTGCGCAGGAGGCGATCCAGACGCGGGCGGCCCAGATCGCGACTCGCCACGAGGCGGCGGTGGCCTCGGTACGGACCGCCATCGACCGTGACGGCATGGAGACCGCAAGGCTAGCGGAAGCGAGCGTCCGGAGCACGGCTACCGGACTACAGCCCGGTGCGCGCATGCTCCTCGACGACACGCGAAGCGCGGTCACCTCCGTCCGAACGGCGATCGACCGGCACACTCGGGATACGGTGCGCCTCGCCGAGACGACCGTTCGTACGACGGCGACCGCGCTCAAACCCGGTGCTCGCGCACTACTCGAGGGGATGCGGACGGCTCTCGACGAGGCCGCTGAATGCGCTCGCGGGGCGGCGGGCGAGCGCCGGGAATTGGCTGACCGAGCGGTCCGAAACCTGCTCGCATCCATCACCTCATCGGTCGAGACCACGATCCGTCCGCTCGAGCTGGGATCGGGCAAAGCGCTCGGTGAAATCAGCGCCAGGCTCGAGGCCCTCCACCAAAGCGCATCCGACAAGATGGGCAGCGTGCACCGGGACATCGTCGAAGCCGCCGAACGCTCGACGAGCCTAGCGGGCGAGGTGGTGACCGGCCTGCGCCAGGAAGCGATCCGGGACGCCGGGAGAAGTCTGGACGATTGCCAGTCAGCCATCGCGATCGTCCGCGAACGAGCGGAATCGCTTGATCCTCGAACGGTCCTCGCAGCCGGCTACGCCATTCTACAGATCCGATGGGGGTGCCGCTGACCGGCGTTGCCGCCGTCAGGGTAACGGGTCTGGTCACGGCGGAGATGCGTGACGGAGGCATAACTCTAAGAAACACCGATGCGAACGAGCAAGGAGAAGCGTCAGGATGAACGATAGCGTGAGTATCAAAGGAGCAGGCGAGCCGCCCCGACGAGGTTCGCGGATGCCTATGCCGAGTTGCAGGCGATCGCCGCCAAGTTGAAGCCGGAGCCGGGGCAGATACCCGACGTGGACGCGATCGAACCGCTGGTGAGACGCGCGAACGTGCTCGCGGCGCATTGCCAGGAGCGCATCGAGGCGGTCCGCAAGCTGATCGGAGAGCAGGCTTCCTCCTGATCCGTCGTCACATCATCCCGCTCTTCAGGTCTGCGTTCGCCCCCTGACCATCAGACTCGGCACGGCCGAGCGACGCCCGCGCCTATGCCGATCAGGGGTTGACAAAATGGCGGAGCAGGTCATCGATCGTGCTTTCGGGTTCGCCGAGACATTCGGCCCTTTTGGCGACGCTGGACGCCCTAGGGAAGTCTGGTCGTGCCCGAAAGCACGTGGAGCGTCCGGTGGGAGGGGTCGCCGAAGGGCATGCGCGCCGTCGCATCGCATGGCCTGTCCCTGTCCGCCGTCACTTGGGCGAACCCATCGGAAGCGGCGGGGGGACCTCGACTGGGTAGGGTTACGTCCGGTCGACTCCGACATGATACGACAAGGTTCGCAGTCGAACGGGGGGCGGGGGGCAGATCCCCGCTTCGTCGGCGATCGCAGAAGAGGCTTCGTCGCTTTCGATCTCTCCCGACGCCGCAGGCGTGGGGGGGGGGGGGCTACGCCGTCTTCACGCTTCGAAGGGGTCGTCACGACCGGTTCGCCTGCGTTGCCGAACGACCGGTTCGATCTTCCCGCCGTCGAAACGAACGGCGTCCGCCGGTGGTCGGGCTAGCGTTCGTTCCCAGCCGACCATACGGCTTCGGCCAAGTCACCGATCCGGTAGCTGACCAACTCGCCATCGGCGCACGTGCGGGAGTCGTGGCCTGCGTCCTCGATCAGGCCGTTCCCCTGTTCATCGAGGATCAGGTGCGTCCATTCGTGGGCCAGCGTGTTTATCATCGCCGATCGATCAGGACCGCCCGCATTCCACTGATCGAAGCGCAGGTTCCTGATCTTGATCCGGCGCGTCGCCGGGTTCGTCGCAGCTTCGGCTCGCCAAGGCTTACCGGCGATGACCCAGTAATCGGGTATCCGGGACTTCAGGAGGTACAGAAGTTCCGGACCGCCTATCGGCTTCTGATCCGTGCAGGTGAGACGCAAGGAAGCACCCTTCAGCCGTCGCGCGAACTCGTCAGAAGCGAAGGTCGTGCAGACCGCGACGCGTGCCTCCTCCATCGCCTTGGCCTTGAGCGGAGGAAGTCGGCCGATGTCGACGGCCGGGCATCGCTGACCGAGGCCTGCCCGCTTCGTGTCCAGCCCACCGGGCTGCGCTTCCGACGGAGCGGCGGGCCGTGCGAATGGTGCGCCAGCGAGAAGCATGGCACCTGCGACGCAACCGAGGATCCGAGCGCCCCGCTTCGGCAGCGAGCGCCGGAACGACGCGAAGAGCACCCGGGATGGCCTCCGCAGCATCTCGTCAGGCCTCCAACAGCGCATAGGGAACGGTCGTCCTGTTCCACTTCGATCCGAAGTGGCGTTGCGCCTGATCCATGGCGGCGGAGATGAAGCTCTCCCACTGCCCGGGATAGATCGTCTGACAGCCGAGGCTCGACGTGCCCGCCCAGCCGCCGTTATGGATGTTGATGCCGAACCTACCGGTTTCGGCGTAGTCGACGCCGACGCCGTCGCGCATCACCGTGACATCCCCGCCGGTCTGGCAGAGAGCCATGTAGATGCCCTTGTGCATCCCGAACCGATGCGCACGCCACAGGCCGACGGTAAGCGAGGCCATGCCTTTGCCTTCTCCCGTTCCGCGGCCCTTCCTGACGCGCGAAGGGTCCGTATTGCCGTTGTAGCTTCCAAAGAAATTGGGGCTCACCAGAAAGATGGCGTCGTCGTAGATGCCGCGGTCGTTGCGCCCCGCGATCCCCATATGATCCTTGTAGTAGCCGCGGATGCCGACCACGATCAGCGGATCCTCGGCCTGATCGATCACATGCCCCGCCGCGTCGAGCTTCTCCATCAGGTCACCATAGCTCAACCGGGGTTTGGTTTCGGGCACGATGTTGGGCATGGGCTGTTCCTCTTTTGAGACATGACGTTCGTCACAGTTCCCGGACGAGTCGCGGGGCGTCCGGCAGCGTCGCCAGATCGCGTTCGAGTTCGACTCCTAGGCGTGGCAGCTAGACCCCGACCGTGAAGCCGCCCCAACTGCGCACCGTCAGCGTGGCATTGCGGCCGCTGAACATCACCTTCACCCATTGCGGCGAGAAGGTCGGGTGCAGGCAGAACCAAGCGACATCGCCGAGCTCCACCGCCGAACCCAGCGAGGCTTCCACCGTCAGGCCGATGCTGACGGAGCCGTGCTCCTCCTTACCGAACCGGGCCCGAAGCGCATATCCGCCCTTCTTATCCGATCCCTGGAACCGCGATCGGTTGGGATCGTCGCGAGGACCCGGATTCCGGTCGAGCGCCGGGCAGGAATCGGGTCGAGCATCGCTGGCCCCGGTGCGTTCGAATGTCGTGTCCCGCTTCTGCAGACCGCTCTTGGGCGCCCGATCGGGCGCCGTGTCGAAGCTGATCCTCCCCGCCGCGATCCCCCCCTGCATCACCACGGTCGCGTCACGCGCCCCGAGTCGGCCGCTCGGGTTGCTCTGGGGAACGTGGCCCTCCCTTTCCCGAAGCGACTGTTCGTCCGGCGACAGCCACGAGAAGGCGACGCCGGCGCTGCTCCGCAGGGCGGAGAGCTGCCGCGAGTCGTGCCCCAGCGTGCGAACCCGTTCCGCCGACCCGGGCAGTCGTGTCGCGAGCTCCGACGCTTCGAAGAACCGCTCAAGTCCGGCAACCATCTCGGCGAACAGCCGATTGGAGTAGCTGTAGTAGGGCGTACCGATCGCGAACGCACGCTCGAGCAGGGTCACGGCCCCGGTCGTGGCCGCCTCCTGTTCGGCGACGGATGCGCCAGCCGCGAACAGGAGGTGCTGCGCCCGGATCACGTGCGCGTCGAAGGCCCAACCGGCCCTCCTGACGAGCGCCTTCGTCCACCGGTCCTCCAGCGATCCGAACACCTCATGGAAACGCGTCGCCAACAGCCCCGCGAGAATGGCCGTCCAAGGATCGTCGGCGTCGGGGCCTACGAGTTGGTCGAGCTGCTCCGCCCGCAGCAGCGTCTCGCGGACCGACGCCGCGTCGTCGGAGCTTCCGGCATCAAGCGTGCGGGCCAGGGCGCGTATCCTCGGATCTATCGGCATCACCTGGACGCCGACATCGGCGGACGCGAGAGGCGAGGGCGTTATCGTGATCGAGGTGCCTGCTCGATGCATCGGGACCAGCAGGCGCTCATGCCGCAACCGCTCGATGGATAGGGACAACCAGACGCGCTCGCCGTTCCAAGGTGTCCAGTCCCGCTCGGGCCGGACCTCGATCTGCAGCTGACCACCGGACAGCTGGGGAACCGCAGTTCCGACGAAGGGAACAATACCGTCCTGCCGGTCCGCCCGCTCCTGCGACAACGCGACGGTGAACCTTCGCTCGTCGGATGGTATCTCCAGCGGTTCCAACGCGTTCGCGCGTTCGCCGAACGTGGCTGGTGAAGAGACGACGCTTGCATCCTCCTCCTCCGGCGGTCCCCCGCCGAACAGCGCCATGTCCAGTGCCTTGCGGTCGACCTCGCCGAGGACGCTCGTCTCGCTTCCCGTCGATGCGAGGGCAGCGAAGAGTGGGATGGCGACGCTATTGGCGATGCCCGGCCTGACCTGAAAAATCGCCGACTGCGGAGTGACCCCCGCAGGGCTGATCTCGACGGAATAGAATCCCGGCGGCACCGAAGGGGCGCTGAACCCTCGAGTGTCTGGCGTAGCGATCCAATCCGCCATCGTTCCTTCGGGACTGGTGATCCGGACGCGCCCGATCGAAAGGTCCATCGGCGCTTCGAAATGCAGACTCGTCGTCATGACATGCCCACCGGGATGCGCTGGTCGAACAAAGCCTGGGTCGGAATGAACAGGCTGGAGTGGAACGGGGGCGGCAGCTGATCGGGGGCGATGGCGACGGCGTATCGCGGCATCCGTCCTGCAGGAACCGCCGTGTGCCAGGCATTCGACGACCTCGCCTGCTTGCTGGTGATCCAGGGCGGGTTCGGATCGTCACGGTCGCTGACGTGCAGATCGAACATCGTGCCTCCATCCTCGGGATCGGTAAGGATCACCAACGGAAGGACCGGTGCCGCAGGATGCAGGATGGCATGGACATCGTTCTGGGAGAGCACGAGCGACGGCTCGAACTGTCTCTCCTCCCAGTGTCCGAAGTAGACGCGCCTTAGATTCTTGAGGTCGAACATGACGTTGGTCGGCGTTATCGCCCAGCGATTGCCCTCCCACCGCGCCGATGCGCCGCTCAGCGCGCGCAGCAGGACTTGGGTGAACCGCCCGGCCTTGGCGATCACCCCGCCGCCGCCGTCCAGCAATTCGCCCTCATAGGCGAGCATCGCCGACGGTGCGGCACGGAGCAGGGAGACCTTGTCGCGGACGGGCGCGAAGGACAGCGGGGCCGGGTAGAAGCGGGTCTGGAGCGGCTTGTCGAACTCCAGCGAAAGAAGGAATTCGGCACATGCGTCGGAGAACATGAACGCGCATCGGATCTGCTTCGTACGACGCAGCGCCTGTGCGAGTTCGCCCACGTTCAGGTGCGACCAGGGGTTGCTTTCGGACGCGTTCAGGTCCTCGAGAAAGAGGATGGGGTCACCGGCCCGCATCGCTCCGTGACCACAGCAGTAGAACAGTGCCACGTCTCCCTCGCGCGCTCTGAGGCGTTCCAACCAAGCGGTTCCCGCAGCATGAACATGGTCGGCGGTCGCGGTTCCGATCGCGACCGGAGACGTCCATGGATATCGCATGTCGGCCTCCGATGGGTCGGATATCACGACCTCCAAGCTGGCGAGCGGCGCGGCGAGTTCGCCCCCGTTCTCGAGCAACCACTCGCACACCAGCTTTGCGCTGTCCGCGGCGCTCGGCAGGTTGGGGACGTCGGCCAGAACGCCGAGGCCGCCCCACGCGGGATCGCGGTGCGGATAGTCGCCGACCCCGATCACGAAAGCGTGAGTCATCGGTTTTGAACCATAGGTCGGCGGGGGAAGCAGGTTCATCGACGTCTCACAACAGCCCGAATTCGGTCAGTCGCGAACGGCAGCGGGCATGGAACTGCGGACGTTTGAAGTAGGTGGTATGGGCCGACACGAGTCCGGTGACGGAATCGAACGCCAAGTCCTGAACGTCATCGAAGACGCTCGCGGCCGTGAACGCCAGCGGGTCGATCGGATCGAAGACGTTCAGCCATCGTCTGACGCAAGCCGGCCTCGGTGCCCGTGCGCCGTCGATCGGCCCAGCGCCGAGCGCACCGACGGTTTGGAACAGGCCCGGTTGCGAGCCGACGGTCAGCAGCGCGTCGATCCTGAGATCCGGCGGGAGCCCGCTCGACGGGTCCTGCAGCATGTCGCATGCGATAACGCCGCCCAGGCTGTGTCCGATCACGATCAGCGGCCCTCGACCGGCCATCGAAGCAGCGTGCGCCGTCTTGAGAGCCTCGCGTACGGTGGCCCTTATCCGATCGCGTATTCCGCCCTCGCGCAGATAGACGAGAACATCACCCAGAAACAGCGCGATCGCAGGACTGACCCTCTCGCGAACCGCCCCGAACCCGATCGTCGATGCCGTGTTGCGGATGCGATCGCTTATCGCGCTCGCCGCGGACATGAACGGGTTCAGGATGCCGAGGCTGCGGTCGCCTCCGGTCATCAAGCGACCGGCGATGGCTCTGTCCGTGACGGCCCCCTTCAGAAGCGTGTGTCGCCCCGTGGCGATCTCGTCGGCCGCTCGGCCGAAGGCGGCCACTTCGGCGCTGGTGAGCGAACGCTTCAGCTCTTCCGCATGGTCGATCAACTGAACGAACAGGGCGTCGAGTGCCACCACCTCGTTCTGAGCCGCGACGTCGCCGAGCGATGGGCCGGTCGGATCGCCAGCGGTCCGGTCCGACATGCCTCCCCCGAGTCCTGCGCCAAAGGCGCCGCTTCCGAGCGAGAAGGTCTTGATCGCCCCATGCGTATCGAACACGCGTCGGTCGATCCTGGGCACGATGTCGCCCCACAACGGCGTGTGGATGTCCGTCGCGGTACCCTTGAACAGAACGGCGCGGAAGAGCGCGTCGCGGTTGGCGACCGTCTCGGCATATCCCGCGTCGCCGCGCGTCGCGACGCCGTGCACGAACACGAGCTGTGCCACCGTTCAGTGCTCGCCGAGCGCGTCCGGCCCGACGCGCTCCAGACCGCTCAGGGCACCTTCGAAATCGGCGAAGACCAGCGCGGCTGCGCCGCCGCCGATCACGCTGAAACTCGCGCTTCCGGCCTTCACCGGGCGGAAGACCAGGTCTATCTCGTCGTCGTCGCCCCGCGTACCGGCTGACAACTCTATCGCCACGAAACCGAACGCCAGATCCGTGCTGCCTTCGTATGTGACCGTGGAACTCGATTCGCTCTCCGACCCGACCGATACCGATCCGCCGACGGCGGCCTGTATGACGGGCACGTCCAGATTAAGCGCCGTATTGTCCGAGCGGTAGGCGGTGACGCCGATCCTCCTGGAGGTGACGACCTCAGTCAGCACGTACAGGTTGCCTGCGCCGAACAGGTATTTCTTCAGAATGGGATGATCCCATCTGATCGCCGCGCTCGTCAGATAATCGCCGATGCTGATGGTGTTCGCTCGGTGCCGTGTAACCTCTTCGTACGCGAACTGCACGTTACGGGCCGACGCATAGGAGGCCGCGACGCCGATGTTGCCGCCCATCGCCCCGAGAATATCGCCCAGCACGTCGAGCCCGAGCGACAAGGGCAGCTTGCTGCTCTTCCGACCGTTGATGTTCGCGGCAACGCCGCGGTCGATCTGCGGCAAGGCTCCTCCGGGTTGCACGACGAGCTGATCGAGCCTCCCGATGATTCCGCAGGCGCCCTTGTATTCTCCGAGCAGCTGGACCGGTGCGATGTCCTCCTGCGGTTGCAGAATGGTGTTCAGATTGAGCGATTTGAGGTGCTCGACCGATTTGTCGGTGCAGATGCCCATGGTGTTGCCCCTCCTATGCTGCGCACACGTGCTCGAACCTTCTTCGGGACAGGAGCACTTCGATCCGACCGCGACTCCGCACCCGTGACGACGACTCAGCCTATGTACGGCGCCGACTCCCTCAAACCCTCATTTGTGGTATGCTCATGACGGGGGGAGCCATGGATCTGCTGCTCGACGACATATACGACGCCGGGGTCTCGCCCGAGCGCTGGCCGACGCTTCTCGATCGACTGGCGATTGAGCACGGAGCGCGGGGCGCGGTGCTGTTCCACGCCACCGATGACAGCAGTGCGATGCTAGTCTCGCCACGCATCGAGGGGTTCGCGAACGCCTACCATGGGGGCGGTTGGATGTCCCCCAATGTCCGTGGCGAGCGGATGCTGCGCGAGCATGCACCGCGCTTCCAGACGGATACGGACTACTGGTCGGTGCGGCAGATGGAGTCGATGCCCGTCTACCGGGACTTCCTCGTCCCAGCGGGATACGGCACCGGCGTCGGCACCGCGATCCAAGGAACGAGTCACGACATGCTGGGTCTGACGATGGAGGGCCTGACCTGCGACGCTGCCGCCCGGCGGGTGCTGCCTCGGCTGGACCGCCTTCGTCCCCATCTCGCGCGCGCGGCCAGTCTGTCGATGCGGCTCGGGCGCGTTTGGTCGCATACGGCCGTCGCGGCGCTCGAAGTCGCAGGTACGGGTGCAGCGGTCATCGCCCCGGACGGGCGTTTGCGTGCGGCCAATGCGTGCTTCGGTGCGAGCATGGGTGACCGGGCGACGGAGATGCGTGGACGGCTGCACTTCCGTCATCCCGCTGTCGCATCGCGGATCAACGACGTGGTCCACCGCGGGGCCTTCGACCCCGAGGCCGCCGTCAGCATACCGATCCCGCCGGGCGACGATCGCAGCGCCTGCGTTCTGCATCTCATTCCGCTGCGTCGCAGAGCGCGCATCATCTTCGAAAGCGATGGGTTGCTGCTGATCGTCGCCGACCCCGACAACCGCGCCATGCCCGAAGCCGGAATGCTACGACTCCTGTTCGATCTGACGCCCGCGGAGGCCGCGCTCGCCGCGGAACTCGCAGTAGGGCGCTCGCTGCAGGAAGCCGCCAGCCGCAGGGGCATACGCCACTCCACCGCCCGGGCCCAGCTGCGTTCCATCTTTCTGAAGACGAGCTGCCGTCGGCAGGGAGAACTCGTGTGCCTTCTGACGGGGCTGACCGGTCACAGGGCTGACCTGTACGCGTAGTCGCATGTCGGGCGAACCCCGCGATCCTGTGCGTGCCTTCCGAAGTTGTCTCCGGGCACGCAAAGTCTCGCCGGCGTTTCGGCGCTCATGAAGGATCGCGGAATTCGTCAGAGATCCTCACAGTCCCGATTGGTCAGTTCATTCGAAGACCGATCCGCGTCGTTGGTTCCTCGTCGTCCTCATTGCATCGTCGGGAGCGTCTAGCATCCCCGGAAGCTCGTCGTTGGGTGAGCGGACGGTCGTGACCAGTCCAGCGTCGAAGTTCGGATCGATTGATCTGTCAGAGATTTTACCACGCTTTCAGTGATCGATGCTCGCGCAGCTGCAGCTCGGGAGACGAATGCGCTGACGGGATCGTAGCGCTGTTCTGCAAGCTGTCGGGGAACGTGGAAACCGGAGAATTCGCGGATGGTTCATTCGACTTGGCAACCACCTGGGGGATGTTCACCGAATGGTGATGGCGTTGCGCCCGACTTGCAGACAAGCATCCGAACCTGAATTTGATTGTCTCTGAACCCATGGAAGGGGCGACTGAGATCGAGTTCGCTGGAGCAACCACTTGCTCATACCTCGCAAATGGGCACTTGGACGCAGGAGCTGGTTTTGTCGGTACCTGCGAACCATGGCGATAGCGGATACTGGAGCACACGCTCGCCCATGCGTCGGCGCTCCGAAATCTTCAGATCCGCCTTCCAAGTTAGCCCGCAACTGTTGCTGATCATCCATCGTAGCCCGAAGCCGATGGCCTTATCTCGTCCCGGTCAAAACCCCCCCCGGAAGTTAGTCGGCAGGGGGCAAGCCGCAGCGCGATCTGATCCAGCTTCGCCGTTCTTATCAGGAAACTCGTTTTTTTGAGCAGGACTTAGCTTGGTAGCTTCTCTAACCAGCCCCGACTTAATTTGGAAAAATGCCGCCGCCCTCGGCAAGCTGGATATATCGTTAGCTTGGGCCGTCACGCTTCCCGCCTATGCGGTTGACCCAGCACCGAGCGGCAATTTTCAGACCCAGGCGATTTTCAGACCCCGCGGTGCATTCCTCGATATCGTACGCCGGTTACGCCGCAGCACTCGGTTCGTCGTATTTCGACGATTTTCGATGTTGTTTACACCCCCGGGATCGCAACACGGGTTAAGGTGGCGCGCCGGTCCGCCATCAACCTTTGGCTCGTCACCAAGGCGGGCCGGCACATCGTTTCGAGGATTAGGACGCTTCGGCGATCAGCTTTGCGGCCGCGGGCGTGTTCCATTCGTAGCCGCCGGTCATCCGCCACACTTCCTTGCCCGCCGAATCGTACAGAATCGTGGTCGGCAGGTTCGCCTGATAGGCAAGGCTGAGTCCCAGCTTCGGATCGAGATACGGCTTGAGCGTCGTGAACTTCTTCGCGGCAAAGAACGGCGTCACCTTCTCCGCGCCCTGTAAATCCTGGCTGACCGCGATCACCTTAACCTTGCCCTCCAGCGACTTGGCGGCGGCGTCAAGCATCGGCATCTCGGCGACGCACGGCGCGCACCAGGTCGCCCACATGTTGAGCAGCAACGGCTTGCCCTTGAACGACGCGAGCGTGACCGACTTCCCGTCGGGGGCGGTGAAGGCGACCGTCGGACCGGTCTCGCCCTTGTGGCTGCGGTCGAGCTTTTCGGTGCTGGTGGCCGGACCGGTCGCCTCGTCCGGAGCGGGGCCAGACGCGACCTCGTCGGCGGACACGGCGTTTGCCGTGACGACGTTTGCTTGCTCCGGCGCGGGCGATTTCCTATCGCAGCCGGCGACCAGCAGGCCCATCCCCATCACGGCGGCGATCGGCCCAGACTTTAACAGCGAATTGAACACAGGATTCGAGAACATGGACGGTTCCAATTCGATGTGGGGCGGGCGGTTCGCCGAGGGGCCGGCAGCGGTCATGCGCGAGATAAACGCCTCCATTCCCTTCGACAAGCGGCTCTGGCAGCAGGATATTGCCGGCTCGAAGGCGCATGTCGCGATGCTCGGCAAGCAGGGCATCGTTTCGGCGGAGGATGCCGCGACGATCTCGGCGGGGCTCGACACGGTCGCAGCACATTATGCCGAGCACGGCGTCGAGGAGGATCTGGTCCTCGAGGACATCCACATGCAGACCGAAGCGCGGCTGGCCGATGCGATCGGACCGGTCGCGGGGCGGCTGCATACCGCACGCTCGCGCAACGATCAGGTCGCCACGGATTTCCGGCTGTGGGTGCGCGATGCGATCGACCAGGCGCTGGCGGCGCTCGCCGGGTTCCAGGAAGCACTGCTGACTCGCGCGGCAGAGCATGCAGATAGCGTGATGCCGGGCTTTACGCATCTCCAGTCCGCGCAGCCGGTGACGCTCGGGCATCACCTGATGGCGTATCATGCGATGATTTCGCGCGACGTCGGGCGGTTCGCGGATGCGCGGGCAAGGATGAACCGATCGCCGCTGGGCTCGGCGGCGCTCGCCGGGACGGGTTTTCCGATCGATCGTGCGATGACCGCCGAGGCGCTCGGCTTCGACGGGCCGATGACCAATTCGCTCGACGGCGTCAGCGACCGCGACTTCGCGATCGAGTACCTCACCGCGGCGACGCAGACTTCGCTGCACCTCTCGCGGCTCGCCGAGGAGTTCGTGCTGTGGGCATCGCAGCCGTTCGGGTTCGTCGCGCTGAGCGATCAATGGTCGACCGGCAGCTCGATCATGCCGCAGAAGCGCAATCCGGATGCCGCCGAGCTGGTACGCGGGCATGCCGGGCGGATCCTCGGCTGCATGACCGCGCTGATGGTGACGATGAAGGGCCTGCCGCTCGCCTATTCGAAGGACATGCAGGACGACAAGCCGCCGGTGTTCGAGGCACACGACCTGCTCGCGCTATCGATCGCGGCGATGACCGGGATGGTCGAAAGCGCGACGTTCCGCACCGATCGGATGCGCGGGCTGGCCGAGAGCGGCTTTGCAACTGCGACCGATCTCGCCGACTGGCTGGTGAGGGAGGCTGGCCTCCCGTTCCGCGAGGCGCATCACGTGACCGGGCGTGCGGTCAAGCTGGCCGAGGAGCGCAAGGTCGCGCTCGATGCGCTGCCGATCGAGGACCTGAAGGCAATCGATGCGCGGATCGACGAACGCGTGTACGGCGTGCTGTCGGTCGACGCGTCGGTCGCTAGCCGGACCAGCTTCGGCGGCACCGCGCCCGACAATGTACGCGCTGCGATCCGCGCGGCGCGTGCCGAGACAGCTGGGGGAGAGACGGCATGAAACGGCTTTTTGGCATCGTGGGATTGGCGCTGGCGCTGACCGGCTGCGGCGCAGCGGACGGCCTCGTGCCGGCGGAGGGCAAGACGCTCCCGGCCGCGCCTTACGGTGCGAAAACACCGCCGACTGCCGCGCAGTTGCTGACCCCCACGACGCAGCAACGCCCGCAGCGCAGCGACGAGCTGCTCACCACGTCCCAGCCGCGCCGCAGCGACGAGTTCGACCTGCCGCCGCCGAATTGAAGACCTGAACCATGGATCATTTCGCCTATCGTGACGGTGTCATGCATGCCGAGGACGTCGCCCTGCCGGCGATCGCCGAGGCCGTCGGCACGCCCGTCTATGTCTATTCGACCGCCACCTTCCGCCGCCATGCGCAGGTGTTTCGCGACGCACTGAAGGACGCCGGACGCGTCCACCTGGCCTATGCGATCAAGGCGAACCCCAATGTCGCGGTGCTGCGCGTGCTGGCCGACGAGGGCTACGGCGCCGACGTCGTCTCCGCGGGCGAGATGCAGCGCGCTTTGGCGGCGGGCATCCCGGCGTCGGACATCGTCTTCTCCGGTGTCGGCAAGACGCGGCGCGAACTGGCGCAGGCGCTCGATGCAGGGATCGGCCAGTTCAATCTCGAGCTGGAGGAGGAGGGCGAAGTCCTTGCTGCGCTCGCCCATGCGCGCGGCGAACGCGCGCCGGCGGTGTTGCGCGTGAACCCCGACGTCGATGCCGGCACGCACGCGAAAATCTCGACCGGGCGCAAGGAGAACAAGTTCGGCGTCGCGATCGACCAGGCTGTGGCGATGTTCGACCGGCTGTCGAAGCATGACGGCCTCGACCTGCGCGGCGTCGCGATCCACATCGGCAGCCAGCTCGCCGATCTCGCGCCGCTCGAGGCCGCCTATGCGCGGATCGGCGAGTTGGTCGCGGAATTGCGCGCCGCGGGGCACACGATCAGCCGCGTCGATCTCGGCGGCGGTCTCGGTGTGCCCTACAAGCCCGACGACGTACTGCCGAGCCCCGCCGACTATGGCGCGATGGTCGCCCGCGCGACCGCCGACTGGGACGTCGAACTCATGTTCGAACCCGGTCGGGTGATCGCAGGCAATGCGGGTGTGCTTCTGACCGAAGTAATCTGGGTGAAGCCCGGCGTCGTGAACCCGTACGTCATCGTCGACGCCGCGATGAACGACCTCGCGCGCGTCGCGATGTACGATGCGTATCACGACTTTGTCGCGGTCGAGCCGACCGGCGATCGGATGACCGCCAACATCGCCGGGCCGGTGTGCGAGACCGGCGACACCTTCGCGATGGGACGCGATATCGACGCGGTGAAGTCGGGCGATCTCGGCATCTTTCGCACCGCCGGCGCATACGGCGCGACGATGGCGTCGACCTATAACAGCCGCGCTTTGGTGCCCGAGGTGCTGGTGGACGGCGACCGGTTCGCGGTGGTCGCCGACCGCATCCACCCGGAGACGATCCTGGCTGCCGAACGCGTGCCGGAATGGCTCAAGCGGTGATACTCCAGAGCCTGCCGCTGTTCGTGAGGCTGGCAGGGCGCCCGGTGATCCTGCTCGGCGAGGGCGAGGCGGCGGATGCGAAACGGCGGTTGCTCGATCGCGCAGGGGCGGACGTCGTCGGTGAAGATGCTCCGGCGTCGCTCGCGATCGTCGCGATCGACGATGAGGACGAAGCTCTAGCGGCGGTCGCGCGGCTGAAGTCGCGCGGTATCCTGGTCAACGCGGTCGATCGTTCGGCGCTGTGTGACTTCACGCTGCCCGCGATCGTCGACCGTGCCCCGGTGCTGATCGCGATCGGCACGAGCGGCGTGTCGGCCGGCTTGGCCGCGGCGTTGCGGCAGCGGCTGGAGGCGCTGATACCCGCCGATCTCGGCAAGCTGGCACTGGCATTGCAGGCTGCGCGGGGGGCCTTGCGAAAGCGCTGGCCCGATATGGGGGAGCGTCGCCGTGCTCTGGCGACGGCGATGGCGGAAGGCGGCTTGCTCGATCCGCTGTCGCCGACGCATGACGTGGACGCGTGGCTAGCCCCGACAGCTACGCCCGCTGCAAAGCGCGACGTGGCAATAACCCTCGTTCTGCTTTCCGACGATCCCGAGGACCTGACGTTGCGCCAGGCTCGCGCGCTCGCCAGCGCCGACCGGGTCTATCACGGCGCTGATGTCCCTGCGGCGATCCTCGACCGCGCGCGCGCCGATGCCGCGCGGCTGTGCGCGGCGATGCCCGCCGATCCCGGCACCGGCCTGTCGGTCGAGGTCGAGATGGCACTATGAGCGGTTTTGCGTTCCGGATCGTCGATGGGAAAGCGACCCGCGTCAACGTCAAGGAAGCGCTCACCTGCACAGCCGACCTCGTCTGGGTGCATTTGTCGACCACCGCCGAGCATGCGCAGGCGTGGCTCCGCGACGAGGCCAAGCTGCTCGACTATGTCGTCGATGCGCTCACCGCGACCGAGACCCGGCCGCGCTGCGAGGCGGTTGGCGATGGCGCGTTCCTCAACCTTCGCGGCCGATCGAAGGAGGAGCTCGACACCTCCGACCTGCTCGCCTCGGTGCGGATCTGGGCGGTGAAGGGTCGCGTGTATTCGGTTACGCGGAAACCGTTGATTGCGGTCGCCGACGTCGAGAAGATGGTCGAGCGCCACGAGGTGCGCGATCCGGGCGACCTGATCGCCGCGTTCGCGACCGCGATCACCACCGATCTCGATCCCGACGTGGCCACGCTCGGCGACGAACTCGACGATTGCGAGGAACAGCTCGACGCCAACCGCGTGTTCGAACTGCGCCGCGCGGTCAGCAAGGTGCGCGTCGCGGCTATCGGCTACAAACGCTTCCTCAGCCCGCAACGCGCCGCGCTCGAGAAGCTGGCGGCGTTACCCGGCGACTGGCTCGCTGACGACGACCGGCTGCATCTGGCGGCGGCGGCGGACCGTGCCGCGCGGATGGCGGAGGAGCTGGAATCGATCCGCGAGCGCTCGGCGCTGATCCACGAGACGCTGACCGACCTGCGCGCCGAACAGATCGACAACCGCTCGCTGATCATATCGATCGCGGCGATGGTGTTCCTGCCGCTGACGTTCCTGACCGGGCTGTACGGCATGAACGTGAAGGGCCTGCCCTATGCCGAGGAGCCGTGGGCGTTCGATGCGATCGCCGGCGCGTGTCTGGTGATCGCGGTGGGTGTCTTCGCGTATTTCTCGATGCGGCACTGGTTCAAGCGGTAGAGCCTACGCGGCGCTGGCGGTCCGCCAGGCCTGCGCGATCTCGTCGAGCATGTCGGCCGAATCGCGGAACGGTCTTGGGTCATGGCCGATCGAGGCGTTGACGATGGTCTTCCGCGCACCGGCATAAAGCCGCGACAGCGTTTCTGACACCTGGCCGCCATTCTCGAAATCGAGTCCGGCCTCCAACGCGAACAGGATTGCGGTCGCGCGCGTGACGCGCTCGCTCTTGATCGAGAATTTGCGGTTTTCGCAGGCCCAGCCGGCCGCGCGCAGGGCCGCGACGAGCTCCTTGTAGAGCAGCTGCACCAGCGCCGGGCCATCCGCGGTCGCGGTACGACCGACGGCATCGATCTGGCGATAGGTGGCGAACGGGTCTCGCGCGAGGGTAGAAGCGTAGGCCATCAGTCGCTCTTGTTCCACGCTGCGATCTGGTTGGTGAGGAAGGTCTGCGTCGATTTATACGCCGACACGCGGGAGTTCATGCTCGCATATTGCTGAGTCAGCCGCGTCGTCATCTGATCGGCCTGCGCAGTGATCTTGTCCTGCTCTTTGGCGACATCGCTCTGCGCGGCGGTGTAGCGCGCGGTCGATGCGCCGAGACCGGCGGTCGTGCTCGTCGCGCTTTTTGCCAACGCGCCCAAGACGACGGACAGCCCTGCCGGATTGCTCGTCGAGGGTGCGAACATCGCTTCGATCCCGGCGGGGTTGGTGCTGATCTGCTTGGCGAGCTGTGCGGTATCGACACGGAGCGTGCCGTCGCGGTTGGTCGCGACGCCAATCTCGGCAAGCGTGGTCGGCACGCCTGGTGCCGCCCCGGTCGCCAGCGGCTTGAGCGTCAATGCCTTGAGCGACCGCAACAGCGATGCCGCGGCGGGATCGGCGCGCAACACGCCGGTCACCGGATCGGTCTGTTCGTTGATGATCGCGAGGATCTGGTTGTAGGTCTCGACCACGTCGTTGACCGCCTGGGTCAGGCCATCGGTCGGCGGGGTGCTCGACAGCGTGACGGGCGCCTTGGATACCGTGCTGAGCTGAAGCTTCACGCCGTCGACCAGATCGCTGATCGTGTTGCTTGATCGCTCGACGGGGATGCCATCAACCGTCAGCTGCGCGTTCAGCGCGCTGCTGGTGACCTGCGTGTTCTTTGCCCCGGGGCCGATGTCGATGACATCGGTTGCGCCCTTCAGCGTGAACGCCTGCGCATCGCCGGTCGCGCCCTTGACCGACAGGAACGCGCCGCCCTTGCCGTCCGACACGACCGAGGCGGTGACGCCACTCTTCGTAGCGTTGATGGACGCGGCGACCGTGTCCATGGTGTCGTTGGCGCCGACAATGATCGTGAAGACGGTGCGCTTGCTGACGTCGGGATCGAGCCCTGCCCATATCGCTTCATCCGTTCCCGCCTTGACGCTGTTGCCCTTCGCATCGGTATAAATCCCGGTACCGACCGTGAGCGTCAGGTTACCGGACCCCAGCGGCTTGGTACGATCCATCGCGACCTTCGTCCCCGCGACCTGAGCGGTAGCGAGGCGGGTCACCGAAATCGTCGACGACAGTGCCGAAACCTTGGCACCGCTGATCGCCGTGGCCGAAATCGAACCGGTGTCGGAACTGGTCGGCTGCGTCTGCAGCGTGCCCCCCTTTACCAAGCTGTCGAGCGCGCTGGAAAACGTGGTGATCGCGCTTTTCAGCGAACTGATCCCAGAGATTTGCGACGTCAGTGCGGTCGACTTCGCCGTCAATGCGGCGTTCTTAGTCGCGAACTGCGCGGTTACCAGCGCGGGGACGAGCGTGCCGGTATCGATGCCCGACCCTGAATTGAGCGATTTCAGCAGCGACTGCGTTGCCGCGTTCATCACGCTCTGCGCGTTGGCGGGAGTCGCTGCGGGTGTCGGGGTCGGCGTGGCCGTCGTGCTGGTGGTCGATGTTACCATGGTAGAGTCCCTGCACGTGCGCGCTCATCTGTAAGAACGGCTACGCGGCGCGAATGTTTAGGCCTGCTTCATGCCGTTTTCGTCGAACCGCGCATCCTTCGGCACGGTCACGAACGGCTGGACTCCGGGCGTGGTCCCGCCCGCCGCCGCGTTCAGCCCGAACACGAAAGCAAGCACGGTCGCGATCGCGGTGTAGAGGTCGTCGCGGACCTCCTGGCCTTCCTTGCTCGTGTAATAGACCGCGCGGGCGAGCGTCGGGTATTCGAGGATCGGGACCTTGCCTTCGCCGGCCAGTTCGCGGATCGCCAGCGCGGTCGCGCCGCGCCCCTTGGCGACCACCACCGGCACCTGGTCCCTGCCGCGATCATAGCGCAGCGCCACCGCGAAGTGCGTCGGATTAGTCAGCACGACATGCGCCTCCGCAACCGATTTGCGTAAGCCCCCGCTGGCCATCGCGCGCATCTTGGCGCGCATCTGGCCCTTCGCCTCGCCATTGCCCTCGGTCGACTTGTGCTCGTCCTTCACCTCCTGCTTCGACATCCGCATCTTGCCCAGGCGGCGGATGATCTGGATCGGCAGGTCGATGCCGGCGATCGCGCAGAGGCCGAACGCCATCGCGATCAGGATGCCCTTGAAGATCCCGCCAAGCGTCGACAGCGCCTGGTTGAGATCCGCGGACGAGGCGAGGCCCATCGTGGAATGCGCGGCGTTCCACAGCATCCAGCCGCCGATCGTGCCGAGCAGGATGACCTTCAGCAGCGACTTGCCGAGTTCGATCCAGCCGTTTGCGCCGAAGATCCGCTTGAGCCCCGCCGCCGGATCGACGCGGCTGTATTTGGGCGCGAGCAAGCCGCCGTTGAAGCCGAGCGAGCCGAGCCCCGCCTGACTCAGGATCGCGGCGCCGATGCTGACGATGAACAGAGTTATAAGCGATGGCGCGAGCTTGCCGCCGGCTTCCATCAGCGGGCGCCACGGGGAGAAATCCTCGACGTCGGCGTGCGTGAACTGGAAGCTCGAGCTCATGATCGCCTTGCACGCCGAGATCAGCGTGGGGCCGGCGTAGATCAGCCAGGCGACGCCCGCGAGCATGCTCAGAGCGGTCGCGAAATCGCGCGACTTGAGGATGTCGCCTTTCTCGACCGCATCCTTCTTGCGCTTGGCGGTTGGTGCTTCGGTCTTTTCGCCCGAATCCTCAGACATCAGCCGAGCACCAGGTTTTCGGTGGCGGCGAGGCCTTCGCGGACGATAACGAGCATGTAATCGCCCATCGTCGGGAACGCGATCGCCAGCGTGACGACGCCGACCGCGAGGCTGGCGGGGAGACCGACCGCGAACAGGTTGAGCGAGGGCGCAGCGCGGCTCAGCATGCCGACGACGATATTGAGGCACAGCAGCAGGAAACCCACTGGCAACGCGAGCAGCAGGCCGGCGAGGAACGCATAGCCGCCGAAGAACGCGATCGCCTTCAGCCGCTCGACGCCGATCCACGCGGCCCCCGGGGGGAGCACGTCGTAGCTCTTCACGAGCAGGTCGATCAGGATCAGGTGGCCGTCGACCGACAGGAACAGCAGCGTCAGCATGATCGAGAAGAACTGGCCGAGCGCTGGGGACGACTTGCCGTTCTGCGGATCGATCGAGGACGCGAAACCGAGCCCCATCGCGCCGCCGATCACTTCGGCCGCGATCATCGGCGCGGCGAACGCGATTTGGAGCACGAAGCCGAGCGCGAGGCCGACAAGGGCTTCGGCGGCGGCGGAGAGGATGGTGGAGACGGCGAAGATGTTCTGCGGCGGCACGATCGGATGCGCAGCGAGCACGAGGAACCCGATCGCGCCCGATAGCGTGACGCGCACGGTCAGCGGCACCGAGACGGAGCCGAACACCGGCGCCGCGATGAACGTCGCCCCGATGCGGATCATCACGAACACCAGCGCCCAGAGCTGCGGCTCGATCGAGAGGCCGAAGCCCAACACTACTTGCTTCCCCTCCCGCTTGCGGGAGGGGTCAGGGGAGGGCGCGACGTACGTACTGGCGTCCGGCTGGTGGGGCACGCCCCTCCCCCGACCCCTCCCGCAAGCGGAAGGGGAGCAGCAAGTGCGGTCACTTCACCAAGTCCGGGATGCGCTCGAAAATCCCGATCGTGAAATCGCTCAGCAGACCTAAAATCAGGCTCCCGAAGATCAGGATCGACACCGCGACCACGACCAACTTGGGCACGAACGACAGCGTCTGCTCGTTGATCGACGTCGCCGCCTGGATCATGCCCAGGATCAGCCCCGCCAGCAGCGCCGGGATCAGGATCGGCGCACTGGCGAGCGCCAGCACCCACATCGTCTGATTCGCGACGGTCAGGAAATATTGCGCGTCCATGCGCTCAGGTCGCGAACGAGTTGGCGAGGCTGCCCATCGTCAACGCCCAGCCGTCGACCAGCACGAACAGCAGCAGCTTGAATGGCATCGAGATGATCGTCGGGCTCAGCATCGCCATACCGAGCGACATCAGCACGGTCGCGACGACCAGATCGATGACGATGAACGGCAGGAAGATCAGGAAGCCGATCTGGAACGCGGTCTTCAGCTCGGACGTCACGAACGCCGGTAGCAGCACCGAGAACGGGATGTCGGTCGGCGTCGCATAGGGCCCGGATTTCGCGATCTGCGCAAACATAGTGACGTCCTTGATCCGCGTCTGCTTGACCATGAACGCGTGCAAGGGCACGCCGGCGGTCGTGATCATCTGCGTGCCGGCGAGCTGCCCGGCGGCATAGGGTTGGATCGCGGTCGTGTTGATCTGGCTGATCGTCGGCGCCATGATGAAAAAGCTGAGGAACAGCGACAGCCCGAGCAGCACTTGGTTCGGCGGGGTCTGCTGAAGCCCGAGCGCCTGGCGCAGGATGGCGAGCACGATGATGATCCGCGTGAAGCTGGTCATCATCAGCAGGATGCCCGGCAGGACCGTGAGCAGCCCCATGATGATGAGGACTTGCAGCGAAAGCGACAGCGAGCCGCTCTGGCCGGTGTTGCCCGCAGCCTGTCCGCCAAGCTGGCCGAGTGCGCGATCGACCGCGTCGCCGACAGCGGGGTTGGTCGGGGCGGGGACGGCCTGTGCGAAGGCGGGCATCGCGAGGAAGAGGGCGAGCAGGACGGCGAGGCCTATCCACAGCCATGCGTTTGCGCGTGGGCGCGGCGCAGAATTATGCAGCGCACCGTTCGTGGCTCCTGGATTCCCGCGTACGCGGGAAAACGGTTTGGCGGTCGATGCGGCGAACAGGGCAGGGCCCGAGCCTTTCCGCGTCACCGTCGGACGAGCGACCGCGGTCATGCGTCGACCTTGTCGATCAGGTGCACGCCGCCACGGCCGACCGAAACCAGCAGCCGGCGGCCCTCGAAATCGATCACCGCGAGGCGCAAGCCCGGCGAGATCATCATCGTTTCCTTGACGCCGATCAGCCGCGTCGAAGGCTTGCCCGGCATCCGGCTCTCGAACTTGCGCCACAGGTACAGGCAGCCGAACATCAGTCCGCACACCAGCGGGAGCAGGATGACGAGCTTGAGGATATAGGTCCAGAGCATCGGGTTCAGCCGCGCTTGTCTGGAGACACGAGCTCGGTCATCCGCACGCCGAAGCGCTCGCCGACCGTGACGACTTCGCCGCGCCCGATCAGCGTGCCGTTGACGAACACGTCGAGCAGCTCGTTGGCCTGGCGATCGAGCTCGATCACGCTGGATTCGCCGAGCGCGAGCAGTTCGCGCAAGGTCAGGCTGGTCGAACCGATCTCAACGGTCAACTTGACATCAACATCCTGGAGCAGCCGGAAATTGGCGGCGACGGCAGCATCTACGGGGAAGCCTCCGGTCATGTCGTTCATGCTGCAAATCCTTCGTCGAAACTGGTAATCGAGGTGAGCTGGATGGCGGCGAAGCCATTGGATGTGCCGACCGTGCCGCAGCCGAGCCGGTTGTTGCCGACCATCACCGGCACGTCGCCCGAGATGGTGATCGGGATCACGTCGCCGGGCTTCAGGTCCATCAGCATCGTCAGCTTGACGACCGGCTCGGCGAGCACCGAGCGGATCGGGAAGCGCACGTTCATCGCCGCCCGGGTCAGCTCGGTGCGCCAGGCTGGATCGGGCTCGGCCGACTTGCCGACGACCTTCGCGGTCAGCGACGGCGCATGCGGCTTGAGCGCGGAGACGGGGTAGACGAGATCGAGGAACACCGGCTTGGCGGCGCCCGCGGCGATGCCGAAGCGTGTGACGATCATCGCGTCCTCGCCGTCGAGATCGGCGATCATCGCCGGGTTGACCTCGACGCGGGTCGGCAGGAAGTCGAACCGCGCCATCGGCTCCCACGCGGTCTTCAGCGGCGCGGCGATCATCTGGCCGATCCGCGCGACCATCGCCTCGGCGGCAGGCGAGAATTCGGTCGGCAGCGTGTGCGGCGCGGCGCCGGTACCGCCGAAGAACATGTCGAGCATCTCGAGCACGAACTTGCCGTCCATGATGCACAGCGCCTGCGCCATCCCGGGCGTCATGATTAGCGGCAACCACGCGGTCAGCGCATCGCTGCGCTCCGCGCGGTAATCGGTGAAGCGCTGGACCACCAACGGCTCGGCCCAGCAGCGGACCTCTTGGCGCAGCAGCGGCTCGAACACGCCGCGCAAACCGCGCGCGAACCGTGCCGAGAGATGCTGCAACGAATGCAGGTCGCCGAACGGATTGAGCTTGGCCCCGCCGAGCACGCCCTGATGCAGCACGCCGTCCTTGGGCGCGCTGGAGCGATCCCGATCGCGTCGCTCGCGTGTCTTTGCTGAGGCCTCGTTAACCATGCTTCACTGAACAACGAAACTGGTAAAGTAAACGTTACCGATGCCGCCGAAGCCTTCCTTCTGCTTCAGCGTATCGTTGATAGATTTGGCGAGTCGGACCTGCAATTGGCGCTTGCCGTCGCTGCTCATCACCTGCTCCTCGGTGGTGTCGCCGAGCGTCATCAGGATGGCCGAACGGACCGCGATATCGTTGGTTTTCAGGTTGGTGATGACGGTGTCGTCATACGGTGTCGACACCGCGATCCCGACCTGGACGAAGTGTACCGAATCCTGGAGATTCGACATGAAATCCTTCTCCATCGGGTAGTAGGTCGAGGCGTATTTGTCGCCGCCCTGCCCTTCCGGGGTCTTCATGCCGTGGTTTTCGGGCGCTGCGTCATCGCCACCATGACCGCCGCCTTCGCCGCCCTCGGGAGCATGCTTCTGCTCGCTCTTGGGGAGGAGTTTGGGCTTGCCGTCGTCGACCTCGGCGTGGCCGCCACCTAACAGTCCGGCGCTGCTGGCATAGACGCCCGCACCGATGCCGCCGCCGACGAGCACCAGCAGCGCGACGCCGCCGATCAGCATCGTCTTCATCTTGCCCTTTTTCTTCGGGGCCGCGTCCGCAGTATCTTTCTTGTCGCTCATGTCAGGGTCCTTCAGGTCAAGCGATTCGGGTGTCTTCGGTGGGGTCTGCGATCACGGTGGATGCCGCGGTCGCGCGATTCGGCGCGTTCGTGGTTGCCGGTGCGCGCTGTTGGCTGGAACCGGCGTTGCTGCCCGCAGTGTCATCGCCGAGCATGGCTTGGCCGAGCTTCAGCCCTCGCGCTTCGGCCAGCTCGGCCAGCCGCGGCTGCGCATCGGCGAGCAAGGTCCGCGTCGCAGCCTGTTCGGCGTTGAAGTGGACGTGGACGGTGTCGCCATCCTTCCTCATCGACACGTCGATCGCGCCGAGCGCATCGGGGGTCAGGCGGATCCGCGTGTCGGTCGCGTTGGCGGCGTCGCGGAGCATGTCGATGCGTTCGATCATCGCGTGCGGCCAGCGCTCCTGCCGCATGTCCAGCGCGGCATGCTGCGCCGCCGCGGGTGCGCTCTGCACGAGCGGTGCAGGGGCAGCCGATCCGAACACGGACTCGAGCGATCCCGTCTTCGCTTCGGTGTCGTCACGCGCCTTGGAGGCCACCTGGATCGCCGCGCCGAACACCTGAGCCGCCGATGCGACCGTGCCGGGTTGCGGCTGAACCGCGCCGGGCTGCGCCACCGCAAGCGCGACCGGCGCCGTCGCCTCGGTCGTGGTCCAGCGCGGCGTGCCGATCACGGGGGGTGTCGCCGTCATTATCGGCACAGCGTCCGCTGAGGCGTCGGTCGGCACCGGACTGCGACCCGCCACCGTGCCATATCCAGCACTCGCCGGCATCGCGAACGGCACCGAAGAGCCCATCTGGACTGCCGACACCCTCTGCACCTCCATCATAGCCGCACCGAGGGGCGCCTCAGCGATCGGCGGCGGTGGCGAGGCGAGTACTCCCATGAGCGGTTGGGTGATCTGGCCGCCTTGGCCCGAAGTCCTCGCCATAGGCTTCGCCGTGCTTCCGGCTTTCACGAACTCCGGGACCTGCGGGGTAAGGAGCGTCGTGTTCGGGGCAACCTCACCGACCTGCGCGGGCAGCGGCAGGCTTGCGACCGGCGGCGCGACAGCACTGCTGCCAGGCATTTTTGCAAGCAGGTACGCCGTATCCGGTAGCGCCTGATCGTGAGGGATCCCGCCAAGCAGGGCCGGGTCGGCCAAGGCTGGGCGGGGCGCTACGGCAGGCACCGGCTCAGCCATTGCCGCGCTCCCGCCCGACGGCAGGTTCGCCGAACGCTTCGGTGCGGCGCGGGCCGCGGCCCCAGTCGGTTCGTCCGGCGAGGCACGCCCGTTCGGAAGGTCGGGACTATCCATCGCCCCGCGAGCCGCTTGCCTGTTCGCCGCCGGCTTTAGCGCGGCTTCAGGGGATGCCGCAACGACGTCAACAGGGCTTGAGCGGGTGGGAGATGGCGTGGCTGAAGCGACTACCTCGGGGCTCGCGGTGTCGGCAACCGCGGGGGCGACGAGCAAGGGCTGCATGACCCCGTCGTGTCGCGGTACTTCAGTAGGAGGCGCCTTGGTTGGCTCGGAACGTTCGGCAGGTACCAGATCGTCCGTTTCCACGCCTTGTTCGCTTCGGGATGAACGGGGAGGACGTGCGCCAAGCGCCTGCCGCCCAGCGGTGAGAGCCGGACGTACGGGAACCGGCACCGCTACCGTCGCGGGTAGAAGCGCGGCGTCCGGTATCACCAGTGACGCGTCCGGCTTGGTCGCCACGGGTTGGGGCGTAATCGCGGCCTGCCACGAGACTGCGCCGCCGCCGGCAAGAGCCGCGATCGGCAATCCGTTGCCGGTCGCGGCCCAGTCCTGCCGGGCGGAGGACGGCGATTGGAGATCGGGCGGCACGTCCCCGGTCGTCGCAGCGGGGGGCGCATCGTCGCTGGCCTGCGCAAAGGACTCCGCGAAACTGCCCGCTCCACCGCCTGCGACACCGCCCGCCTGTTGCGTGGTGATCGCTCGCAGGGTTGGGGACGTCGGAGAAAGGGTCGCGGTCTGGATCATTCGGGCACTCGGGTTCGGGCGTGTGCCCGTCACTCAGCAAGGATCGTGCCGAACCTTCCGGAACGCCGGTGCATCTTCCATTTCGCGGATCGCCTTCAGCACCGCATCGGCGTCTGCGCGGGCAAGCAGCTTTTCCACCGCGCTCTGATCGCGCTTGGCGGCGCGGGTCGCTTCGGTCGCGCGTTCGACATGGCGCTCGGCAGCGCGGACGCGTTCGACTGCGGCGGTGGCGGACTGGTGCAAGCGTTCGCGGTAATGCGCCGACGCCCCCAGCGACACCGCGGCGAGCGTCTCGTGGACCGGCGCGACCGCTTCGGCGAGCAGCGCGATACGGCCAGACAGCGTTTGTTCGCTGGCAAACTTGTCGTGCGCGCGCGCTTCGTCAGCACGGGTCAGCCCGAGCTGGAGCGTGCGGACGCGGTGGATGCGCGCCAGCGTCTTGCCGCGGGCATCCGCCATATCAGCCGCCGAACACGCCGGTCAGCTCGGCGACCGCGTCGTTCAACGAGACGTTTTCGTCGGCGTCCTGGCGGATATATTCCATGACTGCCGGGTGGCAGGCGATGGCGGCGTCGATCGCCGGATCGGCGCCGTGGCGATAGGCGCCCATCAGCACGAGATCGCGGTTTTCCTCATAGGTGGCGAGGTGGCGGCGGAGCGTGCGCGCGGCCTTGGCATGAGGGCCGTCGACGATATCGGTCATGACGCGGCTGACCGAGGGGCCGATGTCGATCGCGGGGTATACGCCGCGCTCGGCGAGTTGGCGGTTGAGGACGATGTGGCCGTCGAGGATCGAGCGCGCGGAATCGACCACCGGGTCGTTGCCGTCGTCGCCGTCCGCCAGCACCGTGTAGATCGCGGTGATCGAGCCGCCGGTGTGGACGTCGACGCCCGCGCGCTCGATCAGGTTCGGCAGCATCGCGATGGCGGACGGCGGATAGCCGCGTGCGGACGCGGGTTCGCCGAGTGCGAGGCCGATTTCGCGACCAGCGTGGGCGACGCGGGTCAGCGAATCCATGATGAGGAGCACTTTCTTGCCCTCGTCGCGGAAGGATTCGGCAATCGCGTGCGCCCGCAGCGCGCCGCGGATGCGGAGGACGGGCGAATGGTTGGCGGGGACGGCGACGACGACCGAGCGCTTGCGCGCTTCGCCGGCGACCTTGGTCTCGAGGAAGTCGGCGACTTCGCGGCTGCGCTCGCCGATCAGGCCGATCACGATCACGTCGGCCTGCGCGGCGCGGACGATCATGCCGAGCAGCACCGACTTGCCGACGCCCGAGCCGGCCATGATGCCGACGCGCTGGCCCTGGCCGATCGTCAGCAGGCCGTTGATCGCGCGCACGCCGACGTCGAGCGGTTCGAGCACGCGGCCACGGTCGAGCGGCGACTGGAGTTTCCCCGCAAGCGGCCAGCGTCCGGCGCCGCGGATCGGGCCGAGGCCGTCGATCGGCTTGCCGGCGCCGTCGACGACGCGACCGAGCATGGCTGCCCCGACTTCGGCCTCGCCCGGCGCGCCGATCGGCTTGACCGGTGCGCGCGGAAGTAGGGCCGCGGCGCCGCCGAGGTTCATCATCAACGTGCGGCCGTTGCGGAAGCCGATGACTTCCGCCTCGACGCTCGCCGCGCCTTCGCCGACCTGGCAGACGGTGCCGACCGGCAGCGTGAGGCCGACCGCCTCCATGAGCAGCCCGTCGAACGAGGCGAGCCGGCCGGAGACCTTTGGCTTGGCGACGAAATCGGCGTTGGAGAGGGTTTCGAGATAATCGGCGGTAAAGCGGTTCAGCATTTGGGCACCGGCACGCGATCGATCGCCTGCGCCAACTGGTCGAGCCACAGTTCCGGACCGTCCTCGACGATCGTCGACGCGCTTTCGAGCACGAAGCTGCCGCGCGCGACGCCGGGATCGCCGGCTGCGAAGATCGTCTTCGGCAGTCGGCCGTCGAGCAGCGCGACATCGTCCGGGTGGACGCGGAGCAGCGCGGATTCGGCAGAATCGGACAGGAGTTCAGCGGCGGTCTCGATCCGGCCGGCGAGGACGTCGGGGGCGATACCGACTTCACCGACAAGTTTCGAGACCAGGAACAACACCGTCTGGCGGAGCTGGGCGGCGACGCGGTCGCGGTCAATCCGGTCGTTGCCGAGCGCCGTGGCGAGGTCGCCGAGCAACGCGCCGTCGCGTGCGGCCGTCTCCTGCGCGGCGGCGGCCGCAGCGGCGAGACCTTCCGCGTAGCCGGCGGCATGCGCGTCGGCGAGCGGATCGATGAATGACGATTCGCTGACCGGATCGAGCGGATCCCAGCCCGCGGTCGGGTTCACGTCCTTGTCGGCGGGGCTGAAATGCTTCGGGGCACTCGGCTCCGAAGTAAAGTTCGGGGACGCGACATTGGTCGGCCGCGCCGTCACCCGCTCGCGGATATCCGCCGCGGCGAACCCGGAGGGCGGCGCAAATGCGCTCGCCAGGATGTGCGCGGTCGTCGTGTGGCGCGACGCGAAGCCCGCGGTGAAGCCGTTAGACATAATCGTCTTCCCCCCCGCCCATCTGGATCGTGCCGTCCTTCGCGAGGCCGCGCGCGATCGCGATCATCGCTTTTTGCGCTTCGAGCACTTCGGCGAGTTTCATCGGTCCGCGAGCCTCCATCTCGTCGCGGATGCCGTCGGCGGCGCGCGCGGACATGCAGCCGAGGAAACGGTTGCGGATCGTCTCGTCGACGCCCTTCAGCGACTTGGTCAGGATCTCGCTATCGACGTTGCGGATCAGCGTACCCAGGTTCTTGTCGTCGAGTTCGAGCAGGTTGTCGAAGACGAACATCGCCTCCTCGATCGCCTTGGCGACGTCGCGGTCGATCTTGAACAGTTTCGGCATCACGCGCTGTTCGGTCGCTTTGCGCGCGCCGGACAGGATCTTCGCCGCCTCGCGCGTGCCGCCCAGCGTCACGCCGGCGCCGGTCGAGCCCGTGCTGGTACGATTGGCGAGCAAGGTGCGCAGCGTATCGACCGCCTCGGGCGTGATCGGCCCAAGCCGCGCGATGCGGTGGAGGATGTCGGGCTGGACCGCGTCGGGCAGCAGCTCGAGCACCTGGCCGCCGACCGATGCGTCGAGGTTGGCGATCAGGACGGCGGCGATCTGCGGATGCTCCTTCTCGATCATCGCGGCGATCTCGGGCGCGTCGAGCCAGTCGAGCAGTTCGAGCTCGCACGCGGCCTCGGCCGGCGTGATCCGTGCGAGCACGCTCTCGGCCTTTTCGCGGCCGAGCGCGCGGTTCATCACCGCCTCGATCTTGGGGCGGGGGTCGAACCCGATCGCGGTCCGCTCGCGCGCGCGGTCGACGAAATCGTCGAGCACGTCCTCGACTTCCTGCTCGGACACGTCGGCGACCTTGAACATCGCTGCGCCAAGCTGGCGGACTTCCTCCGGCTCGAGCTTCTGGAGGATGGCCGCGGCCTCCTCCTCGCCGACGAGCATCATCAGCACCGCGGCGCGCTCGACGCCGGTGTAGGTTCGGATGGCGACTTCGCTCACTTCGCGTCCGCCTTGATCATGTCGCGCACGGCCAGCGCGGCGCGCGTCGGATTGTCGCGGGTGAAGCCGCGGACCGCACCGATGCGGTCGTCATAGCCGCGCGTGTTCTCGAGCTGGTCGAGGCTGACGGGGGCGGCGACGCCGATCCCGGCGGGCGCGCCCTCGCCATCGACCTCGCCGATCGGCTGGCCGAAGGCAGGACGCGTGGTGGCATCCTCGCGCTTCTTCATCAGCGCCTTGGCGATCGGGCGGACGCCGAGCAGCAGCACCAGCAGCGCGATCAGGATCGCAGTGCCGTTGCGCGCGAGCACCGGCAGCCACGCATTGTCGTACCAGGCGGGGCCGGCAGCGGCATCGGTGGCGCCCGCGAACTTGCGGCTGATGACCGTCACGTTGTCGTTGCGCGCCTGATCGAAGCCGACCGCGCTCTTCACGAGATCGCTGATCTGGTTGATCTCCATCGCGGTGCGGCGGCCCTTGTCGGGATCGCGCAGGAGGACGGCGACCGAGAGGCGCTTGACCCCGCCCGGCGTGGCGCGCGTGACCGACACTTCGCGGCCGAGGTCGTAGGCGCGCTGATACTGGTCGGACTGCTTCATCGCGTCGGGGGCAGGGCCGCCGGCGACCGGCTGCGCACCGGTGTTGCCGGTCGCCGGCTGCGGGGTGGAGAGCGTGCTCGCGGCAGGCGGCGTGTTGCTCAGCGCACCGGGGATTCCGCCCGGAGCAGCGCCCGCGCCGTCCTTCTGGTTGCCGGTCCAGTTGCCCGTCTCGGCGCGCAGGACGCCCTGCTTCTCGTAGCTTTCGCGCGTCGCCTGGCTCTCGTCGAGATTGACGTCGGCCTGCACCTCCGCGGTGAAATTGCCTGCGCCCACGAGTGGCGTCAGCAGCGCGATTAGCTGGGTGCGATACTTGTCCTCGACGCGGCGCTGGATATCGATCCGCGCGTCGCTCGCCGCCCCTGCACCGTCGTTGCCGCCGGCTTTGGTGAGCAGTGCGCCCATCTGGTCGACGATCGTGACGGCCTCGGGCTTCATGCCGGGGACCGACGAGGCGACGAGGTTGATGATCGAGCTGACCTGCGCATCGCTCAGCGAACGGCCGCCCTGCAACTTCAGGATCACCGACGCCGACGGCGCGGCGTTGTCGCGCACGAACACCGAGGCTTCGGGCATGGCGAGATGCACGCGCGCCTCCGCAACCGCGTCGATCTCCTCGATCGACTTCGCCATTTCGGATTCACGCGCTTGGCGGAGACGTTCGCCTTCGACCGCGCGCGAAACGCCCATCGGCAACTGATCGAGGATCGCATAGCCGCCGGGCGCCGCTTTCGGCAGGCCCTGGCCGGCGAGCAGCATCTTTGCGCGGCTGTAATCGTCCTCGCCGACGGTCAGCGCGCCGGTGCCTTCGTCGATATGGCTCTTGATGTTCGCCGTCGTCAGCGCGGACGTGACCGCGGCCTTGTCCGAATCGGGGAGGCCGCTGAACAGCGTCTTCTGCGTCGGCGTCGACAGGCTCATCCACGCAAGCGCGGCGGCCGCAATGAGGCCGACCATCAGCGCCATCGGCAGCGAGCGACGGACCGCCGGCTGCGCAAACGCGCCCTTGATCTGCTGGAGGGGGTTGGCGAACCGTTCGGTGCCGCCGGGCGACGTGGGGATGAGTGCGGTGCTCATGTCAGACCGGCATGCTCATGATATCCTTGTAGGCGGACAGCAGCTTGTTGCGGACCTGCAACGTCGCCTCGAAGCCGACCGACGCCTGTTGGCGGGCGAGCATCACCTTCGCGATGTCGACCGTCTCGCCGCGCTCATAGCTTTCGCTGAGCTTGGCGGCCTGGGTCTGGCCGTCGTTGACGCTCTTCAGCGCGGTTTCCATCGTGTCGGCAAAGCTGGTCGGCTTGACCGTCTCGGTCGGCGCGACGTTCCCGGCGGCACCAGCGCGCGAGAGCGCCTGGTTGCGTTCGAGGATCTGCGAGCGCAGCGCCATGACGCGGTCGACGCTCATCGCGCCGCCGCCAATGCCTGAGACGCCGCTCATGCCGAGGCTGCCCAATTCTGTGCGCTGCCGATGTCGTCACCCTGTTCGCGCGCCTTGGCGAGGCGATAGCGCAGCGTGCGTTCGGAGATGCCGAGGCGCTTGGCGGTCTCGATACGGCTGCCGTTGCACGCCTTGAGCGTCTCGCGGATCGCCGCGAACTCGCTCATCTGGACGATGTTACCCAAGGTCTCGGGTTCGGCCGGCGTTGCGACTGGTGCGATCGGCGTCACTGAAGCTGTGCGCTGAAAGGTCATCGTCACCGGACGGTCGAACACGATGTGGTTCGCCTCGATCGTGTCGCCGCCGCAGAACAGCAGCGCGCGCTGGATCACGTTCTCCAGCTCGCGGACGTTGCCCGGCCAGTCGTGCAGCATCAGCTGCTCGATCGCGGCGTGGCTCGGCCAGGGGATGACGTTGCGGTTGCCGGCATGACGCAGGATCAGCGTCGCGGCGAGCGCGGGAATGTCCTGCGGGCGCTCGGCCAGCGACTTGGTCGCGAGCGGGAACACGGCGAGGCGGTAATAGAGATCGGCGCGGAACCGGCCGGCAGCGACTTCGGCGTGAAGATCGCGGTTGGCGCAGGCGATGACGCGGACGTCGATCGGCTGCGGCACCGAGGCACCGAGCGGCACGACCTCGCGCTCCTGCAACACGCGGAGCAGCTTTGCCTGCAATTGCAGCGGCATCTCGGCGATCTCGTCCAGCAGGATGGTGCCGCCATTGGCTGCGCGGAAAAACCCGTCGCCGCCCGCCGACGCGCCGGTGAACGCGCCCTTCTGGTGACCGAACAGCAGCGCTTCGAGCATCGATTCGGGGAGCGCGGCGCAGTTGATCGCGATGAACGGCTTGTCTTTCCGCGCGGAGCCGTTGTGGATGGCGCGGGCGAGCACTTCCTTACCGGTGCCGGTCGGGCCGTTGATCAGCACGGTGATGTCGGCGGCGGCGACGCGCTCGGCAAGCGCGAGCAGCGCGAGCGATTCGGGGTCGGCGGCGGTCGGCATCTCGGGCCCACCGATCAGCGCGCGCGCGAAGCCGTTGCCGACCGCGGTGTCCTCTGCGGCAAAGCTGATCCGCGCCGGTGAACCGTCACGCGACGGGGTCACTTCGCGCCCCTGGCAACCGATCACCACGGTGCGGGCGGGGGCGGTGATGCCCTCGCCATCCGCGACCAGGAGCAGGTCGTTCGGCCCAGGCTGCGCGGTCTCGAACGAGCCCACACCGAACCCCTGCGCGCGCAGCGACGAGACGAGCGCGTATTTCCGCGAAGTGACTGCAGCTGATGGAAAAATCGAACGCATGGAAAGGGCCCCCTGAACGAATCGGGGAATGCACCACTATTGGTAAATTCGTGGTTAAACGCTGCCGGCACCGGCAAGTTATTTCCGGGCGCACCCACGCGGGCACACGCGGACATATACCGGGCACGTTCGCGCGCGCGGAAGCGCTCGCCTGCGTGTGCCAGCCCGCGCGCGAAGCCGAATTTTTTCCCTAAATCTCCGCGGAAGCCGGCCGTTACTCACTTTGACGGCACGGGACTTCGCCATGGGGGCGGCGCGGATCGTCTGACACTTTACGGAGTTTTCGCTATGACTGTTATCGGAACAAACGTCTCGGCGCTGCGATCGGCAAACGCGTCGAACAGCGCGAGTAGTGCACTGGCGACGTCGATGGAGCGCCTGTCTACCGGCAAGCGTATCAACTCCGCGAAAGACGACGCTGCCGGCCTCGCGATAGCCAGCCGCATGGGCAGCCAAGTCAAGTCAATGGCCGTAGCCGTCCGCAATGCAAACGACGGCATCTCGATGGCGCAGACCGCAGAGGGCGCACTTGGTGAGGTCACCAATATGCTGCAGCGCATGAAGGAACTTGCAACGCAATCCGCCACCGGCACGCTGGGTTCGTCGGAGCGCAAGGCACTTCAGTCGGAAGTCACTCAGCTGACGTCGCAGATTGATTCAATTTCCAAGACAACGAACTTCAACGGCATCAACCTGCTCGACGGTTCGTCGAAGAACGTTAAGCTCCAGACCGGTACCAACGCGAGCGAAACGACTTCGATCTCGTTTGCTGGCGTATCGAGCAACGACCTCGGTTTGTCGGCGTCGAGTGCTGCGGGTCAGGTGACGACGGGACGGATTGGTACCCCTGGTACGGCGTTGGCACTCGCGGACGTAACATTCAACGGCGTTTCGGCTTTCTCTGCGGCTAACCCGACGATCAACAACGCCACCACGCTAGTTGCCGCAGTCAACGCCAACACCGCGGCAACCGGTGTAACCGCCACTGCGTACAATGAAGTCAGCGGTTCTGCACCGACTGGTACGTCATGGGCTGCTGGCGACCTGTCAATCAACGGCGACAGCGTTGGCGCGGCGTCGAGCGTCGACGAACTCGTGAGCAACATCAATCGTGATGTCGCCGGGGTGACGGCGAGTCTAAAAGACGGCAAAATCGTCCTAACCAATGACACGGGATCCGACATCACGATCAACGCCGGCGCCAATGCAGGAGCATCCAAAGCCGGCCTCACAGTTGGCGGAAATGCTGGTTTTGTATCGTTGAAGACAGCTGACGGAAGTGATCTCAAGATCGCGGGGACGGCTGACGCCGCCGAGCTTCAAGCGCTCGGTCTAAACAAGACTGCCGACAATGGCGGTGTCACAGGAACCGTGGTTACAAACACCGCGTTTGCCGCGACCCAGAAGCTGTCGATCAATGGAATTGCGATTGGTGCTTCAACGGACGCGAGTGCCGCCTCCAAGGCTGCTGCGATCAATTCGGCGTCCGCGAAAACTGGCGTCGTTGCTAGTGCGAAGACGACGGTGACTGTCGCTTTCGATCCAGCTCAGTTCGACGGAACGAACTCGATCAGCGTCAACGGCGTCGAGATCAAGCCCGCGGATGGTAAGATGGACACCGTTGTCGCTGCCATCAACCTGCAGAAGGCGAATACCGGGGTAAGCGCTAGCGCCGATAAGGACGGCAAGCTCGTGCTGACTTCCGAAGCCGGTGCCAACATTACCGTGGATAACAAGGACACGACCAATGGATCTCCGCTGGCGACTAGCGGTCTGAAGGACGGAAACGGTAGTGCGGTCACGCTTGGCACGGCCGCCTACGGTTCGATATCGTTGACCAGCGTTGATGGAGCATCCATCCGCGTAGATGGCAGTGACGCCAGCGCGATGGGCTTGGCGAAGCAAGGTGGTACCGCAGGAGCAGGTCTGGGCGGTAAGGCGTTGTCGATTGAAACTCAGGATGCGGCGTCCGCGGCGATGGCGAAGATCGACGCAGCGCTCGACAAGGTTTCGGCGACGCGTGGTGATCTCGGTGCAATCCAGAACCGCCTGCAGGTGACGGTCAACAACCTGACCACCACTTCGACGAACCTGTCGGAAGCCAAGAGCCGCATCGAAGACACTGATTTCTCGGCGGAAACGACGGCTCTCGCTAAGGCGCAGATCCTGAGCCAGGCATCGACCGCGATGCTCAGCCAGGCGAACCAGAGCCAGCAGAGCGTTCTGAAGCTGCTTCAGTAATCCGGACCGGCACCGGCACCGCCCCCCAAGGGTATCGGTGCCGATCGGACCCGCCTTGCTTCCCAGAAGCGGGGGGCGGAGAAAACCTCGGTGGCGCAAGCCACCGGGGTTTTTGCGTGTCTGGCTCCTTAGCGCTCCCGACTAGAACGAGAAGGACGTGAGCAGCAGCACACCGAGCTGGCTGGTCTCGCGGTAGCGCACTTCGATTTCGCCCGCAGGCAGCACAGCGTCCGCTATTATACCCTTGCCAAGGACGCGGACGCTCGGGTCGACGACCGCGCCGATCCCGAAGTTGAAGCTTTCCTTGCTGTCCGGGCTGCGGCGAAAACCGACCATGATGCCCATGCCGATCGCATCGATCACATCGTCCGATCCGGGGCGCAAGGCGATGAACGGCCCTATGCCCCACATCTTCTGGCCCGGTGTGATGATGTTGCCGTAATCGTCCCGGTCGTCCGCGTAATTCCTCGATCCGAAGAGGAAGCTCTTGTTCGGCGTGAAGAAATAGTGCGACTCGAGCATGATGCGGGCGTTGACGTTGTTCTTGTCGGTGACGCGAACGATGCCGTTGGAGTCGAGCATTGCCGTACCGATGCGGTCGCTGCTGCCCACATCGCCTGTGTATGAAACGCCGATACCGAAATCCAGTCCGCCGAACGGTTGGCGCCCGGCACCGGCACCGGCACCGGCAGAAGCGTCGGCGGGCGGCTTGTCGGGTTTGTCGGATTTGGGCGGCAATACCTCGGTACTGGTGCTCGTCGTATTCGTCGTCTTTTGACCCGAGCCATCGGGGGCTGCCGTCAGGGTGACCGCAGTCGTGGTGACCGTCTTGTTGGATGGGAGACTCGCGGGTGCCGTTGCCGCGATGCTGTCGGGCGTGGAGTCACGGTCCAGCGCTTTGAGTTCCGATGCGATTACGGCTTCACGCATGGACAGATCGGTCCGTGCCTTTTCGCGTTGTTCGAGCAATTCGGCGCGCCTGGCTTCGCGCCACTGGTCGGCGAGCTGAGCCGAGGTCCGCGTTTGCGCGGTCGCACGCTCGGGCGATAGCGCGATCATCAGCGTCAGTGTGGTTACTGCGATGGATCTAATCGTCGTCATGGTCGCCCCCCGATAGCTCGAAGGGAAAGATGTTGCGGGAAGAGTGCTTGGTCTACAGGAGGTAGCTCCGTATTGGAGGCAACACCTCAGTAGTAAATTGCCGGTCCGGTCAGATTTGCCGTGCCAGCGCCTTCTTCAGCTTCGCATGCGCGGCTGCCTTTATCTGGCACACCCTTGCCGATCCTACGCCGAAGACTTCGCCGATCTCTTCGAGGTTGAGTTCATCGACATAGTATAGCTGGATCACCTGCGCTTCGCGTTCCGGCAAGGCGGTGATGGCGGCGATCAGGGCTTCGCGCATGTCGCTGTCGGCGAGCTGCTCGAATGCGTCCGGCGTGTCGTCGGCGAACCACGGGAGGTCGTCCGCATACATCTCGTCGATCGAGTCGAAGCGGATCGAGTCGGCGGTGACGTAGTCGGTGCGGAGTTTTTCGATCGTCACGCCGATATGCTCTGCGATCATGTCTTCTCCGGGAGCCTTGCCCGTGCGGGCGGTTAGCGTCGAGATCGCTTCGGCGTACTGGCGGCGGCGGCGCATCGCGCCGCGCGTGCTCGTAGCCTGGCGGCGGAGTTCGTCGATCATGCTGCCGCGCAGGCGGGTGATCAGGTAGGTCTTGAACGGAAGCCCGCGCTCGTCGAAATTCGCGGCGGCTTCGACCAGCGCGACCAGGCCGACCTGGATCAGATCCTCGACCTCGACGCTGCTGCTCATGCTGCCGTGGACGTGCCAGGCGATCCGGCGGACGAGCGGCAGGTGCTGTTTGACGAGCTGGTCCGCGTCGCCGCCGGGGCGTTGGTGCGGGCGGTACGTCAAAGGCTGGGCATCGGCGAAGGCGCCGCGCATCGGGAGGGCGCTCACGCTGCGAGCGCCTGCTGCGAGGCGCCGATGACCGCGACGACTTCGACCGCCTTCTCCTCGGGCACTTCGAAGAACGACATGACCGGCGTATCGGGCAGGCACGTCCGCACCAGCTTGCGGATGGCGATGCGGATGGTCGGCTGGACGACCAGCGCGAACGGTTTGGCCTCGGCGATCAGCGGTTCGGCGGCGCGTTGCAGCGCCTCGACGATGCGGCGGCCGAGATCGGGTTCGATGACGTGGCGGCGCGATTGATCGGCGCGCATCGCCTGGCCGAGCAGACCTTCCAATTGACCCTCCAACGTCATGACGCGCAGCGGTTCGCGCACGCCGCACAGTTTCTGGATGATGAGCGCGCCGAGCTCGGGGCGGATCGTCTCGATGATCTCCTCGGCGTCCTGCGTGCGCTGCGCCGCGACCGCGATCGCGCCGGCGATGCGACGGAATTCCTTGAGCGGGACGTTCTCCGCGAGCAGGCCTTTCAGGACCTGAGTCAGCGTCGTGATCGGCAGCGGCGCGAGTGCCGCGACCAGTTGCGCGGCGCGCTCCTTGAGGCCGTCGAGCAGCGCCTGTACTTCGTCCTGGCCGAGCAACTCGGACGCGTTCTGGCCGAGCAGGTGGTTGAGGTGCGTCGCCATCACCGTGCCGGGATCGACCACCAGATAGCCTGCACCGGTCGCCGCATCGGCATCGCCCGCATCGACCCAGGTGGCGTCGAGCCCGAAGGTGGGATCCTTGACCTTCTTGCCGAACAGGTCGCCGAACGCCTGCCCGGTGTCGAGCGCGAGCATCTCGTCGGGCGACACGGTGTCCTCGCCGACGACGACGCCGTTGACGAGGATGCGATAGACGTACGGCGCGAGGTTGATGTCGTCGCGGACGCGAACCTGCGGCACGACGAAGCCAAGTTCCTTCGACAATTGGCGGCGGACGCCGGTGATGCGCCCCATCAGCGGCGACCCGCGACGCTCGTCGGCGAGCGGCACCAGGCCGTAGCCGATGTCGAGATTGACCTGCATGCCGTCGGTGACTTCCTCCCAGCCGATCTTCGACTGGTCGATCGTCTCGACGGGGACGACCACGACGGGGGCAGGGCGGCGCTCGATCTGGCGCAGCTTCCACGCGACGAATCCGGCGATCGCCGCGGCGGGCAGGATCACCATGTGCGGCATGCCGGGCAGGATGCCGAGCAGCGCGAGGATCACCGCGACCGGCGTCCAGGTGCGGGGCGACCCGAACTGGCCGCCGATCTGGCCGGCGAGATCCTTGTCGGAGGTGACGCGCGTCACGATCGAGGCGGCCGCGATCGACAGCATCAGGCTCGGCAGCTGCGCGACGAGCGCGTCGCCGATCGCGAGCAGGATGTAATTGTGCGCGGCATCCGCGATCGTCATGCCGTGGCTGACGGGGCCGAGGATCAGGCCGCCGATGATGTTGGCGGCGAGGATCAGCATCGCCGCGACCGCATCGCCCTTCACGAACTTCGACGAACCATCCATCGAGCCGTAGAAATCGGCTTCGGTAGAGACTTCGACGCGGCGCGCCTTGGCTTCGTCGGGGGTGATCAGGCCGGCGTTGAGGTCGGCGTCGATCGCCATCTGCTTGCCTGGCAGCGCGTCGAGCGTGAAGCGCGCGCTGACTTCGGAGACGCGGCCGGCGCCCTTGGTGACGACGATCATGTTGATGATCATCAGGATCGCGAAGACGAAGATGCCGACGACGTAGTCGCCGCCGATCAGGAACGTGCCGAACGCCTCGATCACATGACCCGCCGCGCTCTCGCCTTCGTGGCCGTGGACCAGCACGATGCGGGTGGAGGCGACGTTGAGGCCGAGGCGGAAAAGGGTGGCGAACAGCAGGACGGTCGGGAAGGCGGAGAAATCGAGCGGCTTCTGCGCGTTCAAAGCGACCATCAGCACCGCGAGGCTGATCGCGATGTTCGCTACGAAGAAGATGTCGAGCATGAACGCCGGGATCGGCACGACCATGACGAGCACGAGCAGCAGGATCGCGAGCGGCAGGACCGACGCGCGCGCGTTGGAGAGGATGCGGTTCATCGCTTAGCCGCCCAACCGTGCGAGCATCATGTAGGCGAGCCGCGCGGTATCGGGGGTCGGGCGGAGGATGCTGGCGGCGGCCTGCGTCGTCTTGCCGGTGAACTTGCCCATTGCCGTGGTCGCCCACGCGAGCGCGTCGTCGGCGCTTTCGTTGTTGCCGGTGATGACCGTGCTGCCATTCATGTCGAGCGCCTGCGCGGCGTAGTTGGCGGGTGTCGCGGTCGCGCTTGCCCCTGCGGCGGCACCGCCGAGCTTGTCGGCGAACCGGTCGTAGATCGCCGACAGCGTGCGCGGCTGGTTGTTCGAATCGTAGAAGACGTTGTGGTTCGCGCGCGCCGCGGCGGGGAAGAGCGCGGCGCCGCTGGCTTGTGGGTTCGCCTGCATCGTTTTCAGGAACTTGGTCGCGCCACCGAGCCCCATGAAGTGCGCCATATAGAGGTCGGTGCCGGACGCCGGGCGGTTCAGCGTGACTTCGAGCGACGCCTTGTTATCCGACGCATATTCGGCGGCCATCAGCGAGGCTGCGTTGGGATCGTTGCGCAGCGCGAGGATCGCCGCCTTCGTGCCGGCATCGCCAACCGAGAGGCGGCCGCTCGACGACTGGCCGATGCTGTTCGCAGCCCACGCCATGCCGTGCTCGGCGCCGTGCTTCTTGACGACGGAGAGCCAGCTCTGTTCGATGAACTGGTAGAGGCCCGATGCGCTCGACGTGCCGGCCTTGGCATTGGCGTTGAGCCCGCTCTCGAGCTTCGCCTGGCCCAGCAGATAGTCGAAATCCACGCCCGTCTTGCTGCTCGCAAGCGCGATCGCGGACTGGATCCGGCCGGTAGTGATAGGATTGACGGTCATGCCCGTGTGCGGTGCCCCTGGTTCAGGGGGTGCTCAGCAAGGGGCGTGCCAGTTTTGGTGTTCGTTCCGCCGCCAATCGTCATTCCCGCGGAGGCGGGAACCCATACTGGCTAGCCGTGCGGTAGAATCGCATGCGCTGGAGGATATCGATCCCCGCCTGCACGGGGATGACGAAGCTGAGATGGCGGAGGTTAGGAAGAGTGGGCGCGCTACTTAAGCGTACGCCGCCCTCAACCCCGGCCGATACCCGGCAACGGCACCGTCGCCGGTCAGGGTTTGCAGGCGGCGGCGAACATTTGCCGCCATCAAATTGGTGTAGATCCGGCACGTCTCGTTGAGCCGGTTCGCTTCGTCCGCCAGCTCGCGAATCTCGGTGCCCGCGGGGCCGGTGCCCAGCAACGCGACCTGTTCGATTCCGGCGAGCTTGTCCGCGGTCGCGCGCTCGAGGCTAGCGACGTCGTTCGACTTCAGCGCGGCGATCTCGGCATGCAGCGCGTCGATCACGCAGATCAGGGCTTTACGCCGCTTCATTGGAATTCCAGGCGAGGCTGAGCGCCATCAGCCGATCGGCGATGGTCGCGGGAAGGATGGGGAAGGTGCCGCTTGCGATCGCCTTCTTGATCTCGGCGACGCGCGTCGCGTTGATCGGCGGCGATGAGGCCATCGTCCTGGCCAATGCCAACGAGTCCGAGAGGACCGGGTTCTGCGCCTGTGCCGCGGCTTGCGGCGAGGGCTGTACCGGAGTCTGAACGGGCGTCGTCGGCGTCGTGGCGGCGACGCGCACGACGGAACGATCTCCTGCTACTGACGGCTTCGCGCCGATCGAGTCCACCATGTCCGCATCCTTTGGTTTGCGATGACATCAGCAGGAACGGCCGCACGGCCAAAAGCTTTAGCAAGATTAATCTGTTTGCCGAATTTAGCGCGGACCTCAGTTCGACCAGCCGGGCAGCGTCGCGTGGCCAGCCTCGACGGCGATCGCCTGGACCGGCGTACGCGTGTCGTCGACCTTAACCATGAAGCGGCCGCCGGGTGCGGCATCGCCCATCGCGACGCCCTCGCGGCTGATCGAGAAGCCCTCCGTGCCCGCCTCGATCACGATCGGATCGCCGCGCTTGATGACTGGCGCGACCTTCACGGCTGGCGCGAACGAGGCGGCGACCGCGGCGGGCGCGTTGGCCGGGCGGACGACCTGCACGAAGATCCGCCATGCCGGCCCCGCGCATGATACGACCACCGCGTCATGCTGTTCGGAGCGCCACGACAGCGACACCGTAGGGCAGGTCGCGAGCCGCAACCTCGCGTCGATCGGCGTGCGTGCGCCACCCTCGGCGCCCGTCGGCCGGCCGGTGAACGCGGCAACCGAGCGATCGAGCGCGGCGGTATCCTGGAAGCTCGCGGCCATGAGCAGGAACGGGATGATCATTGAGCGGTCCTTTGAACGTCACCCTGTGGGGGTTCGCCGACAAAGGCGACGGAGACGATGGCGGCGCGGCGGCCGGGTTTGGTGGCGGTGACGATCGCGACGCGGGACGGCGCGACCGCAGCGAGCGCAGCGGCAACCGTGCGCGCGCGGTCTGCGGCTAGGATCGCGGCGCTACCGGTGACGCGGTCGATATCCGCGGACGTGCCGTCGGTGGAGCCGGTGACGGTGAGCATGACGCGAGGGTCGCGTGCCGCTTCCCGCGCCCAGGCGACGAGCGCGCCCGGCGTGGTCGGCAGGATCGCCGAACCCGGCGCGAAATCGAGGATGCCGGCGGCGGCTACGGGCATCGGCGTCGGCTCGGTGTCGTTCGCGCCGAAGCCTTCGCGGATACCCTTTGCCAAATCCTTGCCGCCGATATGTTGGGTCGCCTGGAGCAGCACGAGGAAACCGACCAGCAACAGCGCGAGGTCGGCGAGCGTGATCAGCCAGAGCGGCTTGCCGGTCGGCGTATCGGGATACTCGCTCGCGTTCACGCGACGGTGGCCAGAACTGGCGCGCCATAACCGCGCGGTGTCTCGCGTTCGGCCAGCGCGACGAGCGGCGCTTCGATACGCGCGCGCTCGAACGCCTCGTTGCGCCCCTGCGCGCGCAGGCGGTTGGCGATCGGCATGAACAGCAGGTTTGCGAACAGCGCGCCGTACAGCGTGGCGAGCAGCGCCACCGCCATCGCGCCACCGATCGCGCCGGGATCGCTCATCGTCGCGAACATCTGCGCGAGGCCGATCAGCGTGCCGACCATGCCCATTGCGGGCGCGACCTCGGCAGCACCGGCCCAGACGTCGGCGGCGGCGACGTGGCGTTCTATACGGGCGCGACGGCGATGCTGGACGAGCGTCGCGACGTCGGTCGCAGAGCTGCCGTCGACGATCGCGGCGATGCCGGCGGCGACGTCACTGTCGGTGATGACCGAGCGATCGAGCGCCATCACGCCGTGGCGCTTGGCGATCCGCGATAGCGCAGTGATCTGGAGCAGCAGCGGATCGGCATCGAACCGGCCGCGGCCGAGCGTCGTGACCGCGGCCAGCGCGCGGCCGAGGTCGCGGAAGGGCGTGCGAAGAACGACGGCGACAGCGGTGCCGCCACCGACGATGGCGAGCGCTGCGGGGTCGAGCAGTTGTGCGAGCGTGATCATGTGCGTGGGGCGATGCAAGGGGCGGGCCAGTTGCATACCCGTCATGCCGGGCACTTCGGCTACACTCAGGAGAGCCTCGTTTCGCAACCACCAATCCATGTCGTCGATGGCTTCGGGTTTGCGGAGCGATGGGCCCGGGACAGGTCCAGCGTGGCGGGGTGGGTAGGGAGCCGCAACTCCTCGCCCAAATCACTACCCCGGCGGAGGCCGGGGCCCAATTGGGGGACGCCGCTAACTGCGGATGCGCTTCGTTACTGCAACCTCTCCAATTGGGCCCCGGCCTCCGCCGGGGTGGTGGAGATGGCGGAGTGACAGCGCCCCCTTCCTTGTTCTCCCGCGAAACATAGTGGTGGGGCGGGGCGCCGGGTGTTGCCGCCCCAACGCGCCGAGCGGCAACCGCCTTGCCGCCCGCCCCTGCAACACCGGCAATCTCTTGCCGTTCGCCTTGCCGCCGCGTTGCCGCCTCCCGGCAAACCGCCATTCCCTACCCTGATCGCCAAAACTGGCACGGCCATTGCTTATGTCCGGTTGCGCAATGGTTGCGCCAGGAGACGGGCTTGTGTCAGGCGACACGCTTTTCGGGGTTCACGGGGCGGCACTCGAGGTGCGCTCGCAGCGCATGGGTGTGCTGGCGTCGAACATCGCCAACGCCTCGACGCCCGGCTTCAAGGCGCGCGACATCGATTTCCAGGCCGCGCTCGCGTCGGTCGAGAACGATGGCGGCACCAATGCCGCAACCAAGTTCCGCATCCCGACGCAGACCTCGATGGATGGCAACACCGTCGAGCTGAGCCAGGAGCAGACCGCGTTCGCCGAGAACGCCGTCCAGTATCAGACGACGCTGTCGTTCCTGAACGGGCGGATCGGCCAGATCACCCGCGCGCTGAAGGGAGATTAAGCCATGTCCAACCAGCCCATGACGATCTTCCAGGTCGCCGGCCGCGCGATGTCCGCGCAGCTCGTCCGGATGAACACCACCGCGTCCAACCTCGCCAATGCCGGCGGCACCGCCGGGTCCGCCGAGGCCGCCTACAAGACGATGAAGCCGGTGTTCCGCACCAGCTTCGATGCGGCGAGCGGCATGTCGACGGTCGACGTCGAGCGCGTCGTCACCGCCGGTGAAGCGCCGACCAAGCGCTACGACCCCGACAACCCGATGGCCGACAAGGATGGCAACATCTTCGAGGCGGCGGTCGATGAAACCCGCGAGATGGTCGACATGATGGAGACCGCCCGCAGCTACCAGAACAACATCGAAGTGATGAACACGGCCAAGTCGCTCATCATCGATACCCTCAAGCTAGGCCGCTGATCATGGCAACCTCCTTCGACTCCACGCTCTCCAGCATCGGCATTACGCGCTCGTCGGCTGCCACGGCCACAAAGACGACGACGGCCGCTGCGGCAGGTTCGCTCAACCAGAACGACTTCCTGAAGCTGATGACCGCGCAGATGCAGAACCAGGACCCGTTCAACCCGGTCGACAACACCCAGATGGTCGCGCAGATGGCGCAGTTCTCTTCGCTCGCCGGCATCTCCGAGATGAACACAACGATGAAGGCGATCTCCGACAAGCTCGGCGCGACCAGCGCGAGCGATGCGATGGGGTATGTCGGCAAGACCGTCCTGACCGAGGGCGGCACCGCGTACGGTCGTACCGGCGGCGGGATCGCGGGTTCGGTCGAGCTGGCGGGCGCGGCGAGCGGCGTCAACGTCACGATCAGCGACGCGAACGGCGCCGCGCTCCGGACGCTGGCGCTCGGGCCGCAGGCCAAGGGCACCGTCGGCTACGATTGGGACGGCAAGGACGCGGCCGGCGCGGATGCCGGCAGCGGCCCGTTCACCGTCAGCATCAACGCGCAGAACAACGGCACCACGGTCGCCGCGACCGGGCTGGTCTGGGCGCCCGTCCAGTCGGTTTCGACCACCACCGGTTCCACCATCCTCACCCTTCCCGGGATCGGCGAAGTGCCGGTCAGCGCAGTCCGCCAGATCGGCTGATCGCACCCTCGATTTCAAGGAGTTAAACGCATGTCCTTCTACACTTCGCTTTCCGGTCTCCAGGCATCGCAGACCGAGATGTCGACGATCTCGCACAATCTGGCGAACGTCTCGACCAACGGCTTCAAGAAGAGCCGCACCGATTTCGCCGACGTGATCGCATCCAGCGTGTCGGTCGCGCCATCGCAGCAGATCGGCTCGGGCGTCATGGTCAAGGGCAACCGCCAGCAGTTCGCGCAGGGCAATCTGATCCAGTCGGCAAACGCGCTCGATCTCGCGGTGTCGGGCGACGGTTTCTTCGTGGTGAAGCCCGAGACCGGCTCGTCGCAGGTCAACTTCACGCGCAACGGCGGCTTCCTGGTCGATGCCGATCGCTTCGTGGTCGATTCGAACGGCAGCCATCTCCAGGTCTATCCGGTCGACGGATCGGGCAGCGTCGTCGCCACCGGGCTCCAGTCCGCGATCAGCCTGCAGCTGCCCGAGACGAGCGGCACCGCGGCCCCGACCAAGGCGGTCACGCTGGGCGTCAACCTCAACGCGAGCTCGAAGCTCCCGACCACCGCGACCTTCGATCGCTTCGATCCGTCGAGCTACAACCAGTCGGCGCAGACCACCGTCTACGACGCGTCGGGCAACGCGATGACGCTGACCAATTATTTCAAGCGCACCTCGGTCTCGACCGATGCGAACACGCCGAGCACGTGGGAAGTCCACAGCTTCGTCGGCGACAAGGAACTGATGACGGGCGGCGTTGCCGGTTCGACGATGACGTTCGACGGAGCGGGCAAGCTGACCGCGCCGACCGCGCCGATCACCTATGACGAGTTCACCACCGCCGGTTCGGCGACCCCGCAGCAGATCGCGTTCAGCTTCGGCGACGCCACCACGCAGAAGGCGAGCGCGTTCGCGGTCAACTCGCGGACGCAGGACGGCAAGGCGGTCGGCCAGATCCAGGGCGTGACGATCGACGAGAAGGGCATCGTCAAGGCGAGCTTCTCGAACGGCGACACGCAGGCGCTCGGCCAGGTGATGCTCGCCAATTTCTCGAACCCCGAGGGCCTGCGCCAGCTCGGCAACAGCTATTGGTCGTCGACCGGCGTGTCGGGCACCGCAAAGCTGGGTGAGGCGGGCTCGAACGGCTTCGGCAACCTGATGTCGGGCACGATCGAGCGGTCGAACGTCGACATCACCGAGGAGCTGGTCAGCCTGATCGCGGCACAGCGCAATTTCCAGGCGAATTCGAAGGCCCTGGATACCGCCAGCCAGATTTCGCAGACCATCTTCAACATCCGCAGCTAATCGACAGCGGACGGGGGACCCTGAATGGACAAGCTGGTCTATACCGCGGCGACGGGCCTGCGCGCGCACATGGCGGCGCAGGCGGCGATCGCCAACAACATGGCGAACGCGTCGACGACCGGCTTCCGCGCCGATCGCGTGGTGTTCGACCGGCTGAACCTGAAGGGCGACGGCACCGCGCTGGAGGCACGCGCGCCGACGTCGGAAGAAGTCACCGACGCGGACCGCGCACCCGGCGCGATCCAGTTGACCGGTCGTCCGCTCGACGTCGCGATCACCGGCACCACCGCATGGCTGGCCGTCCAGGCGTCGGACGGCTCCGAAGCCTACACGCGGCGCGGTGATCTGGAGGTTGCGCCATCGGGCGTGCTCCAGACCGGCGACGGGCATCCGGTGATCGGCTCGGGGGGGCCGATCACCCTGCCGCCCTACCAGTCGCTGTCGATCTCGGCCGATGGGACGATCTCGATCATCCCGCAGGGTGGCGACGCGAAGGACCCGCAGGTCATCGACAAGCTCAAGCTCGCCGACACCAAGGGGTCGGACACCGTCAAGGGGCTCGACAACCTGCTGCGCGTCAAGGGCGGGGGGACGCTGCCCGAGGATCTCGATGCGAAGGTGCAGGGCGGTGCGATCGAGGGATCGAACGTCAACATGACGCGAGCGCTGGTCGACATGATCGAGAACCAGCGCAGTTACGAAGTCCAGGCCAACATGTTGAAGTCCGCCAAGGACATGGATGAAAGCGGTGCATCGCTGATGCGCCTGCCGAGCTAGAAGGAACCGACGAATGTCATCCGCAGCCATGCATATCGCGCGTACCGGGCTCGACGCCCAGGATACCCGCATGCGCGTCATCTCGAACAACCTCGCCAACGTGAACACCACGGGCTTCAAGAAGGACCGTGCGGCGTTCGAGGCGCTCGCCTACCAGACCGTGACGACGCCCGGCGCGCAGAGCACCGCGGAGACGAAATACGCCACCGGGCTCAACCTCGGCACCGGCGTCCGCCTCCAGGGTACGGCGCGGATCGACACGCAGGGTGCGATGCAGACGACCGGCAACAGCCTCGATCTCGCGCTTGACGGCGATGGCTATTTCCAGGTGCAGATGCCCGGCGGCACGCTCGGCTATACCCGCGCCGGCAATTTCTCGCGCTCGGCCGAGGGCCTGCTGGTCACCAGCGAAGGCTATCAGGTGCAGCCCAGCATCACCGTCCCCGAGGGTACGACCGCGATCACGGTCGGCTCCGACGGTACCGTGTCCGCGACCGTTCCCGGCCAGACCGAGGCGACGCAGATCGGCCAGATCCAGGTTGCCAACTTCCCGAACGGCGCAGGGCTCCAGGCGACCGGCGACAACTACCTCGTCGAGACCGCCGCCAGTGGCGCCGCCAATGTCGGCGTCGCTGGGCAGGACGGTCGCGGCAACATCAAGCAGGGCATGCTCGAGGCGTCGAACGTCAACGTCGTCGAGGAACTCGTCGACATGATCGAGACGCAGCGCGCGTACGAGGTCAATTCGAAGATGATCTCGGCGACTGACGACATGCTCAAATACGTCAACCAGAACATCTGATCGTGATGCGCAACGCTCCTTTCGCCGCGCTCGCCGGCACGCTCCTCATCGCCGGGCTCGGCGCGTCCCCGGTGGACGCCAGCCTGTTCGGCAAGAAGGCACCGCCCGAGGATTTCTCGGTCGCGCGCCCCCTGCCGGTCGTGCCGGTGCCGGTCGTCGCGACCGGCTCGATCTTCCAGGCGCAGGACGGCTACGCGGCCCTCTATGAAGGCTGGCGCGCGCGCAAAGTCGGCGATCCGCTGACGATCGTGCTGGTCGAGCGCACCGCCGCGTCGAAATCGTCGGGTTCGAAGCTCGACAGCAACGGCGGGGCGAGCATCACGCCGCCGACCACCGGCGCGCTCAACCTGTTCGGCAAGAGCGATGCGACGATCAGCGGCGGGCGCAATTTCAACGGCACCGGCGCCGCCGACCAGGCGAACTCGCTGTCGGGTGAAGTCAGCGTCACCGTCGCGCAGGTCTATCCCAACGGCACGATGCTGGTGCAGGGCCAGAAGCGCGTCACGCTCAACCGCGGCGATGAGTTCCTGAAGATCAAGGGCCTCGTCCGTACCGCCGACGTGGATGCGAACAACCGCGTGCTGTCGACGCGAGTCGCCGACGCGCAGATCTCGTACACCGGCAAGGGCGACGTCGCCCGCGCCGGCCGCCAGGGGTGGCTCGGCCGCTTCTTCTCCGTCGTCAGCCCTTTCTAAGGCCGTGACCATGCGCTTCCTGCTCGCCCTCCTCGCATCGCTCCTGATCGCCGCGCCGGCCTCGGCCGACCGGATCAAGGACCTTGGCGGGTTCCAGGGTATCCGTTCGAACCAGCTGACCGGCTACGGCATCGTCGTCGGCCTGCCAGGCACGGGCGACGACAACCTCGAATACACCGTGCAGTCGTTGAAGGCGGTCGCATCGCGCTTCGGTCTGCAACTGCCGCCGTCGGCGAACCCCGGCATGAAGAACGCGGCGGTGGTGATGATCACTGCCGAGCTGCCGCCGTTCGCCAAGCCTGGCCAGCGCCTCGACATCACCGTCGCGTCGATGGGCAAGGCCAAGTCGCTTCGCGGTGGCAGCCTGATCATGACGCCGCTGCTCGGTGCCGATAACCAGATCTACGCGATGGCGCAGGGCAATCTCGCGGTCGGCGGCCTCGGTGCAGAGGGCGCGGACGGGTCGAAGATCGTCGTCAACGTGCCCTCGACCGGGCGCATCCCCGAGGGCGCCACCGTCGAACGCGCGGTCGCGACCGGGTTCGACAGCGCGCCGACGCTGACCTTCAACCTCGCGCGTGCGGATTTTACGACCGCGCAAAACGTTGCGGGGGCGATCAATTCTAAGCTCGGCTTCGGCAGCGCGCAGGCGATCGATGCGGTCTCCGTCGCAGTTCGCGCGCCGATCGGCGCCGATATCCGCGCGACGCTGATGTCGACGATCGAGAATCTCGACGTCGTCTCCGCCGAGCCGTCCGCCAAGGTGATCGTCAACGCGCGCACCGGCACCGTGGTCATCAACTCGGCAGTCCGGGTCGGCCCGGCGGCGATCACGCACGGCAAGATGACGGTGCGGATCGACGAGAAGCCGCAGGTCAGCCAGCCCGCGCCGTTCAGCCAGGGCCAGACCGCGATCACCCCGAACAGCCGCGTCGCGGTCGAGGAGGAGCGTCGCCCGATGTTCCTGCTCGCGCCCGGTCCCAAGCTTGCCGACATCGTCAAGGCGGTGAACGCGATCGGCGCATCGCCGGCCGATCTGGTCGCGATCCTCGAGGCGCTGAAGGAAGCCGGCGCGCTCAAGGCCGAGTTGATCGTCCTGTGAGCCCGCTCACCGCACCCCTCTCGCCGACGGCCGCTTCGGCGACCGGCATCTCGACCGACACCAGCCGCCTCAAGTCGAAGGACAATCTCGACAAGGCCGGCAAGCAGTTCGAGGCGGTCTTCACCGGCATGATGCTGAAGAGCATGCGCCAGGCGAAACTTGCCGACCCGCTGTTCGATTCGAAGGCGATCGATACCTTCACCGACATGCAGGACGGGCTGGTCGCCAAATCGATGGCCGAGCATACGCCGCTCGGCATCGGCAAGGCGATGACCGATTTTCTGAGCAAATCGCAATCCGATCTTAACCAGACTGCGGCAGACTCACCGCCATGAGCGATCTCCTCTCGATCGGCGCCTCGGGCGTTCGCGCCTACCAGACCGCGTTGTCGACGGTGTCGGAGAACATCGCGAACACCGGAACGGTCGGCTATACCCGGCGCACGACGACGCTGGCCGAGGTCTCCTCGGTCAATGGCGGGATCAACGCGCGCAACTCGGCGACCGGCAGCGGCGTGATCGTCGTCGGCGTCGGTCGCAGCGCCAACGCGTATCGATCGCAGGCGGTTCGCTCGGCGGGCACCGATCTCGGCAAGACCGAGACCAGCGTCGCCTGGATGAGCCGGATCGAATCGTCGCTCGGCGACAACAAGCTCGGCGATCGCCTCACCAGTTTCTTCAGTTCGGCGCAGACCCTGTCGGCCGACCCGACCTCCGTACCGGCGCGCGCGGTCATGCTCGAAGCGGCGAAGACTGCTGCCCAGGCCTTTGCCGCGACCGGCAAGGCACTCGATACCGCCGCGACCGAACTCGATTCGTCCGCGTCGCAGGCGGTCCAGTCGCTCAACTCGCTCGGTACCGCGCTTGCCAAGGTCAATGACGGGCTCGCGCGGACGCCGCCGGGATCGTCGAGCGCGGCGCAGCTCGCCGACCAGCGCGATCAGTTGCTCGACCAGATGAGCACGCTGACCGACGTCAGCACCGCGTTCGACGATCTCGGGCGCGCGACGGTTCGGCTCGGTGGCACCAGCGGCACGGTGTTCGTCGTCGGCAACCAGAGCGGACAGGCGTCGTTCGCGCGCAACGACGAAGGCGCGGTGCAGTTCGCGGTCACGCGCGACGGTGTCACGACCGACCTGTCACCGACGGGTGGCGCGCTCGCCGGAATGGCCGAGGGCGCGCAGCGTATCGCCGCGGCGCGCGAATCGCTCAACGGCATCGCCAGCGACTTCACCAAGCAGGTCAACCTGGTCCAGGCGCAAGGCCTCGATCTCAGCGGTAAACCGGGCGCCGCTCTGTTCGAGACCGGGACCAATCCCACCGATATCACCGTCTCGCTGACCGATCCGCGCGGGATCGCCGCGGCCGGCGCGACCGGCGGCGTGCGCGATGCGTCCAACCTCGCCGCCTTGCAGGCGCTTCGGACCAGCGGCGGGTTCGAAACGCGGACCACCACGCTGATCGCCGGCAACGCCGCCGCGCTCGAACAGCGCAAGACGGTTGCCGATGCGCAAGGTGCGATCCGCGACGGCGCGGTCGCGTCGCTTGCCTCTTCGTCGGGTGTCGACCTGGATAGCGAGGCGGTTGACCTGCTGCGCTTCCAGCAGGCCTATCAGGCGTCGAGCCGCGTGATCCAGACCGCGCGCGACACGTTCCAGACCATCCTCGATCTACGGTAACGCTCATGCAGATCGCCACCAGCCTCTTCTACGATCGTGCCGCGAGCACGATGGCCTCGCTCACCGGCAAGGCGGATGCGCTCCAGACGCAGATTTCGACGACCAAGCGGTTCTCCGCGCCGTCGCAGGACAGCGTCGCGTATCAGCGGTTGGCCGGGCTCGCGCGCGATACCGCGAACGACAAGGCGTATGCCGCGAACCTCGATACCGCCGCATCGGTGCTGACGCAGGCCGATACCAGCCTGACCGCGATCACCGATCAGTTGCAGAGCGCGGCGGAGCTCACGACGCAGGCGCTGAACGGCACGCTCAACCCGGCGAACCGCAAGGCGATCGGGGTCCAGCTCGCCGGTATCGTCGCGACGCTCGCCAATCTCGCCAATGCCAAGGACGCCCGCGGCCAGGCGTTGTTCGGTGGCGCCGATGGAGCGCCTGCGGTCGCCACCAATGGCACCTACGCGCTCGCCGGAAAGCCCGTATCGGGTATCCCGATCGGTGACGGCCAGAGCATCCAGGCGAACGAAACCGCCGCACGCATCTTCACCGTCGGCGGCAAAGCCAACGCCGAAGGCGGCATCGATGGCGGTATCAATACCCTGGAAATGCTCTCCGCCATCGCGACCGCGCTGCAATCTGACGATTACACGCCGGGCGCGCTCGATACCTCGCTGAAAGACATCAGTGCGGCATCGGATCAGGTGTCGATGGTCCAGTCGTCGCTTGGCGCTCGGGCGGCGCGAGTCGATCTTGAGGCGGCGCGGTTGAAGGATACCGGCGTGGACCGCGAAGAGACTCGCTCGGCGCTCGAGGACACCGATATCCCGACGGCGGTGGTCGAGTTGCAGAAGACGATGACGATCCTGTCGGCGACGCAGGCCAGCTTCTCGAAGCTCTCGGCGCTGTCGCTCTTCGATTATCTTCGCTGACCGTTTTTAATTGCGCAGGCGCGCATCTGGTAACCGGTTGGCTACCAAATCCGGTTAATTCTCTGGCGACGTAAGTGCCGCTGTCGGCCCTGGGGGAATTTCGAACACCATGTTTCCGGTCATCGGCATCGTCGTCCTGCTCGTCATGGTGTTCGGCGGATTCGCCTTCACCGGCGGCGCGCTCGGCCCCGTCATGGAGGCTATCCCGCACGAGATGCTGATCATCGGTGGTGCCGCTGCCGGCGCGCTGATCATCGGCAATTCGGGCAAGGAGCTGAAAGGTCTCGGCGCCGGCCTGGGCAAGGTCTTCAAGGGGCCGAAGTACAAGAAGCAGGATTATCTCGACGTCATCTTCCTCGTCAGCAAGCTGATGAAGATGCTGCGGATGGACGGGCCGATCGCGCTCGAGCCGCATGTCGAGGATCCGCAGTCGTCCGCCGTGTTCGCCGAATACCCGAAGCTCCTGAAGGACAAGGCGCTCATCAACCTGATCGCCGATACGCTGCGCCTGGTCGTGGTGTCGTCGGGTACGCTCGACGTGCATGCGGTCGAAGAGGTCATGGATCACTCGATCAAGACGCATCATCATGAGGAAGAGGCGGCGCACGGCACGCTCGCCAGTCTCGCCGACGCATTGCCCGCGCTCGGCATCGTCGCGGCGGTGCTCGGCGTGGTGAAGACGATGGGCTCGATCGACAAGCCTCCATCGATCCTGGGCGCGATGATCGGCTCGGCGCTGGTCGGCACGTTCATGGGCGTGCTGCTCGCCTACGGCATCGTCGCGCCGCTCGCGAACCGGCTGAAGCAGGTGCTCGATGCCGACGCGTCGATCTACGATGTGGTGAAGCAGATCATCATCGCCTCGCTGCACGGTCATCCGCAGCCGCTGGTGATCGAGGCCGCGCGCTCGGGCATCGCGCACAAGAACCAGCCGGGCTTCGCCGAAGTCTTCGACGGGCTTCGTGGCAAGTAAGATGGGAGGCAAGTAACGTCATGGCCGCGCGCGCGCCCCACGGTACGAACCAGCCCCCCAAGGTCATCGTCAAGAAGATCTATATCGAGGGGCATGGCGGCCATCACGGCGGCGCGTGGAAAGTCGCGTACGCCGATTTCGTGACTGCGATGATGGCGTTCTTCCTGCTGTTGTGGATCGTCGGCGCGACCAACGAGAAGCAGCGCAAGGGGATCGCCGATTACTTCGCGCCGACCATCCTCAACACGCGCTCGCTGGGCATTGGCGGCGGTGGGCTGTTCGGCGGCGAATCGATCCTAGACAAGTCGCGTCTCGGGCCGAAACCGGGCCAGACCAGCATGGCGCAGCTTGCGATTCCCGACGCCGGCCTCGGCGGTCCTTCCGCCGGTACCGGAGACAAGGGCTCGCTGAAAAGCCGCGACGCGCTGACCAAGGAAGATCGCAAGAATTTCGAGGCGATGCGCAAGCGCGTGCTCGCCCAGATGTCGAGCAACACCAAGCTGTCGCGGCTCACCAGCCATGTTCGCTTCGTACCGACACAGGATGGCATGCGGATCGATCTGGTCGACGATGCGGATTATTCGATGTTTGCGCTCGGTACCACCGCGCTCGATCCCGAAGCGTCGGTGCTGATTGGGATGATCGCAGGCTCCGTCCAGGGCCTGCAGAACCCGATCATGATCCGCGGCCATACCGACAGCGTGCCGTATGGCGATCCGCGCGCGATGAACAACTGGATGCTGTCGTCGGGTCGCGCCGAGGCTACGCGGCGGCGCCTGCTGGCGGGTGGAACGCCGGAAGCACGGTTCGAACGCATCGAGGGGGTTGCCGACCGCGAACCGCTGATCGTCAAGAACGCCGCGGACCCGCGCAACCGACGCGTGGCGATCACCTTGCTCTATCGGCGCGGTACATTCGGAAAATAGCGGGCCACCGTAGGCTCCTCTGCACGACAAAAAAAAGGACCGGTGCCGCGAGGCGCCGGTCCTTTTTCATACGCGAACTGCAACCGCTTACTCGGCGGCGGCAGTCTCCGTCTTGCGCTTGCGCGGGGTGGGCGCAGCAGCGTCGGTCTTGAGCGGACCGGGCTTGCGGCCGAGGCCGATCTTCTTCGCCATCGCGCGACGGCTTTCCGAGTAGTTCTCGGCGACCATCGGATAGTCGGGCTTCAGGCCATAGCGTTCGCGGTACTCGGCGGGCGTCATGCCGTGCGTCGCGAGATGACGACGCAAGGTCTTGTACGACTTGCCATCGATCATCGAGATGATGTGATCTTTCGACGCCAGCGATTTGCGCGCCGTCACCGCAGGCGTGTATTCGGTAGCCGCTTCGACCGGTGCAGCTTCGGTCGAACTGCCCAGCAACGCAGCAACCGTCTCGTGCATCTTGCCCAAGAAGGCGGGGACATCGTCAGCCGAACTCCGCGTGTTGGGGTTGCCAAGCCAAGCAATCGTCAGCTCGGTCGCGAGTTCTACGGCGTTCAGGTCAGTGGTATCTTCGGCCATGTTGCACTCCATTGTTTGTGAGCGCCGTAACGGCGCGCAACATCGTGTTCAACAGCAGAGCGATGGAATCCGTATAATAAATTGTAAAAATGGACATTGGAAGGTGCGATGTAGGCAAATGGGTTCATTTTGATTGCTTTACATCAAGCTGGGCATGCTCGTTCGCCAAGGCTGCAACGCGGCGAGGAAATCTGCGATAGCAACGGACCGTCGACCGCCTAGCGGGACGAGAAGCGCATACCATCAAGGCGGGTGGCAACCCGACCGTTCGTGCCAAGCCACCGAACCCTGGTTATCCATTCCGTCAGCCGCGCCATCGTCGGTCGGTTAGGATCAGCCAATCGAGACCGCGATTCCGTAAGTATCGAAACCGGCGGTTTATCCGTGGAGCACCGCCACCCGCACGATATGATTTGATCCTTGCTGGCGTGTGGAAGTTTCAGCCGAGCGCCTTGTCGAGCAGTTTGGCCAACCGAATACCCCCGCGGCGAACCTCTTCGCGCGACACCGGCACCATCTTGGCGATCGTCGCATCGTCCATCTTCACACGTGCCGGAACCGTACCGCACGCGTCGCCGCCAAGTGCCGCCGCATACGCCTCATGTGCGGCTTCCCAGGACTCCCGGCTCCAGTCGGTGACCGTCCCCGCGCCGATCTTCGCGCGCTCGGCCGCCGGATAGCGCCGCACCAGCGACGGCGGCGTCGAGATCGCGCGCTCCGCCAGCGGGCCATCCCAGATCGAGTGCAGGTTGAACCGCGCGGGGCCGTAGATGCCGTAGTCCGCCTTCACGTCGTTGCCACCCTTGTCGTGACGGTCGCCCGCATGAAGCGGCTGGTGGAGATCGCCGACGAAGTGGATCAGGAACGCGAGCGCAACGACGCGATCGCGGGGCAGAGTCGACTTGTCGCGGAGCATCTTCACGTCGCGGTCGATCTGGTACGAGACGCAGTCGCCTTCCTTGCACGCCGGCGTCAGGTCGAACGGCGCGCAGATATCGACGTTCTGGTAATGCCAGCTGTACGCGAAACCGAAGCGCGTAGATCCGTCGTTCAGCTTCAGCGGCTTGATGCAGTCCGCCCAGACGCTGGCCTCCTCGATCGTGCCCGCGGGGCAGGTCGGGGTATCCAGCAATGCCTGTTGCGCGAGCAGTTTCCGGATCGCCGCCTTGGTCTTCGGCGTGACGTTGGCATAGGCGATCTGCGCAACGGTCTGGTGGCCGTACTCCCAGAACGCGGTGGCGGGGGAGGCGAGGCCGAGCGAGGCAATCGCGGCGAGGAGAAAGCGCTTCATGCCGGCTCGTTAGCGTAGATCGCGACCGTCCGGCTACCCTCGGACGACGCACGTCCGCGGTACATGCCGACGGTGTTGAAACCCCACGCCATGTCGCCGTCCGGTCCCGCGACGATCACGCCGCCGGTGCCGCCGAGCGCCTTTACTTCGGCGAGCACCGCGTCGGCGGCGATCTGGAGCGACTCGCCAGACAGACGGACGCGCGCGGCGATCTCGTGGCCGACGCCGACGCGGAGGAAGAACTCGCCCGAGCCGGTGCACGATACCGCGCAGGCGCGATCGTCGGCGAAGGTGCCCGCGCCGATCACCGGCGTGTCGCCGATCCGGCCCCAGCGCTTGCCGGTGACGCCGCCGGTCGAGGTGGCGGCGGCGACATGGCCGTGCGTGTCGCAGGCGACCGCGCCGACCGTGCCGTATTTCATGTCGACGTCGAACCCGCCGCCATCGGCCTGGAACTCGGCGAACTGACGGCGGCGTTCGTCGGTGGCGAACCACGCGGCATCCGCCTGGGGAAGGTCGCGTTCGAGCGAGAACGCATCCGCGCCCTTTCCGGCGAGGAAGACGTGGCGGCCATCGTCGAGAATCGCGCGGGCGAGGCCGACGGGGTTGCGCGTGGCGGTCGCTGCGGCGACTGCCCCCGCCGCCCGCGTGCGCCCGTCCATGATTGCGGCGTCGAGCTCCAGCGTGCCGTCGTGCGTGAAGACCGCGCCGCGCCCCGAATTGAAGTGCGGGTCGTCCTCCAGCACGCGCACCGCCGCCTCGACCGCGTCGAGCGCGCTACCGCCGTCCGCCAGCACCTTCGACCCAATGTCGAGCGCGCGCGACAGGCCGGCTCGCGCGCCCGCATCCTGCTCGGGCGAGACCATCTCGCTGTCGAGTTTGCCGGCGCCGCCGTGGATGACGAGGGTCCAGGTCATGCTGAATCTTTCGAGGGTAGGGCGCGAAGGCCGATGAGGGGACGGAGCGGCGCGATGCTGCGGCCGATCCAGTAGAAGGCGATGCAGCCGATCGTCGTCGCGGCGAGCAGGCACGCGAACTCCGCCCAGCCCGGCAGGCCGGCGGGGAGCAGCGCGTACATCACGAGAACGATGATCGTCTGGTGGATCAGGTAGAACGGGAATACCGCCTCGGTCAGCGTGCGGCGCCAGCGATGGTCGCGGTTCCAGTGGCGCTCGGCGATCCCGATCAGCGCGACGATCGCCCCCCATTGCTCGAGTGCGTGGGCGACGCCGTAGCCGGGGTAGATCCAGCGCGGCGCGACGATGTCCCCCGGCCATTCGAGCTCGACGCCGATGATCGCGCCATAGCCGAGCACCGCGGCGACGGCACCGACCTTCCACCAGCGCGCGATCGCCGCCATTGCGGGCTCGGAACGGGCTAGGCCGAAGCCGAACAGGAACGCGGGGAAATAGGTGACGTGCGCGACCCAGTCGCCGAACAGGGCTTGCGATTCCGCGGCCATCTGGAACCACCAGGCGTGGACGAACACGAGCCATGCGACGGGGAGGACGAGCACCGCCCAGCTGCCGAAGACCCAGTCGAACGCGCGTTGCAGCCAGTCGCCGCGGACGACGACCAGCCCGAGCGTCAAGACAGTCGTGTATACCCAGAGGTAGACGACGAACCAGAGGTGGTTCCAGGTCGGGAGCGACAGCCCGGCGAGCTTGCCGAAGCGGAAATAATCATGGGTCCAGAACGTCAGATAGCTGCCGGCATAGGCGTGCTTGGTGACCAGCTCGACCCAGGGTTGCGGCGGGACGATCACCGCCATGCCGAACAGCAGCGGCACCAGCAGGCGGTAGCAACGATTGGCGAAGAATCCGCCTGTGCCGCTCGACCGGTTGAGCAGCGCGCGGCTCGCATAGCCCGAGACGACGAACAGCAGCGTCAGCCGCCACGCGTTGCTCGCCAGCATCGGCAGCCGCACCCAGTCCTCGACATGGAGCGACTTCACATGGAAGTTCCACGGCACGAAGACCATGCCGATATGGTAGAGGATCAGCAGCGCGAACGCACCGATCCGCAGCCAGTCCATGCCATAATGCCGCGTCATCGCGCGGCCCTACGGGGCGGGGGCCGGTGCCGCAAGCGTCGGCCGGCTAAGGCGTTCCCCGCGCCGGTTCACGCCTTCATGCGCGGCGTGCCCATGAAGTCGCGCTTGCCGATCGGTACGCCCTGCGCGCGCAGGATCGCGTAGGCGGTGCTGGCGTGGAAATAGAAGTTGGGCTGCGAGAACGAGAGCAGGAAGTTCGCGCCGGTGAACGGCATGACGAACGTGCCGAACGCAAACGTCGTGTCGTTGTCGGCGAGCGCGTCGAAAGTGTCCCGGTCGATCGCTTCCAACGTGGCGATCGCGTCGCGCATCACGGTGTGGAGACCCGCGAAATCGGTCGGCCAGGCCGAACGGTCGGGCGCGAAGGTGCCGCCGCGGACGCCTTCGATCCCGCCGACCGAATGCGTCGCACACGCCTTCACCTGATAGCCGAACGGCAGCATGTCGTCGGCAAGCTTCGCGTCGATCAACGTCGCGGGTTCGATACCCTTTTCCACAGCGAATGCTTCCGCCTTGTCAAGCAGCGCGTCGACCGCGCGGAGAATCTGGAGGTTCGAGGGGATCGTCGCATCGTACAGGGACAGGGTCATCGCGTTCGCTCCAAAGGCCGTGCGCCGCTATGGCCGACGATCGCTACTCCGGCCAGCGATGTTCCGTTCCAGCGCGCAAGTCGCTATACAGGCCTCGAACTCCCGAGGAATCCCCATGTCCCTTCGTCCCTGGCGCGATATCACCCGCCGCAAGAGCCGCCAGATCATGGTCGGCAACGTCCCCGTCGGCGGCGATGCGCCGGTCACGGTGCAGACGATGACCAACACCCCGACCGACGACGTGCGCGCGACGGTCGACCAGATCCGGCGCTGCGAAGACGCGGGCGTCGACATCATCCGCGTGAGCTGCCCCGACGTCGAATCGACCGCGGCGCTCAAGCAGATCGTCCGCGCCAGCCGTGTGCCGATCGTCGCGGACATCCATTTCCACTACAAGCGCGCACTCGAAGCCGCCGATGCGGGCGCGGCGTGCCTGCGGATCAATCCGGGCAATATCGGCTCGGCGGCGCGCGTGAAGGAGGTCGTCGATGCGGCCAAGTCCAATGGCTGCGCGATTCGGATCGGCGTCAACGGCGGCTCGCTCGAGCGGCATCTGCTCGAGAAATACGGCGAGCCTTGCCCCGATGCGCTGGTCGAGTCGGCGCTCGATCATATCAAGCTGTTGCAGGACCACGACTTTCACGAATTCAAGGTCGCGGTGAAGGCGTCTGATCTGTTCCTCGCGGTGGCGGCGTATCAGCAGCTCGCCGAACAGGTCGATTGCCCGCTGCATCTCGGCATCACCGAGGCGGGCGGGTTCGTCGGCGGCACGGTCAAGTCCGCGATCGGGATGGGGAGTTTGCTCTGGTACGGGATCGGCGACACGATCCGCGTCTCGCTCTCCGCCGAGCCCGAGGAAGAAGTCCGCGTCGGCTTCGAGATCCTCAAGGCGCTCGGCATCCGCAACCGCGGCGTCCGCGTCGTGTCGTGCCCGTCGTGCGCGCGCCAGGGGTTCGACGTGATCCGCACCGTGCAGGCGCTGGAGGAACGGTTGCAGCACATCCGCACGCCGATGTCGTTGTCGGTGCTCGGCTGCGTCGTGAATGGCCCGGGCGAAGCGCGCGAGACCGATATCGGCATTACCGGCGGTGGCAACGGCAAGCATATGGTGTATCTCTCGGGCGTTACCGACCACCACGTCCAGGACGCCGACATGGTCGACCACATCGTCCGGCTGGTCGAGGCGAAGGCGGCCGAGATCGAGGCGGCGGACGAGGCGATGGCGGCGCTGGTGCCGGTGGCCGCCGAATAGGGGGTGTGGTAGGGTCACATCTCGCTGGAGGTGATCATGACCTATCACGCTAAAGTCGTCAGCGGGCAGATCGTCCTGCCTCCCGAACTGCGTCGCGATGCAGGGATCGAAGACGGCGACTCGCTGGTCATCGAGCTCAACCCGGACGGCGGGCTGACGATGAAGACCTACGCGCAGGTCGTCCGCGAGGTGCAGTCCGAATTCCGATCGATGGCAAAGCCTGCCGATCGTAATCTGGTCGATGAGCTATTGGCGGAACGTCGCGCCGATGCGGTCCGCGAGAACACCGAGATCGAGGACTGGCGGACGCGGCATACCGCGTGACCGTCGTTTTCGACCCGTCCACCCTGTTGGCGATTCTGAAGAACGAGACCGGTGCCGATGTCGTGATCGAGCATGCGCGCGGCGCAATGCTGTCGAGCGTCAATCTGGTCGAGGTCCGCAGCAAATTGTTCGAGATCGTGTCCGACGTCGATGCGGTGATCGCGAACCTCGATCGTCTCGAGATCGTGATCATGCCCTTCACCACAACGCAGGCGAAGATTGCCGCGGATCTGTGGCCTGTCGTCAAAGGCAGGAACGTGTCGATTGCCGACCGGGTCTGCCTGGCCTTGGCGATCGATCAGGCCGCGACCTTGTGGACTGCGGACAAGGATTGGGTGACGCTCGGTCTTGATCTGGATATCCGCCTGTTCCGATGACTTCTCGCATCGTGTCACCCGCTTTGGCCTTCGCGATCGCCGCGCTCGGCATCGGCCTGTTCTCCATGATGGATGCGGTGATGAAGTCGCTGGTCCTGGCGATCGGCGTCTATAACGCGCTGCTTTGGCGGCAGATGATCAGCGTCGGGCTCGGTGCGGTCGCGTGGAAGCTCGGGAACAGCGGGCGGCCGAGCGGGCGGGCGCTCAAGCTGCATCTGGCGCGCGGATTGGTGACGACGGTGATGGGGGTGCTGTTCTTCTGGGGGCTTGCACGCGTCCCGATGGCGCAGGCGATCTCGCTGACCTACATCGCGCCGATCCTCGCGCTGCTGCTTGGCGCGGTGACGCTGGGCGAGCGAGTCGGGCTGAAAACTGCGTTTGCGTCGATCGCCGCGCTCGGTGGCGTGGTGGTCGTGATGATCGGGCAGGGGCGCGAGGTGCCTGGACCCGAGACGTTCCATGGCACGCTCGCGATCCTCGGCTCGGCGGTACTGTATGCGGTCAACCTGGTGATCGCGCGGCTGCAGAGCCAGGCGGCGCGGCCGGGGGAGATCGCGTTCTTCCAGGCGCTCGTCATCACCGCGACGCTGGCGCTCGCCGCGCCTTGGCTCGCGGTGGTGCCCGAAGCGGTGCAGTGGCCCAAGCTCATACTCGCCGCCGGGCTCGCAACCGCGTCGTTGTGGCTGCTCGGCTGGGCCTATGCGCACGGCGATACCGGGTTCCTGGCGACCACCGAATACACGTCGTTCGTCTATGCCGCGGGCTTGGGTTTCCTGGTGTTCGGCGAGCGGGTATCGGCGTTCACGCTAGCGGGCGCGGCGATCATCGTCGTCGCGTGTTTGTACGCGGCGCGGCGGCGTGACATCGCGCAGACATCGATCGAGGCTAGTGCATGACCGTCATCCGTTCCGCCACCGCTGCCGATGTCGGCACGATCCTGCGCTTCGTCCGCGAACTCGCCGCGTTCGAGCGCGAGCCGGATGCCGTCGAGGCAACCGAGCCGATGCTGATGCAGGCGTTGTTCGGCGAGCGACCTGCCGCGGAAGCCTTGATCGCGGAGACCGCGGACGGTCCGCTCGGGTTCGCGCTGTTCTTCCACAATTTCTCGACCTGGACCGGCAAGCGCGGGCTGTATCTCGAGGATCTGTACGTCACACCGGATGCGCGCGGGCAGGGGGTGGGCGGTGCGCTGCTGGTGCATCTGGCCGGCGTGGCGCTCGATCGCGGCTGCGCGCGGTTCGAATGGTCGGTGCTCGACTGGAATGCCGATGCGATCGCGTTCTATCGGAAGGTCGGCGCGGTCGGGATGGAGGACTGGACGATCCAGCGGATGTCCGGGGATGCGTTGGTCAGGCTGGCGGGGCGGTAAAGGGCACGACCTGAGCGTGCCCTCACCCTTCCCACGGCGAGTGCCGCGGGCCCCTCTCCTGGCGGGGAGAGGGGAGTAGGTCTTACCGACCCGGAACGTCGTGGTCGTGTGGCTCTTCGCCGGCCTTCTTGGCTTCGTCGTAGCGCGCGATCGCCTCGATCGTGATGCGCTTGGCTTCCTCGGCGTCGCCCCACTTGCCGACGCGGACCCACTTCTTCTTCTCAAGGTCCTTATAGTGCGTGAAGAAATGCTCGATCTGCTCGAACACGATCTCGGGCACATCGGCACGGCCGCCGACGTTCGAGTAGTACGGGAATACCGAATCGACGGGGACGCAGACCAGCTTCTCGTCGCCGCCGGCTTCGTCTTCCAGGTTCAGCACCGCGATCGGCCGCGCGCGGACGACGCAGCCCGGAATGAACGGTGAGCGCGCGATCACCAGCGCGTCGAGCGGATCGCCATCGGGGCTGAGCGTGTGCGGCACGAAGCCGTAGTTCGCGGGATAGCGCATCGGCGTGTGCAGGATGCGATCGACGAACAGCGCGCCCGACGCCTTGTCGAACTCGTACTTCACGGGCTCGCCGCCGGTCGGCACTTCGATGATGACGTTCAGGTCTTCCGGCGGGTTCTTGCCGGTCGGGATGAGATCGATACGCATGGCGGTCCTTTCGAATATGACGGTGCCGGCGCTCCTCGTGTGGGGAGCGGCCGGCACCGGTAGATTTCAAAGGCTCAACGCGGCGTCAGCAGCTTGTCGAGCCCGCCTTCACCTGTACCCACCTTCTGCAAGCGCGGATAGCGCGGCCCGTCATGGTAATCGAGCGTGATATCCCGGAAACGGTCGTTGTTCTTGACCGTGAGGCGGATCGGCAGCTTCGTACCCTTCGCTGCGAGGATCGCCGCCTTGATCCGATCCGACGAATAGGCCTCCGCGTTGACAGCCTCGATCTCGGTGCCGACGTCGAGGCCGGCCTTGAACGCGGGGCTGTCCCAGATCGACGAGGTGACGACGCCCTCCTTGTTGATCACCATGCCCAGCGAATAGCTGACATCGGTGCCACGGGTCTTCTCGGCCTGCTTCAGATACGGGCTCTGCTCGGGGCCATAGACCAGCTTGTAGCCGTTCATCGCGAAGCCGTTGATCGGCGCGGGCTTGCCTGTCTCGGTCAGGCGCGTGTTGAGGAACGTCGCCCAGTCATAGGGGACGATCCCGTTCAGCGTCTTCGCGACGTCGGCGAAGGTGTAGGTCAGCTCGCCGTAATCGCCATCGCGGACGCCGAAAAAGGCCTTGGCGAAATCGTCGATCGACTTGGTCCCGCCGGACTTCTGGCGGAGCATCGCGTCGACCTCCATCCAGACCATCAGGCCCTCGTTGTAGTAATCCTCCGAGCGCTGCCAGCTGGTCCAGCCCTTCGGCTTGCGGGCCGAGATCACCGGATCGTTGGTCGTATCGATCAGCGGACGCCACTGGCGGCCCGGCGCGGTATCGTAGTTGCCGAGGATCGAGGCGTAACCGTCGAGCGTGTCCTGCTTGCTGACCAGCCCCGAGCGCGCCTGGAGCACATAGCCCCAGAACTGCGTCTGGCCTTCGTAGACCCACAGCAGCGAATCGCGCATCGGCGTGCGGAAGTCCGGCGTCCACAGGTCGGCGCCGCGGCGGAACTTGCCGTCCCAGCTGTGCGTGAACTCGTGCGGCAGCAGGTTGCGCGCGGCGGCGCCGGTTTCCCATTCGGTGAAATAGCCGGGGCGGACGCCGTTCTCGGAACTGCGATGATGCTCCAGCCCGATCCCGCCGAGCTGGTCGGTGATCGACAGCAGGAATTCGTAATGATCGTAGTGCTGCGCGCCGAACGTCTTGGCGGCTTGGTCGACGAGGCGCTTGTGCGCGTCGATCTGCTCGGGCTTGGCGGCGAGCTGGTCGGGGCTGTCGGCAAAGACGTTGAGATCGACGCGGGGGGAGAGCGGCCAGACCTTGCCGTACTTGCCCGCGAGCGTCGGCGAATCGACGAGGATCTCGTAGTTGGTCGTGTCGTAGCTGTAGGTCGATCCCGAGACCTTCGCCGGTACCGCACCCGCGGCGGTCCAGCCTGCCGGATAGGTCGCGGTCATCTTGATCGGGATCTGGCGCGTGAAATAGCCCGCAGGGTACAGGCTGACGAGGTTCGGCTGGAGGCTGATCATCGTCGGCGTCATGACGATGCGGCCCTGATCGCCCTTGGTCGCGGAGATGAACTGGAACTCGGCGACCAGCGTCTTGGCGCCGGTCGGCACGTCGATGTGGAACGCGAAGACGTCGACCGGATCGCGCGTCCAGGGGACGATCTTGCCATTCGCGCGGATCACGAGGCCGGCGAGCTTCTCGATCTCGCCGCGTGGGGAATGCGCGCCGGGCAGCCACTTCGGGTAGAGCAGCGCCATCGGGCCGGACTTGGCGACCGGGATCGTCTGCTTCACGCGGAAAATGCCGCGCTCGGTATCGGTCGCATCGACGTCGAGCAGCAGCGTGCCGGGATAGGGCGTGTCGACCGCGTCGGGAATGGTGTCGACGAACGGCACCGGCTGGGGTGCGGTGTTGCCTGCTGGAACCTGCGCTACCGCAGGAATAGCGGACGCGAGCAGGGATGCGACGATAAGCTTGCGGATCAAGGAAGGGCCTTCCGGCTAAGAGACGATGACCCGAGGTGTAATCGCGATAAAGGGCAGCCGTCCAGTCCTTTACCCGGTACCCTCAGCCAGCACTCCCGAGCACATTGATCGTGAACGCCAGCACGCCGATGTTGAACACAAACGCCGCCATGCACTGGCCGAGCGCGGCTTTGCGAACCCGGCGCGAGGTGATCTCGACGTCGGAGGTCTGGAACGTCATCCCCAGCGTGAAGGCGAAATAGGCGAAATCCCAGTAATCGGGTTCGTCGCAGCTCGGGAAGTCGAGCCCTTTGGCGTCCTTGCCGTCCGGATCGTCGACGTAATAGAGATGCGCATAGTGCAGCGTGTAGATCATGTTCGAGAACAGCCACGCGAGCGCCAGCGTCGAGATCGTCAGCGCGATGCCAACCGCGTCGTTCTTGCCCTGCAATTCCTTCGCCACTGCGACCAGGATGACCAGCATGATCGTGCCGCTGAACCCGAGCAGCACCGCGCGGTTGGCGTCGTTCTCTTCCGCCGCGCGACGCATCCGCTCGGCGCTGGCGTTGCGGAACAGCGTCGAGACCGCGATCAGGAACACGACCGCGGCGACGTCGAACGCGGCCATCGTGCCACGCCCGAGCCCGAAGCGCGGGATCAGCGTGGCCAGCCCGATCGCGAAGACCAGCACGAACAGGATGAAGCGCGGCGGGGCAACGCGTTGGCCGAGGCCCCAATATCTGGGTTTGTCGTTCATGCCACAGCGCTAGCGCTTAGCGGGGACGTCGCCTAGATACGCGCGCATCATGGCCAAGACAGAAACCCCGCGCCGCATCCGTGGCACCCAGGACATTTTCGGCGACGAGCAGCGCCGGTTCGCGCATGTCCTGTCGACGTTCGAGCGCGTGCGGGCGCTGTATTGCTTCCAGCGCGTCGATATCCCGGTGTTCGAGTCGACGGCGGTGTTCGCGCGCTCGCTCGGCGAGACGACCGATGTCGTGTCGAAGGAGATGTACACGTTCGAGGATCGCGGCGGGGACTCGCTCACGCTCCGCCCGGAGTTCACCGCCGGCATCGCCCGCGCCTATCTGACCGAAGGCTGGCAGCAGTTCGCGCCGATGAAGCTCACCACCAGCGGGCCTGTGTTTCGCTACGAGCGCCCGCAAAAGGGGCGCTTCCGCCAGTTCCACCAGATCGACGCCGAGGTGATCGGTGCGGCCGAGCCGGCGGCGGACGTCGAGCTGCTCGTGCTCGCGGACCAGCTGCTGCGCGAACTCGGCATTTCCGAGGGCGTGACGTTGCAGCTCAACACGCTGGGCGACGCGGCGACGCGCGACGCCTGGCGCGAGGCGCTGGTCGCGCATTTCGAAGCGCATCGCGGCGAACTGTCCGAGGACAGCCTGACCCGGCTCGAAAAGAACCCGATGCGGATCCTCGACTCGAAGGACCCGCGCGACCGCCCGATCGCCGACAGCGCACCGGACATCGACGCGTATCTGACGGACGAGGCACGCGCGTTCTTCGAAGCGGTGACCGCTGGGCTCGACGCAGCGGGTGTCGCGTGGGAGCGCAACGCGCGGCTGGTGCGCGGCCTCGATTACTACCGCCACACCGCGTTCGAGTTCGTGACCGACCGGCTGGGCTCGCAGGGGACCGTGCTGGCAGGTGGTCGGTATGACGGGCTGATCGGCTCGCTCGGCGGTCCGGAGACGGCGGGCGTTGGCTGGGCCGCGGGTGTCGAACGGCTGGCTATGTTGCTGGAGGAACCGGCAGCTCCCGAAATTGAAATCGTGGTAGTTCCTGCCGATCCAACTGCTTGGGATGTCGCCAATGCTTTGGTTGCCGGTTTTCGGCGTGCCGGAATTGTGACTGACATGGCATATAAGGGAAATCTCAAGCGGCGCCTGTCCAAGGCAGATGCTCAGAATGCCTATATGGCTATCATCGTCGGTGAGAAAGAAATCGAAAAGCAGGCATACACGCTGAAATTGTTACGTACGGGTGGGCAACTTGCGATTCCTGTCGGCCGTTTTGCCGCCGTACAGGGGTTAGTCCGCGAGACCGCATGGAGGCGTGACAAGGGCGCATCTGTTCGAACGATTTTGACGGAAGCGTTTGGGATTGGCGTCGACGAATGACCCAGATCTCCCCCGACCGCATCCGCGCGATCGAGGCGCGGCGTGATGAGCTGCAGGCGCTGATGTCGACCGGCGATCTCCCGTCCGACCGCTTCGTCGCGGTGTCGAAGGAATATGCCGAGCTCGAACCCGTCGCCCAGGCCGCCACCGAAGTACGCCGGCTACGGCAGGAGGCGGAGAGCCTCGCGTTCATGGCCGAGGATGCCGACGACGAACTCCGCGCGATGGCGTCGGACGAGCTGCACGAGAACCGCACGCTGCTTGAAACCGCGGATCGGAAACTCGCGCTCGCGCTGCTGCCGCGCGACTCCGCCGACGAACGCGCGGCGATGCTCGAGATCCGCGCCGGCACCGGCGGCGACGAGGCCGCGCTGTTCGCGGGCGATCTGTTCCGCATGTACCAGCGCTATGCCGAATCGCAGGGCTGGCGGGTCGAGATGATCTCCGGATCGTCGTCCGACGCGGGCGGCTTCAAGGAAGTCGTCGCCAGCGTCACCGGCCAGGGCGTGTTCGCCAAGCTCAAGTTCGAAAGCGGCGTCCACCGCGTCCAGCGTGTGCCCACCACCGAGGCCGGCGGCCGGATCCACACCTCGGCGGCGACCGTCGCGGTGCTGCCCGAGGCGGAGGAGGTCGACGTCAAGATCGACGACAAGGACCTGCGCATCGACGTCTATCGCTCGTCGGGGCCGGGCGGCCAGTCGGTCAACACCACCGACAGCGCGGTGCGGATCGTCCACATCCCGACCGGGCTGACGGTGATCCAGCAGGACGAGAAGTCGCAGCACAAGAACAAGGCAAAGGCCCTCCGCGTGCTCCGGACGCGCCTGTACGAAGCGGAGCGTGACCGGTTGCATGCCGAGCGCGCGGGCGCGCGGAAGTCGATGGTCGGCTCGGGCGATCGTTCGGAACGGATCCGGACGTATAATTTCCCGCAAGGCCGCGTGACCGATCACCGCATCAACCTGACGCTGCACCGCCTGCCGGAGATCGTCGCGGGCGAGATGGACGAACTGATCGGCGCGCTGGTCGCGCAGGACGAAGCGGACCGCCTGGCGCAGCTGGATGGCTGAGCGTTCCCCAGCCGCAACGGCATTCCCCTCCCGCTTGCGGGAGGGGTTAGGGGAGGGGCTTCTTGCTAAGGGTATCGCCCGGTGACAGCCCCTCCCCCGACCCCTCCCGCAAGCGGGAGGGGAGCAGTACGTGCAGCGATCGCCACCGCCGCCGCACGGTTCGCCTTCTCCGCCACCTCGCGTCTCGACGCGGAACTGCTGATGGCGCACGCACTCGGCGTCGAGCGCAACGCGATCCTCCTCGACCCGGATCGCTACGCCGTCCCAGACACGTTCCCCGCACTCGTCGAACGCCGCCTCCGTCACGAGCCGATCGCCTACATCACCGGCACCCGCGGCTTCTGGTCGATCGACCTCGCCGTCGGCCCTGGCGCACTCGTCCCTCGCGCCGACAGCGAAACACTCCTGATCGCCGCCCAAGCGCACTTCGCCGGCCGCGCCCCCGCGACAATACTCGACCTCGGCACCGGCCCCGGCACCCTACTTCTCGCCGCGCTCGACGAATGGCCCGCGCAAGGCCTCGGCGTAGACTATTCCCCCCAAGCGCTCGCCTACGCCCGCGCCAACGCCGCAACCCTCGGCATGGCCGACCGCGCGCACTTCATCCGCGGCAGCTGGGCCAGCGCGATCGTCGGCGAGTTCGACCTGATCCTCGCCAACCCGCCCTACATCGCTACCAACGAGCAACTCCCGCCCGAAGTCCAGAACCACGAACCCCACGCCGCGCTCTTCGCCGGCGCAGACGGGCTCGACGACTACCGCATCCTCGCCGAGCAGCTCCCCGCGCTGATCGCCCCCGGCGGCGCGGCGGTCATCGAGATCGGCTCGACACAGGCTCCCCCCGTCACCACGTTGCTCGAAGCGCGAGGTCTGCACGTCGCGCTCCACCACGACTATGGCGGCAACGCGCGTGCGTTAGTGGCAACCCACGCCCCCGCGACTTGAACAATATGGCGCTAAACCTCACATTTCGCTTGTAGTAGGTCCCTTGCGGCCGCTATCACGCGGGCAGGGGCACGCACTCTCGACGATTGGTCGGTTTAGAGCGATGACCCGCATCCTTCGCTTTGAGGTCGCTGCAGTCCGGCGGCCCTGGCAAGTTCGACGCACCGATCTCGTCTAGATCGTCGGTGCGCGACGGGGGTTTGCACCGCATTTCGGAGCACGACCAGATTTTGGTTCGACGACTGAGGACACAAGCTTGATCAACAACCGGCAAGCCGGCCGCCGTCGCGGTCGTGGCAACAATAATAATGGCGGCGGCGGTAGTGGTGGCGGTCAACGCCAGGGTGGCGGCGGCGGCCAGGGTGGTCGCGATACCGGCAACCGCATCGACAGCCGCGCGCGCGGCAACGCGAGCCAGCTGTACGAGAAGTACAAGAACCTCGCGCGCGACGCGCAGCAGCAGGGCGACCGCGTCAACATCGAATATTACCTCCAGTTCGCGGACCATTATTTCCGCGTCCTGAGCGAAACCCGCGCCCGCTTCGAAGAGAGCCAGCCGCAGGCGCAGCAGCAGCCACGCCGCCAGCAGCCGTTCGATCTCGACGGCGACGACGATTACGGCGACGAGGGCGAACCGATCCGCTCCGGCGAGCAGCAGGGTACGCCCGAGCAGGCTCGTGGTGAGCAGAATGGCGGCCAGCAGAACGGCCAGTACCAGAACGCGCCCCGTCAGAGCCGTGAGAACCAGGCTCGCGACAACCAGAACCGCGAGGACCGCCCTCAGCGTGAAGATCGACCGCAGCGCGAAGAGCGTCCGCGGTACGAGAACAATCGTTATGAAGGCCAGCGTAACGAGGCGCAGCCGCGCAATGAGGGCCAGCGCGAAGACCGCGTCCGTGGCGACAACCCGCGCAACCAGCGCAACGCCCCGCGTGATGCTCAGCCGCGCGACGACCGCAACGGCGAGGAGCAGGGCCAGACTCGCGAAGCGCAGGCTCGCGAGAATCAGGCTCGTGAGAACCAGCCCCGCGACGAGCAGGTCCGCGAACCCCGCAGCGATTACCGCGATGCGCCGCAGCGTGAGACGATCCGCCGCACGCCCCGCGTGAGCGCACCGGTCGCCAACGCCAACCAGGATTCGGAAGCCGATGCGGTCCGTTCGGTAACCGACACCACCGAGCAGGCCACTCAGCCAGCCGAAGCCGTCGAGACGACGATGCCCGTCGCCGCTACCGAGGAGCAGCCCCGCCGCCGCGGTCGCCCGCGTCGCGATCGCAGCCTCGACGCACCGGTTGCGCAGGACGAAGGCGCGCCGACGGCGTTCGACGCGGATCGCCTGCCGCCATCGCTCGGCATTTCGGCAACCGTCGCGCCGACGCCAGCGCCAACCCCGGCCACCGAAGCGGCTCCGGCCGCCGACGTCGCCGTCGAGGAAAAGCCCCGCCGCCGCCGTGTTCGCGCGGTGCCGGACGAAGTCCAGGCAGGCTGATTCCATCGCCCCGGATCACTCCGGGATGTCGAAGGCTTGAGAAAGGTCGGTACTGCGTCGAGCGGTACCGACCTTTTTTATGTTCGGATCAGGCGAGAGGCAGGTACCGGTCCCGGCCAGAGCAGGGGTACGGGCAGGAGCAGGGGCAGGGGGCCAGTATCAGGTCATGCGATCGCTCGCCGTCCGCTCACTCGATCCGCGCGACATCCTCGTCATGCCCGCTTCCCGAACTCAGGAACGCGAGCCCCATCAGCAGTCCGGCCATCATCACCGATCCGCCGACTCCGCCGATCACCGTCAACATCGTCACCAGATGCAGCGGCCCCTGGAGGTGCGCCATCGCCACGATCACCGCCGCGACGCAGATCGCCGCGGCCAGCACCATCCACGCCATGATCCCGCGAAACCGTGCCCAGGCGAACGCGGCATACTGTGGATCGTCGAGGCCGACTGGTAAGCGGTCCGACGGTTCTGGCGGCGGTCCGGGCGTAGGCGCGCGATCGGTCATCGCTTCCCATTGCCGCGCAAACATGGTTTCCTCAACCCACGCGCACCAGACGCAAGTGAGGAGAGGCGAAGATGACGATCGCGGCGATCCTGAAGGACAAGGGCGACATACAGTCGCTGGCACCGGACTCTACGGTGGCCGAGGCGGTGGCGCTGCTTGCGGAGAAGCGGATCGGCGCAGCGCCGGTGCTCGATGGCGGCCGCGTCGTCGGTATCTTCTCGGAGCGCGATGTCATCCATTGCTTGCAGTCCGATGGTGCAGCGGCGCTGGAACGGCGGATCGGTGACGTGATGACCACCGCAGTGAAGTCGATCGGCCCCAACGAGTCGGCGATCGGCGCGTTGTCACTGATGACTCAGCGGCGGATCCGGCACCTTCCGGTGATCGAGGGCGACGTGCTGGTCGGGTTCGTGTCGATCGGCGACCTCGTCAAATACCGCATCGACCGGATCGAAGCCGACGCCGCGGCGATGCGCGAATACATCCAGTCCGCGTGACCGGAGGAATTGGTCCCGGGCTTGTTCGCCGCGCAGCGGGTCTTTCTGGGCACGCCGGCGGCATGACGGAAGTGGTAAGCAGTCGCATCCGATGAAGTCGGCATCGGAGAACATCACGCGGCATAACGACCGTTACCGAGTCGTCGCGCCTCGCCAAGGCCGGCCGGCACGTCGAGTACGGGGCGGAGATAGCGTATCAGGCCGCGCCGGCCACTGTGCCGCAGGATCGAGGCTCGACGGATCAATTCCGATCGCCAACCGTCACTTGGACCGACGACGTCGCCGAGCGTCAGGCGACGCGAGCAGCGATGGCGGATGGCATCGAGCACACGACGCGCTCGAGGGCGGTGAACTTGGCTCGTGGTAAAGCATCGCGCAGAATCGAAACGAGCTGGTTGCGTATTACTGCGCGCGTGAGGCGCGTTGCGCACGCTGGATACGCTCGCCGGGTAGAACCAGCCGCGCGTTATCGCATCGGTTCTGCGACCAGCATCGGATCGAGCTTGGCGTCGCTCCAGCGGAGCGCCCAGTGAAGATGGGGACCAGTCGCGCGGCCGGTCATGCCGACTGCACCGATCGGCTGACCTTTTGTCACATGATCGCCGAGCTTCACGTCGATCCGCGAGAGGTGCAGGAATGCGCTATTCAGGCCCATGCCATGGTCGAGCATCAGGAGGTTGCCCTCCAGCGTGAAGGGGTGATCGGCGGCGAGGATGACGACGCCGTCGGCCGGGGCGGTGACGATCGCACCGGTGGGTTTCGCTATGTCGGTGCCCGAATGATAGCTGCCGGGTTCGCCCTTGTAGATGCGCTGCGATCCGAACAACCCGGAGATGCGACCGGTGGCGGGCCATGCGAAAACTTGGCGCCAGCCCTGGGCGTCAGTGGTGCGCGCGCGCGCGGCGACGATCTGGGCGAGTTCGGGGGGGCGAAGTTTCGCGAAGACCGGGTCGGGCGCGGGAAATTTGGGGAGCGTGTCGAGGCGCTCGATCCGCCACGCCCGCGGCGCGATCGTCAAAGGCTGGGATATGGTGCGGCCGTCGGCAAGCGTGGCCGTCAGTGTCGCTTGCGACCCCGCATCGCGGTCGAAGCCGGCGATGAAGCGGCCGTCGGGGGAGAGCGCGATCGGCTTGCCGTTGAGCGCGAGCGTGCGCGTACCGGCGGGAGCGGTGCCGAGGATCAGTCCGCCTTGGCTGAGCGTGCCGGTCCAACGGAAGGCGGACTGGAGCGCGGTATTCGAGGGCGGTGCTTGCTGGGCGGCGGCTCTGGATGCAGCCAGCAGGACGAGCACCGCCGTGCGGATCATCGTGGGGCCATCGCTTCGCTGGCAGCCGTCGCGGTGGAATAGGCTTCCTGGCGCGCGACGCTCCAGTAGCGCAAGTCTTCGAGCGCGATGCGGTGGCCGGTGGCGGCGCAGGCGACGTGGTCGCCTGGGCTGAGCACGCGGAAACCGTTGGCCATATAGTGCAGGCGCGCGGCGCGGTCGGAGTTGGACATCAGCATGGCAGGTCTTCTCTACAGCAGGGTCGGCTGGCGCGGCGCCGGATCAGGCGCGGGCTTGGCCTTGGGGGCAGCATAGGTTTTGGCGGCGGGGCGCTCAAGGCCAGTGTCCGTCACCGCGTCCACCACGCCGTCGCGGAAGTGGAGCGTCAGCGTCCTTGCATCGCGCGCCGACGTCGCCGACGCGAGCGTCTCGCCGCCGGGCCGCGCGGTGACGCGCGCATAGCCGCGGTCGAGGATCGCGTCGGGGTTGAGCGACTGGACGAGGCGCCACGTCGCATCGAGCTGCGCACGTTTCGCTTCGAGCTTGCGCTCCAGCGTGGCAGGTCGGAGTGCGGCACCCGAGCGGTCCAGGCTACCGCGCGCGAGGGTAAGCCTACGCTCGAGCCCGCGATCCAACCGCTGGCTAAAGTCGTCGGCACGCTGGCGTTGCGGCCCGAGCAACTGGTCGCGCTTAGGCAGCAACCGCGCGAGCGCATCGAGCCGCTCACGCCCACGCTCGACATGACGCCGCGCACACCGCTCGGTCCGGTTGCGGTGGCTGTCGATCGTCAGCCGCAGGTCGGCGAGTACCGGCACCGCGATCTCGGCGGCGGCTGTCGGCGTCGGTGCGCGCAGGTCGGCGGCGAAATCGCACAAGGTGGTGTCGGTCTCATGCCCGACTGCGGAGATGATCGGGATCGTGCAGCCGGCGACGGCGCGGACCACGACCTCCTCGTTGAACGACCAGAGATCCTCGACCGAGCCACCGCCGCGCGCGACGATCACCAGGTCGGGGCGCGGCACCGGGCCGCCGGGGACGATCGCGTCGAACCCGCGCACCGCGGCGGCGATCTCGGCGGCGGAACCCTCGCCCTGCACCTTGACCGGCCAGACGATGACGTGCGTCGGGCAGCGATCCTCGAGGCGGTGGAGAATATCGCGGATCACCGCGCCGGTGCCCGATGTGACGACGCCGATCACCTTCGGCATGAACGGCAGGCGCTTTTTCCGCGTGCCGTCGAAGAGCCCCTCGCCCGCCAGCTTAGCCTTCAGTTTCTCCAGCAGCGCCATCAGCGCGCCGGCGCCCGCCAGTTCCATCCGCTCGATGACGATCTGGTATTTCGAGCGGCCGGGATAGGTGGTGAGCTTGCCGGTCGCGATCACCTCGATGCCGTCCTGCGGCACGAAGGCGAGGCTCGACGCATTGCCCTTCCAGATCACACCGTCGATCACCGCCTGATCGTCCTTGAGCGACATGTAGCAATGCCCGGAGGCGACGCGCTTCCAGCCCGAAATCTCGCCGCGCAGCCGGACATGACCGAATTCGCCCTCGACCATCCGCTTCAGCTTTAACGCGAGTTCGCCGACCGACATGGCGAGTGCGTTGTCGCCGGCGACCGGCTCGGCTACCAGCCGCCCCATGTCGCTGGACACATCATCGGAAAAGGGATCGGGCATGAACGTCCTGCTGCTGGGCTCGGGGGGGCGCGAACATGCGCTCGCGTGGAAGCTGGTGCAATCTCGCGGCCTCGATACGCTGTATGCCGCGCCGGGCAACCCCGGGATTGCGCGTGTTGCGACGCTCGTGCCGCTCGATGCGACGGATCATCGCGCGGTGGTCGCGTTCGTGCGCGAGCATGAGGTCGGACTGGTCGTCATCGGGCCCGAGGCGCCGCTGGTCGACGGACTGGCGGACTCGCTGCGCGCTGCGGACGTTCCGGTGTTGGGGCCTTCGAAGGCGGCGGCGCAACTTGAGGGGTCGAAGGGCTTCACCAAGGACCTGTGCCTTCGCGCCGGCATTCCGACCGCGGGCTATGTCCGTGTGAAGAGCCGCGAAGAGGCGGATATCGCGCTCGCCCGCACCTTCTCGCTGCCGGTCGTCATCAAGGCGGACGGCTTGGCTGCGGGGAAGGGCGTGGTCATCGCGTTCAGCACGGCCGAAGCCGATGCCGCGCTCGACGCGCTGTTTGCGGACGGCGAAGCCGAGGCGGTGATCGAGGAGTTCCTCGAGGGCGAGGAGGCGAGTCTCTTCGCACTGACCGACGGCGTTTCGCTGATGCCGTTCGGCTCGGCGCAGGATCACAAGCGCGTCGGCGAGGGCGATACCGGGCCGAACACCGGCGGGATGGGCGCGTACAGCCCTGCGCTCGTGCTGACGCCCGCGCTGGAGAAGCGCGCGATCGACGAGATCGTCGCGCCGACGGTCGCGACGATGGCGGCGGAGGGCATGCCGTTCTCGGGCGTGCTGTACGCAGGGCTGATGCTGACGCCGCAGGGGCCCAAGCTGATCGAGTATAACGCGCGGTTCGGGGATCCCGAGACGCAGGTGCTGATGATGCGCTTCGAGGGCGACCTGCTCGCGACGATGCTGGCCACAGCGGAAGGACGGCTTGGCGATATGCCCGCGGCGCAGTTCAGCGACGAGACCGCGCTGACGGTGGTGATGGCGGCAGAGGGGTATCCGGGGACTCACAAGGCCGGCGGATCGATCGTCGGGCTGGATTCCGCGCGGGCTGCGGGCGGTACGGTGTTCCACGCAGGCACGCGGCTTGAGGACGGTGGGCTGGTCGCATCGGGCGGGCGCGTACTGGCAGTGACGGCGACCGGCGACGACGTCGCGACGGCGCAGGCCAACGCCTACCGCGCGGTCGAGGCGATCGATTTCGCGGAAGGCTTCTACCGCCGCGACATCGGCTGGCGCGAGATCGCGCGCGGATGATTCGTCTCGATCCTCCCCCGCAGGGGGAGGTGGCTGGCGCTTGCCAGACGGAGGGGGAAGTAAGCAAAACCCCTGTTCCGTTTCCTCCCCCTCCGTCACCTTCGGCGACACCTCCCCCTTGCGGGGGAGGATCGTCATACGAGCCAGCCGATTAGGTCTCGCCGCCCTTCGCGCGTGACGCTACGGTATGGCAATGAACGAAACTTCCGCGACCTCCGCCTCGGGCCTGAGCCTGCTGCCCGACGGCATCGCCACGCTGACGGCGATTCACTTCACGATCATCGCCGTCGTCGCGATCCTCGTCGTGATCGGGCTGATCTGGGGCATCCGGGCCAAGCGCAGCCGCACCAAGGCCGCGCACGACGTGATCGCCAATGCCGAGGAGGCCGGCGTTCCGCCCGAGCCGGTCTCGGCAAAACCACCCGAGCCGATTGCGGCGAAACCAGAGATCGAGCCACGCAAGGCCGAGCAATCCCAGGTGCAGACGCAGGCGCCGATCGCGCTGGTTGCGCCGCCCCCGTCTGCACCCGTGCGCAGTGCGCCCGAACCTACGCCGGTCTTGCGCGACGACGATGCGCCGCAAACGCACGATCGTCTGGCTGACGAACCGACCGCCGCCGCGTCGCCCTCGGTGGCAACCCCGGCAATTGAAACTGCCGCACCCGCACCCGTAGCGCCACCCAAACAGGCGCCGATCGCACCCGCAGCACCGGCGCAGTCCTATGCGGACGGCCCCGTCACGCAATTGAAGGGGCTCGGGCCGAAGGTTGCGGCACAGCTTGGCGCGCTCGGCGTCGCGACCGTCGGCGAGATGGCGGCGCTGTCGGACAGCGAGGCGCAGCGCATCGACGCGCAGCTCGGCAACTTCACCGGCCGGATGGGCCGCGACCGCTGGATCGAGCAGGCGCGGTTGCTGGCGGCTGGCGACAAGGCCGGCTTCGAAGCGGTGTTCGGCAAGCTCTGAGCGAGGCCTTCGCGCGAGACGACCCACGCCGGGATCGCGCGCGATCGGTTAACTGCGATCCGCACGCGCGGATGACGATTGGCTCTATGCTCCACGCGCGCCGACGGGCATGTCAGGCGCGTCGCATCTCGATGTAGGAGAGCGGCCGATAACAGGGCGATGAGTGCACATGCTGGTAACGATGAGCGCAATGCTGTTGACGGCTGCCCCCGTTTACGTGGCAGCCGTACCAATCGCGTTGCCCGGCGACGCCGCGCGCGTGGTGCTGCCCGGCGCGGTGCTGTCGCTATTTTCCAACGACTTCCCGGACGCCGCGTCGATGGCGGTGTCGCCGCTTGCCCTCACCGCGTCGCTTCCGGCGATCGAGATTTTCGCCCAAGGGCTGCCGACGCAGGATATTCCGCCGGTCGGCCCCACCCCGTTGGGGACGCCGCCTGCCGACCGGGCGCATAACGACATCGTCGTTACCGGCCGCAAGGAGAGCGCGGGCGATCCGCTGCGCGCGGTCAACGCCGAGTCGTTCGCGGTGACGCAGAAGGTCGACGACGCGGTGATCGGTCCGGTCGCGCGGACCTACAAGAAGACCGTGCCGAGCCCCATTCGGCGCGGCATCCACAATTTCCTCTACAATCTGCGCGAGCCGATCGTCTTCCTCAACTTCCTGCTCCAGTTCAAGCCCGGCAAGGCAGCCGAGACGGTCGGGCGGTTCGCGATCAACACGACGATCGGCGTGGCCGGCGTGCTCGACATGGCCAAGAAGAAGCCGTTCCACCTGCCGCGACGGTCGAACGGGTTCGCCAACACGCTTGGCTATTACGGGGTCAAGAACGGCCCGTTCCTGTTCCTGCCGCTGGTTGGACCGACGACGATCCGCGACCTGCTGGGCGGTGCGGTCGATCGCCTGATCCTGCCTGTCGCCATCGGCAAGCCGTTCACCAGCACGGCGTACGCGATCCCCGCGGGTATCCTGGGCGCGCTCGATCATCGGTCGGAATTCGACCAAACGCTGAAGGACCTGCACGACAACTCGCCCGATCCGTATGCAGCGACGCGCGCCTTCTATCTCAACCGGCGACAGGCGGAGATCGACCATCTCCACGGGCGGGTCGAGGGCGATCCGGCGGGGATGTCAGGGCCGCCGCCGAGCGTGGTACCGTTCGTGCCGAGTGACCTGGAGCCTGGGGCGAGGCCGGTTTCGGAGGTGCCTGAAAAGACTCCGGTGGTCGAGACGCCGGCGGTTGATGCGAAGCCGGCGGCCGAAACCGGTCAGTAAAGGGGACGGAGCCGAACGCTCCCGTCGTCCTCTCCCGTTCGTGCTGAGTAGAGACCGAGTAGCTCCGTCAGGAGCGTATCGAGGGCTCGTATCGAAGCATGGGTTCCGCGTGCCAACCTGTCCTTCGATACGCCGCTTCGACAAGCTCAGCGGCTACTCAGGACGAACGGATTGTGGGGTCAGCGGGTCCTCGGCGCGTGTGGCACGAGTACCTGAGTGAAGAGCGACTACCCACCCTACCCTATCACCACCCCGAAGGCCGGGGCCCAGTTGGGGGTTGTTGAAAACTAGCGACTGCGCTCCGTTACCGCGACCTTGCCAACCGGGCCCCGGCCTCCGCCGGGGTGGTGCAGAACGGAGGCGCCGTGTTCTAACTTACCCGCGCCGCGCTAGACCCTCAGACTTCGCTCACCAACAACTTGTCGATGCGGCGGCCGTCGAGGTCGACGATCTCGAACTTCCAGCCCTGTTCGACGAAGCTTTCGCCCTCGCCCGGCAGATGGCGGAACACCGACAGCGCGAGGCCCGCGACGGTCGCGTAGTCGCGGTCCTCGGGTAGGTCGATACCAAGCCGGTCGGCGAGCGAGTCCGCCGCCATCGTGCCTGCCACCAGCAACGAGCCGTCGTCGCGCACCACGACCGAAGGCGCATCGTCCGGATCGGAGTCCGACTTGAACTCACCGGCGATCGCCGCGAGCAGATCGGCCGGCGTGACGATGCCTTCGAAATGGCCGTATTCGTCGTGGATCAGCGCCATCGGCACTTCGGCTTCGCGCAGCGCCAGCAGCGCGTCCATCGCGTCGATCTGGTCGATCACCACCGGGGCTTTGCGCATCAGCGCGCGCAGGTCGATCGGCTCGCCGCGGAACAGCGCGGCGGCGATGTCGCGCGCCTGGACGACGCCCTTGACCGTATCGATCGAGCCTTCGCCGACCGGCAGGCGGGTGTGCTGCGAAGCGAGCAGCGTCTCGCGGATCTCGTCGGGGCCCCAGTCGCAGTCGAGCCAGTCGATCTCCGTGCGCGGCGTCATCACTTCGCGCACCGGGCGGTCGGCGAGGCGGACGACGCCGGAGATGATCGACCGCTCATGCTCCTCGATGATCCCCGACTTCGACGCCTCGGCGACGATCATGTGGAGTTCTTCGGCGGTGACGTGCTCTTCCGATTCGCGGTTCAGGCGGAGCGCGCGGAAGATCAGCGCGCTGGTCGAATCGAGTACCCAGACGATCGGCGCGGTGCCGATCGCGAGCCAGCGCATGACGGGCGCCATGAACGAGGCGATCGCCTCGGGCGCGCGCAGTGCGAACTGCTTGGGAACGAGCTCGCCGATGATCAGCGACGCATAGGTGGTGAGGCCGATGACGATCGCGAACCCGGCGGTCTGTGCGGTCGAGGCGGACAGGCCCCACGCCTGCAACCGCGCGGCGGTCGGCATGCCGAGGCTGGAGCCCGAATACGCACCTGCGAGGATGCCGATCAGCGTGATGCCGATCTGGACGGTCGAGAGGAACTTGCCGGGGTCGGCGGCGAGCACGAGCGCGGCGCGCGCGCCCTTCTTGCCCGAGCGCGCCATAGCCTCGAGCCGCGCTTTCCGCGCGGAGACGATCGCGAGTTCGCTCATCGCGAACACGCCGTTCAACGCGACGAGCGCGAGGATGATCGCGACGTCGATCCAGGGGAAGGGGGGAAGCGGTGCCATTGGCTCACTCGCTCTTTGCAGGACAACGGTCCGTCGCACAACCGTCCTTACGTACTGGCTTGCGCATACTCGACATCGGAACGCGAAGATGGTCAGGCTCGGTTCAGTGCGCAGGCGGAACAATCGTCGCGACACCGGGTTATCGGGCGTATCGGGCACGAAGCCGTCATTCGTCATGTCTCAGGGAGATTATCTATGAAAACCAAGATGTTCGCAGGCGCTGCAATCGCGGCATTGATCGCCACCAGCGGTTGCACCACCGATCCGGAGACCGGTCGCCAGACGATTTCCAAGACCGCGCTGGGCGGCATCGGCGGCGCGCTGGGCGGCTATCTGCTCGGCGACGTGGTCGGTGGACGGCACGACCGGACCGAGAAGCTGCTCGGCGCGGGCATCGGCGGTCTCGCGGGTGCGGGCATCGGCGCATATATGGACAAGCAGGAGCGCGACCTGCGCGCGCGCACTGCCGGCACCGACGTGCAGGTGATCCGCCAAGGTGACGACCTGGTGCTGAACATCCCGTCGGGCATCACCTTCGCGTATGACAGCGCCAACGTGCAGCCGCAGTTCCAGCGCACCCTCGACCAGGTCGCGGATACGTTGTCGCAGTACAACCAGACCTATATCGACGTGTACGGGCATACCGATTCGACCGGTAGCGACGCGTACAACCAGACGCTGTCGGAGCGCCGCGCGCGGTCGGTCGCGGATTATCTGGCGGGTCACGGCGTGCAGACTGCGCGTATCGGCACGCGCGGCTACGGCGAAACGCAGCCGATCGCGTCGAACGACACCGATGCCGGGCGCGCCGCAAACCGTCGCGTCGAGGTGAAGATCGTGCCGATCACGCAGAACGACCTGCGTCAGTAAGCGGGCTTGGGGGGCTGCGGGCGCTGTTGGTCCGTCGCCCCGCCCCAACCATCGTCATCCCCGCGTAGGCGGGGATCCATATTTTCGGCGGTCAGCGGTTCTAGCCGACAGGCTAGCCAGTATGGGTCCCCGCCTCCGCGGGGATGACGGGATGGTTAGAACAGTCGCCCGCCGTTCGGGACCGGTCCGGTCGGCGAGATCAGCACGACCTTCCCGTCCGCATCGGGGAAGCCGAGCGTCAGGACTTCGGACATCATCGGGCCGATCTGACGCGGCGGGAAGTTGACCACCGCGGCGACCTGGCGGCCGACCAGCGTCTCCGGCGTATAATGCTCGGTGATCTGCGCGGACGAGCGCTTCACGCCGATCTCGTCGCCGAAATCGATCCGCAGCTTGATCGCGGGCTTGCGCGCTTCGGGGAATTGTTCGGCCTCGACGATCGTGCCGACGCGGATGTCGACCTTCTCGAAGTCCGGATACGCGATGACGTCAGAAATCGACATTGTCGTAGTGCGCCGGGGGTGAGATCAGCTCCATCCGTTCGGACAGCAGCGGGCGGAAGCTCGGGCGGCTCTTGAAGCCGCGATACCACCGCGCGGTCTGGTCGTGGCCCTTCCAGTCGATCCCGCCGAGATAATCGGTGACGGATATCTGCGCGGCCGCCGCCAGATCGGCGAGGCTCATTGTCGCGCCGCCGAGCCAATTCCGGTGGTCGAGCAGGTAGTCCATATAATCGAGATGCCCGACCGCGGCCTTCATCGCCTCGCGCAAGCCCTTCGCGTCGGGCGCGGTGCGGTGCGCGAGGCGCTTGACCATGCGTTCGTGGAGCAGCGGCCCGGTGACGTCGCGGTAGAAATGCGTGTCGAACCAGGTGACCAGCCGGCGGATCTCGGCGCGGTTGGTCGCGGTGCCGTTGATCATCGCCGCCTTCTCGACGGTTTCCTCGAAGAATTCGCAGATCGCCATCGAATCGATCAGCGGCGCGACACCGCGCGACGCGTCGACCATCACCGGGGTCTGGCCGGCGGGGTTCATGTCCATGAACTCATCACGGCGGTCCCAGGGCGATTCGCGCACCAGTTCGTAGCCGACCCCCTTCTCGCCCAGCAGCAGGCGCACCTTTCGCGAGAAGGGACACAGGGGAAATTGATAAAGCTGCCACATGCCATCCGTTTAGGCGGTGGGGGGCGGGTGTGTCACTAGCGCGGGTTGGCGTCGCGTAAGAAGATTTGGTTCACGCGGAGACGCGGAGACGCGGAGGTGTTGCGTTCGCAGCGAGCGAAGCGCCTTCACCACCGATCACAATAGGAGAGATGCAGAGGGAATTTAGCTCCGCGTCTCCGCGTGAACCCCTCTAACTTACACCACCCCAGCGGGCGCCGGGGTGGTGGGAGGGCTTGGGCTTATTCCGCCGCAACCAGTTCCGCGCTGTCGTCCAGTGGGTGCGACAAGCGCGTCAGCATTTCCTTCGGCACGATCTGCCAGAAATGTGGAGCCACGCGGTCCCAGTCCTCCAGCAGGCCCTTCGACCATTTGCTGTCCGTATGGTCCGCATGATCCCGGACCAAGTCGAGTAGCACGTCGGCCCAGTGGAGCGACTTCACGCGATCCCAGGTGATGTTCTCCGGGTTGGCGCGCTTCGCGAAGACGCCGTCGGGGTCGTAGACGAACGCCATCCCGCCGGTCATCCCGGCGCCGAAGTTCGCGCCGACCGCGCCGAGCACTACGGCGATGCCGTTGGTCATGTACTCGCACCCGTTCGCGCCGCAGCCTTCGACGACCACGATCGCGCCCGAGTTGCGGACCGCGAAGCGCTCGCCCGCCTGCCCCGCCGCGAACAGCCGGCCGGAGGTCGCGCCGTAGAGCACGGTGTTACCGATGATCGTGTTGTCCTGCGACGCCAAGGGCGAACTCACCGCCGGGCGAACGATGATCGTGCCGCCCGAAAGCCCCTTGCCGACGTAATCGTTCGAATCGCCGAACACCTCGAGCGTGATGCCCTTGCACAGGAACGCACCGAGCGACTGGCCTGCCGACCCACGCAGACGGATCGTCACGTGGTTGTCCGCCAGTGTCGACATCCCGAACTTCCGCGTGATCTCCGACGACAGCCGCGTGCCGACCGCGCGGTGCGTGTTGCGCACCGAATAGGTCAGCTGCATCTTCTCGCCGCGCGAGAACACCGCGGACGCGTCCTTGATGATCTGCGCGTCGAGGCTGTCGGGCACTTCATTGCGGAAGGTCGAGAGCGAGAACCGGCGCTGCGAATCGTCGGCATCGACCTTCGCCAGGATTGGGTTGAGATCGAGATCGTCGAGATGCTCCGCCCCGCGGCTGACCTGCCGCAGCAATTCGGTGCGGCCGATCACGTCATCGAGGCTTTTCACGCCGAGCCGCGCGAGGATGTCGCGGACTTCCTCGGCGATGAAGGTCATCAGGTTGATCACCTTCTCGGGCGTGCCGACGAACTTCTGCCGAAGCGCGTCGTTCTGCGTGCAGATGCCGACCGGGCACGTGTTCGAGTGGCATTGCCGCACCATGATGCAGCCCATCGCGACCAGCGACAGCGTGCCGATCCCGAACTCCTCCGCGCCAAGGATCGCGGCGATCACGATGTCGCGACCGGTCTTCAGCCCGCCATCGGTCCGCAGCCGCACGCGACCGCGCAAGCCGTTGAGCGTCAGCACCTGGTTGACCTCCGACAGGCCCATCTCCCACGGCGTGCCGGCATATTTGATCGAGGTCTGGGGCGACGCGCCGGTGCCGCCGACATGGCCGGCGATCAGGATCACGTCGGCATGCGCCTTCGCCACACCCGCCGCGACCGTGCCGATACCCGCCGACGAGACGAGTTTCACGCAGACGCGAGCACGCGGGTTGATCTGCTTGAGATCGTAGATGAGCTGGGCGAGATCCTCGATCGAGTAGATGTCGTGATGCGGCGGCGGCGAAATTAGCGTCACGCCGGGCGTCGCATGGCGCAGCTTGGCGATGAACTCGGTGACCTTGAAGCCGGGCAGCTGGCCGCCTTCGCCGGGCTTGGCGCCCTGCGCGACCTTGACCTCGATCTCCTCGCACGCGTTCAGATATTCCGCCGTCACGCCGAACCGGCCGGACGCGACCTGCTTGATCGACGAGTTGGCGTTGTCGCCGTTCGCGTACGGCACGAAGCGCGACTTGTCCTCCCCGCCCTCGCCCGACACGGCCTTAGCGCCGATCCGGTTCATCGCGATCGCCAACGTCTCGTGCGCCTCCGGTGACAGCGCGCCGAGCGACATGCCGGGCGTCACGAAACGCTTGCGGATTTCGGTGATCGCCTCGACCTGGTCGACCGGCACGCCCTCCGCGGGGAAGTTGAACTGAAGCAGATCGCGCAGATACACCGGCGGCAGGTCGGACACGCCGCGCGAAAACTGCAGATAGCTCGTATAGCTGTCGGTCGCGACCGCGGTCTGCAGCAGGTGCATCAGCTGGGCAGAATAGGCGTGCGTCTCACCGGTGTGGCGTTGGCGATAGAAGCCGCCGATCGGCAGCGTGGCGACCGCCGGATCGAATGCCGCTTCGTGGCGATCGGTCGCGTTGACGTGGAGCGAGGCATAGCCCTCGCCGCTGATCTTGGCGGGCATGCCGGGGAACAGGTCGTTCACCAGGCTGCGCGAGAGGCCGACCGCCTCGAAATTATAGCCGCCGCGGTAGGACGAGATGACCGCGATGCCCATCTTCGACATGATCTTGAGCAGCCCCTCCTCGACCGCGACGCGGTGGCGGCGGAGGCATTCGGCGAGGTCGAGATCGCCGAACAGCCCGCGCGACTGGCGATCGACGATCGCGGCTTCGGCGAGATACGCGTTCACGGTGGTCGCGCCGACGCCGATCAGCACGGCATAATAATGCGTGTCGAGGCATTCGGCCGAGCGGACGTTGATCGACGCGTAGGACCGAAGCCCGCGACGAACGAGGTGCGTGTGCACCGCGGCGACCGCGAGCACGCCGGCGATACCGACGCGGTCTTCGCTGATCGCCTCGTCGGTGAGGAAGATCTCGCTCTTGCCCTGGCGGACGGCTTGTTCGGCCTCATTGCGGATCCGCTGGATCGCCGCGCGGAGCTTTTCGGGGCCACCACCGACGTCGAACGTGCAGTCGATCTCGGCAACCGCGTTACCGAAATGTGCCTTCAACCGCGACCAATGCTCGCCCGTCAGCACGGGGGAATCGAGCACCAGCACGCGCTCGCGCTGGTCGCGCACGTCGAGGATGTTGGCGAGATTGCCGAACCGCGTTTTGAGCGACATCACGTGGCGTTCGCGCAACGGATCGATCGGCGGATTCGTCACCTGCGAGAAGTTCTGGCGGAAGAACTGGCTGATCAGTCGCGGCTTGTCGGAGATGACCGCGAGCGGCGTATCGTCGCCCATCGAGCCGATCGCTTCCTTCGCGGATTCGACCATCGGCGACAGGATCAACTCCATGTCCTCCATCGTCTGGCCCGCCGCGACCTGACGACGGGCTAGTTCGGCGCGGTCGTAGCGCACCACGGCGTCCTCGACCGAGGGCAGGTCGGCGAGCGTGTGGAACTCACCGATCATCGCGGCGTAATCCGCCTCACCCGAGATGCGATCCTTCACTTCGCGATCCTGGAGCAGGCGCCCTTCGTCAAGGTCGACCGCGATCATCTCGCCCGGCCCGAGGCGGCCCTTGGCGACGATCGTCGATTCGGGAACGACGACCATGCCGCTCTCGGAGCCGACGATCAGCAGGCCGTCGGAGGTCAGCGTGTAGCGGAGCGGACGCAGCGCGTTGCGGTCCATGCCCGCGACCGCCCAGCGGCCATCGGTCATCGCCAGCGCGGCCGGGCCGTCCCACGGCTCCATCACCGACGCGAGATACTGATACATCGCGGTATGTTCGGGCGGCATGTCCGGGCTGGCGGCCTCGGGGACCAGCATCAGCTTGGCGGTCGGCGCATCGCGGCCCGAGCGGCAGATCGCCTCGAACACGGCATCCAGCGCGGCGGTGTCGGACGCGCCCGCCGGGATCACCGGCTTGATGTCCTCCGAATTGTCGCCGAACGCGAGGCTCGCCATGCGGATCTCGTGGCTGAGCATCCAGTTCTTGTTGCCGCGGATCGTGTTGATCTCGCCGTTATGCGCGAGACAGCGGAACGGTTGCGCCAGCCACCATTGCGGGAAGGTGTTGGTCGAATAGCGCTGATGGAAGATCGCGACGCGGCTCTCGAAGCGCTGGTCGCACAGGTCCGGATAGAAGACGGACAGTGATTCGGCGAGGAACAGCCCCTTGTAGATGATCGAACGGCACGACAGCGAGCAGATGTAGAAGCCCTGGATCTGCGCCGCGATCACGCGCTTCTCGATCCGGCGGCGGACGAGATACAGCGTCTTCTCGAACTCGGCGGCGTCCTGTTCCTCGGGCAAGGGCCCGGCGATCATGATCTGCTCGATCTCGGGACGCGTTGCCTGCGCCTTCTGGCCGATCACCGACACGTCGACCGGCACCTGGCGCCAGCCATAGATGGTGTAGCCCGCCTCGATGATCGCGCTCTCGACGATCGTCCGGCAATCCTCCTGCGCGCCGAGATCGGTGCGCGGGAGGAAGATCATGCCGACCGCGAGACGGTTCGGGCGAACCTTGTGCCCCGAGGCAGCAACCGCATCATCGAAGAAACGCAACGGCAGGTCGATGTGGAGGCCCGCGCCATCACCGGTCTTGCCGTCCGCATCGACCGCACCGCGGTGCCACACGGCTTTGAGCGCATCGACCGCAGACTGCACGACGCGCCGCGACGCACGGCCATCGGTAGCGGCGACGAGGCCTACGCCACACGCATCGCCCTCGAATTCGGGGCGGTACATACCGTGCTCGGCGAGACGGGCGCGTTGATCGGTGATGAAATCGGTCATCGTCACTTCTTCTTCTCTTCGGGCGTGGCAGCCTGCTTGGCGAACTCGGCGACATCGGCCTGCATGTGCGCCATCGAGGATTGCATCATCGACCGCTGCCAGGCGGCGACGTCTGGGTCGGCCATGATCGTCAGCGATTGCTGCATGTACGCACGGCCGCTCGGCGTCGCGAAGAACGCCTTAATGTCGCGGCATTGGGCGACATCGAAGCGGCGCGCATAGGCGCGCGCCATCGCCTCGACCATTCCCGGCAATCCGTCGCGCATCAGCGTCATCGTGCGCGCCTGCTGCCGTTCCATAAAGGTGGCAAATCGCGTCTGCATCTCCGGATGGTCCGCCATCGCACTGCTGAACATCGGGCTCTGCGCCATGCCCTGCTGCAGGTTGCCGAGCATCGGCGCGATCATGCTTTCGATCATCCGTTCACGCGATTCGGGCGGCATCAGCACGTTAATCAGCTCGCGCGCTGCCGCGAGGCGGGCCGGATCGGGCGCCGTGACGGCGACAGGCGATGCTTGCGCATGCGCCGCCGAAGGCAACATTGCGCCCGCCAGTAACACGGCGCTGAGAAACCCGTGCCTCATGCCGCAACCTTCGCGCTCGCCGCCTTGGTCTTCAGCCATTTGTGCATCGTTGCCGCGACATCACGGCCGTCGCGGATCGCCCAGACGACGAGGCTAGCACCGCGGACGATGTCGCCGGCCGCGAACACGCCGTCGAGCGACGTCATCAGCGTCTTGCCGTCGACCAGCACGGTGCCCCAGCGGCTCACGCCCAGTTCCGGCGTTGCGAACAGCGTTGGCAGGTCCTCGGCATCGAAGCCGAGTGCCTTGATGACGAGGTCGGCGTCGACGGAATAGTCGCCGGCGGGATCGGGTTCGGGTGCGCGGCGGCCGCTTGCGTCGGGCGCGCCCAAGCGCATTTTCCGGACCTTGACGCTCGACACGGTGTCGCCGCCGTCGAAGCTCTGCGGGCCGGACAGCCAGACGAACTCGACGCCTTCCTCCTCGGCATTGGCGACTTCGCGCTGCGATCCCGGCATGTTGGCGCGGTCGCGACGGTAGAGGCATTTCACAGACTTGGCACCTTGGCGGATCGCGGTGCGGACGCAGTCCATCGCGGTGTCGCCGCCGCCGATCACGACGACGTCCTTGCCCTCCGCATTGAGGCTGCCGTCGTCGAATGCAGGGACGGCATCGCCGAAGCCCTTGCGGTTCGAGGCGACGAGGAAGTCGAGTGCCGGCACCACACCGTTCGATCCGCCACCCGGCAGGTCCATCGCGCGTGCCTTGTAGACGCCGGTCGCGATCAGGATCGCGTCGTGGCGCTGGCGGAGATCGTCGAGGCTCGCATCGTCGCCGACCGCGAAGCCTTCGTGGAAGACGATGCCGGCAGCCTTGAGGCGCTCGACGCGGCGCATGACGATGGGCTTTTCGAGCTTGAAGCCGGGGATGCCGTAGGTGAGCAACCCGCCCGCGCGGTCGTAGCGATCATAGACGTGGACGTCATAGCCGTGCCCGCGCAGATATTCCGCCGCGGTCAGGCCCGCCGGTCCCGCACCGATCACGCCGACCGACTGGCCGCGCGACTTGCCGGGCACCAGCGGTTCGACCCAGCCATTCTCCCAGGCGGTGTCGGTGATGAACTTCTCGACCGAACCAATCGTGACCGCGCCGTGCCCGGTGAATTCGATGACGCAATTGCCTTCGCATAGCCGGTCCTGCGGACAGATCCGGCCGCAGATCTCGGGCATGGTCGAGGTCGCGTTGCTCAGCTCATACGCTTCGCGCAACCGACCTTCCGCGGTCAGCCGGAGCCAGTCGGGGATATGGTTGTGCAGCGGGCAATGGACCGAGCAATAGGGCACCCCGCACTGCGAGCAGCGTCCGGCCTGTTCCTCGGCGGGCTCAACCGCGTATCGCTGAGCGATCTCGCGGAAATCCTCCTGCCGCTCATCCGCGGTGCGCTTTGCCGGATAGGATTGCTCCCGCCCGACAAACTTTAGCATCGAATCGTTCGCCATACATGCCTCCGACAGCCGCGTTATTGCGCCATCGGAAGCTTGTCACCGTGAAATCGACCAGTATATCAGCATAACTGTCCTATTAATCGATAAAATCAGTAAATTTATCTAAGAACAATTCTCAACAAGCCTTGTTGATACCGAACCGGACCTACTTGCTCAGCAGCCAGACCAACGCGGCCGAGCCGGCAGCTACCCGGTACCAAGCAAAAGGCACGAACCCGTGCTTGGTGACGATCCCGACGAACCACTTCACCACCAGCAGCGCCACGACGAACGACACCGCAGCGCCGATCGCGATCGCGCCAAGCCCGACACCGCTGCCGCTCGCGATCGCATCGCGGTTCTTCAGCAGTTCGAGCGCGCTTGCCCCCAGCATCGTCGGGATCGCGAGAAAGAAGCTGAACTCTGCCGCCGTGCGCCGCTCGACACCCAGAGCCAACGCACCAAGGATCGTCGCGCCAGAGCGGCTGACGCCGGGGACCATCGCAAGGCACTGAAGGAAACCGATACCGATCACCGTCTTCAGCGGGATGTCCGCAACGCCGCTGATGTCGCTGCGTGGGGCGAACCGCTCGACCGCGAGGATCGCGAAGCCACCGACGATCAGCGCGATCGCAACGACCTCCGCATTCCCGAGCAGCGCCTCGATATACTTGTGCAGCGCGAGGCCGATGACGGCTGCCGGGATGAACGCGACCACCAGGTTGCGCAGGAACAGCCAGGATTTCGGCTCACGCTTCAACAGCCCCATGCCGACCGCCCAGAACGTCCGCCAATAGAGGACGACGATCGCGAGGATCGCGCCGAGCTGGATCACGACGTTGAAAACCTCCCAACGCCCCGCGTCATAGCCGAGCAGCCGTGTCGCGAGAATGAGATGCCCGGTCGACGAGACGGGAAGGAATTCGGTGATCCCTTCGACGATGCCGAGGAGGATGACGGTGAGAAGTTCGGTCAAGCAGGCGCTCCGGCGTCGCGGGTTTCAAAAAAGGCGCGGGTGTCAGGGCAGGCTTAGCACGTGCAGTATCAGCCTGCGTGAACTTCCGCACGCGTTTCGGCGCGCCGGCCGAACCGTCCAGCCTTGCGAAAGCGTACCAGCCAGCCCGGCGCGACCGTCGACAGCGGCGTCGCCTCGATCCCGAACGCGGCGAGGCCATCGGTTCCGGTGACGATATTGTCGCTCTGCAGCATCGTCCACTGATCCTTGGTGATCGGCGCACCCGGCAGGAAGCCGCCCTTGGCGATCAGCGCGCCGGCAAAGTCCGGCAGCTCGACGATCGAAGGATTGCGGCCGATCGTCTTGGCGATCCAGCGGATGAGGTTGCCCATCGTGATGATGTCGGGCCCGCCGAGCTCCAGCGTCCGGCCGCCGAACGTCTCGGGATCGGACGCCGCTGCGACCACCGCATCCGCCACGTTGCCGACGAATACGGGCTGGAACTTCGCGCCCGCGCGCAGCACCGGCACGACCGGCACCTTGGCGATCATCCCGGCAAAGCGGTTCACGAACTGGTCTTCCTGGCCGAACACGATCGACGGCCGCAGGATGGTCGCGTTCGGGAACGCCTCGAGCACCGCTGCCTCGCCCTGTCCCTTGGACTTGCCGTAGGCCGAAGCGGAGGCGGGATCGGCGCCGATAGCCGAGACGTGCACGAGCGCACCGACGCCGGCCTTCGCCGCAGCTTGCGCCACCGTCTGCGCGCCGAGTGCCTGGACGCGCTGGAAATCGCCCGCGAGCACGCCGACCAGGTTCACCACCACGTCAGAGCCTTGCACCGCATGCGCGACCGTCTCGGGCTTGGTGACGTCGGCACCGATGAACTGCGTCTGGCCGAGCCCGCCGAGCGGCTTCAGGAAGAACGCCTGCCGCGGATCGCGCTGTGCGATACGGACGCGTGCGCCCGTCGCCAGCAGCGCCTGTGCGACATAGCGGCCGACGAAACCGCCACCCCCGATCAGCGTCACCAGTTTGTCGTTCATCGCGCGTCCGTCCACTTTGTTTTGCCTGCCAATCACGAATAACCCCTTGCCCCAGCAAGAGGCGTGTTGACAAGCATCGGGACCCTCCACTAGAGGCGCCCTCCTACCCAGTGCCCGGATGGCGGAATTGGTAGACGCACCAGCTTCAGGTGCTGGCGATCGCAAGGTCGTGGAGGTTCGAGTCCTCTTCCGGGCACCATACTACAGGAGCGCGTTCGGACGAGGCGGATCTCAAGATCCGCTCGCGTCGTGCTTGACTTGTAGGATAATGTTGCTCAGATGTTCTCACCGCAGCAATAGGCGGGGGATGGCATGGTCCAGACATCAGGCACCAGTAAGCGGACCGCATTTTCACGGTGGCTGCGGACGGGCACGGTGCCATCGGCGCTAGGTCCCGACGGTATCGAACTCAAATTTAATCCGTGGCATGATCCGGCGGACGGCCGGTTTACATTTGCAGGCGCGGGGCGCCATGATGGATCGACCCAAACCGATACGACTAGCGCCCGAAACGATCGTGCGCGTTCTCGGAGCGGTCGCGCTCCAAGCCTCGGGGATGGTCATACGTCGCGGACCGCAACACCGTCAAAGGCTGAAACGCCGCGCGCCCGACCGCTCACGGGCGCCGACCCGAAATCGGTAGAGCGCAGGTCGGCCAAGGTGCAGTCCACGCGCATCCCGGGATCGCGGCCCGGTGATCAGCCGAACTCCGTCGCCGAATTCGTCGGTGGCGTCGGTCAGGGACTTTATGATGTTGGGGAAGGAGCCGTGGCGGGAGTCCATGCTGCGCTGACAACAAATCCGGTAACGACCGTGCGCAACGCCGGCCGTGGCGTCGCGGCCGTGATCGACACCGCAATCGCTGCTGAGGATACCCCGGCCCATATCCAGGTCTCCCGTGCGGCAAGCGCCGTCGCCAACGCCTCGGCGCGGGACATCGGTCGCGCCACAGGAAAGGTTGCTGGGAACGTTGCACTGGCGGTAGCGCCGGGGGCGGCGCTCTCCAAGGCTGCCGCATTGCGCCGACTCCCTATCGCGAGGCCGCGTATAACCTTTGACCCGCCGCAAATCGGCTGGGTCAAGGAAACGACAAAGTCAAAAAAGCCCTGGAAGTCCTATAACGATTCGGCGCCCGGCGCGCGCGCCGGTCAGGCGCCAACGTTGATGCGGACGATGGCCGACGGTTCGAAGCGGCCGGTGAAGTTTGACGGCATTCAGGGCGATTATATGATCGACCGAAAATGGTCTGTCGTAAACAGGCCTCGCTCGCGGGCCCAGATTTTGCGGCAGTCGGAGGTATTGGCACAACACCGTCTGATCGGGGCGTGGGAGGTTCCCACGCCTGTCGAGAAAACCAAGGCACTGAAACTGCTCAAGCAGATGAGCATCACCAACATCCACGTAAAGGTTGTGAAGCCATGATCGCTATGCAGGTTGCAGAAATCATCGCGGAGTATGCCGTGTTCCTCGAGCTAACCGGCGACGAGGAACTTAACCCTGACACCGCCGTGAAGATGATGGAAGCCTTGGCTAGTCATCTTCAAGAGATGGACAAGGGGTTTCTCCGTGAACTCGTGAACGCGTTCCCGATCATAGCGAAAGGATATAGTGGCGAGGCACAAGAGGTGGTGTGCAACATATCTTATGGCTACTATCTTGAAGAGGCTCTTGCAGTTGACGACCCGGTCAAGCTGGCGGCATTGGAAGCTTTGCGCGATGCAAGGGGCTGAACGGCGGTACTTGGACTCGAGGGCATCTCAAGGCCGCATAACCCAGCGTCTATGCTTACATCGCTGACGACTGACCGAAATTATCCAATGATCTGAGTGCTCAGCTTTGTCCGTTGGGGGCACCATTACTGATCGAAGGCGGGCAGTGTACCGTTTTTGACGGAACGTCCTGCAGCGACACCGTTTTCAAGGCATGAGGCCGGACCGGAGAGCATGGTCTCCCGCTTCGACGCACTTGCTGAATCGATCAACATTTTGAAGTAGGCGGACCGGAGAGCGCTGCTGTCGCCCCGCATCTTTGACGCAGCATATCGCTGAAACGATCGATCGCTTGCTCGTCAGATCTAGCTCGATAAGTTCAGCGTGCGGAGCAGTTTTACCTTCGCGCCGGCCAAGCCGCGTCCTGCCCGATTTTTCCCCGGACCAGCGGCACGACGATGCCGTCGCGGTTGGATGGCGGCGTATAGCTTTAATGAAGCCGTCCTCGCGCAGCGTCTCGTTGAGGGCGACGACGAGGTCCGAACGGCGTTTGGTAATTCTGGCGAGCGCGTTGAGGTCGGTGAGCGCCGCACCAGCCGGCCTCCGTCCATACGGCGGCGCGGGTCCACAGGACCGCATCGAATAGACTCTATTCAGACGGAAATAGCATGATTACCGATGGCAGCGGGCAGGTGACTACGACGACGCATAACAGTCGTACAATCGACCAAATCTAACAGATATGTCATATTGTGTGTCCTTTTCGGCACAAGGTTTCCGAAAGTTACAATTTCAAGTCACGGCGTCTTTACTCGAAATCGGGAGGCTCGCATGCCTCTGTCATTGCCTTGCATCACCGTACGTTTCGGCAGGTAGGGGTAGGCCATGACCGATACGGATCGTCAAAACGACCGTGTCGGGTCTATTTGGGGAATTGTTCGTGATCACAACATCTTGCTTTAAGTCCAGGGCAATGCTTCTCGCCGCTGCAACGCCGCTGGCGTTCATCATGTCGACGACTTCGGGGTTCGCTCAGGACGCGACGACAACTCCTGACGCAACGGCTGCCACGACCGCGCCGCTTCCGGTACAAACCGCTGACAAGGCCTCTGCCGATTCGCCAGCTCAGGACATCGTCGTCACCGGTTCGCGGTTTCGTCGTACCGATACCGAGACGCCGTCGCCCGTCACCGTGCTGACGACCGAGAACCTCACGCGGGCAGGCATCACCAACATCAACGACGCGGTGCGGTCGATCTCGGCCGATGGCGCCGGGTCGATCTCGACCGGGTTCCAGAACGGCTTCTCGGCCGGTGGTGCGGCGGTGTCGCTGCGCGGTCTGGGCGTGTCGTCGACGCTGGTGTTGATCGATGGCCTGCGTTCGACCAACTTCCCGCTCAACGACGATGGCCACAACGCCTATGTCGATCTCAATTCGATCCCGTTCAGCGCGGTCGAGCGGATCGAAGTGCTGAAGGATGGCGCATCGGCAACCTATGGCGCCGACGCGATCGGTGGCGTGGTCAACGTCATCATGAAGAAGCAATTCGTCGGCGTTGCCGGCACGGCCGAAGGCGGCGTGAGCGAGCATGGCGACGGCAGCCGCTACCGTGCCAACCTGACCGCCGGCTTTGGCGACTACGCCTCGACCGGTTGGAACTTCTACGTCAACGGCGAATATCAGCGCGATTCGGCGATCGCCGCGAAGGATCGCGCGTTTCCGTTCAACACGCTCGATCTGAGCTCGATCGGAGGGCTCGACGGCAACGCCGCCGATAGTTCGCTGACGACCGCGACCGTCAACGCCGTCGTCCGCCGCACGACCCAGACGGATCCGAACAACCCGTTCGCTGGTGGCACGGTCGCAACCGGACAGTATCAGACGCTGAACCTGTCCAATTGCGCCGGGGGCACCTACACGGTCGCAGGCGCGGCGGGCGGCACGGGTTGCCGTCACGACAACACGTATGAATTCGCCCAGATCCAGCCGAAGCAAGAGCGGTACAACGTCTCGGGTCGTCTCAGCGTCCGCTTGAGCGACAACATCGAAGGCTATGTCACCGGCAGCTATTCCAACAGCCGCGTGGATATCGCACGGGCGCCGGCATCGATCCGCCAGACCCAACCCTATGGTGCCGCACCGTCGCTTGCGTCGAGCAACCCGGGCATCGTCCTGCCGGTCTATGTCTGCTCGTCGGGGCTGAATTGCGCCACTGCGACGGATCGTCGCGTGAACCCGAACAACCCGTTTGCAATGGCGGGTGAACTCACCAGCGCTGCCCGCATCTATTATCTGTTCGGCGACATCCCCGTCGGGACGAGCCGCACCAACGAAGTCATCCGCGGTGCCGCCGGCCTGCATGGCGATTTCGGCGACGGCTGGAACTGGCAGGTCGACGCGGTCGGCGCGAAGGACAACCTCAACATCACGTCGTTCGGTGTGATCAACATCGCCGGCCTGAAGCAGGCGATCAACACCGGCGCGTACAACTTCATGGATCCAAGCCAGAACAGCGCCGCAACACGCGCGCTGGTCTCGCCGACCTACACGGTAGGGTCGCACACCTCGATGGTGTCGCTCGACGGGTCGATCAGCAAGGCATTGTTCCAGCTTCCGGGTGGTCCGCTCCAGCTCGCCGTCGGTGGGCAGGTGCGTCACGAGGTCGAAGAGAATAACAGCCTGAACGCCAACCTCGATCGTTACGCCAACACCTCGGCAGCATTCGGCAAGCACACCGTTTCGGCGGCGTATTTCGAAATCAGCGCACCGGTGCTGACGCAGCTCGAGATCAACGCGTCGGGCCGTTACGATCACTATTCGGAAGGGTTCGGACGCTTCTCGCCGAAGGTCGGCGCGAAGTTCACGCCGATCAAGGAACTCGCGATCCGCGGTACCTATTCGCAGGGCTTCCGTGCACCGACGTTCGCCGAGAACAACCCGCTCAGCAGCTTTGCCGGTTTCGTCACCTACACGCCGCCGACCAGCTTCCAGCTTGCGCATGGCGGTTTGATCAACCCTCCTGCGAACTCGGGTCTCACGCCGAACACGAACCCGTATGCGCAGTCCTACAGCCTCGGCTCGGGCTTTAGCGGCAACCCCGATCTGAAGCCTGAGAAGTCGCGCAGCTTCACCGCGGGTACGGTCGTCCAGCCGCTGCCGTGGCTGAGCTTCACGGTCGATTACTACAACATCAAGAAGAGCGACGTGATCGTGACCGGCCCGAACGCCGGCGCCGCTCGTGCTGCCTATTACGCCGGGCAGCCGCTGCCGACCGGCTATACGGTGTCGGCGGTCGACGCGATCGATCCGCTGTTTCCGACTGCGATCCCCCGCGTGCTGATCATCAATGCGCCCTATGTGAACGCGGCGAGCGTCAAGACAGAGGGGCTCGATTTCGGCCTGAACGCCAACATTCCGCTGACCGACGACATCCGCTTCGTCAGCCGGGCCGACGTGACCCGCGTCCTGAAGTACAACCAGGACAATGGCGACGGCGTGATCCAGAAGTTCGCCGGTACGCTCGGACCATACGAGCTGTCGTCGGGCGCGGGTACGCCGAAGTGGCGCGGCAACTGGCAGAACACGCTGGAGTTCGGAGCACTGTCGATCAGCGCGACGACCTATTATGTGTCGAAGATCAAGGCAGTGGCTGCCGACGAGGGTACGCCGCTGACCTGCTCGGATGATCCCGACCTCGACGGCAACCTCTACGCCACCGGTACGAAGTTCTGTAACGTCAAGCGCTTCATCTACGCCGATCTGAACGTCGCCGTTGCCGTGAACGACAAGTTCTCGTTCAACTTCAATGTCGGCAACTTCACCAACGAGAAGGCGCCGATCGCACCGGCTTCGTATTCCGGCACGAACTATTTGCCGACCTGGCATTATGCCGGCGTCATCGGCCGTACCTTCCGCGCCGGTGCGAACTTCACGTTCTAACGCACATCGCTAAATCGTAAAAAGGGCGGCTTCCTCGCGGAAGTCGCCCTTTTTGCGTTCAGGCGACCTGGAGCACCAGCTTCCCGTCGCCCTCGTCGACCTTGACGGTCGACCCGTCCTTCACCTCGCCGCGCAGGATCATGTCGGCGAGCGGGTCCTGCAGATAGCGCTGGACCGCACGCTTCAGCGGACGAGCGCCGTACACTGGATCATAGCCTACCCGGCCAAGCCACGCTCTCGCAGCATCGGTCAGGTCGAGGACGATCTTGCGGTCGGCGAGCAGCTTGTCGACGCGCGACACCTGGATGTCGACGATCGGTGCCATATGCGACTGGCCGAGGCGGTGGAACAGGATCACTTCGTCGAGCCGGTTGAGGAACTCCGGCCGGAAGTGCGAGCGGACGATCTCCATCACCTGCGGCTCGACCGACGAGACGTCGTCGCCCTCCGCCATGTTGGCTAGATACTGGCTGCCAAGGTTGCTCGTCAGGATGATCAGCGTGTTGCTGAAATCCACCGTGCGCCCCTGGCCGTCGGTCAGCCGCCCGTCGTCGAGCACCTGCAGCAGCACGTTGAACACGTCGCCGTGTGCCTTCTCGACCTCGTCGAACAGGATGACCTGGTACGGCCGCCTGCGCACCGCCTCGGTCAGCACGCCGCCCTCCTCATAGCCGACATAGCCCGGAGGCGCGCCGATCAGCCGCGCGACCGCGTGCTTCTCCATGAACTCGCTCATGTCGATGCGGACCATTGCGCTCGGATCGTCGAACAGGAACTCCGCGAGCGCCTTGGTCAGCTCGGTCTTGCCGACGCCGGTCGGCCCGAGGAATAGGAACGACCCCAAAGGCCGGTTCGGATCCTGCAACCCCGCGCGCGCACGCCGCACCGCGGTCGAGACCGCCTTCACCGCATGCGCCTGGCCGATCACGCGTTTGCCGATCGTCGCCTCCATCGCGAGCAGCTTGTCGCGCTCGCCCTGCAGCATCCGCTCGACCGGAATGCCGGTCCAGCGACTAACGACGCCCGCGATGTCGTCCGCGGTCACTTCCTCGCGCAGCATCGCGCCCTCGGTCGCCCCCGCCGCCTCGTCGAGCTGGCGCTGCAACCCCGGAATCGTGCCGTAGGAAAGCTCGCCCGCCTTGGCGAGATCGCCCGAGCGCTGCGCCTGCTCCAGCTCCAGCCGCGCGGCATCGAGCTGTTCCTTCAGCCGGGCCTCGGCATTGATCTTGTCCTTCTCGCCCTTCCAGCGCGTCGTCAGCTCGGCGGATTGCTCCTCCAGGTTGACGAGTTCGCCCTCCAGCGTGTCGAGCCGGTCGACCGATGCGTCGTCGGTCTCGCGCTTCAACGCCTCGCGTTCGATCTTGAGCTGGATGATCCGCCGGTCGAGATTCTCGATCGCCTCGGGCTTCGACTCCACCTCCATGCGGATGCGGCTCGCGGCTTCGTCCATCAGGTCGATCGCCTTGTCGGGCAGGAATCGATCGGTGATGTAGCGGTTCGACAGCGTCGACGCGGCGACGATTGCGCCGTCGGTGATCCGCACGCCGTGATGCAGCTCGTACTTCTCCTTCAGCCCGCGCAGGATAGAGATCGTGTCCTCGACGGTCGGTTCGCCGACCATGACGGGCTGGAACCGCCGCTGCAACGCGGGGTCCTTCTCGACGTACTTGCGATATTCGTCGAGCGTGGTCGCGCCGACGCAGTGCAGCTCGCCACGCGCGAGGGCGGGCTTGAGCAGATTGCCCGCGTCCATCGCGCCTTCGGATTTGCCCGCGCCGATCAGCTGATGCATCTCGTCGATGAACAGGATGATGTCGCCCTCGGCGGCCTTCACCTCGTCTAGCACGCCTTTCAGCCGCTCCTCGAACTCGCCGCGGTATTTCGCGCCGGCGATCAGCGAGCCGAGATCGAGCGACATCAGCCGCCGGTCCTTGAGCGTATCGGGCACGTCGCCATTGGCGATCCGCAGGGCTAGCCCTTCCACGATCGCGGTCTTGCCGACGCCGGGTTCGCCGATCAGCGCGGGGTTGTTCTTGGTCCGGCGCGCGAGGATCTGGATCGTGCGACGGATTTCCTCGTCGCGACCGATGACGGGATCGAGCTTGCCGTCACGTGCCGCCTGGGTGAGATCGCGCGCGAACTTCTTCAGTGCGTCATAGCGGTCCTCGGCGCCCGCGGTGTCGGCGGTGCGGCCCTGGCGCAGGCCGTTGATCGCGGTGTTCAGCCCCTCGGGCGTCACGCCGCCGGCCTTCAACGCCTTGCCCGCCGCAGTGTTGAGCGACAGCGCGAGCGCGACCAGCAGCCGCTCGACGGTGACGAAGCTGTCGCCCGCCTTGGTCGCGATCTGCTCGGCCTGGTCGAGCACGCGCACCGCGTCGTTGTCGATCCCCGGCGTGGTCTGTGCGCCCGAGCCCGACACGACCGGAATCTTCGCGAGCGCGAGATCGGTCTCGGAGGTCGCACGCTTGGCGTCGCCGCCCGCCGCCTTGATCAGCCCGGCGGCCATGCCCTGCTCGTCTTCCAGCAGCGCCTTCAACAGATGCTCGGGGGCGATGCGCTGGTGGTTCATGCGGATGGCGACGGTCTGCGCGGATTGCAGGAAGCCCTTCGTGCGGTCGGTGAATTTGTCGATGTTCATGACGAATTCCTGTGGGATTGGTTCGGTGTTGGCCGAAAGATGGTGTTGTATTTGGGCAACACAAGAGGCGGACGCAGGTCGGATGCTAGGGCGAGCGCGAGGCATCTGGAATAGCGTTTATTGTCGGTATCGAAGCGCCGCCGTCATCGCTATGTTCAGGTTCGCATGCTATATGGATGGCGTGTCCACAGCGCTCCCCCATACCTACGCCATCGGCATCGAGCCGGCCGACATCGACTTCATGGGTCACGTCAACAACGCGAACTATCTGAAGTGGGTACAGGCCGCGGTGATCGATCATTGGCAGCGTCTCGCGCCTGCCGAAGCGGTGGCCGGGCACCTCTGGGTCGCGCTGAAACACGAGATCACGTATCGGAAACCGGCGTTCCTCGACGACGACGTCATCGCGACGGTCCTGCTCGAGAAGGTCCAGGGTGCGCGGGCATTCTACGAGACGATCATCAAGCGCGGCGAGGATGTGCTCGCCGAGGTGAAGTCGAGCTGGTGCTGCCTCGATGCCGAGACGCTCCGCCCGTCGCGGCTGGCGAACAGCGTCGTCGAGCATTTCTTCCCGAAAACCGACCCTAAAGACTGACGTCTCTCGGGCGATCGACCCTCAGAAATCGATCGCCATGCCCTTCAACTCCCAATCGCCATAGCGCGTAGGATCGCGCGGCTCGGGGTCCTTGTCCGGCACGATCGCCTCGGGTTTCGGGACCGGCGTATTCTTCGCGAGATATTCTGGTGGCTTAACGTGATCGGGGCGCTGGCCCATCGCGGCTCTCCGGATTGCGTGTTGGCGTCGTAACCGCCACATGGGCCCTGTCGCGCCGCTTTGCCACAACAGCCGCGCGGCAAACCGAACGCGAAGGACCTTCAAATGCCCGACTATACCCACGCCCCCGAGCCGCTCGGCGTCCCCACCCGCCGTGCAGCACTCCGCCTGCTAGACGCCGTGCTGCGCCGCGGCGAGTCGCTCGAATCCGCACTGCCGGCCGCTACACGCGCGATCCACGGCCCCGATCGCGGCCTCGCGCATGCGATCGCCGCCGAGACGCTGCGCCGCCTCCCCGATCTCGACGCGATGATCGATTCGGTCACCAAGACCAACCTGCCCGACGATGCGAAGGCGCGGATGGCGTTGCGGATCGCGCTCGTCCAGGTGTTGATCCTCGGCACGCCCTCGCACGCCGCGATCTCGACCGTGCTGCCGCTGGTCGACGGCGGTCCGCGCAAACTCGTCCACGGCGTGTTCGGCACGCTGTTCCGCGCCAACATGCTCCTCCCCGAGGTGCCGACGCTGCCAGCACCCGTCGAACTGCGCTGGGAAGCCGCGTGGGGCGAGGAGATGGTCGACGCCGCCGGCCGCGCGATCGCGCAGGTGCCGCCGCTCGACCTGACGATCGCCGACCCGTCCGAGACCGAAGGCTGGCGCGAGAAACTCGGTGGCGAGAGTTTCATGCCCGGCCATCTCCGCTTGGGCGACCACGACTCCGTCCCCGACATGGCCGGCTTCGGCGACGGCGCCTGGTGGGTGCAGGACATCGCCGCCTCGCTCCCCGCGCGCCTGCTGGGGAAAGGGGAGGGCCATGTCCTCGATCTCTGCGCGGCCCCCGGCGGCAAGACTCTGCAACTCGCGAGCGCAGGCTGGACCGTCACCTCGGTCGACAATTCGCAAAGCCGGATCAAGCGCCTCCGCGAGAACCTCTACCGCACGCATCTGAAGGCAGAGGTCGTCAACGCCGACATCCTCGAATGGGCGCCGACCGAGCCCGCCGACGCGATCCTGATCGACGCGCCGTGCAGTGCGACGGGCATCTTCCGCCGCCACCCCGACGTCCTCCATCGCGTCCGCCCCTCGATCATCGCCGAAACCGCTGCGTTGCAGGCGCGGATCTTCGCAAGGGCGGCGGACTGGGTGAAGCCCGGCGGCACGTTGGTGTACGCCACCTGCTCGCTGGAGCCATCAGAAGGCGAGGCGCAACTCGACGCGTTCCTCGCCGCCCGCAGCGACTATTCGATCGCCCCGGTCGACCAGTCCGAACTCCCCGCCGGCATCACGCCAACGGAAACCGGCACGATCCGTACGCTTCCCGGCATGCTCGCCGACCAAGGCGGCTGCGACGGCTTCTTCATTGCGAGACTGAAGCGCGCCTAATAAATCCTTGCCTGCCAGGGGGAGGTGGCTGGCACTTGCCAGACGGAGGGGGAGGAAAGGGTAACCGACGTTTCGTGTCCTCCCCCTCCGTCACCTTCGGCGACACCTCCCCCTTGCGGGGGAGGATTGAAAGACTTCGCACCACCGCAATCCCGCGCTAGGACATATTTATGCAACCCGTCCGCATCGCCCCCTCGATCCTCTCCGCCGACTTCTCGAAACTCGGCGAGGAAGTCCGCGCCATCGACGCGGCCGGCGCCGACTGGATCCACATCGACGTGATGGACGGGCATTTCGTTCCCAACATCTCGTTCGGCCCCGCGGTCATGAAGTCGGTCCGCGGCATCACCACCAAACCGTTCGACGTCCACCTGATGATCTCCCCCGTCGACGCATATCTCGACGCGTTCGCGGAGGCCGGCGCCGACTGCATCACCGTGCATTACGAAGCCGGCCCGCACATCCACCGCTCGCTCCAGCACATCAAGGGCCTCGGCAAGCGCGCCGGCGTGGTGATCTGCCCCGGCACGCCGGCAAAGATGCTCGACTACCTCATGGACATGGTCGACCTCGTGCTGGTGATGAGCGTCAACCCCGGCTTTGGCGGCCAGAGCTTCATCCCGAGCCAGCTCAAGAAGATCTCGGCGATCCGAACGATGATCGAAAAGAGCGGCCGCGCGATCGATCTCGAAGTCGATGGCGGCGTCGACGCGGAATGGGCGAAACGCTGCATTGAGGCAGGCGCCGACGCACTGGTCGCCGGCACCTCGGTATTCCGCGGCGGACCATCGCAATACGCCGCCAACATTGCCGCGTTGCGGGGGTGAACGAACCGCGTGATCCCGTGACCGATCCCGCCCCCGACGGGATCGACGAAGGCCGCCGCCTCATCCGTCTCGGCGGCGACAAGGGGTTGTCGCTTGCCGATCGGCTGGCCGAGCGCTTCCACCGCCTGACGTGGCGCACCCCGCTCCACACGCTGCGCCTCAAGGGCCGCTACCCGCTGAAGCTGATTGCGGTCCCCGACGATCCCATCCTCGGCGACATTGCGCGCGGCACGATGCTGCTCGAAGGCGTCCTCTCGTTCCGCGGTGAAGCGCGCGATATCGAGACGCTCGACCTTTCGAAGCCGCTCCCCAAGTCGTTCGCAGAATACCTCCACAGTTTCGCGTGGCTACGCGACCTCTCGACCGTCGCGACCCGCGCGCGGGGCGCACCGATCGCCGAATACCTCGTGGGGCTCTGGCTGACCGCGCACGCCGACACGCAAGGCGGGATCGCGTGGCGCCCGGACATGTGGGGCCGCCGGATCCTCGCCTGGACCGCACACGCGCCGCTGATCCTGTCGTCGTCCGACCAGATCTACCGCTCGAAGGTGCTCAACGCGCTCGCCAAGGGCGCACTCCACCTCGATCGCAATGCCGACAAGGCGCCGGCGGGGGCGCCGCGCATCGCCGCGTGGTGCGGAGTCGTCGCGGCCGGACTCCTCATCCCCGGCGGCGAGCCCCGCCAGGCCTTCGGTGAAGCCGGCCTCCTCCGCGCGCTCGGCACCGGCCTGTTCGACGACGGCGGCTCGGTCTCGCGCAGCCCGGCGATGCTGCTCGATTCGATCCAGCTGCTCACGCTCCTCCAGGAAAGCTACGCCGCCCGCAGCGCCGAACTCCCCGAGACGGTCGCGGTCACGCTCACCCGGATGGTCGCGGCCCTGCTCGGTGTCGCGCACGCTGATCGCGGCCTGTCGAGCTGGCAGGGCGGTGGGCCGGCCAGCGAAACGCAGGTCGCCGCGGTCATCGAAGCCAGCGGTGTCCGCACGCGTCCGCTCCGCCAGGCGCGCGACTGGGGCTATCAGCGCCTCGCCGCCGGCACCGCAGTGCTGATCGTCGATGCCGCCCCGCCGCCGATCGCCCGCCTCGTTGAAGGCGGCTGCGCCTCGACGCTCGCGTTCGAGTTCTCCGATGGCCCGGCGCGGATCGTCGTCAACTGCGGCGGCGCCCGCGCGGGCATCGCGCAACTGCCGCCCGCGATGGTCGAGGGTTTGCGCTCGACTGCCGCCCATTCCACGCTGACGATCGCCGACAGCAACTCGACCGCGATCCTCGCCGACGGCACGCTCGGCCGCGGCGTGGGTGAAGTCGAGCTCAGCCGCCAGGAATCGGACGCCGCCAGCCGGATCGAGGCGAGCCACGACGGCTATGTCCGCCGCTGGGGCTTCCTCCACCGCCGCCAGCTGATGCTGACCGGCGACGGCCGCGAACTCCGCGGCGAGGACGCGCTGTTGCCGCAGGGCCGCAAACGCCGGGCGGGGTTGTCGCTGTTCGCGATCCGCTTCCACCTCGGCGAAGGCGTCCAGGTTTCCCCCACAGCCGACGGCTTGGGCGCGATCCTCCGCCTCCCGGGCGGTCCCTTTTGGCAATTCCGCTGCCGCGGCGGCGCCCTGGTGGTCGAGAACAGCGTCTGGATCGACGCCGACGGCCGCCCGGTCGCGACGCAACAACTAATGATCACGGGTGAAGCGGCGGCCGGCGGCGCGAGTGTGAGCTGGGCACTGAAAAAGGCCTGACAGCCACACCACCTGGATTAACGCACCACCCCGGCGGAGGCCGGGGCCCAGTTGGAAAGGTGGCAATAACGGAGCGCCGTCACCGGTTAGCAACGTCCCCCAACTGGACCCCGGCCTTCGCCGGGGAGGTGCCATTGTTCGGAATGGCGCGGGATGGCGGCATTCGTGCGTGACCTGCCCCCCTGTTCCCGGGCGTCAACCAACGCTAAGGCACCGCCGCACGGCGACCACCCGGACCACGAAAGACCCTCATGACCAGCATCCCGATCAAGCGCGCGCTCCTGTCCGTCTCCGACAAGGCCGGGATCGTCGATCTCGGTAAGGCGCTGGCCAGCCACGGCGTAGAACTCGTCTCCACCGGCGGCACCGCCACCGCGCTCCGCGCCGCTGGCCTCACGGTGCGCGACGTCAGCGAACTCACCGGCTTCCCCGAAATGATGGACGGCCGGGTCAAGACGCTCCACCCGATGGTCCACGGCGGCCTGCTCGCGGTCCGCGACGACGCCCGCCACGCCGCCTCGATGGCCGAGCACAAGATCGGCGCGATCGACCTCGTCATCGTCAACCTCTACCCGTTCGAGGCGACCGTCGCGAAGGGCGCCGACCGCGACACCGTGATCGAGAACATCGACATCGGCGGCCCCAGCATGGTGCGCTCGGCCGCCAAGAACCACGCCTATGTCGCGATCGTCACCGACCCCGCCGACTATGCGCTCGTCTCGGGCGGCACGACGACGCTCGAAGACCGTAAGAAACTCGCAGCAAAGGCCTTCGCCACCACCGCCGCCTATGATTCGGCGATCGCGACCTGGTTCGGCACCGTCGATCAGGCCGAGGAATTCCCCGCCACGCTACCGATCACGCTCAAGCGCGGCGACACGCTCCGCTACGGCGAGAACCCGCACCAGTCCGCCGCCTTCTACACCGCAACCGGCAACGTCAGCGGCATCGGCCAGGCCCGCCAGCTCCAGGGCAAGGCGCTCAGCTACAACAACCTCAACGACGCCGACGCGGCGCTCGAACTGATCGCTGAGTTCCGCGACGCCGCGCCCTCGGTCGTGATCGTCAAGCACGCCAACCCCTGCGGCGTCGCCACCGGCGCCACGCTCGCCGACGCTTATGCCGCGGCGTTCGCCTGTGACACGGTGTCGGCATTCGGCGGCATCATCGCCGTCAACCGCACGCTCGACGCCGAGACCGCGCGCGCGATCACCGGCATTTTCACCGAAGTCGTCGTCGCCCCCGATGCCGACGAGGAGGCGATCGCGCTGTTCGCCGCCAAGAAGAACCTCCGCCTGCTGCTTACCGGCGAGCTTCCCGATCCGGCGCGCGCGGGCATCACCGCCAAGTCGATCGCCGGCGGCTGGCTCGTCCAGGGCCGCGACAACGGCACGCCCGGCGAGCTGACCGTTGTCACCAAGCGCCAGCCGACCGAGCAGGAACTCCTCGACTGCCGCTTCGCCTGGACCGTCGCCAAGCACACCAAGTCCAACGCAATCGTCTATGCCAAGGACGGCAGCACCGCCGGGATCGGCGCGGGCCAGATGAACCGCCTCGAATCCGCGCGCATCGCCGCGTGGAAGGCGAAGGACGCGGCGGAAAAGGCCGGCTGGTCGACCCCGCGCACGATCGGCTCGGCGGTCGCGTCGGATGCGTTCTTCCCGTTCGCAGATGGGTTGCTCGCGGCGGTAGAGGCCGGCGCGACCGCGGTGATCCAGCCCGGCGGCTCGATCCGCGATGCGGACGTCATCGCAGCGGCGGACGAAGCCGGCCTCGCGATGGTCTTCACCGGCATGCGCCACTTCCGCCACTGAGTTCGACACACTCGGATCGCTTACGCTAACCGTTCCCCCGCGAAAGCGGGGGCCCAGGACCACAAACGGCACCGTTCGTAACCCTGGGCTCCCGCCTTTGCGGGAGAACAGCGTGCGCGGCGAGGTTGCCCATAAAACAGGCACCCGCACCGCACTGCACAAGTTTTAACCCCAAAACCCCCGCAGCTCCCCCCGCGAGCACACACCACCCCTCCACACCGCAACTGGCACGCACATTGCGAGGCGCCCCCGGTAACAAGGGGAAGGGGCGCGATGAAACTCGTCATTGCCATCATCAAGCCGTTCAAGCTCGACGAGGTGCGCGAAGCGCTCACCACGATCGGCGTGGCGGGTATGACGGTCACCGAGGTCAAGGGGTTCGGCCGTCAGAAGGGCCAGACCGAGATCTATCGGGGGGCCGAATACAGCACCAACATGGTGCCGAAGATCAAGATCGAGGTGGTCTGCGCCGCCAGCCTGTCCGACCGCGTGGTCGAGGCGATCCAGGCATCGGCGAACACCGGCGCGATCGGCGACGGCAAGATCTTCGTGCTCGACGTCGGCCAGGCGGTACGCATCCGCACCGGTGAAACCGACGATTCAGCGCTCTGAGGGGGGACGAGATGAAGCATGATTTGAAGAAGGCCGCCGTCGCGGCTCTAGGGTTCGGCGCGACGATGATCGCCGCCGCACCCGTCTGGGCACAGGCCGCATCCGCACCGGTGGTCGCGCCCGTCGTCGCGACCGTGAACAAGGGCGACACCGCCTGGATGATGACCTCGACGGTCCTCGTCCTGATGATGATCCTGCCCGGCCTCGCGCTGTTCTATGGCGGCCTCACGCGGTCGAAGAACATGCTGTCGACCATGACTCAGATCGGTGCCGTCGCGGCGCTCGCGATGCTGATCTGGGTGATGTGGGGCTACACGCTGGCGTTCGGTCCGGACGTGACCAACCCGCTGCTCAGCAACTTCATCGGCAGCTTCGACAAGGCGTTCCTGAAGGGCGTCACGCCGGCCTCGCAGGCAGCGACCTTCACGGCCGGCGTCGAGATCCCCGAATATGTCTTCATCTGTTTCCAGATGACCTTCGCGGCGATCACCATCGCGCTGGTCCTGGGTTCGGTCGTCGAGCGCATGAAGTTCTCGGCGGTGATGGTGTTCGGCTTGGTCTGGCTCACCATCGTCTACTTCCCGATCGCGCACATGGTGTGGGCATCGAGCGGGTATTTCTTCAAGGCAGGCGCACTCGATTTCGCCGGCGGTACCGTGGTCCATATCAACGCCGGCGTCTCGGCGCTGGTAGCGGCCCTCATCCTCGGCAAGCGTATCGGCTATCCGAAGGAGCCGATGGCACCGCATTCGCTGGTGATGACCGGCATCGGCACCGGGCTGCTCTGGGTCGGCTGGTTCGGCTTCAACGCCGGGTCGGCACTCGAAGCGAACGGCTCTGCCGCACTCGCGATGCTCAACACCTTCGTCGCCACGGCTTCGGCTGCCTTGTTCTGGATGCTTGCCGAGAAGCTCTCGGGTCACAAGGGTTCGGCTTTGGGCTTCTGCTCGGGTATCGTAGCAGGCCTCGTGGCGGTCACGCCTGCTGCGGGCAACTCCGGCCCGTTCGGTGCCATCGTCCTCGGCGCGATCGCCTCGCTCGTCTGCTTCATGGCAGTGTCGAAGCTCAAGCCGATGCTCGGGTACGACGACTCGCTCGACGCCTTCGGGATCCACGGCATCGGCGGCATGATCGGCGCGATCGGCACCGCGGTGGTCTACGCGCCGTCGCTCGGCGGCCCTGGTGCTGCGGACTATGCGATGGGCGCCAAGCTCTTCGTGCAGCTCCAGGCGGTGATCGTGACGATCATCTGGGCCACGATCGGCACCACGATCGCGATCTACGTCGCCAAGGCCGTCACCGGCCTGCGGGTCTCGCCGGAAGTCGAGCACGAGGGTCTCGACATCGGCGAGCACGGCGAACGCGCTTACAACTGATCGGTAGCGGGCCAGTCGAGCCCGCACCCACGACGTTCCTCCTGCGGACAACCTTAGCCCGGTGTGGAAACACACCGGGCCTTTTTTATGTCGATCGAAGTGGTACTTCGATCGAGTTTAGAGGGGTGGCTAAATCACCTCGTACGGCACGGCGCCGCGGCGGTCGGGATCGACCCGGATCTCGCTGGCGGCCGGCGGAAACGCGCGCTGGTCGCAGTCGGTGCGCAGGCAGATGCGGCATGACGACCCGATAGGCGTAGCGATGCCTCCGGTCCCCAGCGCATCGGCATAGATGAACTCCGACGCGTTCGCCTCCTCGCACCCCAGCGCCACCGCATAGCGCCGCGCCGGCCGCGTGTACGTCTCGGACGGCTTCACCAGCCCCTTTGCCATCGAGACGTAGCGGATGCCGTCGGTCGTCTCGATCAGCTGTGTCAGGATCCGGTCGGGGATCGCCACCGCCTCGTGGACGATCCACAACGGGCACGCTCCCCCGAACCGCGCGAACTGCAACCGCGTGGCGGAGTGCCGCTTGGTGATGTTCCCCGCCATGTCGACGCGGCAGAAGAAGAACGGGATGCCCAGAGCGCCCGGCCGCTGCAACGTCGACAGTCGATGACACGTCTGCTCGAAGCTCGTCCCGAAGATCCGCCGCAGCCGGTCGATGTCGTGGCGGACACTCCGCGCCTCCGTTCGGAAGCGGGTGTAGGGCATGACGATCGCCCCGGCCGCGTAGTTGGTCAGCCCCGCCGTCAGCAACGCGCGCGCCGTCTCCGACGCCATCTCCGACGCCGCGACGATCCCGCCGATGACGTCGCCGAACTCGTGTCGAGCGATCTGGTGCGCAAGTGAGAAGAGGGTCGTCTCGCCCGGCTGCGACCCGTCGAGCCGCAACGTTGCGCCGTCATAGTCGCGCAGCGGTGCGGCCAGCGCGCCCGAAATCGCGACCGATACGCCGCGCGCCGCCAGCCGAGCCTCCAGCACCGCGATCCGGTCCGCCCCCAAAGTCTCGCCGATCTCCTCCGCCCGCCGATCGAGCGCATCGACATAATTGCCCGCCGCGTGAAACCAGTCGCGCACGTCCTCCCACGGCAGCAGTCTCGGCGCCCCCGATCCCGCCACCAGCCGATCGTCGAGCGCCCGCAACTGCTCCTGCGCCCGCCGGTACGCGTCGTGCATCGCGACGAGCCGCTGCGCCAACAATGGCTGGTGCTTCACCGCTCGCCGCACCGCAGTTTCATCGAGCGCGGGCGCCTCCACACTCGTATCCGACACCGCCTCCAGCGTCGCGATCAGTAGCGCGGTGTCGTCCGCCGCATCGATGCTCCCCCAATCCGCCGGAAACTCGCGCGCGAGCGTGATCAGCACGCCTTCCGTAACCGGCCGGTCGCCATTCTCGATCTGCGAGAGGTAGCTCACCGACAGCCCGATCCGCGCGGCCATCGCCGCCTGGCTGATCCCGAGCACGCGGCGCAGGTCGCGCAGGCGGTGTCCGACGAAGAGGCGACGCGCGGGCAGGGTCATCCCTCCGCCTAGTTTGCAAACATCTGCTGCACAAGTTTGCAACATTGCATTTGCGCATCGCATCCCGCTCTGTGAAGGCAATCAGCAGGACGGAGAGACGATGTCATCGACGATCGAAGAGCTTGAACGCCGCCGCGAAGCCGCCAGAGTCGGCGGGGGCCTCAAGCGGATCGCAGCGCAGCACGCCAAGGGAAAGCTCACCGCGAGGGAGCGCCTTGACGTGCTGCTGGACGAGGGATCGTTCGAGGAGCTCGACATGTATGTCGAGCATAACTGCGTCGATTTCGGCATGCAGGACCAGGTGATCCCCGGCGACGGCGTGGTCACTGGCTCGGGCACGATCAACGGCCGCCTCGTCTTCGTCTTCAGCCAGGACTTCACCGTGTTCGGCGGGTCGCTCAGCGAACGTCATGCGCAGAAGATCTGCAAGGTGATGGACAGCGCGATGAAGGTCGGCGCACCGATCATCGGCCTCAACGACAGCGGCGGCGCGCGCATCCAGGAGGGCGTCGCGAGCCTCGGCGGCTATGCGGAAGTGTTCCAGCGCAACGCGCTCGCGTCAGGCGTCGTGCCGCAGCTCTCGCTGATCATGGGCCCGTGCGCAGGCGGCGCGGTCTACAGTCCCGCGATGACCGACTTCATCTTCATGGTGAAGGATTCGAGCTACATGTTCGTCACCGGTCCCGACGTGGTCAAGACGGTGACTAACGAGGTCGTGACGCAGGAGGCGCTCGGCGGCGCGGTGACGCACACGACCAAGACGTCGGTCGCCGACAACGCGTTCGAGAACGACATCGAGGCCTTGTTGGCCGCGCGCGATTTCTTCGATTTCCTGCCCGCCTCCAACCGTGAAGGCGTCCCCGAGCGCCCGACCGCGGACGAATGGGACCGGATCGAGGAGAGCCTCGACACGCTGATCCCGGCGTCGGCGAACCAGCCCTACGACATGCACGAGCTGATCCGGAAGACCGTCGACGAAGGCGATTTCTTCGAAACGCAGCCGGCGCACGCAGCCAACATCATCACTGGCTTTGGCCGCATCGAGGGCCGCACGGTCGGTTTCGTCGCGAACCAGCCGATGGTACTTGCCGGTGTTCTCGACATCAACAGCTCGAAGAAGGCGGCGCGGTTCGTGCGGTTCTGCGATGCGTTCGAGATCCCGATCGTGACCTTCGTCGACGTCCCCGGCTTCCTGCCCGGCACCGCGCAGGAGCATAACGGCATCATCAAACACGGCGCGAAACTGCTGTTCGCCTACGCCGAGGCAACCGTGCCGAAGATCACCGTCATCACGCGCAAGGCGTATGGTGGCGCGTACGACGTGATGGCGTCGAAGCACCTGCGCGGTGACCTCAACTATGCTTGGCCGACAGCCGAGATCGCGGTGATGGGAGCCAAGGGCGCGGTCGAGATCATCTTCCGCGGCAAGACTCCGGAAGAGATCGCCGAGCGCACCGCGGAGTACGAGGCGCGCTTCGCCAACCCGTTCGTGGCGGCCTCGAAGGGCTTCATCGACGAAGTGATCCAGCCCCACTCGACCCGCCGCCGCATCGCGCTCGGCCTACGGAAACTCCGCGGCAAGGCGCTGGAGAATCCGTGGAAGAAGCATGACAACATCCCGTTGTGAGCCATGCTTGTTCGGTGATGATAAGCACATTATCATGTCATGCGAAGGAGTCGTGACATGCAGACCGAACGCGTGACGTTTCTGACTACCCCCGATCACAAGGCAGCGCTCGACGCGTTTGCTGCGAGCAACGGCATGTCCGTCGGCCATGTCGTTCGCGAGGCGACGACGCGTTATGTCATCGAGGGCGACATGAGCGAGGACGATCGCTTCAAGCTGCTGATCCACGAACTCGACGAGGCGCTGCCGGCAATGCACGCTGCGCTCGACCAAGCGATCGAGGGGCAGCAGCGCTTGCGGGCCGACATCGATACCGTGCTGCGGGACGCCGGCTTGTCCGAAGTCGAGTGTATCGCATGAGCATGATCGGCGACGCGATGCGGACGATCGAGTCCGTTATCCTGCTCCGCAGCAAGGTCGAGCGATTGAACGAAGAACTGGCCGCGACGAATGCACAGGTGCGACGCGTGGTCGATTCGGTCATCCAGATCAACGGACGCCTGATCCGCCTGGAAGCGTTTGAAGAAGTGCGATCAGGGGTAAGGCCTTTGCCAAGGATCGAGCGGTGATCGCGATGCTGCTCGCACAGGCTGCGATTCCCGACGCCGCCCCGGCCTGGAAACTCGCCGATCGTACCAATGCTGCGGGTGTACGCAGCATCTCGGCGTCGGTTACCGGCAATGACGGGCTCTCGCGGTTCGTCGTGAAGTGCGACGTCGCGGCCGAGCCGATCGTGTCGATCCAGTTCATCCAGCCGCAGCCGCTCGGGCAGGGGCCGGACAAGCCGGTCGCGGTGCGCTTCGATGGCGGGCCGGCGTTCAATTACAACTGGCAGTTTCCCGGCACCGGCACGTACATCACCGATTCCGAGGCGATCACGAGGCTGACGACGTTCCTGGTGAAGTCGAAGACGGTCCGCGTCGAGACCACAAACGGCGCGAATTTCGCGGTGCAGGCCAACTTCGTCGCGCCGACAAGCGATGTGATGATCCGGCAGGTGCTGGGCGTGTGCGGATACACGCTTGGCGTGGTTCCAACACCACCGCCACCGCCGAAGGCGGCACAATGACGCTGGGCCGCCTCAACCATGTCGGGGTCGCGACGCCGTCGATCGCGAAGTCGGTCGAGACGTACCGTCTGCTGCTCGGCGCGACCGCGATCGGCGAGCCGTTCGACTTGCCCGCGCAAGGCGTCAAAGTGTGCTTCATCGATGCGCCGAATACGCAGATCGAACTTATCGAGCCGTATGACGAGAGTTCGCCGATCGCCGGCTTCTTGCGGAAAAATCCGGCCGGTGGGCAGCATCATGTCTGCTTCGAGGTGGCCGATATTCATGCCGCCGTCGCCGACCTGAAGGCGAAGGGTGCGACCGTGCTGGGCGAGCCGCGGATCGGCGCGCACGGCACGCCGATCGTGTTCGTGCACCCGAAGGATTTCGGCGGCATGCTGGTCGAGTTGATGGAGACGCCGGGCGATACCGGCGCGCACTAGGAGAGATCTGATGGCCGCGTACGAGCATATCCTGAGCGAGCGGCGCGGCGACGTGCTGGTGCTCACGCTGAACCGGCCCGACCGGCTGAACGCCGCGCCGCCAGCGTTGTTCGAGGAGTTGCGCGCGGCGCTTGGTGATCTGGATGGCGCGCGGGCGGTTCTGATCGCGGGTGCGGGACGCGCATTCTGCTCGGGCGCGGATGTCGGGAGCGGGGCGCTTGGTTCGGACAATCCGGGCGAGGCGACGTTCGCGGCGCTGACCGGCAGCTATAACCCGACGATGGCGGCGATCGCCGATCTGTCGGTGCCGGTGGTGAGTGCGGTGCGCGGGCCGGCGGCGGGGATCGGCTGCAGCCTCGCGCTCGCCGCCGATTTCTGTGTGGCGAGCGAGACGGCGTATTTCCTCCAGGCGTTCGTCAACATCGGCTTGGTGCCGGACGGCGGCGCGTCGTGGATGCTGCCGCGGCTGATCGGCAAGGCTCGCGCGGCGGAAATGATGATGCTCGGCGAGCGTGTGCTGGCGGCGAAGGCGCTCGACTGGGGGATGGTCCACAAGGTCGTTGCCGACGACGCGCTCGATGCCGAGGCGTTCGCGCTGGCCGAGCGGCTGGCGGCGATGCCGACCGTGGCGCTCGGGCTGATGCGCCGGGCGATCACTGCGGCGTACGAAACGGATTACGCCACCGCGATGCAGGCCGAGGCGGCGAACCAGCGTGACGCGCGCGGGTCGGCGGATTCGATGGAAGGCGGTCGCGCGTTCCTGGAGAAGCGCAAGCCGGTGTTCACGGGCAAGTGACCTCCGCCACCAATATCACCCCTGCGTTTATAACCACCACCCCGGCGAAGGCCGGGGCCCAGTTGGGCAACGGTCGATTGGCTGGTGTTGCGCTGCGTTACCTCGACCTTTCCAACTGGGCCCCGGCCTCGGCCGGGGTGATGCAAACTCATGACTGACAAACCCGAATCCGCTCCAACCCTTTCCGACTGGCAGGCGCTCGCCGCCAAGGAAGTAAAGGGCGCCGACCTCACCTGGCCGACCCCGGAAGGCATCGACGTCAAGCCGCTCTACACCGCGGAAGACGTCACCGCCGACCCCGGCCTCCCAGGTTTCGCCCCCTTCACCCGCGGCGTCCGCGCCTCGATGTACGCGGGCCGCCCCTGGACGATCCGCCAATACGCCGGCTTCTCCACCGCCGAAGCCTCGAACGCGTTCTACCGCCGCAACCTCGCCGCCGGCCAGAAGGGCCTGTCGGTCGCGTTCGATCTCGCCACGCACCGAGGCTACGACAGCGACCACCCCCGCGTCACCGGCGACGTCGGCAAGGCAGGCGTCGCGATCGACTCGGTCGAGGACATGAAGATCCTCTTCGACGGCATCCCGCTCGACAAGATGTCGGTCAGCATGACGATGAACGGTGCGGTAATCCCGATCCTCGCCTTCTTCATCGTCGCGGGCGAGGAGCAGGGCGTCGACCGGAAACTGCTCGACGGGACCATCCAGAACGACATCCTCAAGGAGTTCATGGTCCGCAACACCTATATCTACCCGCCCGAGCCGAGCATGCGGATCATCTCGGACATCTTCGGCTACACCAGCCGCGAGATGCCCAAGTTCAACAGCATCTCGATCAGCGGCTATCACATGCAGGAGGCAGGAGCGACGCAGCTCCACGAGCTCGCCTTCACGATCGCCGACGGCATGGAATATGTGAAATACGGCGTCGCGTCCGGGCTCGACATCGACAAGTTCGCCGGGCGTCTAAGCTTCTTTTTCGCGATCGGCATGAACTTCTTCATGGAGATCGCCAAGCTCCGCGCCGCCCGCGTCCTCTGGCACCGCGCGATGACGCAGCTCGGCGCGCAGGACGAGCGCTCGAAGATGTTGCGCACGCATTGCCAGACGTCGGGCGTCTCGCTCACCGAGCAGGATCCGTACAACAACGTCATGCGGACGACGATCGAGGCGATGGCGGCGATGCTCGGCGGCACGCAGTCGCTCCACACCAACGCGCTCGACGAGGCGATCGCGCTGCCGACCGACTTTTCCGCACGCATCGCGCGCAACACGCAGATCGTGATCCAGGAAGAGACGGGGATGACCAAGGTCGTCGATCCGCTCGGCGGCAGCTATTATATCGAGAGTCTGACGCAGTCGCTGGTCGACGGCGCGTGGAGCCTGATCGAGCGGATCCAGTCCGAAGGCGGCATGGCGAAGGCAGTCGCGGCAGGCTGGCCCAAGGCGATGATCGAGGAAGCCGCCGCCGGTCGGCAGGCGCGCGTCGATCGCGGCGAGGACGTCATCGTCGGCGTCAACAAGTACAAGCTAGCCGAACAGGACGCGATCGAGATCCTCGACGTGGACAATGTCGCGGTGCGGGCGGGCCAGATCGAGCGCATCGAGCGAGTGAAGGAGACGCGCGACGAGGCGGCGTGCCAAGCCGCTCTGAACGCCCTCCGCGAAGGCGCGCGCATTCCTCCCCGGAACGGGGAGGGGGACCAGCCAACGGCTGGTGGAGGGGGTGTTCCACAAACGGATACGCCCGAGGAGGCCCCCCTCCGTCGACCTTCGGCCGACACCTCCCCGAATCGGGGAGGATTTGAGAACAACCTCCTCGCGCTCGCCGTCGAATGCGCCCGAGCCCGCGCCACGCTCGGCGAAATCTCGTCGGCGATGGAGGACGTGTTTGGCCGCTACGGCACGCAACCGACCCCCGTCTCCGGTATCTACGGCGGCGCGTACGAGGACGACGCGCGCTGGACTCGTCTGACCGACGGCGTCGAGGCGACCGAGCGCCGGATGGGGCGCAAACCCCGCATGCTCGTCGCCAAGATGGGTCAGGACGGCCATGATCGCGGCGCCAACCTCGTCTCGTCGATGTTCGGCGACCTGGGCTTCGAGATCGTCCCCGGCCCACTCTTCCAGACCTCCGCCGAAGCTGCCGCGCTCGCGTTGGAGAAGGACGTCGACATCGTTGGTGCATCAAGCCTCGCCGCCGGCCACAAGACGCTGATCCCGGAGTTGATCGGCTACCTCCGCGAGGCGGGCCGCGCCGATATCAAGGTGATCGCGGGTGGCGTTATCCCCGCACAGGACTATCAGGCGCTGCGCGATGCCGGGGTCCAGGCGATCTTTGGACCCGGCACCAACCTGATCCAGGCCGCCGAGGACGTATTGAAACTCCTCGGCCACAACATGGCCCCGCAAGAGGAAGCCGCCGAATGACCGATACCCTACTCCGTACTCTCGCACATGCAGTGGCCCCGAGCCTGGTGCGCGATGCTCCCGTTTCCCGCACCGACTGGACGCGTCCGGAAATCGCCGCGCTCTTCGACCTCCCGTTCGACGAACTCATGTTTCGCGCGCAGACCGTCCACCGCGCGCATCACGCTATCGGCGAAGTCCAGCTCTGCACGTTGTTGTCGATCAAGACCGGCGGCTGCCCCGAGGATTGCGGCTATTGCTCGCAGTCCGCGTCGTCCGACTCCGGCCTGAAGGCGGAAAAGCTGATGGACGTCGACGCGGTCCTCGCCGACGCCGCGCAGGCCAAGGCCGCCGGCTCGCAGCGTTTCTGCATGGGCGCCGCGTGGCGCAACCCGAAGCCGCGCGACATGCCGAAGGTCGTCGCGATGGTCGAAGGCGTCCGCGCAATGGGGCTCGAGACGTGCATGACGCTCGGCATGCTCGACGCGGACCAAGCCAAGCAGCTCGCCGACGCCGGCCTGGATTACTACAACCACAACATCGACACCTCGCCGGAGAATTACGGCAACGTCATCACCACGCGCACCTTCGGCGATCGGCTGGAGACGCTGGCGAACGTGCGTGACGCGGGGATTTCGGTCTGCTGCGGCGGGATCGTCGGGATGGGCGAGACGCGCAGCGACCGCGTCGGCTTCGTCCACGCGCTGGCGACCTTGCCACGCCACCCGGAGAGCGTCCCCGTCAACGCGCTGGTCCCGGTCAAGGGTACGCCGCTCGGCGACATGCTCGCCGGCACGCCGATGGCGCAGATCGACGACATCGAGTTCGTCCGGACGGTCGCGGTCGCGCGGATCACGATGCCGCTCAGCATGGTGCGGCTGTCGGCCGGGCGCGAGAGCATGTCCGAGGCTACCCAGGCGCTCTGCTTCATGGCGGGCGCGAACTCGATCTTCACCGGCGACAAGCTGCTGACCACCGGCAACGCCGGCGATAGCGCCGACGCGACGCTGCTGGCGAAGCTGGGGATGAAGCCGATGGTCGGCCCCGAGCCGATGCGGGCCGCGGCGGAGTAGTTCCCCTCCCGCTTGGGGGAGGGGTTAGGGGAGGGCCTGTCCTCCCGCACCATAATATCCGCGCGTGGACAGGCCCTCCCCCGGCCCCTCCCGCAGGCGGGAGGGGAGCGAGAATGTTCAAGAAAATCCTGGTCGCCAATCGGGGCGAGATCGCGTGCCGTGTCATGCGGACCGCCAAGGCGATGGGCATCAAGACCGTCGCGGTCTATTCCGACGCCGACGCGCGTGCGCCGCACGTGCTGATGGCCGACGAGTCCGTCCGGCTCGGGCCGGCATCCGCCGCCGAAAGCTATCTCAAGGCCGAGCTGATATTGCTCGCCGCCAAGGAAACCGGCGCCGACTGCATCCACCCCGGCTACGGCTTCCTCTCCGAACGCGAGAGTTTCGCGCTGGCGTGCGCCGAGGCCGGGATCGCCTTCGTCGGACCGCCGGCCAACGCGATCGCCGCGATGGGCGACAAGATCGAATCGAAGAAGCTCGCCAAGGCCGCGGGCGTCAACGTCGTGCCGGGCTATCTCGGCGAGATCGACAGCACCGATCACGCGGTCGAGATCGCCGGCGGCATCGGCTATCCGGTGATGATGAAGGCGTCCGCCGGCGGCGGCGGCAAGGGGATGCGGCTCGCCTATAGCGAGCAGGACGTCCGTGAAGGCTTCGAGGCGACCAAGCGCGAGGGGCTGGCGAGCTTCGGCGACGACCGCGTGTTCATCGAGAAGTTCATCGAAAGCCCGCGCCATATCGAGATCCAGCTGATCGGCGACCAGCACGGCAACATCGTCTATCTCAACGAGCGCGAATGCTCGATCCAGCGCCGCCACCAGAAGGTCGTCGAGGAGGCGCCGTCGCCGTTCGTGACGCCTGCCATGCGCAAGGCGATGGGGGAGCAGGCGGTCGCTCTCGCGCAGGCGGTTGGGTATTATTCGGCGGGTACGGTCGAGCTGATCGTCTCGGGTGCGGATACGACGGGGGAGGGGTTCTACTTCCTCGAGATGAACACGCGGCTCCAGGTCGAGCATCCTGTGACGGAGGAGATTACCGGGCTGGATCTGGTCGAGCTGATGATCCGGGTTGCTGCCGGGGAGCCGCTCGGGTTCTCTCAGGACGAGGTGAAGCTCAACGGCTGGTCGATCGAGAACCGGGTGTATGCCGAGGATCCGTATCGCGGGTTCCTGCCGTCGATAGGGCGGCTGGTGCGCTACAACCCGCCCGAAACTTTCCCCCTCCAAACCCCGTCACCCCAGCGAAAGCTGGGGTATCCCGGTAATGGAGCAGGCGACCCGAACGGGGAGACCCCAGCTTTCGCTGGGGTGACGGGCGGGGTTGGTGCGAACGGAGTAAGTTTGGACGGACACGGCACCTCCGCGGAACCCCGCGTCCGTGTCGACGACGGCGTCCGCGAGGGCGGCGAGGTCAGCATGTTCTACGACCCGATGATCGCCAAGCTCATCACTTGGGCACCCACCCGCGACGGCGCCATCGCCGCGCAGATCGCCGCGCTCGACGCGTTCGAATTGGAGGGGCCGGGCAACAACATCGATTTCCTCTCGGCGATCATGCAGCACCCGCGCTTCCAGTCTGGCGCGCTCACCACGGGCTTCATCGCCGAGGAATATCCCGACGGTTTCCACGGCGCCCCCGCCGACGCCGAACTGCTGAAGACGCTCGCCGCCGTCGCCGCCTTTGCCGCGACCGCAGAAGCCGACCGCGCCCGCCGCATCGATGGCCAACTCGGCAAGCGCCTTCGTCCGCCCGCCGATTGGTCGGTGACGATCGACAAGACCGACCACGCGGTGACGGTCTCGACCGACGGCATCACAGTTGACGGCGAAGAGCTCGACCTAGCGCTTGAATACACGCCAGGCGACCAGATGGTGGTAGCCGACGGCCACGGCGCGGACGGCGACGAACACCTCACGATCCGCATCGCCAAGGCCCGCGCCGGCTTCAAGCTGACCACGCGCGGTGCGAGCCATGTCGCCCGCGTGCTTGCCGCCCGCGTCGCGCCCTACACCGCGCACCTGATCGAGAAGGTCGCACCCGATCTGTCGAAGTTCCTGATCTGCCCGATGCCGGGTCTGCTGGTGCGGCTCGACGTCGCGGCGGGCGACAGGGTCGAGGCGGGGCAGCCGCTCGCGGTGGTCGAGGCGATGAAGATGGAGAACATCCTGCGCGCCGAGAAGACGGGGACGGTGAAGTCGGTTGCTGCGAAGACCGGGGATAGCCTCGCAGTGGATCAGGTGATCCTCGAGCTGCACTGACGACGCGCGGTCCAGTTCTGGCCCAGCCAACGCCCATCCCGCCCCGTCATGCGGGACTAGTTCCGGCATCCACCGTCCCGCACACCCGATAGAACTGAGTGTGCGGGACGGTGGGCCCCGGCCTCCGCCGGGGTGACGGGGAAGGGGAGTATCTTGCTCCCAGCGCCGGTGGGGCGAGCGATCCGCATCTTTGTTTCCCCGCGAAGGCGGGGACCCAGTCTGGGCTCCCGCCTTCGCGGGAGAACAAGGGGAAGCAGGCTGGCGGCTGTGTTTGCAGGACCGCGTCCCCCCTAACCCCACCCCGGCGAAGGCCGGGGCCCAGTTGGGAGCGGCTGGTGATTTAGGCCAGCGCTCCGTTACAGCGACCTTGCCAACTGGGCCCCGGCTTTCGCCGGGGTGGGATGTGTGATGGGCAAGCGCTCATCCTGAGGCTTTGCCGAAAACAGCGGCAGCGGTGCCGGGACCCAAGCCCAACGCCACCCCCCTCCCGTTTCCGACCCCATCGCTGTACAGCACCCCGGATGACCCTCCTCCGTTACCTCGCCGCGCTCCTCCTCCTAGCCACCGCGCTCCCCGCGATCGCGCAGGACGAGCCCAAGGTCGCGACCGTCGCCGCCAGCCTCACCCAAGCCTCGGCCGAGCTCCAGGCGATCGACGACGCCACGCCCGCTGCGCGCGACGACAAGGCGCGGCAAGCCCTCCGTACCCGCGCGCAAACCGTGCAGACCACCGCCGCCGACGCCGTCCGCACGCTCACCCCCGAGATGGCCCTCGTCCAGGCGCGTGTCGCGGAACTGGGTGCCGCCACCCCCGGCGTGGTCGAAGCGCCCGAGATCCGCCAGCAACGCAAGCTCCTCGCGCAGAGCCAGTCCGCGATCGACTCCGCAATCAAGCGCGCGCGCCTCATCGGGATCGAGGCCAAGCAGCAGATCGACGACATTGGTGCAGCCGAAGCGGAGGAACTCGGTCAGCAACTGTCCGAAAACACCGGCTCGCCGCTGTCGCCAACGCTGTGGGCAGCAATCGTCGATCACCTGCCGCGCGACACTGCCCGGCTAATGCGGTTCGCCAATGTCGAGATCCGCCAGTTCGGCGCACGGTTCGACATGCGCGCCGGCACCGGCCTGCTGATCGGGATTCTCACCGCGCTCGTGCTCATCGTGCCGCTACGACGCTGGCTGCACGGCGTCGGCCGCCGATACGCGACCAACCACGCGCCCGGCGGTCGCCTGCGACGCTCGGCATACGCGCTATGGCTGGTCGTGATCGGCACCGCGCTGCCGGGCCTAGCCGCCTGGGCGATCGTCGCGTCGCTGCGCTGGGCCGGGCTCGTGTCGCCCGCCTGGAGCCGGTTCGGCGCGCTCTTCGTCGGGATCACATGGTTCTGCGCGTTCGTGTCGTCGCTCGGCGGCGCGCTCCTGCTGCGCGGCCAGTCCACATGGCGGCTGCTGCCGATCGGCGACCCGGCCGCGCAGGCGCTGCGCCCGTACACCTGGATGGCCGCCGGGCTGATCTTCTTCGGCCAGCTGCTGATCGCGACCAACACGCTGATCGGCATCAGCGCGACCGCATCGAGCGCCGCCAGCGCAATCGTCGCGTTGCTCCACATCGTCCTGCTCGGCGCGATCCTAGTGACGCTGGGCCGGTTGCGCGCCGCCGCGCTGCCCGACCCGACCAAGCCCGCGCGCAACACGCTGCTGGCGATCGTCGCGACGCTCGTCTGGCTGGTCCTGCTCGTGACGCTGATCGCCGGCCTGATCGGCTATGTGAACTTCGCGTTCAAGGTCGCGACGTGGCTGCTGTGGGGCGCGATCGTCGGCGCGACCTTGTACCTGATGATGACCTTCACCGACGACGCGTGCCGGACGCTGCTGTCGAGCGGCAACCGGCTCGGTCGTTCGGCGAACAGCGGCTTCGGGGTCGACAACAAGACCGTCGACCAGATCGGCGTGCTGCTGTCGGCGGTGCTCCGGCTGCTGCTGATCCTGCTCGCGGTCGGTGCGGTGATGGCGCCGTTCGGGGCGGGCGTCGGCTCGGCGTTCGAGCTGTTCGGGACGGTCGCGAACGGCGTGACGATCGGCCAGGTCACGATCTCGCCGGGCGCGGTGCTGCGCTCGATCGCGGTGCTGTTCGTCGCGCTGGCGATCATGCGCGGGCTGCAGCACTGGCTGGTGAACAGCTATCTGCCGACCACCGCGATGGATGCCGGCGCGCAGAATTCGGTGATGATGGTCGCGCGCTATGCCGGGATCATCGCCGCGGTGCTGTGGGCGCTCGGCGCGCTCGGGATCGGCATGGAGAAGCTCGCCGTGGTGCTCGGCGCGCTGTCGGTCGGGATCGGTTTCGGCCTGCAGGCGATCACGCAGAACTTCGTCTCGGGCCTGATCCTCCTCGCCGAGCGCCCGGTGAAGATCGGCGACCTCGTCCGGATCGGCAACATGGAGGGCGACGTGAAGCGGATCAACGTGCGCTCGACCGAGATCCAGGTGGCGGATCGCTCGACGCTGATCGTGCCGAATTCGGAGCTGATCACCAAGACGATCCAGAACATGACGCTGGCAGCACCCATTGGCCGGATTCAGCTGCAATTCTCGGTGCCGCTCGAGGAGGATCTCGACGCGGTGCGGACGATGCTGTTCGCGGCGTTCGCGGAGAAGCACGAGGTGCTCGACGATCCCGAGCCCAAGGTGTTCATCGACTCGATCGACGCCGGCCGTGCCAAGTTCAACTGTTTCGCGTACGTGGCGAGCCCGCGCGATGCCTATCCGATGCGCAGCGAATTGCTGTTCACATTGCTCCGCCAGTTCCGCGAGGCGGGCATCGAAGTCGGCTCGACCGCGACCAAGATGGAGCTGGTCGGATCGTTGCCGACCCCGCCCATTTCAGAACAGACCGGCGATCAGAACTCCGATCAGAACAGGACGTAGGGCAACGACACGCTGAAGCTCGATCCGGCCGCCATCGTCCCGCGCGGGCGGATGCGGACGGTGGTGACGGACTTGGGCGCGGACGTCGGATCATATGTCCAGCTGGTACCGCCGTTCGCTGAAAAATCGACGTCGTCGGTGGTGCTGGCGGGCGCGGTATAGGTCACCGCGAGTGACGATGCGGGCGAGCCCTCCGCCGTCGTCACGAACGCAGTCGAGGCACTCCCGTCACCGTCGAGCGCGACCGAGCCGCGGTTCGGCGTCGGCAGCACGACGTTGAGCGAATCCGCATCGATAGCGACGATGTCGGTATTCGTGAGCGTGATCGTGCTGCGTTGCTTGCTGCCGGGAATCGCGCGCGGATTGCCGGCCGAGACCGGATCATAAGTGGTCCGGGTAGTGATGACGACGCCGACCGGCCTTGGCGCGACGATCATCGTCACCGCGACGTTCGCAGTTACCGGGGCCGTGCTTTGCGTCGTGTTCACGCAGACGACCGTGACGACCACCGAGCAAAGCTTCCATTCCCAGGCGAGCTGGAAGGATCCGGTGTATGTGCCGGGCGGGATCGTCGTGGTCGGCGAAGGTGCGGTGGGCTTCACATAGACCTGCACGTTGCGCGTGCTGCCGCCAAGCAATCCGAGCAGGTTGATGAGGCCTCCGTTCATGTAGACGAACTTGGCGTTCGGCGGGATCGGCGTTGTGCCGGCGCTGTCGGCCGCGAGCACATAGTTCACCGTGTCCGCGCTGGTTGTAGACTTCAGCGTGAACCCTTGCGTGCTGGTCGGTGTGACGCTGAGATTGTTCGCGCTGAGGACGGATAGCAGCGCATCGGCGCAGTCGAACCCACCGGGCACCTGGCCATAAGGTACCGCGCTCTTCTGCAGGGCGGCCGATGAGTATGTGCCGAGTGTGGTCGGCCCGGTATTGCTGACGGTACAGGCCGCCCAGGCCGATGACGGCATCGCCAGCGCCGCGATGGCGACCAGCGCTTTCTTCAGTCCAGTCGTCAACGCTTGGTCCCTTCGCGCCGTGCTCGTGCGACCGGGGCTAGTCGGCGATTCGTTAAGGCACTTTCAAAGACCTGAAATGGGTGTTTTCGTCGAACCGGTTCATCGTGATGGTGTCGGCGACCTTGCGGCGCTTGCGGCGGCCGTCAAACTGTTGAAACGTGGCGGGCATGACGATCGCTCCCACCGCATCTCGCCCCTCGGCCCAGCCCAGCACTGTCCTGATCGCGAGCGTCGCCACCGCCGCGCTGGCGGGCCTCCTGTTCGGCTTCGACACCGCGGTGATCGCCGGCGTCACCGGCGCACTCAAGGCCAAGTTCGCGCTCAGCGAGGCGTGGCTAGGCTTCACCGTCTCGTCCGCGCTCTGGGGCACGTTGATCGGTGCGTTGTTCATCGGCACGCTCGGCGATCGCTACGGCAGTCGCAACGTGCTGCGTATCCTCGCCTTTCTCTACGTCGTCACCGCGCTTGGCTGCGCGCTGGCGTGGAACTGGCACAGCTTCCTCAGCTTCCGCTTCATCAACGGCATCGCGATCGGCGGCTCGTCGGTACTCGCGCCCGCCTATATCGCTGAACTCGCGCCACCCGCCCAGCGTGGCAAGATGGTCGGCGGCTTCCAGTTCGCGGTCATCCTCGGCATCCTGCTCGCCTATGTCTCGAACGCAGTCATCGGTTCGCTCGATCTCGGCGATGTCGAGTGGCGGTGGAAGCTCGGGATCGTCGCGGCGCCCTCGCTGGTCTTCTTCGGCCTCCTGTTCCGTATCCCCAATTCACCGCGCTGGCTGCTCGCCAAGGGCCGCGATGCCGAAGCGAAGGACGTGCTGGCGCTGGTCGGCATGAGCCCCGACATCGCCCGGCAAGAGCTCGACACGCCGAAGGGCGATGCCAAGCTCTCCTGGACGCGCCATCGCAAGCCGATCACGCTGGCCTTCCTGGTCGCGATGTTCAACCAGTTCAGCGGCATCAACGCGTTCCTCTATTACCTCAACGACATCTTCAAGGCGTCGGGCGGCAGCCTGTCGCCCGATCTCCAGGCGGTGATGATCGGGGTCGCCAACATGGTCTTCACGCTGCTCGGCATGCTGCTGATCGACCGGATCGGCCGCCGCACGCTGCTGTTGTGGGGCTCGGCGGGCATGACCGCGGCGCTCACCGTCGGCGGGCTGGCGCTGCTCGGCGTGCTGGCAAGCTGGCTGCTGCTGCCGTCGCTGATCGTCTTCATCATGTTCTTCGCGCCGGGCTCGGGCGCGGTGATCTGGGTCTATATCTCGGAGGTCTTCCCGCAGAACGTCCGTGCACGCGGATCGAGCATCGGGTCGTCGAGCCATTGGGGCTGGAACGCGGTGATCGCGCAGGTCTTCCCGATCGCCGCGGCATGGTCGGCGGGCGTGCCGTTCCTCTTCTTCGCCGCGATGATGGCGGTGCAGTTCGTCACCGTGTTCCTCTACTTCCCCGAGACCAAGGGCGTGCCGCTCGAGGAGATGGACGCACACATGTCGCGGTAACCGGCGGTCGCGACGATTCACTGCCGAACCGGCACAATCCTGCGACAATTGGGCACTAGTTCAAACCCCTGATCGACGGTCGATCATAGGGGTGGAACGGGTATGCGCAGTTTGGGTCTGGTTCTGGCGGTGAGCATGCCTGCGATGGCCGCCGCGCAACAGGCGCCGTCGCAGCCCGCCGCCGCGGCGGCCGCGCAGACGCCGGAACAGGACGAGGCGGCCGACGCGGAGGAGATCGTCGTCACCGGTTCGCGTAAGCTGCCGGGCTCGGTGATCGGCGACATCCCGCCCGACCAGACGCTGGGCCAGGCCGAGATCCGTTCGTACGGCGTCAGCTCGATCTCCGACCTGCTGAGCGAACTCAGCCCGCAGACCACCAGCGGTCGCGGCAGCGGCGGCGCGCCGGTCGTGCTGCTCAACGGCCGCCGTATCTCCAGCTTCTCCGAGATCCGCGACATCCCGACCGAGGCGATCCAGCGCGTCGAGATCCTGCCCGAGGAGGTGGCGCTCAAATACGGCTACCGCGCCGACCAGAAGGTCGTGAACTTCGTCCTGCGCCGCCGCTTCCGCGCGGTCACTGCGGAGGCGACCGACCGGATGCCGACCGAGGGGGGCAGCAACACGCCGCTGGGCGAGGTCGACCTGCTCACCATCGCGCGCGACCGCCGGCTCAACCTCCACGTCGAATACACCTCGACCTCGGCGCTGACCGAGGCCGAACGCGACATAACCCCGCTCGCCAGCACCGCCGTCGGCGCGAGCGGCGCGATCATCGATCCCACGCCGCTTCGCACGCTCGAGCCCGCGAACAGCACGTTCACCGCGAACGGCGTCTATGCGCGCAACATCTTCGGCAACATCGGCGCGACGATCAACGGACGCATCGAATCGACCGACAGCCGCAGCCTCAACGGCCTGCCCGTCGCCGCGCTGACGCTCGCGGACGGCACCACCGTCGTCAACCGTGCGCTCGACGACGACGGCTTCCTCCCGCTCGCGCAGCGCACCTCGTCGATCGCCGCGCATCTCGGCACCACGCTCAACGGCGATCTCGGCACATGGCGCTGGAACGTGACGGGCAATTACGACCGCAGCGATACGCAGACCTTCACCGAGACGGGCGTCGACGCGACCGCCTTCAATGCAAGGCTCGCGGCGGGGGATCCGACCGCCAATCCGTTCGGCCGTCTTACCGCGGGCGACATCGGTGCGGCGCCCGGCAACCGCGCCTATGCCTCGCAAAGCACCGGCGGCGTCGACGCGGTCATCAACGGCAACCTGTTCAACCTGCCGGCGGGTGCGATCTCAACGACGATCAAGCTCGGTGCGGAGACCGCCGATTTCAGCAGCCGCTCCTTCCGTGCGTTAAGCGAACAGACCGGCCAGGTCTCGCGCGATACCGTCAACGGCCAGGTCAATGTCGACCTGCCGCTTACCAGCCGGTCGAAGGGCGTCCTGCCGTTCCTCGGCACGCTGTCGGCGAACTTCAACGTCGCCGAGGATCACCTGTCGGACTTCGGCACGCTGACCACGCTCGGTTACGGCGCGAACTGGTCGCCGATCGAGGGCGTGCGCGTCATCGCCTCGGTCACCGACACCGACGAGGCACCGACCGCACAGCAGCTCGGCAATCCGTCGATCGCCACGTCCAACGTCCGCATCTTCGACTACGTGACCGGCACCACTGCGACCGTCACGACGATCAGCGGCGGCAATCCGGGGCTGGTCGCCGACAACAACCACGTCAAGAAAGTCGGCCTGACACTGAAGCCTTGGACCGCCAAGGACCTGTCGATCACCGCGAACTATGTCGAGAGCCGGGTCGACGATCCGATCGCCGCCTTCCCCTCGGCGACTGCGGCGATCGAGGCGGCGTTCCCCAGCCGTTTCACGCGCGATGCCGGTGGCAACCTGTTGCAGGTCGACCGCCGCCCGATCAATTTCGCGCGTAGCGAGCGCTCCGAACTGCGCTGGGGGATCAACTTCTCCGCGCCGCTCAAATCGAAGATCCAGAAGGAGCTTGAGGCCTATCGCGCGGGCACCGGCCCCAACCCGTTCGAAGGGCTCCAGCCTCCCGGCGGTTTCCGTCGACCCGAAGGCGCGAGTGGCGACGGTCCGCGCGGGCAGGGCGGTCCCGGTGGTGGCGGGCCTGGCGGTGGCGGACCCGGCGGCGGTGGCGGGCGCGGCTTCCGCGGTCGCGGCGGACAGGCCGGCGGGCGCATCCAGTTCGCGGTCTACCACACCTGGCACTTCACCGATCGCGTGCTCGTCGCCGATGGCGGCCCACGCCTGAACCTGCTCGACGGCGATGCGATCGGCAACAGCGGCGGCCAGGCGCGTCACGAACTGGAGGCGCAGGCGGGCTATACCAACAATGGCCTCGGCGCGCGCATCTCCGCCAATTACGCGACCGGCACGACGGTCAATGGCGGCACTGCGGCTGCGCCCTCGACGCTCAACTTCGGCGGCCTCGCGACCGCCAACGTCCGTCTGTTCGCCGATCTCGGCCAGCGCCTCGAATGGGTGAAGGCGCATCCGTGGCTGCGCGGCATGCGCGTCAGCCTGTCGGTCGACAACGTCCTCAATACCCGCCAGCGCGTCACCGATGCGACCGGCGCGACGCCGAACAACTACCAGCCGGACTATCTCGACCCGTTCGGCCGCGCGGTCCGGATCAGCGTCCGTAAGCTGTTCTTCTGAGCGCCATTTTGCCGCGAAACTCGATGCATCTATCCTGTTGCCCGACGACGAAGCGCGCCTATGATGCGACGAGATCGTTCGAAACCTAGGATAGTGTTCGCATATGGCTTTGAAAATGACCGCGCTTGCGGGTGTCGCTGCAATCGCCCTCGTCTCGCCCGCCATGGGCCAGACGCAGCGGCCCGCTACGCCCACGGCAAAGCCGGCGCCGGTCGCAGAGCTCGTGAAGTCGGTCGATATCCCCTACCAGCAGTTCACGCTGAAGAACGGCCTGCGCGTCGTCGTGCACACCGATCGCAAGGCGCCCGTCGTGGCAGTGTCGGTCTGGTACAACGTCGGCTCGAAGTTCGAGCCCAAGGGCAAGACCGGCTTCGCGCATCTGTTCGAACATCTGATGTTCAACGGCTCCGAGAACGCACCGGGTGATTTCTTCGAACCGCTGAAGCAGGTCGGCGCGACCGACTACAACGGCACGACCTATTATGATCGTACCAATTACTTCGAGACGGTGCCGACCGCTGCGCTCGACCGCGCGATGTTCCTCGAATCCGACCGCATGGGCTATCTCACCGGTGCGATCACGCAGGGCGTGCTCGACGAGCAGCGCGGCGTCGTCCAGAACGAAAAGCGCCAGGGCGACAACCAGCCCTACGGCCTGACCGAATACAAGATCACCGAGGGGCTGTTCCCCGCCACGCACCCCTACGGCCACACCACGATCGGCTCGATGGCGGATCTCGATGCGGCGTCGCTGCAGACGGTGAAGGACTGGTTCAAGGATCATTACGGCCCGAACAACGCGGTGCTGGTGCTTGCCGGTGACGTCGATGCGGCGACCGCGAAGCGTCTCGCCGAGAAGTATTTCGGTGGCATTCCCAAGGGTGCCGAGAGCATCGTTCCCCCGGCACCGATCCCGACGCTGCCGGCGCCGGTGAGCGAGACGATCAAGGACCGTGTCGCCGCGGTGATGATCAGCCGCAACTGGGTGGTCCCCGGCCTCAACGACAAGGACGGCACCGCGCTCAGCGTCGCGGCGGGCGTGCTCGGCGGGCTCGCGAGCAGCCGGTTCGACACCGCGCTGGTCAAGAAGGAGAAGCTGGTCACGCGCATCTCCGCGTCGAACAACAGCTTCAGCCAGCTCGGCATGTTCCAGATCGAGGCGATCGTCCGCCAGGGCGTCGACCCTGCGCTGGTGTCGAAGCGGATCGACGAGATCCTCGCCGACTTCCTCAAGAACGGCCCGACTGCCGACGAGGTCAGCCGCGTCGCGACGACGACCGCGTCGCGCACGATGGAGGGGCTCGAGTCCGTCGGCGGGTTCGGCGGCAAGGCGGTGACGCTCGCCGAAGGCGCGCTCTATTCGAACGATCCCGGCTATTACAAGAAACAGCTGTTGCAGCTGGCCGCCGAGACGCCCGCGAGCGTGAAGGCCGCCGCGGCGAAGTGGCTGTCGCGTCCGGCCTATTCGCTGACCGTCGTACCGGGCGCGCGCGATGCGTACGCCAACGCGGTCGTGCCGCCCAAGGTCGACGTCGTGCCCGCACCCGAGGCGCCGCTCAAGGGGACGCGGGGGCCGTTGCCAGGCGTCGGCACGGTTGCCGGCCTGAGCTTCCCGAGCGTCGAGCGCACGCGCCTGTCGAACGGTATCGAGCTGGTCTACGCACAGCGCACCGCGGTGCCGGTGACGCAGGCGGTGCTGAGCTTCGATGCGGGCGTGGCGGCGGACGTTCCGACCAAGCTCGGTACGCAGAAGCTGACGCTGTCGATGATCGACCAAGGCACCGCGACACGCGATTCGGTCGCGCTGGCCGAAGCCAAGGAGCGGCTCGGCGCGGAGATCGGTTCGGGCGCGTCGAACGACCGGACGTTCCTGTCGTTGCAGGTGCCGAGCGCGAATCTCGCGCCCGCGGTCGACCTGTTCGCCGATATCGCGCAGAACCCGGCCTTCGCCGATGCCGAGGTCGCGCGCGTCAAGAACCAGCAGCTCGCGCAGATCGCGCAGGAACTGACCAGCCCGCAGGGATTGGCGACTCGCGTCCTGCCGAAGCTGCTCGGGCCGACCTCGCCCTATGCCAAGGCGCAGGGCAGCGGCGATCCGAAGGCGGTCGCAGGGCTGACCCGCGCCGATCTGGTCGCGTTCCAGCAGGCATGGCTGCGGCCGGACAAGGCGAAGATCTTCGTCGTCAGCGATCGTCCGCTTGCCGAAGTGAAGGCCGCGCTCGATACGCGGTTCGGGACGTGGCGGCCGACGGGGGCGCCGGGCGTCAAGGCGTTCCCGGCGACCGTCACGCCGTCCGCGCCGAAGATCGTGCTGATCGACCGGCCGGACAGCCCGCAGTCGCTGATCATCGCGGGCATCCCGACCGGATTGAAGGGCACGCAGGACCTGCTGCCGATCGCGACCGCGAACGATGCGCTCGGCGGCAGCTTCCTCGGTCGCGTCAACATGGACCTGCGCGAGAGCAAGCACTGGTCCTACGGCGTCTCGGGTCGCTTCCAGCAGTCCGAGAATGCCGCGCCGTACATCCTGTCGGCACCCGTGCAGGCGGACCAGACCGGTCCGTCGATCGCTGCACTGCGCAGCGATGTCGCTGCGTTCCTCGGCAAGGAGCCGATGACGCAGGCGGAGTTCGACCGCGCGATCAACGGCGCGATCCGCTCGCTTTCGGGTAATTTCGAGACGTCGGACGCGGTGCTCGGCGCGATGCAGCAGAACGACCTGCTCAAGCGGCCCGACAATTACTACGCGACGATCACGCAGCGATACCAGGGACTTAACCTGCCTCAACTCAACACCGCGATCCAGCAGGCGATCGATCCGAAGAAGACGATCTGGGTCGTGGTCGGCGATGCGAAGACGGTGCGACCGCAGCTTGACAGCATCGGCCTGCCGGTTGAGGTCGTGCCTGCGGCGGCGGTTGCCGGCGCCAAGTAGTTCAGGAGAGAGTGCAATGGCAAACGTCGATGGCAGCTGGGATTGCGTGGTCAAATCGCCGCTGGGCGATCAGAAGATGACGCTGACCGTCAACAGCGCTGGCAGCACCTTCACCGGTGCGGTATCGGGCGCGATGGGTGGCATGGACGTGACGGGTGACGTCGATGGCGACACGATCACCTGGAAGCAGAGCATGACCGTGCCGATGCCGATGACACTCGACTGCAAGGCGACCGTCGAGGACGACGTCCTCAAGGGCAGCGTCGCGGCCGGCGCTTTTGGCAGCTTCCCGCTGACCGGTACGCGTACGGCCTGACCGGAAGGCCAGTATCCGAGACCTGAAGGGCCCGTCTTTCCCAACAGGGAGAGGCGGGCCTTTTCATGGACATGGATACAATCCAGGATTTCGCGTCGGCGATAGAGTTGATCGTGAGTCGCGCCGCGATCCGATCGGCACCACCGGGCGATCGTTCCTAGATGAGCCTGCAGTCGATACGATCGAGATATCTGCCCGGATCGATGTCAAAACTGTACAAAACTCAAAAACACGGCGATGTAACTGGTTCTTAGGAGGCTGTACGCCAAGGTCTGCGCGAACAGCCGCCGGGACCGCCCATGAAACGTCTTCCCCTGATCGCCCCGAACCCGCCGCGCCTGAGCGAGCATCTCGATGCGCTGCGCCGCGTCGAGGAGTCGGGGGTGTTCAGCAACAATGGCCCGGAGGTGCGCGCGTTCGAGGCAGGCGTGACCGAGACGCTGTTCGGCGGCCACGGCGCCAGCCTCGCGGTCGGCAGCGCGACGCTCGGCCTGATGCTCGCGATCCGTCACGCATCGGGCATGCGGACGGGTAACCTCGATCCCAAGCCCGGCACGCTGGCGCTGATGCCCGCGATGACGTTCGCCGCGACCGCACAGGCGGCGGCATGGGCGGGTCTGACGCCGCTGATCTGCGATATCGATCCCGACGACTGGGGCGCATGCGCGCGCGACGAGGAGCGGCTGCTGCACCGCCACGGCGAGCGGATCGGCGTGGTCGTGCCCTATGCCACCTTCGGCAACGCGATCGACCTCGATCGGTACGCGCATTACCAGAAACGCTACGGCGTCGGCATCGTGATCGACGCGGCGTCTTCGCTCGGCACGCGCGACGATGCGGGCGAGGGGTTCGGCGCGCGCGCACCGTTCGCGGTGGTCCACTCGATGCACGCGACCAAGACGTTCGCGGTCGGGGAGGGCGGGCTGGTCCACAGCGGCGACGTCGACCTGATCGCGACGCTGCGCGCGATGGGCAATTTCGGGTTCGAAGGCAGCCGCAACGCGACCCTGCCCGGGATCAACGCCAAGCTGCCCGAGATCCTCGCGATCATGGCACAGGCCAAGCTCGCCGAGATCGACTCCGTCACCGCGCACCGCGCTCTCCTCGAAGCGACCTACCGCGAGACGCTCGCCACGTTCCAGCTCCAGACGGTCTCGGGCCAGCGCCGCGCGATGCAGTTCATGCCCGTGCTGTTGCCCGAGCGTCTCGCGCATCACCGCGACGCGATCGTCGAGGACATCGAGGCGCAGGGCATCGGCTGCGGCCGGTATTTCAGCCCGCATCTCGGCGAACAGCCCTGGTTCCAGGCGACCGCGGTGATCGAGGCGACACCCGTCGCGGACAGGATCGCCGGGCGCATGCTGTCGTTGCCGATCACCGATGCGATGACCGTCGCGGATGTCCAGCGCGCGGCCGGAGCAGTCGTGAATGCTTGCGCGGCGATCGTCCGGCCGCGCGATCGGCGTGCCTCGGTGCGCGGCGCTGCCGGCACGGTCGCGTCGGTGATCGTGATCGGCGGCGGTCCGGCGGGGACGGCGATGCTGACCTCCGCGACCAAGCGTGGCCTGCTGCCCGATCTCGCCGCGTCGGGGCTGATGGTGATCGAGCGTGGCGGCGCGATCGGCGGCGGGCAACTCGGGCGTTACGCGATCACCTCCGATTCGACCGCGGATACCTTCCTGAGCAGCGTGCGCGACAATATTCATCCCGAACTCGCGCGGCTGGTGGATCACCCCGCCGGGCGTGCGGTAGCCGCGCATCAGAACGCGCTCGGCGTGCCGCTGGCCGAGGTCGGCCCGTTGCTGCGCGCTACCGGCGACCGGCTGACCGATATCGTCCGCGAAAACGGAGGAACAGTGCTGGTCGGGCACGAGGCGCTCGGCGTGAAGCGGGTCGGCGACGCGCTGTGGAGCGTGCAGCTCCGACGCGTGGCCGATGGTCATGTCTTCGAACAGGTCGCATCCAGCGTCGTCGTCGCGACCGGCGGCCATCAGCCGCTCGATCGGCTCGCGACGCAGCGTGTCGCCGGCGCGCGCCTGATCGATCTCGCATCGGGCAAGTTGCTGCAATCGGACGATGTCCTGACGCTCGGTGGTTTCGACAAGGTCGTCGATCTGCTCGCCGGCAAGCGCAACCCTCGGATCGCGGTGATCGGTGGGTCGACCAGCGCGCTGACGACGATCGCACTCCTGTTGAAGAGCCAGCCCGCGTTGCCGCTCGGCGCCGGCGCCATCACCTTGCTGCACCGGCGGCCGCTACGCCCCTTCTACCATTCGGCGGAGGCCGCGCATGCCGAGGGGTTCACCGATTTCGGTCCCGACGACATCTGCCCGGTGTCGGGCTTCGTCTATCGCCTCGCCGGATTCCGCCTCGAGGCACGCGAACTCGTCGTCCGGATGCTCGGGATCGATGGCCGCGTACCCGATCCACGCGTCGCGCTTCACCGGATCGCAGGCGACGACGATGCAGCCGCCCGCGCGTACATCGAGCAAGCGGACATCGTCATCGCCGCGCTAGGCTACCGCCCGATCGCGATCCCGATCGCGGACCGTGACGGTAGTCCGATCGCCCTTGCCGCGCATGACGGCCGCCCCATGGTCGATCGGCACTGTCGGATCATGGATGCTGCCGGCATGCCGATCGCCGGGCTCTATGGCTTGGGACTCGCGGCCGGTTTCGTGCCTTGGGGCCCGCTCGGCGGCGAATGCAGCTTCACCGGGCAGGCCAACGGCCTGTGGCTCTGGCAGAACGCGGTCGGATCGATGATCGTCGACCAGGTGATGGAAGCGCAGGTTAAGGCCGCCGCCTGATCGGACGGCCCCCGTCAGACGTCGGGTTACACCTTTGCGGCGTAGATCATCCGGCCGGCACCGAGCCGTGCGAACACTTGGTCGAGATCGCGCTCGCCGACTGCGAAGCACCCCTGGCTGCGACCCAGCATGCCGTGGCTCTCGATCATGTCCTTGTTCGCATACCACGCCGAATGCACCACGATCGCACGATCGAGCGCATTGTTGTTGGTCGGGTCGAGCCCGATCAGACGCTGCGAGCGGCCATGCTTGCCGACATAATAATCGTCGGTGACGAACGCGCCCTCGGAAGAGGCGTTCGAGCCGAAGCGGTTCGAGAAGCGCTCGAGATAGCCGGTATGCGCCGGATCCGAACCGCTGCCGTGCGCGACCAGCAGCGATGTGCTGCGCCCGCTGGCGAGGTCGACGAAGTGGAACCGCGGCTTGCCCGACGGCGCCGCGAAATCGGCGATCGCGATGCGGTCGTGATGCTGGATGCGGCTGCCGTGACGGCTGAGCGACGCCATCGCCTGGCGCAGCAGGTCGGGACGGACCACCTTCGGCGACGTAACTGCGACCGTCGTCCGCGGCAGCGGTGGCTGCGTCATCGGCTTCAGATCACGTGCGGTCAGCGGACGTCCAAGACGCGTCGTCGCCGACACTGCCCCCGGCACCGCCAGAGCCCCCGCCAATACCAAACCATTCTTCAGAAGCGCGCGTCGTTCGCGCACAAGACCTTGCTCGTCGTGCATCGATTTTCCCGAAATTGCCCCGTTTCTTGGAGACCCGTATAACCGATTTTCCGTAAATATTCTGCAACCATTTCCACTGGTTGTGGGTCCGTTCCCTCGAACTACCCCGGCTTGGGGTCGGTTCGTCGACTCAATCCTCCGACGGCACGTTTTGATGAATCGCGCGTTGGGCGAAAATATCGGGGATTCGAGAACGGACGCGACGATGCGCATGATGGCGAGCAGGATGGTACGGTCGGTTACGACAATGGGGCTGGCCTTGTCGCTGTCGGCGGGCGCAACCCCCGCGTTCGCCGCGTCGACCGCGACGCTTGCCGCGATGCCGATCGAACAGGCCGCGACCGAACTGTCGCCGAACCAGTTCGTCTGGAAGGACAATGGCTCCAGCGAGCCCGTGAGCATCGTCATCAGCCTGCAGGAGCAGCGCGCGTTCGTCTATCGCGGGTCGACGATGATCGCCGCGACGACGATCTCCAGTGGCAAGGATGGCAAGGACACGCCGGTCGGCACCTATCCGATCCTGCAGAAGAACGCGGTCCATAAGTCGAGCCTGTACGACGATGCATCGATGCCGTTCATGCAGCGGCTGACCTGGGATGGGATCGCGATCCACGCGGGGCGCAACCCCGGCTTCCCCGCGTCACACGGCTGCATCCGCGTGCCGCTCGGTTTCGCGAAGCAGTTGTTCGGCGTGACGACGCTGGGGACGACCGTGACGGTGACGGACGATTTCGAGGGTGGGATGATCCCGGAAGCGCCGGTCCCGGATCAGGAGACGGCGGTGGCGAACCTGCGCCAATCGATCTCGCTCGAGCAGTGACCCGGCGATAGGCGAAGGCGGCGCCCACTTACTTGTTCTCCCGCGAAGGCGGGAGCCCAGTCTGGGTCCCCGCCTTCGCGGGGAAACAAACTTTGGCCAGGTAACGGCTAAGCCGCGAGTGGGAGCCCAAGCTCGACCAACCGCGCATGAAAATCCGCCGCATCGGTAAACAGCACCGATTCGATCCCCAACGCCCGCGCCGCCGCCACGTTCGCCGCATTGTCGTCGACGAACACCGCATCTTCCGCCGCCAGCCCGAATCGCTCCAGCGCCAGCCGATAGATCGCCGCATCCGGCTTCACCATCTTCTCCTCGCCCGACACGACCACGTCGCGGAACCGGTCGAACAGCTGTGCTTCACGCGCGCGAAAGGGTGGCCAGAACTCGTGGCTGAAGTTCGTGATCGCGAACAGCGGTACGCCGGCCGCGTCCAGCTCCTCGACGATCTCGTGCATGCCCGCGATTCGCGCACCGATGCTGTCGTTGAATCGCGGCCCCCAGGCGGCGATCAGGTCGGCATGCTGCGGATGCAACGCGGCAAGCTCCGCCGAGGTGTCGGCGAAGTCGCGGCCAGCGTCGTGCTGGAAGTGCCAATCGATCGTCACGACGTCGCGCAGGAACGCGTCGAGCGCCCGATCGTCGTCGATCAGGCGCTCGTACAGGATCCGGGGATCCCAGTCGTAAAGGACACGACCGACGTCGAAAATGACGGCGGTTATCAGGGCTTTAGCCCTGGCGTGCCTTGAAGCGACGGTTGGTCTTGTTGATGACGTAGGTACGGCCACGACGACGGATCACGCGGTTATCGCGGTGACGATCCTTGAGCGACTTCAGGGAATTGCGGATCTTCATGATCGATTCGCTTCTTTTCAAATCTAGGTGTGCGGAAAGACGGGATCGCCTAATGGCGGGGTGTGTCCAAGTCAAGCAACGGACACGCTCATACCATCCGGGAACCCACTCGGCTGGTCCGAGCGTTACTATAGCGCAACATTCTAAGGAAGTCCCGATGGCGGTTCGTTCGATCCTGGTCCTGGCGCTGGCAAGCGCATCCCTCACCGCGTGCGCGACCGGCCCGTCGCTGCCACCGACCGAGGTGCTGCGCTATCATCTCGGCGAGCCGATCGACCGCGGCACCATCGCCGTCCAGCCGCTGACCGCCGGCGGCCCGGCCAGCATCGAGTTCAAGACCTATGCCGCCGCCGTGCAGGGCCAGTTGCTCCAGGCCGGTTACAGCGTCCCCGCACCCGGCACGAAGCCGCTGCTGGTCGCGACCGTAGGCTTCACCCGCACCACGCAGGCAGGGCCACCCAAGCAGTCGCCGTTCAGCATCGGCATCGGTGGCGGCGGCTTCAGCGGTGGCGGTGGTCGTCGCGGCGGCGGTGGTGGCGTCGGGCTCGGCGGCGGGGTTGGCTTCCCGATCGGCGGCGGCGGCAGCACCGCGATCCTCGTCTCCGAACTGTCGGTGACGATCAAGCGCAGCGCCGACCAGTCGCCCGTCTGGGAAGGCCGCGCGCAGTCGTTCGCCGACGCCCGCAAGGCCGACGCGACGACCGATATCCAGGCCGGAAAGCTCGCACGCGCGCTCTTCGCAGGCTTCCCCGGCGAGTCCGGTCGCACTATCCAGGTGAAATGAACGCCCCAAGAGAAACGAACGCAAACGCCATGAGCCCGACCATCAACGCAGCCTTCGATGGCGGCAACATCCGTGTTGTCGCCATCGAGGGAGACCGAATCGACCTGGAGATCGTCACCGATTTCCAGTCCGATTTCTTCCAGTGGTTCTATTTCCGCGTGGCGGGCGCTGCCGGACGGACGCTGACCTACCGTATCCTGAATGCGGGCAAGTCGGCCTATCCGTTCGGTTGGCCGGGCTACAAGACGCGCGCCAGCACCGATCGCCAGGCGTGGCGGATGATCGAGACGCGCTATGACAATGGCGTGCTCGAATTCGACTTCACCGCCGATACCGATCTCGCCTGGTTCGCCTATTTCGCGCCGTACACGATGGAAATGCACGAGGCGCTGGTGGCGCGTACCGCGTTGCTGCCGGGCGTCGCGCACCGCGAGCTTGGCCAGTCGCTTGACGGTCAGGCGATCGATTGCTTCACGATAGGCTCGGGCCCCAAGCAGGTCTGGATCTACGGCCGCCAGCACCCCGGCGAATCGATGACCGAGTGGTGGATGGAAGGCGCGCTGGAGCGGCTGACCGATTCGGCCGACCCGATCACCGCGGACCTGTTGGCGAAGGCGACCTTCAACGTCGTCCCCAACATGAACCCGGACGGCACGCGCCGCGGTCATCTGCGCACCAATGCCGTGGGCGTGAACCTCAACCGCGAATGGCACACGCCGACGCCGGAGAAGAGCCCGGAAGTCCTGTGCGTCCGCAACGCGATGGACCTGACCGGCGTCGACGTCGCGATGGACATCCACGGCGACGAGGCAATCCCCGCGAACTTCATCGCAGGTTTCGAGGGCATCCCGTCCTGGACCGACGCGCACGGCGAGAAGTTCTACGATTACGGCCGGCGGCTCGCGGCGCACACGCCCGATTTCCAGACCGAGAAGGGCTATCCCAAGTCCGCACCGGGGTCGGCCAACCTGTCGATGTCGACCAACCAGCTCGCCGAGCGCTTCGGTGCGGTGTCGATGACGCTGGAGATGCCGTTCAAGGATCACGACGCCAACGCCGATCCTGAATTCGGCTGGTCGCCCGAGCGCTCGAAACAGCTCGCGCATGCGATGCTCGAGACACTTGCCGGCATGATCGACGAAATCTGACCTGATAACAATGGCTTGGTACGGTCTGGAGGCTTGGGTCCAAGCGCTGCGGACCGTGCCTAGGCCTAACCTTATCCTAACCTTTGAACCCTTCCGTTCAGTCCCGCCATCCCAGGAGCCCGAATGCCCACTCTCGTCCTGATCCGCCACGGCCAGTCCACCTGGAACCTCGAGAACCGCTTCACTGGCTGGTGGGACGTCGACATGACCGCCAAGGGTGAGGCCGAAGCCAAAGCCGCGGGCGAGCTGATGGCCGCCAAGGGTCTCGACTTCGACCAGACCTTCGTCAGCCTCCAAACGCGGGCTATCAAGACGCTCAATATCGCGCTCGAAGCGATGGGCCGGCTCTGGCTCCCGGTGGAGAAGGACTGGCGTCTCAACGAGCGTCACTATGGCGGCCTGACCGGGCTCGACAAGGCCGAGACCGCCGCCAAGCACGGAGACGCGCAGGTCCATATCTGGCGCCGCAGCTTCGACGTCCCGCCGCCCGTACTCGACGACGGTAGCGAGTTCGACCTGTCCAAGGACCGCCGCTACGCCGGCATCGCCATCCCCAAGACGGAAAGCCTCAAGGATACCATCGCCCGCGTCCTCCCCTATTGGGACGAGCGGATCGCGCCCGCGCTCAAGGACGGCCAGCGCATCCTGATCTCCGCCCACGGCAACTCCCTCCGCGCGCTGGTCAAGCACCTGTCCAACATCCCCGACGACGAGATCACCAGCCTCGAGATCCCGACCGGCCAGCCGATCGTCTACGAACTCGACGCCGACCTGAACGCCACCGACCGCTACTACCTGAGCGAACGCTGAGCTACGCGCGCCGTCATCCTGACGAAAGTCAGGATCCAGAGCCAAGGACGTCGAGGTTCGTGGCTCTGGATCCTGGGTCGAGCCCAGGATGACGGAGTCGGGCGACGGTTGCCCAATCTCCCCCACGTCGCTAGGCACGGCGCTCCTTGAATCAGGGGGCGATCGTGGCTCTAGTCGGCATCATCATGGGCAGCACCTCCGATTGGGAGACGATGCGCCACGCCGCCGAGACGCTCGACGCGCTCGACGTCGCCTACGAGACCAAGGTCGTCTCCGCGCACCGCACGCCCCAACGCCTCTACGACTACGCGACCACCGCCGGCGATCGCGGCCTCAAGGTGGTGATCGCCGGTGCCGGCGGCGCGGCGCACCTCCCCGGCATGGCCGCCTCGATGACGCACCTTCCGGTACTCGGCGTCCCCGTCGAATCGAAGGCGCTGAAGGGCATGGATAGCCTGCTCTCGATCGTCCAGATGCCCGGCGGCATCCCGGTCGGCACGCTCGCGATCGGCAAGCCCGGCGCGATCAACGCCGGCCTTCTGGCGGCCGCGATCCTCGCGACGTCCGACGACGCACTGGCCGAGCGCCTCAAAGCCTGGCGCGCCGCACAGACCGACGCCGTCGCCACCGACCCCATTTGAGCACGATAGCCTGAAAGACGCTGACATGACGCCGCTTCCCCCCGGATCGACCATCGGCATCCTCGGCGGAGGTCAGCTCGGCCGCATGCTCGCGACCGCCGCGGCCCAGCTCGGCTATCACACCCACGTCCTTGCGCCCGACCAGGAGAGCGTCGCCGCGCAGTCCGCCTCGACTATGACGCGCGCCGACTATCACAACCGCATCGTGCTCGCCGACTTCGCCGACGCCTGCGACGTCATCACCTACGAGTTCGAGAACATCGCGGTCGAGCCCGTGGAATGGCTCGCAGACCGCGTCCCCGTCCACCCAAGCCCCCGCGCACTCCGTGTCGCACAGGAACGGATCGGCGAAAAACGCTTCGTGGAGAGCGTCGGCGGCCGTCCGGCACCGTGGGCTGCAGTCGACAGCCTCGAAAGCCTGCAGGTGGGCCTGAAGGCGATCGGCACCCCCGCCATCCTCAAGACAGCGCGCTTCGGCTATGACGGCAAGGGACAGGTCAAGATCGACACGCCCGAAGGCGCGCAAGCCGCCTGGGACACGATCGGCGGTCCCGCAGTCCTCGAAGCCTTCGTACCGTTCGAGCACGAATTCTCGATCCTGATTGCCCGCGGCCTCGACGGCAGCATCGCGCGCTACGACCCGCCGCTCAACGTCCACCGCGATGCGATCCTCCGGCATTCCACGGTACCCGCACCCGCCGAGGTACTAGCCCAGGCCGACGAAGCCGCCGCGCTGGCGCAGCGGATCGCGGCTGAACTCGACTATGTCGGCGTGCTGGCGTGCGAGTTCTTCGTCGGCGCCGACGGCCCGGTGTTCAACGAGATGGCCCCCCGCGTGCACAATTCCGGCCACTGGACGATCGAGGGCGCCGAATGCTCGCAATTCGAAAACCACATCCGCGCGATCTGCGGCCTGCCGCTCGGCGCGACGACGCTGACCGGGCGCGAAGCGACCATGAAGAACCTGATCGGCGACGACGCGGACCGCTGGGCTGAGTTGCTCGCCGAGTCCGGCGCGCACCTGCACTTGTACGGCAAGGGCACCGTCCGGCCGGGGCGAAAGATGGGCCATGTAACACGTGTGACGCGCTAGGCGCGGGATCGGGTCGTTCGGTCGATGTGCAAAGCTGCGGTACGAAATCGCGGCGACTGAGGACAACTGCTGCGTAGTAACGGCTGGCGTGGCAACTCCGCGCATAGGGTCGCGTTACGGTATCCTCGGGTTCCTCAGCACCTGCAGGAGACGTCCGGCGCTATCAGCTTGTGGTGCATAGGCGATAGCCCCGTCATCGAGCGGGATAATCTCTTCAGAAAACGCCTACCGCGGCATCGGCCCAGATCAGCAGCCCGATGGCAAGCGTAGCGCAGATCGCCAGAATACGCAGGCCCGAGCCGTGAATGTGCCGGATGGCGAGTTCGATCGTCAGGCCGATGCCCGCCAAAAGCAATGCGGCGGCGAGAAAGTCGGCAGCGTCCCATTGCACCGCATCGGTGAAGATCGTCGCGATTGCCGGTGCAGCGAGCAGTCCCGCGGCGGCACTCCACAGGGCGATGCGTGTGAGCAGGACTCGCTGCGACGGTACCGGCAGTCCGGCCGTCTCGTTCGAAGCGTTCACGAGCATCTCCCCTCACAAAAGAAGCGAATTTTTCATAAACACGAACGTCACGCAAGATACCGAGCATGTCCCGCGCCCAGTAACAACTTTGAGGAAGTCAGGCCCACACGGTGGGTGAGCAGCGAGCAAGGAGACGAACGCAACCAGCGCTGCCTGCCGCGTCATCCGTCTAAAACTCAGGAAAGATGGTGCCCGGAGACGGGCTGGCAGCTTTGGCCTCAAATACCGCAGAAAACCGTCGTTTCGGTCGATGCTGAAGGGCCGCAATGTACCGTGCCGCTGTACCGTCTTCAAGCCCCACCACGTAGCATGCCTATGGCCGCTCGTGGCCTAAAACGGCGTCTACGAAATTTACTTGATGGGCCACAACCGGCGAGCATTGATGGAACATCCAGGATGGTACGAGGCTATCGGCTTACGTGAGGTTCGATGGAAATGCAGTTAAATCGGTCACTTGCCTTTGTGGAAGTCGATAGGGGTAGGGCGCGTATTCAGAGCTTTGCCGATCAGCAATATTCCACACCCGGTTAACTTCGCAGATTGCGTAGAAAATCGAGACTTATGAGCTATTTACTACCGTTGGTAGATCGTCAATTGAGAGCCCGTGCCCGATGATTGGGCGGGGGAATAGTGATGGCTACGATCAATTTGAACGATGGCGAAGCGCAGTGCATGGGCGAAGGGGCGTTCCTTATCATGCAGCGCGAGGGGGCCGATGGAGAGGTCCACTCTGTCTACATAACCGCTGAAGACGTCGCGGCCATGGTGGCCCATGCAGGGCGTGGGGCTCAAGGGGCGTAGAGGCCTCAGAGGCCCCGTAGAGGCTCCATAGAGTCGAGCGGGATGGAGCTACTGCGGTAGCCTAAACGTGCTCGGTGAGTCCCGTGACTCTTACAGGTGCCCTGCGGGGCTGCTGCGATTGGTGGGATGCCGGAGGAGATAAAAGAGCCCCACGTTCCCGGTTGATGGGGCGTGGGGCTTTTAGTTTACGGGGTTTCGGTCACGGTCCAGCCGCTCGGGCCCTTGCGGGTTGACGGAGGTGCCTTGCGGGGACGGGAGTCGTAGGCTGCGTCCGATCCTACCAAGGTCCCATTCTTCTGAAGGAAGATGTCCTTGAACTGGTGACGGTTGATGATCTCTTGGCTCTGGTGGCGAGCGGCCTGAGAGAAGCTCTTGTTGGTCGAGTAAGGCCGGTTGGGGCCACCCACCATGCCCTCAAACATCTTGCCCTCGTAGTTTGAGACAGAGCCCTTTTCCTGAGCCCCCTGCTGCCGAGCGAACCCTTTTGAGAGCTGGTCGATGCGCTCCAGGTCCGCGTTTCCGAAGAACTTCCGCACGGAGTTTGCAGTCGAGTTGATGAAGCCGCCCGTAGGGTGCAGCCTGTCATTGATTTGGTCGAACTCGTTCAAGGCGTTCAAGCCGCGATGAGCTGCATCTACAATCGGCTGTTCTTTCGACAAGGTAGCGGCGGCTTGTCGTTTCATCACTGCATCGCCCTTGGGGGCCGTAGCGGACGCGGTGGGGCCGGTCGCTACCCAGTGGCCGCCCTTCATGACAATGATGCTGCCATCTTTCTGGCGGGCCTTTTGGCCTTCAGCGTATTCTTGATTTGCCATCTTAGTTCACCAACACTGCGCCAGCGGGAAGGCGCTGCTGAGAGGGTGCCGCCTTGCGAGTGCTCGGGGGCGACTTGTATTTGCGTTCGGCGAGGGCCCCTGCCAGGACCTTGAGGCCGTAGCCGCGTTCGGCCCGATCGTCGCTTTTGACCCTGAGGCCGTAACTGCGATCGGCGTTGCCCTGGGCGGCTGTTCGTGCCGTGGTGGCCCGTTCGTCCCGCATGGTGTCGGCCGGGGTGATGGTCTGGTTTGCCATCGCTGTAGCTACCTGAGGGTCCCACTGGGGCGGAAGGCCTAAGTCGTAGCCGAGGCGTTCGCTGTCGGCCCGGAAGTCGGCATAGGCCTGCGCCTGGTTCTCGGGGGCGACCTTGAGGACCGCGCCCATGAGGTTACCGCGTTGGGTGATGGTTTCAGCGGCGGTCGGGGCCTTTGGGGCCTTGAGCGCTGCGGCCTTCTTTCCGAGGTAGTCGGTCATTGCGGGGATCGGCTTGAAGGTCTGTTCCCCGGTTTCCCGATCGGTCGTGATCTGGAATGCATTGTCGGGGCCGCCGATGGTCGACTTGTCCGGGCGCTGGAGGTCGTCGTAGGTGTCGCGGAGCTTGCCGACGTTCTCGCCTGCCGCGCCTATGCCTGCTGCGAAGCTCATCGGGTTTGCTAGAAGACCGGTTCCGATCGCTAGTAGCGTCTTGCTCCGGTTGTCTTTGTCGAATGGCTTGAACTTCTTCCGTGACAGGACTCCCTGCGGAGGCTCCTGGGCGACGAAACTGGAGGACATCGCTCCCTGCATCTGCGGGAGTGCCATAGCGGCTGACAAGACTCCCTGGGGTGGCTGCGAGGCCATTACGCCCACAGGCGGTGGGCTATCCATCTGAGGTGAGAGGGGTGATCCGTGCGGATAGCGTGGGTCGAACGTGCGGCCACCCGGATTAGGGGCGGGGGATGGGGTCATTGAATTGGCCTGCCAGGTGTTTGGAGGATGTGATTGGCGGGGCGATAGGTGCGTCCGCCCTCAGGATCGCACTGGATCGCTGGGGCGGCACGCGGGTCTCACCGAGGCCAATCGGTTGAACAGCGGCGGGTGAAATCCAGGCCGTTGCTCTGAAGCTGGCACTAATGGATTGACCGCGTTGTCCGTAAGTCAGCACTAATCGCCTTTGAGGGTGGCCCCGCTAAAGGCACTGGGACTTATTAGCGGTATGGGACCCGCGCTCTGCTGAAGGCTTGGGGGTCTTTTAGAGGGCCATTTCGGCGGTAGGCGATGGAACCTTACGGACCGATAGGGGACCCAGATTTAATCGGGAAATTTTCACAGAAGACGTCGGCGGGGTGAAGGTCCGAGCTGCGTCAATATTTGTCGAGCGAAGCCGCCAGTTTCGAGCGGGCCGAGTGTCGCAGGGCCGTAGTAACATGGCGTTGGCTAGAGGGGACCCGTTAACAAAGCATTCTCTTTCAATGTCATAGCAATCAGCGTCCGGGCTGCGGGACTGTCGGTGCCGTGAAGGCCCTGAGGGGACGCTAGGTGCCTGAGGGGGTGTGTGGTGCCTGGGGTGACATTGGCTTGCGGGGCTTCAGTCCCTCGCGCAACCCTCAGGGACATTAGGCAATCCCGCCGCCGTGTGTCAGCCTTCCGATCGGGCAAGAGGGGGATGATGCGTGAAGGTCTGGTTGGGCGCAACGATGATGATGCTGGCGGGCTGCGGTCCGTCACCGAACGACCGTATCTGTTCCACCCCAGAGGTGATGCCCGCTGTAGGCGACTGGAGGGCTGTGTGCACCGATGGTCGTATCGGCTGGCGAGAGCTGACGGCTCGCTGTCGCAGATTGCTGGCGCGGCTGTAGGGGGCTGTGAGGACGCCATAGAGGCGGCGGTGGAGGCCGGGGTTCCGAAAGGTAGCGAGGACCTGACATCAATCCTCGACGTGACGACACGGCGGAAGGCCTACGCCAGCGCCTTGTTCCATGCGGCCCAAGCGAGGGCGGGCCATTGTGCCGTGCCATGAATCCCCGATGTACTAACTAAGGCAAGCCCGCCGGGATGGATGTAGAACTGGCGGGCTTGGGTACTCAGTTTCCCGGCTTCGCTTTAGGTGCCGCAGGCGGTGCTGGGGCTGCAACGTTAGGCATAGGTACCTTTAATTCAGCAACGGGCAGCACTCTGCCGTCTTTGAAAAATACAGCCCGATCCGATTTGTCTTGGTCACTCATGGTCACTTCTCCTGCTATTTGTCGCTTTTGTCTTTGGGCTTCGGAGCCGCCACTTTAGGCATTAGCGGGCGCAATTCCGATGTTGGAAGAACCGAGCCGTTCACGACCCGCGTCGGCGTTATCATCACTCCCTTGTAGAGCGGGGGCTTCATGCTGGGTCTCCTGAATGTTGCCGGTCATATAGGTTTCTGCTTCCCTATTCGCAAATGCAAGGTGGCGCTTGCTCTCGGGTAAAGACAGCCCCTTACAGTGCTTGTTTTGAGCCTGCTGCGATTTTCTCTTCAATGTCATAGCAAGTGCGTAAGTGTCGTCCTCAGTTAACATGCCACGACTGACCTTAAACCAATCCGTTTCGGCGGTAAGTGCGAGGCTATCTAAGTCGGGGCCGAGACTGCTCAGTGCCTTTAACCGAGCTTTATAGGGCAGGAAAGGTTTGACAGCGACGAGGACCTGAGAGGCAGCAATGATTGCTCCCCAAACGAAGGAATATTGCGACCAGATGGCCCACCCTGCAATTGCCGTACTAGAAGTGATAGCCGAGAATATCGATATAGTTCGATCGATAGACTCAACGCTCGCGTGGCACCGGTTGATGTAGACCGCATCCCGCTTAATGGTTGAGAATACGTCCCAGTATCGGTTCTGCGTATTCATTATTACCCCCAGGGGTCTGTCCTGTAACCGTTTAAGACCTGTTTCACTATAGATACGCGAGAGGGTGATGCAGGCAAGAGTGGGCGCGTTGCAACGGCCACGCCAGGACGTGTCACGTTCGCCCCGCCCGATCACCCAGTCCGCCCCTTCCGGAAGGTCTACCTTGGGTGGCCTCGAAAGTTGTAGGTTCTGAGAGGGGCGGATTGATGGGGTTAGATGTATCTCAAAAGATATGTTGACGGGTTCTGAGGTAGATCTCATAAGGCGGGCATACCTTTTGAGACGTTAGGACCTTCGGCCATGAGCCGTGTTCTTTATGTGCGAGTGTCAACCGGCGACCAGAGTGTGGAGGCGCAGCGTCACGCCCTTGGGGGCACCTTCGACCGTGAGTTCCAGGACGTAGGCGTTAGCGGGGCGATCCGTGCTGAGGACCGTCCGGGCTTTAGTGAGTTGCTTCGATATATCCGTGAGGGGGACACCCTCGTGATTTATTCGATTGATCGCTTGGGGCGCGATGCCTTGGACGTACAGGCCATGGTGCGGCGGTTGCTCGACATGGGCGTGACGTTGGACGTGCGGGGCCTTGGGGCGATCGGTCGGGGCGTCGGGGAACTGATCGTTGCCGTGCTGGCCCAAATGGCTGACATGGAACGCCAGCGCATTGTGGAGCGGTGCGAGAGCGGGCGGGCCGTTGCGCGTGCGTCACTGGAGGCCACCGGGAAGACGCACCGTGGCAAGGCGAGCTTGGGGCGGCCTGTCAGCGCCGATGCCGCCGAGGTCGCAGCGTGGCGTAAGGCGAACGGTGCGAGCATCCGAGACACCGGGCTCCAGTTCGGTATCAGCAAGGCAACCGTTGCACGGTATTGCGCAGCATGAGCCCCCAAGGTCCCGAGAGGCGCGGGTCGTCTTATGGCTATGATGCTCGGGTCCTTTCGGGTCCTGCCGACATTCTCTTTCGGTACGCGGGTTCACTCGTGAAGGTCCATCAGGCCACCGCAGCGGGCCAAGCGTGGCTTGACGGCCTGAGGCGGCGTCGGCCTGGATTGTGGAATAGCTTTGTAGGGGATGCCCTCACCATGACCTTGGGGCGCTATCAAGAGCTTACGGGCCCGGTGCGGCGGGATGGTCTCACGATCGATCTGAAGGGCAACTGGGCCGATAGGAATCCAGTCAACTCACCGTCCGATGGGGCAATCTTGCACCTATAGCGCCTTGTGAGCCGCTAGTTGGCAACATGTTGCGGCCTCTTAACGCCGCTTTATCTTGCTTGCCATATTCCGGACCGCCGCTCGAATGGATGGTCCATCATGCCGTACGCATCAATCGCGACCACTCGTCTCGTTAAAGATCAGACAGGTAACTGGCGCAGTAATTACTGGCCTGAAATGCTCGCAGTAGCCGTGTCGTTGATTTTCGGTGTCTTCTACCTTGACGTAGTTCCCAGTCCAGATGTCGCATGGCAACTATGGATTGCGCATCAAGTTCGCATGGGGGCGCGTCTTTACGTCGACATCATAGAGACTAATCCACCGTTGTGGTTTTGGGAAGCTGTGCCTGTTGATTGGATCAGCGAACTCTTCAAGATTTCTTCTCACGTCACGTTGGTTACGGTCACGTGCATCGCGACGACACTAAGTGTCTGGGGTACTGGCAGACTCATAAGTCACATCCCTCCATTACGGCGAGCTGCACTACTTATCTACGCAACATTAGCACTACTTCTTATACCGTTGGTCGACATGGGCCAGCGCGAACAGATTGTGCTGATTGGAGCTTTGCCATATGCAGCGCTTGCTTCAGCGCGGCGCGAAGGGCGCAGAGTTCCCTATTCAGGTGCTATTGCAATTGCCGTGGGCGCTTCCCTTGGCTTAGCGCTGAAGCATTATTTCTTAATAGCCCCACTGTTGTTAGAGCTATGGTTATTGATTGGCCGTCGCCGCACTTATAATCCTTTTCGCCCCGAAACTATTGCACTCATAGTTCTGGCCATGATTTACATTGGCGTCATGGTCACGGTGACGCCTGCCTACTTCTCAACAATGCTTGAGATAAACAGGGTAGCGTATGCTACCATCGTTTCGGCCACGCTGTCCGACATGTTCCGTCCGATCCAGGCTTATTGGTTAATCGGGCTCCTTATAATAATTGTCGAGTTCGGTGCTTTGAGGCGGTCACCTCTTGCGGCGGCCATGGCTGTTATGACGCTGGGTTTTTGTATCGCTTGGTTGATCCAGTATCGGGGATTTCCTTACCACTCTATCCCGGTGTCTGGCTGCCTAGTGATGACACTTGCCTACCTTGCTGCCGACGGTGGCGGAAGGATGCGCATCCTGACTTTAGTAACGATGCCTACTGTGCTCCTAATACCACTTGCGTTTACAGCGTGGCATGGACCCTACAAGGATGAATTTGGATCGATTTCTGACTCCATGATCGCAGACGTTGGGCGACATGAGGTCGTCGCGTTCGTCAACTACGAGGCGGTATTTGCTTGGCCGCTATCCCTCTATCGGACCGCTCCTTACCCCAGTCGCCAATATGGCATGTGGATCTTACGGACAGTCGCGGATGACCATAGCCGGAACGCGGCACTCAGACGAATTGGTCAGAAGGTCGTCACCCAAACCACGCAAGACTATCGTTGCAGTCAACCGGTTCGTATTATATTTAGCCGGCGACTGTCTGGAGGGAGAGACGTAAAGAGTTGGTTTGACGAAAGCTCGGAATTTCATAGGCTAATGGCCCATTACCATTACGTCAGGACTAATCTGATTTTCGATATCTATCGGCTAAACGCGCCATTTCCAAAGCCGTCTTCGGCTGAATGTAGGCGATCGTTCTCAAACCCGGCCACTGCGAAGGCAAACTCACAGTCGGTGTCGGGCACCGTCGGGCCTTAGGGTCTTCTCGGGCGTCCTGGCGAAAGAGTACGGCGTGTCCCGTTCAGCGATCCAGCGGGCGGAGAAAAGGCTGGTCGAGGGGGGCCTAAATATTCGGGAGGCTCCATGTGACATTCCTCATTCTCGTTCAGGGACTTGGCTCGAATTTAGCCTGCCCACCCAAGCAATGCATGATACATTGTCGCATCGGCGTGATAGAGGTTGCGAGGGACCTAGTCAAACCCTCTAGACTTCAGTGGACCCTAGGAACGGGCGCACTAGCCATCCCCAAGCGCTCTACGAAGTAGCGGTGAAAGGCATCTGTGAGGACCGCCGCCGCAAGGGCCTGTCGGACCCGTGGGACGCAAAGCGCGTCATGGATCGGAAGGAACCCCACGCCCTGCCCCATAAGGTCCTGCATCGCCATCATCATGATTTCCGCTTCATGATACTGGAGGTCATACGTGCTGATCCCGTGAGTCCCGAGGTCCGCTAGAACCGGAAAACGCTCTAGGGCCGCACGGCGCACAGGGGCGTATCGTGGTCCGCCTCCATTGGGGCTAGATGCCCCTAATGCCATCATGATCCACCGCTTCACCTCCCCCCGATCGACTCCCGGTAGCTCATAGGTCGCCTGGGTGGCATCGAAAGGCAGGCCTAGCAGGCCGTGGAGGATCGTTAGGTGCGCGGGCGCTTAGGTCGACCTCTACCACGTCCTCCCCGTCGATCCGCAAGACGGCGGCGCGTGCCCTACCGCCTGCCCCATGGCCCCCACCGTCAGACATAAGGATGTAGTTGTCGCCACGGGGCATGGGGTAGAAACGTCCGCCCCATTGCCACGCAAACCCGGGCTTGTCCGCGTTGCTGTAGATGCGACGTAGGCCCGCAAAGGTGATGCCTCCAATCCTGCCATCCTCCATCAGGTAGGCGTTCAAGCGATCCATCTCCGTGGTGATCGCGCGAGCTGTAAGGTCCTCAGGGTCGATCGGTAGCGGTTCAGCCCTCGCGCCCTTGGTCGCCTTGCTGGAGCGGGCCTCTATGGTATCGCAGGGGGCTGGGGGCGGGGCTTTGCCTACCGTGAAGTGAGCGGCAAGGTTCGCTAAAGTGACGCCATGGGCTTCCGCCATCTGGATTAGCTTGGGGGTGGGCCGGAAGCTGGTCATGGCCGCGATCTGGTAGTCGGTGCCGAACCGCTCTTCGTCCCGAAAGAAGCCCGGTAGCTCCTCTAGGAGTCCGTCAGCTCCCATAGCGCCCCGCATGGCCTCAAAAGCGGTTGCCTTGCCGGGGTATGTCGCCATCTCGCCATTGTTCGTCCTGAGCTTGCTCCAGCGACCTGCCTTGAGCGAATAGAACAGGTCAGCAAGGAATGGACCCAAGGCCTCGCGGTACCGCAGGATCATAGAGGGGCGTAGTTGAACGGTGCCCTGTCGGGCGGGGACTATGATGGTATCAATGATGGTGGAGATAAGGGCTTTGGCCCCTGAGGAGCTTGGGGACCCTGCAAGCAACATGGCGCGGGCGTAGGTCCTGGCGTCCCGTCGATCGGAAAGGCCCTCAGGGAGCATCAAGGCCGCTAAGGCCGTGGAGGTATGCATGGGATGGACCTTGATGGGGATTGATGATGATCCCCGTGGGGCAGGCTTACGGAGCCTTATGGTAACGTAGGTAGCGAGGGGTGCCTTATAGCATAGTAGAGTAAAAACTATTGGCTATCGTTCCGGCTGGATCGTGCGGGGCCGGTTGGGTCCAGTCAGGCCCGAGAGACGCTATAGGCAATGCGGTTGACGGCCTCTACGCCCCTACCTGTCAGTGTGTACGTCAGGTGCCGAGCGGTGATAGTGTCCCATCGTTCCGCCACGAGCCCGAGGCCTGGGGAGCCGTTGTGGCGTTCAGCCTTGCCTCCAGTATCTTTCCGCGTCAGCATGCGGTTATTTACTGGTAGCCTAGGATATGATGGACGAAAACGCGAGGGCGACTTACCTCAATATTCTAGCTGAGATTAAGCATCGCATACGCACGGTTGACGATGTTCTCGACGGCAAGCTGGCAATGCCTGCTAAGATTGCTGAAGAGCTATGCCTACTTCAATTCCGAATGATCGCGGAGCTTATAGCGATTGGATGTCTCGAACTTCACCAGGACCTTGCCCTGTCGGGCGAAAATGTCATGGCGAAGGCGTGGAATGCCGGGCAAATATTTAAGAGATTGGCAAGGCTTCATAGTGATTTCTATCCCAATCCACTCGAGCCTGTCGATGTGGTCGGGGATAAATTCAAGTGGGTAGACCTAACTGATCCCTACATGACCAAAGAAGGGCTTATCAAAATATACGATCAAGAACTTGGCGCTGGCTTACACAGGGGAAGTTTTCGCCGCATATTTAGGCACGATCCGCCACTCGATTTCTCTAAACTTAAAGTCTGGCGTAATAAGGTCGTTAATCTTCTAAACCGGCACACGGTCGTATCTGTGGACGGAGAGAACGTTTGTCATTTCAACATGGCTCCAATAGGCGAGCATCCAACCTGTTCGCTTTTCAAACTAGTGGAAGGTTAGCGCTGCGTCATGGCTGTCGGCGCTGTCCAGGCTTTCAAGCCTGAAAGGTCCAGGTCGGCGTATGTGAACCGTTAGATCGCAAGGGCCAGGGGTATTCTTAGAGCCGTACTCCTTGCTGGCGCTGCCACCCCAAGCTGTATGCTCTTGGATGTGTTCGCGAGCTTCCCGGCCGATCCATGAGGTCCGTGCAGTCCTAAATGGCTTGGGGCTCCATAGCGTTGGCGATCCGGGACATAGCCTCCTCACCGTAAGGGGTGAGCGCGTACCTCAATTGTCGCCTGTCGATGCAGTCCCATCGTTCCGAAACGAGCCCGAGGCCTGGGGAGCCGTTACGCTTCTCGGTGCTTAAAGTCTTGAGGTCCCGACCGGCTGTATTCAACGGTATTCCCAACGCGTCGGCAAGTTCCGCCCGAGTGATGCCCGGATGGGAGGCTACCTCAATCAGGCTGCAAATCAGCCGACCGGGAGCGCCAGAGCCTAGGACCGCTTGGGCCACCTTCAGTGCCGAGGAGAGGCGCATTGCAGCGTCACGGGCCTTCGGGGTCGGCTGGGCGACACTAGGGCGTTGGGGCCTAAAGGTCGTCCGCGTGGTGTGATGCTGCATTGTGGCCATGTTGCCGTCTGACAGGCCCCGTGAGTCTGCGTCTAGTCGGTTTGCCAATCGGCAAGTAATTCGTCGAGCGGTACGGGTCCGCTATCGCACCTGATGTGGCGTAACGCTCTTTCCTGTGCAGGCCTTATAGAGAGTGCTGATTGCCAACTCTACATCTGCTAGCTCCTCACGAGCATACTCCGCCCATGGTTTAAGCCATTCCTGCCCTTCGGACACATGGTCTATCAAGCCCTCCCGGAGATGCGCGAGGGTCGCTAAGTGGGATACCACGTCTTCCATGCGGCCAAATAGTTTAGCATCTACGCTGGCGGCTTCAAATAAGTAACGATCAAGGGCAGCAGTTTTTACTGTCGGAATAGGAGCTGACGAAGTGCCCTTGGGTCCGATGATATTAAACCTGTCGTACCCCGTAGCGGTTTTATCTATTTGAATGACTTCGTTATCGACATCCGAGGTCTCAATGCGCTTAACCTTTTCCCGCATCCATTTAATTACCCACTGGTTCCGCTCACACTCGGCGGCAAGCAACAGGCGAAGGGCGTGACGTTTGCGTCGATTTGCTGAGAAGCGCCTAATCGCCTCTAGTATCTCCCGAGCGAGAAAAATTGCAATGGCCGCGACTACCGTTAAGGGCAGAATGTTCGGATGTTCGATCATTGTTCCACGGTAATGCGGGCTAGGGGAAACTCAACGTTCAGTTTCGCGTCACTGGGGCCATCCAGCACTTTACGCCCGAAAAGTCCAATCCGGGAAAGACCAAGCTATCGATCGTAAGCCCCAAAGGTGTTAGGTCGCCATACCCTTCATTAGCTGTCCCGTTAGCGGCGGAATGTCCCTGAAGATATTCTCGTGCGTCTCGGGGAATGCCAGATAGCCGGGCTGCTGTTGTCCAGGTGTGGCGGAACTCTCTGGCAGGCTGGCGGCCACCGCCTACCGGTACAGCGTCGTTTTCACGAAGGTACAGGCTCCACCATGGGCCAAAGCTGGGGAAGAGGAGCTTGCGGGCGCTTTTCAATGTGAGCTTGGGGAATAGGGCAGTGTCCCCATTGGCGCGAAGCCATTCTAGGTAGTCGAGGAGGCCCAGGGCGATCAGTGGTTGCGGCACGGGGAAGGAGCGCACGCCTGAGTCGCTCTTGGTCGTCTTTAGGCTCTGTGGACCCTTCACGGGGTGATGTCCTGTGTCGGTTATGGTCATCATCCACCGGCCCGTGTTGGCGTCAGGGGCGATGTCCGCTACGGTCATCTGGGCTATCTCTTCGGGACGAGCGCCCGACCACAAAAGTATGAGTGGAAGCCAATAGCTCGCCTCGCCTCTACCGCGTCTGGGGCGGTGGCCAGTCGTGAAGATTGGGAGGGCGAATATCCTCTGAAGCTCTGCTGCCGAGAAGCCCTTTGGCCCCTTGCGCTTCGGGCCTGTTGCCGCCTTTCGATCCTTAAACGGGTCCGAGATATATTCATCAATGGTGCCCGCTCGACGGGCCTTACGCCACAGCGCCGCGATCGTGCCGAGGTGACCGTCTAGTGTCTTAGGTGACAGGCGGGGAACGTCAGGACGGTCGGCGTACAGGGCCGCCAGCTCCTGCAATGACAGCGACTGTTGCGCACTGGGGACCCTACTAGGGCGTACCGCCATGAGGTCGAGCCACTCGCTGATTGCCTTCCTTGTGAGGCTGGCGGGTGTCGCGGGGCCTACCGCTTCCCTGAGGAACCTGAGGGCCGTTCGAGAGGCTTGCAGCGTGGTGGCACTGGCGGGCTCGCGGATGTTGGTTAGCTGGGCTTCAGCTATCGCCTCAAAACTTTCGGCGTCGTTGGTCGGAGGCGCGAGCTTGGCGGCCTGGGGAGGCACGGGAGGCATCGGCGGCGTGACGACTGATCGGCCGTCTAGTCGCTGTTCCGTGGCTTCCCATACTTCAATATTTACGTCGTTGAAGGCTCGACAGTAGAGGGCGAAAGCTGCGGTGGTCTGATCCAGTCGGATTTCGTGGCTGTCCGCGTAGTCACTCGCGCCAAGGGCCCATTGTTCAACGATCGCTGCAACGTCACCTAGGGCGCGTAAGGCCCTGCACTCTGCTAGCTCGCCTTCAATGATCTGGCGGGAGTTTAGCGCCGCACGGGTCTTTACCGCCAGTGGTCGATCCAGCCACCGCACCTCATCATCTAACGCGAGCTGTTCGGCCCGGTACGCTGCGATGAGAAACGTAGTCAGCTCTGGTGTGAGGGGATCATACATCCCCTGCGAGGCCTTACGGGCTATAGCGACCGTCGCGTCATACTGCGCCGCCGCGTTCCGAAACCTGTCGATTGCGCCGGGGGCCTCAAGGCGCGTGGCGGCAAGGGAGACTTTGAGCTCCGTACTAGGCGCGGGGATGAACGCTCGAAGGCCAAGAGGGTACAATCGCCTGTAGCTGAGGCGTCCCGTTTTCTTGTCCCTCGTCAAATAATCCAATGCGGCTCCCACGGCTGTTCTGTACCCTCGCAATGTACCGTATCGGCCTTGCGAAGTCACTGCGAAGTGGGGTTATTCTGCCTTCTCAACCGCTTAGGGAGAGGGTGGTGCCCGGAGACGGGGTCGAACCGCCGACACTGCGATTTTCAGTCGCATGCTCTACCAACTGAGCTATCCGGGCACGTCCGGTCTGGGACCGGAGAAGCGTCCGACCTTGCGATCGGAAGGGCGCGTTTAGTCGGGGTCTTCGGCGCTGTCCAGCCCCGTTTGCGCAATTGATCGGCCGGGAATGCGATAGCCTTCGCCGAGCCACTGCAGCAAGTCGCGGTCGCGGTGGCGGCTCGAGCAGAACGGCTTGTACTCGGCGACTGCGGGCTGGTCGCAGATCGGGCATTTGACGGTGGGGGCGGTGGGCGTCATCGGGCACTCTCCAGTTCGTGAACGACGCCCGTACGGCGCGTGAGTTCCGCGAGCCAATCCGGGCGCGTCATCAGACGTGCATGGACGGCGGCGGGCAGGGTATGACGGCGCGAGGCGGTCGGCGGCGTGCGTTCGAGCGTACGGAGTGTCGCGCGGGTCGCTGCGCCGACCGGATCGGCGCGGAGAATCTCGGGGATCGACGCTCGCGGACGCGAGCGTACGATCTGGAGGAAGCCGAAGCCGTTCATCGCGGTCCGTTCGAACGGCTGCGGCAACGTTTCGTCGATCGCGGCGGCAACTGCGTTGCGCTGCGCCTTGCCGGCGATCGTCGGAAAATCGATCCCGATCGAGCCGCCGATGCCGTGTCGGCGAATCGCGCGCACCACGGCATGCGCGGCGGCGACTGCGAGCGTATCCAGTGGCGGTGCGCCGTCGACATCGAACAGCGTCATGGCCGGCGTCGGCGACAGGCGGAGCGCGCCGAGCGGGAACACAATCTCGCCGCTTACAGCCTCGTCGAGGAGTTCGGACCAGCCCGCCGCTTCCAATGCGTCGGGTTCGTGCGCGAGCGGACTGCGGACGGGCAGGCCGGTCGCCGCAAGGCGCTCGTACAGCGTTGGCGCGGGGCAGGTCGGCAGGTCGCTGGGGACGGCCTTGGCGAGCTTCGCACGGCCCGCTTCGGGGAGGGCTTCGCGGACGATCTCGACGGTGAGGCTGGCGCCCTGCGTGATGCCGGGGGGGAGGTGGTTGATCAGCGCCTCGCCGCCGTCGAGCATGACGCGACCGCGACGGCCCGGGAGGAGTTCGACGAGCCGCGCGCGGGCGACGAGGCCGACCTTCAATGCCTCGGTATCGAGTTCGATCGCAGCTTCGATTATCTGGTCGTCGTCCACCAGCGCGGCCCGCGCTTCGCCGATGCCGGCTTCGTAGAGCCATGCAGGCCCCGAGTCAGGCAAGCGCGACGCCTGCGGTCTTCAACAGCGCGCGCGTTTCGAACAGCGGCAGGCCGACGACGCCCGAATGACTGCCCGACAGGAAGCGGACGAACGCCTCCGCGCGGCCTTGGATCGCGTAGCCGCCGGCCTTGCCGAGGCCTTCGCCGCACGCGAGATAGTCGTCGATCTCGGCGGGGGAGAGCGGCTTGAACGCGACGATCGTGTCGGCGATCCGCGTCCGCACCTTGCCGGTCGCGTCGATCACGCAGACCGCGGAGAGGCAGTGATGGCGCCGGCCCGACAGCTTGCCGAGCAGGTCGCGCTGGATTTCGAGCGTATCGGCAGGCGGCAGGATGCGGCTGCCAAGCGCGATCGTGGTGTCGCCAGCGAGAACGATCTCGCCCTCCGCACGCGCGACGGCGCTGGCCTTCTCGACGGCCAACCGCAGCGCATAGGCGCGCGGCGGCTCGGCCTTGCGCGGGCTTTCGTCGATGTCGGGCGATTCCACGCGCGACGGCACGACGCCGAGCCGTGCGAGCAGGTCGCGTCGACGGGGCGAGGAAGAGGCTAATACCAGTGCTGGGACCACCATTGGTGCCTCGTAACAGCAAGCGGCGGGCGCCGGAGCGCCCACGGGCTTATTTGAAGCGGTAGGTGATACGACCCTTGGTCAGATCGTACGGCGTGAGTTCGCACAGCACCTCGTCGCCGACCAGCACGCGGATGCGGTTCTTGCGCATCTTGCCGGCGGTGTGACCGAGAATCTCGTGGTCGTTTTCGAGCTGAACCCGGAACATCGCGTTGGGGAGGAGTTCCACCACGCGGCCGCGCATCTCGAGCAGTTCTTCCTTGGCCAAATATAATCTCTGAATTGGGGGAATTTCGGGACGAGCGCCCTTACCGCAGGTTCGCGAAAAAGGAAAGCTGGACGCGCAACGGATAACGCTCGCGGTTTTGCATCGCGGACGTCGTTCCATGCCTGCCAGCTAGATATGGGGTAAAAAATCCGATTCGACAATGGCCGCGCCGCTCGTCGCCAGCGCGCTCATGCGGCGCGGCGCAGCGTGTGACGATCGCCATCGGCGGCGACATGGCCGAGCCGGGTCAGTGCGGCGAGCGTTGCGGCGATGCGTGGGCGGACCTTCTGCCCTTGCGCGTAGCGGCGCGCGATCTCATCGCTGGTCAGTCCTGCGCCGCTCCGCAGATCAGCGAGGACGGCGGCGGTCTGACCGATCGCGTCGCGCGGGAACTGCGGTTTGCGCAAAGGCGCGGCGGGAAGGTCCGCCTCTATCTGTTCCGCGCGCGCGGGCACCGGCAACGCGGTCAGCCCGGCACACGCGATCTGGTAGTCGGGGCGTAGCCAGCGGACGCGACCGGCCTTCTCCTCGGCGTGACGCTCGCCGTTGAGTGCGACCAGGCGCGCGACGATCGCGGTGCCGTCGAGGTCGGCGAGCCAGCCATAGGCCGCGGCTACGGCGGCATCGATCCGGTCGTGGAGTTGGTCTAGGATATCGACCCGGCCGCGTTGGCGTTGATCCTGCGCGACGAGATCGAACGCGGCACCCGATCGAAGCCGGGCAAGCAGATTGTAGAGGCCGGTCATCGTCAGGTCGGGATGGTCGCCGAGCACGTCCTTGCGCGCGGCATCGAGTTCCTCCGCGAGCGCGCCGATCGCGTCGCGCTGGTCGGGCGTGGCTTCGGGAAACGGAAACCGATCGGCGATGCGCGACTTGGTGTAGCGATGGCCCTGCTCGAACCGCGCGACGCCGATCAGCCCGCAATTGGCGTAGGTCCATTGCAGGTGCGCGCGCGACGACAGCACGCCCAGCGAAAACCCGTCGTCGAGCGCGAAGCAGACGACCATGTGGTCGGGCGTCGTCGTCACAGGCAGGAATTGCATGATACGGTGCTTGGCGGTCTCGGTCGTACCGATGTAGCGCGACAGGTCGTGCAGCGCAGGACGGAACGTACGCCGCGGCTCGCCGAAGATCCACCAGCGATCCTTGAACGCCGTGCGACGGTTGGTGTCGCGTACCGGTTTCACCGTCATCAGCAGATGCTGGTAGATTGCCGGGAACGTCGTGCGCAGCGCGGTCTCGTCATAACCATAGGCGTCGATGACCCAGCGGTTTGTCGGATGGCGGACGAGATCCGCGCCGCCGACATACGGCTTGACGATGCTAGTCGCCGCCGGTGGCGAGATCGCGAGCAGGTGGTGCGCTTCTGCCGTGGTGAGCACGAAACCGCGGGCTGCCAGCATCATGCCGTTGTACGAAAGGCCGTCATTGGCGACGAGCGCGAACGCGGCTGCTGCGTTTGCACCGATCGAGAGATCCGCGTTGATGCGGCCCCTCGTCGAGGCAAAGCCGAGCATCGGGGCGTCGCTATCGAGCCCGTGTTCCGACACGATCCGGAGACGCTGGCCGATCGGCGTGCCGCGTTCGACCACAGTCATCGCGATCCGCACTGCTGCGGCGTCGGTGGTGGCCTTGGTCCACGGATGGTCGGGAATCGCAAGCACGATGCCGATGGGCGCAGGGGCTGCAAGCCGTTTGGTGATGACACGCCGGCTGAACTCCTGCGTGATGGAGTTCGTCGTGACGAAGCCGAACCGCTTCAGCCGCGTCCCGGTTTCAGTCAGGCGCTCGGCGGCACGATCCCACCAGTACATCACGAAATCGGCGGATCGGTTGATCTGTGGATGCGCCTTCCACAGTGCCGCGAGATAGCGTTCGCCCAGTGCATTACGCATTGCCGAGCCCTTGCCGATGAAGGGCGGATTGCCGACGATATAGTCCGCGTCCGGCCAATCGGCGCGGCGCGGGTTGGTACGCGTGCCATCCTCGGCGAACCCGTCATGCGTCAGAACCGCGTCCATCGTTGCAATATTGTCGAGCTTCTCCAGCACCGGGTCGGCGATCGTCCGGCGATTGCGCAACTGCCATTGGAGATAGCCGAGCCACAGCACGAGTTCGGCGATCGCTGCTGCACGCGGGTTCAGCTCGAGCCCGAGGAAGTGGCGTGGGTGGACGGTCGCGGTTTCCAGCGCGAGTGCTTCCTGGCCACCAAGATCAGCGAGGACTTCGAGCCCGTCGCCCTCCAGCCGCTTCATCAGTTCGAGTGCGACGTAGAGGAAATTGCCCGTCCCACACGCGGGATCGAGTACTGTCGTCGCGGCAAGGCGTTCGTGGAAATCATGCACCGCGCGGATCGCGACGGTGGGGCGCGACAGCCGCTCGCGCTCGACCGTGCCGAGTACCTGCGTCTCCCATTCGCGCTGGAGCGGCTCGATGATCGTCGCGATCACGAGCCGCTCGACATAGGCGCGCGGGGTGTAGTGCGCGCCGAGCCTGCGTCGCTCGGTCGGATCGAGCGCCTGTTCGAGCAGCGTGCCGAAGATCGCCGGTTCGACTTCGGTCCAATCGTGGCGCGAGGCCTCGAGCAGTTCGCCGATCTCCTCGCGGCGCAGCGGGATCGCGGTGCGCTCGGCGAACAGTCCGCCGTTGAAGCGGCGGACCTTGCACCGCATCGCGAGTGAATAGCCGCCGGTGTCCATCGCCTGCCACAAATCCTCCAGCATCGGTGCGAAGCTCGATGGATCGTCGCGCGCGCCTGTCAGCATCTGCGTGAAACTGCCGCGATTGAGCAGGTCGGCGCGCTGCGCGAACATCGTGAACAGGCAGCGCATCAGGAAATGCGCGACCGGTTCGGGGGCATGGCCGCGATCCTCGAGCCGCTTGCTGACGTCGGCGAGGCGGCGGGCAATGTCGCGGGTGACGATCGCCGCGTGACGCGCAGGATCGAGTGCGTGCGGGTCGAGCCAGATTTTTCGCAGACGATCGCGGATCGCGGGGTCGTGCAAATCGTCGAGATACAGGCGGAAGCCGGCGCGATCAGGGAATTGCCGGTACGCCTTGCCCTCCCCGGAGAAGTCGGCGAACAGCTCGATCGCGTGACCGACGTCGCAGACCAGGATGAACGGCGGCCAGCCGTGGTCGGTGGGGAGGGCGCGCGCATATTGCTCAGCCTGTTCGCGAGCGTTGCGCATGAGCACATCCCAGCTGCGATGCGCGCTCCGTCGGCCGCGGCGGTCGGTATCTTCCGGCAGCGGAATGCCCGGCAGCGACGCCTGATCGACATTCGCGACTTCCTTGGGGCCACCGCGCTCACGGCTCTGCTTGGCTTCGAGAACGAAGCAGCCGCGACGATAGAGGTCGATCCGGCCGTTGCGCTGCAGGCCGCCCAGATCCTCCAGCCTGACCGCGCGTTCGAAGACATAGTCGTTGCGATCGTGCGTCGCGTCGGCGGGATCGGGCACCGGGACGTCGATCAGCCGGCAGAGCTCGGTAAGGAACAGCGGAAAGTTGGCGCGTTCGGCGCCGCCTTCATTGGCACGCCAGCGGGCGATGAAGGCGTCTATATCCGACGAACGGGGAATGTCGGATGAGGCTGCGACCTGGTGGTTCATCCGGTCGCAGAGTAAGTGGGATCAGTCGACCGTCGTCCGGAGGTAGGTGCGAACCCGAGCAAATCCGCGAATGTTCCGCCGCGGTCTGCTCCGAAACGGATCAGTTGGCTTTGCCGTTGGTAGAGTGGCGCGAAGGGCGTCGCGGCAAAGCCGCGCCGTCGGTCGGGGGCGTCGGCGCCCCCGCCGGCCGGTCGCGCTTGCTGCGGCTTGCGCTTCAGCCTCCGCTGCCAGCGAGGGCTGCTAGCAGGAGCAGCGCGACGATATTGGTGATCTTGATCATCGGGTTCACCGCGGGGCCGGCGGTGTCCTTGTAGGGATCGCCGACGGTGTCGCCGGTGATCGCGGCCTTGTGCGCTTCGGAGCCCTTGCCGCCGTGATGGCCGTCCTCGATGTATTTCTTGGCGTTGTCCCAGGCGCCGCCGCCACTCGTCATCGAGATCGCGACGAACAGCCCCGAGACGATCACGCCCAGCAGCATCGCGCCGAGCGACGCGAAGCCGGCGGCCTGGCCCGCGACCGCGGTAATGATGAAATAGACGGCGAGCGGGCTCAGGACGGGGAGAAGCGAGGGCACGATCATCTCGCGGATTGCCGCCTTGGTCACGAGGTCGACCGTCCGTGCGTAATCGGGCCGGCTGGTGCCGAGCATGATGCCGGGGTTGTTGCGGAACTGCTCGCGGACTTCCTCGACGACCGCGCCGGCCGCGCGACCCACCGCTGTCATCCCGAATGCGCCGAACAGATACGGTAGCAGCGCACCCAGGAGCAGCCCGACGATGACGTACGGATTGGACAGGCTGAAATCGACCGTGACATCGGGGAAGTACGTCGCGAGATCGGTGGTGTACGCGCCGAACAGGACGAGCGCGGCGAGCCCGGCCGAGCCGATCGCGTAGCCCTTGGTGACCGCCTTGGTGGTGTTGCCGACCGCGTCGAGCGCGTCGGTCCGCTGGCGGACGTCGTCGGGCAGGCCGGCCATCTCGGCGATGCCGCCTGCGTTGTCGGTGACCGGTCCGTAGGCATCGAGCGCGACGACCATGCCGGCCTGGGCGAGCATCGCGGTCGCGGCAAAGGCGATGCCGATGATCCCGGCCAACTGGTACGCGACAATCACGGCTACGACGATCACCAGTGTCGGCAGCGCGGTGGATTCGAGGCTGATCGCCAGCCCCTGGATGACGTTGGTGCCGTGGCCGGTCTCGGACGCCTTCGCGATCGACTGGACCGGGCGGTGATTGGTGCCGGTGTAATATTCGGTGATCCACACGATCAATCCGGTGACGACGAGCCCGATCATCATCGACCAGAACAGGTCCATGCCGGTGAAGCTCTGCGTCAGCGACGGGGCGGCCTGCGTGGTGAGATCGTCGGTCGCGGGATCGAGAAAGCCCGCGCCGCCGATCACGCGGTGGAGGTCGCCGAGCACGTGCTGGGTGGCGAGATAGATCGCCGGGATCGACAGGATCGTCGAGGTGAAGAAGCCCTTGTAGAGCGCGCCCATGATGCTGCCGCCACCGAGCCGCACCATGTACGTGCCGATGATCGAGGTGACGATGCACACGCCGCCGACGAGCAGCGGGAGAGTCATCAGCCGCATCAGTTCGGCGCCGCTCGCCTGGATCAGCAGCGCGATCGAGATCATCGTGACGCCGAGCGTGACGACGTACGTCTCGAACAGATCGGCGGCCATGCCCGCGCAGTCGCCGACGTTATCACCGACATTGTCCGCGATGACGGCGGGGTTGCGGGGGTCGTCCTCGGGAATGCCGGCCTCGACCTTGCCGACCAGATCCGCGCCGACGTCCGCCGCCTTGGTGAAGATGCCGCCGCCGAGCCGTGCGAAGATCGAGATCAGCGAGGCGCCGAACGCGAGCGCGGTGAGCGCCTCGACGATGATACGGTCGTTGGGGGCGTGGCCTGCGGGGCCGGTGAGGTACCAGAAGAACGCGCTGATCGCGAGCAGGCCGAGACCCGCCACGAGCATGCCGGTGACCGCGCCCGATCGAAACGCCATCGTCAGTCCGGCCTGCAGCGACGTGCGCGCAGCCTCCGCGGTGCGGACGTTGGCGCGGACCGAGATGTTCATCCCGACATAGCCCGCGACGCCCGACAGCACCGCGCCGATGACGAAGCCGATCGTAGATATCATACCGAGCGCGAAGAGTAGGATCGCCGCGACGATGATTCCGACGATCGCAATCGTGGTGTATTGGCGCCCGAGATAGGCCTTCGCGCCTTCCTGGATGGCGGCGGCAATGTCCTGCATCTTTGCGTTGCCGGGGGAGGCGGCGAGCACCTGTCGACTGGTGACGAAACCATATAGGACGGCGATGACGCCGCAGATCATGGCCAAATAGACGGTCGTCATACGGCGCTATCCCTCTTGTCAGGTCCTCTCCGGTCCCGGCTTTGCCGAGTCCCGATGTAAGGAACCTACCAGTGCAGGGGCATTGCGCAAGTTATCCTCGGGGTTTGTGCTCGTAGCCTAGACTTGGTGGGAGCGGGACGGGTTTGCCGGAATCGTGAAGGGTAAGCCCCGCGCCGGCTGAAAACGCGCCGATCAGAGTGGCGTCGGTCACGAAATCTTGCGGTGCAGCAAAAAGGAGTTGGTAGTCGTCTCCCGCAGTGGTCGCGGCGATCCAGTCGCCGGAGAAGGTGCGATAGGCGTCGGAGAGGGGGATGCGCGCGAGGTCGATGCTGACGGCGAGGCCACTGGCGAGCGCCATGCGGGACGAGTCGATGAGCAGCCCGTCGGAGACGTCCATCATCGCATGGACCTGGGGACCGAGGATGCGGCCGTCGCCGAGCCGTGGCTGCGGGCGCCGGTATGCGGCGAGCAGTTCCGCTGGGCCTCGTGTACCGAGTGCGATGGCTAGCCCCGCACCGGCATCGCCGATTGTGCCGGTGACGTAGAGCGCGTCGCCTACCCGTGCGCCGTTGCGGGCAGGGGCGGCGGCGTCGCTGCCGAACGCGGTGACCGTCAGGACCCGCGGCGCATTCGGTGGAAGCGTCACGGTGTCGCCGCCGATGATGCGCGTGTCGAAGGCCGTCAGGACTTCCGCGAGCCCTTCGAGAAAAGCGTGATCCCAAGCATCGTCGCCAAGCGGGTAGTTGAGGAGGATGCCTTCGGGCCTGGCGCCCTTGGCGGCCAGATCGGAGAGGTTGGTCGCGACCAGCTTCCACGCGACGTCCTGCGCGGGGTCGGTCGGGAGGAAGTGCACGCCTTCGACGAGCGTGTCAGTGGTTACGACGAGCGGGCCTGCGTCGAGCAGCGCGGTATCGTCGTTGAGGCCACGCGCCGCCGGGTGCAGCGGGAGCCGGCGGAGAGCGGCAATAAACTCGGCTTCGTTCACTCTCTGCTCCCTCTCCCTCCGGGGAGAGGGCTGGGGTGAGGGGCTGCCACACAGCGCATCGCCCGGTACAGCCCCTCACCCGACCCTCTCCCCGGAGGGGAGAGGGAGTTCGTCAGGCCCGCACTTCTTTCGCAATGCCGTCGAGCAGCCCGTTCACGAACCCAGATTCCCGCTTGTCGTAGAACGCATGCGCCACATCGACATACTCGCTGATCACCGCGGCGACCGGCACGTCCTTGCGCGCCAACAATTCGTACGTGCCGACGCGGATGATCGCCTTCATCGGCTTGTCGAGCCGCGCGAGCGTCCAGCCCTTGGCGAGCTTGCCCTCGATCAGCACGTCGATCTCTCCGGCGCGCGCGTTGGCGCCGGTCACGAGGTCGTCGAAGAAATCGACGTCGGCCTCGGCATATTCGACGTCTTCGATCGTCGCGCCGAGCCGGTGCTGGTGGAATTCATTGAGCAGGACGGGCATCGCGGTGCCCTCCATCTCGTGCTGGTAAGTCGCCTGGACGGCGGCGAGGCGAGCGGCGGCACGCGCTTTGGTGCGGGGGGCGGTTCGAGTCATAAGCGGTTGCCTGTAGGCGCGGGGGGGCTGTGTGTCAGCCCTTTGCGTTTCGGTGCGGGGAGTCGAAGAAGATTTGTTCACGCGGAGACGCAGAGCCGCGGAGGTGTCGACCTTGCCGCGCAGCGGCCCTGCAATAACCGGCCAAGGAGGCGATCGAAGCGGCTGCGCCGCCCGCAACACCTCCGCGTCTCCGCGTCTCCGCGCCTCCGCGTGAACAAAACTAGCTGTTGAGCCGTAACCGCAAAGCCACCGATGTTGCGTGCGCCGGGAGCCCTTCGGCGTTGGCCAGAGCGACGGTCGCGGGTCCGAGTTCGCGCAACGCCGCTTCGTCCAACGCCAGGAAGCTGGTGCGCTTCATGAAGTCGAGCACGGACAGCCCCGACGCAAATCGCGCACGGCGGCCGGTGGGGAGGACGTGGTTCGGGCCGGCGACGTAATCGCCGATCGCCTCGGGGGTGTAGCGGCCGAGGAACACCGAACCGGCGTGGCGGATGCGATCGAAGAAGCCTTGCGGGTCGGGGATCGCCAGCTGGAGGTGCTCGGCAGCGAGGCGGTCGACCAGCGGGATCGCGTCCGCCAGCGTCTCCACGACAACGATCGCGCCGTTGGTGTCCCAAGCGACGCGCGCGACGGCTTCGGTGGCGAGGTCGCGCAACTGGCGGTCCACGGCGTCCGTCACCTTGTCGGCGAACGCTGCGTCGTCAGTGAACAGGATCGACTGCGTGGTCGTGTCATGCTCAGCCTGGCTGAGCAGGTCGGCGGCGGTCCATTCGGGGTCGTTGAGCGCGTCCGCGACGACGACGATCTCGGAAGGGCCCGCGACCATGTCGATGCCGACGACGCCGTAGACCTGGCGCTTGGCTTCGGCGACCCAGGCGTTGCCGGGGCCGGTGATCACGTCGACCGGCTTGATCCGGCCTGCGCCGTACGCGAGCGCTGCGACAGCCTGCGCGCCACCGACCCGCCAGACTTCATCGACGCCCGCGAGATGTGCGGCGGCGAGGACCAGCGGGTTGATCTGACCGTCCGGGGTCGGCGTGACCATCGCGAGACGGCCGACGCCCGCAACCTTGGCGGGGATCGCATTCATCAGCAGCGACGAGGGGTAGGCGGCGCGTCCACCGGGGACGTAGATGCCGGCGGCGTCGACCGGCAACCAGCGCGCGCCGAGCCTCACGCCCGCCGAGTCGACCGAGTCGCTGTCGAGCGGACGCTGTTTCTCGTGATATGCGCGGATCCGGGTCGCGGCGAGTTCGAGCGCGGTGCGGAGGTCGGGATCGAGTGCCTCGAACGCGGCTTTGCAGTCGGCGGCGTCGATTTGCCAGCCCGTGGCTTCGAGGTCGTGGCGGTCGTGCTTCTCCGTGAGGTCGCGGAGCGCGGTCTCACCGTCGCGGCGGACGGCCGCGATGATCGCGGCGACGTCCTGCGTGACGCCCGCGTCGGACTCGCGACGGTCCTCGACCAGCGCGGTGAAGCGAGCGGCGAAATCTACATCCGAGGTAGAGAGGCGGATCACTTGCCCCCCTCCCGCATGCGGGAGGGGCTGGGGGTGGGGACGCGTTCACCGCGAGCGTTTTGGTCGAGGATAGCGAGAGCCCAACCCCCGGCCCCTTCCCGCTTGCGGGAAGGGGGGCAGAAGAGCGCCGTCATGCTGCGATCTCCTGCTCGACCGCACGACGGAACGCCTCGACCAACGGCACGACCCGCGCGCGCGTCTTCATCGCAGCGCGGTTGACCACCAGGCGGCTGGTCACCTCCATGATCGTCTCGACCTCGACCAAGCCGTTCTCCAGCAACGTCCGCCCCGATGACACGAGATCGACGATGCGTGGCGCGAGGCCCAGCGTCGGCGCCAACTCCATGGCACCGTTGAGCTTTACGCACTCCGCCTGCACGCCCCGCGAGGCGAAATGCGCGGCGGTCACATGCGGATATTTGGTCGCGACGCGGACATGGCTCCAGCCGCGCGGATCATCCTGCGCCGCCATCTCGGCGGGTTCGGCGACCGACAGCCGGCAATGCCCGATGCCGAGGTCGACCGGCGCGTAGAGTTCCGAATAGCCGAACTCGGCGATCACGTCCGACCCGACGATCCCCAACTGAGCCGCCCCGTGCGCGACGAACGTGGCGACGTCGAACGCGCGTACCCGGATCAGCGAGATCGCCGGATCGTTGGTCGCAAAGCGCAACGCACGCGAGTTTTCGTCCGAGAACGACGCTTCGGGATGAACCCCGGCGCGCGCGAGCAACGGCAAGGCCTCGGCAAGGATGCGTCCCTTGGGGACGGCGATGATGATCTGGGAGGGGGGCTGAGTATCTGGCACGCGCCGGGCTTTACGGGGGGGGCATGGCGGGTGCAACAACGTGCGTATGGCAAATGTAATGGCAAGTTGCTCAGCGTTCGGAATTCAGACGGGGTATTGCGCCGCGATGGATGCGCCGATCACGGCGCGGGTTTGCAGCGCGCTGGCGGAGTCGCTCGATCGGGACAGCGAGACGGGGCGGCGGGTGCTCGACTGGGCGGGCGAGCCGGTCGCGGTTGCCTTGGCGTTACGGCTGGTGGGTGGACTGCACGCACTGCATCGCGCGGGCGTCGATCCGGAGCTTTCTGCCGTATTCGCCGGCGTAGAAACCGACCCGGCGCGGATCGTCGCGATACTAAAGGCAACGCTCGTCGCACAGGATGCGGCGTTGCTGCCGTGGCTCGAGGGACCGCCGCAGACCAACGAGGCGGCGCGGTCGGCGGGCATGATGACCGGCATCCTGCACTTGGCCGAGCGATACGGGCCGCGGTTCGAGGTGCTGGAGATCGGGTCTAGCGCCGGGCTGAACCTCCTGATCGATCGCTATCGGTTCGATCTTGGCGGTGTGAATGTCGGGCCATCGGCGTCGCCTGTGACTATCCACCCCGAATGGCGGGGCGCGCCGCCGCCAGGCCCTCCGGTGGAGATCGAGTCGACACGCGGCGTCGATATCCACCCGGTGGACGTCGCCGATCCGGCCGCAGCGGCGCGGCTCGAGGCGTATGTCTGGGTCGACGCGGTCGAGCGACAGGCGCGGCTGGCTGCGGCGATCGCGATGGTGCGCAAGGGCGGCGTCGATCTGGTCGAAGGCGATGCCGCCGACTGGGTCGAGGCGCGGTTGGCCGAGCCGCAGCCGGACGGCGTTACGCGCGCGCTGATGCATTCGGTGGTGTGGCAGTATCTGCCGGCGACCTCCCGCGAGCGGATCCGGGTCGCGATGGACGCGGCGGGGGCGCGGGCGACGGTGGAGCGACCGCTCGGGTGGGTCATGATGGAGCCGAACCGCGACCTGCACCGCCACGAGGTCCGCGTGCGCGGATGGCCGGGCGAGCGGGCGATGGAACTGGTCGCGCTGACCCATGCGCATGGCGCCTGGGTCGAGGGGCTCTCCGCGCCGTACGAGACGCGTGACTACGTCATGCGACGTGGCGCCTACGAGAAAGACTGAGGCGCCAGATACGAGAGCGGCCGGGATCGCTCCCGGGCCGCCCGAACTTCGTAAAAGGTCTTAGTAGAAGAAGCCGTTGTTCACCTGCACGACGCGGCCCGAGCGCGTGTCGACCAGTACGACGTCGCGGCCATAGCGGACCCAGCGCTGATACCCGTAGGCCGGGCGCGACAGGCGATAGGTCTGATAGTCGTTGATCCAGTATTGGCGGCCGTAATAGTTCGGCGCGAAGCGGTAGCCGACGGTTACCGGGCGATAGCGATAGCCGCGCGGGCCGACATAGGCGGGGCGGCGATAGATATCACCATGCGTGCGACGATAATCGCGCCAGTCCTCGCGGGCCTCGCGGCGGTCTTCGCGCAGTTCCTGGCGGGCTTCGCGGACGTCTCGGCGATCGCCATAGCGACGCGCGTCGTTCAGGTCGCGCCGGCTTTCAAGGATTTCACGCTGGCTGCGGCGCGCTTCACCGTAGCTCTGCGCGGTTGCGATGGTGGGGACGAGGGTAGCGGCGGCAACGGCCGCGAGGATGATCTTACGCATGACTGCTCTCCTATATCGACGCCGAATCAACGGCATAAACAGGGTTTTGCTCCCCGCCCGCTGAACGCTTTCCGAATGCGGTGGTCAGGATTTAGACAGGTGCGCGCAATATTCCCGCACCGTGGTCAGGATGACGGAACGTCGAGAGTGCCGTAACATCCTTCGCTAGCTCAGATCCCCCAGCGGCGCATGGCGGCGATCACTGCGTCGGGCTTTTGCCACGGCACAAAATGCCCCGCGTCGATCTTCTCGATCGTGAGGTCGGGAACATAGGCGGCGAGGTCGAGCTGGCTCGGCAGCAATGCGCTGTCCTTCATTCCCCAGATCACCAGCACTGGCATCGCGGTCGGCGGAAACGGTGCATCGAGAAAGGCCGGGCGGGGCGGCGTCTCGTCCATTTCGGGAACGACGATCGCGCTCGCGCGGTACCAGTTGAGCATGCCGGTGATCGCGCCGGGCTGGCCCCATTCGTCGAGATAGGCGGCCTTGTCCTCGGCCATCGCGGCGAGATCGGCGTGTTTCGAGAAACTGGTGTCGAAGAAGGTTTCGAGGCCGATCGACTCGATGTGCTTTTCGAGATCGGGGTTGCGGAAGGCGCGGATATACTGGCTGGCGGCGCGCTGTTCGAGGTCGTCGAACATGGTCCGCTGGAAGACGAGCGGGTGGGGGGCGTTGATGATGACGAGCTTCGCGATGCGCTCGGGGTGGCGAAACGCGGCCATCCAGGCGACCGCGCCGCCCCAGTCGTGGCCGACCAGCGTGAAGCGGTCGATCTTGAGATGGTCGGCGAGCGCGATCAGGTCGGCGACGATCTTGTCGGGGGTGTAGCTGTCGACGCCCTCTGGTTTGGAGGAGCGTGCGAAGCCGCGTTGGTCGGGCGCGATCACGTAATGGTCGCGGGCAAGGTCGGGGGCGATGTCGCGCCAGGTGCGGTGCGATTCGGGGAAGCCGTGGAGCAGGATGATTGGCGGGGACGCGGGGTCGCCGCTGATCGCGATGTCGAGATCGACTCCGGTGGATAACGCGATGCGTTGCAGGTCCGACATGATTCCCCTCCCGTTGGCGGGAGGGGTTAGGGGAGGGCCTACCCGTCGCGCTGCACTTAGAACATGCCCTCCCCCGACCCCTCCCGCAAGCGGGAGGGGAGCAGAAGGCGTATCTCCCCTCCCGTTTACGGGAGGGGCTGGGGGTGGGCTCGCGGCCAGTTTCAAACGAAGCGGGTGGCGATAGCGTGTGCCCACCCCCTACCCCCTCCCGCTTGCGGGAGGGGGAGAGATCACGGATAGCTGACCGTCTTCGGGATCGCCGGGATCTCGATCCATTCCTTCTCGTCGCCGGGTACTTTCGGGAAGTTGCCCGCGTTCCAGTCGCGTTTCGCCTGCTCGATACGATCGCGGTTCGAGCTGACGAAGTTCCACCAGACGTGGCGTGGCGTCGTGAACGCATCGCCGCCGCACAACATCGCGCGGCCACCATGCGCGGACCGAAGCGTCGCCGAGATTCCGGGGCGGAGCACATACAGCACCTGCGGCTCCAGCTTCACGCCTTCCAGCGTCGCCTCGCCCATCGCGAGGTAGATCGCGCGCTCCTCGGCCGCCGCGTCGATCGGCACGCTCGCGCCCGGATCGAGCGCGACGTCGGCGTAGATCGTCCCCGAATAGGTCGTGGTCGGCGCGGTCTGGCCCCACAAGCTCCCCATGATGATCCGCGAGCGAGCGCCGTGCGCCTCGATCGTCGGCAGCTGCGCCTTGGTGACGTGCTCGAACGCGGGATCGATCTCCTCGACCGCCTCGGGCATCGCCAGCCAGGTCTGGATACCCGACAGGTTCGGCCCCTCGGCACGCTCGTCACCGGGCGAGCGCTCTGAATGGACGATGCCGTGGCCCGCGGTCATCAGGTTCACCGCGCCCGGCTCGATCCGCGCCTGCGTACCGAGCGAATCGCGGTGGTCGATCGCGCCGTCGAACAGATACGTCACGGTCGACAGGTTGATATGCGGATGCGGGCGCACGTCGATGCCTTGCCCGATTTCGAGATGCGCGGGGCCCATCTGGTCGAAGAACAGGAACGGGCCGACCATCGTCCGCGCCTTGTTCGGCAGCGTGCGGTGGACCTTGAAGCCGCCGAGATCGTGCGTCGACGGCAGGATGGTCTGGAGGACGAAATCATCGAGCATGGCGTTATCCCTTGGCAGGTTCCGTGGCGTCGAGGAGTTCGACCAGGTCTGCTGGATAGAGCGTTTCGTCATGCGCGACGATGTCGTTTCGGGAAAACCAGCGGTGACCGACGAGCAGTTGCTTCTCCTGTTCAGTGAGATTGCCGGCTTTTACGTCGCAGCTGTCGACGTCGATCCGGAAATAGCGTTCGTCGGCGGTGACCTCTACGCCCTCGAAGGTGCGGAAGTCGACGACGCGGCGAGCGACTTCGGGGCCGCAGTCGATGTCGAGGCCGACTTCTTCCCACAGTTCGCGGCGAGCGGCGGCGGCGTAGCTCTCGCCCGGATCGACTGCGCCGCCCGGCGTGCACCAGAGCGGCGGGCGATCGGCCGGCGTGAAGCGGAACATCAACACGCGGTTTTGGCCGTCGACGAGAAGTATCCTAGCTGCCGGGCGCGGGGTCCGCTCGCTCATTTATCCTCCCCCGCCAGGGGGAGGTGGCAGGCATAGCCTGACGGAGGGGGAGGACACGGAACAGCGATCATCGTCTACCGCCCCCTCCGTCTCGCTGCGCGATCCACCTCCCCCTGGCGGGGGAGGATCGATAATGGCTCATTCGGCATCCAGCTCCGGATAGGCACGGAAGATGCCGTCGGTGTTGAAGGCGAGGCGGCGGTCGCCTTTCAAATACGCCTTGATGCTCGGCAGCGCCGCGACCTGATCATGGATACGGACCAAATTCGGATAGTCAGGTTCGAGCGTCTTCATCCGCTGCGGAAACATGTACCGCAGCCCCTCGATCACCTGAAACAGCGACGTGTCGGCGTAGCTCCATTTGTGGTCGATCAGCCAGTCGCCCGCATTGGCCTGCGCGGCATCCTCGAAATGGCCGAGATACTTCGGCATCCGCGCTTCGCGGAACTGCTTGGCAGCCCGCGCGGCCTCGGGCTTCTGGTCGTCGTAATAGTCCATCATCGCGACCGGATGATGGACGTTGTGGACCTCCGCGACGAGGTCGGCGATCGTGAGCTGGAGCTGGTTGAGCCACAGCCGGTCCGCCATGTTCGACGGCGCGAGGCCGTGGCGCTCGCCGAGATACATCAGGATATTGGCGACCTGCGCGATCACTAGGCCATCAAGCTCCAGATACGGCGGCGCGAACGGCGTCCGTCCGGTGCGGTCGTTGAGATCGGCCAGCAAACCCTCTTCGCCTACGCCACGCGCGCAATCCTCATACGCGATCTCGGCGCCTTCGAGCGCGAGGCGGACGAACTCGCCGCGTCCTTGGAGGGAGGGCCAGTACCAGAGCTTGTACGCCATCAAATCTCCCCAGGCGCGCGCGCCTTGATGGCGAGCGCGTGAATCTTCGTGCTCAACAGTTCGGCGAGCGCCTGGTTCACGAGCCGCTGGCGCGCGACACGATTAAGGCCTTCGAACTGCGGCGTTTCCACCTCGACGCGAAAATGCGTCTCGCCGGTGCCGTCGTCGCCCATGTGGCCGGCGTGAAGCCCGCTCTCGTTGACGACGGTCAGCTGCGTCGGGGCGAGTGTCGCGGTAAGGCGGGCGGTGATCTGGTCCTGTACGGAGCCGGTGGCGAGGTCTGTCATGCTCCTTATATAGCCCGTTTTGGAAGCGCGGGGAGCCGGTGGCGGACGACGGATACACAAACGATGGGCGAAAAGAGCGGAAAGAACGCCCCAGCCCACGGTTTCACGGCCGCGTGGAAGGGACGGGGCGCGTCTGCATGTGGCGCGACTGCCAGGAGCCCGGCGAATTCCGCGCGCCCCCGCTCGAAGGACCGAGCGACGGCGGCCCGCCGCAGTTCCGCTGGTTCTGCCTCGAGCATGTCCGCGCGTTCAATTCGGGGTATAATTTCTTCGACGGCATGACCGCGGACGAGATCCACTATGCGCAGCGCCCGTTGGCGGGCTGGGAACGCGAGACGCGGGCATTCGCGCACGGCGGCGGCGACACCCCGCCGAAATGGGCGGACTTCGCCGACCCGATCGATGCGATCGGTGCAAGGTTCGGCGAGCGGATGGCGGCGGCGCGCAAGGACGGCCGCGTGCTGTCCGACGGCGAGCGGCGCTCGTTGCGCGTGCTCGGGCTCGGCACGGACACTGACCGGACGGCGCTGCGCAAACGCTACAGCGAACTCGTCCGCCGCTATCATCCCGATCGTAACGGCGGCGACCGTGCGCACGAGGCGGAATTGCAAAAGGTGATCGCGGCGTACCAGCACCTGAAGGGCGCAACCGCGTTCGCCTGAGATACCAGGCGCTATGCGAGGGGCAGGTTTCGATCCGTACTGCCGCGTAGAACGGATCAGTCGGGACCGGTCTGGCCCATCGTCGCGGCTGCGGCTGCCATGTCCATGAAGAACGGGCCCCAGCCATGGCCGTCGAGATCCTCGAAGGCGCGGCTGTACATGAAGCCCAGGTCCTCGGGGTCGTGCAATTCACGCCCCCCTGCCGCCACGGCTGCGTCGGTAATCGCATCGACCTCCGCCCGGTCGTCGAAGGACAAGGCCAGCAGCATGCCGCTGGTCGTCTTCGCATCGATGATTCGCTTGGTCGTGAAGGTCGAATAGAAGCCGTGGTCGAGCAGCATGACGGAGATCGTGTCGGACCACGCCATCGCCGAAGCCTGCTCGGTCGAGAACATCGCGTTTTTCTCGAACCCGATCGCCGTGTAGAACGTGGTCGCGCTGGCGACGTCGGCGACAGGCAGATTCACGAAGATCATCTTGCTCACGGCAACGCTCCTGGTTCGCCTCGGGGCCTCCTGGTTCGACTCGGAGTTCGTATCGGATGCCGTCGATGGTGATCTAAATTACCATGAAGTCCCGTGATCGTGCAAAATCTCGTCCGAACGGCGGTTGGCGGTGGACCTGTGGCGATCCCAAGGGAACCGAGCGCCTGCCGAGCGGTTCGTCACACTCTTCACGCTGCTCGCAAAGGTGGCGGTTGAGTAACGCCCCGTGCTTGCACTAGAGCTACCGGGAACACGAGGCCAACATGACCGATATCCCGAATACCCAGCCCGATAGCCGCGAGACCACGATCCTCGACGCACCCGACCGCATGGTGAAGGTGCGCGAGATGTTCGGGATCGATTCCGACATGGAAGTGCCGGCCTTCTCCGAAGCCGACGAGCGCGTGCCCGATCTCGATCCGGCGTACGTCTTCGATGCCGACACCACGCTCGCCGTCCTCGCCGGGTTTGCGCATAACCGTCGCGTGATGGTCCAGGGCTATCACGGCACCGGCAAGTCGACGCATATCGAGCAGGTCGCGGCGCGGCTGAAATGGCCGTGCATCCGCATCAACCTCGACGCGCATATCAGCCGCATCGACCTGATCGGCCGCGATGCGATCGTCCTGAAGGACGGCCAGCAGATCACCGAGTTCCGCGAAGGCCTGCTGCCCTGGGCATTACAGACGCCAACCGCGCTTGTGTTCGACGAATATGATGCCGGCCGCCCGGACGTGATGTTCGTGATCCAGCGCGTGCTGGAGACCGAAGGCAAGCTGACTCTGCTCGACCAGAACCGCGTGATCCGCCCGAACCCTTGGTTCCGCCTGTTCGCGACCGCCAACACGGTCGGCCTCGGCGATACAAGCGGGCTGTATCACGGCACGCAGCAGATCAACCAGGGCCAGATGGACCGCTGGAACATCGTCGTCACGCTCAACTATCTGCCCGCCAAGGTCGAGGCGCAGATCGTGCTCGCCAAGTCCGGCGAATATGACAAGCCCGAGGGCAAGAAGACCGTCGAGAACATGGTCCGCGTCGCCGACATGACGCGCAAGGGCTTCGTCAACGGCGACATCTCGACCGTGATGAGCCCGCGCACGGTGATCACTTGGGCGCAGAACGCGCTGATTTTCGGTGACGTCGGCTTCGCGTTCCGGTTGAGCTTCCTCAACAAGTGCGACGAGGCGGAGCGGTCGCTGGTCGCCGAATATTACCAGCGCGTGTTCGGCAAGGACCTCCCCGAGAGCGTGGTGGGCAAGGCCTAAACCTTTGGCCAACGAAACCCCTCTCGATCGCTTTAAGGCGGTTCTTGCCGGCACCGCGCGTGCGATCTCGGAGGAACCGGAGGTTGAACTCGCCTTCACCGCGGACGCGCCGACACAGTCGGGCAAGCACATCAAGGTGCCGATGCCCGCGCGTGCCCTGCCGCTGGAGCAGGTCGCGGAGGCGCGTGGGTTTGCCGACGGATTCGCGCTGCGATTGAAGCATCACGACATCGCGCTGCATAATCGTGCGGCGCCGATCGAGGCGGTGGCGCGTGCGGTGTTCGATTCCGTCGAGACCGCGCGCGTCGAGGCGCTCGGCTCGCGTGGCTATGCGGGCATCACCGAGAACCTCGACCGCGCGCTCGATGTACGTCTGCGCGCCGACCCGATCACACGCGCGCGCAATCGCGACGAAGTGCCGCTGTCGACCGCGCTTGGCCTGATGGTGCGCGAGCGGCTGACCGGACTGGAATCCCCCGCGATCGCCGCGCCCGGCCTCGCGCTCGTCCGCGAGTGGATCGAGAGCAAGACCGATCTCGACGCGCTGGCCTATGCGCTCGACGACCAGAAGGCGTTCCAGGGTCTTGCGCGGAAGATGCTGCAGGAGCTCGAACTGGTCGAAGGCGATCAGGTCCCCGAGGAGAGCGACGAAGGCGGCTCCGAGGACGAGGGCACCGACGAGCAGCAGCAGGACGAGGGGGACGAAGGCGACGACCAGGGCGAGGACGGCCAGGGCGAAGTCGAGGCACGCGGCGAACAATCCGAGCAGCAGAACGAGGAAAGCGACGGCCAGGAGCAGAGCGACGAGTCGATGGACGACATCGACGGCGAGCCGGGCGACGACGGCGAGGAAGGCATGCAGCCGGTCCGCCCGAACCGTCCCTTCGCGGACATGGGTGGCGCGTTCGACTACAAGCCGTGGACGACGCAGTTCGATGAGGTGATCGCCGCCACCGAGCTATGCGACGCCGACGAACTGGCACGCCTGCGCGGTTATCTCGACCAGCAGCTCGTGCACCTGCAATCGACCGTGTCGAAGCTTGCCAACCGGCTGCAGCGGCGGCTGATGGCGCAGCAGTCGCGGTCGTGGGATTTCGACCAGGAGGAGGGTATCCTCGACGCAGCGCGCCTCGCACGCGTGATCGTCAACCCGACGCTGTCGCTCAGCTACAAGGCCGAACGGGAGACCGACTTCCGTGACACCGTCGTGACGCTGCTAATCGATAATTCGGGATCGATGCGCGGGCGCCCGATCTCGATCGCGGCGATCAGCGCGGACATCCTCGCGCGCACGCTGGAACGCTGCGGCGTGAAGACCGAGATCCTTGGCTTCACCACACGCGCCTGGAAGGGCGGGCAGAGCCGTGAGACGTGGCTGGCCGCTGGCCGTCCGCCGCAGCCAGGTCGGCTCAACGACATTCGCCACATTGTCTACAAGCGTGCCGACGAGCCGTGGCGGCGCGCGCGGAATTCACTCGGCCTGATGATGCGCGAGGGGTTGCTGAAGGAGAATATCGACGGCGAAGCGCTGATGTGGGCGCATGCGCGTCTGGTCGCACGGCCCGAGGAACGTCGCATCCTGATGGTGATCAGCGACGGCGCGCCGGTCGACGATTCGACGCTCAGCGTGAACTCGGGTTCGTATCTCGAACGCCATCTGCGCCAGGTGATCGGCTGGATCGAGAGCAAGTCGCCGGTCGAACTGGTCGCGATCGGCATCGGTCACGACGTCACCCGTTATTACGCGCGCGCCGTGACGATCATGGACGTCGAGCAGCTCGGCGGCACGATCATCGAACAGCTGGCCTCGCTGTTCGACACCGAGTGATCACGGCTTGAGCGAGGGGCCGGGGATCGTCGCGCCATCGGACGGGTTTCACGGCCCGGTAAAACGATCGATCACGATTGCCGGCCACCAGACCTCGATCAGCCTAGAGCCCGTATTCTGGCAGGCGCTGGAAGCCGACGCGGTGCGCCACGGGCTGCCGCTATCCGCGCTCGTTGCCGAGATCGACGCGATCCGCATTGTCGCGCACGATCCCCCCAACCTCGCTAGCGCGTTGAGAACATGGCTCTTCAGTAACAATATGTGATAACCAGTCGCAATAGCGTTGACAGTGCGAACGACTCTCAATAGCGAGCCCCCAACTATCAAGGGGTTTCGCATGTCCGGTTTCTCGTCGCGCTCATCCGCCGCGCCTGCATTTCTGGCGCTTTCGTGCGTTGGATTCATCGCCAGCGCGCCGGCCCATGCCGCCGATCGCCCTGCCGAAGCAGCCAAGGTTCACGCGACGGACGATCAGGACAAGCAGCTCGAGCGCGACGAGATTGTCGTCAACGGCAAAAACGCGCCCGCGACCACGCTGGAGAGCCCGAAGGCAACGCGCAGCCTGCTAGACACCACGCAGACCGTGACGATTATTGGCGACCAGACGATCCGCAAGCAGAACCTGCTGACCCTGCGCGACGTGTTGCAGACGATCCCCGGCATCACCTTCGGCGCGGGCGAAGGCGGCGGCGGCTACGGCGACAGCATCAACTTGCGCGGCTATTCGGCCAACAACGACATCACGATCGACGGCGTCCGCGACAGCGCACAGTATAGCCGCAGCGAGACCTTCAACCTGCAACAGGTCGAGGTCTATAACGGCGCGAACAGCGTGTTCGGCGGCGGCGGATCGGTCGGCGGCACGATCAACCTCGTGACCAAGCGCCCGCAGGCGGAGACGCTGACGGTGGTATCCGGCGGCGTTGGCAGCGACGATTATTACCGCACGACAATCGATTCGAACGTCCGGGTCAGCGATCTGGTCGCGGTCCGCCTCAACGCAGTCGCGCACAAGAACGACATTCCGGGCCGCGACGTCGAGTATAACAAGCGCTGGGCGGTCGCGCCGTCGCTGATCGTCGGCGTCGAAGGGCCGACCAGCTTGACGTTGCAATATCTGCATCAGGAGGACGAGAACGTTCCGGTCTACGGCGTGCCGTATTTCCGTAACGCGGTGAACAACGGGCCGCTGCCGGGTGCCGACAATTCTGGCTATTACGGCATCCGGAACCTCGACGCGCAGGACATCACCGTCGACCAGGCGACCGCCACGGTCAGCCACAGCTTCTCCGACAAGGTCTCGATCCGCAATCTGAGCCGGTGGCAGCGCGTTCAGCAGGACTCGTTGACCAGCGCGCCGCAGGGTGTGTTCTGTCTGTCGACCGGGTTCCAGCCATTGCCGCTGACGAACGTCGCGACCACGCCTCTCACGTGCGCGGCGACGAGCGCTACCGGACCGCAGAACATTCCAGGCACCTATTATCCCAGTGGCCCGCGCGGTTTCGTGCGGAACCAGGAAAACCAAATTCTCTACAACCAGACCGATCTCCGCTCGGTCTTTGATACCGCCGGGCTCGAGCACACGCTGGTCCTCGGCGCGTCCTTCGCGCAGGAGGATTACACCATCGTCACGGGCAACACGCTGCGTACCGCGACCGGTGCGACGGTCGCCCAGCCACCGATCAACCTCGCCAACCCGAACACCGACTACAGCGGCGCATTTAACTTGATCCAGGCCGGCCGGTCGCAGGGCACCACCAGCAATGCGGCCGTCTACGCCTTCGACACGATCAAGGTGATCCCGCAGATCGAGGTCAATTTCGGCCTGCGCTACGAACATGCCAAGGGAACGTTCCGCGCCGACACCTTCTCGGTCGTGCCCGACGCGACGCTCGGCACCTATACGCGCGGCCTGAACCAGACGAGCGACGAAACCCTGTTCTCGTACCGCGGCGGCATCAACTTCAAGCCGATCGAGACGGTCAGCCTGTATGCATCGTACGGCAATGCGACCACGCCGACGTCTGCGACCGTCCGGCTCGGTTGCGGAACGCTGATCAATGCGCCCGCGGGTCAGTTGGACCCATGCGACGTAAAGCCGGAAAAGGCGGTGAACTACGAACTTGGCGCGAAGGCGGACCTGTTCTCGCGCAAGCTGCAACTTACCGCGGCCGTGTTCCGTAACGAGCGAACCAACTACCGCGTCGCCACGAACGACCCGATCGTCACGACTCTCGGCGTCAACGACGGCCGTTCGCGCGTCGACGGGATCGCGCTGGGCGCTAGCGGCAGCATTTCGCACGCCTTCTCGATCTTCGCCAACTACACGTATCTGAAGGCGAAGATCATCCAGAGCGTTTCGAACTTCTGTCTCGCCAATCCAGGGCCTGTCCGTACGACCGTCGGTACGGTCACGACGACGACCAACGCGTGCGGCAACTCGGCCGCGATCCTCGATACGCAGGCAGGGCAGGCGCTCGCGAATACGCCGAAGCATTCGGGCAGCCTGTTCGCGACCTACACGCTGCCGTTCGGTCTACAGCTTGGGTACGGTCTGACATATCAGGGTGCGTTCCCGTTGAACCAGAGTGCGTTGGCCACCCCGCTCGCGCCGACGACGGTCGTGACGCCGGTCTTCGACTCGGCGGATTACCTGACGCATCGCGCCTTCCTGTCCTACACCGTCGGCAACGGCCTGACCGCGCAGCTCAACGTGCAGAACTTCACCAACGAGAAATATTACACCGGCATCCGCAACAATGGTTGGGCGACGCCTGGCGAGGCGCGCTCGGTGCGGCTGACGCTGTTCTACAGCATGTGAGGCTCGGCGGCGGTACAGGGCGTTTGCCGGTATCGCCGCCGCATTCTAGAGTGATGGCATGTTGATCGCGATCCCCGATGTCCTCGATGCGGCCGGTGTCGCGCATGTCCGCACGCTGATCGATCAGGCCGAGTGGATCGACGGCAATGCCACGTCGGGGCCGCAAAGCGCGCTCGCCAAGCGCAACGAACAATTGCCCGAGGACTCGGCGGCCGCGCGCGAGGCGGGTGGGATCGTGCTCGACGCGCTCGGGCGATCGGCCTTGTTCGTCGCGGCGGCGCTCCCGCTGAAAGTGTTTCCGCCGCTGTTCAACCGCTACGCCGGCGGCCAGGATTTCGGGCTGCACGTCGACAACGCGATCCGGATGAAGCGCGGCACTGATTTCCGCATCCGCAGCGACCTGTCCGCAACGCTCTTCCTCGACGATCCCGCGACGTACGACGGCGGCGAATTGGTGATCGAGGATCAGTTCGGTCCACAGTCGGTCAAGCTGCCCGCCGGGCACATGGTCCTCTACCCCGCGTCCAGCCTGCACCGGGTGACGCCGGTCACGCGCGGGGTACGCACTGCATCGTTCTTCTGGCTCCAGTCGATGGTCCGCGACGACGGCGCCCGGCGGATCCTGTTCGATCTCGACCAGGGCGTGCAGGCGGTCGCGGCCGCACAAGGCCAAGGCGATCCGGCGACCGTGCGGCTGACCGGCGTGTACCACAACCTGCTGCGCCGCTGGGCGGACGCCTGACCCGCGATTGACGCGCGGCGATCCGCCTGCGACGCCGGCGCGAACAGGGCGGAGTGATGGGCGAATGAGCAAGCTGGCGATGCGGCGCGCGTGGTTCCAGGTCCACAAGTGGATCGGGCTGGTGCTGGCGATCCTGATCATCCCGCTGTCGCTCAGCGGCGCGGCGCTGGTGTGGCACGACGCGCTCGACCGGATCGTCGATCCGGCGCGCTATGCGGTCTCGGGGAGGACCGTGGTCGGGCCTGACAGCTATGTCGCGGCGGCGCGCGCGGCGCTGAAGCATGGCGAGCGGATTGCGAATTTGACGATGCCCGATGACGGCGGTCCGGTGGTCGTCGCGGCCAGTTCGGCCAGCGCATCGACTCGGCCCAGCCCGCCGCAGCGGACTATGGTGTATCTCGATCCACCGACCGCGCGTGTGCTCGAGGTTTCGCCGTCGAACGGCGGGCTCGTGCGGTTCCTCCACGTCCTGCACGGGAGCCTGCAACTGCCTGGCGTCGGGCGCTCGATCGTCGGCTGGATCGGCGTCGCGATGATGGTGTCGTGCTTTACCGGGCTGTGGCTGTGGTGGCCGACGGTGGGCAAGTGGACGCGCGGGTTGCGGTTCCGACGGCACCGAGATGTCGAGACGAACCTTCACCATCTGTTCGGCTTCTGGATCGCGCTGCCGTTGTTCGTGCTGTCGCTGACCGGTGCATGGATCTCGTTCCCGCAGTTTTTCGGGAAGCTCACCGGCGAGACGTCGCGGCCGAGAGCCGGTCCCGATCGCGGCGCGATGATGCGCGCAAAACCGCTGGCGTCGCCTGCGCAGCCACTCGCGGTGGCGATCGGCAAGGCGCGCGGTATAGTCGACAATGGGCCGTTGCGGAGCGTCACCTGGCCGACCGACCTTAGCGCGGACTGGACGGTGACGTTTCAGGCTAGAGGCTACGGTAGCGGCGCGCTGATCGGCGTAAAGGTGGCGGACGACACCGGCGGCGCGACCGCGGCACCCGCGCGGCCTCAGGGCGGCGTGGCGCGGTGGATGCGGCGGATCCACGATGGCACCGACATGGGGGCGCTGTGGCAGATCGTGATTTTTCTGGGCGGGATATTGCCGGCCGTGCTGGCGGTGACCGGCGTGATCATGTGGGTGCGCGCACGGAAGTGGAAGGCGGAGTTGGCCGCGCGGCGGACGTAACTCGTCCCTCGCCCCTTCGGGGAGAGGGAAGGAGGAGCCTCTTGGCGACGGGAGGGTGAGGGGTGTTGGGATCTGCGTCCCGAGCCCCATTCCCCTCACCTCCCACGCGCAAGAGCACGCGGGCCCCTCCCTCTCCCCGCAGGGGAGAGGGGTAGCAGTTACCGCCCCAGCAGCACCCGCGCCTGACCGGCGATCTGCGCCAGCATCGCCGCGTTCGGCACCGCCGCATGGCGCGCACGGTCGATCACCGCCTTGAACTGCGCGACCCGCGTGGCGTTCGTCAGCAGCCATTTCTCGACCGCACCCTGCGGATCCTGCGCCCCGCACCGCGCCAGGAACTCCAGCCGCAATTGCTGGAAGTCGCGTGCCAGCCCGGCGACCAGCAATCGCTCCCAGGGATCGGTCGGACTGATCCGCGCCGCATTCGCCTGCGCCCAGTCGAGCCCGAGTGCCTGCCCAAGATGCGTGAACGCCCGCGTCACCACCGCCTCGTCGAGCGCCATCCGCTCGCCGAGATCCGCCAGCCCGACTGCGCCGTCCATCTCGAACAGGCGAACGACCTTGCGCACCAGATCGCCCGGCGCACCGACCGCTTCGAGCTGCCCCGCGATACGGCTGCTCTGCGCGCTCGCCTCTTCGAGCAGCAACGCCGCGGTCTGGCTGTCGAGCTGAGTGATCCCTTTCGCCAACCGCGCGAGGACTTCGCCCGGCACGGCGCCCGGCGCCGACACGCGCAACAGGTCGGCGATCTGCGAGCGAGTCGCGACCGCCACCTCGTCGAACAATGCAATCCGCGCAGCCTCGGGCATTACGGCCGTCTCGATCTCCGCCCACAACGCAGGCAGGTCGAACAGGCGCTCGGCGACGACGAACATCGCCGCGATATCGCCCATCGCCGCGCCTTCCTCTTCGGCCAACTCGAACGGGTAGAGGATGCCCAGTCGGTTGACGATCCGGTTGGCAAGCTTGGTTGCGACGATCTCGGGCCGCAGCCGGTGCTCGTCGATCGCCGTCCCGAACCGCGCGCGCATCGCGGCGGGGAATGCGGCGTGCAGATCGGGCTTGAGCGCGTCGTCCTTGGCGATGTCGCTATGCTCGATCGCATCCTGCAACCCGAGCTTGGCCGTCGCCAGCAACACGGCCAGCTCAGGCCGCGTGAGGCCGAGACCATCCTGACCGCGACGCAGTAGGATGTCGTTCGATGCCAGCCCCTCGACCGCCCGATCGAGCCTGCCGCCGCCCTCGAAGATCTCGATCACGCGCACATAGCTCGGCACCGCGACCGCGCCGTCCGCCTCGGCGATCGACAGCGCCAGCGTCTGGAGGCGGTTGTCCTCCAGCACCAGATGCGCGACGTCGTCAGTCATGCTGGCGAGCAGCGTGTTGCGATCCTCATAGTCGAGGCGCCCCTCGATCATCTCGCGGTTGAGCGCGATCTTGATGTTGACCTCGTTATCCGAGCAGTCGACGCCGGCCGAATTGTCGATGAAGTCGGTGTTGATCCGCCCGCCGCGCGTCGAGAACGCGATACGCGCCGCCTGCGTGACGCCCAGGTTCGCGCCCTCACCGATCGCGATCACGCGCAGGTCCTCGGCATTGACGCGCAGGCGGTCGTTGGCCGGATCGCCGACCGCGACGTTCGCCTCGGACGCGGCCTTCACATAGGTGCCGATGCCGCCGAACCAGAGCAGGTCGGCCGGCGCCTTGAGGATCGCCGAGATCAGCGCGCCCGGCTCCATCTCGCTCGCCGTCAAGCCGAGCGCAGCCTGCACCTCAGGCGACAGCTTCACGACCTTGGCGGTGCGCGCGAACACGCCGCCGCCCTTCGAGATGAGGCTAGCGTCGTAGTCCGCCCAGCTCGACCGCGGCAGCGCGAACATCCGGTTGCGCTCCTCCCAGCTCGCCGCCGGATCGGGATCGGGATCGAGGAAGATGTGGCGATGATCGAACGCCGCGATGACCTTCAGCGTCTTCGACAACAGCATGCCGTTGCCGAACACGTCGCCCGACATGTCGCCGCAGCCGACCACGGTGATGCTCTCGCTCTGCACGTCGAGCCCGCGTTCGGCGAAGTGCCGCTGGACGCTTAGCCAAGCACCCTTCGCGGTGATCCCCATCGCCTTGTGATCGTACCCGACCGAGCCACCGGAGGCGAACGCGTCGCCGAGCCAGTAGCCGCGTTCGAGCGCAAGCGCGTTCGCCACGTCGCTGAACGTCGCGGTGCCCTTGTCGGCGGCGACGACGAAATACGGGTCCTCGCCGTCGAGGATCGTCACGCCGTCGGGATGGACGACCTTGCCCTCGACGATGTTGTCCGTGATCGACAGCAAGGTGCGGATGAAGATCCGGTAGCTCTCCGTCCCTTCGGCCAGCCACGCGTCGCGGTTCGACGGGGCGGGGAGTTGCTTTGGATAAAAGCCACCCTTCGCGCCTGTCGGCACGATGACGGCGTTCTTGACGCGCTGGGCCTTCATCAACCCAAGGATTTCGGTACGGAAATCGTCGCGACGGTCGGACCAGCGCAGGCCGCCACGTGCGACCGGACCGGCGCGGAGGTGGATGCCCTCGACGCGGGGCGAATAGACCCAGACTTCGCGCCACGGCACGGGCGCGGGCAGGCCGGGGATCAGATGGCTGTCGAGCTTGAACGCGAGCGCCTCCGACGATGCCGACGTGAACGCATTGGTCCGCAGGGTCGCTGCGATCAGGTTGCGATAGGCGCGCAGGATACGGTCGTCGTCGATCGCGGTGATCGCGTCGAGCCCGGCTTCGATCGCCTGATCCGCCTCGATCGCGTTACCCGGGTGCTCCGGATGATGGACGGCGGTGAAGCGCGCGATCAGAGCCGCCGCAACCTTCGGCGCACGCCGCAACGCATCGACCACGGTGGTCAGACCGTACGGAAGCCCCGCCTGGCGGAGATACCGGAACCACGCGCGGAACAGCACGATCGCCTCGGGACGCATCCCGAGTTCGACGATCAGCCGGTTGAACGCATCGTTCTCGGCCGCGCCTTCCAGCACCGCCGCGATCGCGCCTTCGAGCACGGGCGCGTCGCTCTGCTGCGCGGCGTCGTTCGCCTCCAGTACGAAATCATGCACGAACGGCACGCTGTCGTCGCGCAACCGCGTCGGCAGCTCCCCGATCACGCGGAAGCCGAAATTCTCCAGCACCGGTACGGCGTCCGACAGGGGGAGGGCGCCACCCAGCTTGTAAATCTTCAGCTGCGGATCGGCACCGGCCTCACCCGGGACGAGGCGCACGCCACGCGCGTCCGTATCGGCCAGCGCGGCGATCCGCTGGATATCCTCGGCAGCCTCCGCAGGGGTGCTGAGGTTGCGATAATTCTGCGGGAACGCAGCCGCCCATTTCAGCGCCAGACGCGCAGCGCGTGGCGGCGGCAAGGTCTCGACCAGCGCGGCCTCGACGTCCGAAACCCAGCCGCGCACCATCCGCTGCAGCCGCAGTGCAAGCGGCGCGACGTCGGGCATCCGTCCATCGCCGCGCAGATCGAGCGTGTAGCGGATCATCGCGACCTCGCCGTCCTCCAACGCGATCGACCAGTTGAGCACGGTCGCGTTCGCCGCCTCCGCCAGCATGTCGCCGATCGCGACCCGGCGGCTGGTGGTGACGTCGTCGCGCGGCAACCAGACGAACCCGAACAGGTGCCGCCCGAGCGCGGACTCGACCAGCACCAGCGCCGGCCGCGGCCGATCCGCAATGCTCATCGCAGTCAGCGCCAGATCCTCCAGCGCATCGGGTGCGAACGCGATCACCAGATCGTGCGGAAGCGCGGTAAAGGCATGCGTCAGCGCCTTGCCGGCATGCCCGCGCGGATCGAATCCGAACTTCGCCTTCATCGCGGCAAGGCGCGTACGCAACACCGGCACGTCGCGCGGCATCGCCGCCAGCGCTGCGCTGGTCCACAGCCCGCTATAGATCGACAGCCCGGCAACCGTCGCGCCTTCCATCACCGGCACCACGACCAGGTCGAGCGGCACGGCACGGTGTACGGTCGAGATCAGGTTCGACTTGAGCAACAGCGGCGCATCGTTGCCTGCCTCGAACCACTGGATCGCGAGCGCGCGCGAGGCTTCGGCGAGGATCGGCACGCGGTGTTCGTTTCGCGCGATGCCGAGCGCGGCACGGCCGCTCCCGTCGCGGTGCCAGATCTGGTGCCCGAGCAACGTCAGATGCCCGTTCAGGAACCACTGCAACAGCGCGGCACCTTCGCCCTCGGGCAGCATTGCGATATCGTCGTCGAGCGCCGCCTGCATTGCGCGCCAGTCGCCTACCGCGGCACGAACGTCGGCCAGCACGGCGGTCAGATCCTCGATCAGCCCGCGACGGTCGCGCGCATCGGCACGCTCCATTTCGAGATAGATCATCGATTCGGGGCGGCCTGCACCCTGGCCATCGGCGTCGATAGCATGCAGCGTGCCGTCGGGCGCGCGTGTCGTGCGGACGACGGGGTGGATGATCCGGTCTACCGCGATGTCCTGCGCACCGATCGCCGCGGCGATCGAATCGACCAGGAACGGCATGTCGTCGTTGACGATCGCGAGGCGCATCCGCCGCCGCGTGTCGTCCGCGCTGATCGGCTCGATCGCGATCGCCGGCGCACCGTCGTCGCGGTGCGCGGCGGTCGCGGCGACGAACGCCGCGGCCTGCGCGACCTCGCTCGCCCCGAAGTCCCTCAGTTCGCCCGGAAGGGCCCGTTCGGTCAGCCGGCCCGCGAGGGTTTCGGTGAGCGTCTTCAACGATTGGTTCGCCATAGGTCAGGGCCTATGCGCCTGCCTTCCGGCTAGCTCAACCCTTGTGGCAGGTGCGAAGGGATATGCTGCAACGCACCTAGATCGCGCCGTGCTCGGCCTCGGCGATCATGGTCAGGTCACCACCGAACCCGTCGAGAAAGCTTGGCAGTCCTCCGGTTGGCACATGGTGGCGCCGCGCGTGCCGCAGGACCGTGGCGAACTGCGCCAGTCGTGCCGCGCCGAACGCGGGACCGAACACGAGCATGACGATCCGTGTCGTCGTTTCCGTTTCGCCGGTAAGGCCCGGCGCGGACCACAGCGCCGCACCGTCGTTGCCGTCATATTCGGCTGACACGGCGAGGTCGTGCGCCTGTCCGAGCGCGCGGTGGAGTGCCGCGCGGCTTCGCGTCTCGGCGTCACGGACTTGCGCGGCGCTCTCGCGAGCCATCGTCAGTTGATCGCCGAGCGGTCCGGCGATGACGTCCGCGGGCAGCGGATCGTCGTCCGACAGGATTGCCTGTGCCTGGGTGTATGGGATCGACGGTTCGGCATCGAACCCGCCGCTTGGACCATCTGCCCAAATCTGCGCCCCGTCCGACGGCGCGGACTGTGCGGGCGGGGTGGTGCTGACCGAGGCATGGAGTTCGGCCGACAGTGCCTCCAGCATGTCCGCGTCGGCGAGTTCCTTCCAGTTGATGACGCCGTAGATGAAGTCGATCGAGTCGCCGCTCGACGAGAACGGCATCAGGATGCCGCGGTACAGCGTCGTGCGGCCGCGGCTGCTGACGAACTCCGCCTCGAAGCCGATCGGTGCGCGGTTGGCGATGATCTGGAGGTAATGGTCGGTGAGGCGGGAGAGCAGCGAGCGGCTCGGCACGTCGGCGATCGTCGCGATCGGCCCTTCCAGCCCGCATTCCTCGCGCAGCGCGCGGCCGAGATACGCGATCTTCGGGTCGCTCATGCCGCGGCTGAAGTCGAGCAGCACGCTGTGCGGTCCGAAATCGGTGATCGTCTCGGGTTCGAGGTTGGCGATCGACGGGTAGGGGCGGCCGTTCAGCAGCGACACCCAGTGGTTGTAGGCGCGGACGTGCATTCGTCGCTCGTCGCCGCCGAGGTCGAACATCACGTCGTTGACGCCAGCGTCCGCCATGTCGCGGACGAACGCCGTGCGCGCGTCCACGCCCCCGTGTTGTCCGTCGCGTCGGACTCCCATCGGTCCGTCGCTCAGCTCACAAACTCGATCCATGCCGACTGGCCCCCAAAATCACCGTTATACATCTACACCCCCATGGTGAACGACCCGTAAACACGCAAACCGCTTGTCAGCGCAAAAAAGCCCTGTTAAGCGCCGCCCCCTCGACCGGAGACATCCAGCGTCGGGCCGCTTTAGCTCAGTTGGTAGAGCATCGCATTCGTAATGCGGGGGTCACAGGTTCGAGTCCTGTAAGCGGCACCACCTACTTTATGGCACTTCCACTAGGGAACGGCGGCGGCTGAGGCTGAACTGTCTTTCCGGTGGGTAGCCGTTTGGGTCCTGCTTGGGGCGCTTTGGGCAGGGGACAGGGCAGCACCATTGGTCGCAGACCGTCCGACCGGCCCCTTTGAAACCCTCTTTAAGTGCGAGGAACGTGGGCTGGGTGTGCTGCTGAGCTTTCCCCACCCTTGTGCGATTTTGGCTTGCTTACCTTGTCATTAGCGCACCCAAACCGCGTCTTCCATCGTTGGCTAAACGATACGGCACCGTGCGGTGTTGACATGTACCTAAGACTGCTGACACTTCGGGAAAAACTGTCGGTCCGAGTTACGGGAGAGTGTTTTGGGTTACCTTGCAGATATTAGATACTTCGGCGATGTGGCTGCCGAGCAAGACTCCGACGTGCTGTCTTATTTTCTAAAGACACCAGCGATTGACGAGATATTGACAGGTAAAAAGCACCTTGTTTTGGGTCGGAAGGGCTCTGGAAAAACCGCGCTCGTCAAGTTTTTTGGTCGATCAACCGCTACTGAAATCAACATTCCGGTCAACCTAGATAATTATCCATGGAAGATGCATCAGACACGTAAAAATCTGGGTGTTTCTGACGTTGAAAGCTACGTTAGTTCATGGAAGTACTTCATAGCTGTTCAGGCAAATCAAGCATGCCTTGCCCACTCCAACTATAAAATAATTAAAGATAGTCAAAAGGCAGCGGATCATTTCTTGACAGAGAACTACGGCGGTTCTCGGATTAAACTAGAAGACGTATTGAAGCCAAAATCTCTTAAGCTCTCGAAATCATCATTCAAGCCGTCGGTTCTCGGGGTTTCTCTAGGGCAGGTCGATTTTGAAAATGCTCAGGGGGGTGTATCTCCTGAATTAGACGCGCTTACTGACGCACTGGTCCAAAATGCGCTGGTGATGATGAGTCAGCAAGGCATAAAAAGGATTAGTTTGCACTTTGACGAACTAGACAAGGGCCTGTCAACGTTTGATAATAGCAGAGAACAAATTCTGATTGGGTTAGTCTTAGCCTCTCGCAGCTTCTTTGCTAATTCTCATACATGTAATCGTGTGAACCCAATCGTGTACTTGCGCACTGATCTTTGGGAAGTGATGTCATTTTCTGATAAAAATAAAATTACAAACTCTTCGACGGTAACCTTGGAGTGGGACTCGGGCTCACTGAAAGAGCTTATATCTCGGCGAATCGAAAGCAAGATCGGTACTGGCAAAGGTTGGGACGATATTGAGGATGGCGAGCTGATGCGGGGCTCTCAAACGAAATGGAACCATATAATATCGCGAACCTTGCTGCGCCCAAGGGATATCATTCAGTTCTTAAATATTATCGCTGAACTGGCTATCAAAGGACTGCCTGATGCAGACATCATTGAAAACTCGGATATCATTGCGGCACGAGACGCATATTCAAAATACTTCAAAGGTGAATTAGACGACGAAATTAAGACTCATTGGCCTAAATGGATTGAGTCCATACAAGCTATTTCTGACATATCAAATCTTACGTTCACCCGTAGTGTTTTTGAAGGCGCTTGGAGGAAGAAAAAGGAGTCCGGTAAAATCTCAGTGGATGAGGTTTTGGAAACGCTTTATCAGTACTCTGTGATCGGTTACCGTCGGGGTATCGGCACTGGAGGAAGTGCTTGGGTATTTCAGTACACTAATCCCGACGCTGGATGGGACAATGCCGCCAGCCGCTTACAAGTCCATCCCGGTCTGAAAGAATTTGCGAAATTACGAGAAACGCGAGATATCAAGCCTAAACCTACTCTAGTCCGAAAGAAGTCCGCTTAGTCGGTTGCAGCTTGCTGCCTATCGAGGGCAAGTCACGTTCGAAAGTTGCACAGTTGCCGGACGGTTTGCCCGCTGAAAGCCTTGAGATCACGTGGCCAAACGCTGCGGGATCTTACTACCTGAGCGATGGCAAGAACGAGACCGGGTTGGAGAATGGGCCGGTTGTGGGGGAGGTAAGCATTTAGAGAGAGGCCGACAGCAAGGGACTGGCGACGCTCGTCGTGAATGCCGGTGGACCGAACAGCTACCGCTTCACCTATCAACCGAGCGACGTCGAACCGTTCGACTTTCAGGCGAGGGCGTTGGACGCCAAAGCGGATGTGCTGGAGGTCGAGCTCGGAAGTGCGTCGGCGAAGCTTCGACGGGTTCGGGACTGAAAACCTATAAGCGGTACCAACTTGCTTTATGGCACTTCCACAAGGGAACGGCGGCGGCTGGGGCTGGGGGGCTGGTCGGGGGGGTAGCCGTTCGGGTCCTGCTTGGGGCGCTTTACGTAGCAATGGGGCGCGACCCTTTCGGGATTTTCTATTGGGGGCAAGCGATCTGGCGTCAATTCCCCTGGGGTTTGGATGCGGTCGGTCATGGTGCCAGGTCTCGCACTTACATGGACCCTTTTTGATTGTAGGAGCTTGGCGAGATTCGTAAGGGTGTTACCGGAGTCACAACCGAAGGGTGTGCACGAGCATGGCTACAAACGCCCGAACTGCTGACACGGTAAGAATGGTTCACATCAGACTCGATGCCGACCTGCATCGTCGTGTCAGAATGCTCGTCGCCGCTGAAGATACTTCGGTCCAGGAATGGGCCTTAGCGGTTGTGACCAAGGCAGTATCAGAGCAGTGGCCTAACGTGGTCCGCGACGGAGATCGATTTTGAGCAACCCAGCGGCGAAAATTAACTCGAATGTAGCGCGTCCCATCGCCGTTATAGTTCAGCAAGGAAAAATTCTAGACTTCATCGACGGTCTCACGCAGCGGATTGAAACGCCAGAAGAGTATGTCCGGCAGGAAATCGCGAAATCGCTTGTTCGCGAGTATCAGTACGCCAAGGCTGAAATAGCCGTCGAGTTTACCTTGGCTGTAGGGTCGCGCAAGCCTAGAGCAGATCTTGTCATATTTGCGCCCGGCGAGCCGCATAAGCAAGACCGAGCCCGTCTCATAGTCGAATGTAAATCTCAGAAGACTAAATCCTCAGATCGAAGCGACGGAGTCGGCCAACTTCAAAGTTACATGGCTGCTTGCCCTAATGTCCAGTATGGTATGTGGACAAATGGTTTAGAGCGCTTCTGTTTTAAACGAGTGGAGTCGAACGGAGATATCTCATTTGATGAGATACCCGATATACTTACAAAAGGTCGATCCGAAGATGATATCGAGCGCCCTCGATTTGATCAGCTAAAAGCCGCGTCGTCCGATGCCCTGTTGTTTGCATTTCGTAGATGTCATAATTATATTGCCGGAAATCAAGGATTACAAAAGCCGGAGGCTTTCTGGGAGCTTCTAAAGATAATATTTTGCAAAATTCATGACGAGCGAAGTTCTAATGAAGTTGAATTTTTCGCTACTTCAAAAGAGCGGCATAGTCTGAATGGGCAAATCAAAGCTCGTAAGCGAATTGGCGATTTATTCAGTGAAGTAAAGGCGGAATATAAAACTATATTCAAAGAAAATGATGAGATTGACCTCAATGGCGAGGTCCTGTCTTATATCGTAAGTCAGCTTCAAATGTACTCTTTGCTGGAGAGTGATGTTGACGTAAAGGGGAGGGCTTACGAAGAGATCGTGGGATCGAATTTGCGTGGCGATCGAGGCGAGTTCTTTACGCCTCGCAACATATGCCAAATGGCTGTTTACATGCTCGATCCCGGCGAGCGCGATTTGGTAATGGACCCTGCCTGTGGAACCGGCGGATTTCTAATTACAGCAATGAATCATGTCATTGAGAAAGTACGCCTTGCAGAGATCGAGAAATGGGGCGGCAATCTTGAACGCGCAGAAACCGCTATAAGGGCAAGGATCCATAAGTTCGCTCAAAACTACATTGTTGGAACGGATCTTAACCCTAATTTGGTTAAGGCCGCCAAGATGAATATGGTTATGAATAACGACGGCTCGGGCGGTTTGTATCAGGCTAACGCACTACATTCGCCGGCGCGTTGGGAAGATACTCTCCGAAACCGTCATATTCTCGGTACTATAGATTTGCTGTTTACAAATCCCCCCTTTGGCTCGAAAATTCCTATTGATGACCCAGCTATTTTGGAAATGTACGACCTAGGGCATCAATGGTCGTACGATGCCTCATTAGACTCGTGGAGCATTCAGGAAGCGGTCCAAAAATCTCAACCGCCCGAAATCCTGTTCATCGAGCGGTGCATCAAGCTGCTAAAACCCGGCACTGGACGATGCGCGGTGGTACTGCCTGACGGGATATTGGGCTCACCCGGCTTAGGTTACGTTAGGGACTGGATACTGCGTCAAACAAAAGTTCTGGCTAGCATCGATCTTCACGCTGACACCTTTCAGCCCCACGTATCGGTTCAAACTAGTGTCCTAGTTCTTCAGCGAAAATCCGCGGAAGAAGTCGCTATCGAGAAAGCTGCGGGCAAGCTAAACGACTATCAAGTATTCATGGCGGTAGCCAATCATATAGGTCACGATAAACGCGGCAACGTGACCTATGTCCGCGATCGGCAAGGGCACGAAATAGTCGAAGAAATTGATGAGCAGGCGATTGAATATGTGGATGGTCAAAAAATAATTAAGCAACAGCGCACACTTAAAAAAGTCGTAGACGATAATACCCTTCAAATCGCACAGGCATTTCGCGCATGGCTATCAGAGCAAGACTAAGCGCCCCACGGCCGGTCCGTAGCGACTGGCACTATCATGGCATTAAATCTGCGTCGCTTCCGGCGTCGATGCTATTTGCCGGTGATCGTAGGATGGAGGCTGAAAGCTTCTTGGGATCGGGCTTTGCTACTCGGCAGGCAATTCGTGCGAAACGGCGGGGTTGGAAGGAGATGGTTAAATTCGCTCGGACATGGCAGCCGGGCAGACTGAAGGGTATCCAGGTGTCGCCGGAGTTCGGTACGCCATTTCTAGCTGCTACCCAAGTCTTTGACGTCCGTCCGGTCGCCCGAAAATGGCTGTCGCTGAACCGAACGGGTGATTACGTCGAGCGTTATGTCAGGGAAGGCACAATCATGCTGACGTGCTCGGGCAGCGTGGGGCGTGCAACTCCCGCTTTCAGCAGCGTGTCGGACACACTAATCTCGCACGATTTGCTTCGCATCGAAGCGATTGATGAACGGGATCAAGGTTGGATCTATGCGTACCTGAGGGCGCCGACGATTCGGGCTATGATGACTTCCGCTCAGTATGGTCACATGATCAAGCACTTGGAGGTCGGTCATCTAGACTCAATGCCGTTTATTGAATGTCCTTCTCAGGAAATACGTGACCAATGTCAGCGAAATTTCAAAGAAGTGATCTCGGCACGGAATGAAGCTGCCGCCGCGATTGTGTCGGCAGAGGCCGGATTTCAAGGTGCGTTTGAGACAACCAACTTAATCGAAGATAATGGTGAGAGCGGCTTCAACGTTTCAAGTCGGGCTCTGGTATCTGGGCGTCGTCGTTTTGACGCAACTAGCGTCAACCCGCGTACGATGAGTATTGAGCAGAATTTAGCCTTAGGCGCGGTGCGAATGCAAAGCCTTCGTGATCTCGAATGCCAAGTTTGGTTGCCGAACAGATTTCGTCGTGTTCCGGCCGAGGAGGGAGTTTATCTAGTCGACAGTTCTTCAATTTTTGAAATCAATCCCGATCCGAGGCGTAGAATATCCGCTGAGGCTATTGTGGACAGGAATGGTGGATTTGTCGAAGAGAATTGGCTCCTTATGTCCAGGTCGGGGCAGGTGTACGGCCTGTTGGGATCAGTAGCGTTGGCTACTGCGAACCACGCGGGCAAAGTCGTTACCGATGATATCATTAGGATTGTTGCGGGGGAGAATCTAGATCCCGGATACCTTCATCTTTGTTTGTCAGATGAGCGGCTAGGGCGTCCGCGAATAAAGTCGCTCGCGTACGGGTCGAGCATTCCGCATATCGAAGTAGAAGACCTTCTGGATATGAAGATCCCACGCTTTGATCAAGAATTCGAGGGACGTTTGGGGGCTCTCGTTCAGTTTGCGTACAAACGATGGGCCGAGGCGGACGAGCTAGAAAATCAGTTAAGCGACCTTGCCGAAGAAGCAATAAGTGCTTTCCTCTCGACTTCGTAGCATATCGACCGTTTCCTAAAAGTTAGGCTCGGCTTTACGGGAGCATTACGTCTAAATCCGGTTTCGGAGAAGTAGAGTCACTCATCAGCGAAAAAATCTTCATCGATCCGCTTGACAGCGATGACGCGGCTTACGCGCACGCCGACGTCATGCTCGGTCAGCAAGGCAGCCAAGCGCTCACCGTCGATTAAGATCACTCGCTGCGGAATGTGCCGGACATACTCGACGGCAGGCGCGCTGAAGGTCGATGTGGTAACGAACACGCCTTTGGTCGCGCCGAGTCCTACTAGGCTCCCAACGAAACCCTGTATCTCCGGACGGCCCACGCCGACGTGCAGCGCGTACCGCTTTGCCTGGACGTAGATACGATCAAGGCCAAGACGATCCTCATCGATTACACCGTCCACTCCACCATCGCCGCTCTTACCGATTTGGAGGGCGGCGCGGTCGTGCGTGCCGCCGTACCCCATGGCGACCAGCAGGTCGACGATCAGCCGCTCGAAGAAGGCAGGCGTCTGCCCCAGCACTCGCTGCAGTAGGTCGGCCTTGAGCACCGACTGGATTGTCGCATAAGCAGCGTCGATCTGCTCCTCGGGCGTAGCCTCCGACGCTACGGCCGCTTTCGTAGCTGGCTCCTCCTCCCCCGCGGCCTCTCCCGTCTTCTGGTACCACTCGCGGAACGACGGAAACGTGTTCAGAACATCGATGTTGATGGAAATCTGCCCTTGAGCCAACAGGGCGCGACCCTCTTTGCTCGCGATAAACCGACCGCGACTGGGACTGTCGATCAGGCCCGCCTTGGTCATGTAGAACTTGGCCCAGTGCAGCCGGTTGTGGAGCACGCGCTGGCGCCCGCTCGGCAGCAGCTCCTCGCGCTCCGCATCTGTCAGACCAAGACTATCGGCGATCCGCTCAGCCGCCGCTGGCACACGCGTTTCAGCAAAGGCCGCGTCCTGAAGCACCGGAAGCATCAGAGCCTGGTAGTCGGGTATTGCCATTAATCGCCCTCAACGCGCTTGGAAGCGATACGCTAGCGTCGCAATCGCCTCGCGTCCCATTTGATCGCGTTCCGCGCGCGAGAAGCGAGGTATCTTATTCAGATAGGACAGCGGTAATGACCTATCAAGTATGCAAACAGCTATTGCGAACGTGCAGTGCTCTGCGCATGATCGCTTCACCCCCTGTGAAAGCCAGGGGGTGGGGCGTGGTAACCCCTCTGCAATGTAACTCGGACGCCTGATTCAGGTGGCCGGGTGGCATGCGCGCATGTCCAGCTGGTTCCACCGGTAAAGGCGCATGCGCTCTGTGCATTGCCAGGGTTACCAACATCCGGCTTCGGTCGTCGCCCCGAGAGGACATAGGGGTGGCGCAAGATCTGAGCCGCACGTCGCCCCGCTAGGGGGCAGTCCAATGAACGCATCAAAGCCATACGTCAGCGCACTCGCGTCCTGACGCCCTTTGTCGCGTCCGCATCACATCAACCGGGAGAATACCATGACTATGAAGACGAAGACGCTCGTCCTGAGCGCAGCCCTTTTCGTTGCAGCCTGCACCCATCCTGCAGACGTGTCCCATCCTCTGACCGAGGTTGCCGACAAGAACGCCCACCTCACCATCAAGGACACCGCGGAAGGGTTCAGCGTCGAGGTCCGCTACTCGCGCTATCAGTTCGTCCCTGAGGCGGACGCGCTGATGGTGGCGTGCCGATCGCTGGTCACGGCCCGCGCCTACGATGAAGCCAAAACCCGTGGTCGCGAGATCGAGCCGATCAACGAACAGACCATCCGTGTCTCGACCGGTCGCAACATCCTCAAGGGGCGCACTGCTTGCCGTGCCTTCGCGACTGCAACCTGGAAGCGCTGACATCTCATTTTTGCAAAGGAATCATCATGAAGAAAAAAGTTATCGCCGTCCTGCTGGCAATACCACTCGTTCTGACCGCCTGCAGCGGGAGGTCCGACGCAGAGAAAACTGTTCGAGAAGCTTTAAAAGATCCGGAGTCTGCCAAGTTTGGAGAGTATTACTTCAATAGTGGAACCGGCAAAGCGTGTCTGACCACAAACGCTAAGAACTCTATGGGCGGGTACACGGGTGATAGCCAAAGCCATTTGATAAAGGACAAGGAAGGATGGCATTACGACGGTGACGCAGAGGAAGCCCACGCTGATTGCCGCAAGACGTATGCCGACGGCGAAGAGGAAGAGCCACTGGCAAATGCAGTAGATGATCCCAGCGCGATAAAATGAGCGACACCGTGTTGACGGAGAGGGCGACTGAAATGGTCGGTCGCAATCGCCCGTTTTAGCAGCACCGCCGGGCCCTCTCGAAGCGCTCGTTTAACGAACACTACCAAAACCACCCCGAGGCCTCTGCGACTAGTTCGCGGAGGCCTTTTTCATTGGAGATCAGCATGCTGTCACTGACCAACCGGGCCGCCGTCGAAGCGGCCATCAACAACGCTGCCCTCGATCCCGCCCTGCGCGACTTGCTCGCTCTCCGTGCCCGGCAGCTCGAAGACGACACCGAGCCGGACGTCGAACTGGGCGACCTCGCGCACTTCCATGTCGTAGAGCCGGGGGATGGAATGGAAGAGGTAAACGAGAGCCTTGGCTTCGCCGTAGACGTCAATTTCGTGGACGAACGCCGCTTCGATGATCCTGCGTTCGTAGGGTCTTGGGAATGGATCGAGCACCACGGCGGCTGGTTCGAGCTGGCCTTCGTGCTGACGGATGAGGGCTACGGCGAAATTCTTCTCGTTCCTGATCGGCCAGATACCAACCCACGGCTGCTCGCCCTTTGTCGAGACCACCTAACCACCGCCTAAACGACCCACTACCAATCGACCCGAAGCGTCCAGGCAACCTGCCTTGGGCGCTATTTTTTTGCCCGAAGGAATCTCGCCATGATCTTGATACACGACCGCGCTTCGGCGGCGGCTGTCTCTCCACATCATCTCGATCCGCCCGTGCGCGCCGCGCTGGAGGCCGAACTGGCTCTCCTCACGGCGGGCGAACACGACCTGACCGACTGGACGGACATCGCATTGGTTCAGCCCGGTGACACCGAAGCCGACATCAAACGGGAAGTTGGGTTCTCGCCGCTCGTCGATCCGATCTCAAATGTCCGCTTCGGTCAGCCCGGCTACGCACCCGGTTGGGATCACCTGTCGGTACGCGACGGCGTGTTTCGCAGCGTGTGGACGATGGGCTCGACGTACGCCTGCATCCTGCTGGTGCCCGACGCCGACGGCATTCTCCCCGAACTGGTTACCCTCTGCCGCCACTACGCGGCTTAAAGCCAAGGAATTTGACCATGAAAGAGTTCATCACCTTCCTGACAGCGTGCGCCGTGCTCGGCATTGCGCAGTCCCTCGTTGCCGCACTCAGCATGGCGCTGCTCATCTTCGCGCTGATGGGTGCGATCAGCCATCCCCGTGAGACGTTCGGGTTTGCGTTCTGCCTCGGCATGCTGCTGCTCGCGATCAACGCTCCAGCGGTATGTGCCGCGGCGCTCGGTGCGATCGGCGTTACTGCTGTCGTGATCGGCGGCTTGAAAAGACACATTTCGAAGTCATCACGTGCGCCCGCCGTCCTGTTGCGGCTGAGGGCAAACAAATAACAGACTGCTCACTTGCAACTATAACCGACGATAGACATTTACATCGTCCACGCGGAATTAAACCGTGTGTACCCTTCCGCAATGTGCGGGCCTTGAGACCGATCGCCTCCCTGACGAGGTGATGTCGCTCGCGCGGAAGGTAAGCCTCCTCACAGCGATATTCACCTTGTCACCACGGCGCCAGCCTTCGGGTCCGCGCCGCTGTTTGACATTGTTGACCAGTAACACCGTGTTTTGCGCGGTGCACGTCACGCGGCAACGGAAGGTGTCGTTCGGTGCATCCGCGCGGGCACAGATTCGGAGCAAAATGCTCCAATCGAACTGCCGGCCCAAGTCGCCGGCTTCAACCTGTGAGGACAGGATAATGCAAAGAAACACCAACGTGATCGGTCCGTTTCCGGATCGACCAGCGCCAAGGTCGGATCGTCCACCAGCCACGATTGCAAATGTCGATCATTTGCTCAAACACGCGGGCATCAAAGTCCGCTACAACGAAGTAAGCAAACGTGACGAAGTCACAGTTCCCGGCCGAACAGGATCGAACGACAATATCGATAACGTCACGCTCGCGTACATAGTCAGCCTTGGTGCGGAACATCATATGCCGACCGGCAACATACCTGGGTTCGTCGAGGTCATTGCGAACCGGGATGCATATAATCCAATGCGCGACTGGATACGCAGCGTACCTTGGGACGGTGTAGATCGAATGGCGGAAGTCTTTGCCACCGTCACGGCGCAACCGGATTACCCCAACAATTTGAAGGAAGTGCTACTGCAGAAATGGCTGCGCAGCATTGCGGCGGCGGCAACACGCGAGGGCTTTCGCAGTCGCGGCGTCCTGACCCTGCAAGGTGCGCAGGGGATGGGCAAGTCGAGCTGGATAAAAGCGCTAATTTCAGACACCGCGCTGGCGGACTCAGTCGTCAAGCTAGGCCACCACATGGACGCGTCCAACAAGGACTCGGTCATCGGTGCCATTTGCTACGCCATCGTGGAACTGGGAGAGTTGGACAGCTCGTTCAAGAAGGATCTCGCTCGCCTGAAGGGCTTCCTGACGGACGATCACGACCGAGTGCGGCGGCCGTATGATCGTCGGGAAGCGAGCTATCCGCGTCGCACGGTGTTCGCCGCCACCGTGAACGAGCACCAGTTCCTGCAAGACCCAACGGGCAACACACGCTTCTGGACCATTCCGGTCACCAAGCTCGATTACACCCACACAATCAACATGCAGCAGGTGTTCGCTCAACTCGCCGCGGAGGTCGAAGCCGGCGAGATATGGTGGCTCCAGGACAACGAGGAGGGTCTCCTCGACGAACTGAACAGCCTCCATGCCTCCGTGAGCCCGGTTGCAGAGAAGCTTGCCGATGCGATCGATCATACACGTATCGGCGCAGACGGTCTGCCAGCACTGTCGGCAACGGATGTCGCAGAGAAGCTTGGGTTCCCAACCACTGTCCCGAGCGCGCGCGAGGCAGGGGCGGCACTCCGGGCACTGCTCGGTCCACCGAAAAAGATCCAAGGCACCATGAAGTGGCGAGTGCCGTGGGTCGAAGTCGACGGCGAAGCCATGGTCCCAGACCACGTCAAGGCGGCACGGGCACGGGCACAGGTCGAAGACAAATACTGACGAGGGCGCCTCTGCGCTGATCCGGCGGCGGCGCGTGGACTCCGCCATCAAAAGGGGGGGGGGTAGGGGAAACTCTATAAATGACCGACGCCTAAAACGGCAACAACAGGGCCGAACCTCTACCCCCACCCCCCCCTACCACGGCTCGCCGCGTGCGCGCTGCTCTCCCGCCGCACAGTGACCGCGTTCGGCGGCCGCCGCGCGCCCCCCCCTCTGCCCCCCTCTCGGGCTCTCTGGGCACTCATTCGTCCCCGCGAATGCTGGACCCTAAGCCGCCGTCGCCGTGTGCCCCCTCGGGCCGCTCTGGCGACGTGCGCCATCCACACCCTCACAAGGAATCCAACATGCCAAAGGCCAAACTGTCTGCTGCGTTCGCGCTCACTGCTCGATGCGAGGAGGGCAAGCGCAAGGTCGATTACTACGATGACGGAACGAATTGCATTGGCCTACTCCTGGAGGTCCGCCCATCCGGAAGCACATGGCATCTTCGTTATCAGAATCCGCAAGGCCGCCAGTGCCAGGTCAAGCTTGCCAAGGTCGAGGATGCGACGTTCGATCAAGTCCGCCGTAAGGCACGGCAGCTGCGATCCGAGGTAACCCTCGGGGGTGATCCAGCAGCGGTGAAGGCTGCGGTCAAGGCCATCCCGCTGTACTCTGAGCTGTCGGCTATGCACCTTGCGGACGCAAAACTGCACCAGAAGTCATATGACACGACCGAGATGTACGTCCGGCGGCATATCATTCCCAAGTGGGGGAGGGTCCGGCTGACCGACATCGATGGTCGCGCGGTTGCTCAATGGCTGGCAGCAAAGCGCGACGAAGGTCTAGCACCTGCGACAGTGATCAAGATCAAGGCGATCTTTGGCCGGTCGTTCGAGCTTGGCATACGCTGGCAAGTTGCCGGGTGCGTGACGAACCCTGTCCGCGGGGTGCAGAGCAAGCCGCTGAACAATGCACGTGAACGCTTCCTGTCGACCGAAGAGGCGAAGCGCCTGCTCGCGGCGGCGGCGAAGTCAAGGAACCCTCAACTCGCCTCCGTGGTCGGGCTGCTTCTACTCACCGGCATGCGGGTGTCCGAGCTGCTGTCGACGAAATGGGAGAACGTGAAGGTTGACCGTCGCAGCCTCTACATACCGACCTCGAAAACGGGGCGATCGCGGCACGTCCCGCTGGCTCAGGCCGCTGTCGACATAATCGAACGGCTTCCGCATGCCGAAGGGGCCGTCTTCCTGTTTCCCAGCCCTAAAGACGCCTCAAAACACCTGACGACAATCAAGCACGGCTGGCAGACCGCGCGGGATACTGCCGACCTTCCGGGACTCCGCATCCACGACCTGCGCCATTCAGCGGCGTCCTTCATGGTGAACTCGGGTGTCGATCTCTTCGCGGTGGGTAAGGTCTTGGGGCATGCGAATGTCGCCAGCTCCGCTCGGTACTCGCACCTTGCGAACGACACGCTGCTCGCTGCCGTCGAGGCGGGCGCCGCGAAACAGACCCGCTCTGCATAACCTGAACTCCGCTCCACGCGCTGGCTTCGGCTGGTTCGTGGGGCGGGGTCCTTCCTAAATTTTTTTGGAAGCACATCATGACCATACGTATCGACCCTGCCGATATCTTCCCGACCACCTCCGCGTCACCAGACGTAAGTAGCATCGAACGCATGCCGGATGGCGATGCCACCTCTAACCCAATCGATTTGTTCGCCGTCCCGCCCGATACTGGCGTGAGCCCCGTTCCTCATAATGTAGGTAGTGCTGCCAATATCCTAGTTCCGACAACGCGGCCTGATCGGGGTGCATCTCAGGCCACCGTACTGACGTCTAGTTCAACCCCAGAAGAGGTCGCCGCGGTCTTCGACGGGCTCGACGACCTCAATGCGTCATGTCGGCATGCCACCATGGACGTACGGCTCCATGTGATGATCGGGGGGTGCATCGAGCGAGGTATCAATACGCGCGCCAGGATCGTGGGGGCGCTTCGAAAGAAGAACTTCAACGAAAGGCGGACTGGTAGATACCTCACCGATATGACCGGGAGGCTTTGGCGCCGTGGCACCGAAGGGATCTACGACCTTAAAAATTGAGGGGCAGCTTATCGAACGGGCGCGAAGAGCAATAGGTTTACAAATCGGTAAAATTACCTGGACATAGCGCTGGTGTTGCCCGTTACTATGACGTGGTCAGAGCCGACTCCATTGACAGGCGCATGTCCAGCGTTGTTCGAAAAGACTGTCTTGCGCGTTAGGCCGCGTGAACCGCATTGGCTCTGTTCCGCATCATAAACGTGCGGAAGGACAGTAACGGACCGGGGAGGTTTTCGGGCCTCCCCATTAGCCCTCGTTCGGACGGACCCGATCGCGAGCGTTGACGCGGTCGACGTCATGTTCCACCTTTGTTCTCATGAAGAATGCACGCGAGTCTATGCGCGGCGGCGCTGAACCGCTATCCCAGACGCACCACCTAATCGCGGAAATCTTGCCCGAACTGCGGCCTGCCGAGATGCAAGCGGTCTACTTCCAATGCATGGAGGACGGTCCCGTAAGCCTGCTGGCGCCGATCGAGGCTGAATTCGCGAGACGTGGTTTGTCGCCCCGTGCGATGACCTTCGGTTGAGCTAAGGGCGGCACATGAAGCTCTGACGCCTTCAAGCGGCATCCTCTTCTAGTCTTGGTGGCTGGCACGCGTATTACTGCGAACGGCGGACCATCTCGCGGCGAACAATTGCATTCGCATGCTTTTTTGACAGAGACGCGCCAAGATCCAGCCAGTGTGCCGTGTTATAATATCGCTGAGTATCGCGTTCGATGTACAAATCAAGAATTACTTCAATCCGTTCCTTCGGTAAGCTTTCAACACATCTAAGCGAAAAAATTGTGCGATACTCATCATCTTTTCTGTCCAGTTCGTTAATGATGGCATCGTTACTTAAGCTAGAGAAAATATTCTTTGGGAAAACATGGGCTAGCGATTTTCTTAACGGCGCGGAAAGCTCCGTGTTCAGTAGATCGGCTATACGTTTTCTCCCAATCTCAAAGATCGCGGCGGCCTTTTCATCAGCAAAAATATTGTAAGAGAAATCAAGTAGTCCGCGTCGGCTGCTCGATGGAGGTTTAAGGCGCTCGATACGAACAATATCTGACCAATCACCGAACTTTCCGATATACGCTAGAAGCTCGGGTGAAAGTTCGATCTCCATGGCATCAATGGTCGATCTGACAAGCCCAATGTCAGCTTTGACCTTCAATCCACACAACACGGCTAAGGCGCCGGAGCACAGTTTTTTCTGATAGAAGTCCCAAATTTGATAGACTTGGGTGCGGTAATCCGTGTCGAGTCCGGGGACATTCTCAACCCTTTTTACTGAAGCTTCAAACATCGATGCAAATTTGTCGCGTAGGTTTTGGCGAATCTCTTCGGACAGCTTCTTGGTAAACTTACCGTATAGAGCAAATAATTCCTTATCGTTAAAAGTTCCAGCTTCAAAAAGCTTGTCTTTCAAACTGTCGAAATCGAGTTCTTTTAATCGGTTAGATAAATATTTGTCATAATAGGTCGAGTCAGTTTCAGCAGACTGAAGAAAACCTAAGCCGCGATTACCCCGTTTTATAATTAAAACCGTTTTTACGGTATCAACGGGCAGTGGGTTATTGCCGATCTCAAAGCTTTCCACCGCCAGAAGCCGAATCTCATGATTGCTGTCGCTGAGGAGATTGTGAGCTGCTATTTCCGACAGCTCACCTCGTTCGATGAGAAGCTTAACAGCACGAAGCCGGATACCGTCTGATTTTACAGCGAGGCATAATGTAAGGACATCAGTTGATAGAGCGCTAGGGATCGAATAAATCAAGTTTATGAATGTGTCAGAGATCTTCTCGACGTTATTTTCACAAATGAACTTAAGTGCATCCTCTTGAGACTGTCTGGTCTTTATGGATGCAATGATGGTAAGAAAATTTGATTTCCTGTCGGCCGGGGAACTTTTCGAAATCTTGCGAATAGTCTCGATGTCTTCGTGTGTGCCATTGAAGCTTAAAAACTGGGTGGCAACATCGATTGTCTGGTTGTCCGTCTCGGGATCAAACCAACCCGTGAGGACTTCCTCCCTTGAGAAAAAAGCCCCAAGTTCCGGAGTGGTCTCCCCAATGATCTGGAGAAGCTTGATTGCATTTCTTCGCTCCTCCGTATTCCCAGCAATCGCAAGAACCTTGACCCTTTCGAACGGTTTATTTTCGTTCCCCATAGAGACTAGCCACCGCCATAAAGGTACGTTCTGGTGATCGAAGCCAACGATGCCGCAATCCACCAAGGCCCGAGTTTCCTGAGAAGAGAATGATATCTCTTTCCGGTATCGGAACATCAAGTTTGCATCATGGTTTCCAAGGTAAATATCGTCATTACCGGAACGCTTCAAGGAGGCTGCGATTAGACGAAATCTTGCAACCTCTTGAGCGCTCGTTTGCTCGCTTTCGCGAGTGCGGCTTGACATCCCGGCTAGGAAATCTAGAACTTTGTGATCAAAAAGCTCGGTATCTACGGGCGCTTTGTCATCTGTATCTTGTTTTGGAGATTGCTCGGCTTCGCTGTTACCGGGCTCATATGGTACATGAAGTTCAAATTCACGCCACCCAATCTCAGTTATCTTGTTTCGAATGAGGTCACGGAAGTCTACCGTCTCCGCGAAGTCGCTGAAGAATATGCGCTTCTCGTCGATACGCTGCGCTCGAAATTCCTTCACCTTTTTGATTTCCGGTCCCGGTTCAAGGCCATCGGGAACATGAACTGACTTAAAATAGAGGGCGATATCTTTCATCGATCCCGCAGCGACCAAGTCTCTCGCTCGGCAGAATTCTTCCTCGAACCCAGACGTAAATCCGCTGTCGTCAAGATCAGGCTTGGTTCCCCATCGGTTCCAAAGAATGCCGATAAAATATTGGCATTTGTCGAGATCAACGTTGATGAGGCTTTGCGGGCGTTGATAGCCAGGGATCGTGTCTTCCCATCCCACAAGTTTAAACTGGCAACCCCAATGCTCTGAATGGGCCTGATTTACCTCCTGAACTATTTCGCGCGCTGCGCGCCGTTCGTCTTCAAGCCCGCTGGGAGAACCAATAAAAACGCGGACAATTTTGATGTTCTCCGACAAGCAATATCGCCCTATTTAATTGAAAGTGACGTGTGACGTGTGACGTGTGACGTGTGACGTGTGACGTGTGACGTGTGACGTGGGGCCGGCATATGCAGCCTAGCCCGCCTTTGCAAACAGCGTCTAAAGGAGGGAGCAGGTGCGTACGGCAAGCGATACGTTTACGTAACCTCCTTACATGCCTCGAATGCCGCCGTAACCTATATGGACAAGAGACCGCTTGCGCCGTTTAAGCGTCCGAAGCGGCCGTTTCGGTCTCGTGACATTCGGGAGCGGGTGGTCGGCAAGAGATTATTACGGTCACGTCAGCAACTTTGCCCACAGTTCCGCTTGATTGAGGTGGGGCAATAGCGCTGATAGGTAGGGCATTTAAACTATCGCAGAAATTCCGGTTGATACGCGATCTGCGCAACTGCCTTGGTCGCGTCGCCGCGTCTCAGGTACTGACCGAGCAGCGCTCCCTTCTCGGCTTCGAGGCCCTCCACCCGATACAGTTCGACCCGTTTGTCGGTTGTGGTTGTAAGCCGGAAGAGCCGCCCATTTGCGCGACAGTAAACGTCCTTGGTCCCTTGCTGAGGCGTCCACTTGCAGTCTGCGCCAGACAGAAGGCGTCGCTCCGCGGCCGCCGCTTCTGCTTCCCTGAGCTGCTGGAAATGCTCGTCCTGTTCCTGCCGAAGTCGCTCTTCCTCCTTCTCGATATGATCCCGCAGCACGCCAACGATGGCGGGCATTTCGGTCCCCAGCGTCTTCTCCCCTTCATAAACCGCGAGGCAGCCTTCCCGCAGTTCGTCGCGCGGGTACTCGCTGTAGCGTTCCTCGGCGAAAGCCTTCAGGCGTTGCTCCACGTCGCTGAACGACAGCTTCGGCTTTTCCATGCGGTTCAGATGGTCCTGCAGGTCGCCGGTCGGAATCCAGCAGGCGGTGGCGGACTCCACGAGTTGCTCGCGAGGTCCGGTCCACTTCGTCCAGGGCGAGTTGCCCCGATCAAGCTTCTTGACGATGTCCTTAGCTAACTTGAGCAGCATGTAAGGGTCTTTAACGTGCCGGAGGGATGGGCTCTTCACGTGCTCAAACAGCAGCCGCTTGACGGTCTCGACGCGCTCATCATCAACCACGATATTGCTCGGAAAAGTTGCCCATTCGTCACTCTCGTGTAACAGGTCCAAGGCAGCCGGAGCGGTTGCAGCGCTATCTGACTTGGTGATGACGATGATCGAAGCACTTCGGTTCACAAACTTCAAATCGTGGTCCCGAGCAAATCTCGCATGCGGTCAAATCACGGGCCTATTTGGCACAAATTCATCGGGTAAGACAAGTCTTATTCAGTTTCTTCTGATGCTAAAGCAGACGAAGGATGCGACTGATCGCGCCTTATCGCTGGATCTCAACGGAGATTACGTCAAGCTTGGGACGATGCGCGATGTTATACATGGGCACGATGAAAGCCGCGAAGTCGATTGGCGCATTAAATTTGGTCTGCCTCAGGAACTTGTTCTCAGGAATCCCAGTGGTGGCGTTGTTAGTCGGAGCCGTAAAATAACGCTTCGCGCCAAAGTCGATATTCAAGCTATGGCGCCAAGATCTCGGTCACTCTCTTATAGACTAGGGAATGCAAGATTTGTTCTGTCGGGAAGAAAGGCAGACGAAAATAGCTTCGACTTGAGAGCGGAGTCCGCAGTGGAGGGCGAGGTAGTTGACTTTAAATTTCTTCGGACACAGGGAAGAAAATGGCAGCTGCCGCCTTCAATTAAGTCCTACGCTTTTCCGGATCAGGCCCGTACATACTATCAGAATGCCAGCTTTCTCTCCGATTTGGAGGCTGCCTATGAAGAGGCGATTGACAGAATTTACTATCTCGGTCCTCTCCGGGTCTATCCGGAGCGTGATTACCTGTGGGCGCGCTCACGCCCAACCGATGTTGGTCAACGGGGCGAGAAGACGATTGACGCGATCCTTGCGGCCACTGTCGCAGGTGAGCAACGTAACCTAAGGCCGGGAGCCCACTACAGGCCGTTCCAAGCAGTGATTGCTCACTGGCTACGGGAGATGGGGCTCATAGAGAACTTCAGCGTAGTAGAGTTGGCTGAGGGGTCGAACAGGTGGCAGGCGAAGGTGCAGACGAGAAGGGGCGCTAGTGAGGTGTTGCTAACAGACGTTGGATTTGGGGTTTCCCAAGTTTTACCGGTTGTAACGCTACTACAGTATGTTCCAGAGGGATCAACGGTAATTTTGGAGCAGCCTGAAATACACTTGCACCCCCTAGCTCAAGCCGGACTTGCTGATGTTATCATTCAGGCTGCAGTGCATCGGAATGTTCAGGTTATTCTTGAAAGTCATTCCGAGCATCTACTACTTCGTCTGCAGCGACGGATGGCGGAACAAGCAATTGCGTCAGAGAATGTAAAACTGTATTTCTGCGATGCGCCAAGCGGATCTTCAATAATGACGCCGCTGGAAGTGGACACTTATGGTAATATACAAAACTGGCCTGATCGTTTTATGGGTGACGCATTTATAGAGACCGCTGAGGCGGAGTTAGCGAGACTTCATCGTCAGCAGTCAAATTAATGACGGACTGGGTCGTCGATACAAACGTTCCGATCGTCGCTAATGGGCGGTCGGAGGATGGAGAAGCGCGACCACCCGCGCTAGCCTGCCGAGAAGCGACCGTGCGCTTTCTTTTAAGGGTAGCGGTGTCCGACAAGGTGCTGCTTGATCTAGGAGGTGAGATTCAAGCAGAATACCGAGCGCACCTGCGTCCTTCCGGGCAGCCGGGTGTGGGCGATCGGTTCTATCAGATGGTGCTACAGAGCTCACCTGACAGAGTGAAGCGGGTGGATTTGATCCGCGGTGACGATGGGGAGTTCGAGAGCCTGCCCGAAAGCCTTCGGGCAATTAACTTCGATCCTAGCGACCGCAAGTTCGCCGCACTGGCACATCAAGAAGCTGCCCCGCTTGCGAACGCGACCGATAGTGACTGGATCAATGACGCAGAGACCGTGGAACAAACCGGCATTACAGTCCACAACCTGTGCGGCTGCGATCCTCTAACCTGGTTTGTCGCATAAACTTTTACGGCCCGAGCAATAGAACCGTACATTTTGGTCATCAACCCGAGGAATGGGGCCTTCGGTGTCGTACACTAGGTCGGATTGAGGCGATGCGCTATCGGCGATCACGTGCGGGCAGGTATAGCGCAGGTCGACTTTTCGGCTTTTCCCAAGCCAAAGCGCTTTCGCTAGGAAACGGCTGATCGCCCGTCTCATCCCAAACTGGGAAGCGGCTGGGTGCCGCCTGCGATACACATTAGATCTGCCTATAAGCATATGCAAACGCTCAATTAATTCCGGCGCGTCACTAGCCTTCGTAATGCGGGGGTCACAGGTTCGAGTCCTGTAAGCGGCACCAAACTACAAAATCGTCGGCAAATCATCGTTTAGGCTGTGGTCTTGAGCGATTCGTGACGCATCAGTGTCGCACACACCTGCCTCCATAACTCCTCTAAGCTGCTCATATCGTTTAGTTCGAGTGCTTTGAAATGTCGCGCAGAGAAGCAAGTTGAGTATGGTGTCGAGGCGCATCGTAATTATTGCGGCTCTGGGAAGCGCTGGGTGTCGACCTTGACGCGCTAGATAAGGAGTTTCTTCGCGAGTTGATCTAGGCCTTAAGCGATCGCTACGGGATATAGCGGAGAAGCGCATAAGATGCTGCGTAATGTCGCGCGTAACTCCTATGTCGAAGGAGTGCTCGCGCCCCACGATCCGGCGAGACTAGCGGAGTTGGAGGCGTGGCGCGCACGAGATTGAACGCGCGGGTGCCAGCGATCGGACGACGAAAGTGCGATGGAGCTATCGCGCGCTCAACGGCGATTACGCTGAGCGTTGCGTGCCGGCCAGTACAAGCATCCCGTCGATGGTCCGTCGTATCGCTTTTGGTCGAGCAACTCTTCAATTAAATACCCAGCCGAGAATAAGGCAAGGTCAACGACCGGGTCCATTTATCGGCGCGATAGGCCAAAATTGCGTCACTAGCATCTCTACATGAAGATGTTTTTATTAGCCAAGTGAACAAAAGGGCCTGTAAAGCGTATGCTGGATACCTTGGTATTATTCAGCAGCAAAGCCGCCGGTAGTTGCGACAGGGTCTTAATACGAATTCAAGGAAATAGCGTGACGGATACAATCAACACGGTCGAACTCGCCGCCGAACTGACTGCGGCGTGGCTGGCGAACCCCAATACGCGTACGGCTGCCGACGACGTGCCGGCATTTCTCGTCGCGATGCATGCTGCGGTCGAGAAACTCACCGGCAACGGCGATGTCGAGCCCGAAGCTGCACCGACGTCTGCGTCCGAGCCTGCCGTATCGGTGCGAAAGTCGCTGGCATCGCCCGATCACATCATCTCGATGCTTGATGGCAAGAAGTACAAGACGTTGCGTCGGCATCTGTCGACCAATGGCCTGACGCCAGAGCAGTATCGCGAGCGGTTCAATCTGAAGTCGGACTATCCGATGGTCGCGGCGACCTATTCGGAAGCGCGCCGGGCGATGGCGAAGTCGATCGGTCTTGGCCGCAAGGCTGGCTCGACCGTCGAAAAGGCAGCCGACGGCGCGGCGAAGACGGTTCGCAAGGGCGGCAAGGCAGCATTGGATGCCGAAAAGAAGACGCTCGGCAGCGAGGCCTGAGTGCATGGGGGAGGGCACGGCCTTCCCCCTTTTTCGACCGACGAGATCGCGTCGGATATTGTTTCTACGGCCGCGCTTTTACGCGAACGCGGCTAGGCTGCGCTGCTGTCCTTGATCAGCGCCTCGGCAAGCAGCGCGCGGATGGCGCGCAGTGCCGGAATCGGCGACGTGATCGTTTCCCGGACGATAGGCGCGGCCTTCTCCGCCGACAGCAACTGCTGGACGCCGCGCACGGTATAGCCCTCGCGGTTGAGCAACGTATCGATCCGTCGCACCAGATCAATGTCCTCGGCGCGGTAATAACGCCGATTACCTGCGCGCTGCAGGGGGCGAAGCTGCGGGAAACGCGTCTCCCAATAGCGCAGGATATGCTGCGGCAAACCCGTCTCGCGAGACAGTTCGCCTATCGTTCGAAACGCTGCGCCGGCTTTTCCAGTGGGAGGCGCGCCGCTATCGTCGGCGTCGCCCGACATTGATTCAGCCGGCACCGACGATGCGCTCACGCATCATCTGACTGGCGCGGAACGTCAGCACGCGGCGGGGTGCGATCGGCACCTCGATGCCCGTCTTCGGATTGCGACCGACGCGCTCGCCCTTGTCGCGGAGCACGAACGTGCCGAACCCCGAAATCTTGACGTTTTCGCCGCGCGACAGGGCGCCACACATCTCCGCAAGGATCTGTTCGACGATCTTGGACGAATCCGCGCGCGACAATCCTACGTTGCCGTGCAGCGATTCAGCCAGATCGGCTCGTGTCAAAGTACCGGTAATCGTCATTGGCAAGCTCCCACACTCGGTGAACTACCTACACAAGCAGACAGGCGACCGGAAGGACTTTGTTCTGCAAGCGAACCAAAGCGTTTCACAAGGATTAGAAGCGGATAACCGCCGCACCCCAGGTGAACCCACCGCCCATCGCCTCCAGAACGACGATCTGTCCTTGCTGGATCCGCCCGTCACGCACCGCGACGTCGAGCGCAAGCGGCACCGACGCAGCAGAGGTGTTGGCATGCTGATCGACGGTCACGACCACCTTCGCAGGTGCGAGACCGAGTTTCCGCGCAGTCGCGTCGAGGATGCGGGCGTTAGCCTGATGCGGGACGACCCAGTCGACCTGGTCCGACGACAGCCCGGCCATCGCCAGCGACTCGGTCATCACGGACGCCAGGTTGGTGACCGCATGGCGGAAGACCTCGCGGCCCTTCATGCGCAACTTGCCGACGGTCCCGGTCGTCGAGACGCCGCCGTCGACATAGAGAAGCTCGTTGTGACGGCCGTCCGCGTGCAGTTTGGTCGTTAGGATTCCGCGACCGCCGTCATCAGCCGTGTCCTGTGCCTCCAGCACGATCGCGCCGGCGCCGTCGCCGAACAGCACGCAGGTCGTCCGGTCTTCCCAATCGAGGATGCGGCTGAACGTCTCGGCGCCGATCACCAGCGCGCGCTTGGCGACGCCGCTGCGGATCATGCTGTCGACGACCTGCACCGCGTACAGGAAGCCCGAACAGACCGCGGCGACGTCGAACGCGACGCAATCGTTGATGCCGAGCATGGCCTGCACCTTGGTGGCGCTGGCGGGGAAGGTCTGGTCGGGGGTCGCGGTGGCGAGCACGATCAGGTCGATGCTCTGGGCCTCGATGCCCGCGGCGGCGAGCGCGGCGCGGCACGCGTCAGCCGCTAAGGTCGCGGTCGTCTCGCCCTCGCCGGCGATGTGACGGAAGCGGATGCCGGTGCGCTCGACGATCCACTCGTCGCTCGTATCGACCTGTTCCGCGAGTTCGGCGTTGGAGACACGGCGCGCGGGCAGGGCGGAACCGGTGCCGATGACGACCGAGCGAATCATGCCGCCTTCTCCACGCTGCCGAGATCGTCGGCGATGCGCCGCACCAGATCGTTGCGGACCATCTTGGCCGCGTTGCCGATCGCGGTTGCGACGCCGCGCTCGGTGGCGCCGCCGTGGCTCTTCACGACGATGCCGTTGAGCCCCAGAAACACAGCGCCGTTGTGATTGTTGGGATCGAGGTGATCGCGCAGCAACTCGGTCGCCGGCCGCGAGATCAGGAAGCCGAGCTTCGACCGCACCGAACTGCGAAACGCGCGCTTGAGCAGGTCGGCAACGAATCGCGCGGTGCCCTCGGCGGTCTTCAGCGCGATGTTGCCGGAGAATCCGTCGCACACGACGACGTCAACTTCGCCACGCGAGAGCCGGTCGCCCTCGATGAAGCCGTTGAACTGCATGTCCACGGCGGGCGTCGCGCGCAGCTGAGCCGCCGCGTCGCGAATCTCGTCCGTGCCCTTCATGTCCTCGCTGCCGATATTCAGCAGCGCGACGCGGGGATGCGGGATGTCGAGTGCGGTGCGCGCATAGGCGGCGCCCATGATCGCGAACTGGACGAGGTTGCGCGCATCGCACTCGGTGTTCGCGCCGAGGTCGAGCATCACCATGTCGGTGTCACCGAGCGTCGGCAGACGCGCCGCGAGTGCCGGCCGGTCGATCCCGGGCAGCATCCGCAACGACAGCTTCGCCATCGCCATCAGCGCGCCGGTATTGCCCGACGACACGGCGGCGGCGGCGCGACCCTGTTTCACCAGGTCGATCGCGATGCCCATCGAGGTCTTCTTGGCGCGACGAATCGCCTGGGTCGGCTTGTCGCTCGACCCGACGACTTCCGGCGCGTGGACGATCTCCGAATGCTGCGACAGGTTCGGATGGGCCTTCAGCCCCTCGCGAATCGCAGCTTCGTCGCCGACCAGCAGGAAGCGCATGCCCTCGAATTGATGACGCGCGCGGGCGACACCGGCGAGCATCACTGCCAGCCCGTCATCGCCACCCATCGCATCGACCGCGATCCAGCCGCTGTCGGGCATCGCTTATCCTTCGTTCAAGTTAGAGGTTCCGGACGGAAGCCTCAGCCCTCGATCGAGAGGATTTCACGACCGTTATAGTGACCGCACGAACCGCACAGGTTGTGGGGACGCTTCAGTTCGCCACAGTTGGGGCATTCCTGGAACGACGCGATCGTGAGCGAGTCGTGGCCACGGCGCATGCCGCGCTTGGAGGGCGAGGTTTTTCTTTTGGGGACGGCCATTTCGGCACCTTGTTCAATCTAAAGGTCGGGGCTCCGAGTACGTCCGGACACGGGATACAGGCAACCGACATGAATGCCGGCCGCCTGAAGCAACCCATGCGGCCTGACGCTCGCGAAGCGTGGCGCTATAGCGATTTCACCCCGCGTTGCAAGCTTCTGCCCGGAGTGGCAGGGCATGCGCCTGACAAAAGACCTGATATTCGAGGGGCAACGCCGTGATATTACCCGTAACGCTGACGATCGCCGCGGCCGCCGCCGTCGTCAACCTGTGGCTCGCCTTCCGAATCGTGCCGATGCGCGTGAAGGATAACGTGCTGATCGGGGACGATGGCAACCAGCGGCTGCAGGCGCGGATGCGTGCGCATGCCAACTTTACCGAATACGCGCCGTTCATCCTGATCCTGATCGGGCTGATCGAACTCGCCGGTGGATCGACGCTATGGCTGTGGATAGCCGGCGCGGTGTTCGTGATCGCGCGAATCGCCCACGCGTTCGGGATGGACCGGACGACGTCGAGCGTGCCGCGGGCAGGGGGCGCGCTGGCGACCTGGGCGCTGATGGCGGTACTCGCCGGCTGGGCGCTGACGATCGCGTATCAGGCGAACAGCGTGCCGGCCGCGAAGACATTCCAGGTCGTACCGTCGGGTGGCCGGGCATGAGCGCGCTTCGTTTATGGGGTGCCGCCACACTGCTGGCTGCCTCACCGGCCGTCGCACAGGTCTCGCCCGACCGACTGTCCGCCGACGTAAAGACGCTCGCCTCCGACTCGTTCGAGGGCCGTGCGCCCGGGACGCCGGGTGAGACCAAGACGATCGCGTGGTTGATCGCGCAGTTCAAGGCGATGAAGGCCCAACCAGGCGGCCCGAACGGCAGCTGGACGCAACCCGTACCGCTCGTCCACACCCGGATGGGCTCGGGCACCGTCCGTGCCGGCGACACCGCGCTGGTGCAGGGGCGCGACGTCTATCTCAGCACGGTCCGCGGGGTCGACCGCGTCGCGATCGCCAACGCACCGATGGTGTTCGTCGGCTATGGCGTCAGCGCGCCCGAGCGCGGCTGGGACGATTTCAAGGGCCTCGACCTCAAGGGCAAGGTCGCGGTGTTCCTCGTCAACGATCCCGATTTCGAGGCGGTCGCCGGCGACGATGCGAAGGGCAAGTTCGGCGACCGCCGGATGACCTATTACGGCCGCTGGACGTACAAATACGAAGAAGCCGCGCGACGTGGCGCGGTTGGTGCGCTGATCGTCCACGACACGGCGGGCGCGGGTTACGGCTGGAACACCGTCACCGCCCCCGCCGGCGAGAATTACGATATCGTCCGGAAGGATCCCGAATCGCGGGTGATGCTCCAGGGTTGGCTCGAAGGGGGCGCAGCGAGCCGCTTGTTCGCCGCATCCGGCCTCGATCTGGCGGCGTTACGGAAAGCGGCGCGGCGGAGCGACTTCCGCCCGGTCGCGCTGAAGCAGGCGTTCACCACCCACCTGCCGGTCAAGCACGACACCGCCGTAAGCCAGAACGTGCTCGCCAAGCTGCCGGGTACGAAGCACGCGGACGAGGTCGTGATGTTCGGCGCGCACTGGGACGCCTACGGCATCGGCGCTCCCGATGCGCAGGGGCGCACCATCCGCCCCGGCGCCAACGACGACGGTCTCGGCGTGGCGGGCGTCCTCGAACTCGCGCGCAATTTCGCCAAGGCGCCACGGACCGACCGCAGCCTCGTCTTCGCGCTGTGGAGCGGCGAGGAGCGCGGGTTGCTCGGTTCGGAGACCTATGCGGTGAACCCGGTCTATCCGGCCGCCAAGACGGTCGCCAATTTGACGCTCGACATCCTCCAGACGGCTGGTCCTGCAAAGGACGTCATGCTGGTCGGGGCGGGCCAGAACAGCCTCGAGGACATGCTCGGCGATGCCGCCAAGGCGCAAGGCCGCGTCATCACCCCCGAAGCGCTCCCCGAACGCGGGCTGTTCTACCGCGCCGACCATTTCTCGGTCGCGCGGCGCGGCGTGCCGACGCTGCTGCTGATGGCGATCAGCGGCGCACCCGATCTGGTCAAGGGCGGCCGGACAGCGGGGCAGGCGTGGCTCGACGGCTATATGAAATGCTATCATCAGACGTGTGATGCGTGGGGGCCGGACTGGGACCTGCGTGGGGCGGCGCAGGATGTGGATTTGTTCAAGACGATCGGGACTAAGCTGGCGAACAGCCGGTTGTGGCCGGAATGGCGCGATGGGTCGGAGTTCAAGTCGGTGCGGGCTGAGACGGTGGGGGAGCGAAAGTAGGACCTCTCACCGCGTGGGTAACCACCCCGGCGAAGGCCGGGGCCCAATTGGGGATGGTAGATTGGCGTGGGTTACGCTCCGTTACAGCAACCTTTCCAATTAGGCCCCGGCCTTCGCCGGGGTGGAGTGATTGTAAGGGACGCGTTTCTTCTTGTTCTCCCGCCTTCGCGGGAGAACAAGAAGGTTCGCGGGGAGGCGCAAGGGCAGCCGTTACCCCGCCAAAGCCCGATCGCTAACGAACATATTCGTCGCCCGTTCATGCGCGAACGTGCTCGCCGGCCCATGCCCCGGGATAAAGCTCGTATCGCTCCCCAGCGGCCAAAGCTTCTCGACGATCGACTTCACCAGCACCTGGTGATTCCCCCCAGGCATATCCGATCGCCCGACCGACCCCTGGAACAGCACATCCCCCACCTGCGCGAACTTCGATGGCGCGTGGTGGAAGATCACATGACCCTCGGTGTGCCCCGGCGTCTCGTACACATCGAGCACGAGATCACCGACCGACACCGTGTCGCCCTCGACCAGCCACCGGTCCGGCTCGAAATTGACCCCCGAAATCCCGTATTTCGGCCCATCCTGATCGAGCCGCTGCAACCAGAAGCGATCCGCCTCATGCGGCCCCTCGATCGGTACGCCGAGGTCGTTCGACAGCCGCTTGGCGCCCCCCGCATGATCGATATGCCCATGCGTCAGCAGGATCTTCTCGACCGTGACCCCCGCCTGTTCGACCGCCGCCATGATCCGCGGCAGGTCGCCGCCCGGATCGATCACCGCTGCCTTCATCGTCGCGGTGCACCAGATGATCGTGCAGTTCTGCTGGATCGGCGTGACGGGCACGATCGCAGCGCGGAGGGGAGGATTTGTCATGCCCTCGAAATAGGATGGCGCGTCGGTTGGAGCAATCGCCGCTTGCGGTTTACCCCATCGCCCGTGCAACAGTGAAGGCGATGTGGACCGCGCCCTACGTGTTGCTCGATGATGCCCGCGTGGCAGGCGCCCCGGCGCGAGTGTACCGCGACCCCGTCCGGATCGTCCGCGCCGATACGCTCGCCGAAATCCTCCCCGCACTCGACGCACTCCGCGACGCCTGCAAGGAAGGGCTGCACGCCGCCGGGTATCTTACCTATGAAGCCGGCGCCGCACTCGCGTCGAGGCCGGTCGACGTCCGCACCGAAGCCCCGCTGCTCTGGTTCGGCCTGTTTGCCGAATACCGGACGATAGCGCCCGAAGACGTCGCCGCGTTGCTCCCCGACCCCGCGGGCGCGTGGACTGGTGCGCCCCAGCCGCTGATCGACCGCGACACCTACGACGCCAGCCTGACGCGCGTGCTCGACCTGATCGCGGCCGGCGACATCTACCAGGCCAACCTCACCTTTGCCGCCACCGTCCCGTTCGTCGGCGACCCGCTCGCGCTCTACGCCCGGCTACGGCGTCAGGCGAAGGCGGGATACGGCGCGCTGATCGACACCGGCGAGACGCGCTTCCTGTCGCTGTCGCCCGAACTCTTCTTTACGCTCGACGGCGACACGCTCACCTGCCGCCCGATGAAGGGCACCGCGCCGCGAGGCGACACGCCCGAGGCCGACCGCGCGCTCGCCGAGGCGCTCGCGGCCGACCCCAAGCAACGCGCCGAAAACCTGATGATCGTCGACCTGATGCGCAACGACCTGTCGCGCGTTGCCACCCACGTCGCGGTCCCCGACCTGTTCACCGTCGAGACCTATCCAACCGTCCACCAGATGACATCGACCGTCACCGCGACGCTGAAATCCACGTGCGACGCAGTCGACGTCCTGACCGCGCTGTTCCCCTGCGGATCGATCACCGGCGCGCCGAAACAACGCGCGATGGAGGTCATCGCCGAGGTCGAGCACGCGCGCGTCCGCGGCATCTACACCGGCGCGATCGGTCGTTTCGACGCGAACGGCGATGCGATCTTCAACGTCGCGATCCGCACATTAGCGATCCAGGACGGCGCGGCGACGATGAGTCTCGGCTCGGGCATCGTCGCCGACAGCGTGGGCGACGCCGAATGGGACGAGTGCCATGCCAAGGGCGCGTTCGTCACCGCCGGCCAGCGCCGCTTCGACCTGATCGAAACGATGGCGTTCGACCCCGAGGCCGGCCTGACCCGCCTCGAAGCGCATCTCGCGCGGATGAAGGCGAGCGCCCAGGCCTTGGGCTTCACCTTCGACCGCCACACCGCGCGCAACGAACTCCAGGCCGCGACATTCCGGCTGCGCGGACCTCGCCGCATCCGCCTGTTGCTCAGCCCATCGGGCGCGATTGCGATCGAGGCGGCGCCACTCCCGCACTCGCCTGCGCAAGCGTCCGTCGCGATCGTTCCGCTGCCGGTCGACGCGACCGACTTCCGGCTCCGCCACAAAACAAGCGCCCGCGCCTTCTACGACGACGCGCGGAAAGCCGCGGGGACGTTCGAGGTGCTGTTTGAGGACGCCGACGGCTTCCTCACCGAAGGCAGCTTCACCTCCTTGTTTGTCCAGCGCGGCGAATCACTCGTCACGCCGCCGCTACGGCATGGCCTGCTCCCCGGGATATTGCGAGCCGACCTGCTCGAATCGGGCCGCGCAAGCGAAGCCGCGCTAACCCGAGCCGACCTGCCCGCCGGATTCTTCATCGGAAATGCAGTCCGCGGGCTCATTCCCGCCATCGTTACGGTTGCGAATTCGACCGATCGGCGCGTATAGCGCCCGCGAATTCCGCGGCGACGCTCGCGGACAACCGCAAAGGTTACACCATGCACGCATCCGCCGCGCTCGGCCGCATCAGCCCCTCGCCGACGCTCGCGATCACGTCGCGCGTTCTCGAACTGAAGCGCGCAGGCGTCGACGTGATCGGCCTGGGGGCGGGCGAACCCGATTTCGACACGCCGGACTTCGTGAAAGAAGCCGCGATCCAGGCGATCCGCGACGGCAAGACCAAATACACCAACGTCGACGGCACGATCGAACTGAAGCAGGCGATCGTCGCCAAGTTCGCGCGCGATAACAACCTGACCTACACCACCGACCAGATCAGCGTGAATGTCGGCGGCAAGCACACCTTGTTCAACGCGATGGTCGCGACGATCGATCCGGGTGACGAGGTCGTCATCCCCGCGCCGTACTGGGTCAGCTATCCCGACGTCGTGCAGTTCGCGGGCGGCGTGCCGGTGATCGTCAAGGCGGGTCCCGAGGTCGGCTACAAGCTCGACCCCGCCGCGCTCGACGCCGCGATCACGCCCAAAACCAAGTGGGTGATCCTCAACTCGCCGTCGAACCCGACAGGGGCCGGCTACACGATCGACGAGCTGAAGGCGCTCGGCGCGGTGCTGGCGCGGCATCCGCACGTCTGGATCTTCGCCGACGATATGTACGAGCACATCGTCTATGACGGCTTCAAGTTCGCGACCATCGCCGAGGCCTGCCCCGAACTGTTCGAGCGCACGCTGACCGTCAACGGCTGCTCGAAGGCCTATGCGATGACCGGCTGGCGTATCGGTTACGGCGCCGGCGCATCGTGGCTGATCAAGGCGATGGCCAAGCTCCAGTCGCAGTCGACCTCGAACCCGTGCTCGATCGCCCAGGCCGCCGCTGTCGCCGCCCTCAACGGCGACCAGTCGTTCCTCGCCGAGCGCAACACCGCGTTCCAGGGCCGGCGCGATCTGGTCGTCTCGATGCTCAACGAGATCGACGGCATGCACTGCCCCACCCCGGAGGGTGCGTTCTACGTCTATCCGTCGTTCGCCGAGCTGATCGGCAAGACGACGCCGAACGGCCGCCTGATCGATACCGACGAGGCGATGGTCGGCTATCTGCTCGACGACGCCAAGGTGGCGGTCGTGCAGGGCGCCGCGTTCGGCCTCTCGCCGGCGTTCCGGATCAGCTACGCAACGTCCGATGCGCTGCTCCGCGAGGCCTGCACGCGCATCCAGACGGCCTGCGCCGCGCTGAAATAAACGCCGGCAACATTCGAGACACGCGGCGACATCTCCCGGCAACCCTGTCGGGCGATGCCTGCTGCACGATGAACGCATCGGCCACGGCGCGTTAATCGAGAGTTTCTAAAAACGACATTGTGGTTGGCCGGCATCTCTACGACATGCCGGTCCGTAGCTGACGCTGACCTATCCGGCCGGCGCCATCACTGGGTTTCATTGGGATCGCATCATGCGCAGCATCGTAAAGTCGAGTTTCTTCTGGCAGTTCAGCGGCGGTTTCGTCCTCGGCGCCATTGGCTTGCTCGCACTCCAGCCCGCCGAAGCCCGCCAGACCTTCGCCAGCCATTTCGAGCACAGCGTTTCCGCCACCGCGCGATAACAGCCCATCTGATAACTGCAACGCCGGCCTAGCGAAGACGAGCGGCAGCCCCATGTATCAAAACATGAAAAAGCCGCTTCTCGCCACGCTCGCCGCCGTCGGTATCGCCGGTGCGTTTATTGCCACCGGCACCGCGCAAGGCGCCCGCGCCGTCGTCATCCCCGCCGTCAAGACCGACCTTCCTGCAGCGCCCGGTATCCAGACCGCGGTGCTCGCAGGCGGCTGTTTCTGGACGATGGAGGCGGTGTTCGAGCATGTGAAGGGCGTGAAGGCGGTCACGACTGGCTATGCTGGCGGCACCAAGGCGACCGCGACTTACGATCAGGTCTCTGCCGAGACGACGAAGCACGCGGAAGCGATCAAGATTGCGTACGATCCCCGCGTGGTGAGCTACGGGACGCTGCTCCGCGTATACTTCTCGATCGCGCATGATCCGACGACGCTAAACCGCCAGGGACCGGACAGCGGCACCAGCTATCGTTCGGCGATCTTCCCGCAGTCGCCGGCGCAGGCGCAGGTCGCCCGCGCGTACATCGCGCAGCTTGGCGCCACGCATGCGTTCTCCGGGCCGATCGTGACGAAGCTGGAGACGGGCGCGTTCTACCCGGCCGAGGCGTATCACCAGAATTTCTACGACCGGAACCCGACGCATCCTTATGTCGTGATGTGGGACAAGCCGAAGGTAGCGGCCTTCCGCGCGGCGTTCCCAACTATTTCTAGCTGAATTTCGTTAGCAGGCTCTCCAGTAGATCACCGGATCGAAGTAGCTTGTTTCCCCGCGAAGGCGGGGACCCAGACTGGGCTCCCGCCTTCGCGGGAGAACAAGGAGGGATGGGGTGATGTTTCGATAGGGAAGCATCGCACTCGTTCCGGGGTGACTGATAGGAACGTCAGGCTGCAACGGGAAACCGCAGCATTCGGTCCGCCACCGGCACCATAGCCTCGGCCCCAACCCCGACCGCACGCACGATTTCCGGATGATCCACATCCAGTCCCCCGGTTAGCGACCCGAACGCGGGTAAAATCAGCTTCGTTGCCGTCGCCACGAAACACCGCCGCGCAACCGATTTCCCCCGCACCCGCAACCGAAGCTTCGGATGGAAATGCCCCGACAGCTCCGGCCGCGTCTCCGTCCGGTCCGCTTCGTGCCGCAGCACCAGCCCGTCGACGACCACCTCGTCCACCACCTCCCCGCCACACCGATCGAGGATAGCCGGGTCGTGATTGCCCGTGATCCACGTCCAGCGCGTCCCGTCGGTCATCGCCCGCAGCATGTCCTGCGCGCGCTGCGGCAGCCGCTTGCACCCGTCGCTGTCGTGGAAGCTGTCGCCGAGGCACCAGACTTCGCGCGCGCAAGTCGCGGCGACCAGCGCGGTGAGATCCGCCAGCGTCGCGATCGAGTCATACGGCGGCAGCATCTGGCCGCGCTTGGCGAACCAGCTCGCCTTCTCGAAATGCAGGTCGGCGACCAGCAGCGCATGCCGCTCCGGCCAGAACAGCGCGCCTTGCGCCAACGCCAGAAGCGCATGCCCGCCGAACGAAAAGGGAACCATCCGCCCGCCATGCCGCCCCCGCCGCACCGAAACAAGCCGCCATCGTCGCGAACCGGGTGGGGCTTGCGCATGCCCCCAATCGGCGTAAAGCGCGCCGTCCCCTCAGGAGGAGCGCTCTTCGCGCCATGACGTCCGTCGCCGGAACACCCCAAACTGCCGCTGTACCGGAAACGCCTGGCGATCTGTCGGCGGCGCATCTGCATCCGCACCCCGCACTCGCCGCGCTGACCGTCGGCGCGATCGGCGTGGTGTTCGGCGATATCGGCACCAGCCCGCTCTATGCGTTTCGCGAGGCGCTCGGCCAGACGTCTGCGGGCGGCATCGATCCGAGCGAGATCCTCGGCGTGCTGAGCCTCGCGCTCTGGTCGCTGTTCCTCGTCGTGACGGTCAAATACGTCATCTTCCTGATGCGCGCCGACAACCAGGGCGAGGGCGGCGTACTGGCGCTGGCCGCGCTCGCTCGTCGCGCCCTCGGCATGCGGTCGCGGATCGCGATCGTGCTCGGCGCGGCGGGCGCGTCGCTGTTCTACGGCGATGCGATCATCACGCCGGCGCTGTCGGTGCTCTCCGCGATGGAAGGCCTGCGGACGATCCCCAGCGCGGCGCACATCTTCAACGAAGGCGTCGTCCGCGCGCTGACGATCGCCATCCTGATCGGGCTGTTCCTGATCCAGTCGCGCGGCACGGCGCAGGTATCGAAGCTGTTCGGCCCGGTCTGCATCCTCTGGTTCGTGGCGATCGGCGCGCTCGGCATCTGGCACATCGCCGACGAGCCCTCGATCGTCCGCGTGTTCCTGCCGACCTACGGCATCTCGTTCCTCGCCACGCACGGCGTCACCGGCTTGTTCGTGCTCGGTGCGGTGTTCCTGACCGTCACCGGTGCCGAAGCGCTGACCGCCGACATGGGCCATTTCGGCAAGCTGCCGATCCGCATCGGCTGGTTCTTCCTCGTCTTCCCCGCGCTCGCGCTCAATTACCTGGGGCAGGGCGCATTCGCCTTGTCACGGCTCGAGGATGCGGCGGCGCGCGGCGTGCCGTTCGTCAATCAGGACTGGTTCTTCCTGATGGCGTCCGAATCGCTGCGTCCGGCGCTGATCATCCTCGCCGGCTTCGCGACCGTCATCGCCAGCCAGGCGGTCATCACCGGTGCATTCTCGCTGACGCAGCAGGCGATCCAGCTCGGCCTGCTCCCCCGCCTGCGCATCCGCCAGACCTCGGCCGTGTTCGCCGGCCAAATCTACCTCCCCGCGATCAACTGGCTGTTGCTGATCGGCGTGCTGGTGCTGGTGATCCAGTTCAAGACGTCGTCGGCGATGGCCGCCGCGTACGGTATCGCGGTGACCGGCACGATGGTCGTCACCACCTTGCTAGCGTACATCGTCGTCCGCCACCGCTGGAACTGGTCGCGCCCGCTTGCGCTGGCGGCGATCCTGCCGTTCCTGACGCTCGACTTGATCTTCTTCGGCGCGAACATCCTGCGCGTGATCGAAGGGGGCTGGGTACCGCTGGTCATCGCCGCCGCGATCGGGCTGATCATCTTCACCTGGGTGCGCGGCAAGAAGATCGTCAGCGCGTTCGAGAAACGCCAGAGCATCCCGCTCAGCGATCTCGCCTCGGCGTTGGAAAAGCGTCCGCCCGAGCGTGTGTCGGGAACGGCCGTGTTCCTGACCGGCAACCCGCACGCAACACCCGGCGCGCTGCTGCACAATCTCAAGCACAACAAGGTGCTCCACGAGCGCAACCTGATCGTCAGCATCCGCACCGCGGATCGGCCGTTCGTCGAGGAGTCCCAGCGTGCAAAGGTGGAACGCGTCGACGACAATTTCTCGATCGTCGTGCTGACCTACGGGTTCATGGAGTCCCCCGACGTGCCGCGCGATCTCGGCGTCGGCAACAAGACCGAGCAGCTCGGACTCGACCCCATGCGCACCTCGTTCTTCATCGGGCGGAATACGCTGAAGCCCGATGCGGAGAAGGGCATGCCGCCGTGGCAGGACCGGATCTTCCTGTTCCTGCAGCGCAACGCCAGCGACCCCACTGACTTCTTGAAGATCCCGCCGGGCAAGGTGCTCGAACTAGGCGAACAGGTCACCGTCTAAGCCGGGCGCGGGGCGAACGGTTTCGGGGCGGGAAGCGCGTGCTCCCTCGCCCCCCCGGGGAGAGGGAAGGGGCCCGCGGCACTTGCCGTGGGAAGGGAGAGGGGCGTTGTCGGGCACCGTCTCGAGCCCCAAGCCCCTCTCCCTTCCGTCGCCTAAAGGCTCCTCCCTCCCTCTCCCCGAAGGGGCGAGGGAAAAGACGCTCACCCCGCAAACGCCTTTACCAAGTCGAAAAGGTAGTCTCGGCCGTCGTACAGGGAATTCACACGAATTCGCTCGTTGAGGCCGTGGATGCCGCCCATGTCCTTGTCGATGAAGACGCCCGGCGCGCCGTAGACCGGGATGCCGATCGCCTCGAAGAAAATGCCGTCGGTCGCGCCGGTCGACATCAGTGGGAGAATCGGCAGGCCGGGGAAGTGCTTCGCCGCAACCTTGGTCACGGGCCCCATGATCTTCGGGTCGAGCGTCGGCGGGATCGCGGTCGGGCGCACCGGCTGGTTCGCCGTCACCGTCACCTTGGCTCCCGCCAGCTCCTTCAGCTTGGCGAGCGTGCCCTCCACCGTCTCGCCCGGAAAGATCCGGCAGTTGATGTTCGCCGTCGCCCGCTGCGGCAAGGCGTTCTCCGCGTGACCCGCGTTCAGCAACGTCGCCACGCAGGTCGTGCGCAACGTGGAGTGCATCGCCTTGTCGCGGCTGACGATCGCATCCGCCGTCTTGTCCTCGGGGTTCGCGAGCAGCTTCGTGATCGCATCCCCCATCTCGCCCGGCATCGCCTTCGCACTCGCCGCGAAGAACGCCTTGGTCGTGTCGGTGAACTTCACCGGAAACTCGTAGCCCTGGACTGCCTTCACCGCGTCGGCGAGCTCGTAGATCGCGTTCTCGGGGATTGGCTGCGAGCTGTGCCCGCCTGGGTTGGTCGCGAGAAACGTGTAGTTCTGCGCGGCCTTCTCGCCGACCTGGATCGCCAGCAGCTGGCGCTTGCCGTTGTCGTCGATCCGCCCGCCGCCGCCCTCGTTCAGCGCGAACTCGGCCGCGATCAGGTCGGGCTTCGATTTCGCCAGATACTGCGCGCCGTTCCAGGCAAAGGTCGTCTCCTCGCCGCAGGTGAGCGCGAGCTTGATCGTCCGCTTTGGCTTGTACCCGCTGGTCTTGAAGCGGATCATCGCGTCGGACCAGATCGCCGCCTGCGCCTTGTCGTCGACGGTGCCGCGCGCGTAATAATAGCCGCCTTCCTCGATCAGCTTGAACGGATCGCGCACCCAATCCTCGCGCTTGGCCTCGACCACGTCGAGATGCGCGAGCAGCAGCATCGGCTTGATCGACGCGTCCGACCCCTTCAGCACCGCGACCAGCCCGCCGTCCTTCGGGTGCTCGGGCACCGAGAAATAGGTGATGTCGGCGTCCGCATAGCCCGCCGTCTTAAGCCGCGCGCCGATCTGCGCCGCCGCCTGCGTGCAGCTGCCGGCGGACAGCGTCGTGTTGGTCTCGACCAGTTCCTTGTAGAGCCCGAGGAACGCCTTCTGGTCAGGGCGCGACTGCGCCTGTGCCCCAACCGCCGTCGTCACGGGTGTGGTCAGAATCGCCGCCGTGAGTAGCCAACCAGTCGCGCGCATCGTCGTCCCCTTGTTCGTTTCTGTGGGGAGAGTTGCAGCGAACGCGCGGTTACGCAACCTCAGCGCCGCGGCTCGCCGCCACGACGCGTTCCGCGAGGCAATGCCAGCCTGACTTCACGGTTGGCGAAATCGATGTCGACGCGGCGAAACAACTGCAGCACATCCATCCCGAGCAGCATCGCGGGACGCTCGGACAATCCGAACTGCCGGAACGGCGGCGCATCGATCGCAGTGAATGCGACGGGCACGTCGCCGAGCGAGAGGCTCCCGATCGTGACGCGGTCGATCGTCGTGTAATCCGCAACCACCGTTTCGCCGGTGACGCCGGTCAGCGACACCGACTGCGACGGCCCAGCGCGGCCCAATCCCTTGCGCGTCACCTTCCGGCGGAGTGCGCCATTGGCCATGCTCACGGACGTGCCGGTATCGAGGATCACGCGGATGCGGATGCCGTTGCAATAGGCGTCGGTGACGACCAGCTGTCCGAACAGGCTGCGCGCTTTGATCACGATCTCGTCGGGACCTGCGCGTTCGCGATTTTGGCGTTTGCGCGAGGGGGTGACGGTCATCGTCTTGGTGTCGAAGTCGATCGTCACCGCATGATCCTGCAATGTGTCGATCCCGAGCAGCCCGCGCGCACCGAGATTGATCGCGCTGATCGCCGGGGCCTCGATCGCGGCGCTACCGATGACGCTCACCTTGAGCGAGGGGATCATGACGGTGCCGATGCTGTCCGAGCCGGTCATGCCGGTCACGCGGACGATGCGGCCTGGGGCAAGGCCGAGCGTGGCGGCGAGTTCGCGGGCGATGACGGTACGCTGCGCGCCGGTGTCGACGACGAAGGGGAAGGGGCCGGCGCCGGCGATCGTCACGGGGACGGTCATGCGGGATTCGTCGTCGCCGAAGAGGAGCGTGGCGGGGTCGGGCTCTGCTGCGGATGCTGCACCGGGCGTGGGTGCAGCATTTGGGCGTGGAGAGACTGCGTCCTGAGCGCTAGCTTGGGCGGCGATGACTAGCAGTAGCGGGGCTAGCCACTTGTGCATGCTGCAAATGCTGCGCCTGAATTCGCGCGCGTGCAACTACCGTAGTTAGGGACGAACGTCCCTTCCAAACGCTACCACCCCGGCGGAGGCCGGGGCCCAATTGGGGGAGGTTGCTAATGGAGGGCAACGTTCCGTTACGACCACCTTTCCAATTGGGCCCCGGCCTTCGCCGGGGTGGTGTTTTCAACGTAGGCAGCCGTAGTCGCTCAATCCGGCCGCATCGCGTCCGCGATCATCGCCTCCGCCTCGATCAGCAGCGCGTCGTCCGAACTGTTGGTCGAGATCTTCTCGCGCCCGATCAGCGTCAGCACCGGCACCGCGAGCGGCGTTACGCGCTCAAGATCGACATGCACCATCGTCGCCGCGGCGCGGTCGAGCAAAGATGCCAGCCGCCCGACATCGGTCATCCGCGCCCGCGCGTCCGCCCACGCCGCCTCCAGCAGCAGATGCGTCGGCTCGTACTTGCGCAGCACATCGTAGATCAGGTCGGTCGAGAACGTCACTTGTTTACCGGTCTTGCGCTTGCCCGGATGCTGGCGCTCGACCAGCCCGCCGATCACCGCCACCTCGCGAAACGCACGCTTTAGCAGGTGCGATTGCTGCACCCATTCGACGAACTCATGCTCGAGGATATCCGTCGAGAACAACGACGCCGGATCGGTGATCTTCTCAAGCCCGTACACCGCCAGCGCGTAATCATTCGCAACGAAACCGAGCGGTTTCAGCCCCTGCGTCTCCATCCGCCGCGTGATCAGCATGCCAAGCGACTGGTGCGCGTTCCACCCCTCGAAGCTGTACGCGACCATGTAATGCCGCCCCTCGCGCGGGAAGGTCTCGACCAGCAGCTGGCCGGGCTCGGGCATCACCGATCGATACGCCTGCATCTCCAGCCATTCGCGGACGTCGTCGGGAAAGCGCGCCCAGTCGCCTGGATGCGCGAGGAACCCGCGAACGCGATCGGCGAGGTTGGTCGACAGCGGCATCCGGCTGCCGCCATAGGTCGGGATGCGCGCGGGCTTCGACGTCGCACGCACGACCAGATCCTCGAGGTCGATCTTCATCACCTCAAGGCTCAATCCGGCGAAGAAGAACGTATCGCCATGGCTCAACTGCGCCGCGAACGCCTCCTCGACGCGACCCAGCACGCGGCCATTGCCGAACCGCACGTTGAGCATCGTCGCCTCGACGATGATGCCGGCGTTCAGCCGGTGCTGGCCGATGAATTTCGGATGGCTGACGCGCCACGTCCCGTCCGCATCCTTCGTGAGCCGCTTGAATCGGTCATACGCTTTCAGCGAATAGCCGCCGTCGCTGATGAAGTGCAGCACGCGCTCGAACGTCTCGGTCGGCAGCGCGGAATAGGGGAGCGCGGAGCGGATCTCGTCGAGCAGGTCGGCCTCGCGGAACGGTGCCGCGCATGCGCATGCCATCACGTGCTGTGCCAGCACGTCGAGCGCACCGACGCGGAAGATATCCGCATCGAGTTCGCCCGCCTCGACCGCGTCCAGCGCCGCCCGTGCCTCCAGATATTCGAAGCGATTGCCCGGCACGACGATAGCCTGAGACGATTCGTCGAGCCGGTGGTTCGCGCGCCCGATCCGCTGCAACAGTCGCGAAGAACCCTTCGGCGCGCCCATCTGGATCACGCAATCTACATTGCCCCAGTCGACGCCCAGATCGAGGCTCGACGTCGCAACCAGTGCGCGCAGTTTCCCCTCGGCCATCGCGTTCTCGACTTTTCGCCGCGCCTCCTTGGCCAGGCTGCCGTGGTGGACGCCGATTGGGAGATTGCCCGAATTCACCTTCCACAGATCCTGGAAGATCAGTTCCGCCAGGCTGCGCGTATTGCAGAACACGATCGAGGTCTCGTGCGCCTCGATCTCCGCCATCACCTGCGCGGCGGCATAGCGGCCCGAATGGCCCGACCACGGTACGCGACCCTCGGGCAGCAGGATCGCGATGTTGGGATCCGCACCCGCCTCGCCGCGGACCATCGCGACCTGGTCGATGTCACCATCGGGCGCGAGCCAGGCGCGATAGCCATCGGCATCTGCCACCGTCGCCGACAGCGCGACGCGACGCATTCCCGGCGAAATCGTCTGCAACCGCGCCATGCACAGCGACAATAGGTCGCCGCGCTTGCCGGTCGCGAACGCGTGGACCTCGTCGACGACGATCGTGCGGAGGTTTTTGAACATCGTGATGCTGTCCGGATAGCTCAGCAATAGCGACAGAGACTCCGGGGTCGTCAGCAGGATCTGCGGCGGTTTGATCCGCTGTCGCGCCTTGCGATCCGACGGCGTGTCGCCGGTGCGAGTCTCGACGCGGATATCGACGCCCATCTCGTCGATCGGCGTCAGCAGGTTGCGCTGCACGTCGACCGCGAGCGCCTTCAGCGGCGATACGTAGAGCGTGTGGAGACCGGTGGTAGGCGCCTCGATCAGTTCGGCAAGCGTCGGCAGGAACCCGGCGAGCGTCTTGCCCGCGCCGGTCGCCGCGACCAGCAGGGCATGATGCCCCGCGCGGCCCTCGGCGAGCATCTCGAGCTGATGCCGCCGCGGCCGCCAACCCCTCGCGACAAACCAGTTTTCCAAGGGGGAGGGGAGGTCGCTCACGGCCTGTTCACGCATCAGCGTCATATGGGGGCGTCGCGCCGCACCGCTATGGACCGCGTGCGCGATGGCCGCCATTTCGGCCAAAGCTCTGTTGTGAAAGACGATCGGTGTCGCTTCTTCGTTATCTCCTGCCCCTGCCGTTGCTCGCACTTCTGCCGTTCGCCAATGCCACCGCCGCCGACAAGTCGTTCGTCGGGGGGGGAGGGATCGTCCGATTGTCCTACGCCTCCCGCCTGACGCCGACGCGCAATTTCGCCGGCCGCGCGCTGATGAACCGCGGCTGGCGCCAGATGTGGGACGGCGCGCCGGTCGGTCGCGGCGTCGGCATCGTCCGTTTCTGGGAGGTCGCCCGGCCGACCAACGGCCAGGGGCAGGTGACCGAGCTGATCCAGGTCGGCTTCAGTCGGAGTGCCGACGTGGTGGCGACGTGCGGCACCGCGGGACTGGTCTCGGGGAGCGCCAGGCGCCTGCCGAACCGGATGCTCGGCGGCCACCGCTGGACGGTCTACACCAATGGCGACGCTGGTATGAGCCAGCAGGTGAACGCGACCAACTTGCGCAGCGTCATCAACGGCGCCTGCTACGCGATCGACCGCGTCACGTACGCCGTGAAGGCGGCAGCGCCAGCCAGCCGCAACGCGCCGACCCAGGCCGTCGCGGCAGCGCGGATGGACGCGATCCTCGCGACGATCAAGGTCGGCGGGCGGCGCTGACCGATCCCTCTATGGCGGGGGGAGGACGACGTAAGGCCGTGCATACGCTGCCGACGGCACCGCACCCCGACGTCACGCGTTACTCCCGCATGGCAAAACTTGGCGACTGGCTCGAACCGCATCCCCACGGCATTCTCGTCAAGCCGATCGACGCGTGGATCGACCCCTCGATCCCGACCGCCAAGGCGCTCGTCACGCACGGCCACGCCGATCACGCGCGCGGGGGTCACGAAGCGGTCTGGGCGACGCCGGAGACACTCGCGATCATGGACGCGCGCTATGGCCCGCAGGCCGGCAACCCGGTCGCGTACGGCGAGACGATCCGGATGGGAGAAGTGGACATCGGCTTCGTCCCCGCCGGCCATGTCCTCGGCTCCGCGCAGATCGTGCTCGACTATCGCGGGGAGAGGATCGTCGTTTCGGGCGACTACAAGCGCCGCGCGGACCCGACCTGCACGCCGTTCGAGCCCGTCAAATGCGACGTCTTCATCACCGAAGCCACCTTCGGCCTGCCGGTGTTCCGCCACCCCGACACCGGCGACGAGATCGACAAGCTGATCGCCGCGCTGCACGCCAATCCCGACCGCTGCGTCGTCGTCGGCGCCTATGCGCTCGGCAAGGCACAACGCGTGATCGCCGAACTGCGCGAGCGCGGTCACGAAGCGCCGATCTACATCCACGGCGCGCTGCAACGCCTGTGCGACCTGTATGCGGAACACGGCGTCAGGCTCGGCGAACTGCTCCCGGTGGCGGACGCGAAGAAGGCGGATATGGCGGGGCATGTCGTGATGTGCCCGCCGGGGGCGCTCAACGATCGCTGGTCGCGGCGCTTGCCCGACCCGATCACCGCGATGGCGAGCGGCTGGATGCGCGTTCGGGGCCGTGCGCGACAGAAGAACGTCGAGCTCCCGCTGATTCTCAGCGATCACGCCGATTGGGACGAACTGATCGCGACGCTCACCGAGATCGCGCCGCGGGAAGTCTGGGTCACGCACGGCCGCGAGGACGCGCTGGTCCACTGGTGCATGACCCGCCAGATCAAGGCGCGCGCGCTGGCGCTGGTGGGGTTCGAGGACGAGGACGACTGAGCCCTCGTCCCGTCACGTCGGGCGTAGTTCTCCGGACAATGGCGGCGGCGTCGCCCTGCGCCACGGCAGCGCACGTCCCTCCACCAGCGATCGCCACGCCCACTCCACCGGGGCGATGTCGAACCTTCGTACATAGGCGTTGGCGAGCAGCAACAGCGCGATATCGATCGCCAGCGCCGTCGCCATGAGACCGGTCCAGCCGAGCGTCCCGTACAGGGCTAGCCCAAATGGCGGGAACAGGATCCACAGGCAGACGATCGTCTGGAGGATGTAGATCGACAGCGCAGTCCGCCCGGCCGCGATGAACGGCCGCAACAGCGTGGCGCCGAACCCGGTGCCGAGCAGCAGGCACACCGCGCCGACATGGCCGAGCGTCATCGCCTCGCGCGCGACTTCGACGGTGGCCTACATCGTCTTCGGCGCATCGCCGAACCGCGTCTGCTCGATCGCGCCGACGATCCGCAACGGGATGGCGACCGCGTAGGCGATCAGCGTCATGCGCAGGTAGAAGCCGCGGGATCGCGAACCTTGCAGGATGCCGAGCTTGTAGAGCGCGGCACCGATCAGCATCACGCTGGCGGCTTCCCAGACGAACAGCAGTTCGAACCCGTGCGTCTCGAGATAGACCGTTACGCTCCACTGCATCGCCGCCCATGTCGCGAAATTGCCGGTCCGCGCCTTGTCCTCCGCGACGATCCTCGCACGGCTGTCGGCCTTGCTCTTGGCGCGCTTGGCGTCGCCGGTCGCGATCTTGGCAAGCACCTTCCGATCGTCCGCGGTGACCGGTCGACCTGCCGCGCGCGCTTCGTTAATCGCGGCGACCTGAGACCGCTCCTGCAGCGCCTGATAATAGCCGAAATATCCGCCCCCTGCGAACTGCGCGACGGCGGCGATCAGCCCGATCGTGATCAGCCAGCGCGGCCGCATCCGGCGGAACAGGAACGCGATCATCGCGGCGATCGCGTAGGTGTGGAGGATGTCGCCGGGCCACAACAGGATGAAGACGTGGACGACGCCGAACCCGAACAGCAGCAGGTTGCGGAGGTAATAGCGCTTCATCACGACGCGCTTGCCGGCGCTCAGTGCGGCGCGATCGGTCAGGATCACCATCCCCGCACCGAACAGCAGTTCGAGCATGCAGCGCGCGGTGCCGTTCGCGATCACCTCGCGCAGCCACCATGCGACCTGATCGGCCCGTGTCCACCCGATATGCCGAAAATCGCCGAACGACGCCCAGAGCGAGCCGCCCATGTCGTTGATGTTCATGAACAGGATGCCGAGGATCGCGATCCCGCGGAGGATATCGAGAACCGCGATACGCGGCGCACCGTCGGGCTCCGCCGCCTGCAAGATCGCTGGTTCGGCTGCCGTGGCGCCTAAGTCGCGTGTGGCTTGGTCGTCCATCGTTCTGGGCCCCCCCGAGATGACAGGCCGACGCTAGGCCTATCGCGACGAAAGGCAAGCTTAGCCGGCGCCCCCTAATGTACGGGCCCGGCGGCGTTGCACGGAACTTCCTACCCCCAACGCCTCGCGGTATTTGGCAACGGTCCGCCGCGCGATGTCGAAGCCTTTGGCGTTGAGCAGGTCGACCAGCGTGTCGTCGGACAGGATCTTCGCACCCTCGGTGTCGATCAGCGCCTTGATCGCCGATTTCACCGCCTGCGCCGACACCGCCTCGCCGCCGTCCGCCGACTGGATCGCGCTCGTGAAGAAGTATTTCAGCTCGTACAGCCCGCGCGCGCACGAGACGTATTTGTTGCTCGTCACGCGGCTGACGGTCGATTCGTGCATCTCGATCGCGTCCGCGACCTGGCGCAGCGTCAGGGGCCGCAGATGCGCGACGCCCTTCAGGAAGAACGCTTCCTGCTGCTTCACGATCTCGGTCGCGACCTTGATGATCGTCCGCTGGCGCTGGTCGAGCGCCTTCACCAGCCAGTTCGCGCTCGCGAGGCAATCCGACAGCCACGCCTTCGACGCCTTGTCCTGCTGCCCGCCCGACAGCTCGGTGTAGTAACTCCGGTTGACCAGCACGCGGGGCAGGGTGGTGGCGTTGATCTCGATCGCCCAGCCCGCCTTGGTCCGCGCGACGAACAGGTCGGGCGTGACCGACTGCGACGGCTCGCCGCCATAGCGACAGCCGGGCTTCGGATCGTAACTGCGGAGTTCGCGGATCATGTCGGCCATGTCCTCGTCGTCGACGTCGCACATCCGCTTCAACCGCGTCAGTTCACCGCGCGCGAGCAGGTCGAGATTGTCGATCAGCCGCGCCATGCACGGATCGTAGCGGTCCGCCTCGCGCGCCTGCAACGCGAGGCATTCCGATAGGTCGCGCGCGCCGACGCCGGTCGGGTCGAACGTCTGGATCGTCGCCAGGACGGCCTCGACGCGGACCAGCGGCACGCCCAGCCGGTTGGCGATGTCGAGCAGCGATACGGTGAGATAGCCTGCCTCGTCGATCTGGTCGATCAGGTGCGCGGCGACGAAGGCGTCGTCGTGGGCAATCGCCGGCCCGGCCTGCGCGAGGAGGTGATCCGCGAGGCTGAGGCTGGTATCGGCGAATGCGTCGAGATCGGGGCCGTCTTCGCCGCCCGCTCCCCCCGCGCTCGCGCCGGTCATCGACAGCGCGCCGTCCATCCCGCTACCGCCGTCGGCGACGCTGTCCTGTTGGTGGCTTTCGGTCGCGTAGTCGACGTCGAGCGTCGGTTCGTCGCCTGCGCCCGTGCCCGCGACGAGTTCGTCGGCAGCGACGCGTTCGTCGCGGACTTCGGCGACGGGCTCGCGGTCGGGCGCGTCGTTATCCTCGGCGGCGCTGGCTTCGAGCAGCGGGTTGCGCTCGACTTCCTCGGCGATGAACCCTTCGATCTCGAGGTTCGACAGCGCCAGCAGCTTGATCGCCTGCTGGAGCTGCGGAGTCATCACCAGCGACTGCGACTGGCGGATGTCCAGGCGAGGGGCGAGGCTCATGCCGGCGAGTCCCGTAGAGAGCGCAACAACTCAATTCCGTCACCCCAGCGGAAGCTGGGGTCTTCCACGATCGGAGCGCGCGCCCTCACCGGGAGATCCCAGCTTTCGCTGGGATGACGGGTGGGGGTGGGGGCTGTGAGGGGGGGCGGCATGATCTTAAAGCGAGAAGCCTTCGCCGAGGTACAGGCGCCGGACGTTCGCATCGGCGACCAGTTCCTCGGGCGAGCCGGAGAACAGCACCCGGCCGTCGTAGATGATGTAGGCGCGGTCGACGATTTCGAGCGTCTCGCGGACGTTGTGATCGGTGATCAGCACGCCGATGTCGCGGCGCTTGAGGTCCTTCACCAGATCGCGGATGTCCGCGATCGAGATCGGATCGATGCCCGCGAACGGCTCGTCGAGCAGCATGATCGACGGGTCCGCCGCCAGCGCGCGCGCGATTTCCGCGCGTCGTCGCTCGCCACCCGACAACGCCATCGCCGGTGCCGCGCGGAGGCGGGTCAGGCCGAACTCCTCCAGCAGCGTGTCGAGTTTGCGCTGCCGTGCCGCCTTGTCGGGCTCGGACAGCTCCAGCACGGTCAGGATGTTCTTCTCGATCGTCAGTCCGCGAAAGATCGACGTTTCCTGCGGCAGATAGCCGAGGCCAAGGATCGCGCGACGGTACATCGGCAGCTTCGTGATGTCCTCGCCGTCGAGCATGATGCGGCCCGAATCGGGCTTCACCAGGCCCATCACCGAGTAGAAGCACGTCGTCTTGCCCGCGCCGTTGGGGCCGAGCAGGCCGACCACCTCACCGCGCCCGACCGAGACCGACACGTCGGTGAGCACGACGCGCTTGTCGTAAGACTTGGCGATCGAGACGACCTGGAGCCCGTTGCTCACCGGCGGCTCGGAAATCGGCTCGACGTTCTCGATCGGGGGCAGCGTGGTGGCGTCCATGGGATCAGGCCCTCGCAAAAGTCAGTCGCCGAAAACTCGGCGGGGGTTTGGCAGGAAACATGCATGAGCGCGCCGCCGGAGGGAAGCCCCTACGAGCCCCTCACGACGCCCCTGCTGGCTCAGTTGCGCTTGGGGACCGAGAAGGTGCCGGTCACGCGACCGCCGGTTTGGGTCACAGTGCCACCGCTCGCCGCCGATCCACCCGCGCTGCCGCCGGCGACCGATGAGCCGTCGATGACCGAACGCCCGGTGTCGAGGTTCATCGTCAGGCGCCCGCCGTTTACGGTGTTGCCCGCCTGCGTCAGCGTCACCGCGCCGAGCATCGTGATGACGCGGCGGTTGAGGTCGTAGATCGCATACTGGCTCCGCGCCGTCTGGTCGGGCCGCTTGACGATCACGCCGCCCGACGCGTCGAGCCGCGACACCTGCGGGTTCCCGCCGATCACCTGGCCGGTATACGCCACCGTCATCCGCGCCGAGTTCAGCGTCATCTCGGCCTGCTTGACCGCGACGTTGCCCGACAGGATCGCGCGGTTCGCCTTGTCCTGCAATTCGATATGGTCCGCGCCGAAATCGATCGGGGCGTTGGAATTGTGCGCCTGCTGCGCGACCGCGGTCGTGGAGAGCAAAAGGGCGGACAAGCCGGCAAGAATGTGAGTGGCGCGCATGGCGGCTATTTCGGCCCTCTGGGGATGATCCGCAAGCGCGCATTGCCATCGAGCGTCACGGTGCGCTCCTCCAGGTTCGCGCGCAGCTTGTTTGCGCTGAACGTCCCCTGCTGGACGGTGCCGGTCGCCGCTCCGCCGCTTTCGAGCGTGCGCGCCTTCATGTCGATCGTCGCGTTGGTGGTCTTGAGGTTGTAGCCGCCCGCCGCAGTGGCGTTCAGCGGACCGAACAGCTGCACCTTCTCGGTGTCCATGTCGTAGCGCCCGGTGTTCGCCTTGATGTTGGCGGGGCCGTCGGTCAGCTGGATCTGCGCGGCGAGCTGATTGAGCTGGACGATGGGCTCGGCCGAGCTCTTCTGGATCGCCGAGGCCGCGTCGAGCGTGAACGCTTGGCCCTTCGTATCCTCGCCGCGATAGCGCGCCGCCTGCGTCTTCATCCGCTCCTGCGCGACGTCGACCTTGTTCTTGTCGAGCAGGAACGACACGTCGCCGCCCGCCGTCAGTGGCGCCATCACCAGGAACGCCGCCAGCACGCCGATCGCGGTCGGCAGGCCGACGCGGGCGATCGCCACGAACCGATCGTGGCTGCCGCCGGGCGCGGCCCAGTCCTGGCGCGCGGTTCGCACGCGACGGGCTACCGGAGAAGGCGGCGGAACGTCCATCAAGCGTGTGCGAAAATGTCGATTTCGGGCCAGCCGGCGATGTCGAGCGCGGCACGAGTCGGCAGGAAGTCGAAGCACGCCTGCGCAAGCTCCATCCGGCCTTCGCGAATCAGCCGCTTGTCGAGCTCGGTCCGCAACCGGTGGAGGAAGCGCACGTCCGACGCCGCATAATCCTTCTGCGCCTCCGACAGTTCGGGGCTGCCCCAGTCCGACGACTGCTGCTGCTTCGAGATGTCCTGGCCGAGCAGTTCGCGGACGATTTCCTTGAGACCGTGACGATCGGTGTAGGTCCGCACCAGCCGCGACGCGATCTTGGTGCAATATACCGGTGCCGCGACGACGCCGAGATAATATTGGACTGCGGCGATATCGAACCGGCCGAAATGATAGAGCTTCACGCGCGACGGATCGGCCAGCAGCGCCTTCAAATTGGGCGCGTCGTAGCCGGCTCCCGCGGCGAATCGGACGAGGTGCTCGTCGGGGCCGCCATCGGAAAGCTGGACGAGGCACAACCGGTCGCGGGGCGTGATCAGCCCCATCGTCTCGGTATCGACGGCGATCGCGGCGCCGGCCGCGAACAGGTCGGCGGGAATGTCGCCTTCGTGGAGATGAACTGTCATGCATCGGCCGTAGCCGCCCGAGGCTGAACGCTCAATGCCTCTATATGCGTCACCGATCCGAATCAGGCGACAAGAAGGCTTTGCGCGGGCCGATGCGACGAGTCGTGGCTGGCGCGCGACACTTGCGCCAGTATCGATCCAAATCGAGCGCCCTCGGATCAGAATCTATTCGCGACGGCTTGTATTTTGCGCTAAGGGTCCCCTCAAGGCGCAAAAGGTTTCGCGCTGGAAAACCTGCGTTCGTCGTCCGGCACAAGGGTTTTGAGAAATTTGCGGGCGAACCGGGAAGACGAACAGAGCTTATGGGTTTCGATAAAGGTGGCCGCGGGAACCGTGGCGGGCGTGGCCGCGACAAGCGCGACAGCTTCGGCGGCGGCGACAACGAGTTCGGCGGCGGCAGCAGCTTTGGCGGTGGCGGCGATCGGTTCGGCGGCGGCGGTGGTAGCAGCTATGGCGGTGGCTCGAGCTACGGCGGCGGCGGTGGCAGCAGCTACGGCGGCGGTAGCAGCTTCGGTGGCGGCAGCGGCGGCGGCGGTGGTTACCGCGGCGGCGGCGGTGGCGGCGGCTTCTCGGGCGGTGGCGGCGGCGGCGGTGGTCGCGGCATGCCTCCCCAGGTCGTCGGCGAAGGCACGGGCGTCGTAAAGTTCTTCAACGCGCAGAAGGGCTTCGGCTTCGTCGTTCGCGATGACGGCGGCGAGGACGTGTTCGTCCACATCAGCGCCGTCGAGCAGGCCGGCATGGTTGCTCTCGCCGAGGGTCAGCCGCTCGGCTTCACGCTCGTCGACCGCGGTGGCCGTATCTCGGCAACCGACCTCAAGATCGATGGCGAGCCGATGGCCGTCACCGATCGCGGCCCGCCGCGTGACCGTGATGCCGGCCCGGGTGCACCCCGTGGTGGCGATCGCGACCGTGATGGTGGTGCAGGTGGCGCACAGCGTCAGCTCACCGGCGAGAAGGCGACCGGTACGGTCAAGTTCTTCAACGCGATGAAGGGCTTCGGCTTCATCCAGCGCGACGACGGACAGCCTGACGCATTCGTCCACATCTCGGCCGTCGAGCGCGCCGGCATGTCGACTCTGAACGAGGGCGACAAGCTCGAGTTCGAGCTCGAGGTCGATCGTCGCGGCAAGTACGCAGCGGTGAACCTGAGCGCAGGCGGCTGATAGCTGTCTGATCCGACCATGTTTGGTAGGATAATGATTGCGGCCGGTTTCGCTTTGGCGGGACCGGCCGTTCTCGTTTCATCGTCTTCGCTGTCGTCCGCAGCGCAGGCCGGGCAGGGTGCTGTCGCAGCTCCGCGCGAGCCGACCCGCGTGCCGGTGTTCTCGGCGACGATCGTCGCGCGGTATCCGCATGACCGCACCGCATTTACCGAGGGCCTGCTCTGGCACGACGGCGCGCTGTACGAGAGCACGGGGCAGGAGCGGCAATCCGACGTTCGCCGCGTCTCGCTCAAGGACGGGAAGATCCTAGCGAAGGCGCGAATCGATCCTGCGCAGTTCGGCGAAGGCCTCGCACTGTGGAAGGACCAGCTCGTCAGCCTCACTTGGCACGATGGCATCGCGCACCGCTGGGACGTTCGCACGCTGAAGCCGCAGGGCCAGAACCGCTACACCGGCGAAGGCTGGGGCCTGACCAGCGACGGCGTCTCGCTGCTCCAGTCCGACGGCAGTTCCGACATCATCGTCCGCGACCCGCTGACACTGGCCGAACGCAAGCGCGTCGCGGTGACGATCGACGGCCGCCCGTTGCGCGACATCAACGAACTCGAATATGTCCACGGTGCGCTGCTCGCCAACGTTTGGCACACCGGCTTCCTCGTCCGCATCGATCCTGCGACCGGCAAGGTGACCGCGGTGATCGACCTCCGCCCGCTGGTCGCCGAGATCGCCGCGACGGACCGTGAGGCGGTCCTCAACGGCATTGCCTGGGATGCGAAAGCCGATCGGCTGTTCGTGACGGGCAAATACTGGCCGACGCTGTTCGAGATCAAGATCGCCGCCAAGCCGCAATAGTCTGCGTGGTTCCGGTCCATGCCAACGCACCCCTACTTGTTCTCCCGCGAAGGCGGGGCCCAGACTGGACTCCCGCCTTCGCGGGAGAACATGGGGGCCGCCGCGGTCCATCGGCTTAACCGTCACCCCAGCGAAAGCTGGGGTATCCCCGTTGGCGGGCGCGTACCCCACACGATAAGATCCCAGCTTTCGCTGGGATGACGATTGGGGGATGGGCGGAAGTTTGAGTAATTGAGGGATTGGGTCGGGAGCGCACGACGTAGCATCTCGCCCGACCTTAGAACCCCCGTCCCGCACTCGGCGCCACCGCCCGTATCGTCGCCAGTACATGCCGCAGCAACCCATCAGCATCGTGATGGATGTTATGCCCCCCCGGCATCCCGACCTTTCGCGCGTTCGCGGTGGTCAGCAGCGGACACAGGCTGTCAGTCTCCTCCAGCCCGTAGATACACGTCACCGGCGCCCAGGTCAGTCGGTTGCCGGTCGTCGCCCCCATGCTGTCGGGCGTCCCGTGGTCGTAGAGCAGTCCCGAAGGGTCGGCGCGGTAGAACACCGTGTCGCCGGGCAGGATCAAAACGATCGCCGCCACACGCGCACGCATGTCCTTCGGCAGGTTCACTAGCCCCGTCTGGACGATATCCGCGCCGTAGGACTGCCCCATCACCACGATCCGCTTCGCGCCTGTCCGCGCCAGCGCGGTCCGCACGCCGTCCGCAACGATCGTATCGAGTTCCAGCCGCGTCCGATGCTGCGCGAACAGGGCCGGCGTCGTGATGCCGACCACCGGGATACCGTGCTCGGTCAGCCCGCGCGAGGTCGATGCGCCGAGCAGGAACCGCAGCCCCATGTCGCCCGAGAAGTTCACCACCACGATCGGTGGCGGTCCCGAGGCCTGAACGCCGATCGCCGGATACACATGCACCGGATCGCGGTCGAAATAGCCGGCGAGGTAGATGAACAGCACGACGATCGCGGATGTTATGCCAGTCACCCACGCGCCGCGCCGCCAGCGTCGTGCAGCTATCGTTCGCGGATGTTTCGTAATTCTCACGGCATCATCCTGACCTGTACCAAGACCGAGCCAATACCCCGCGCGGCCGCGCACTTCCATGACGCGCGGATTACGTGATCATTCGCTTGAGCGTCTCGATCCGGTCCGCCTCCGCCGCGGGCTTGTCCGTCCGGATCCGCGCGATCCGCGGAAAGCGCATCGCCACGCCTGACTTATGACGCTTCGAATCGTGGAGCGAATCGAACGCGATCTCCAGCACCAGCGTCTTCTCGACCTCGCGTACTGGCCCGAACCGGTTCTGCGTGTGGTTGCGCACGAAGCTGTCGAGCATTTTGAGCTCTTCGTCGGTGATCCCGGAATAGGCTTTCCCGACCGGGAGCAGTTCGCCCTCTTCGGTCCAGCAGCCGAAGGTATAGTCGGAATAATAGGACGATCGCCGCCCCGAGCCACGCTGCGCGTACATCATCACGCAGTCGGCGGTCAGCGGATCACGTTTCCACTTATACCAGAGCCCGGCGCGACGTCCGCCGACGTACGGCGAATCGCGACGCTTCAGCATCACGCCTTCGATCGCCGAATCGCGCGCGGTGGCACGGATCGCCTCCAGTGCGGTGAAGTCGTCCGCGTCGATCACGACGCTCAGATCGAACCGCTCGGAGTCGAGTTGCGGCACGAACGCCTCCAACCGCTTCCGCCGCTCGGTCCAGGGTAGCGAACGCAAATCCTCGTCGCCATCGATCAGCAGATCATAGAGCCGCACGAACGCGGGATAGTCCGCCAGCATCTTCGCCGACACGGTCTTGCGCCCAAGCCTCTGCTGCAACGCGTTGAAGCTCGCCGCCCCGCCACCATCCTCCAGCGTGCCGCCCTGATGTTCGCCCTTCACCAGCAGTTCGCCGTCGACTGTGCCGGGCGTCCGAAACGCGGCGGCGATCTCCGGGAAGCTGCCCGTCACGTCGTCGCCGGTGCGGCTGTAGAGGCGCGTTTCACCCGCGACATGGACGATCTGGACGCGGATGCCGTCCCATTTCCACTCCGCGGCATAGTCGGCGAGATCGACGCGGAGGTCTTCAAGCCCGTGCGCCAGCATGAACGGCCGGAACACGGGCACGTCGGCCGGCGTCGGCTGCGCGCCCGTGCCCTCCGCCCAAGCGAACAGGCTCGGATACGGCGCGTCTAGGCCGTGCCACACCTCCTCGACTGCATCGACATCGAGCCCGAACGAATCCGCCAGCGCAGTCTTCGCCAACCGCGCCGACACGCCGATCCGTAGCGCACCCGTCGCCATCTTGAGCAGTGCGAACCGCTCCTCGGCGTCGGATCGGTCGAGCATGTCGGCCAGCGCACCCGGCGCATCGGCCCGCGACAACGCCGCCAGCCGCTCGACGACGTCGGTGATCGACAAGGGGGTGGGATCGACCGGCACCGTCGGTTCAGGCCAGAGCAGCGCGACGGTCTCCGCGGTATCGCCGACATAATCGCGGCTCATCCGGAACAGCACCGGATCGACGCGCTCCTCGATCAGGCCGCGGATCACCGCGGACTTCACGCCCTTGAGATCGAGATCGCCGGTTAGCGCCGCCATTGCCCAGCCCCGGTCCGGGTCGGGCGTCGCGCGCAGGTAATCCGCGATCAGCTTCAGCTTGGCGTTACGCGACCGTGTGTAGGTGAGCGAATCGAGCAGGGCGGCAAAAGCGTGCATCGTGGGAGAACGCTCCTGCCGCGCGAAGGGATGCAGAACAGGCCCTACACCGCTCGCTCCATTCTCAATCCTCACCCGCAAGGGGGAGGTGGCACCGAAGATGACGGAGGGGGAGGACACTGAACGCCAGTTTTCCTTTTCTTCCCCTCCGTCTGGCAAGCGCCAGCCACCTCCCCCTTGCGGGGGAGGATTTCGGATCCAGACACGAAACGACCGCCGCCGGAAGGTCCGACGACGGTCGTTGTCATGCGATCGGATCGCCGGCGTCAGTCGACCGCGTTCTTGATCCCCTTGCCCGCGAGCAGGCCGAGCACGAGGAAGATTACGAACAGCGCGATCGCGATGAAGAACAGGATCTTGGCGATGCCGATGAAGGCACCGCCGATGCCGCCGAAGCCGAGCAGCGCGAGGACTGCGCCGATGACGAGAAAGGTAATTGCAAGCTTCAACATATCGGCCTCCTGTTTGGTAAGGTCGCTCAACCGGCTTGGCGTCCGATTTGTTCCTCCGGCGTAACGATCACGCCTTGCGGCTCGCCTCGAACAGGAACCACGCACGCTCCTCGGCGTGATCCGTCCACTCATCGACGATGCCACTCGTCGCGTTGTCCTTGGCGGCGTCGGCGGCGTCCTTGACGATGCGGAACTGCTCGACGAGCTTCAGATTGTCCTCGCGCAGTTCGGCGAGCATCTCGGTCGGGCCGACGAACGCCATGTCGTTGTCGGCGATCGTCTGGTGGCGCGAGATGTCGCCGATCGAGCGCAGCGTGGTGTTGCCGGTCTTGCGCACGCGCTCGGCGATCGCGTCGGTCACGCCGATGATCTGCGTGGACTGGTCGTCGAGCAGCAGATGATAGTCGCGGAAATGCGGCCCCGACATATGCCAGTGGAAGTTCTTAGTCTTGAGGTACAGCGCGTAGCAATCGGCAAGCGCGGCGTTCAGCGCGTCGGCGACCGATTTGGTGCTGTTGCTCGGCAGGTCGGTCGGCGTGTCGAGGGCGGGATTGATGTCGGCCATGTCTAGCTCCGGTTTGAAAGTCGTTGCGTGAACGATCCGAACACCGAATTGCTCCCGGCGGCTAGACCAATCGCAAGGCGCCGAGCGCGAGAACGATACCGAAGATCAGGAATACGATCCCGATCGCGATGCGCAGCGGCTTGAGCGGCAGCTTCAGCCACGCGGCCTCGCCCATCAGCGCGGCGGGGACGATCACGACCAGCGAGCCGATCGTCGCGCCGATCGCGGCGAGCGCGGGGACGGGCGTCCGCGCGGCGAGCGTCAGGACGATGAACTGCACGCCGTCGCCGAAGGCCAGGATGAACAGGCCGAGCGCGGTGGTGGCGATCACGCCGATCTTCCAGCGGTCGAGCCGGTCGGGTGTCTTGGCAGGGAAGAAGGATCCGCCGCCCTGCAACAGCAGCGCGAGCGCGAGCATCAGTTGTTGCGCATTGGGAGCAAGCTTCGGCCCGATTACCGCGCCGAGCGCCGCCGGCAGGCTGCTCGCCACGAGCAACGCCAGCGCCGCCATCGCGATGACCAGACCCGGTTTTCGGTACCGGTCCGACAGGATCGCCGCGAGCCACGCGGTACGATCTCCGACCTGCGCGAGCGCTGCCGCGACCAGCGCCGCCATCAATGCGTCCATGGGTTATCCCGCAAGGCGCACCGAACACGCAGCGGCGAACGCGTGGCACGCCTGGACGTCCTGCCGCTCGCACCCGACCGCATCGCGCAGGATTGACAGCCAGCCATGCACCAGCGCGCCATGCTCGCCGCGCGACAGGGCCGAATCGACGAAGTGGGCGACGGTCACCGCCGGGTTGAGGCCGTTGGTATGCGCGATCACGCGGATCGCATCGATCTCGGTGGCGATGTCGCAGGGGCGGGAATAGGGCGCTCGGACATCGATCGCGGCGATTCGCGCTGCGAGATCGGCCTTCACCGCCATCATGTCGTCGATTCGAACCAGCGCCTGCCCCACGATCCCGCTCCTGTCTTTATCTGACGGTACAATGCGCCCCGGACAGTGAATAGCGGGTTAAATGAACGGTCTCGGCATGCTGCGACGGGGTAAAGCTTGACTTCGCTTCCTCCGTCCGCCATGCGCCGCCCCTGATGGAGCGGCGGCGTCAGTTCGCCGCTTTCGCATTTTCAAGCCATAGGAATTGGGCTCATGGCCAAGCCGACCACCGTAAAGATCAAGCTGCTCAGCACCGCTGACACCGGCTTCTTCTACGTAACCAAGAAGAATCCCCGTACCAAGACGGAGAAGCTCTCCTTCTCGAAGTACGATCCCGTCGTGCGCAAGCATGTCGAGTTCAAGGAAGCCAAGATCAAGTAATCCGGCCGGCGGTGCGAACCGCCGTCTGATTGCGACGATCCGAAAAGCCGCGGATAGCGATATCCGCGGCTTTTGGCGTTCGTGATTCCCTTCCGTTCGTCCTCCCCCTTCCGCTTGCCCCCTTTCCCGTTCGTCCTGAGTAGCCGTCGAGTAGTCGCCGTAGGCGGCGTATCGAGAGGGCGTATCGAAGGACAGGTTGGCGCGCGGAACGCATGCTTCGATACGAGCCCTCGATACGCTTCTGACGAAGCTACTCGGTCTCTACTCAGCACGAACGGAAGATTGGAGAGCCGGGCTGCTCAGATCAGCGCCCCCACCGCGTCCATGAACCGCGCCAGACTGATCGGCTTGGACACATACGAGTCCGCTCCGGCCGCCCGGATCCTCTCCTCGTCCTCGCGCCCAGCGTACGCGGTCACCGCCATCACGGGAATCGCGCGCAAGTCCTCGTCCGCCTTCAGTTCGAGGATGATCTCATAGCCGGTGACGTGCGGCATCTGGATGTCCATGATGATCAGGTCGGGCACGAATTCGCGCGCGCGCGCAACGGCTTCGCGGCCGTCGCGCACGGGTTCGACGGCGAACTGATGCGCGCGCAACAGGTCGCAGAATAGTTTGAGGTTCAGTTCGTTGTCCTCGACAACGAGCACCTTCTTTGTCACCGCCGCACCTTATCCGGAAAGAAGGCACGATAGGCAATGCGCGACCGCGATTCAAACGAAGACGCCGAAGCGCTCGCCCTGCGCGCTTTGGTATGGACGCTGGGCGAACCCGACCGCGCGATGCGGCTGTTGTCGGTGACCGGCCTCGACCCGAGCGACCTGCGTGCGCGAGCAAGCGACCCGGCGGTTTTGTCGGCGGCGCTCGGCTTCCTCGAAAACCATGAGCCGGACCTGATCGCCTGCGCCGAATCGGTCGGGGTGAAGCCCGAGGCGCTGGTCCGCGCGCACGCCAGACTCGATCAAGGAGACTTCGAAGCATGAGGCCGCTGCTGATCAGCGATTGTGACGAAGTGCTGCTGCACATGGTCAAGCATTTCGGCGTCTGGCTCGACGAGCGCCACGACATCGACTTCCAGATCCAGCACGGCGATTTCTCGACTGCGATGACGCGTCGCGATGGTGGTCCGCCGCCGTCGCGCGAGGACATGTGGGCGATGCTCGGCGAGTTCTTTCCCGCCGAGATGCACCGCCAGACGCTGGTGCCGCATGCGGTCGAGGCGCTCGAGCGGCTGGCGCGGGTGGCGGACATCGTCATCCTCACCAACCTCAAGGACGAGTGCCGCCAGCCGCGGATCGAGCAGCTCGCCAAGTTCGGGATCGCGCACCGGGTCGAGTGCAATCAGGGCGGCAAGGGTACCCCGGTGTCGCGGCTGGTCGAGGAATATGGCTCGCCGGTGACGGTGTTCGTCGACGATCTCGCGGTGCACCACGAGTCGGTCGCCAAGCACGCGCCGGGGGTGCACCGGCTGCACATGGTCTCCGAGCCGACGCTGGCGGTGAGTGTGCCGAAGGCGCCCGAGGCGCACGCGCGGATCGACGACTGGCGCGAGGCGGCGGACTGGATTGCTGCGCGGTTCGAGGCGGGTTTGCCGGCGGACGCCTGAATCGTCTGTTCCCTCGCGAACGCGGGGGTCCAGGAGCCAAGAACGTCACCGTCTGTAACCCTGGGCTCCCGCCTTCGCGGGAGAACAGGAAGGGGCGCGGGCATCTCATCCGCCGAGAGCGCCGCACTCAAATCGTCCGTCATCCCGGCGGAGGCCGGGACCCATGCGCGCTACGCTTGTGACGGTGTACGTCAGCCAGTCTGGCTCCAGCGTGCGTGAGCATCACGGACAGGTGTTGGGGCCCGACCATAAGGCGGCACCTCGCCCCCACTTGACCCATCCCCCGCCGCTGTGGTGATACCTCCGCCATGACCGATCGTATCGACCGCAAGCTCGAAGAGCTGGGCCTCACCCTCCCGCAGGCTGCCGCACCCGTGGCGTCCTACGTCCCGACCGTGCTGGCGAACGGCATGCTCCACATTTCGGGCCAGTTGCCGTTCAAGGACGGTGCGCTGGTCACCGGTCGCGTCGGAGACGGCGTATCGCTCGAAGACGCGCAGGAGGCCGCCAAGCTCTGCGCGCTCATGCTCGTCGCACAGATGAAGGCGGCTCTCGGCACACTCGGCCGCGTCGAGCGGATCGTGAAGCTCGGCGTGTTCGTCAACTCGACCGGCGATTTCACCGACCAGGCGAAAGTCGCCAACGGCGCCTCGGACCTGATGGTCGCGTTGTTCGGTGATGCCGGCAAGCATGCGCGCGCGGCAGTGGGCGTTCCCGTCCTCCCGCTCGGCGCCGCCGTCGAGATCGATGCGATCGTGCAGGTTTCCGCCTGACCTCCTTGGAGGCGCGCCTTCGCGTCTCTACCTAACGCAGTGATGAATTCGGTCACTGCTCGCATCGCCCAAGGCGTCACCTCGATCGCGGCCGAGAATTGGGAGGCGTGCTCCGGCACCGCCAACCCGTTCGTCGGCCACGCCTTCCTCTCCGCGCTCGAAGCCTCGAAAAGCGTCGGTGGCCGCTCGGGCTGGCAAGCGCTGCCGGTGGTGGTCGACGGCGCCGACGGCAAACCGGCAGGAATCGCCCCCGCCTACGCCAAGAGCCACAGCCAGGGCGAATACGTCTTCGACCAGGGCTGGGCCGACGCGTGGGAGCGGGCAGGGGGGCAATATTACCCAAAGCTCCAGATCGCCGCGCCCTTCAGCCCGGTGCCGGGCCCGCGCCTGCTGCTCCGCGACCGCGACCAAGCCCCCGCGTTGATCGCCGCGCTGGAGGCCGTGACCGACCAGAGCGGGCTATCCTCCGCGCATGCCACCTTCATCGATCCCGACGAAGTGGCTCTGTTCGAGTCCGCCGGCTGGCTGATCCGCCAGGGCACGCAGTTCCACTGGAAGAACGAGGGGTACGCCAGCTTCGACGACTTCCTCGCCGTGCTCGCCAGCCGCAAGCGCAAGGCGATCCGCAAGGAACGCGCCGCCGCCGTCGAAGGGCTGACGATCCGCCACCTCGTCGGCGCCGAAATCACGCCCGAGCACTGGGACGCGTTCTGGGTCTTCTACCAGGACACCGGCAGCCGCAAATGGGGCCAGCCCTACCTGACGCGCGCGTTTTTCGACCAGATCGGCAAGACGATGGGCGACCGCGTGCTGCTCATCCTCGCCGAGCGTGATGGCGTACCGATCGCTGGTGCCCTCAACTTAGTTGGCGACGACACGCTCTACGGCCGATACTGGGGCGCGACGGAGGAGGTGCCGTTCCTCCATTTCGAGCTCTGCTATTACCAGGCGATCGACGCCGCCATCGCGCGCGGCCTGAAGACCGTCGAGGCCGGTGCGCAGGGCGAACACAAGCTTGCACGCGGCTATGCCCCGGTCGCGACCTATTCCGCCCACTACATCCCCGACCCGAGCTTCCGCCGCGCGATCGCCGACTATCTCGTCCGCGAACGCGAGGCCGTGGCCGAGCAGCAGGAGTATCTCGGCGAGCTTACTCCGTTCCGGCGGGGCGAGCAGCAGGCTTGTTGACGCGGTACAACAGGCTGGTGCCGTCGCGGCGGATCAGGGTCAGGTCGCGGACCAGCGCCGGATCGAACTTCTGCGGATGGATCAGCCAGACATAATCGAACGCGTCGCGGGGGAATTTCGCCAGCGCCAGCGAGATCGGCCGCCAGAACTGGCCGCGGCACTTGATGTCGCTGACGATCTCCGACGGATCATGCGCGAACCCTCGCGCGGCCGCGTAGTTCGTCGTCAGCAACTGCGCACCAGCCATCGACCATTGGTCGTTGGTGAAGGCGAGGCGCCGCTCCAGCAGTAGCGCGGGCACATGTTCGAGCCGCGAATAGGCCCAGTCGTCGCGACAGCGCCGCCCGACGAACGACACGACGCGCGACCGCTCGGGCACCGTATCGATCGCCGCGATCGCCTGGTCGTAGCTGCGATCGTACATCAGGTAGCTGACCGTCGTCCCTGCCAGCCGCACGCCAAAGAATGCAAAGCCCAGCACTGCGAGCACCGCCGCCCCGCGCAGCGAAAGACCATGCCGCGGCCGCAGAGCGATCACCGCGATCCCGAGCATGAACGGCGCGAGCCGCATGTCGGCATAGGCCGACCCGAAGACGATCCGCGGCAACAGGATATACACGATCGCCAGGAACAGCGCCGACAGGCTCAGGTTGCGCGAATATTCGATCGTCTGGTCGCGCACGCCGCGGAACAGGATCACGAACAGCACGGTGACCGACGCGATGTCGAACGTCATCCAGCGATCGCGCAGGACCATCGTGATCCAGTTCATCTTCCAGCGCCAGTTGAACCAGTCCTGCGTCTTGCCGCCGACATGATCGCCCGACCGCCAGACCACCATCATCACCATCGGCAGCGCGAGCGGCAGGCAGTTCAGCCCCGCCTGGATGCACGCCTTGAACCAGCCATGCGCCCAGCTCTTGGGATCGCTGTCGCGGCGGATGTCGTGCTGGCGGATCAGCTCGGCGGAGAAGGCGAGTACGCCCAGCACACCCCAGCCGAACGTATGGCACAGCCACAACAGGCACGAGACGGGTACGAAGATGATGGTCCGCAGCTGCCGCCGGTCGAGCCGCCCCATCCGCAGCCACAGCGCGAACAGGTTGAGCGCGAGCGCCATGCCCAGCGCGAAATTCACGAATCCGAACTGGAAGGGGTAGCTGTAGGCGAGCGGCAACGCGAATAGCGCGGTCGCGGGGATTCGCCCATGCACCTCGCGCGCGATCCACAGCAGCCCCGTCACGGTCAGCGCGGGAATCGCCATCACGATCAGCTTCACCGCCAGCTGCAACCCGAAGATCGGCGCGAGCGGCACGATCAGCAGGTCGATGCCAAGGTTGCCGATCATCTGCCAGCGGAAGTTATACCACTGGGAAAGCCAGGGATTGTCGGCGATCGCCAGCTGGACGCGGTACCGGCCCATATGTCCGGGCAGGTCGACCAGCGGCGGTATTTCCGGCCACAGCAACGGTATGATCGATGCGATCGCAACCGCGGCAACGAATGCGCGCGTCTGCCACCAATGCAGCTTTTCCCCCTGAGTAATCATATCGTCGAACCCTAGGGGCGGGTGGGCGCACTAGACAAGTGCGCCCACGACGAGTTGACGATCTTCCCTGCAAACTTCGGCATCGAACCGCGGTCCAGTTGGTGGCGGATTACTGGTCGCCCCTACTGATCACGCCGTCCGAGCAGGCGCAGGCGCAGTGCGTTCAGCTTGATGAAGCCCGCCGCGTCGCGCTGATCGTAGGCGCCCTGGTCGTCCTCGAACGTCACGACCTTCTCCGAATACAGCGAGTTCGGCGACTTGCGGCCGACCACGTACACGCCGCCCTTGTAGAGCTTCAGTCGGACGGTGCCCGAGACCTTCTCCTGGCTGTGATCGATCGCGGCCTGGAGCATCTCGCGCTCGGGGCTGAACCAGAAGCCGTTGTAGATCAGCTCGGCATAACGTGGTGCCAGCTCGTCCTTCAGGTGCGCGGCGCCGCGATCGAGCGTCAGCTGCTCGATGCCGCGATGCGCGAGGTGATAGATCGTGCCACCGGGAGTCTCGTACATGCCGCGGCTCTTCATGCCGACGAACCGGTTCTCGACGAGATCGAGACGGCCGATGCCGTGACGGCGACCGTATTCGTTGAGCGTCGACAGCAGCGTCGCCGGGCTCATGCCCTCGCCATTGATCGCGACACCGTCGCCGCGCTCGAAATCGATCGTGATGTACTCAGGGGTATCGGGCGCGTCCTCGGGGTTCACGGTGCGCGAGTAGACATAGTCGGGAACCTCGTCCCATGGGTTCTCGAGCACGAGGCCTTCGCTCGACGTGTGCAGCATGTTCGCGTCGGTCGAGAAGGGCGCCTGGCCGCGCTTGTCCTTGCTGACCGGGATCTGGTGCTGCTCGGCGAACTCGATCAGCTTGGTGCGGCTGGTGAGGTCCCACTCACGCCATGGCGCGATGACCTTGATGTCGGGCGACAGCGCATAATAGCCGAGCTCGAAGCGGACCTGGTCGTTGCCCTTGCCGGTCGCACCGTGGCTGACCGCGTCGGCGCCCACCATCTTGGCGATCTCGATCTGCCGCTTGGCGATCAGCGGCCGCGCGATCGACGTGCCGAGCAGGTACAGCCCCTCGTACAGCGCGTTCGACCGCATCATCGGGAACACGTAGTCGCGCACGAACTCCTCGCGCAGATCGTCGACGAAGATGTGCTCGGGCTTGACGCCCATCATCTCGGCCTTGGCGCGCGCCGGCTCGAGCTCTTCGCCCTGGCCGAGATCGGCGGTGAAGGTCACAACTTCGCAGTTATACGTCTGCTGGAGCCATTTCAGGATCACGCTCGTGTCCAGGCCACCGGAATAGGCGAGCACGACGCGGTTGATCTGATCGGTCACGGGCAGAATCCTTTGGGCAATATCCAATGCGGCGCCCCTATGCGCTGGGCGCGCGCCATGCAACCACGCGCGTTAATGGCGCGTACAACCGAACCGGTCTATCTGCGCCGCGCATCCTCTGGAGTTACTGCACCGTGCTACGCCAAAGCCTCACCCTTCTCGTCCTCGCCGGCCTTGCGACTCCGGCGCTCGCGCAGGAAACCCGCGCGTCCGCCTCGGCCAAGTTCAAGGCCGAGTTCGCCGCGTCGGATACCAACAAGGACGGCGTCCTCACGCGCGCCGAAGTACAGGCACGGATCGGCAACATGAAGGTCGGCGGGCAGGGCCGTCCAGATCCCGTTCACGCCAAGCGTCTCGCGGACCTGTGGTTCACGAGCGCGGACAAGAACAAGGACGGCAAGGTGACGCAGGCCGAGGCGCAGGCGTTGCTCGCGGCGACCTTCGCGAAGTACGACGCGAACAAGGACGGCAAGATCGGCGGCGACGAACGCGCTGCGGCGAAGGCCGATGTACAGGGTCCGCGCTGAGCCCAACTCCTGTCGTCATCCCCGCGGAGGCGGGGACCCATATTGGCTGACGTGTGCGGTTCCATCTCCGAGGCTAGCCAGTATGGGTTCCCGCCTTCGCGGGAATGACCACCGGAATGACGGGGTGGACGGGCGTCAGCCCTCGCGCAAAGCCCGCTCGCCCTCGAGCATATAATCGCGCGTCAGCGGCAGCGTCATCCGGCTCTTCGACAGCTGGATCTGGTAATTGACCATCCCCCCGGTCCGGAACGCCGCCGCGGCGCCCGCCAGATAGAACGTCCACATCCGGTAGAACCGCTCGTCGTACAGCGCGACGATCGCGTCCTTCGCCGCCACCGTCCGATCGTACCAGAGGTCGATCGTCAGCGCATAATGCACGCGCAGCACCTCGATATCGGTCGGGAAGAACTTCAGCCCCTCATACCCCTTCACGATCTCCGATAGCGCGGGGTTATACCCGCCCGGGAAGATGTACTTGGTCGTGAAGGTGTCGGTGACGCCCGGACCGCCCATCCGGCCGATCGTGTGGAGCAGCATCACGCCGTCGTCGGTCAGCAGGTCACGGCATTTGCGGAAGAACGCCTTGTAGTGCGCGGGACCGACATGCTCGAACATCCCGACAGAGACGATCCGGTCGAAACTTCCCGTCAGCGCGCGGTAGTCGATCAGCTCGAACTTCACCTTGTCGGCGACCCCGGCTTCCTCGGCGCGACGCCGTGCGACCTTCAACTGTTCCTCGGACAGCGTCACGCCGAGCACTTCGGCGCCGGTCTTCGCGTGCAGGTACAGCGCCATGCCACCCCAGCCGCAGCCGATGTCGAGCACGCGCATGCCCGGCTGGATCGCGAGCTTGGCGGCGATGTGCGCCTTCTTGTCGTCCTGAGCTTGCTCCAGGCTGTTGCCCGCGTCAGTGAAGTACGCGCAGGAATATTGCCGGTCCGCGTCGAGGAACAGGCCGTACAGCCGATCCGAAAGATCGTAGTGATGCGCGACGTTCTTCTTCGACCGGCGCGCCATGTTCACCCGGTCGACGCGGTGGACGACCTTGCCGAGCAGCTTAATCGGCAGCGAGGGATTGAGCCCGCCGCCACGCTCCCATGGACTGTTGCCCTTGAGCAGGTTGACCAGATCGCGAATGTCGCCGCGGTCGATTACCAGGCGCCCATCCATGAACGCCTCCGCGGCGCCGAGCGCCGGGTGCCGGACGATCGCGCCCGCGACTCCTGGCTGGGTCAGCCGGATCGTGACCGGGTTGTAGGCGGGGTCGGGCTTGCCGAAATGTTTGGTCGTGCCGTCTGCATGGATGAGCGTGAGTTCGCCGGTTTTAACCTGCCGGGCCAGGAAACGATCGAAAAGTGCCATGCCGCGTTAGCTAATGACTGGTACGGAATTGCGCTACCCCCGGCGGCCGATCAGATTCCGGCGTACCAGTCGTAATCGACGTTATCTTCCCAATACCCCCCCTTGCCCTTGCCGATACCGGCGAGGCTGGCGACCGCGTCGATCGCCATGACGTATTTGGCGTGCTTGTAGCCGAGCTGCCGTTCGACGCGCAGCCGGACGGGCGCGCCGTGCGCGACGTCGAGCACCTGATCGTTGAGCGCCCAGGCGAGGATCGTCTGTGGGTGGAATGCGTCGACCAAGTCGACCGACTCGTAATAGTTCGCGCCGTTGTACAGGTCGGCACAGGTGAACACGATGTAGCGTGCGGTGCTCTTCAGGCCGGCGGCATCGAGCAGCGCACCGAGCTTCGGTCCCTGCCACTTGCCGATCGCGCTCCAGCCCTCGACGCAATCGTGCCGCGTGATCTGCGCACGCGTGGGCATCTGGCGGAGTTGCGGGAGCGACACCGACAGCGGTCGATCGACCAGCCCGCCGACCTTCAGCCGATAATCCGCGAAGTTGTTGACCACCATCTCGGTGTAATCCGCCGTCCCCGGATTGCTCGTGCCGTTCGACCGGAAGATCGGCGACATCTGCGCGGGGCTGAACTCGGGCGCCAGCGCGTTGCGGTTGCTCAGCGCGCGCTGCAGCCCGCGGTTCATGTCCTCGCCCATAAACAGGATTTTCCGCGCCTCGGGGTTCGCGGCGATCTTGTCGCAGCCGGCCAGCAGCGCGCCTGCACCGATGGTCGCGCCCATGACGAGCGAGCGGCGGGTAATCAGCGAACTCATGCGACGTCCTCCGACGGGTGGGCGGGAACCTTCCAGCGCCCGGTAATCATCGACCGCACTTCGTTCCACGTCCCCGCCAGGATCACCAGCGCCAGATGCGCGACGATGAACAGTACCAGCCCGGTGGCGGCGATAAAGTGGATCGACCGCGCCGACTGCCGCCCACCGAACACCTCGAGCAGCCAGGGCCATGCCGCATCCATCCCCGGCGACATCGTCAGCCCGGTCAGGATCATTACTGGGATCAGGACAAAGATCGTCACCACATACGACAGCTTCTGAAGGATGTTGTACGCGCCCGGCCGCTTCGGATCGTGGAAGCGGAACGCCAGATGTTCCTTCACGTCGTGCGCCACTTCACGCGGCGAAAGCTCGGCGGCGCGCACGCGAAGATCGCGCTGGAAATGCTTGTTGATCAGGCTAACGATCATGAACCCGAGCAGCGCGAACGCGAGCACCAGCGCGAACAGCAGATGCCAGCGCCGCGACAGCGCCAGGTTATAGCTCGTCGGGATCGTCAGCAGGTTGAGTAGCGACACCAGCCAGCTCGGCCACTGGTCGAGCGTCGTCCACGCGGTATCGAAATTCGCGCCGTACCGTCCCCAATACAGCCGCGGATGCGCCTTTAGGATGCCGATGCCGCTGCCGATCATGATGAACATCGTCACCACCGTCACCCAGTGCCAGACGCGCGTCGCCATCCGGTGGCGTTTGATGACAATCGGGGCAGTGGGATCGTTCATGCTCGACCTTCGCTATAGGCAGTTAGACCGTGACCTAGCAGGAATACATGTATGACCGAATGGCATTCTTACGAGCCCGCGAACGGCCATCGCCTGCCGCACGATCCCCTGAACGCGATCGTCGCGCCGCGGCCGATCGGCTGGGTCAGCACGGTGTCCGCCGACGGCGTCGCCAATCTCGCGCCGTACAGTTTCTTCAACCTGTTCAACTACACCCCGCCGATCATCGGCTTCTCGTCGATGGGCTGGAAGGACAGCGTCGCCAATATCGAGGCGACCGGCGAGTTCGTCTGGAACCTCGTCACGCGCGATCTCGGCGAGGCGATGAACACGACATCGGCAAGCGTGCCGGCGGACGTCGACGAGTTCGCGCTGGCAGGGCTGGAGATGGCCGCCTCGACGAAGGTCAAGCCGGCGCGCGTGGCGGCTTCGCGCGCGCAGTTCGAGTGCAAGCTGACGCAGCTGATCCGGCTTGAGACGAAGGAAGGCCGCGAGCTCGACCAGTGGCTGGTGCTGGGCGAGGCTGTCGCGATCCACATCGATTCCGCGATGCTGGAGGACGGTGTCTACCAGACAGCCCGCGCGAACCCGATCCTGCGCGGCGGCGGCCCCGCGGATTACTTTGCGATCACGGAGGATTCCTTGTTCAAGATGCGTCGCCCGGGCTGATAGAGGCATTTGCTGCGACGCAGCATTCTGCGGCGGCTCTGGCCTTACGAAAGCGATACCCTATGAAACCTGTCGATACGCGCATGGCGTTGCTCGCGCTCGCCGTCGGCGGGTTCGCGATCGGGACGACCGAGTTCGCGGCGATGAGCCTGTTGCCGCAGTTCGCGCGCGGGCTCGGGATCGACGAGCCGACCGCGGGGCACGTCATCAGTGCCTATGCGCTGGGCGTGGTCGTGGGTGCGCCGACGATCGCGGTGCTGGCGGCGAAGATCGAGCGGCGAGTGCTGCTGATCGGGTTGATGACGTTTCTGGGGATCGCCAACGGCCTGTCCGCGCTGGCGCCGACCTATCATCTGATGCTGCTCGCCCGGTTCCTGAGCGGCCTGCCGCATGGCGCGTATTTCGGCGTCGGGTCGCTGGTCGCGGCGTCGATGGTGCCGCGCGAGAAGCGCTCGCGGGCGGTATCGCGGATGATGCTCGGGCTGACGATCGCGACGATTGCGGGGGTGCCGCTGGCGAACGGGATCGGGCAGTGGTTCGGCTGGCGCTGGGGGTTCGGGATCGTCGCGATCATCGCAGCCGCGACGGTGGCGATGCTGTTCAGGTTCGCGCCGGTGCTGCGGCCTGCCAAGGATGCGAGCCCGCTGGGCGAACTCGCGGCATTGCGTAACGGGCAGGTGTGGCTGACGCTGGCGATCGGCGCGGTCGGGTTTGGCGGGATTTTCTGCGTCTACACCTATCTCGCCTCGACGCTGACCGAAGTGACGGGCGTATCGTCCGCATTCACGCCGGTCGCGTTCGCGTTGTTCGGCGTCGGCATGACGATCGGGACTTTAGTCTGCGCCAAGGCTGCGGACGTGGCGCTGATGCCGGCGGCGGGGATCACCTTGCTGTTCGGGGCAGGGGCGCTTGCGCTCTACGCGCCGGCGACGCCGCACCTGTGGGCGATGCTGCCGGTGGTGGTGCTGATCGGCTGCGGGGGCGGGTTGTCGACGATCCTGCAGACGCGGCTGATGGATGTCGCGGAAGAGGCGCAGACGTTGGCTGCGGCGCTCAACCATTCTGCGTTCAATACGGCCAATGCGCTTGGGCCTTGGCTGGGTGGGCTGGCGATTGCGGGTGGGTATGGGTTGCCGTCGACCGGGTGGGTCGGGACGGCGCTGGCGCTTGGCGGGTTCGCGATCTGGGCGGTGTCCTGGGGACTGGATCGCCGGCGGGTTTGAGAAGGAGCACTAGCGAGTTTGAGTGCTCGCCGAATACTGTTCTCCCGCGAAAGCGGGAGGCTAGGGTTACGAATGATGGCGCCAGTGGCTCCTGGACCCCCGCCTTCGCGGGGGAACGGTCTGGTGGGGCGCCCGGGTTATCTCAATCACCACCACCCCGGCAAAGGCTGGGGCCCAATTGGGGGACGGTGCTAACTAAGGACAGCGTTCCGTTACTGCAGCCTTGCCAATTGGGCCCCGGCCTTCGCCGGGGTGGTGCTCTTCAGTTCGTGTGATGTTCGTGGGCGCGGAGAGGGGCTGAGCGGTAAGTCCGTCAGCCCCGACCAATCACCGCGCGATGTCCCGCTTGGCGAGCTGCTTGTTCAAACCCAGTGCGATCAGCGTGAACACCGCACCCGAGAACAGATACGCGCCGCTCGCCGCCAGCCCCAGCTTGCTCGTCAGCAGCAGAGCCGCCAACGGCGCGAACCCGGCACCGAACAGCCACGCCAGATCGGTCGTCAGCGCCGACCCCGTATAGCGATGCTGCGGCGACAGGCTCGAGGCGATCGCGCCCGATGACTGGCCGAACGACAGGCCGAACAGCAGGAAGCCGATGCCCATGAACAGGCGCTCGCCGATCTCGCCGCCATCGAGCAGCGACGGTGCGGCGATCGCGAACAGCGCGATCAGCACTGCGATCGTGCCGAGCATCGTGCGACGCCCGAACCGGTCCGCGAGCAGCCCCGATACCAGCATCGCGCCGATCCCGATGATCGCACCGATCACCTCGACCACGAGGAAGCGACCCGCCGATTCACGCGTGAACAGCACGACCCACGATAGCGGGAACACCGTGACCATGTGGAACAGCGCGAAGCTGGCGAGCGGCACGAACGAGCCGAGCCAGATCGCCTTCCACTGCGACTGCACGGTCTCGACGACCGGTGCCGGCTCCAGCTCGCGCTTGGCGTACATCTCTTCGAACTCTGGCGTCACGACCAGGCGAAGACGTGCGAACAGTGCGACGACGTTGATCGCGAACGCCACGAAGAACGGATAGCGCCAGCCCCACGAGAAGAAATCCTCGGTCGGCAACGCAGCGACGAAGAACGCGAACAGACCGCTCGCGACCAACAGGCCGATCGGCGCCCCCAGCTGCGGCAGCATCGCGTACCAGCCGCGATGCTTTTCCGGCGAGTTCAGCGACAGCAGCGAGGCGAGACCATCCCACGCGCCGCCAAGCGCGACGCCCTGGCCGATACGCAGCAGCGCGAGGATCGCGACCGACCAGTTGCCGACTTGGTCATAGCCGGGGATGAACCCCATCGCGACCGTCGAGGTGCCGAGCAGGAAGATCGAGATCGTCAGCTTGACGCTGCGGCCATAGGCGCGATCGACCGCGATGAAGATGATCGTGCCGATCGGCCGGGCGAAGAATGCCAGCGCGAACACCGCGAACGAGTAGAGCGTGCCCTGCAACCGGTCGACGTACGGAAACACCAGCGTCGGGAACACCAGCACCGAAGCGATCGCGAACACGAAGAAGTCGAAGAATTCCGAGGTGCGGCCGATCACCACGCCGATCGCGATCACGCCCGGCGTGACGTGCTCGCCGTCGCTGTGGATACTGCGAGCATCGGCTTCGAAGCTCGTCTCGGGGACTGTATTTGCACTCATTCTTCAACTCGCTCTTCAGGGCGCGAACCCGATGATACGCTGTTCCGGCGGATGCGGGCAGATATATTCCGCGCCAATCTCCCGCGCCCAATGCGGGCAGGGGTGATCTATGCTACTCCGGGCGACGATAAAGCCATGCCGATGTTGCAGTGCAGCGCCCATTGGACAAATTGTCCACTGTAGCGCGGCGAAAGCGAGGCGTAGGGGAACCGCATGATCGTTGAGAAAACCGTTTCCCGCGCGAAAAAATGGCTGGCAGTGCTGCCGCTTGCGCTGCTCACCAGCGGCTGCAACTGGGTCGTGATGTCGCCTTCGGGCGATATCGCAGTGCAACAGCGCGATCTCGTGCTGATCGCGACCGGGCTGATGCTGTTGATCATCGTGCCGGTGATCATCCTCACGCTGCTGTTCGCGTTCCGCTATCGCCAGTCGAACAAGACCGCGAAGTACGAACCCAACTGGGATCACTCGGTCGGTCTCGAGCTGTTGATCTGGGGCATTCCGCTGCTGATCATCATCGCGCTCGGCGCGCTGACGTGGACCAGCACGCATCTGCTCGATCCGTACCGTCCGCTCGGCCGGATCAAGCCCGACACGCCGACGCTCGCGAACAACGTGCCGGTCGGCAACCTGGTCGACAAGCAGCAGGCGGGTAACGGCGCCAACAGCGCCGGCAAGCCGCTCGAGGTTCAGGTCGTCGCGCTCGATTGGAAGTGGCTCTTCATCTATCCGGAATACGGCATCGCCACGGTCAACGAACTGGCCGCGCCGGTCGATCGCCCGATCCGCTTCCAGATGACCTCGTCGTCGGTGATGAACGCGTTCTACATCCCTGCGCTCGCCGGCATGATCTACACGATGCCCGGCATGCAGACGACGCTGAACGCGGTGATCAACAAGCCCGGCAACTACGAAGGCTTCTCGTCCAACTATAGCGGCGCAGGCTTCTCGGGGATGCGCTTCCGCTTCCACGGCGTCAGCGACGCGGGCTTCGAGGCCTGGATCAACCAGGTCAAGCAGCGGGGGGGCGGCCTCAATCGCGCGAGCTATCTCCAGCTGGAGAAGCCGAGCGAGAAGGTCCCGGTCCGCTATTACAATGCGGTCGAGGCGGACATGTTCAAGCTGGTCGTCGAACAGTGCGTCCAGCCCGGCAAGGTCTGCATGTCGCAGATGATGCACGGTGGCAAAGGCGGGGGGGACTCGCACGCCGGCATGGCGATGCCCGGGGTCAATGGCGGCAAGGGCCCGCAGGACACCGGTCATCCCGAAGGCGCCCTGATGAAGGACGCGGACGAAAAGGGAAGCGGCAACCACTGGACCGCGCCGGCCGACATCAAAAAGGATGGTGCAAACAGCGCCCCCGGCTCGCAGTCCAACCGCAATCACACGATGCTGACCCCCTCCACCATGCCGGGCACGCGCCCCGTCGCGAACGGCTAGAGAAACCATCATGAACGACACCCTGTTGAAGACTATCTTCGGCCGCCTGACCCTGGAGTCGCTGCCGCTGCACGAACCGATCGTCGTCGCCACCTTCGCGATGGTGGCGATCGGCGGGCTCGGGCTCGTCGCCGCGCTGACCTATTTCAAGGTCTGGGGCTATCTTTGGAACGAGTGGTTCACGAGCGTGGACCACAAGAAGATCGGGATCATGTACATGATCCTGGCGATCGTCATGCTGCTGCGCGGGTTCTCCGACGCGATCATGATGCGTGCGCAGCAGGCGATGGCGTTCAACGGGTCCGAAGGCTACCTGACCGCGCATCACTACGACCAGGTCTTCACCGCACACGGCGTGATCATGATCTTCTTCGTGGCGATGCCGATGGTCACGGGCCTGATGAACTATGTCGTCCCGCTCCAGATCGGTGCGCGCGACGTGTCGTTCCCGTTCCTCAACAATTTCAGCTTCTGGATGACCACGGCCGGTGCCGTGATCGTCATGATGTCGTTGTTCATCGGTGAGTTCGCGCGGACCGGCTGGCTCGCGATGCCGCCCCTCTCGGGACTGGCGTACTCGCCCGACGTCGGTGTCGATTACTATATCTGGGCCTTGCAGATCGCGGGCATCGGAACGCTGTTGTCCGGCGTCAATCTGGTCGCGACCATCGTCAAGATGCGTGCGCCCGGCATGACCATGATGAAGATGCCGATCTTCACCTGGACGTCGCTCTGCACCAACATCCTGATCGTCGCCGCCTTCCCGGTGCTGACCGCGGTTCTCGCGATGCTGTCGCTCGATCGCTACATCGGCACCGCGTTCTTCACGAACGACTCGGGCGGCAACCCGATGATGTACGTCAACCTGATCTGGATCTGGGGTCACCCCGAGGTCTACATCCTGGTCCTGCCGGCGTTCGGTATCTTTTCGGAGGTCACCTCGACCTTCTCGGGCAAGCGCCTCTTCGGCTACAGCTCGATGGTCTATGCGACGCTCGTCATCACGATCCTCGCCTATCTCGTCTGGCTGCACCACTTCTTCACGATGGGATCGGGCGCGAGCGTGAACTCGTTCTTCGGCATCACCACGATGATCATCTCGATCCCGACCGGGGCCAAGATCTTCAACTGGCTGTTCACGATGTACAAGGGCCGGATCCGGTTCGAACTGCCGATGATGTGGACAATCGCCTTCATGGTGACCTTCACGATCGGCGGCATGACCGGCGTGCTGCTCGCGGTGCCGCCCGCCGATTTCGTGCTGCACAACTCGCTGTTCCTGGTCGCGCATTTCCATAACGTGATCATCGGCGGCACGCTGTTCGGCATGTTCGCCGGCATCAACTACTGGTTCCCGAAGGCGTTCGGCTTCAAGCTGGACAAGAAGTGGGGCACGGTATCGTTCTGGTGCTGGGTGGTCGGCTTCTACTTCGCGTTCATGCCGCTCTACGTGCTCGGCCTGATGGGCGTGACTCGCCGGATGCGCTATTTCGACGATCCGAACCTGCAGATCTGGTTCGTCATCGCCGCCTTCGGTGCAGCCCTGATCGCAGCCGGCATCGGTGCCTTCCTGCTCCAGATCTTCGTCAGCATCCGCAACCGCGAAGCGCTGGCCGATCACAGCGGCGATCCCTGGGGTGGCCGTACGCTGGAGTGGGCGACCTCGTCGCCGCCGCCGGAGTACAACTTCGCGTTCACGCCGATCGTCCACGACCTGGACGCCTGGTACGACATGAAGGAGCGCAAGCACGAGCGGCCTGTGACCGGCTTCAAGTCGATCCACATGCCGAGCGGCACCGGCACGGGCGTCGTGCTCGCCGGCCTCAGCGTGGCGTTCGGGTTCGCGATGATCTGGTACATCTGGTGGCTCGCCGGGCTCACGCTGGTCGGCATCTTCGCGACGACGATCTTCCACACCTTCAACTACAAGCGCGACTTCCACATCCCGGTCGAGGACGTGATCGCCAGCGAGGACGCGCGCACCCGCCAGCTCGCGACCCAGGGAGCCTGACGCGATGTCCGCAATACCCATGAAGGACGGCCTGAACGAGACCGAGAAGGTCTCGTTCTACGAGCTGGACGAGCACGAGCATCCCGAAGGTAGCAGCACGATGCTGGGCTTCTGGATGTACCTGATGAGCGATTGCCTCATCTTCGCGGTGCTGTTCGCGGCCTATGCCGTGCTCGGCAACAGCTATGCCGGCGGGCCCAGCCCGAAGGAGATCTTCGAGCTGCCGCTGGTGGCGGTGAACACCGCGATGCTGCTGTTCTCGTCGATCACCTACGGCTTCGCGATGCTGTCGATGGAGGAAGGTCGCCAGCGCGTCATGCAGATGTGGCTGGCGTTCACCGGCCTGTTCGGCCTGTGCTTCCTGTCGATCGAAATGTACGAGTTCGCCACCCTCATCCATGAGGGTGCGGGCCCGACCCGCAGCGCGTTCCTGTCGTCGTTCTTCACGCTGGTCGGCACGCACGGCCTGCACGTCACGATGGGCTTCATCTGGCTCGTCACGCTGATGGTGCAGGTCCAGAAGCACGGCCTGATCGCCGCGAACAAGCGCCGCCTGATGTGCCTCAGCATGTTCTGGCATTTCCTCGACGTCATCTGGATCGGCGTCTTCACCTTCGTCTATCTGATGGGCACCCTACGATGAGCGACCCCCACGCAAACACGCACGACGCGCATGCGGATCATGACCACGCGGCGCACGGCACGCGCGGCAGCTACCTGAAGGGGTTCTTCCTCTCGGTCATCCTGACCGCGATCCCGTTCTGGATCGTCATGACCGACGCGTTCAAGGATCCGTCGACCGCCGCGCTCGTCGTGATGGTGTTCGCGGTCGCGCAGATCGTCGTCCACATGATTTACTTCCTGCACATGAGCGGCAAGTCGGAGGGCGGCTGGACGATGATGGCGCTGATCTTCACGATCATCCTCGTCGTCATCACGCTCAGCGGATCGATCTGGGTGATGTACCACATGAACACGAACATGATGCCGATGCAGGCCGCGGCAGACATGTGATGAGAACGCGACCGGGCCCTGCCGTCTATGTCGCAGGCCTGGTCGCGCTGCTGCTGTTCGCCGGGTTCATGGCGCTCGGCATATGGCAGGTCGAGCGCCGCACCTGGAAGCTCAACCTGATCGCACAGGTCGCGGCGCGCTCGCACGCTACGCCGGTCGCCCCGCCGGGGCCCGCGTCCTGGGGCGCGATCACCGCCACAACCGACGCTTATCGCCGCGTCCGGCTAGACGGCACCCTCGATAATTCGCGGGAGACGCTCGTGCGCGCCGCCACCGCGCTCGGCAGCGGCTATTGGGTCGTGACACCCTTGCGGACTGATCGCGGTTTCACCGTCCTCGTCAACCGCGGCTATGTCTCGCCCGAACAGCGCGCAGCGCATGCCAAGCCGACCGGCCCCATCACGATCACCGGCTATCTCCGCATCACCGAGCCCGGCGGAGGCTTCCTGCGCCACAACGATCCCGCTGCCGGCAAATGGTATTCCCGCGACGTCGCCGCGATCGCCAAGGCGCGCGGCCTGTCGAACGTAGCGCCCTATTTCGTCGACGCGGACAAGTCCGGCGCCGTCGCCCCGGTCGGCGGCCTGACGATCATAGCCTTCCCCAACAACCACCTCGTCTACATGCTGACCTGGTTCGCGCTCGCCGCGATGACGATCGGCGCGTTCGTCGTGTTCGTCCGTCAGGATGCGCGGAAGCGCCGGGGGGCGGAATGACCTCGGAGGCGGCACGCCAGGGGTGGCAGCGCTGGCTAGCGCTCGCGACCGCGCGCACCGACGCGACCGGCAACGCCAACATGCGCCAGCTGGTGACGCTGCGCTGGATCGCGGTCGCCGGCCAGTTCGTCACCATATTGTTCGCGCGCTTCGGCCTCGGCTTCGACCTCCCGCTCGTCCCCATGATGGCAGCACTCGCCGCAGCGGTTGGTCTCAACCTCGCGAGCATGCCGCTATACGGCTGGCGCAAGGGCGCGAACATCCAGCTCCTGCTCGCGCTGCTGTTCGATGTCGGCCTGCTCACCACGCAGCTCTATCTCGCCGGCGGCGCGACCAACCCGTTCATCTCGCTCTATCTGCTCCACGTCGTGCTCGGCGCGGTACTGCTCGATCGCTGGTCGAGCTGGGCGATCGTCGCCGTGACCGCCGCCTGCTTCGGCGTGCTCACGCTCTATTACCGCCCGCTGATCCTGCCCCCCGATTACAGCGGCGAGTATTTCCTGCTCTACACGATCGGCTCGCTGCTCTGCTTCATGCTGATCGCCACGCTGCTGATGCTGTTCATGACCCGCATCACCGGAAACTTGCGCGCCCGCGACACCCGCCTCGCCGACCTGCGCCAGCAGGCCGCCGAGGAGGATCATATCGTCCGCATGGGCCTTTTGGCATCCGGCGCCGCGCACGAACTCGGCACGCCATTGGCATCGATCGCGGTCATCCTCGCCGACTGGCGCCGCATGCCGACGCTCGCGCAGGACGCCGACCTCCAGGCCGAGATCGTCGAGATGCAATCCGAGGTCCAGCGCTGCAAGGCGATCGTCACCGGTATCCTCCTGTCGGCCGGCGAAGCGCGCGGCGAGGCGCCGGAGATCATGCCGCTCCACCAGCTCCTCGACGGAATCGTCGACGAATGGCGCGCGGTGCACCCGTCGGTCGATTTCGACTATACCACCCGAGTCGGCGACGATCCGCAGGTCGTCTCCGACCCCGCGCTCAAACAGGTGATCGCCAACGTGCTCGACAACGCCGCCGAAGCCTCGCCGCACTGGGTCGCCTTCCGCGGCGAACGCACCGACGGCGACCTCGCGCTGATCGTCCGCGACCGCGGCCCCGGCTTCAGCGACGAACGCCTCGCGAGCTTCGGCAAACCCTACCAGTCGAGCAAGCGCGAACCCGGCCACGGCCTCGGCCTGTTCCTCGCGGTCAACGTCATGCGCAAGCTTGGCGGCGGCGTCTCCGTCGTGAACTGTGAAGGCGGCGGCGCGGAAGTCACGATCCGGATGCCGCTCTCCGCGATCGCCCTGTCATGACGGACACCAAACTTCTGGCAATCGTCGAGGACGACGAGACGTTCGCCCGCACGCTCCGCCGCTCGTTCGAACGCCGCGGCTACGAAGTGATGCAGGCCGCCAGCCACGAGGAACTCGTCGAGCAACTGGCCGAGCGCACCCCGCGCTACGCGGTCGTCGACCTGAAGCTGGGCGGCGCGTCCGGCCTGGTCTGCGTCCAGACGCTCCACGCGCACGACCCCGAAATCCTCGTCGTCGTCCTCACCGGCTTCGCCAGCATCGCCACCGCGGTCGAGGCGATCAAGCTCGGCGCATCGCACTACCTCGTCAAACCCTCGAACACCGACGATATCGAAGCCGCGTTCGACCGCACCGAGGGCAGCGTCGACACCGAACTCTCCGAGCGCCCGACCTCGATCAAGACGCTCGAATGGGAGCGTATCCACACCACGCTCGCCGAAACCGACTTCAACATTTCGGAGACCGCACGCCGCCTCGGCATGCATCGCCGCACGCTCGCGCGAAAGCTCGAGAAACGCCCGGTGAAATAGCCGCAACGCTTCGCGGAAGGCGTGCGTTGTCGTTCGATGCCAGCGCAAAAATCCTCACGACTCTGGCAGCCAAAGCGACTGCTCGCGACCCCGTCCGCGCTGACCTGGGAACACGGTGCCGAGATCGCTGCGCGCGCCACCGCGCTCGGCGTGCCCGTCACGACGCTACCGAGCGACCGCCTCAAGCTCGACTTCCCCGAAGACTCCCGCCGCGCCTATGCCGAAGCCAAGGCAACGCTTGCGCTCGTCGTCGCGCCATCCTCGAAACGCAAGCTCCAGCCGATCGCCCCCAGCGCCGACTGGCGGATCGACCTCGCCGAGGGCTGCCCCGCGCATTGCGGCTATTGCTACCTGGCCGGTTCGCTCAAAGGTCCGCCGATCACGCGCGTCTACGCGAACCTCCCCGAGATCCTCGCCGAACTTCCCGCGCACCTCGGCCAAGGCACCGTCACCTCGCGCTTGACCGCCCGCGCGCATGAAGGCACGACGTTCGAGGCGTCCTGCTACACCGACCCGCTCGGCATCGAGCACGTCACCGGATCGCTCTCCGCGCTGATCGCGCATTTCGGCGCGTGGGAGGCGGACGTGCAGTTGCGCTTCACCACCAAATTCGACGCGGTCGAGCCGTTGCTGGCTCTAGACCACCGCGGCCGCACCCGCATGCGCGCCTCGATCAACCCCGCCGCCTATGCGCGCTTCGAGGGCGGCACCAGTCCGGTCGCAGCCCGCCTGCTCGCGCTACGAAGAATGGCGGACGCAGGCTACAAGATCGGCCTGACGGTCGCGCCGATCATCGCCGCCGATGGCTGGCGCGAGGCGTATGGCGAATTGCTGGCGGAGGCAGGCCGGGTGCTCGCCGACGTGCCCGACGTGACGATCGAATTGATCACCCACCGCTACACCCCCGGCTCGAAGGCCGTGCTTGAAACCTGGTATCCCGGCTCGTCGCTCGACCTCAGCATGGCCAACCGCACCGAGAAACGCACCAAGTTCGGCTCAGTCAAATATGTCTACGACGCCGACACGATGCGCGCGCTCCGCAGCTTTTTCCAGGATGAGATCGCCGCCAAGCTTCCCGAAGCGCGCATCCTCTATTGGACGTGACGCGCACGCCCATCGGCAACGCAGCGTTGCCATTCGCGGCCTTCCGATCGCCGCCACCGCCACCTACCTCGAGACTATGACAAACACCCGCCAGCCCACGCTCTTCATTCCGCACGGTGGCGGGCCCTGTTTCTTCATGGACGACCCCGCCGGGAAGTGGACCGGCATGGCCGCGTACCTCCGGTCGATCGCCACCTCGCTGCCCGAAAAGCCCAAGGCGATCCTCGTCGTCTCTGGCCACTGGGAAACGCGCGGCTTCGCGTTCACCGGCGCCGTAACGCCGCCGCTGATCTACGACTATGGCGGCTTCCCCGCCCACACCTACGAGTTGCGCTACGATGCGCCCGGCGATCCCGCCTTGGCTGCCCGCGCCGCCGACCTGCTCCGCGAAGCCGGCCTGACCGCCAATGTCGACCCGACCCGCGGTCTCGATCACGGCGTCTTCATCCCGATGAAGGTCGCGTTCCCCGACGCCGACATCCCGGTCGTCGAGATGTCTGTCGACCGGGATCTCGACCCAGGGCTTCACTCCACCGCCGGCCGCGCACTCGCCCCGCTGCGCGACGAAGGCGTCCTGATCGTCGGCTCGGGCATGAGCTTCCACAACATGCGCGGCTACGGCGACCCGCGTTTCACCGCACCGTCCGAAGCTTTCGACCAGTGGCTCACTGCGGCGGTCGAGGCCGAACCGACCGCCCGAGCAGAAGCGCTAGCCGGCTGGGCCGAAGCCCCCGCCGGCCGCCTCTCGCATCCGCGCGAAGAGCATCTCCTCCCGCTGATGGTCGCCGCCGGCGCTTCCGACCAAGCCGGCACGCAAGATTACAGCGAGCGCGTCCTGCAAACCGCAATCTCCGGCTACCGCTTCAACTAAAGGAATTCCCATGGCTCTTCCCGTCCTGCTCGCGATCTCCGGCAGCCTGCGCCGCGGCTCGTACAATACCGTGATCCTGACCACGCTTGGCGAAGCGATCACCGACAAGGCCGCGCTGACGGTCTTCGCGCTGAACGACGTCCCGCTCTACGACCAAGACGCCGACACCGACACGCCCCCCGCCGCCGTCGCAGCCCTGCGCGCGGCAATCGGCGCCGCCGACGGGATCGTCATCGCCTCCCCCGAATACAATCACGGCATGTCCGGCGTCCTGAAGAACGCGCTCGACTGGGCCTCACGCCCGCACGGCAAGGCGACGCTCACGGGCAAGCCTGTCTTCACGCTCACCTCGTCACCCGGCGCAGTCGGCGGCGCACGCGCGCACGCGCAACTGAACGAGACGCTGGCCTCGATCGGCGCCCGCACCGTCCTGCGCCCACAAGCCGTCGTCGGCGCCGTGCACGAGAAGATCGCCGACGCTCGCCTGACCGACCAGCGCACGCTCGACTTCCTCGTGGCCGGCATCGACGACCTGCTCGCCGACATCGCCCGGCCCACCGCTGCCGACCGCGAGGCCTCCTGACATGCGTCACGTCCTCAACCAGTATCCCGCCCAGCGCGACGACATCGCCGACTTGGTGACCCGACGCCCGCTACCGGGTCCCGGCTTGCCGCAGGTCGATCCGTTCCTGTTCCTCAACCATCACGGTCCGCAGACCTATCGTCCGGGCAATAGCGGCCTCCCGTTCGGCCCGCACCCGCACCGCGGGTTCGAGACGGTCAGCTTCATCATCGAGGGCGAGATGGCGCATCTCGATAGCGGCGGCCACGAGAGCGTCATCCGCGCAGGCGGCGTCCAGTGGATGACCGCCGGCTCGGGCCTGATCCATGCGGAAATCTCGCCCGCATCGTTCAAGCGCGACGGCGGCCCGCTGGAGATCCTGCAACTCTGGGTTAACCTCCCCGGCCGGCTCAAGATGACCAAGCCCGCCTATACCGGCCTCCAGCGCGAGGACATTCCCGCGATCCCGGTCGACGGCGGCACCGTGAACCTGATCTCGGGCACGTTCGCCGGACGACACGGCCCGATCGAATCCCTGACCGACGTCGCGATGATGACCGTCGAACTCGAAGCCGGCGCCAAGCTCGACCTGCCAGCCCCAACCGGCCGCGCGGTCTTCTTCTACGTCGTCGCCGGTGCCCCCACGGCCAACGGCACGCCGATCAAGCCGCATCACCTCGCCACGTTCGGCAACGAGGGCGACACGATCACCGTCACGACCGAAGCCCCCGCCACGATCCTCTACGGCCATGCCGACCCGGTCGGCGAACCCGTCGTCTCCCACGGTCCCTTCGTCATGAACACCCGCGAAGAGATCGTCCGCGCGATCGAGGACTATAACGCGGGCCTGTTCGGCAAGCCGCCCGTCATCCGCTAGGGCGCCTTGCGCACCGGGGGCAGCGCGGCACAGATGTCGGCGCCCCCGGCGGGCACGGTAAAGAACGGCCCCGCCCGGTTCTCCCGCGAGGCGATCCAGGCCACGAACCGCGGATTGTCCGCCGCGCGATATTCGAACCGCGGTCGCTCGGCGGCGGGCAGTTCGTTCGCAAGGCGAGCCGACACGATCGGGCTACGCTCCCCCTCGGTCTTGTAGAACCCCAGATCCCCCGTCCCGCGCGGCAACGACGACAGCCACTCGACCCCGTCGATCACGCGCCCGACCACCGCGATATTGCGGTCCAACGCACGCGGCGAATGCCCGATCACGGTATACAGCTCAGCGCCACTCCCCGTGCTCGGCGCCAGATCGCGCGCGACGCCGACCATGCCGTAGCAATGCGGCACCCACTCGGTCGCGCCATTGCCCGCCAGCGGCCACCCGTCGCGGCTATACCCCGCCCATTCCGCATAAGGATCGCGCTGGGACAGCCGCGCCACAGTGGTCGGCCCGGCATGCGAATATTCCGCCGGCGGGTTGGCCACGACACCAGCGACCAACGGCTTCTTCTCCGTCGCGTCACCCCATTGCGCGACATAATTGTCCTGCAAACGGTACACGCTCGTCCCCGCATCCCACCAATGCGCACGCGCCAACTTGCGTATGTTCGCGACGTGCACCGGCGCATAGCGAGGCGCCAGCCGCACGGTAAACCGGTGCCCATTGGTCAGGGTGAACACCATTAGTTCGTCGTCCGGGACCGCCACCCAGTCCGCCGGCAACGGATCGGACGGGAGCGTCGCGGCGGCCGGAACGGCCTGCGCAAGCATGGCGGCGAGAAGGATATTCAACATCCCCACAGACTGCCCGAGGCCGTCCCCGCACGCAATCGCTTGCGCGCGCGCGAAACCCGCACTAGCAGACCCGCTTCCAGAGCAATGCGGAGCGGTGGCCGAGTGGTCGAAGGCGCTCGCCTGGAAAGTGAGTATACGTCAAAAGCGTATCGTGGGTTCGAATCCCACCCGCTCCGCCACCCTGCCATCCCGGGGCGTCTCATCCATTTCCTGGCCATCGGCCGGGCCGTCGGTTGCGATGTGCCGCAGTCTCGCGTCGTTTCGTCGCGTCTCAGGCAGGCATCCATCTGCAGGAGCGCCCGATGCCGATCAGGCAGTTGGGATCCGGATCGAGCTAGCCTTTATCGTTTGGCTCGGCGATGTTGCGCAACCCGTGACGTCCACGAGCCGCGTTCTAATGGCCCGCTACCTGACCGCCATCGACATGCAGTATTTCGCCCGTCACGAACGTCGCGTCCTCCAGGTACAGGATAGCCTGTACCACGTCGGCGACGGTGCCCATCCGGCCCAGCGGGTGGTAGCGGCTGAGTCCGGCGCGCGTCTCGGCAGGATGCATCGGCGTTTCCATGATACCTGGTGAAATGGCGTTGGCGCGGATTCCCCGCGCGGCATACTCGATCGCAAGGCTGCGGGTTGCAGCAGCGAGACCACCCTTGGTCAACGATGCGAGAACCGAAGGGAACTCGCCGTTGGCGTGCTCGGCAAGCGTCGTGACGATCTGGACGATATGGCCACCACCACTGCGCAACATCGCGGGCAGGGCGTGCCGGGTCATGTGGAAGAATCCATCGAGGTTGGTCGCGACGATGCGTCGATACTGGTCGTCGGTATAGTCGGTAAACGCTTCGCCGATGAAGACGCCCGCGTTGTTGACCAGCGTGTCGATCCGACCGAACCGGTCGAGCGTGCGGGCAACCACCGCCTCGGCGGTCGCGGGATCGCCGACGTCGCCTGCCACGGTGAGCCAGTCCGCCTCGTCGGTGTCGGTGATGCTGCGCGATACGCCGACCACACGCCAGCCGCGTTCGCGATAACCGCGTGCGATGCCCGCTCCCAACCCTTGCGACGCACCCGTGACGATGGCGACCTTGCTAGACATGATTCTTCCTGTTTTCTGCCGCTGGAGGAGACGGTTTGCGGACGTTTTTCCTGATCGCCTCAACGCCGAACCTTGCTATTTGTGCCGGCAAAACAGGGGCTTGCACAAGATGCGTGCCATCGGTGTCGTAAACGACCGGGCGCTACGCGGCGCTTCCCGTGCGGCGTACTCCGGGACCGGGGAATGACCGCCTGACCGACCTGCACGTACGTTGAGTATCGGGATGATCGGTTGAACCGCTTTTCACGCTTTTAGCACGGCCGTTTTCGTGGTCTGAAGAGGGCGGTAGCGGGCAATGATCCGCGTGACCGGGGAGCGGCGGATGCGGACGATATTCTGGGCGGGCATACCAGCGCTCGCATGTGTAGCCGCTCCGCTCGCGGCGCAGATCGTTCCGCCGCCATCCTCCGGCCACGACATCGTCGTGCAGGGGCAGCGGGCGCGACCAAGCAACTGGCGTGAGGCGGAAACTCAGCACGTCATCGTGTTGAGTGATGGTCCCGAACGGGAAGTCACGCAGATCGCGCACAATCTGGAACGGCTGTATTTCCTGTTGTCCGTCCTGTTGAACCGTACCGATCGGACCGACGATACGACGAAGCTCCGGGTAACGCTGATCGGAGACGCAGCCGAATTCCAGGCGATGGACCTGCGGAACATGCGCTGGCAGCAGGGGCCCTTCAACGAGGCGTTCGACATCCGGCGTTATTATGATCCCCGTCAGGACGGCGCCGTGCTGGCAACCACCCGAATTGATCAACGGGTAGTGCTCCAGCAAGGCGTATCGGTCGCCAACGCCTTGCAAGGGCTGCAATTGCCTACGCCTGGCGGTCCCGCCGGCGGGGCGGGGCAGATCGGTCAGTCCGGACTGTTCGGTTTGCAGAGCAGTGCTGATCTCATCCGACCGATCAACGAGGAATCCGTGCCGCTGACCGCGGAGGGCATGATCTACGCCGGCTTTGCACAGCATTACCTGACGACGTTCTTTCCCGCTGCCTATCCCCGCTGGTATCTGGACGGCTTCGGTCAGTTGTTCTCGACGTTGGTCGTTCGTGGCGAAACAACGATGGAATATGGTCGCGCGCCCGCGGGAACGACCGCCGTTCTCCACCGGTTCGGCAACTTCGCGCTGACCGACGTCTTCAACGATACGTATCTCACACGGCCTGCGAACAAGACACGCTGGACACCGGTGCATGCATGGATGCTGACGCACTTCCTGTTCTTCTCGCCGACCCGCAACGGACAATTCCGCCAGTATCTGAAGGCGGTTGCGAGTGGAACGCCGTCGGCGGAGGCGGCTGCGGTGTTCGGCGACTCCGATGCGCTCGCAAAGGAGTTGCGCAGCTATTTCTACGCAAAAAAGCCGTTCGAACGTATGACCTATCCGGCGGAGCAGGCGGGTATGCCGATCGTGCACCGGCTGTCGCTTGGTGAGGCGGCGTTCGTGAAGGGGCGGCTTGAGCTCGGCTCGCGCGTCGAGGCGACCACCGGTCCCGCTCTCAAGCAGCGCGATACCTGGTTGCGGCGACTGCGCACGGATGCTGCGAAATTCCCGACCGACGAAGGCGCGCAAGTTCTGCTGGCAGAGGCCGAATGCCGCAGCGGCAATGGGGCGGAATGCCATGCCGCAGCGGATCGCGCCTTGGTCATTTCGCCCGGCAGCAGCGTGGGGCTGATGTGGAGCGGCGTTGCAATGACGCAGCAGGCGAAGGGCCTGAGTGGCAGCGAACGCACCGCGATGCTTCGGCAGGCGCGAAGCACGATCGCGCGAGCCAATCGCGCCGATACCGAAGCGTCGCCACCTCTTCTCGCTTATTATCGTAGTTTCGCCGATGTGGGAGAAAAGGCGCCGGCAATCGCCATCGACGGCCTCACCAAGGCGCTGATCGCTGTGCCGAACGCGCCAGCGACCCGGCTCGCGCTCGGGACCGAGCTAGCGTCGCGCGGGATCGTCCCGCTCGCGCGAAGCACGCTGATGCCGGTCGCGCGCGGAGGGTATGACTCGCCCGAACGCGCCAGCGCCATCGCGGTTCTGGACACTTTGCCGCGACCTTAACCACCATCGGTGCCCTTGCCGTTGCCGCGTACGACGAGTGGCGGTGTAAACGCGCGCATGGGCGAACAAGCGTGCTCAGGAATGTCGCCCGATCTGAGGACTGCGCCGGGCCCGCATTCCGATGCATTCGGGTCCGCTGCATCGGCAGCTAGGTCGCCGATGCCAGGATGCAGTATACGAGCACCGGCACGCCGATCAGCAGGATAATGAACAGAAGGTTGAGTTCCATCAATCGACCCAACCAGTTTGGCGGGCTTTCCCTCAGATCTTCCACGTCGGATTTGGAATAGTCCTGAACGACCTCCATCCGGAAGTCGTTGGAAAAGAAATGCTTCGGCCGCATTCTCAGAAAAGGTCGCGACGGATCGCTCGGATCCTGACGATCCTTACCGGAAGATGCGTGCTCGTCCGAATTTTGAATGTCGTCTGCCACTGTACGGTTTCCACTTACTCGAGATCATGGGCGCTTCGAGAGCGTCCCAAAGGTCAGATCGAATAAAGCCCGAACTCCAGCGGCGTCTGGCCGCGAGCTCGGGCTAACCGCGTGCGGCGAGTTGACCGGCGTGGTCGTGGAAACGTTTATGTGTCGCAGGAGCGTACATGAGAGTTACATCGTGGACCCGCGGTGTAATGTCAACGACCGTCGATCTGTTCACAACCGAGTCTCTGCATAGTGTAGCGGAACACGAGTTGGCCGTTCCCGTCTAACGCTCGTCTTTGAACGAACGTGATGGCGGGCCGCATTGGTCAACGGCTGGATAAGCCCAGCCCGTTTGCCTCCACGCATCCTGATCGATCCGATCGTTTCATCTTCTGTTGATGCCTGCGAAACGAGGTGCCTTCGGTCTCCGCAACATCGGCAAGGCACCACCCAAAGATGACAAAAACGTTAGATTGATAGTGACTCGCAAAAGCGACTCTTCTAGAGGGCTCCCGTCAACGGGGGTTCAGTATGAGTTTGTCGAGTATATTGTTGGCGAGTGCAGCACTGGTTGGGGCACCTTTGCCGGCATCGGCGGAAGAGCCGAAGACCGCGGAAGCCGCCAGCGGATCGGACGACGCGCAGAAGTCCGACGAGATCATGGTCATCGGCAAGAGCTATGGTCGCGCGGTCGGCAAGACCGTGACGCCGCTGAAGGACACCCCGAACACCATCACCGTGATCGATCGCGAGCAGATCGAGGCGCAGAATTTGTTCACGCTGGAGGACGCGCTGACCGCGACCAACGGCATCACCGTCAACGGCGTCGGCAGCGAGGACCCGTCGTTCTTCTCGCGCGGGTTCGCGATCACCAATTACCTGATCGACGGCGTCCCGAGCTTTGCGTTCAACTTCCCGTCCGCCGTGCCGGACCTGTTCTTCTACGACCGGCTGGAGGTACTGCGCGGCCCGGCAGGTCTGTTCAGCGGATCGGGCAATCCGGCGGGCAGCATCAACATGGTGCGCAAGCGGCCACTTGACGCGTTCAAGATGCAGGCGAGCGCCGGTGCCGGCAGCTACGACAATCTACGGTTCGAACTCGACGTCTCGACGCCGATCGGATCGAAGGCGGGCTTGCGCGTCGGTGCGATGGCGCAGGACCAGGACCAGTTCTTCGCCACCGCGCACCGCAATCGCATCGGCGGGTTCGCGGTCGGTTCGCTTGAGATCGGCGAGCGCACCACGCTGACGGTCGGCGGCTACTACGACCGCTTCCGTCCGGCGGTGCAGTCGGGGCTGCCCGGCATCATCGGCGGCGCGGACGGCAGCGACGGCAAGTTGCTGGACGTGAAGCGGTCGACCTATCTCGGCGCCGACTGGAACCGGTTCAACGCCGAGACCTGGACCGGGTTCGCCGAACTTGCGCACAAGATCAGCGACCGCTGGACGTTGCGCGCGACCGGGCTGTTCACCGACGTCGATCGCGTCGACATCTACAGCTATATCGGCAACCAGCCGGTCACCGCGACCAACGGCTCGACCAGCCACATCGCCTATCGCGGCGACAGCAAGCAGCAGACCCGCTCGTTCGACTTCAACGGCATCGGCAGCTTCCCGCTGTTCGGACGCGACCAGACGCTGATCCTCGGCACCGACTACCAAGCGAGTTCGGGTACGTCGTATTTCACCCGGCTGTCCAATTATGCGCGGATCGACGTGTATAATCCGGTGTCGCCGTTCGAGCCGCCGCTGAACCCGTATGGCGCGTCGCCCTATTATCCGGTGCAGGGGACGGGGGCGACCTGTCCCAGTTCCACCACCGCGATCACGCCCGCGCCCGCCAATTGCGCACTGCAGGTCTATGGCGGTTCCTCGACCGACGTCGAGCAATACGGCATCTACGGGCAGATGCGGCTGAGCCCGCTTGCCGGCCTGACGCTGATCGGTGGCGGCCGCGTGACGTGGTGGGATACCACGACGACCACGCTCCTGACGCCGACCAGGGTTCTGCCGCCGTCGACGCGCTACGGGATCGACAACCGCTTCACGCCCTATGCCGGGATCGTCTGGGACGTGACGTCGCAGCTCAATCTCTATGCGAGCTATGCCGACAGCTTCACGCCGCAGGCGGCACCGGTCGGCCGGGCACGCCCCGACGGGCAGCAGATCGAGCCGCTGGTCGGTGCGCAATATGAGGCGGGGACGAAGCTCTCGCTGATGAACGATCGCCTGCTGCTGTCGGCGGCGGCGTATCAGATCACGCAGACCAACCGGTTGTTCAACGATCCCGACATCCAGACCGTCGTGCTGCAGACCGGCAAGGTCCGTTCGCGCGGTATCGAGGCCGAGGCGACCGGCGAGATCCTGCCCGGCTGGCGGATCAATGGCGGCTACACCTACACCAAGACCAAGTATCTGGAGGACCAGACCACCGCGTTCGAGGGGCTGCCACTGGTGCCGATCGTGCCGAAGCACATGATCAAGGCGTTCACCAACTACGCGCCGGTCGACGGGCCGCTGGCCGGCGCGAGCCTCGGCGGTAGCGTGACGTGGTTCAGCTCGACCTTCGGCGGCAACGCGGCGGTATTCAACGCCGACGGCACGCTGCGCACCCGGTCCACCATCGTCCGCCAGCCGAGCTATGCGGTGCTCGACCTGCGCGCCGGCTACAAGTTCAACGAGCGGGTGGGTGTCTCGGTCAACGTCGCGAACGTACTCGACAAGAGCTATTACGCGCGCATCGCCGCTACCGGTCGCGGCAATTACTATGGCAGCCCGCGCACCGCGTTCGCGACGCTTCGGTACACATTCGAATGACGGCGGGCGACGCGCATGCCCGAGCGCGCTGGGCGCGACGTGGCGACATCGCGCTGCGCGTCGTCGCCGCGGTGCCACTCGGCTATGCGACCGCGAGCCTCTGGGCGATGGCGATCGCGCGGTTGTTGCCCGGTGATCGTGCCGAGGCGAGCGTCACCGCGTCGCTGATCGCGCTCGCCTTGTGCGCGCTCGCGGCGATGTGGGCATTCGCCGCGCGTAGCGGCTGGCGGGCGATCTGGACGCTGGCCATCGCCGCCGGGATCGCCGCGTCGATCGCATGGGTCTCGATCGACGCGACGGGGCGGTTATGAGCAAGGGCTTTCGACAGTCGCAGGCGTTCCTGCATACGTGGTCCGGGCTGCTGCTCGGCTGGATCCTGTTCCTCGTGTTCGTCGCGGGCACGATCGCGTTCTGGCGCGAGGGTCTCAACCGCTGGATGCGGCCCGAGATCGCGCGCGTCGAACAGCCGATGCGCGTGCTGGCCGGGTCGCAGGCATTCCTCACCGGCAAGGCGCCCGACGCCAAGAGCTGGATCATCCCGGTGGCGACCGAACGATCGCCCGGCGCGCAGGTCTTCTGGGTGCCGCAACCCAAGCCCGGCGAAGAGCGCGGCAGGCGGGGCCGGCGAGGGCGCGGCGACACGCAGGCGCTGATCGGCGCCGACGGACAGGTCGCGCAGGCGCGTGAGACGCGGGGCGGGGAGTTCTTCTACCGGTTCCACTTCGATCTCCATTACATGCCGGTGATCTGGGCACGGTGGCTGGTCGGGTTCGCGACCATGATGATGTTGGTCGCGATCGTCAGCGGGATCGTCACGCACAAGAAGATCTTCAAGGATTTCTTCACGTTGCGCCGAGCCAAGGGCCAGCGCTCCTGGCTCGACGGGCATAACGCGACCGCGGTGCTGGCGCTGCCGTTCCACCTTATGATCACCTATACCGGGCTGGTCACGTTGATGACGCTGCTGATGCCGTGGGCGGTCGTCGCCAATTATACCGATCAGAATACCGTGTTCGCCGCGCTGTTCCCGACCGCCAATGTGGTCGAGCGGACCGGCCGTCCCGCGCCTTTGATCGATCTGCGACGGATCGCCACCGACGCCGAACGCCGGCTCGGTGCGCCCGCCAGTTTCATCGAGGTCAGCGATCCCGGCGACGCCGCCGCACGGATCACGATCAGCCAGAGCGCCAATTCGATGCTGTCGTCGCGGACGCCGCGGCTGACCTATGACGGCGTGACCGGGCGCCTCGTCTGGCGTTCGCCGCCACCCGGCGCCGCCGCCGAGACCGCGGGCGCGATGGTCGGGCTCCACGCCGGACGGTTCGCAGGCACCGGCGGGCGCTGGCTGTATTTCCTGTGCGGAATTGCCGGCACGCTGATGGTCGCCAGCGGCCTCGTGCTGTGGACCGTCAAACGTCGCGAGCGCCTGCCCGACCCGACCCGGCCGCATTTCGGGTTCCGCCTCGTCGAGCGGCTCAACGTTGCGGTGATCGGCGGCTTCCCGCTCGCGATCGCGTGCTTCTTCTGGGCCAACCGCCTGGTGCCGGTAACACTCGGCGCGCGCGCGGATTGGGAGATCCACGTGATGTTCATCGCCTGGGCTATCGCCGCGGTAACGGCGTTCATCGTCAGGCCGGCGCGCGTGTGGCCGGCGCTGTTCGCGACGACCGGCGCGCTGCTCGTCGCGTTGCCGGTGTACGACGTCGTCGCGACCGATCGCGGGCTGTTTGCATCGCTGGCGATCGGCGACCTGATGATCGCGGGCATCGACGCGACGATCGCCGTGTTCGGGATCGCGTTCCTCCTGCTCGCCCGCCGCGTCGCGCGCTATCGCCCGACTGCGAAACGCGCTCGCAAGGTCAAGGCCGCTACCACCGCCAAGGTTCTGGAGCCCGCCGAATGAGCGTCCTGTCGCTTATGTTCGCCACCGCCGCGTTCGTCCTGCTTGGCCTCGCCACCGATGCGCATCATCGCCGCCGGTTCGGCGCGTGTCCGGACGCGCGGCGCCGCCGAATGCTGCGGACCGGCGGCTGGTTGGCGCTCGTCGCGAGCATCGTGCCCGCGATCCTAGCTCGAGGCTGGATCTTCGGGCCGATACTTTGCGTGGGCGCGATCATGGCCGGCGCCGGGATCGCCTTCCTCACGCTCAATTTCATCCCCGCCCGTGCCGACCCGCGGCCCTCGCGATCCTCCGTCAAAGGACTCTAGCCTATGCGTACCCTGTTCGCGGCGCTCATCCTCTGCCTTCCCGCAACCGCGCAGGCTCACGAAATCTGGATCGAACGCGACGGCACCGGCCCTGCGCGGATCTATCTGGGCGAGCCGGGCGAACCGATGCCGCCCGACGGCGATCCCGAGTTCGCCAAGCTGAAGGCGCCGCGGATACTCGCGCAGCCAGGCGCGGTCCTGACGCGGCGTACCGGGTTCCTCGAGACGAACCTGCCGGCCGGCGACGTCCGCGCGTGGGACGATACGGTGTTCGCACCCTGGGGGCCGGACGGGAAGAAGGAGGGCGTGGTCTATTACGCGCGCGCCGGTCGTGCCGAGGCGAAGGCCAGGCTGCCGTTCGAGCTCGCGCCGGTCACCGCGAACGGGTCGCGCTTCGTACTGACGCGCGACGGCAAGCCGGTGCCCGGCGCCACCGTCGCGCTGTACGCGCCCGATCGTTCGAAGACCGACCTGACGACCGATAAAGCCGGCACCATAGAAACGGGCAAGACTGACGAGACGGGCAAGTCGGGCGTCGCCAAGCCGGGACGCTATCTCCTGGTCGCCAGCAAGAAGGAGGACGGCCCGATTTCGCTGCCCGGCGGCGTCGCGCAGGCCGTGTACCGGATCACGACGACGTCGTACGTCGTACGGTAGGGCTCCGGGTGCAGGATCGATTGGCGATTGACGGCCGATCCGGCGTCACCGAAGCCGCGATCGGAATGCGGCAAGCGAATTTTGCCGATCGAGCGTGAACGGAGTCGAGGCGTGGCCGTCAGATCATCGAAGGGAACACCGGCGAAGCCGTGGGACGGCGCGGTCGTCCGCACATGGCTGGAAAGCCGGGTGGTCGCCGCGCGGGGCGATCAGGTCGTGGCGGAGCGCGGTGGCCGGGAACTTCAGGACGATTGCGACAAGGCAAGCGCCGAGGAGATGGTATGCGCGATGATGAAGGCCGGAAAGATCGCCGATCTCCAGGCGTCGTTCTCGGACACGCTGCTGCTGTTCCTCGACCGCGACGAGTATATCTGGCGCGGCGTATATAACGACACGCGGTTCGACCGGCACGTGCGGTCCTATGCCAAGAAGCTGCTCAAGATGGCCAAGACCAACGACGGCTTCGAAAACACCACGCATTACCAGTGATAATGCGCATCCGGAGACGGCGCGCTACGTTGCGGTGAACCGAAGCGCGACCTAAATGTCAGGGACTTAGCGCCAATCCATGGGAAGCCGGCCTTGACTGACATCACCGACCGCGTTGCCCCTGTCGTACCGAAGATGACGGCCGATGCCGAGCGGATCGCGGCGGAACTGATCGGCCAGGACGTCGGAACCGATCCGTTCGTCGCCGCGGTGCGGGCTACGCGCATGCCGATGATCATCACCAATCCGCGGCTGCCCGACAATCCGGTCGTGTTCGTGAACAACGCGTTCTGTCGCCTGAGCGGGTATGAGCGCGACGAGATACTCGGGCGTAACTGCCGCTTCCTGCAAGGGCCGGAAACCGACGAAGCGACCATCCAGCGCATCCGCGACGCGGTGAGGCGGGTCGAGCCTTTGGAGATCGACATCCAGAATCACCGCAAGGACGGTGAACTGTTCTGGAACCGTCTGCTGCTGGCGCCGGTCTACGACACCGAGGGCGTGCTGGCCTATTTCTTTGCCAGCCAGGTCGACGTGACGATCGAGCGGGAGCGGCTGCACGGCCTGGAGGTCAGCAACGCCTCGCTGATGGCGGAACTCACCGACCGGCTGCGGATGCAGGAGGAGCATGAGCGCGAACTGGCCTTCACGCTGAAGGCGGCACGGTTCGGCACTTGGAGCCTGGAAATCCCTACCAACCGCCTGACCGCGTCGGAAACCTGCAAGGAGATCTTCGGCCGCCCCGTGCACGAACCTTTCACCTATGAAGACCGGCTGGAAGCGATCCACCCGGATGACCGGCAGAAAAGCGTCGCCGAGGTGGAACGCTGCATCGCGGAGGGGACTGACTACGGCGTCGTCTACCGCATCATCCGGCCGGACGGCGAGATGCGATGGATCGGCTCGCGCGGGCAGCCCTTCTACAATGCGCAACACGAGGCACTGCGCATCGCTGGCGTCTCGACCGACATAACCGACCAGCGGCGTGACGACATGATGCGCGCCGCGCTCGTCGAACTGTCCGACGTGTTCCGCGATACCGACGAGCCGGACGATATCTCGTTCGCGGCGGCGCGGATCATCGGCAATACGCTGGGCGTCAGCCGCGCGGGCTATGGCCAGGTCGATACGCAGGCCGAAACCATCACGATCGCGCGAGACTGGAATGCGCCCGGAATCACGTCGCTCGCGGGCGTGCTCAATTTCCGCGATTACGGCTCGTACATCGAAGACCTCGCCCAGGGCCGCGACGTGGTGTTCGACGATGCGCGGATCGACCCCCGTACGATGGCGAACGCCGCCGCGCTCGAGGCGATCAGCGCCCGCGCCGTCATCAACATGCCGTTGACCGAGAACGGTGATCTCGTTGCCTTGCTGTACATCAATCACGAAGCGCAGCGTCACTGGCGCGAGGATGAGCTCGCGTTCATTCGCGACGTTGCCGAGCGCACGCGGATCGCGACCGAACGGCGACGCGCGGAACAGGAGCTCGCGGCACTCGCCGCATCGCTCGAACAGCAGGTGACGGCGCGGACCAGCGAGCTACAGAACGCCGAAGACGCGCTGCGCCAGTCGCAGAAGATGGAGGCGGTGGGCCAGCTCACCGGCGGCGTCGCGCATGATTTCAACAATCTGCTGACCGTCATCCGGTCGGCGACCGATCTGCTCAAGCGCCCGGATCTCAGCGACGATCGGCGCGCGCGCTATATCGAGGCGATTTCGGACACCGCCGATCGCGCGGCGAAACTGACCGGCCAGTTGCTCGCCTTCGCACGCCGGCAGGCGCTCAAGCCCGAGATCATCGATGTCGGCCAGAGCCTGCGCGTGATCTCGGACATGCTGGGCACGCTGACCGGATCGCGCATCGTGATCGGCATCGACGTGCCGGACGACGCGTGTTTCACCAACGTCGATCCGAGCCAGCTCGATACCGCGCTGGTGAACATGGCGGTCAACGCGCGCGATGCGATGGACGGGGCGGGGCGGATCGACGTCGCCGTGCGGCACGCCGCGTTCATTCCGGCGGTCCGTTCGCATCCGATGGTCCGTGGACGGTTCGTCGCGATATCGATGACCGACACGGGATCGGGCATCGAACCCGACAAGCTCGAACGCATCTTCGAACCGTTCTTCACCACCAAGGGCGTGGGGCAGGGGACCGGGCTCGGGCTCAGCCAGGTGTTCGGGTTCGCCAAGCAATCCGAGGGCGACATCACGGTCGAAAGCCAGGTCGGCGTCGGCACCACCTTCACGCTGTATCTCCCCGCAGTCGATCAGGGGGAGTCCACCGAAGCGGACGACGCTGTGGAGGATCTGGCAGACGGCCATGGTACTTGCGTCCTCGTCGTCGAGGACAATCGCGAAGTGGGCACGTTCACCACCCAGTCGCTCGCCGAACTCGGCTATGTGACGGTCTGGGCCGCCGACGCTCAGGAGGCGCTGGTCGAACTCGAGCGGGATGCATCGCGTTTCGACATCGTGTTTTCGGACGTCGTGATGCCGGGGATGAACGGCATCGAACTCGCCGAAGCGATCCGCGAGCGGTATCCCCGCCTGCCGGTGGTACTGACATCGGGGTATAGCAACGTGCTCGCGCAGAACGGGACGCACGGCTTCGACCTGCTGCACAAGCCGTATTCGGTCGAGCAATTGTCGCGCGTGCTGCGCAAGGCGACGGGCTGAGGCTGAGCGGGCAGGCGGGGCGGGCAGGCTGAGCGGGCAGGCAGGCAGGCGGCGCATCATGCTTCATGGCTTGCTTACCAATCCGCGCTACTGAGTATCCCATGCTTCAGGACGCCGCGCTTTCCGATATGGCCGAGACCGACCCCGAGGCTGATCCACGTCCTCGGTCGGCGGTCAGCCACGGTGCAGGCCTTTCAGGGCTGGTCGGCGTGCTGGCGTGGCTCGGGATCGCGCGCTGGTACGGGATGGACGGGCCGTATTCCGCGCTTATCAACGTGGTCGCGTGCGGACTGCCGATGGTGGCCTGGTCGCTGCTGGTCGACAAGGTCCACCGGAGCCCGAGCACCGGGATCGACTGGTCGACGGGCAAGCCGTGGCGCGAGACGCTCGACACCAGCCTGACCAAGCTCGCCGGGTTGTGGGCGACCTGGGCGGGGATCGCGGTCATTTACGGCGCCGGGCGGTTTTACTGGCAGGGCAATTTCGCGTTTGCGATGTGGTGCTTCACCAACGCCGCGCCGATCCTGTTCGTCGCCTCGATCCCCTACGTGCTGTGGATCGACCGGTATCTCGTCGCGCCGCGCGACGGCGCCTGGCATCTCGGCGCGTGGTTGACCGGGCAGGCAGGCGTCGAACGCGAGGCGATCTATGGCCATTTGCGCGCATGGGGGGTGAAGACGTTCTTCCTCGCCTTCATGCTCGCGATCGTGCCGCCGGGATTCGGCGATTTCGTCCGTGGCGATCTGCGCGCGGTGCTGCACGATCCGGTGTCGCTGTCGAACTGGCTGGTGACGCTGATGTTCCTGATCGACGTGGCGTTCGCGACGATCGGCTATCTGCTGACCTTCCGCCCGCTCGATTCGCACATCCGCAGCGCCAATCCCTACGCGGCGGCGTGGATGCCTGCGCTGATGTGCTATCCTCCGTTCATCCTGATGAACACCGGCGGTCCGCTCGATTACCATCCGGGCACGTCGGACTGGGCGTATTGGTTCCAGTGGCATCCGGTGCTGCTGGCGCTGATCGGGACGGTGCTGGTGGCGCTGACCGCGATCTATGCGTGGGCGACGATGGCGTTCGGCTTCCGCTTCTCGAACCTGACCAACCGCGGCATCCTGACGCACGGGCCCTACGCGGTGTCGCGGCATCCGGCGTATCTGTCGAAGAACCTGTTCTGGTGGATCTCGACGATCCCGATCCTGACGGTCGGCAGCATGGTCGATGCGGCGCGCGCGACGCTGTTGTTGGCGGCGGTCAGCGGCGTGTATTACTGGCGCGCGAAGACCGAGGAGCGCCATCTGAAGCTCGACCCCGATTATCGCGCCTATTTCGACTGGATGTCGCGTAACGGCGTAGTGCCACGGCTGTTCGCGAAGCTGCGCGGCTGATTCCCTCCCGCAAGTGGGAGGGGAGCAGTCAGAAGCTGGCCTCGTCGTAGACCTTCGAGACATCGCCGTTCCAGACGCCGTTATATCGCTCGAGCAACACTTCCGCCGGCACCTTGCCGCTCCGCACGATCTCGCGCAGCGGATCGAGGAAGCCTGTCTCGTTATCGCCAGCCCGGTTGAACCGCGCGCGTGCCGACAGCCCCGCACCCGCTAGGTCGAGAACCTCGCCGGCGATATCGCGCAGCTTTCCGCCACCGGCGATCGGCGCGTTCAGCCCCAGCTTCGGCACCGCGTCACGCAGAGCCTGACGCTCGTCGATCGTCCAGTCCTTGACCAGGTCCCACGCCGCATCGAGCGCACCCTGATCGTAGAGCAGCCCGACCCACAGCGCCGGCAGCGCGCAGATCCGGTTCCACGGCCCGCCATCGGCGCCGCGCATCTCGAGGAACGTCTTCAACCGCACCTCGGGGAACGCGGTCGACAGATGATCGGTCCAGTCGTCGAGCGTCGGCTTCTCGCCCGGCAGCACCGACAATTCGCCCTTCAGGAAGTCGCGGAACGACAGCCCGGCGGCATCGATATACTTGCCCTCGCGGTAGACGAAGTACATCGGCACATCGAGCGCGTACTCGGCGTAGCGCTCGTAGCCGAAGCCATCCTCGAACACGAACGGCAGCATGCCGGTGCGGTGCGGATCGGTGTCCGACCAGATATGGCTTCGATACGACAGCATGCCGTTCGGCTTACCCTCGGTAAACGGCGAGTTCGCGAACAGCGCGGTCGCGAGCGGCTGGAGCGCGAGCCCGACGCGGAATTTCTTCACCATGTCCGCCTCGGACGCGTAATCCAGGTTCACCTGGATCGTGCAGGTCCGCAGCATCATGTCGAGACCCATGCTACCGACGCGCGGCATGTGCCGCAGCATGATCGCATAGCGCCCCTTGGGCATCGTCGGCAGTTCGGCACGCGTCTTGTCCGGCCACATGCCGAGCCCGAGGAAGCCGATGCCGAGCTTCTCGCCCGCGGCCTTCACCTGCTCCAGGTGACGTCCGGTCTCGGCGCAGGTCTCGTGCAGCGAATCGAGCGGCGCGCCCGACAGTTCGAACTGGCCCGCGGGCTCCAGGCTGATGCTGCCGTCGGGCCCCGACATGGCGATCGCGTTTCCGCCCTCCATGACCGGCTTCCAGCCATATTGCTCCAACTCGCCGAGCAACGCGCGGATGCCACTGGGCTCATCATACGACGGGGCGTGGTGATCGCCGTTCGCATAGACGAACTTCTCGTGCTCGGTGCCGATCCGCCACGCATCCTTCGGCTTTTCGCCGCCCGCGAAGCTGGCGATCAACTGGTCGCGCGACTCGATCGTCGGGCTGGTCTTTTTCGGAGCGGGAATCGTCGTCATCGCCGCGCCTTACGCGTCGATGAACGAGGGTGCTAGAGGGGATTCGGACCAATCGGTACCGATGTCATACACCCGCCCGATCGGCGCCCCAATCGCCAGCCGCTGCCATCCACAAGGCAACCGCCGCCCCCGCCGCGGTTTCGGCTCGCAGGATGCGCGGCCCCAGCCCGATGCCGACCGCGTTCGGATGCGCACGGATCGCCTCCCGCTCGTCCGCATCGAAGCCGCCCTCGGGCCCAATCAGGATCGCCGCCGGGCCGGGTCGCCCCCGCATCGCTTCCAATGCCGGCACGCCGCCGGTCTCGTCGGCAAAGAACAGCGCGCGATCAACGGGCCAGTCGCGCAGCAACGCGGCGAGCTTCAACGGCTCGGCTACCTCGGGCAGCGCGGTGCGCCCGCATTGCTCGGCCGCCTCGATCATCTGCGTGCGCAGGCGTTCGGTATTGGGCTTGTCGACGATCGTCCGCCGCGTGACCACCGGCACCAGCCGCGCGACGCCCAGCTCGCACGCCTTCTCCGCCATCCAGTCGACGCGGCCCTTCTTGAGCGGCGCGGCGCACAGCCAAAGATCGGGCACGTCCTCGCGCGGCCGCAGCAATTCGGTAACGTCGAGCACCAGATCGCGCTTGCCGACGCTCGCCGCGATGCCGAGCCATTCCCCGGTCCGATCGTCGAACAGCTTCACCGGATCATCGATCTTCATTCGCATCACGCCCACGAGATAATGCGCCGCCGGTCCATCGACATGAAGGGGACCAGCCGAGAGCGGCGAATCGACGAACAGGCGCGGCGTGGATTGCGGCGGCCAGGCGGGGGTTGCAGGCATGCACGGCCCTTAGCAAATCCTCCCGCAGACGGGGAGGGGCGGCGGCGCCCGGATGCTAAGCCGTTTCCTCTTTCCCCGGTCGCGTTGGATTTCAGCCTGTTCTACCGGCCGGAAATCTGGCGCGATCCGATGGACGTACTGAAACTCTGGCAAGGCGGGATGTCGCTGTATGGCGGGTTCCTCGGAGTGATCGTCAGTTTGGTCGTGTTCACCTGGCGCCGTCGCCTCTCGCTGCTTCGCGTCTGCGATTATGTAGCGTGCGCGACGACGTTTGGGCTCGTGCTGGTACGGATCGCCAATTTCGTGAACGGTGAGTTGTGGGGCCGGCCGAGTTCGCTGCCCTGGGGGGTCATCTTCTCCGGCACGCAGGACGGCATCCCCGCCATCCGAGCCAGCTATACGAGGCCGCGCTCGAGGGCGGCGTGACCATGATCGTGCTCGCATATCTGTTCTGGCGCACCGACGCTCGGTTTTGTCCGGGACGGCTGCTCGGCACCGGACTGATCCTCTACGGCACCGCGCGGTTCCTGCTCGAATTCGTCCGCCAGCCCGACGCCGGACTCGATCACCTGTGGTGGGGACTGACGATGGGGTAAACGCTGAGCGTACCGATGATCGTGGCGGGTATCTGGTTCTGGGGGCGGTCCAATACGCGATCGTCCGTCACGCCCGCGCCTGCCTGACTATCGGCCGAGCACCTCCTCAACCCAAGCCGGCACCAGCACCCCAGCCGCACCGATCCGCGTCTGCTCGAAGAACACGCTCCCCATCGAAGGATCGAGGTTCAGTTCCAGCGTCCGCGCCCCATGATACGCAGCGGTCTGCACGAACCCCGCCGCCGGATACACCGCGCCCGACGTGCCGATCGACACGAACAGATCGGCCTTCGCCAGCGCGGCCTCGATCCGCTCCATCTGGTACGGCATCTCGCCGAAGAACACGATGTCCGGCCGCAACGCCGCCGCCCCGCACGCGCCGCAAACCGACCCCTCAGGCAACGCCCTCGTCCAAGGCTCACGCGCGCCGCACACGGCACACAAGGCCGACAACAACTCGCCATGCATATGCAGCATCCGCGTCGCCCCCGCTCGCTCGTGCAAATCGTCGACATTCTGCGTGACGATCAGCAGCTCGCCCTCCCAAGCCGCATCCAGCCGCGCCAGCGCATGGTGCGCCGCGTTAGGCTGGACCGTCGCCAGAGCCGCGCGTCGCAGATCGTAGAACCGGTGCACCAGTTCCGGATCCGCCGCGAGCGCCTCGGGGGTGCACACGTCTTCGACACGGTGCCCTTCCCACAAGCCGCCCGGCCCGCGGAACGTTGCGATCCCGCTCTCCGCCGAGATGCCCGCGCCCGTCAGGACGACGATGTTTCTTATATCCTGCATCAGCACATTCTAGGCGGGGCAGCGCCGCGCGGAAAGCCGAAGTCGGCCTCCCGCCGCCGAAATGGCCTTCCGGTCGCCCGCACGCCCTGTCCATGCGATGCGACCGATTGTCCCTTCCGGCGTTGAGATACATCGACCATATCATCATGGCCGTCTGCGAACCGATCGCCGGTGCCGTCTCGGCGCTACGCTTTGATATTGTGAAGGATTTACTGCGATGTTGACGAAAAAGCTGATGCTGCTGAGCGGCGTGGTCGCGGTCCTCGCCGGCTGTGGTCAGACGACTTCGACGGACTCGAACACCACGACTGCGAACATCGCCATGGGCAACACCAGCGCAACGGCGAGCGCGACCCCGGCTGTCAACCGCGTCCGCGGCGTGATCACCGCAATCGGCGCCGACGCGCTCACCGTCCAGACCTATGACGGCAAGTCGGCCACCGTGCCGCTCGACGCCAACACCAAGTTTGCCTGGGTGGTGAAGTCCGACCTGTCGACGCTCAAGGACGGCGACTTCATCGGCACCGCGACGACCGGTCCCGACGACGCGCTGCGCGCGGTCGAACTGGTGATCTTCCCCGAGGCGATGCGCGGCACCGGCGAGGGTCATTATCCCTGGGACGTCCCCGGCGCGGTCGCGGCTGCAGGCGGCGGCACGAACGGGTCCAGCGCAATGACCAACGGCACCGTCGACGGGCAGAGCGCGATGACCAACGGCACTGTCGATGGCCAGAGCGCGATGACCAACGGCACGGTCGCGCAGCAGAGCGGCATGACCAACGGCACCGTTACCGGCGGCGCAGGCAAGCCCGGCGAGACCAAGCTGAGCATCTCGTACAAGGGCGGCAAGGCACAGGTCGTCGTTCCCGTCGGCACGCCGATCGTCCGGTTCGAGCCGGCCCAGCGCACGGTCCTTGCCAAGGGCCAGAAGCTGTTCGCGATCATCTCGCCGGGCTCCGCGGGCGCCAGGTCGGTCGCGGTCGGCAAGGACGGCCTGACGCCACCAATGTAATCGAACTAACAGTTTGATATAACTAGGAAAGGCCGGGGTGGCGCTGAGGCCATCCCGGCCTTTTCCATTTGGCGGCACCGGATACGCCAGGGCACGTTGGTGTGACCTTATCGTAACCTTTGGCCGTTTGCGCCCCGATCACCGCAACGACCCCGTCTTCAAAAATCACGCGATCGCCGCTAAGACGTCTGCAAACCTGTATCCGTAAAGGCGCTGCATGACCGTCATCACCGAAGCCGACCTGATCGAAAGCGTCGCCGACGCACTCCAGTTCATCAGCTACTACCACCCGATGGATTACATCCGCGCGCTGGGTGTCGCGTACGAGGCCGAGCAGAGCCCCGCCGCCAAGGATGCGATCGCGCAGATCCTCACCAACAGCCGGATGTGTGCGGAGGGCCATCGCCCGATCTGTCAGGACACCGGGATCGTCACGATCTTCGTCAAATGGGGCCAGGATTGCCGCCTCGAGTCGACCCGCTCCTTGCAGGAGGTCGTCGATGAGGGCGTGCGGAAAGCCTATCTCAACCCCGAGAACAAGCTGCGTGCGTCTATCCTCGCCGACCCCGCCTTTACCCGCCGCAACACCAAGGACAACACGCCGAGCGTGATGCATGTCGAGATGGTGCCCGGCAACACCGTCTCGATCGACGTCGCGGCGAAGGGCGGCGGCAGCGAGAACAAGTCGAAGTTCAAGATGATGAACCCGAGCGATTCGATCGTCGACTGGGTGCTCGAGATGATCCCGCAGATGGGCGCGGGCTGGTGCCCGCCCGGCATGCTCGGGATCGGCATCGGTGGCACCGCCGAGAAGTCGATGATCCTCGCCAAGCAGTCGCTGATGGGCTCGATCGACATGGCGCAGCTGAAGGCGCGCGGGCCGAAAAACGACATCGAGGCGCTGCGGATCGAGATCTACGACAAGGTCAATGCGCTCGGTATCGGCGCGCAGGGCTTGGGCGGGCTGTCGACCATCCTCGACGTCAAGATCTTCGACTGGCCGACGCACGCCGCGTCGAAGCCGGTGGCGATGATCCCCAACTGCGCCGCCACGCGCCACGCGCATTTCACGCTCGACGGCTCGGGCCCGGTGTATCTCGAAGCACCGAAGCTTGAGGAATGGCCGGATGTGAACTGGACACCCGACAAGGCCGCGATCCGCGTCGATCTCGACACGCTGACGCCCGAAATCGTGCAGACCTGGAAGCACGGCGACCGCCTGCTGCTCAACGGCAAGATGCTGACCGGGCGCGACGCGGCGCACAAGCGGATCAAGGACATGCTCGATGCGGGCGAGCCGCTGCCGGTCGATTTCAGGGGGCGCGTGATCTATTATGTCGGCCCGGTCGATCCGGTCGGCGAGGAAGTTGTCGGCCCGGCGGGACCCACTACGGCGACGCGCATGGACAAGTTCACGCGGATGATGCTCGACCAGGGCCTGCTGGCGATGGTCGGCAAGGCGGAGCGCGGCGCCGATGCGACCAAGGCGATCGCCGAGGCCAAATCGGCCTATCTGATGGCGGTCGGCGGGGCGGCCTATCTGGTCGCCCGCGCGATCAAGGGTTCGAAGGTCGTCGGCTTTGCCGATCTCGGAATGGAAGCCATCTACGAGTTCGAGGTTGCAGACTTCCCGGTCACCGTCGCGGTCGATTCCGCGGGCGAGAACGTCCACCAGCTCGCGCCTTTGGTCTGGCGCGAGAAGATTGCGCGTGAAGGGTTGCTCACGCCGGCATGACGATGCGAGCAAGCAGAAGGGGGCCGGCGCCCGTCCGGCGGATCGTGGCCATCCTCCTTCTGCTTGCCGTCGCGGTCGTTTACGCGCCGCAGTTGCTAGCGTTTCCGTATAAACAGCACGTCGGCACCGTCACCATCTATGCCGAGCGCCCGATCGATCCGCGGATCGCGAGCGAACTGGCGCGCGCGGAAGGATTGCTGCGCGCCAGTCCGATCTACACCGGTCCGCTCGATCGATCGTTGTTCCTGACGGACGGTGGCTGGCGGTGGCGCCTTCTGGCAATTCAGTCCCCGGGCGCCTTTGCATTCCGCCGGCCGTTCAGTTCGGCGATCGTGTTCAACCGCAGCGACGTCGCCGCCGACCGCGTGACGAACGGTCGTGCGATCGGCGGCACTCGCACGCTGTCCGGCGTGATCGCGCACGAGACGACGCACATCATGATCGCCAACCATCTTGGCGAAGTGCGCAGTGCTATGCTTCCGACTTGGCAGCAAGAGGGGTATGCGGATCATGTCGCGCGCGCGAGCAGTCTGACGGACGCGGAGGCCGCCAGCCTTCGACAGACCGATCCGGCTGCGCCGGCGCTGGTATATTACGATGCTCGCCGACGGGTGGCGGCGGCGTTGGGCGCCAAGCGCGGATCGGTCGACGCGTTCTTCGCGGGCGGCTGAACGAAGCCGAGCCCGGAACGCACTCTGGCCAGTCCTGTTGGTAATACGACCTTATCGGAGCACGCTTATCATGCCCAAGACCGCAATCGCCCTCGTCGCAGCCTTCGCCCTCGCGACAACGGCGTCGGCCCAGACCACCGCGCCACAATCGGCGTCGACTCAGGGTGGCCTGGGCAGCCTCGGGGGACTCGGCGGTCTGCTAGGTGGCGCGTTGCCGAACGTCGGATCGATCGGCGCGGGCAATGCTGCCGGGTTGCTCGGCTATTGCCTGAAGAACAATCTGCTCGGGCAAGGCGGTGCACTTGGCGCCTTAACTGGCGGGCGGAATGCAGCGTCACGAACGGGCAGCGCGAAGGCCCCGGCCACCGGCGCGCAGTCGATCCTCCAGCGCCTGACCGGACGTCAGGGCGTGCAGACTTCGCCGGGCTATGCCGCGGGGCAAGACGGGGAGGTGCAGGCGCCGAACGGCCAAGCGTTTTCGCTCGACGATCTCGGCGGGCAGGTGAAGACGCGGATGTGCAGCATCGTCCTCAACCGGGCGAAGTCGTTCCTGTAGGGCGGCGGTCTTGGGCGGCCGGCGCCTCTACGGGGCAATGCGCCGCCTGTGCACCTGAACCAGCATGTTTCCCCGCGAAGGCGGGGATCCAGACTGGGCTCCCGCCTTCGCGGGAGAACAAGGACGTGCGCTGCCCCTTCGATCTGTCACGGACGGCGGCGTGCCAAACGTCCCGGAATCTCTGGATAGTTTCGGCCATACAATGCCGCAAAACTTAACCGATCAAGTACGTAGCGCTGTGGAGTCTGGAACTGGCCTCACATTAGGCGGCGCGGGCCGGGCAATGGTTTTGCCCCGAGCGCAGCATGCCAACACGCCCCGTAGTTCTCACAAACGAAAAGAGGCTGCCGGATCATCTCACGACGAACCGACAGCCTCCTGACATGGTCAGCGGCCGGAGAGCTCCAGCCCGGAGGACCATGCGTACCGCTTATCCTGTGACACACGCGTTGACTGGGAGAGGATACTCCCCACGCATGTCGGCGGCGTTAGCGGTGCGTCCCCCGAACGAACCGAACCGAACTCACTGCTGAACCATGAGACATCGGATCACCTCCTTTCGCTTGTTGAAACAACGCGGCCAAGCCTGACCGCAACGCCAATGTGTGCCGACCGCGCCTACGATACAAGCCTTGTTTTACGGAAGTTTTCGGGCAATCCTGTGCGACTGCCACTTCACCGAAATCAGCCGCGGCAATCCTCGGTGACGCGCTCGATCTCAGCCCAGGCGGGCACGACGAGCGGCGGTAGGCCGGCCTGCTGGACGACGAACCGCCCGCGACTGAACCCCATCGCCTCCAGCAACGAATCGTTCGGCATCAGTGCGGCCGCGACATAAGGTGGCGTGCCCCCGGTCGGCTGTACCGACACCGCGCGCGTCACGCTCGACGTGCGGATCGTCAGCGGCGTCGGCGTGCTGCCCGCGCGCGACAGATAGACCTGGCGCGCCGCCGTGTCGCAGCGCAGCGTCAACGACGCATCGGCATTGGCCGGCCCGAACAATGCGATCGAACCGCGCGCGTCACGGCGATACACCCACGTCCCCGGCGAATACGGCCAGTCACGCCAGTCCGCGGCAATCGGAACGGGGCGGGGCGCTGGCGCCGGGGGCGGGGCCACCGGGCGTGGAGCGGGTGGCTCCGTACGGGGCGGCGCGACGCAACCGGCGATCGACGCGAGCGTGGCCAGGCCGGCAAGTCGCGCCAGAACGAGGGGGCTGGCAAGCGATCGCAAGCCGACGAGGGAAGGGGACGGAGTGCGCATCGCATCGCTATGCGGCACCCCCGGCGGTCGCTCAAGTACGACGAAGCGCGCTAGCCGGGAACCGCCGCACGGTGATACCGGTTCAGCGACGGAAGAAATCAGGAGAACGTCCATGTCCGATACCGCCGCCCAGACGCCGACTCAGCTGCTCGTCCAGTCGAACATCTCCGGCACGATGAAGGTCGAGAGCCGCGACGGCGACAATGTCGGCTCGGTCCACGCGTTCATGGTCCACAAGGGCACCGGCCGCGTCACGCACGCGGTGCTCAGCCTCGGCGGCTTCCTTGGCATGGGCAAGAGCTTCTACCCGTTGCCCTTCTCGCTGCTTCAGTTCGACGCGGTCCGCGACCTCTACGTCGTCACGATCGACAAGCGCGTCCTCGAAGGCGGTCCGAGCTGGGCGAATAATGCACCGGTCTTCGACCAAGCCTATGCCGACCGCGTCGCTAGCTACTACGGGTCGAACAGCGAAGATCTCGTCGTCGGCTAGGCTACGTTTCGACCGGTGCGGGTAAATTGCCCGCACCGGTAACTTTCGCGGTCACCGCGACCGCGATCCCCCCATCCGCATCTTCTGGCTCTTGCCGTAGCGCGTTTTCCGCGTGCCCGGCTTGCCCTCGTTCGAACGTCCCATGACCGGCGCCTTTTGCTGGTCGACCGGCAGGCCCAGCTCCTCGTTTTCCAGCTGGCGGATTTCATCGCGAAGACGCCCGGCGGTCTCGAACTCGAGATCGCTCGCCGCCTTGCGCATCTGCTTTTCGAGATCCTCGATATACGCGCGGAGGTTGTGGCCGACCATGTGAGGCCGGTCCTCGTCGATCGGGATCGTCACCTGATCCTGGCTCGCGACGTGCGCGATGATGTCGCCGATGTTGCGGCGGATCGTCGTCGGGGTGATACCGTGCTCGGTGTTGTACGACACCTGCTTCTCACGCCGACGCGAGGTTTCGTTCATCGCGCGCTCCATCGATCCGGTGACGCGGTCGGCATACAGGATCACGCGGCCGTCGACGTTGCGCGCCGCGCGACCGATCGTCTGGATCAGCGACGTTTCGGAGCGCAGGAAGCCCTCCTTGTCCGCATCGAGGATCGCGACCAGCCCACATTCGGGGATGTCGAGCCCCTCGCGCAGCAGGTTGATGCCGATCAGCACGTCGTACACACCGAGCCGCAGGTCGCGGATCAGTTCGATGCGCTCCAGCGTCTCGACGTCGCTGTGCATGTAGCGGACCTTGATCCCCGCCTCGTGCATGTACTCGGTCAGATCCTCGGCCATGCGCTTGGTCAGCGTGGTGACCAGCGTGCGGTAGCCGAGCGCCGTGGTCTTGCCGACCTCGACGATCAGGTCCTGGACCTGTTCCTCGACCGGCTTGATCTCGACGGGCGGATCGATCAGCCCGGTCGGGCGAATGACCTGTTCGGCGAACACGCCGCCGGTCTGCTCCATCTCCCAGCTGCCGGGGGTCGCCGAGACATAGGTCGTCGGCGGGCGCATCGCGTCCCATTCGTTGAAACGTAGCGGACGATTGTCGATCGCGCTCGGCAGGCGGAAGCCATACTCCGCGAGCGTCAGTTTGCGACGGTGATCGCCGCGCGACATGCCGTTGATCTGGCCGATCGTGACGTGGCTTTCGTCGACGAACAGCAGCGCGTTGTCGGGGAGATATTCGAACAGCGTGGGTGGCGGCTCACCCGGCATGCGGCCGGTGAGGAAGCGCGAGTAATTCTCGATCCCTGCGCAGCTACCAGTCGCGGCGATCATCTCCAGGTCGAAATTGGTGCGCTGCTCCAGCCGCTGCGCCTCCAGCAGCTTGCCCTCCAGCACCAGTTCCTTCAGCCGCTCGGCCAGCTCGTGCTTGATCGCCTCGCCCGCCTGCTTGAGCGTCGGGCCGGGGGTCACGTAATGCGAGTTCGCGTAGACGCGCACCGAGTTCAGCGACGCGACCTTCTTGCCGGTCAGCGGATCGAACTCGATGATCTCCTCGATATCGTCGCCAAAGAACGAGATGCGCCACGCGCTGTCCTCGTAATGCGACGGGAAGATCTCAAGCGTATCGCCCTTCACGCGGAAATTGCCGCGCTGGAACGCCGCGTCGTTGCGCTTGTACTGGAGCGCGACGAGCTTTCGCACGATCTCGCGCTGGTCGACCGTCGTGCCCTTTTTCAGGTCGAAGATCATCGCCGAATAGGTCTCGACCGAGCCGATGCCGTACAGGCACGACACCGACGCGACGATGATCACGTCGTCGCGTTCGAGCAGCGCGCGGGTGGCGGAATGCCGCATTCGGTCGATCGACTCGTTGGTCGAGGATTCCTTCTCGATGTACGTGTCCGAGCGCGCGACATAGGCCTCGGGCTGGTAATAATCGTAATAGCTGACGAAATATTCGACCGCGTTGTCGGGGAAGAACGATTTCATCTCGCCATACAGCTGCGCGGCCAGGATCTTGTTCGGCGCGAGGATCAGGGCAGGGCGCTGGACGCGGTTGATGACGCTGGCCATCGTGAAGGTCTTGCCCGAGCCGGTGACGCCAAGCAGCACCTGGTCCTTCTCGCCGTCGCCGATCGCGGAGACGAGTTCGGCGATCGCGGTAGGCTGGTCGCCCGCCGGTTCGTATTCGCTGACGAGGTTGAATCGCTTGCCGCCCTCGACCTTGTCGGGACGCGCGGTCGGGCGGTGCGGCACGAAGGTGTCGCCGGTTTCGGGCTCGGCGAGGCTGGTGCGGATCTGAATGGCCATCGAGGGGGAATATGGGGAACATGGCCTGAGTCGGCAACGGCCACGGGACCTGTTTGGCCGATGCCAAGTTTAGCTGTTGTTGACCCGTCCGGCTCGCGCCCATAATGCGACCGTTTCGCAAGCCATCGATCCGCCAGCGCCCGCGCGCAGGCCAAGGAATAGACGCATGACCGCCCCGACCGTCGAAGCAACCCGCGCGCCCGCGCTGATCCCCGAGACCCCCGCGTTCCTCAACGCCAAGGTGCTGTGGGTGCGTCACTGGAACGAACATCTGTTCAGCTTCGCGATCGAGCGCCCGTCGACTTTCCGTTTCCGCTCGGGCGAGTTCGTGATGATCGGTCTTCCCCAGGAAGGCGGCAAGCCGATCATGCGCGCCTATTCGATCGCGTCCCCGCATTATTCGGAGGAGCTCGAGTTCCTGTCGATCAAGGTCGAGGACGGCCCGCTGACCTCGAAGCTTCAGCTGATCCAGCCCGGCGACGAAGTGTATCTCGGCAAAAAGCCGACGGGTACGCTGGTGCTCGACGCGCTGCTGCCGGGGAAGCGGTTGTTCATGTTCTCGACCGGTACCGGCCTCGCGCCGTTCCTCAGCCTGATGCGCGATCCCGACGTGTATGCGGCGTATGAGCAGGTGATCGTCGTGCACAGCGTGCGGCGCGTGAGCGATCTCGCCTATCACGACGAGATGGTCGGGCTGCTGGCAGAGGACCCGCTGATCGCCGACGAGGCGCAGACGCAGTTTCATTACATCCCGACCGTGACGCGCGAGCCGTTCCGCACCACGCGGCGGATCGGCGCGCTGATCGAGGATGCGTCGCTGTTCGGCCACCCGGTCCGCGGCGAGCAGAAGCTCAACCCCGAGACCGACCGCGCGATGCTGTGTGGCTCGACCGAGATGATCAAGGAATTCGCGGTGATGCTCGAGGCGAATGGCTTCGAGGAGGGCGCGAATTCGAAGCCGGGTACGTTCGTGATTGAGCGCGCTTTCGTCGGCTGATCCACGGCCGCAACGCTAGCTGTTCCCCCGCGAACGCGGGGGCCCAGGGATTACATCACCGTTGAATGCCGGGAGGGTTCGGGCCTGGACCCTCGCCTTCGCGGGGGAACAGCTAGTTGCGTCCCCCGCGTAACCCGCCGATATCGCTCCTTATTCATAAGAGGAGAGACCCATGATCGGTTACGCGACGCTCGGCACCAACGACATCGACTCGGCGCTCGCGTTCTACGACGCGCTGTTCGCGACGGTCGGCGGCAAGCGCCTTATGCAGATGCCCGACGCCCGCCAGTTGACCTTCTACGGCGCGGGCCCCGACAAGCCGATGCTGGTGATCGGCAAGCCCTATGACGGCGCGGCCGCGACCGCGGGCAACGGCACGATGGTCGCGCTGGCAGCGGATTCGCGCGAGCAGGTCGACCAGGTCTACGCCAAGGCGATCGAACTCGGCGGCGCGGACGAAGGCGCTGCCGGCACGCGCGGACCCGAGGAAATGGGCTTCTACGGCGCGTATTTCCGCGATCCGGACGGTAACAAGCTCTGCGTGTTCAAGATGGGGTGAGGTGCGGGCGCGATTGAGGAAAATACCACCCCGGCGAAGGCCGGGGCCCAATTGGAAAGGTGGCAGTAACGAGGGGCTGTCCACCGTTAGCAGCCTTCCCCAATTGGGCCCCGGCCTTTGCCGGGGTGGTTGGATGTGGAGCCGGCGTTACGCTTCTCTCTCGTTGTTCTCCCGCGAAGGCGGGAGCCCAGTCTGGGTCCCCGCCTTCGCGGGGAAACAGGCTTACTTGGTCGCAGGGGATACGCGCCGAACAACTCCGGGGTGACGGAAGAATTAACGGAGTGCGCGAACCTGCGGCGTATCGAGACACTGCAACAAGGCCGCCCGAGCCATCGGCGTTACCGTCACCGGCTTTACATACCCCGCAACCTCCGTCGGCCGCCCGATCGTCACGGGCGCGAACTCAGTCTGCCCCGTGCACCGCATCGCCGCCGCCAGCAGTTTCGGCGGCGTATCATACCCCTCGAACGACAGCCGGAACGTCCCCCAGTGAATCGGGATCGCGTGCGCCGCGCCCAGTCGGCGATAGACCTCGACCGCATCGACCGGCCCGATATGGCTGCCCGACTCCATCTGCCCGTCGACGAACCGGAACGCACCGATCGGGATCAGCGCCAGCCGAACCGGCCCGAGCGCCGCCGCTTCGACCGGCCACTGGCCGTCGCCCATCCCGGTATCGCCCGCAAAGAACACATTCCCGCCCGGCAGCGTCACGACGAAGCTCGACCACAAAGCGCGGTTGCGATCGGTGAACCAGCGGCTGCCCCAATGATGGTTGCGCGTCACGACGACGTCGATGCCAGGCCTGATCGCCACCCGCTGGCCCCAGTCGAGCGCGGTCGCCTGCGCGCCGGTCTGGCCGATCACGCTGTCGTTGCCCAAGCTCGTGACGATCCGCGGCCGATCGCGCTGCCAGAGCCGCTTCAGCGTCGCCTTGTCGAGATGGTCGTAGTGATTGTGACTGACCAGAACGACGTCGATCTTCGGCAACGCATCGAACGCGATCCCCGGCTCGGCGACACGACTAGGGCCCGTGCCGAGCGGCCCGGCCTTCTCCGCCCAGACCGGATCGGTGAGGATGTTGAGCCCCTGCGTCTGGATCAGCACGCTGGCATGGCCGACCCACGTCACGACCATCCGCTCGCCCTCGACGCGCGCGGGCGGCGCGATGCGGTTCACTGCGACCGATGTCGGCCACGCAGGCCGCCCATCGCTGCCGGTGAAATAGCGCCAGAAGAAGCTCGCGCGACCACCGCCGGCGGGCTGGATCTGCTGCGTGTCGGCGTCGTTGTCGGGGTTGGCGAAGTGCGCACCATCGAAATGGCCGGTCGCTGGTCCGCGGTAGTAGATGCGGTCGAGGAAGCGTGGGACGATCGTCACCGCCAGCGCGACGACCACGACCGCCAGCAGCACGATGCCCCCGACGATCTTCAACACGAGACGCACGCCATTCCCCTATCCGTTGCCGATCCGTAACGCATCGTGTCGAGCATCGTTCAGACCGCTTGGCGCAGGCCCGCAACCCCGATAGCCTCGCGCCAAAGGGGATTCGCAAAATGCGTAAGGTTATCATCGGGCTATTGCTCGCAACCGCCGTTCCAGCCGTCGCGAGCGCAAAGACGGTCGCGGTCGAGGAACAGTCGATCGATCAGCTCCAGACGGCTATGGCGTCCGGCAAGGCGAGCAGCGTCGACCTCGTCCGCGCCTATCTCGCGCGGATCGCTGCGATGGACCGCAAGGGCCCCACTCTCCGCGCCGTCATCGCGCTCAACCCCGACGCGCTGGCGCAGGCCAGGGCGCTCGACGCCGAGCGCAAGGCCGGGCGCATCCGCGGGCCGCTCCACGGCGTGCCGGTGCTGATCAAGGACAATGTCGAGACCGCGGATGCGATGCCGACCACTGCGGGCAGCCTCGCGCTGAACGACAATCTCACGCGTCGAGACGCACCCGTGGTCGCGCAACTCCGCGCAGCAGGGGCGGTGATCCTGGGGAAGACCAACCTCAGCGAATGGGCGAACATCCGCTCGACCCGGTCGATGAGCGGCTGGAGCGCGGTTGGTGGCCTGGTCAAGAATCCCTACGCGCTCGACCGGACCGCGTGCGGATCGTCGAGCGGCTCGGGCGCGGCGATCGCGGCGAGCTTCGCGGCGGCGGCGATCGGCACGGAAACCGATGGCTCGGTGGTGTGTCCGTCGTCGCTCAACGGGCTGGTTGGGCTGAAGCCGACGCTCGGCCTCGTCAGTCGGACGCACGTCGTACCGATCAGCCACAGCCAGGATACGCCGGGGCCAATGGCGCGAAGCGTTCGCGACGTGGCGACGCTGTTCTCGGCGATGATCGCGGCCGATCCTGCCGATGCCGCGACCGCGGGGGCAGGGGCTTACAAGCGCGACTATGCGGCCGGGCTGTCGACCAGCGCGCTGTCGGGCCTGCGCATCGGCGTGATCCGGCCGGAGATGACCGCGGACCTTGCCGCGAAATACCAGGCCTCGCTTGATGTGCTGAAGGCTGCGGGCGCGGTGCTGGTCGAGGTCAAGCAGCCCAAGCTCGATGGGCTCGGCGAGGCGGAACTCGTCGTGCTCCAGACCGAGTTGAAGGCCGACCTCGACACCTATCTCGCGACCACGCCAGCGGCGGTCGGCACGCGGACGCTTGATCAGGTCATCGCGTTCAACACCGCCAACGCGGCGACGGAAATGCCCTTCTTCGCGCAGGAGACGTTCGAGGCTGCGGCGAAGACCAAGGGGTTGAACGATCCGGCGTACAAGGCAGCGCGCGCGAAATCGCTGCGGCTGGCGGGTACGGAGGGGATCGACGCGATGCTCAAGGCGGCGGGCGCTACATTACTGGTCGAGCCAACCTACGGCCCCGCTTGGCTGAGCGAGCCTGTGTACGGCGATCAATACGGCGGCCCGAGCTCGAGCGGACTGCCGGCGGTGGCGGGGTATCCCAACCTGACCGTGCCGATGGGGCTGGTCCGCGGACTGCCGGTCGGGTTGTCGTTCATCGCGACGAAGTATGGCGACGCAGCGGTGCTGGGTGCTGGCTATGCGTACGAGCAGCGGGCGAAGGCGCGGGTCGCGCCACGGTATCTTTCGACCGCCGATGTCGGTCCGGGCCTGGACGCCGCACGCTGATCGATCGATCCTCCCCCTGGCGGGGGAGGATCGTCAGGCTCGGGTAGCCCGCTTGGCGAAATTCCACTGCCAGAGCATCAGCAACGGCACGACCACCGTCTCCATCGCCAGCCCGAGTACATGGCCCTGCGACGGCACACCGACCGCCAGCAACGAAATCCCGCGCGACAGTCCGCCAACGAAGATCAGCCCGCCAAGCAACCGAAACCGCGGTCCCTTGCGCTCGATATCGGGAATGCAGCTGACGAAGCCCAGACCGGTCGCGAAGAAGATCCCCGAGATATACCGGAAATGGCTGTCGAGATCGCGTGGCACCTCGGTGAGATGGCCGAACGGCGTGGGGCCCTGCAGCACGCCTTGGCCACCGACGATCAGCGGCAACAGGCACGCGAGGGCGATCACCGCCTGCAACACGCGTTTCTCGATCATAACAGGTCCTTCAGCAACTCCGGCCGGATCCGGAAGGCCCGCAACGACATCCGGACCTCGAAGATAAACGAGACAAGCGCTGCGATCAGCAGGATCATCGCGAGGATGAAGCACAGCGCGACCGCGGTGCCGAAATGAAGCTTGGCGAGTTCGGCGATGAACAGCAGCGCGATTAGCACGCAGGTCATGATCGCGCTCGACACCGCTAGGAACAGCGCCGCGTTAATGATCGTCATCCGGCGGTCGAGCAATCGCAGCTCCCAGCCGTAGCGCGTGCGATCGGCTGCGGAAAAATTGGGGTGCAACTGCTCCAGTTTCCGCGCGCGATCGATCACGCGCGACAATCGTCCGGCGAGTACGTTGAGCAACTGTCCGATGCCCGCCAGCATGAAGACCGGCGCAAGCGAAAGCTGGATCGTCTGGGCGATCGTCGAAATGGCGGGGATCGTCGGCATGTCGGCACCATGTGGGAAAATATGCCGGATAGGAAGATCGTGAGCGTCGACCGACCGGTTGAGGGTCGAAGTCTTGCGGTCGCCATCTCGGATCAATGCGCCCTGAAGTCGCGGCTTTTCGATACCAAGATCAATGGCTTTCCCGGTATCCGGTCAGATCCGAATATACCGGTAATACCAGACCTCGTGCCCCTGCCGCCGCGCTTTCCGCTCGTACCGCGTCTCGGGCCAGTCGTCGGGGCGGGTCAGGAAGTCGTGCGGGGTGTTTGCCTGCCATTCGAAATCGCGGCGGGCGTTCATGATCATCATCGACCAGCGGCAATAGGTCGGATCGTCGGTGCCGAGCCGGAATTCCGCGCCCGGCTTCAGCTTGGCGGCGATCGTGTCGAGCGGACCGTGGTTGACCATGCGGCGCTTGGCATGGCGCGCCTTCCGCCATGGATCGGGATGCAGCAGGTACAGCCGGTCCAGGCTCGCGTCGGGCAGGCGCTCGATCACTTCCAGCGCATCGCCCATGTGGAGGCGGACGTTGGTCAGCTCGCCGTCGCGGATGTGTGCCAGCGCGCCGACGACGCCGTTGAGAAAGGGCTCGCAGCCGATGAAGCCGACGTCCGGGTTCATCGCGGCCTGTCCTGCCAGGTGCTCGCCTGCGCCGAAGCCGATCTCGACGTGCAGCGGGCGATTGTCGCCGAACAGCGTCATCGCATCGATCGGCCCTTCCTCGGGTACCGACAGGTCGGCGAGCGTTTCCTCGACGAGCGCGGCTTGGCCGAGACGCAGCTTGTGGCCCTGGCGACGGCCATAGAGGCGGCGGATAACAGAAGGATCGTTCATCGCGCGTGCCCTAGCGGGCGATTGCCTCGGAGCAAAGCATGACGCGAACCGTTACACGCTCGTAATGGTCGATGATGCATCCAAACCGCCCGGCGAAGACGTCGAGGACCTCAAGGCCGCCGATGCGCAGGACCTGCACAAGGCCGTGCGCGAGGCGGGCGAGGAAGAGCTGGACCGCCCGGTGTCGTCGCTGTTCTTCTCGGGGCTTGCCGCCGGCATGGCGATATCGAGTTCGCTGATTACCGAAGGCGCGCTGCACCAGGCGCTGCCCGACACGCCATGGCGGACGATCGTCGTGTCGCTCGGCTATCCGATCGGTTTTCTGGTCGTCATCCTCGGGCGGATGCAGCTGTTCACCGAGAGCACGATCAGCGCGATGCTGCCGCTGGTGACGAAGCCGTCGAGCTGGGCGCTGAAGCGGACGCTGCGACTGTGGGGCGTCGTGCTTGCGGCAAATCTGATCGGGACGGCGATTACCGGCGGCGCGATCGCGGCAGGGGTGCTCGGCAGCAGCGAGTTGCGCGGCGCGATGATCGAGGTGTCGATGCGGATCACCGAGCTGTCGGCCTGGGCGACGTTCGTCAACGCGATCCCCGCCGGGTTCATGATCGCGATCCTCGCCTGGTCGCTGCCCAACGCGCGGCAACAGGCGTTCCTGGTGATCTTCGCGATCACCTATGTCGTCGCACTCGGCGGGTTCAGCCATTCGATCGTCGGCTCGGACGAGGCGTTCCTGCTGCTGTTCTCCGGCCATGTCGGCGTCTGGCAGACGTTGGTCGAATTGATACTGCCCGCGGTGCTCGGCAACTTGCTGGGCGGTGCGGGGTTGTTCGCCATGCTCGCGCATGCACAGGTGCGCGGCGAGATGGACGGGCAGGGCGAGACGTGATGGGCAAGACCAAGGACGCCGCAAAGGCCGTCGAGAAGGTGGACCGCGAGGCGACGTACAAGGCCGCCGAGCACCGCGACAAACCGCTGGTCAAGGCGACCGGGTTCCTCGCCGAGATCGGCGACCAGCCACAACTCGTGGCGACGTCGATCGGCACCGTCGTGATCGGCCTGATCGCACGCAGGCCGGAGGTGGTCCGCGGTGGCGTGCGCATGCTGGCGGCACACGCGGCGGCAACCTTCGTCAAGTCGGCGATCAAGGCGTCGATCGATCGTACGCGTCCCGAAAAGGCGATCGAGGACGGCAAGGCGCGGTTCGAACCGGGCAACAGCGAGGATCACGAACAGACGTCGTTCCCCTCGGGCCACACCGCGGGCGCGGTTGCGGTCGCGCGTGCCGCATCGCGCGACATCACCGGTGCGGGTGGTCCGGCGGCATTGATTTCCGGCGCAGTCGCGGCGGCGCAACCGGTGAACGGGAAGCATTATCTGTCCGATCTGGTCGTCGGTGCGGCAGTCGGCTGGATCGCCGAAGCGCTTGTCAGCGCGGTGTTCGACCGGGTCGCGCCCGTGGGCGAGACGGCGGTGGCGAACAAGGCACCGTTGCTGATCGAGCACGCCAAAGCCTGAACGCCGATGGAGCGGCACGGTGTTACCCGACGAACACACTCGCCGGCGAAATCGAAGATTTGTGAAGCTACGGAAAGAGATAGCGGAACCGTTACGCCCGCGTGACGGTTGCCACCGCATCGTAACCAGAACGGACTATCCCCATGAAGAAGCTTTCCATCGCCGTCACGCTCGCCGCCATGGCCGTCTCGCTCGCAGCATGCGGCGGCAAGGGCGATGACAAGCTCGGCAGCCAGGTCGAGAAGGCCGCCGACAACCGCGCCGACGCGCTCGAAGCGACTGCCGACAATCTCGAGGACCAGGCCGAGGCCGTCCGTGACAATGCCGAGCACCAGTCGGATGCGATCGACGATGCCGACGTGAACGCGCAGGCGATGCCGCAGGCGCAGAAGGATGCACTGATCAACGGCAGCGAGAAGCTGCGCTGATCTTCTAGGCGCTCCACCAGCGCCGGCGTCTTGACCGCCTTCCGGTACGCACCGGGGGGCGGTTTTGACGTTCTGAAACGAACCGGCTCTGCCGGCCAGTACGACGACACCAAGACGACGACATCAATACGACGATAGGGGACTCGGCAATGATCGACAGGCGTCGACTGGAAACGGGGGGCTTCATAACCTTCCTGGTGGCGATCACGATCGCGTTGTGCGTGGTCGTGTCGCCGTTCGCGGCGGCGTTGCTGTGGAGTGCGCTGGCGGCGATCCTGTTCCAGTCGCTCTATCAGTGGTTGCTCAAGCGCTGGCCCGACCGCCGCAATCTGGCGGCCGCGCTGACGTTGCTGATCATCTTCGTCGCGGTGATCGTGCCGACCTTGTTCATCGGCAGCCTGATGATCGACCAGTCCGCCTCGGTCTACGCCAAGCTGCAGAGCGGCCAGATCAACTTTGGCGCGTATTTCCAGCAGATCCACGACGCGCTGCCGAACCGCATTCAGGGTGCGCTCGACAAGGCCGGGCTCAACAGCTTCGAACAGGCGCAGTCGCGCGTGTCGACGATCCTCGGCAACAGCGTCCGATCGATCGCAGGGCAGGCGCTGTCGATCGGCCGTAACGCAGCCGCGTTCCTGCTGTCGTTCGGCGTCGGACTGTACGTGACGTTCTTCCTGCTCCGCGACGGCGACAAGGTGGGACCTGCGATCCGTCGTGCACTGCCGTTCGAGCATTCGGTGGCGGCGAAGCTGGTCGACAAGTTCGTCGCGGTGGTGCGCGCAACGATCAAGGGATCGGTGATCGTTGGGCTCGTCCAGGGTGCGCTGGGCGGCCTGACCTTCTGGATCGTCGGCGTGCCGGCGGCCTTGCTCTGGGGTTTGCTGATGGCACTCACGTCGCTGCTGCCGGCGTTGGGCCCCGCGCTCGTCTGGGTGCCGGTTGCGGTATACCTGCTGGCGACGGGCGCGATCTGGCAGGGTGTGGTCGTGATCGTCTCGGGCGTTGTGGTGATCGGCCTGGCCGACAACATCCTGCGGCCGATCCTGGTCGGGCGCGATACCGGGATTCCGGATTACATCGTGCTGGTGACGACATTGGGTGGGATCGAAATCGTCGGGCTCAGCGGTATCGTCGTCGGGCCGCTGGTGGCTGCGCTGTTCCTGACGGCGTGGCAGATTCTGACCGAGCAGCGGCATGCGCAAGTGGGTGAGCACGCACCCAATCCTTCGCGCCCCGTTCGTCCGGAGTAGCCGCTGAGCGTATCGAAGCGGCGTACCGAAGGATCGGCGTTCGTGACCCGTGCGTTGATACGAGTCGCCCTATACCCCCTCTCCCCTCGGGGAGAGGGAGGGGCCCGCACGGCGAAGCCGGGTGGGAGGGTGAGGGGGAGTGAGGCTCGGACCCTCTCCCCAACGCCCCTCACCCTTCCGTCGGCAAGCGGCTCCTCCCTCCCTCTCCCCAGTGGGGAGAGGGACTCGAAACTCCAAAATACAAAAAAGCCTCCCGCGGACTGGTCTGCGGGAGGCTTTTTAACATCACCAAAGGCGTCGCTATCAGGCGACGGCAGCCTTCAGAGCATCGACCAGATCGGTCTTTTCCCAAGTGAACGTGTCACCCTCGGGCTCGCGACCGAAGTGACCATAGGCCGCCGTCTTCTTGTAGATCGGCGCGTTGAGCTTGAGGTGCTCGCGGATACCCTTCGGCGTCAGGCGAACCAGCTTCGGCAGGACCGCCTCGAGCTTGGCTTCGTCAACGGTGCCGGTGCCATGCGTGTCGACATACACCGACAGCGGCTCGGCGATGCCGATCGCGTAGCTCAGCTGGATCGTGCAACGACGAGCGAGGCCGGCCGCAACGACGTTCTTCGCCAGATACCGCGCGACATAGGCTGCCGAACGATCGACCTTCGTCGGATCCTTGCCCGAGAACGCGCCGCCGCCATGCGGGGCCGCGCCGCCGTAGGTGTCGACGATGATCTTGCGACCCGTCACGCCAGCGTCGCCGTCGGGGCCGCCGATTTCGAACTGGCCGGTCGGGTTGATGTAGATCGCGGTCTCGTCGGTGATGAAGCCGTCGGGTAGCACGTCCTGGAACACGCCCATGACATAGTCGCGCAGCACCGCGTACTTGGCGGCATCGGCGTTGTCGCCCTTTTCGCAATAGCCCGGTGCGTGCTGCGTCGAGACCACCAGTGCGGTCGCGCCGACTGGCACTTCGTTCTCATACGACAGCGTGACCTGGCTCTTCGCGTCGGGCTCGAGGAACGGCGCGGCGCCCGAGTGACGATCTTCGGCCATCTTGGCGAGGATCTTGTGGCTGTAATACAGCGTCGCGGGCATCAGGCCGGGGGTCTCGTCGGTCGCATAGCCGAACATGATGCCCTGGTCGCCGGCGCCCTCGTCCTTGTTGCCGCTCTCGTCGACGCCCATCGCGATGTGCGCGGACTGACCGTGGAGGTTGTTCTCGAAACGGAACGTCTCCCAGTGGAAGCCCGACTGCTCATAGCCGATTTCCTTGACGGTGTTGCGGACAGCCGCCTCGATCTCGTCGAGTACGCCATCGGCCCACTGGTCGTTCTCGTAGATGCCCTTGCCGCGGATCTCACCGGCGAGGACGACGAGCTGCGTGGTCGTCAGCGTCTCGCAGGCGATGCGCGCCTGCGGGTCCTTGGCGAGGAACAGGTCGACGATCGTGTCGCTGATCTGGTCGGCGACCTTGTCGGGATGGCCTTCGGAGACCGATTCGGAGGTGAACAGGAAAGACTTGCGCATGAGGGCCTCTTCGTCATGCCCGCCGGCGAAACTGCCGATAGAGCGTCATATAAGGAAAGCTTTATATGACCTTCTAACGCTGGCGACGGCGCAGGGCAACCGCGCTTGCAAGCATCAATCCGGCGACGATCGCCGCCATCGCGTTGCCGACGCGCGAGAACAGCGTGGGGGGCAGCGCGGACGGCATCGGCTGCTCGATCGCCCCGGCCGTCTCGTGCGGCACGGTGGCCAGGAGGCGGCCATCGGCGGCGATGATCGCGGAGATGCCCGTGGGGGTCGCGCGGACGATCGGCAGCCCTTCCTCGATCGCACGCATCCGGGCCTGGGCGAGATGTTGCGGCGGACCCCATTTGCCGAACCACGCATCGCTCGACGGGTTGAAGATCAGGCGCGGGCGGTGGGTCGGATCGACGGTGTGACCGGAGAAGATGATCTCGTAGCAGATCTGCATGCCGATGGAACCGAAGCCGGGGAAGGTCAGGTTGGCCGGCCCCTTGCCCGAGGTGAAGTCGATGTCGCCGGGCACCAGACGCGCGAGGCCGAGCGGTTTGAGCAGCCACGGGAGCGGCAGATATTCACCGAACGGTACCAGATGCGCCTTGTCGTAACGGCCGCGCAACCGGGCCTGCGAATCCAGCGCGAACACCGAATTGGCGGCGCCCGATATGCGGTCCTGGCCATCGAACTCGAGCGCGGTGCCGCCCGTAAGGAGAATGTCCTCGGGGCCCAGCAGGCGTGCGATACGGCGGCGAAGATAGAGCGGGCTCGACCAGCCATAGGCGTAGAACGGATAGCCATCCTCGAGATAGTCGCGAACGACGCCCTCGGGCCAGACCACGAGGCGCGGTGTGGCGCCGCCATGGCCGGAGAGCTTTTCGAGCGCGGAGAGCACGCGTTCGCCGTCGGATTCGTTACGGTCTTCCTGGCCGATATCGGGCTGGACCACGCGGACCAGAGGCGTGCCGGGTGCGGGGGGCGGCGCGTTGGTCCAGAGTGCGGAGAGGGCGGCCAGCGCAAGCGCGGGGATCGCGATTGCGGGCAGGGTCCAGCGGCGCACGGCGAGCATCAGCAGCGCCCCAGCGGCGAGGATCGTCACGCCGGACAGCGCGTAGGTGCCGATCCAGGCGGACAGTCGTGCGATGCCGATCGCGGGGAGCCAGACGACGCTCAGCGGATCCCAGGCATAGCCGGTGAACAGCGTCGCGCGGAGCCATTCGGTCGCGATCCAGGCCGCGGCGAAGACGAGCATGAACGTCGCGTCGGGCGTGCCGGGGCGACGTACCGTCCGCCAGGCCAATCCTGCGGCGAGCATCGGAAACAGCGCGAGATACAGCGCCAGGCCGACCGCGGCGAAATAGCCGAGCACCGGCGGCATCGCATCCTGGAAGTCGAACGCGTGCTTGAACCAGTTGTTATTGACGGTGAAATGCCCGACCCCGAACACCCACCCGCGCCAGAGTGCACCGCGCTGGGTCGGCGCATCGTGGACGAGCTTCATCCACAGCGCGAAGGCGACGAGAGTCAGCGGCCAGAGGTCGAGCGGGGCGAACCCGGTGGCGGCGATCGCACCGAGGACGAGGCAGGCGAGGGCAGGGTAACGGTTCACGCTCGCGCTATGGCGTGGCGGAGGGAGCCGGGCAATCTCTTAGCCTCGGTTGGTTACTGCACCGCCGCCCCGCTCTCCACCACCCCGGCGTAGGCCGGGGCCCAATTGGAAAGGTGGGAGTAACGACGCGCTGCCTTTCATTAGCAACGTTCCCCAATTGGGCCCCGGCCTACGCCGGAGTGGTGCAGTGTGAGGGGTAGGGCGCCCGCATCAAAGTTTGTTCTCCCGCGAAGGCGGGAGCCCAGACTGGGCTCCCGCCTTCGCGGGAGAACAAGAACGCGCTCCGCCATGTACCACAGGCAAAGCACATAAACCCAAGGGTGACGAACCTACCTTCCCGACCTATCTTCCCCCAATGACCCTACGCCCCTTCCACCTAGCCTTCCCGGTCCACGACCTCGCCGCCGCCCGCACCTTCTACGGCGCCACCCTCGGTTGCCGCGAAGGGCGTTCCAGCGACCAGTGGATCGACTTCGACCTGTTCGGTCACCAGATCGTCGCGCACCTCGACCCCGCCGCCAAACCCATCGCGGTCGAGAACGCGGTCGATGGCCATGCCGTCCCGGTCCCGCATTTCGGCGTCGTGCTGACGATGGACGACTGGACCGCGCTGTCGGAACGCGTCACCGCCGCCGGCGTCCAGTTCGGGATCGCGCCGTACATCCGCTTCAAGGGCGAGCCCGGCGAACAGGCGACGATGTTCTTTCTCGATCCAAGCGGCAACGCACTCGAGTTCAAGGCGTTCGCCAACGACGACATGATTTTCGCCACTTAAGGCCATTCTCGATTCAAGGAACGCACATGGGCACTCCCATCACCGTCGACGTACCCCATCAGCTCGGCAAGGCGGCGGTTCGCGCGCGGCTCGACGGCAGCATCGACAAGATCGGCGCGAACATTCCCGGCGGCTCGGTGACCGATCACCGCTGGGACGGCGACACGCTGCACTTCACCGTCAAGGCGATGGGGCAGACGATCGCCAGCGCGGTCACGGTGTTCGAGACCAACGTCCACGCGGTCGTCGACCTGCCCGGCATTCTCGGCCTGTTCGCGAGCAAGGTGCAGGACATGATCCGCAAGGAAGCGCCGAAACTCCTGCGCTGAGATCAGGGAGATCAGGCCGGCGCGCGCCGATACAGGTCGAACGCAGCCTTGGCGCCGACGATGGCCTCCTCGACCCAGGCTTCGTCGGCGGTCTCCCCATCGATCGCGGTCAGCAATGCGCGCCACTCGCCCGACAAATGCTTCGCGCCGAGATAGGCCGAGGGCATCCCGTCGGGCACCGACCGCGACAACATGATACCGCCGAGCCGCGACCCCTCGACGACATACATCGCGCCCCACCCGGCGGCAGCGCTCGCCGGGACGTCGAACGTCATCGGCGCGGGCATTTCCTCACCTAGCGCGGCAAGATCCTCGGCCAGCGCCGCCCCCCGCGACCGAACCGTCGCCAGCCCCGGAATCGCGGCCAGCCAGGCCTCGACCGCCGGCAAAGCCTTGGCGTGTGCGATCAGGAACGCGCGGTAATCCTCCGCATCGGTCAGGTCGTAGCGCCCAAACCCGGCATCGACCGCGTCGTGATCGCTCGCCGTCGCTGCCCGGAGGCGGGCGACGGTGGAAACCACATCGGTCAACAGCAGCGTCCCCCGCCCTTGCTGCCGTATCGCGCCTCCTGCCGATCGCGGAAGAACGTGCGCTCGTCCATCGGCGCGTGGTCGGGATGCCGCTCGGCCATGTGCTGACAATACGCAGCATAGGACGGCACGCCGACCATCAGCAGCGCGGTCTCGCGTGCCTTTGCGTAGAGCGCGCGGATCATTCTGCGGCCACCAGTTGCGATGGGACTTCGGTAACGGTCGGTCGGTCGATCTTCAGCGCGGTGAGGCAGGTGCGGATGCCGAAGAAGACGATCGACAGCACCACCGCAAGGAACAGCGCGCAAAGCCCCGCGTCGATCCGGTCGTTGAGCACGATCCGCTGCATCTCCGCCATCGTCTTGGCCGGCGCGAGCAGTTCCCCCCGCGCCGCCGCGTCCGCGAACTTCGACGCATGCGCGAGGAAGCCGACCTTCGGGTCGCTCGCGAACAGCTTCATCAACCCGGCGGTGATCGTGCAGAGGCACAGCCACGCGGCGGGCAGGATCGTCACCCACGCGTAACGCTGGCGCTTCATCCGGAACAGCACGACCGTCGCCAGCACGAGCGCGACCGCCGCGAGCATCTGGTTCGAGATGCCGAACAACGGCCACAAGGTGTTCACGCCGCCGAGCGGATCGGTGACGCCCTGGTACAGGAAGAAGCCCCAGGCGATCACGCAGAGCGCGGTCGCGATCAGCCCGGGCACGATCGCCGAGGCATTGCGGAACGACGGCACCGCGAGCCCGATCAGATCCTGCAGCATGAACCGCCCGGCGCGCGTCCCCGCATCGACCGCGGTGAGGATGAACAGCGCCTCGAACAAAATCGCGAAATGATACCAGAACGCCTTCATCGCCTGCCCGCCGACGAGGTGGCTGAAGATCTCCGACATCGCCACCGCCAGCGTCGGCGCGCCGCCGGTCCGCGAGACGATCGTGGTTTCGCCGACGTCCTTTGCTGTCTGTGCGAGCAGTTCGGGGGTGATCGGGAAGCCCATCGCGGTGACCGCGGTAGCCGCGGAGGCGAAGTCGGTGCCGACCACCGCGGCCGGGCTGTTCATCGCGAAATACACGCCGGGATCTAGGATCGACGCGCCGACCAGCGCCATGATCGCGACGAAACTTTCCATCAGCATCGCGCCATAGCCGATGAACTGCGCGTCGCCCTCGCTGGCGATCAGCTTCGGCGTGGTGCCGCTCGCGATCAGCGCGTGGAAACCCGACACCGCGCCGCACGCGATCGTGATGAACAGGAACGGGAAGAGCCCGCCCGACCAGACCGGACCGCTGCCGTCGATGAACGGGGTGAGCGCCGGCATCCGCAGCGGCGGCGCGACCACCGCGATGCCGATCGCCAGTGCGACGATCGCGCCGATCTTGAGGAACGTCGAGAGGTAATCGCGGGGGGCCAGCAGCAACCACACCGGCAGGACGGAGGCGACCGCGCCGTAGCCTACCATCAGCACGCAGAGCTGGACCGGGGTCAGCGTGAACAGCGGCGCGAGCGTCGGCGAGGCAGCGACGGTGCCGCCATAGACGATCGCGGCGAGCAGCCCGATGACGCCGAGAACGGAGACTTCGCCGACCTTTCCGGGTCGGATCCAGCGCGTGTAGATACCCATCAGGAACGCCAGAGGGATCGTCGCGGCGACGGTGAACAGCCCCCACGGACTCCCGGCAAGCGCGCGCACCACGATCAGCGCGAGCACGGCGAGGATGATGACCATGATCGCGAACGCGCCGATCAGCGCGATCACGCCGGGGATCGCGCCCATCTCCATGCGGATCAGTTCGCCGAGCGAACGCCCGTCACGCCGCATCGAGATGAATAGGATCATGAAGTCCTGCACCGCGCCCGCCAGCACGACGCCGGCAAGGATCCAGAGCGTGCCGGGGAGGTAGCCCATCTGCGCGGCGAGCACCGGGCCGACGAGCGGGCCGGCACCGGCGATGGCGGCGAAATGGTGGCCGAACAGGACGTTGCGGTCGGTCGCGACGTAATCGAGCCCGTCGGCGCGGCGCAGCGCCGGGGTTTGCCGCGACGGGTCGAGCTGCATCACATGCCGCGCAATATACCGAGCGTAGAACCGGTAGGCGATCAGCTGGACCGACACGGCTGCGGTGACGATCCACAGCGCGTTGACATGCTCGCCGCGCTCGAACGCGACGACGGCAAGCGCGCAGGCTGCGAGGAGCGCAAGGGCGCCCCAACCGATCTTCTCGCGTAATGTCATTGCGTTCGCCCTCCCGTGCGGTCCGTTACGCGCGGCATCGCGTATTCAGGCGCGGAGCGCTAGCCTAGATTAGCTCGTACACCCGCCCCACAGCTCCACCCCGGCGAAGGCCGGGGCCCAATTGGAAAGGTCGTCGTAACGCAGTGAGAGCTTCACCGTTACCGTTCCCCAATTGGGCCCCGGCCTTCGCCGGGGTGGTGGCTTGGTTGGATAAAGGTGGCGCTCCCCGGTCAACGGGGCTCGATCTGAGCAGGCGGCATGCAAAACGCAGTTCAACTCCATCCCGTCACCCCGGCGGAGGCCGGGGCCCACCGGCCCGCATACTCCAAAGGCTGCGAGTATGCGGAACGGCGGATGCCGGAACGAGCCCGGCATGACGGGGAAGGGGGCTGGTTGCTGTTCCGGTTTGCGCGGGGCATTCTCGCGGCCGTAGCGCGCATTCCAACGAGGCCGTTCCCCCGCGGACGCGGGGGAACAGTTGAATACCGTGGCGCTTGGTATCCTGGCCCCCCGCCTTCGCGGGGGAACAGCTTGGGTGGGCTCTCCCCAGCCTTGAGGGCAGACGTAGTGCGCGGCAGCGACGAGCAAGCGCCCTTCGCCAGCTCCCCCCCCAAAAAATCAAACCTGCGAATGATGCCCCTTCAGCTCATCGCCGACGATCCGCACCACGTGCAACACGTTGGTCGACCCAGGCGTCCGGAACGGCACGCCCGCGAGCACGATCACTCGGTCGCCGGCCTTCGCCATCCCATGCCGCAACGCCATCCGCTTCGACTTGGCCACCATGTCCTCGAACGACTCGACGTCGCGCGTATGCACGGCATGCGTCCCCCACAGCAGCCCCAGGCGACGTGCGGTCTCATCGCTCGGCGTCAGCACCAGCAGCGGCACCGACGGCCGCTCGCGCGCGATCCGGCGGGCGGTCGAGCCCGAGGTGGTGAAGCAGATGATCGCCACCGCGGACACCGTCGCGGCGATGTTCTTCGCCGCCTCGGCCAGCGCATCCGCGGTCGTCGGGTCGGGCTTCATCACGGTGAAGTGCATACGGTCGCCATGCTCGGGATCGGCCTCGACCGACACACCGATCGCGTCCATCATCGCGACGGACTCGACCGGCCATGCGCCCGCCGCGCTCTCCGCCGACAGCATGATCGCATCGGCGCCGTCATACACCGCGGTCGCGACGTCCGACACTTCCGCCCGCGTAGGGGAGGGCGACGTGATCATCGATTCGAGCATCTGCGTCGCGACCACCACCGGGCGGCCCATCCGGCGCGAGACCTCGACGATGCGCTTCTGCAACGGCGGCACCTGCTGCGGCGGCAGTTCGACGCCGAGATCGCCGCGCGCGACCATCACGCCGTCGCACGCCTCGACGATCTCCTCGAGCCGTTCGATCGCGGCCGGCTTCTCGATCTTCGCCATCAGCGCCGCCTTGCCGCCGATCAGTTTCCGCGCTTCCCACAGATCTTCCGGGCGCTGGACGAACGACAGCGCGATCCAGTCGACGCCCTGGTCGACCGCGAAGTCGAGATCGCTGCGATCCTTCTCGGTCAGCGCGGCCATCGGCAGCACGACGTCGGGGACGTTCAGCCCCTTGCTGTTCGACAGTGCGCCGCCAACCTCGACCCGCGTCGTGATCTCGCGCGGGCTATGCGACACGACCCGGAGGACGAGCTTGCCGTCGTCGAGCAGCAGGCGCGCGCCCGGCTCGATCGCCGCGAAGATCTCGTCGTGTGGCAGTTCCACCCGCGTTGCGTCGCCCGGCGTCGGGTCGCGGTCGAGCACAAAGGTCGAGCCGGTTTCGAGCACCGTGCGGCCGCCATCGAACTTGCCAACGCGCAGCTTCGGCCCCTGCAGATCGGCGAGGATCGTCGACGGCCGGCCGAATTCCTTCTCCAGCGCGCGAATCGCCTGGATCACGGCGATCTTCGACTGCTGGTCGCCGTGGCTCATGTTGATCCGGAACGCGTCTGCGCCCGTGCGGAAGAGCGTCGCGATCATCTCGGGGGTGCTGCTGGCAGGGCCGAGCGTCGCGAGGATGCGGACTTTCCGCGAACGGGGGGCGATGGCCATTGTCATGCGTGCGTTTCCTGGGGGAGGTCTTTGCCGCGACGGGCCTTAAACCCTATCTCCGCGGGATCAACCACGGAGCATACGAATGAATCCCGAAAGCGACTCGCTTGCCACACTCGATGATGCCGTAGCGGCGCAGGCCTTTCGTCGCCTGATCCGCCACCTCCGCCACCGCGAGGACGCGCAGAACGTCGACCTGATGGGCCTGGCCGGTTTCTGCCGCAACTGCCTGTCGGACTGGGTCGAAGAGGCCGGCGGCATGTCGAAGGATGCGGCGCGGGAAACGGTGTACGGGATGCCGTACGCGGAGTGGAAGGCGCACCACCAAGGCGACGCGAGCCCCGAGCAACTCGCGCGAATGAAGGAAAGCGTCGCGAAGAACGCGCCCAAAAACGGGGCCGTCTGATTCAGGCGATTGAGCCTAACACGGTAAACGCCTAGACGCAGGCCCGCACCCAATTCGGCATGATTCAGGACGTCTCCGGACGGCGATCACCGGTGCGGGCTTGTATCTTGATTGGCTTTTGACCGGCGCGTGGGCGCTGGCGAGTGGGGAATTTTCGATGTCTGACGAACGGCAACACGGCATGGGCGGCGGCGCGGTCGCAGCGGACGAACTGCGCCTGCTGATCGAGCGCGCCGAGCGTCTCGAAGAAGAGAAGAAGGGTATCTCGGACGACATCAAGGACGTGATGGCCGAAGCCAAGGGGCGCGGGTACGACCCCAAAGCGATTCGGAAAATCCTGTCGATCCGGAAGAAGAAGAAGGAAGAATATCAGGAGGAGGAAGCGATCCTCGAAGTGTATCTCCAGGCGCTGGGGATGATCTGAGGATTTCTGATTGAACGTCATCCCAGCGAAAGCTGGGATATTCCGCGGCGAGGAGCGCTTCCAAGCTACGCAGCGCTGGTTGTATGTCAGGCCGCGTTCCTCCTCGCCGCAGGAGATCCCAGCTTTCGCTCGGGTGACGGTTTATGGGTTGGGTGACCGCTTCAATGAAGCTGGTCGTAAAGGTCCGCCCACTCAGGATTGATCGTCGCGATCAATTCGTCCTTCCACGACCGTTTCCAAGCCTTCAGCATCTTCTCCCGAGCGATCGCGTCCTGAATAGTCTCGTGCTGCTCGGCGAACACGAGCATCTTCAAACCGTAGCGTCTGCAATACGCCGAGCCGGTATCAATCCGATGCTGATGCACGCGTGAAGCCAGGTACGCAGTCACGCCGATGTACAACATGCCAAACGGCTTGTTCGCCATCATGTAGACCCAACCGCCATGCGCCATATCGAGCCTCCCAACCGTCAATTAGACCCGCCCGTCATCCCAGCGAAAGCTGGGATCTCCTGCGGCGAGGAGGAGCATGCCCGCCTAACGGCCCGTATTGAGTAGGACGGGCGCGCTCCTCGCCGCAGAATATCCCAGCTTTCGCTGGAACGACGGGGGAGTCAATCTAATGACGCGCCAGCGAGACCTTATGCCGCTTCCGCCGGTAGCGTCGTCCAGCCCAGCCCGGGGATCGTGATCGAGCGCTTGCCGGCGAGATCGGTGCGGCACACGATCAGTTCGCGGCTTTCGATGTAGCCGATCAGGCGCTTAACCCGGCCGATCGAACTCGTGCCGTACGTGGCCGCGATGCGCGCGTCGGACGGGCAGGGCTCGCCTTCACGTGCCGCGCGGGCCACCAAAAGGAACGCACCGAGCATGTCGTCGGGGAGCCCGCTCGCAACGTCGAGGGCGGCCGTCCAGGCTTCGTCGGTCATGTCGAAGATGCCGGCGCGGGCGCAGCTCAGGCGCCGCACGAAGCCGGGGAGATCGAGCGGCGGCTTGGCGAGACCGCCCATCCGGCAGCGTACCTGAAAATCCTGGAACAGCACCGACGGAGGCCGCAGCGTCGACTCTGGATCCTCGACGATCGCACGGAAGACGTCGGCGTAGACCGCCTCGACCTCGTCGTCGGTCTTCTCGGGCGGCGGCGGCGCCGCGGTGCGTGGCTCGGGCGGGCGGGCGATGCCGTCGAGCAGTTCCTCCGCCGGCACGCGACGTGGGCGCGAATCGAACATCAGGCCGAGTTCGGGCGCGTCGACCACCGGCTCGGACAGCAGGTCCTGAAGGTCCATCGGCGCGGCGCTGGGGAGGGGGGTGAGCTTGGGGCTGCCACTGCGTGCGGAGGTCGCGACATCACCGATCTTCACGGTGATCGGCCGACGCGACACTGCCGGCCCGAGCGCCATGAACGTGCCGCGCTGGAGATCGCGAATCGCTTCGGCCTGGCGTCGCTCCATCCCGAGCAGATCTGCCGCGCGCGCCATGTCGATGTCGAGAAAGGTTCGGCCCATGAGGAAGTTCGACGCTTCCGCCGCGACGTTCTTCGCCAGCTTCGCCAGACGCTGCGTCGCGATCACCCCGGCGAGCCCGCGCTTACGGCCACGGCACATCAGGTTGGTCATCGCCGCCAGCGACGCGCGACGGACCTCTTCCGAGACTTCGCCGCCCGTCACCGGCGCGAACATCTGCGCTTCGTCGACCACCACGAGCACCGGGTACCAATGCTCGCGTGGTGCATCGAACAGCGCGGAGAGGAACGACGCGGCGCACCGCATCTGGCCCTCGACCTCAAGCCCCTCAAGGCTCAGCACCGCAGACGTCCGATGTTCGCGCAACCGCGTCGCGATGCGTGCGATCTCGCGTTCGCTATAGTCGCCGGCTTCGATCACGACATGACCGTGCGGCCCCGCGAGCGTTACGAAATCGCCCTCCGGATCGATCACGATCTGCTGGACGTGCCCCGCCGATCGCTCGAGCAGTCGGCGCAGCAGATGCGATTTTCCCGAGCCCGAATTGCCCTGCACCAACAGGCGGGTGGCGAGTAGTTCCTCCAGGTCGACGCCGACGGCAGTACCATTGCCGTCGGTGCCCATATTCACGCTAACCGTCATGCCGCGCGTTTGGCAGGTGCGGGCGTGTGGGAGCAAGGAGTCTTTGTCGCTTCCGTCGCAAGTGGGGGCTTTGCGCACTGGCATAATCCGCATTCCGGGCTAGGGCGCAAAACATGGCTACGAAACAATCCCTGCTCGCCGATCTCTCGCAGCGACTGCTGGGCAAGGCGCCGGGCGACCTCGACGACGAGGAACGCCGCGTCCTCGCCGGAATCGAATCGGGTACCACCGTCAGCCGCGACGCCGCCGACGTGTCGGACGAGCGATCGACGTTCGGCGAACGCCTGTCGGACCGGGTCGCGGCGATCGGTGGATCATGGGCGTTCATCATCGCCTTTACGGTCGTGCTGCTCGGCTGGATGCTGCTGAACTCGGATATCCTGACGCATTTCGGCGCGGCGTTCGATCCGTATCCCTACATCTTCCTCAACCTGATGCTGTCGACGGTCGCCGCGATCCAGGCGCCGGTGATCATGATGAGCCAGAACCGGCAATCGGCGAAGGATCGCTTGGCGGCGAGCCTCGACTACGAGACCAACCTGCGCGCCGAACTCGACATTTTGCGCGTCCACCACAAGATCGATCATCTGGTGCTGGCGCGGCTCGACGCGATCGAGCAGAAGATCGACGCTCTGGCGAAAACGGCCTCACCGTCCTAAAGCCACCGCATCAGGCTATTAGAGGCACCGATGGCAGGCCATTCCAAATACAAGAATATCATGTACCGCAAGGGCGCGCAGGACAAGAAGCGCTCGTCGGCGTTCAGCAAGCTCAGCCGGGAAATCACGGTCGCGGCCAAGATGGGCCTGCCCGACGTCGACATGAACCCGCGCCTGCGTGCGGCGGTGAACGCGGCCAAGGCGGCGTCGCTGCCCAAGGAGAACATCCAGCGCTCGATCGACAAGGCGAGCCGCGGTGATGCCGAGAATTACGAAGAGATCCGCTATGAGGGCTTCGGCCCCGGCGGCGTGTCGCTGATCATCGAGGCGTTGACCGACAACCGCAACCGCACCGCGACCAACGTGCGCGTCGCGGTCGGCAAGAACGGCGGCAATCTCGGCGCGGGCGGTTCGGTCAGCCACGCATTCGATCGCGTCGGGCTGATCTCGTATCCGGCGAGCGCGGGCGATGCCGACACGGTGTTCGAAGCGGCGCTCGAGGCGGGCGCCGAGGACGTCACGTCCAGCGAGGACGGGCATGAGGTCTGGACCGCGCAGGGCGACCTCCACGAGGTGGCGAAGGCTCTGGAAGCGAAGCTCGGCGAGGCGGAAGGCGCGAAGCTCGCTTGGCGTCCGCAGGTGATGGTCGCAGTCGGTGCGGACGACGCGGCGACGCTGTTCAAGCTGATCGACGCGCTCGACGACGACGACGACGTGCAGACGGTCTGGGGCAATTACGAGATCTCCGACGAGATCATGGAGACGCTCGGTTGAACGGCTCGGGGTTGAGATGAAGAAGGTTGGTTCGCGCGGAGACGCGGAGGCGCGGAGAGTAGCGCTTCGTGGCTACGTCCTCCGCGCCAGCGGCCTCATTTCTGTCGGCCGGCCCGGAGAATCGAAAGTCCCGCTGACGCGAGACGATCGCCAGGAACGCATCCCCTCCGCGCCTCCGCGCCTCCGCGCGAACCAATCTTCTTTCTTCTCATGATCATCCTAGGACTCGACCCTGGCCTCGGCACCACCGGCTGGGGCGTTATTCGCGCCGACGGCAACCGCCTGAGCCATATCGCCAACGGCCAGATCAAGACCGATCCATCGATGGCGCTCCCTCGCCGCCTGACAGCGCTCTACAATGCGCTGATCGACGTCATTCGCACCGAACGCCCCGATGGTGCCGCGGTCGAGGAAGTGCTCGGCAATACCAACGCGCAATCGACGTTGAAGCTTGGCCAGGCGCGCGGCGTCGTCCTGCTCGCGGCGGCGGGTGCAGGGCTGCATATCGGCGAATATCACCCCTCGACCGTCAAGAAGGGCGTCGTCGGCACCGGCGGCGCGGACAAGAAGCAGATCCAGGCGATGATGGCGGTACTGCTGCCCGGCGCCAAGCTTGCCGGGCCCGACGCCGCCGATGCGCTCGCGGTCGCGATCACGCATGCGCATCACGTCGCGAGTGCCGCCGCCTTGGCGCGGCGATCCGGTATCGGCGCCTGATCCTCGCCGGCGCGTCCGGCTCGGTCTTAGAAGCTTTGAAGACCCGGCGATGCGTGATAGTCTTTGTCAAACGTCGATCATGACGCTGAGATCGGACAAAGTCCGACATCTAGAGTTGGCAGGTAAACTGCTCCCCGCAGAACTTATCGACGGCGTTCACGGACGACGATCGTAACTAAGACGGACTGTCCGACTGACACTCCGCGTGCTCGATGCGTTTCTAGATTTGGGTCAATAACGGATGCAAATTCCAAGACTTACCGGCCATTAAAGTTTTTCTGGCCAGACCGATGACAGTGTGGCAGTCGCGCCATGGTTAATTTTTAATATAGATCAAGGTAGAGCGATGAACCTCGATCAGGTAAGCGGCGGCACCAACAGCCATAATGTTCCGGCAGGCGCGTTTGCGATGCCACCCGGAATGCGGATGCGGTACGATCTCCCCGATCCCAGCCTGTCCGAATATCTGACGGGCTATGCGATCTATGCATCGGACGATCGTACGCCGATGCTCAACTGGTATCTGCCCGCCCCAGCGATGATCTCGGTCGTGGTCGATGCGGGCCCGTTGACCGTATCGATCGGCAATCACCGGTTCGGGCCAGTCGATCGCGCCAGTTTCTACGGCCCTACCAGCCGCGCCTTCCGGACGGAAACGACCGGTGGGATCGCCGTGGGCATCGGCCTGAGCGCGCTGGGCTGGTCGCGACTGACGGCCCGGTCGGCAGGTGATTTCCACAATCGGGTCACGCCATTGTCGGCAGTGCTCGGTGCAGAGCTTTCCGCGCGTCTGATCGAGGGGCTCGATGCGCTGGACGATGACTCGTTCATCAAGCCGCTGCTCGACGCGGTTCTCGGCCCGCTGTTCCAGCGAGCGCACCCGCGCGAAGACCTGATCCGCGCCTTCACCGCGCTGACGGTGACCGACGGCGTGATCGAGATGAAGGACGTCGCCGATCGACTCGATATCCCGACGCACGAACTGCGGCGCATGGCGACGCGGCATTTCGGCATGCCGCCGAAGCTGCTGCTGCGTCGCGCGCGGTTTCTCCGGTCGTTCATCGGGCTGATCCGGACGGACGGCATGGCCGACTATTCGAAGATCGACAGCAGCTATTTCGATGCCTCGCATTTCCTGCGCGACGCGGGCACCTTCCTTGGCACGACACCGCGGCGTTTCGTGGCATCCGACACGGTATTTCTGAGGGCAAGCCTGCGCGCGCGCGCTGCCGTGATCGGCGCTCCGACCCAGGCCCTTCACGGCGTCGTGAAACCGCCTGCGCCGGTCACGGGGCGATCGACTACCGGGGAAGATCGGTTGCGGCCGAGCGTGTAACGAGCCGTGAAGTGCGGAGAGCAGATTTTGACTGGATGACGACGCTCCTCCTTTGATCTACCGCATGCCGAATGATCGTGCATCTCAAGGGACGTCTGGACTCAACGGGTATCGACCATGCCGTGATCGACGTCGGTGGCGTCGGGTATCTGGTCGGTGCGTCGGCGCGCACGCTGTCGGCCTTAGGCCCAATCGGCGAGGCTTGTACCGTGTTCACCGAATTGCTGGTGGGCGAGGATTTTCAACGGCTCGTGGGATTTTCGAGCGCAGACGAGCGCGACTGGTTCCGGTTGCTGACGGGCGTGCAGGGGGTCGGCGCCCGCGTCGCGCTCGCGATCCTGTCGGCGCTGGAGCCCGTCGACCTGAGCCGCGCGATCGCGAGTGGCGACAAGGCGATGGTCGCGCGCGCGAACGGCGTGGGGCCGAAGCTTGCACAGCGCATCGTAATGGAACTGAAGGACAAGGTCGGCGGCATCGCGCTTGGGCTCGGGCCGGCGGTGGTCAACGCCGCGCCGGGCGCATCGGCGGATGCGGTGTCGGCATTGCTCAACCTTGGGTTCCGCCCGAACGAGGCGAGTGTCGCGGTGGCGGCGGCGGACGAGGAGCTGGGGCCTGGGGCTTCGCTCGACGCGCTGGTGCGGCTGGCGTTGCGCAAGGCGTCTAAGGCGTAGGGTTCGTGCGTGCGGTTCTCCTGCGTACGCAGGAGTCCAGGATCACCATCCGTGCGCCCCGTTACCCTGGGCTCCTGCGTGTGCAGGAGAACGCTATCGAGCGCCATTAGTCCGTCATCCTGACGAAAGTCTGGATCCAGAGCCGTAGTCGGCAACGCGAACAACCCTGGATCCTGACTTTCGTCAGGATGACGGAGATGACTCGGGCGGTGTTCGTAGAAAGTTCGCCTCGTCCTTAGAGCGGTGTAAGCAACGCTTTCCCCCCGAAATGTGCATCGAGGTTCGCAACCACCAGAGCCGCCATCGCCGCCCGCCCATCGACGGTCGCGCTACCCTGATGCGGTGACAGGACAACCTGATCCAGCGCCTTGACCGCGTCGGGAACCGCAGGTTCGTCGGCGAACACATCGAGCCCCGCCCCGGCGATCGTCCCGTCCAGAAGTGCCGCCACCAACGCCGGTTCGTCGACCAAGCTACCGCGAGCGATGTTGATGAAAATACCGTCCTCGCCAAGCGCCGCGAGAACACCCGCATCCACGATATGCGACGTCGCCTCGCCGCCAGGTGCGGCAATGATCAGCACGTCGCACGCCCCCGCAAGCGAAGCGATGTCGGCATGAAATACGCCCGCGAAATCCGGCTTGGCGGAACGCGCGGTATAATGGAGCTCGTTCGCAAACGGCGCGGCACGCTTGGCGATGGCCCTCCCGATCCGGCCGAGCCCGAAGATCCCGATCCGTCGCCCGGTCGCCCGGCGCGCGAGATCGACCTGCCACCCGCCGTCCCGCACCGCACGGTCGTTCGCGACGATCCGCCGCTGCACAGCCAGCATCAGCCCGATCGCGAGGTCCGCGACGTCGTCGGTCAGCACGTCGGGCGTCGTCGTCACCGCAATGCCGCGCGCCTTGGCTGCGGCAAGGTCGATTCCGTCATAGCCGACGCCGTGGATCGCGATGATCTCCAGCGTAGGCAGGCGGTCCAGGAGTGCCGCGTCGACCACGCTGCTCCCGCCACCGACGATCGCGCGCGTTTCCGCCGGTGGATCCTTGCGGTGCAGCGTAAAGCGCGCGGCGAGCGTCGCCTCCAGCGCGGGCGAGACTCCGGCAAGCAGATACAATTGGGGGCGTGCGGTTTGGTTGGTCATGATCGCCTCATAGCCGCCTTGCCCCCTTCACCGCGAGCGCGCTATCGCGGGGGTGTGACCGATACAGACCGCATCCTGACTGCCGCCAAGCGTCCCGAAGACGTCGACGCCGCGCTGCGCCCGAAGACGCTCGACGAATTCGTCGGGCAGAAGGCCGCACGCGAGAACCTGCGCATCTTCATCCAGGCGGCGAAGTCGCGTGGCGATGCGCTCGATCACGTGCTGTTCTTCGGGCCGCCGGGACTCGGCAAGACCACTCTCGCGCAGATCGTCGCGCGCGAAATGGGAGTCGGGTTTCGCGCCACCTCGGGGCCGGTGATCGCCAAGTCGGGCGATCTCGCCGCGCTGCTGACCAATCTCGAGGATGGCGACGTGCTGTTCATCGACGAAATCCACCGGTTGCAGCCCGCGGTCGAGGAGGTGCTCTACCCGGCGATGGAGGACCGTGCGCTCGACCTGATGATCGGCGAGGGGCCGAGCGCGCGATCGGTGCGGATCGACTTGCCGCGGTTCACGCTGATCGGTGCGACGACGCGGCAGGGGTTGCTGACGACTCCGTTACGCGATCGCTTCGGCATCCCGGTGCGGCTGCAATTCTATACGGTCGAGGAACTGGAGCGGGTGGTGACGCGCGCTGCAGGGCTGCTCGGGCTGGGCATCGCAAAGGATGGCGCGATGGAGATTGCGCGGCGTGCGCGGGGGACCCCGCGTATCGCCGGGCGGTTGCTGCGAAGGGTGCGCGATTTCGCAAATGTCGCAGGGCATGAGACGGTCGATGCACGGGCGGCGGATGCTGCGCTAAACCGGCTGGAAGTCGATTCGCTTGGGCTCGACGCGATGGACCGCCGCTATCTGATGATGATCGCCGACATCTACCGCGGTGGCCCGGTCGGTGTGGAAACTCTAGCGGCAGGTCTCAGCGAACCGCGCGACACGATCGAGGAAGTTATCGAGCCATATCTGATCCAGTTGGGTCTGATTGCGCGCACCGCTCGCGGTCGGTTCCTGAATGCGGGAGGGTGGAAGCACCTCGGCCTCAACCCGCCAGCCGGCAGCCAGGACGGCCTGTTCGACGCGTAAGAGTGTCGACGGACCCGTGATCGCTTCCACCTAAAATCGTCACCCCAGCGCAAGCTGGGGTCCCCTAGTTGAAGGGTGCCGGGGGGTGGCCAGTCCCACGGGAAGATCCCAGCTTTCGCTGGGATGACGGCCATCGGGCATGGGACCTCGAAACTTCCTTGTAAGGATCCACACCCACAGATCGATCGAACTTGGGTGCGACACTGCTTTTGTTGCGTGGCACCCAAGCGCTTCATCTGATAGCCAACCCCAATGCCCCTTTCGGCCGCCGCCTCCGCCCGCGAAATCCTCACCAGCCTTCACGACGTGATGGCGTCGCGCACGTCCGCGCAAGCCAAGCTCAACGCCGTCGTCGGCATCATCGCCACCGCGATCGACAGCGAAGTCTGCTCGATCTACCTGTTGCGCGAAGGCGTGCTCGAACTGTTCGCGACCCGCGGCCTCGATCAGGCGGCGGTCCACGTCACCAAGCTCGCGCTCGGCGAAGGCCTTGTCGGCACGATCGCCGAGGACGTCGAGGTGCTCAACCTCGACGAAGCCGCCAGCCACCCCGATTTCGCCTACAAGCCCGAGACCGGCGAGGATCGCTTCCACAGCTTTGCCGGCGTGCCGATCATCCGCCGCGAGCGCTCCGTGGGGGTGCTGGCCGTCCAGCACACCGACCGCCGCAAATATGCCGACGTCGAGATCGAGGCGTTGCAGACGGTGGCGATGGTGCTCTCCGAACTGATCGCCAACGCGGGGCTGATCGACACGACCGGCGGCGGCGCGGATCGCCCGCAGTCGACCGCGGCGATGCGCATCCCTGGCCAGAAGCTGGTCGACGGCATGGGCGCGGGCTACGCGGTCTATCACCAGCCGCGCATCCATATCGAACACACCGTCGCCGAGGACACCGACGCCGAGCGGCACCGCGTCTATGCGGCGTTCGACAAGATGCGTGAAGGCATCGACCGGATGACCCGCGAGGCCGAATTCGGCGTGGGCGGCGAGCATGTCGAAGTGCTCCAGACCTACAAGATGTTCGCCTATGACGAGGGCTGGGCACGGCGCATCAACGAGGCGATCGACTCCGGTCTCACCGCGGAGGCGGCGATCGAGCGCGTCCAGCAACGCACCCGCCAGCGCATGCGCCAGATCGACGATCCGCTGCTCGCCGACCGGATGCACGATCTGGAGGACCTGTCGAACCGACTGCTCCGCATCGTCTCGGGCCAGATGGGTACCGCCGCGCAGATGGGCCTGCGCCAGGACACCATCCTCATCGCGCGCAACCTTGGGCCTGCGGAACTGCTCGAATACGACAAGCGACGGCTGAAGGGCGTGATCCTCGAGGAGGGCTCGCTCACCGCGCACGTCACGATCGTCGCGCGCGCGATGGGCGTGCCGGTACTAGGCCGCGTCCGCGACATCCGCCGGCTCGTCGCGGAAGGCGACATGCTGTTGCTCGATAGCGCCGAGAGCAACGTCTTCGCACGCCCCTCGGCGGCGATGGAGGAGGCGTTCGAGGCGCGGCTCGCGATGCGTCAGAAGCGCAAGGCGGCGTTCGCTGCACTGCGTGACGTCCCGCCGATCACCAAGGACGGCCACCGCCTGACCTTGATGGTCAACGCAGGCCTGCGTGACGACGTGGCCGCGCTCGACGTCACCGGCGCGGACGGCATCGGCCTGTTCCGCACCGAGTTCCAGTTTCTCGTCTCCGCCACGCTGCCGCAACGCGAGCGCCAGCAACGGCTCTACCGCGAAGTGCTCGACGCGGCGGGCGATCGCCCGGTGATCTTCCGCACCGTAGACATCGGCGGCGACAAGGCGCTGCCGTATCTTAACAAGGAAGATGCCGACGAGGAGAACCCGGCAATGGGCTGGCGCGCGCTGCGCCTCGGCCTGGAGCGCGACGGGTTGATGAAGGTGCAGGCGCGCGCGTTGCTCGAAGCCGCCGCCGGTCGCACGCTCAACGTGATGTTTCCGATGGTCAGCGAGCCGTGGGAATTCGACGAGGCGCGTGTGCTGTTCGAGGCACAGCGGACGTGGCTCGAAGGGCGCGGGCGGAAGATGCCGCTGGCGATCCGCTACGGTGCGATGCTGGAGGTGCCGGCGCTCGCCGAGATGCTCGACATCCTGCTGCCGAAGATCGAGTTTCTGTCGATCGGCACCAACGACCTCACGCAGTTCCTGTTCGCCGCCGATCGCGCCAATCCCAAACTCGCGGAGCGCTACGACTGGCTCAGCCCGTCGATCCTCCGCTTCATCGCGCGGCTGGTCGCACCGGTCCGCGCGGCGGGTGTCGACCTGGCGGTCTGCGGCGAGATGGGTGGGCGTCCGCTGGAGGCGATGGCGCTGATCGGGCTCGGCATAGAGCGGTTGTCGATCACCCCCGCGGCGGTCGGCCCGATCAAGGCGATGACGCGCTCGCTCGATCGCGCCGCGCTCACTGCATACATGGCAGGGCTGCTGGCCAACCCCCCGCGCGACATGCGCGGTGCGCTGACGACCTGGGCAACCGAGAACGGCGTCGAAATCGTCTGATCGGCGGAAAGCTGCGGTTAAGACGCGCGGTGCGTTGACACGGCTGGGGCCCTCTGAAAGACGGGTGCCATGGCGGGAAACGCTACGCACCCGTGTTCGGAGACAAGAATGGACGAGGTCGAAACCGGCCAGAACGCAGCACCCGCTCAACCAGAGCGTGCTGGCGACATTCTCCGCAAGGCGCGCGAGGCGCAGGGCCTGACCGTCGCGGATATCGCGACGCGTACTCGTGTGCCGTTGCGTCACCTCGAAGCGATCGAGGCGTCCGATTATTCCACGCTGCCGTCCTCGACCTACGCGGTCGGTTTCAGCCGCGCCTATGCCCGCGCGATGGGTATCGACGAGGTGCAGATCGCCAACATCGTCCGTAGCGACGTCGCGAAGCTGGGCAGCAAGAAGCCCGAATACGAACCGTACGAGATGACCGATCCGTCGCGCGTGCCGTCGCGCGGGCTGGCGATCGTCGCGCTGGGCATCGCGATCGCGGTGCTGGTGCTGGTCGGGCTGTGGTACGGCACCGACATGTTCCGTGGTTCGAACAACGCCTCGACCACGACGCCGATCGCCGAGACCGCGCCGAACCCCGCCGCGCAGACCGCGCAACCGGTCCCTGCGCCGGCCACGCCTGCCAACGGGCAGGTCACGCTGACTGCCTCGGACGAGGTATGGATGCGCGTCTACGATGCCGACAACAAGACGTTGTACCTCGGCACGATGAAGCCCGGCGAAAAGTTCGACGTGCCGAAGGATGCCAAGGATCCGAAGATCAACATCGGTCGTGCGGACAAGCTGGCGGTGACGCTCAACGGCGCCGCTGCCCCTGCGCTCGGCACGGGCGAGCGCGCGATCAAGGACGTGTCGGTGGGGGCGCCGGCGATCGCCGCGCGGATTGCCGGCACGCCCGAGCCTCAGGCCACGCCGACCGCGACCGGAGCGACTTCAACGCGTTCGACGGAGCGGTCGCGTACTGCAAGCCGTCCCCGCACGCCGCGTCGTCCGTTGAGCGAAACGCAGCGCGCCAATCTGGACGCAGCCGCCAATCCACCACCCGCCGCTACGGCAACGCCCAATCCGTGATTGCAGCCGACCATCGCCAGGGTCTTAAGGCTGGCGACAGGATGGGTAGTGCAGCTATACCCGGACGATTAACCAATCCACCGGGGGGTGTGGCCCATGCGTAAGTCAATTCTGGTCGGCATCTGCCTCTCGGCGCTGTTGCCCGCTACCGTACAGGCACAAAATGTCGAGGGCCGCGTCGGCAAGCTCGAAAGCGAAATGCGCGCGGTCCAGCGGAAGGTCTTCCCGGGTGGTGCGGGCCAGATGCTCCAGCCCGAAGTCCGCGCGCCGCAGAGCGAGCAGGGTCCCGGGCCCGGCTCGCCCGCGACCAGCGCGCTCGCCGACGTCAACCAGCGCGTCACGTCGCTCGAACAGCAGATGACCTCGCTCACCGAGCAGATCGAGCAGAACCAGAACCGCACGCGCCAGTTGCAGGATGCGTTCGACAATTACCGCCGTTCGAACGACGCGCGGTTGAAGACGCTCGAGACCGGTCCCGCGCCGATCGCGACGGGGGCGGGGGCTGGTGGCCCGATCGAATCCGATGATCAGTCGAGTGGTCCATCACGCCCGACCACGCGCCCCGAAGCCGCGAGCAAGCCCGGCGCGGCGACGCCGACCAAGGTCTCGGTCGAAAAGCCGTCGACCGGCGATCCGGCGGAGGACGAGTATATGTACGGCTACCGCCTCTGGGCGGCCAAGCAGTATCCGCAGGCCGAGGCGCAACTGAAGAAGGTCGTCGCCGACTACCCGAAGAGCAAGCGCGCCAGCTATGCGCAGAACCTGCTCGGCCGGTCGTATCTCGACGAGGGCAAGCCGAGCCTCGCCTCGATGGCGTTCTACGATAATTACAAGAAGATGCCCGAAGGCGAGCGCGCGCCGGACAGCCTGCTGTATCTTGGCCAGGCGCTGACCAAGCTCAACAAGCCGGCGGATGCGTGCAAGGTGTATGACGAACTGAACGACGTGTACGGCGCCACGATGGCGTCGGCGATGAAGGGGCAGGTTGCCGCCGGGCGCAGCGCGGCGAAGTGCAAGTAAACGATTCCTTGATGGCTAAGCGTGACCGCCTGTTCGTGTCTGCACCTTGCAAACCAGCCCCACCCCGGCGGAGGCCGGGGCCCAGTTGGAAAGGTCGCAGTAACGGGTCGCAGCGCTCGATCAGCAACGTTTCCCAACTGGGCCCCGGCCTCCGCCGGGGTGGTGGACTTTTTACGATGATGACGCGCCTCGTATGACCGAAGAAGGACGCCGCTTCGCCGCCGACTTCGCGCGCCTAGCAGCCGACATCGCCAACCCGCTGTTCGCCGTCTCCGGCGGCCCGGACAGCATGGCGATGCTCACCCTCGCGCACGAAGCTCTCCCCCCCGGCTTCACGGTCGCCAGCATCGACCACCGCCTTCGCCCCGAAGCGGTGGAAGAGTCCGCCATGGTCGCCGCGTATTGCGCGACGCTCGGCATCCCCCACGCCACGCTCGCGCCAACCGAACCGATCACCGGTGCCAGCATCCAGGCGCAGGCGCGCACCACCCGCTACGCCCTGCTGACCGATCACGCCCGTGCGATCGGGGCAGGGGCGCTCGTCACCGGCCATCACGCCGATGACCAGGCCGAAACCTTCCTCATGCGCGCCGCCCGCGGCTCCGGTCTTGCGGGGCTCGCCGGCGTCCGAGCCCGCACCGAAGTCCACGGCATCACGGTCGTCCGCCCCTTGCTCGACTGGCGCCGCGCCGAACTCCGCGCGATCGTCCGCCGCGCCGAAGTGCCGTTCTTCGACGATCCCTCGAACCACGACGACCGCCACGATCGCACCCGTTTTCGCCGGTTGCTTGGCGAGAACGAATGGCTTGGCACGCCCAACCTCGCGCGCGCCGCCGCCGCGCTCGCCGAGACCGACACCGACGTCCGCGCAATGGTCGACTGGATCTGGACCGAACGCGCCAAGGTTGGCGGCTGCGAGGTGAAGCTCGCGGTCGAGAAGCTGCCTCGCGAAATCCTCCGCCGCCTCGCGCGCCGCGCGATCGGCACGGTCCGCAAAGACGCCGGCATCGCCGCACCCGAATGGACCGAGGCGGCCAACATCGAAAGCCTGCTCGACTCGCTGATGACCGGCAAGCGCACCACGCAGGCTGGGATCATCGCCAGCGTTCGCGGCGACGTCTGGCGCTTCCGCGAGGCACCGCCGCGTCGAACTGCAGCCTGACCCGCGCGCCGGTCCGTTCACACTGATCAACGCAAGTCGCGCGTTGTTCCATTGCCATTAACCTGCGCGCGCTTATCTTGTGCGCTGAAAGGTATCGTGCACCCATGAGCGACAACGACAACCGCGGTCAGAAGCCCCAGGGCCCCGGAAACGGCGGCCCCGAAAATGGCGGCGGCAATCCTTGGATGAAGAGCCTGCTGATATGGGTCGGCATCCTGCTCGCGCTGGCGCTGTTCGTGACCATGTTCGACGGCCGTACCGCGGCGTCGGGTGGCAACACGATCGCGTATTCGGCGTTCCTCGACAAGGTCGACGAGGGCACCGTCAAGGACGTCAACATCTCGCGCGATATTATCTCGGGGACGCTGTCCTCGGGCGAGAAGTTCAAGTCGTATCCCATCCCGGACTCGACGCTCGTGCCGAAGCTGCGCGAGAAGGGCGTCTCGATCAGCGCGAAGCCCGAAGAAGGCCCGTCGATGCTGGCGCTGCTGCTGTATCAGTCGCTGCCGTTCCTGCTGTTCCTCGGCATCGCGTTCTTCGTGTTGAAGCAGATGCAGAAGAACTCTGGCTCGGGCGCGATGGGCTTTGGCAAAAGCCGCGCGAAGATGCTGACGCAGAAGGAAGGCAAGGTCACCTTCCAGGACGTCGCTGGCATCGACGAGGCTCGCGAAGAGCTTGAGGAGATCGTCGAGTTCCTGAAGGACCCGACGAAGTTCGCGCGTCTTGGCGGCAAGATCCCCAAGGGCGCGCTGCTGGTCGGTTCGCCCGGTACCGGCAAGACGTTGCTCGCCCGCGCGATCGCGGGTGAAGCTGGCGTGCCGTTCTTCACAATCTCGGGTTCCGATTTCGTCGAGATGTTCGTCGGCGTCGGTGCGAGCCGTGTCCGCGACATGTTTGAGCAGGCAAAGAAGTCCGCACCGTGCATCGTCTTCATCGACGAGATCGACGCGGTCGGTCGTCATCGTGGCGCCGGTCTCGGCAATGGCAATGACGAGCGCGAGCAGACGCTGAACCAGCTGCTGGTTGAGATGGACGGCTTCGAGGCGAACGAAGGCATCATCATCATCGCCGCGACCAACCGTCCCGACGTGCTCGACCCCGCGCTGCTGCGTCCGGGCCGTTTCGATCGCCAGGTCACCGTGCCGCGGCCGGATATCGAGGGTCGCATCAAGATCCTCGAAGTCCACATGAAGAAGGTGCCGCTCGCACCCGACGTCGACGCTCGCGTCATCGCACGCGGTACGCCCGGTTTCTCGGGTGCGGATCTCGCCAACCTCGTCAACGAGGCGGCGCTGCATGCGGCGCGCAAGGGCAAGCGTCTGGTGGCGATGGCTGAGTTTGAGGAGGCCAAGGACAAGGTCATGATGGGCGCAGAGCGTCGCAGCATGGTCATGACCGACGACGAGAAGCGGATGACCGCGTATCACGAGGCCGGCCATGCCGTCGTCGCGATGCACGAGGCTGCGTCGGATCCGATCCACAAGGCGACGATCATTCCGCGCGGTCGTGCGCTGGGCATGGTGATGCGTCTGCCGGAGCGGGACTCGTACAGCTATCACCGCGACAAGATGTACGCGAACCTCGCGGTCTCGATGGGCGGACGCGTCGCCGAGGAAGTCATCTTCGGCTACGACAAGGTTTCGTCTGGCGCGTCGGGCGACATCCAGTACGCCACGGGTTTGGCACGCGACATGGTCACGCGCTGGGGCATGTCGGACAAGGTCGGCCCGCTCGAGTACGGCGAGCCCGAAGGCGAGTCGTTCCTGGGTTACTCGTCGAGCCGTCCATCACGCATGTCCAACCAGACTGCGCAACTGATCGACGACGAGATCAAGCGTATCGTCGAAGGTGGTCTCGACCGCGCCAAGCAGGTGCTGAGCGATCATGTCGACCAGCTCCACACCGTAGCCGGCGCGCTGCTCGAGTTCGAGACGCTGACCGGTGACGAAATCAAGAAGCTGATCGCGGGCGAGGATCTCGATCGTCCGGATCCGGGTGCTAAGGCGTCGACCGTCCCGCGTGCGGGCACGTCGATCCCCAAGACCCGCCGTCCGTCGGGACCTTTCGGGACGCCAACCCCTTTGGGGGCGTGATCCGGTTCACCGGACAGTCACTTAAGTAGCTCTATGGGCGGTCTTTTCTCGGAAAGGCTGCCCATGTCGTATTCGCGTTCCAAGGCTGTAGTCGCAGCGCTACTCATGGTCGGCGCGGCAATGCCGGCAAGCGCGGCGATGACCGTCGGGACCTTCTTGGCCCGCGCCAATGCGTTGCGCGACCAGGGCCCGATGGCGCTCATGTCGCCCGACCTCCCCGCACTGAAGGCCGAAGCCAAAGCCGCGACCAATCAACTCAAAGCAGAACGCGCCGCTCGCGCCGCTGCCGGCAAGCCACCGATCGCCTGCGTTCCGGAAGGCGAGTCCGTCGGCATCATGGACATGCTCGACGGCCTCAACGAACTCCCCGCCAGCTACCAGAAACGCCCCCTCAAGGACGGCTACGCCCGCGTCCTGGCGAACCTCTATCCCTGCCGTTGAGGTGGCTGGGGGAGGTTGAAGAGGTCTTCTTTCATCCGTGCGCCCTGAGCGAAGTCGAAGGGTATGCCCCGCACGCAGGTGCTTCGACTTCTCTCAGCACGAACGGGAGTTGGCAGGACCCGCTTAATAACGTTCAGTCCGTCAACCCATGCAGCAACAGCAGCACGATAAACGCCAGCAAAACCGTGAACGCGAATGTCAACAGCGCCACCGTCCGCCAAGCCGCCGACCACTTCCGCAACTCATAAGCCCCGCGAAGCTGCGCGAACATGTGAACAGGCGGCACGCACATCGCCGCCATAACGATCCAGCCCTCTGCGACGCCTATAACGCCCGCTATGATCAACACGATCGTCAGCAGCATCATGAACGCTAGCGAATAGGTCACGAAGATAGCGTGGTCGTAGAGGTGATGTCGGCGTCGCCAGACGAAAAGTAGCGCCATGAACGGCACGGATAACGGAATCAGGCCCCAGCTGTATTTGTACGCGCTGGTCTGCAGCTTGTAGAACATGAGGCCCGGGTTGCCGTTCGCCTTGGCGATCCCGTGGTCGAGTCGTTCCCAACCGGTCTTGAAATCGCCTAGATCGACGACCGTGCCGTAAGCGGCACCGTTCTGCATATCCGCCGCCACGCCGAGTGCACGAACGGTAGTACGAAGGGCGCTTGCCTGCCGATCGAGCGTGGCAAGCTGCTCCCCCGAGAGATTGGCGGGTTCACGCTTCGCAACCTCCTGCTGCGCCTCGACTTTTGTCAACGCGAGACGAGCCCTGGCGGCCTCGCGTGCATAGTCGGACGTCTTGCCGGTCCGCTGGTCCCGGATGAAGTCCTTCGTCATTTCGCCGCCGACCGCGCCGATCGTCGCGAACATCAGGAAGACGGTGAACAGGAACAGCGCCAGCGGCGACACGAACCGCGCCCGCTCGCCATTGACGTACCGCCGCGTAAGCGCGCCTGGATGCAGTACCAGCAGCGGCAAGGTCCGCCATATCTTGCCTTCGAAATGGAAAACCCCGTGTGCGATCTCATGCCCGATCCCGCCGAGCGAGCGGTGGACATGCGCCGATTGGCCGCAGGCATGGCAGTGCTCGCCCAGTAGTCGCGTCCCGCAATTCAGGCAAAGCGCACCGTCCGGGCCATGGCCCGTACGCACACCATGCGCTTCGCCCGCGCTCGGTTCGAACGCGCGCCCGACGAAACTACCCGTGGCGATATCCGCCGCTGCCCCGATATCCCCAGTCATGCGTCCCCCTGCAATATCGGCAGCGTAACGAGTTCGCGACGTTGGCGCGAGAGGCTTCGCATGATACCGCGTGCGGCATGGCCGATGCAGAAAATCCGACCGAGATGATTGCCGAAATGGGTGCGCGCGCGCGCTCTGCCGCGCTGGTCTTGGCGGCGATGCCGTCCGAGAGGAAGGCCGCCGCGCTGGTGTTGGCATCGGAGTCGATCCGGGCGGCATCTGCTGAGATCGTTGCGGCCAACGCGGAGGACATGACGCGCGCGGCAGAGGCGGGTCTGTCGGGTGCGCTGCTCGATCGGTTGCGACTGGACGAGGCGCGCGTAGCGGCGATGGCGGACGGCGTAGCGGCGGTGGCGGCGCTCGCCGATCCGGTCGGGCAGGTGATCGACGCCAGCGAGCGTCCGAACGGCCTGAAGCTCTCCCGCGTCCGCGTGCCGATCGGCGTCATCGGCATCATCTACGAGAGCCGTCCCAACGTCACCGCCGACGCGGCCGCGCTCTGCGTGATGGCCGGCAACGCAGCGATCCTGCGCGGCGGGTCGGAAGCGGTGAAGAGCAATCGCGCGATCCACGCGGCACTGGTCGCGGGGCTGAAGGCGGGCGGGGTGCCCGTCGACGCCGTGCAACTCGTGCCGACTACCGATCGCGCGGCAGTCGGCGCGATGCTGAAGGCGGACGGGGTGATCGACCTGATCATCCCCCGCGGCGGCAAGAGTCTCGTCGCGCGCGTTCAGGCCGAAGCGCGCGTGCCCGTCCTCGCGCATCTCGATGGCATCAATCATGTCTTCGTTCATGCGTCGGCCGAGCCGGCGATGGCCGAGGCCGTCGTCGTCGACGCGAAGATGCGCCGCACCGGTGTCTGCGGGTCGATGGAAACGCTGCTGATCGACCGTGACTATGCGAACGCACCCGCCCTGATCCGAAGACTCGCTGCAACGGGCTGCGAAGTACGCGGCGACGGAAGTGCACTCGCACTCGTCCCCGAGATAGCCACCGCCGACGCCGCCGACTGGGACACCGAATATCTCGACGCGATCGCTTCGGTCGCGATCGTCGACGGCATCGACGCGGCGATCGCGCATATCGCCCGCCACGGCTCGCACCACACCGACGCGATCGTCGCCGAAGATGCCGCCGTTGCCGAGCGCTTCCTGACCTCAGTCGACAGCGCGATCGTGTTGTGGAACGCCTCTACCCAGTTCGCCGACGGCGGCGAGTTCGGCCTCGGCGCGGAGATTGGCATCGCCACAGGTCGGCTCCACGCCCGGGGCCCGGTCGCCCTCGAAGGCCTCACCACCTACAAATGGATCGGCCGCGGCACCGGCCAGGTGCGCGGTTGATGCTCTCTAACGATCGGCGTAGCTTAAGCCCATGAACGCGCCCATCTCGATCACCACCCCGCTCGATCCCACGACCTTCGCGATGGTCGAGGAACTTGCGCGGTATCGCGGTATCACCGGCGAGGAGTTCGCTGCCGAAGCGATCCGAGAGGCAGCCGAGCATCATGCAGGGATGCGCGCCTTCATCCAAGAGGGGATCGACGCCGCTGATCGCGGCGAACTGATAAGCCAGGAAGAGATGGAAATCTGGTTCGAAGAGCGCGTGGCTGCTCGTCGGCGAGGATGAGTTGCGCAACCTGGACTCCCCTCGCGCAGATCGATCTCGCACGGATCGATGATTTCAACGCTCGACGCGATCTCGACTATGCCGATCTAGTGGGCCGCGCTGCGATCGCGGCAGGTAATTTCCTCGCCGATTTTCCCGCCGCAGGTCCGATCGTCGACCGCGACGAGCGCAAGTGGCGCGTGCCTGATACCGACTATGTGTTGATCTACCGCATCGCCCCGAACGGCGTTGAAATGCTGCGAGCTTATCATGGTCGTGAGAACTGGCGTAAACAGCGGTGACCCACGTCGGCATCCTAGGCGGGTCGTTCAATCCCGCGCATAACGGCCACCGCGGCATCACGCTCGCGGCAATCGACGCGCTCGCGGTCGACGAGGCGTGGTGGCTGGTGTCCCCCGGCAACCCTCTCAAGGACGCGGCGAATGACATGGCGCCGCTCCCCGCGCGCCTCGCTTCGGCGCGACGGATGGCGCGCCGCGCGCCGATCCGCGCGACCGATATCGAGGCGCGGCTCCACACCCGCTACACGCTCGACACGATCCGCAAGCTGAAGCGACGCTACCCCAAGATCCGCTTCATCTGGCTGATGGGCGCGGACAATCTCGCCGACTTCCACCGGTGGAAGAACTGGCGCCAGATCGCCCGCGAGGTTCCGATTGCGGTAATCGCGCGTCCGGGATATGACGGGCGCGCCCTCGCGGCCCCCGCGATGGGTTGGCTGCGGCGCTTCCAACGGCGCACAGACCATGCGAAGAGCTGGACGACGTGGAGATTGCCGGCCCTCGTGCTGTTGCGCTTCCGACCCGACCCGACCTCCGCAACCGGCCTGCGTGCCGAAAATCCCGACTGGGCCCAGCACGTTGCTGGTCCGGTGTTCTTACCCAGGAGCTGACTTGGCCACTTCCCCTACTGCCCCTCGCGCGACCGACCCCGAAGAGGTTGAGGCACTGCATCGCCTGATCCTCGCGTCGCTCGACGACGACCAGGCGGTCGAGACCATCTCGATCCCGCTCGCGGGCAAGACCAGCATCGCCGATTACATGGTGATCGCCAGCGGTCGTTCGACCCGCCAGGTCGCCTCGATGGCGCAGAAGCTGGCCGAGCGGATCAAGGCCGAGTTCAAGCGCCCGGTGAAGATCGAGGGCCTGCCGACCGCCGACTGGGTGCTGATCGACGCGACCGACGTCATCGTCCACCTGTTCCGCCCCGAAGTCCGCAGCTTCTACAATCTGGAGCGGATGTGGGCATTCGGCGACGCACCAGCGCCGCCGCCGGTGCCGACCTTCACCGACGAAGACTAAGCCGGCTCCGAGGCGGCGATGCTGCTCCACATCGTCGCCCGCGGTCGGATCGGGCGCTCGCCCGAGGCCGACCTCGTCGACCGCTATCTGAAGCGGATCGTCTGGCCGACCAAGGTCAGCGAACTTCCCGACACCGGCGGCAAGATCCCGGTCGTCGGCGAGCAAACCAAACGTATCCTGCTTGACGAGAAGGGTGACACGCTGTCGTCGACGCAGTTCGCGCAGAAGCTCGAACGATGGCGCGACGACGGCGTGCGCGAGGCACGGTTCATGATCGGCGCCGCCGACGGCTTCGACGATGCGGCGCGCGACGAGGCCGATCTGCTCTTCTCGTTCGGCCGCGCGACCTGGCCGCATCTGCTCGCGCGCGCGATGCTCGCCGAACAACTCTTCCGCGCGACCAGCATCCTTGCCAACCACCCCTATCACCGCGAAGGGTGATGCATGAGGATGGGGAGGGGCCTGGCGGTCGCGGCGCTGCTCGCGGTTGCGGGCGGCGTGACCGCGCAGACCAATGACACGGCTGAGGTCGCGAGCGAACAGGGGCGTCTGGTCGCGGCAAAGCGCGATGCCGCGATCGCCGCACGCCGTGCCGCTAAACTCACCGCAGCGGCTATCCAGGAGCGAAACGCCGCCGACAAGGCGCGGCGTGAAGAACAGGCTTTAGCCGCCCGCGTAACGGCTGCCGAAGCGAACCTCGCGACAGCCAGCGCGCGCGTGGCGCTAGTCGAACGCCTCCTGACCGATCAGCGCGCCAAGCTCGGCCGCGCGCAAGCCCCGGTCGCACGGTTGCTCGCCGCGCTGGAGTCGCTCGCGCGCCGCCCGACGATCGTCGCAGTCGCGCAGCCGGGATCGGTCGACGACCTCGTCCATGTCCGCGCAGTCTTGGGCAGCGCGCTCCCAGTGGTCCGCCAGCGTACCGAAGCAGTTCGCATCGAACTCGTCGAAACACGTCGCCTGCAAGCCAGCGCTACGCTCGCCGCCAAGGCGCTCGCCGACGGCCGCGCGCGCCTGGAGAACGATCGCGTCGCGCTGGCCACCCTGGAGGCGCGCCATCGTCAACGCAGCCAGTTCCTCGGCCGCGGTGCGCTCAGCGAATCCGACCGCGCACTCGCGCTCGGCGAACGCGCGCGCGATCTCGTCGACGGCATGGCCGCCACCACCAACGCCAAGGCGACCGCCGCCAGCCTGATCGCGCTCGCCGGTCCGATCCCCCGCCCGATCGCGCCCGGCACCACGCCCCCGGCGCCCTCGCGCGGCGTATACCGCACACCCGTAACGGGCAGGCTGGTTACCGGCTTTGACGAGGTTTCGGACTCCGGCGTCCGATCGCGCGGCCTGACCTTCGCCACTGCCCCCCGAGCTCGTGTCGTCGCCCCCGCGGCGGGCACGGTGCGCTACGCGCATCGCTTCCGCGACTATGGCACGATCGTCATCATCGACCACGCCGACGGCTGGACCAGCCTCGTCACGGGCCTCGCGACAACATCCGCAAAGCCCGGCCATCGCGTCGCGATGGGCGCGCCGCTCGGCACCGCCCCCCGCGAAGACCCGCGCATCACGGTCGAACTCCGCCGCCGGGGCCGCCCCGTCGACGTCGCTTCGTTGATCAACTGAGAGCCGGCGGCTGGCAGGTGTTCCGGACCTTTCCAAATTACTTCGTCACCCCGGACCGGTTCGGCAGGCACCCCTCTTCGACATGTAATGCTCCGTCATCCCCGCGGAGGCGGGGATCCAGATGCTCAAACGGTGGCGATTATGTCGCGAGATTCGCCAGTATGGGTTCCCGCCTGCGCGGGAATGACCGTGACACGTTTGACGGGGGATAAGCGCCGACGGGCTCAGTAGGCCACCGTTCCAATAATCAAATCCTGCCGAGCATGGGGCAGCGTGGATGCCGGCCGAGCCCGGCATGACGGTGAGGGGAGTCGCCGCGTCAAACCCCGTCGCCAGGCGCCTCCAGTCAGCCACTATTAACCCTGGCCCCGCTTTGCTCCGCGCGCGTTGCCGCCAGCGTTCCGCTACGCTACGCCGTCACGACCGTACGACACGTCTTTTCTCAGGTTGCAGGACCATCGATGCCTCGTCCTATACTGCGTACCCCGTTCCTTGCCGCGACTGCGATCGTCGGCGCGCTGACGCTGATCCCGCTCGCGACCTCGGCGATGGCGGCGGTCGATACCGACACGTACCGCGAGTTCGACCAGTTCCTCGACGTGTTCAACCGCGTGAAGGCGGATTACGTCGACAAGGTCGATGACAAGACGCTGATCAAGGGCGCGATCCAGGGCATGCTAGCCAGCCTCGATCCGCACAGCTCGTACGTCGATGCGCTCGACTACGAGAATCTCCGGATCATGACCGAAGGCAATTACGGCGGTCTCGGCCTGACCGTCCAGATGGAGGACGGCGCGATCAAGGTCGTCGCCCCGCAGGAGGACTCCCCCGCCGCCCGCGCGGGCGTAAAGTCCGGCGACTACATCACGCATATCGACGGCAAGCTGATCTACGGCGATTCGCTCGACGAGGCGGTTGGCAAGATGCGCGGCAAGCCCGGCAGCAAGATCACGCTCGGCCTCGTCCGCCCCGGCCGCGACAAGCCGCTCGACGTGACGATGATGCGCGAGATCATCGTCCAGAAGCCGGTGAAGTGGGAAGTCCGCGGCGACGTCGGCTATATCAACATCAACACCTTCAGCGAACACACCGGCGCCGACACGCGCGCGGCGATCATGGCGATCGACAAGTCGCTCGGCCACCGCCCGCTGGGCTATGTCGTCGACCTCCGCGAGAACGGCGGCGGCCTCCTGACCCAGGCGATCGAGGTCAGCGACGCCTTCCTCGATCACGGCGAGATCGTCTCGCAGCGCGGCCGCGAGAAGACCGATATCGAGCGCTATTACGCCAAACCCGGCGATGACGCGCATGGCCTCCCGGTCGTCGTCCTCACCGATCCCGGTACCGCGTCGGCGTCGGAGATCGTCGCCGGCGCGCTGCAGGATCACCACCGCGCGCTGATCATGGGCGAGCGCAGCTTCGGCAAGGGCTCGGTTCAGACCGTGCTCCAGCTCGGCCCCGAGACCGCGCTCCGCCTCACCACCGCGCGTTACTTCACGCCGTCTGGCCGATCGGTGCAGGAGGGCGGGATCGAGCCCGACATCAAGGTGCCGCAGCTCACCGATCCCGACTACAAGTCGCGCCCGGTGTTCCGCGAGGCCGACCTGCGCAAACACCTGATCAACGAGGTGAAGGCGGACAACGCGGTGCTTGAGGAGGATACCAAGACCGATCCCCGGTTCTCGCAGACGCCCGACCAATTGAAGAAGCAGGGTATCGACGACTTCCAGCTTTATTACGCGCTGAAGACCGTCGCCCGTCTCGGCGGTGCAACTCAGGTTGCTGCCGCCACCAAGCCGCGCCCGATCAAGCCCGATCCCACTGACGCCAAGGCGCCCACCAAGTGAGCGTGCGTCGTGGTTTGGGAATGACCAAGAACGAAGAGATCGCGCGCGCCATCGCGCTCCTGCTGCCGGCGTTCCTGCTGCTCGGCGCGCTCGGCTCCCAATATCTCGGCGGGCTGTATCCGTGCGAGATGTGCCACTGGCAGCGCTGGCCGCATTATTCCGCAGTTCTGATCGCGGGCGCGACGTTCTTCGTCCCTGGCCGGTCGCTGCGCGCGTCACTCGTCATCATCGCCGGGCTGCTGATCGGCCTCAGCGGCTTGATCGGCGTCGCGCACGCCGGCGTCGAATATCACTGGTGGAACGGCTTCACCGCCTGCACCACGACCGTCTCGATGGCCGGCACCACTGCGGCCGAGCGCCTCGCCGCGATCATGAACGCGCCGATGGTACGCTGCGATTCGCCACAGTGGAAACTGCTCGGCATTTCGCTCGCCGGGTTCAACGCGATCTTTTCCCTCGTCGGTGCGTTCACCATATTCGCACTCATGAGGAAGACGAGATGAGCGGCTGGAAGCCAGGCGACGTCAAGCGCGCCACCGATTCGATGATCCGCGTCGATCAAGCCGGCGAATACGGCGCAATTCGCATCTATGCAGGCCAGTTGGCTGTGCTCGGCGACCGCCACCCGGCGTCGCGCTCGATCCACCATATGGCGCAGCAGGAGGAGCGCCACCGAGCGTTCTTTGACAAGATGATCGTCGATCGCCGCGTGCGGCCGACGGTGTTGCAGCCGATCTGGAAGGTCGCCGGCTTCGCGCTCGGCGCAGTGACGGCGGCAATCAGCCCGCGGGCTGCGATGGCGTGCACCGCAGCGGTCGAGACCGAGATCGACAAGCATTACGAGGAACAGCTCGTTCAGCTTGGCGCCAGCGATCCCGAGCTATCGGCAGCGATCCTCGATTTCCAGGCCGAGGAACTCGAGCACAAGGCAACCGCGATTGCGGCTGGGGCCGAGGAGACACCGGGGTATCCGGTGTTGAGCGCGGCGATCCGGCTTGGATGCAAGGTCGCGATCGCTACCGCCAAGCGGATCTGAGCTGCGGCCGATACAATGAGAATACGGCCAGTGACTGGAATACGGATTGTGGGAGTGATGCGTATGAAAATGCTTTTTGCGGCGGCATTGCTTGTCGCTGGACCCGCGGTCGCCCAGACCGCGCAACCAAATTCGCCCGGCAACACGGGTCCGACGCTGGCGCAACTGCCAACCAAGGCCCCCGCGCTCCCCGGTGCGACGGCCAAGCCGAAGCCGGTCGTCGCGCCGCCGCAGGTCTCGCGGAACGCGCCGATCAACGGCGTCCTGACGCTGTTCGGCAACGAACGCTGCCCGACCAACCAGAATGGCGAAGAGATCGTCGTCTGCGTACGCCGCAGCGCGCAGGAGCAGTACCGCGTCCCGAAGGAACTCCGCGAGTTCGTCGTCACGCCCGAGAATGCCAGCTGGGCGACCAAGGCGCAGGGTACGATGGACGCCGGGTCGGGCGTCAACACGATCGGCAGCTGCTCCGCAGTCGGCGCCGGCGGTGCCACTGGCTGCTTCGGCCAGCGCGTTCGCGAATCGCGCCTGGAAAACAAGACGCGCGCCGCGGACGTGCCTGTCCTGCCCTGAACGGTATGATCATCGTTCCTCTTCCTGCTGGGAGGAGGAACGCCAATCCAAAGCTATCGTGTAGAGCCACGCAACCCGGTTACGGGTGGCGCCTCAGTCCGCGAACCCGGTGCCAGATGTAGAAGCCGACGAGGGCTATCAGGACGACGCCGATCAGCAGGTCGGCGCTGTGGAACGCGGCCTTCACGCGCGGATCGCTGTCCCATTTGTCGCCGAGCTTCATGCCGACCCATGCCAGCCCGAAGCACCACGGCCACGACCCGATGAACGTGTAGACGTGGAACGGTACCAGCTTCATCCGCGCGACGCCGGCCGGGAAGGCGATGAACGAGCGGATGACGGGAAGCAGGCGGCCGATCAGCACCGCCATCGAACCCCAGCGCGCGAAAAACCGGTCCGCCGCGTCAAGCTCGCCCGGCCCGATCAGGACGAAGCGACCCCAGCGTTCGGCCATCGGCCGCCCGCCGCGCTTGCCGATCTCGTACGCTACGATCGAACCGAGATTGCACCCGATCGCGCCCGCGGTCGCGGCGAGATACAGGTCGAACCGCCCGGTCGAGACGAGATAGCCGGCGAACGGCATGATGATCTCGGACGGTAACGGGATGCACGCGCTTTCGATCGCCATGAGCAGCGCGATGCCGACATAGCCACCCGACGAGATGACGCCGATCGTGAAGGTGGCCAGCACGGCCAGGATCTTTTCGAACATGGCTCGGTCGATTGCGCGAACCTGGCGCGGAAGGGAAGAGCCAATCGGAACCGCCGGCCGTGTCGTGCGCTGTTTGCGGCATGACAGATCTTACACTTAACGACGGCCGCACGATGCCCCAGCTTGGCATGGGCACGTGGCAGATCCCCGACAGCCAGGCCGGGGCGATCGTCCGCTCCGGGCTCGATATCGGCTTCCGGCTGGTCGACACCGCCGCGATCTACGAGAACGAGCGTGGCGTCGGTGACGGCTATAAGGGCTCGGACGCGTTCCTGACGACTAAGCTCTGGAACGACCGGCAGGGCGATGCCGAGGCGGCGATGGACGAGAGCCTTGCGCTGCTCGGTGTCGAATCGGTCGACCTGTACCTGATGCACTGGCCAGTGCCGAAGCAGGACAAGTATGTCGAAGCATGGAAGGATATGATCGCGCTGCGCGATGCCGGGAAGGCCAAGTCGATCGGCGTGTCGAACTTCCTTCCCGAACATATCGACGCGATCGTCGCTGCGACCGGCGTGACGCCGGCGGTCAACCAGATCGAACTTCACCCGAATTTCCAGCAGCGCGAGCAGCGTGCGTATCATGAAGCGCATGGCATCGGGACGCAGAGCTGGAGCCCGCTGGGGCAGGGCAAGACGTTGCTGCAGGACGGCGCAATCGTTCGGATTGCGGACAAGCATGGTCGGAGTGCGGCGCAGGTCATTCTAGCGTGGCATTTGGCGAATGGTTTTTCGGTCATCCCGAAGGCGTCGGATGCCGAGCATCTCGCGGACAACTTCGCGGCGCTGGATCTGACGCTGGATGACGAGGACATGGCCGCGATCGAAGGGCTCGACGACCCCGCTGGCCGGTTGGGACCAGAACCGAACAGTATGTAATGAGGGTGAGGAAGCGATTCGACTGACGAGCTCGTCATCCTGACGTTCATCAAGATGACGGAGGAAAAGAGCGTGCGATTTGCTCCTTCGAGGATCAAGCAATTCGTCGGCCTACGACGCGCAAGTCTTCGACAAATCGCGCATATTCTTCTGCCGCCTGCGCTGGGTCCGGCAGCCGCAGCAGGTAACTCGGATGCACTGTGATCCAGGCTTCCCCGCCATCGGGCAGTTGCAATGCCCGACCACGCTCTCGCCCGATCGTCATCACCTTGCCGAACAGCGACCGCGCCGCCGTCGCGCCGAGCGCCACGGTCACCTTTGGCTTAATCAGCATCTGTTCCTGCTCGATCCACCAGCGGCACGCGTCGATCTCGCCGGCGCCGGGCTTGGCGTGGATGCGGCGCTTGCCGCGTTGTTCGAACTTGAAGTGTTTCACCGCGTTGGTGACGTACGCGCGGGAGCGGTCGACTCCCGCCTCCGCCATCGCCTTGTCGAACATCTGGCCGGCGGGGCCGACGAATGGGCGTCCGGCGATATCCTCCTGGTCGCCAGGTTGCTCGCCAACGAACATCAGTGGGGCGTCGACTGGGCCTTCGCCGAACACGGTTTGCGTCGCCGGCTTGTAGAGTGGGCAGCGGGTGCAGCCGGCGGCCTCGTCGCGCAGGGCTTCCCATGCGATCAAGCTGTTGCCGCCGACGTTGTCGCGCGCCTTCTGGATCATGCCGCTCTCCCTTGCTTGCGCCGCTGCAAGCAAGCCCGGCACCAGCGCGGTCTCGGGCATATTCTTCCAGTATTTCTTGGGCATCTCCTTCAGCATCGCGCCGATCTTGACGCGCGCCGGGTTGAAGATGCTGGCGTAATAGGTCTTCCAGACTTCCTCGGTCGGGTCGCCGTCGGGGGCGTCCGCCTTGCTTGCGCCGGGGCCTTCGCTGAGTGCCTTGCCGTCCCAGTGGATCGAGACTTCGGGCGTCAGGATCGACCAGCGCATGCTGGCGAAACGGTTGACGAAAAAGGCTGCGTTGGCGCGGACGATGTGGTGGTCGGGTTCGAACCACGCGACGAAGCGCGTGCCGCCGTCCTCCTCGACTTCGCGGAAACGCAGGAATGCGCGCATCTTGTGGATGTCGCGGCGGACGTCCTTGGCGATCCGGTCGAGGCGGCGGACGAGCGGATCGGCGCGGTCCTCGATCAATTTTTGTTCGCGGCGGAGGCGAAAAAGCAGCGTGTAGATCAGGGCGAACCGTTCTGGGTCGCTGCCGAGGATGGCGCTGCGGGCTAGGTCAATGAAGGCGCGTGGGACGGAGAATGCGCCTGGGGGTGGGACGGGGGCCGGATCGGCTACGGTTGCGAACAAGTCGACCGGTTCGTCGCCAACTTGCCAGACGACGTCGTCGGGGGGGACGTCTTCGGCGATCAGGCCACGCGCGGCGTCGCGCCAGCCGTCGAAGTCGTCGGGTTCGGAAAGGGTTACGACGCGCATAATCCTCCCCGGCACGGGGAGGGGGACCAGCGAAGCTGGTGGAGGGGGGCTTCCGCGAACGTGTCGGTGGTGGTGAGCCCCCTCCACCCCGCCGCTGCGCGTCGCGGTCCCCCTCCCCGTGCCGGGGAGGAATGCGCCGGGCTCACGCGAACATTTCCATTTGCTTGGGTTTCGGGGCGACGATGGGGCGGAGTTCGGCTCTGTCCGCTAGAGCTACCGGGCGCCAATCCTCGGCGATGATGAAGGGGCGGAGCTTGGCCACGGATACCGTCAACCTTGCGATGTCCGCCAGATGCAGGCGGCGCCAGCGGCGGCTGGTGAGGATGCCGTTGACTGCCTTTACGCCGAGTCCGGGGACGCGGAGGAGCATTTCGCGGGGGGCGCGGTTGACGTCTACCGGAAAAGAGCCGCGGAATTTGAGCGCCCAGGCGAGCTTGGGGTCGATGTCGAGCGGCAGCATGCCAGTCGCGTCGTCGGCGGCGGCGACGACTTCGTGAGGCTGGAATTTGTAGAAGCGCATCAGCCAGTCGGACTGGTACAGTCGGTGCTCGCGCATCAGCGGCGGGCGTTGCAGCGGGAGGACGGCGCTCGCATCGGGGATCGGGCTGAACGCCGAATAATAGACGCGGCGCAGGCCGAAGCGGTCGTACAGGGTCGACGCCTTCCGGACGATGTCGCCGTCGGTCGCGGCGTCTGCACCGACGATCATTTGCGTCGACTGGCCGGCGGGAGCGTAGCGGGGCGCGGACTTGTACTTGGCCTTGGCGTCCTTGCCGTCGATGATCGAGGCCTTCACCTCCGCCATCGCGGTCTCGATGCGGACGCCGTCCTTCTCGGGCGCGAGACGCTTCAGGCCGTTCGCGGTTGGGAGTTCGACGTTGATCGAGACGCGGTCGGCGTACAGCCCGGCTTGGTGGACGAGTTCGGGATCGGCGTCGGGAATCGTCTTGAGGTGGATGTAGCCGCGGAAATGATGATCCTCGCGCAACGACCGCGCGACTTCGACCATCTGCTCCATCGTGTAGTTTGACGACGCGATGATCCCCGACGAAAGGAACAGGCCCTCGATATAATTGCGCTTGTAGAAGGCGATGGTGAGATCGACGACTTCCTTCGCCGTAAAGCGGGCGCGGCGAACGTTCGAGCTCTTGCGGTTGATGCAGTAATGGCAGTCGAAGATGCAACTGTTGGTCAGCAGGATCTTCAGCAGCGAGATGCAGCGCCCGTCGGGCGCGTAGGCGTGGCAGATGCCCATGCCTTCGGTCGAGCCGAGCCCCTTGCCGTCCTTCGAATTGCGCTTGGTCGTGCCCGACGACGCGCAGGACGCATCGTATTTGGCGGCGTCGGCGAGGATCTCGAGCTTTTCACGGGTGTCGAGTTGGGCCATTCGTTCGTCTTACGTTCCGCGAAAAGGGGTGTCGAGTGATGGAGATCAACTTGTCGCTATGTCGCTGATGCGGGGCGGTTCTCGGTCATGGCGGCAAAGTGAAGTATAGAAAGTACAGACGCTGGGAGCGTTTTCGCAGGGGCGGTTTCTCGGGTAGGAAAGTCTCGAGATCTCGGCGTCGGAACGCTGTCAGGATCGGGACGTGTAGGACAGCGATCAGTTAGTCGAACACGTAGCGGATCAGGTCGACCATGCCGCCGAGGCTTACGGGCAGGAGCAGCAACAGGAAGAGATAGACGAAGATCAGGCGGGTCAGCGCCTTCTCGTGACGATACACGGGCTTGCGCGGAGGCAGATCCTCCTTGCGTGGCCAGATGCTGGATTCGTCGAGGAACATCGAGGGTCAACGTCGCGAACGTGGATTGTCTCCCTACGCCGTTGCAATGAGTCCGGTCGCGGCTTGCAGGTCGACCGAGACGAGGCGGCTGACACCGCGTTCGATCATCGTTACGCCGAACAGGCGGTGCATGCGGCTCATCGTGACGGCGTTGTGCGTGACGACGAGGTAGCGCGTGTCGGTGTCGCGCGACATCCGGTCGAGCAGGTCGCAGAAGCGCTCGATATTGGCGTCGTCGAGCGGCGCGTCGACCTCGTCGAGCACACAGATCGGCGCGGGATTGGTGAGGAACAGGCCGAAGATCAGCGCGACCGCGGTCAGCGCCTGCTCACCGCCCGACAGCAGCGTTAGCGACTGGAGGCGTTTGCCGGGCGGTTGCGCCATGATCTCGAGGCCGGCTTCTAGCGGGTCGTCGGAGTCTATCAGTTCGAGATGTGCGCTGCCGCCGTCGAACAGCGTGGTGAAGAGCCGCTGGAAATGGCCGTTGACCGCCTCGAACGCGGCAAGCAGGCGCTGGCGGCCTTCGCGGTTGAGCGTGCCGATCGAGCCGCGCAGGCGGTTGACGGCTTGCCCGAGTTCGTCGCGCTCGACCGCGTTGCCCCGCGCGGACTCTTCGAGTTCGGCGAGTTCGGCCTCGGCGACGAGGTTGACCGGGCCGATCCGTTCTCGGTCGGTAGTGAGGCGATCGTGTGTGGCGGACTCTTCGGCTGGCGCGCGGACGTCGGCGACCGCGAAGCCGAGACGTTCGGGGAGGACGGGGGCGGGGCATTGGAAGCGCTCGCCCGAGAGGCGGCCGAGATCGAGGCGGTGCGCTTCGTGGTTCTCGACGCGCGCGATCGCCCCGGCGCGGGCCTCGCGGGCGACGGCGAGCGCTTCGGTGGCGGCGCGGTGGGCGTCGTCGGCGGTGCGGGCGGCGGTTTCCGCGGTGCGTTCGGTGGCGAGGAGCGCGTCGGCGGTTGTGCGCGCTTCCCGGTGTTCGGCGTCGAGCGTCTCGATTTCAGCGTCGAGGGCGGCGGGGCGAGCGGCGATCGCGGCGAGGTCGGCGCCCAGCGTCGTTTCGCGTGCGTCCATGGCGGCGATGCGCTTGGCGGCTTCACCGGCGCGCGCGCGCCAGCTTCGGGTGTCTGCTTGGGCGGCGGCCAAGCGTTCGCGGTGGGTGGCGATGCTGCGGTCGAGCGTGGTGCGATCGGCACGGGCCTGCGCGACGGCGGCGCGGGCACGTTCGGCGTCGTATTGGAGCGCGGCGACCTGGCGCGCGTTGGCGGTGCCGTCGGGGACGGCGGCCATGGCGGCTTCGGCGCGGGTGCGGTCGGCGTGCGCGTCGGCGACGTCGTCGGCGATACGGTGCGCGCGGACGTCGAGGTCTGCGCGCTGGGTGGCGAGGCGTTCGAGCGCGGCGGCGGCGCGGTCTTCCTGGCGGAGGGCGTCGCGCGCGGCAGTTTCGGCGCGTTGCAGGGTGGCTCGGGCGGTTTGCGACTGGCTTCGGGTCTGGGCGATGCGCTCGTCGATCACGGCGCGGGTTCGTTCGGCGTCGTCCAGCGCCTTGGCTGCAGCGGGGCGGGCGGCTTGGAGTGCGGCGAGGCGGTTGCGGCGGACGAGGCGTTCGGCGGCGGCCGCGCCGGTGCCGGTTGCGGTGAAGCCGTCCCAGCGGCGGAGTTGGCCGTCTCGGGTGACGATGCGCTGGCCGACGGCGAGGTGTTGCTGGCCGTCGGTGTCGACGACGAATACCTGCGCGAGCCTGCGGGCGAGGGCGGGGGGCGCGTCGACATGCTCTGCCAGCGGTTCGGCACCGGCGGGCGCGGCGGGGTCGTCTTTGCGGGGCTTGGCGCCGGCCCATGCATCGAGGCCGCTGTCGAGATCGTCTCCAAGTGCGGCGGCTAATGCCCGTTCGTAGCCGGTGCTGGCCGAGACATGGTCGAGCAGCCGATCGCGACCGCTGCGCTGCGTTGCCTTGGTGAGCGCCGTCACTTCGCTGTCGATCGCGGCGAGGTCTGCGCGGGCGGTGGCGCGGGTGGTTTCGGCGGCGTCTCGCGCGCTGGTCGCGGCGGCTTCGTCGGTGTCTGCCTGGGTGATGGCCTGACGGGCGGACTCTGCGGCGGCGGTCGCGGTGCGTCGGGCTTCGGCGGCGGTCTCGCGCTCTGCGGCTAGCGGCGTGGGGTCGCCGAGCGCGCGGAGGGCGGCGGCGATTTGCGCGGCGTCGCGGTCGGCGCGGTCGGCGCGGGTGCGGGCGGCGGCGAGCGCGGCGCTGGCGACACGGACTTCGGCGGCGTCGCGGGCTTGCGTGGCGAGCGCCTGGGCCAGCGCGACTTCGGCGTCGCGGGCGCTGCGTTCGGTTTCGGCGAGCGCGGCGTCGAGATCGGGGATTGCGGCGGTGGCGTCGGCGATCGCGGTGTCGAGCGTCTTGGCCTCGTCGGCAAGGCGCGCGAGCGCGGCGGCGGCGTCGCTGGCGAGCGATCCTTCGCGGGCGCGGTCGTCGGCGATGCGGGCGCGGGCATCGGCGAGGTCGGCGATCCTGCGCTCGACGCTGGCCTTTTCGGTCCTGAGTGCGGCGAGGCGGTGGGCGAGATCGCCGACCAGGTCGCGCGCGGCGAGCGCTGCGGTGCGCGCGGTGGAGACGGCTTCGATCGCGCGGTGCTGGTCTGCGGCGGCTGCGCGCTCGGCTTCGGTGGTGGCGTGGACGCGAGTTTCTGCGGCGCTGGCTTCGGCCTTGGCGGCATCGGCTGCGGTGGCGGCTTCGCGCCATCGGGCGAACAATGTGCGCGCTTCGGCGACACGGATCTGCGCGGAGATGAGGCGGTAGCGTTCGGCGGCGCGGGCCTGGCGTTTCAGCGTGGCGGCGCGCGCGTCCTGATCGGAGATGATCTCGTCGAGCTTGGCGAGATTGGCTTCGGTGGCGCGGAGCTTCCCCTCGGCGTCCTTGCGGCGGACGTGGAGGCCGGCGATCCCGGCGGCTTCCTCCAGCATTGCGCGGCGGTCGGCGGGTTTGGCGGCGATGACCGCGCCGATCTTGCCCTGGCTGACGAGCGCGGGCGAGTGCGCGCCGGTGGCCGCGTCGGCAAAGAGCAGGCCGACGTCCTTCGCGCGGACGTCGCGGCTGTCGATCCGGTAGGCGGAGCCGGCGCCGCGTTCGATCCGGCGGACGATCTCGCGTTCGTCGCCGGCTATTTCGGCGAGGATCGAGACTTCGGCGAAGTCGCGTGGGGGGCGGGTCGCGGTGCCGGCGAAGATGACGTCTTCCATACCGGCGCCGCGCAGGGATTTCGCACTTGCTTCGCCCATCGTCCAGCGGAGGGCTTCGAGGAGATTCGATTTGCCGCAGCCGTTGGGGCCGACGACGCCGGTGAGGCCTGGTTCGATGCGGAGGTCGGCTGGGTCGACGAAGCTCTTGAAGCCGGTGATGCGGAGGCGCTTGATCTGCATTCTTGCGCCCCCCGACGACTAGTGTTGGATCCTATTACGAACCGAACCCCGAACATTGCGTCCCCGCGAAGGCGGGGACCCAGACTGGGCTCCCGCCTTCGAGGGAGAACAAGGGGGGCGGGCTGCCCGCGGGCACGCTTACCGCCCTTGCCTCCACCCCGGCGAAGGCCGGGGCCCAATTGGAGAGGTCGCGGTAACGAAACGCTGATCTCCGTTAGCAACCTCCCCCAATTGGGCCCCGGCCTTCGCCGGGGTGGTAGTTACTTATAGAGCGGTTAACTTACGCCCCAGCCGCCTTCAGCGCCTTCTCCATCTGATCCCAGCTCACGACCTGATCGAGCTTCTTGTCGTTGATCAGGAACGTCGGCGTGCCCGTGACCGTCCCGGCCTGCATCGCGTTCTCGGTCGGCTTGGCCATCACTTCGAGCTGCTTCTGATCCGCGAGGCACGCACGCGCCTTCGCCTCCGGGATCCCGCGCTGCTTGACGAAATCGATCGCGCCCATCTGCTCGGCGAGCTTGGTGGCGACGACCGTGGGCGGCTGGTTGGCGAGCGCCTTCTGCTGGTCGGGGGTCATCGCCTGGAGCTTGTCGAGGAAGGCGATCTGGTTGCCGTACATCTGCTCGAGGATCGGGAAGAACGGTGCGACGCCGCCGCACTGGCCGAGCAGGGTCAGCGCGACGTCGGGCGCACCGTGGACGAGGAAGTCGCGGAATTCGAAGCTGACTTTCCCGGTCGAGACATACTTCTCGGTCAGCGGCTTGTAGGCTTCGCGACCGAACGCGCCACAGGTCGGGCACGAGCGTGCGCCGTATTCGACGAGCTTGATCGGCGCGTTCGGGTTGCCCATCAGGTAACCCTCGGGGGTCTTTACGACGGTCTCGGTCCAGTTCTGGCCGGCGGGGGCTGCGGCGGCTGCTACCGGCGCGGCGGCGGGCTGGTCGACGTTGCCGGTCGAATCGTTCTTCGAGCAGGCGGCGAGCGCGAGCGGCAGGACGGCGAGGGCGATTACGAACTTCATGCTGTTACTCCAGTGGATCACTTGGCGCCTGCCTTGCGGAGCGCGGGTTCGAGCTGTTCCCAGCCGACATGGGGTACGATCTTGCCGTTGAGATAGAAGGTCGGCGTCGAGTCGATCTCCTTGGGCGCGTCGGCGGTCAGTTTGACGATGCGGTCGATCTCGGGCTGGTTGGCGAAGCACGCGTTTATCGCGGCGTCCGAGAGCCCGCGTGCCTTGATCATCGCGGTCAGGCCGGAGCCGTCGGCGTTGGCGCGGACCTGTGCCGCCGCCGGGTACATGGCGAGGCGGGCGGCGTTGCCTTGCTGATATTCGATCCCCCGCTCGAGCCATTGCGGCTGTGCGGCGAAGATCGCGGACGAGGTGGCGGAGAAGCCCTTCGGGCCGGTGCAGCGGGCGAGGATTGCCGCTGCCAGATCGAGCCGGTCGCGGATGAAGTGGCGGAATTCGAGGCTGGTCGAGCCCGATGCGATCATCTGGCGCTTCAGCACGGGTTCGGATTTTACCGAGAAGTCGGCGCAGTGCGAGCAGGTGTAGCTGGCATATTCGACGAGCTTCACGCGGGCGGCGGGGTTGCCGATCAGGTACGCGCCCGAGGGGAGGATGCGCGCGGTTTGCGACCAGTCGCGCTTGGGCGCGGCGCCGGTCAGGAGGAAGAGGGCGAAGACGGCAAAGAGGACGCGCATCAATTGATCCTGGGAAGGCCATGCGTCGAGGCGACGCCGGCGGCAAGGGATTCGAGGACGGCGCGCAGTTCCGGATCGGCGATGCCCTTCAGGCTCATACCGAGATCGACGGGGAGCGGGCGGATCGAAGGCGGCGCCTTGCGTGGGACGGGTGCGGCGACCTCGCCCTGGCGGATCGCGACCTTCACGATCGCTGCGTAACCGAAGAAGCGGTTCACGCGCTCGATAATCTCGGGGGCGATGTGCTGCATCATCGGGGCGTGCGCGCCGCGGACGGTAAGGGTCAGGACGCCGTCCTGTTTCTTGCCGACCGGGAAGCGGATCGATTCGGGAATGCTCGCGCCCGCCAGTTTCGCGCCGACGATCTCGGGCCAGCGGCTGACGATCGACGACTGGACGAAGCCGAATCGCCGGAATGCCGCGCCGCCGATCGCGGGCAACAGCTCGGCGACCGCGCGCGAGCGGTTCTCACGCGGGGCGTCGGGGTCGGTCCTGCCTTTCACGCGCTTCGTCGCCGGCTTGGGCGTCGCAGGTTTAGGCACAGAAACGGGCGGCTTGCTCATCTGCGAACCCATGCCATAGGCGACGCGTGAACGCCAAGCGCTCTTCGGTCTCAGGGGCCCTGCTCGACTGGTATGACGCGCATCGACGCGACCTGCCGTGGCGCGCGAAGCCGGGCGAGGCGGTCGATCCGTACCGGGTGTGGCTGTCCGAGGTAATGTTGCAGCAGACGACGGTGGCCGCGGTGACGCCGCGGTTCCTCGCGTGGACCGCGCGGTGGCCGGATTTCGCGAGTCTGGCGGCGGCGGATGACGCCGATGTGATGGCGGCTTGGGCTGGGCTCGGGTATTATGCTCGGGCGCGCAATCTGGTGAAGGCGGCGAAAGCTGTGGTCGCCGAGCATGGCGGCGTGTTTCCGCGGACCGAGGTGGAGCTGCGCGCGCTGCCGGGGCTCGGCGCATATACTGCGGCAGCGGTGGCGGCGATCGCGTTTGGCGAGCGCGCCGTGGTGGTCGATGCGAATGTCGAGCGGGTGGTCGCGCGGCTGTTCGCGATTCAGACGCCTTTGCCGACTGCGCGACCGGCGATTCGGGTGGCGGCGGACTCGATCACGCCGGATGCTCGGGCGGGGGATTTCGCGCAGGCGATGATGGATCTGGGGTCGGGGATCTGCACGACGCGCGCGCCGAAATGCCTGCTGTGTCCGATCCGCGCGTTTTGCGAAGGCTTCAAGCAGGGCGCGCCCGAACGGTTGCCGGTGAAGGCGAAGAAGGCGGCCAAGCCTCAGCGGTACGGGACGATATTCTGGCTGGAGCGCGACGGGCAGGTTTTGCTGGTGCGGCGGCCGGACAAGGGTTTGCTCGGCGGGATGCGGGCGTTTCCGACCGGGCCTTGGGGTGATGTTCCCCCCGGTTTCGAGGATGCACCGGCGCAGGCGGATTGGCGGATGTTGGACGTCACCGTCGCGCATGGATTTACGCATTTCGACCTGCAACTGACGCTTGCGGTGGCGACGGTCGAGGCGCATCAACCGCGCGTTCCAACGGCAAGCGAATGGTGGCCGATCGACGAGCTGGATACCGCCGGCCTCCCGACCGTTTTCGCCAAGGCCGGTAAAGCCATTCGGAACGGGGCCATACGGAGAGCTGCATGAAACTGGTGCACTGGATTTCGACTGGCGGACTTGCCGCATTGGCTGCCGCCACGGCCTATGCCCAGCAGGCGCAACCGCGTCCGCAAATGAGACCGCAGGCTCGGCCGACGCCGCGGATGACGATCCCGGTCAACGTGCTGCTGCCTGCCACGTCCGCGCTGTTCGACAGCTATGTCGCGCAGAACAAAATGCCGGGGATCGTCGGCGCCTTTGGTGCTGGCGATGGTCCCACGCTGTTCCCGTCCGCGGGTAAGATCAGCGACGACCCGAACGCGCCCGCCGCCGGCCCCGATTCGCTGTGGCGCGTCTATTCGATGTCCAAGCCGATCACCGGCATGTCGGCGATGATGCTCGTCGAGGACGGCAAGCTTAACCTCGACGATCCGGTCAGCAAATACATCCCCGCGTTCAAGGACATGAAGGTCGCGACCAGCCCCGACACGTCGCTTGCCACGCGCCCGGCGGCGCGGCCGATCACGATCCGCAACCTGCTGACGCATACCGCCGGTCTCGGCTACACGATCATCACCAAGGGGCCGCTGCTCAAGGAGTATGAGCGGCTCGGCATCCTGCCGCTGTCGGTCAGCGCGGCGATGGAAGAGAAGATGCGGCCCGTCCGGCCGAAGTCGCTGGAGGAATTCGCCAACCGCGTCGCGACGCTGCCGCTGATCGCCGATCCTGGCACCAAGTGGAGCTATTCAATCGGGCTCGATGTGATGGGCCGCGTGATCGAGGTCGCGAGCGGCATGAGCTTCGAGCGGTTCGTCCAGACGCGGCTGTTCGATCCGCTGAAGATGCGGTCGAGCTTCTGGCAGGTGCCGCAGAGCGAGGTCGGCCGGCTGGCGACCAACTACGCGTTCGTCGGCGACACGCGGACGCCACTCGATCCTGCGGCGAACTCGGTGTTCCTCCAGAAGCCGAGCTTTCCGTATGGTGGCGCTGGCCTGGTGATGTCGGCGCGCGATTACGATCGGTTCCTGCACATGATCCAGGACGGCGGCACGCTCGACGGCGTGCGCGTGATGAAGTCCGAGACGATCGCGCTGGCGACGTCGAACCTGTTGCCGGCGGGTGTGACCTATGGCGGCGTGAGCGGTGGTACCGGTGGCACGAAGGGCAGCAACATGGGCTTTGGTGCGGGCGGATCGGTCGTGCTCGAAACGACGCCCAACGGGCCGGGCAAGGGCACCTATGCCTGGGGCGGCGCGGCGGGGACGATTGCGTGGGTCGATCCGCTTAAGCGGTCGCGCGGCAATGTGATGGTCAACTACTTCCCCGCGGACCGCATTCCGCTGCGGGAGCAGGTGGTCGCGGCGTTGATGCAGGATGCGGCGAGGTTGCGCCGATGAGCGTGATGGAGGCACCTGGGTTCACCGGCGGGATGCTCGACCGGTCGGATGCTTTGCGGCACGATCCGGAAGGGTTGGCGGCGGCCCAGCGCGACTGGCGTGCACGGTTGCTGGTGCTCGATGGGTTGCTGCCGGGCACGACCGACGACGGGCATCTCGCCTGGACGTCGATGGCGGATATGCCGGACGATGCCGAGCCGATCCTGCTTGGGCTCGACGAGAGCGGAAGGCCGCATTTCGCGGCGTTGCTGGCGGGCATGCGTGTCGACAATGCGCCAGCGATGCGGTCGCCTGCGCTGATGGCGGTGCTGGCCGCGCTCGCGCCGGGTGAGGCGGCGACCTACGCTGGCGCGCGCAGTGTCATCGACTGGCATGTCCGGCATGGGTTCTGCGCGAAGTGCGGATCGCCGACCGAGATGTTCCGCGCCGGGTGGGCGCGGAAGTGCCCGAACTGCGGGACCGAGCATTTCCCGCGGGTCGATCCGGTGGTGATCATGATCGCCGAGCATGACGGGCGTGCGCTCCTCGGGCGTGGCAAGGGGTGGCCGCCGGGCCGGTATTCCGCGCTTGCGGGCTTCGTGGAGCCGGCCGAGTCGATCGAGGAGGCGGTTGCGCGCGAGATTCTCGAGGAGTCGGGCGTGCGGGTCGGCGAGGTGCGGTATGTCGCGAGCCAGCCCTGGCCGTTTCCATCTTCGCTGATGATGGCGTGCGTCGCGGAGGCGGAGGACGATGCGATCACGCTCGATGTGAACGAGCTCGAGGACGCGATGTGGGTGCCGCGCGAGATGGTGCGCGCGGTGTTGCGTGGTGAGGAGGGGCCGTTCGTAGCGCCGCCGCCTTATGCGATCGCGTATACACTGCTGAAGGAATGGGCGGGGGAATAGGTCGCGCGCCCCCCGCATGCACCACCCCGGCGGAGGCCGGGGCCCAATTGGAGAGGTCGCAGTAACGATGCGCAGCCCTCCGTTACCACCGTCCCCCAATTGGGCCCCGGCCTTCGCCGGGGTGGTGTCTTAAGCGGGAGCGGTTTGCGGCCTGATTACGCGGCGATCTTCAGTTCCTGCATCACGTCCGCGGTGATCGACAGGCTCCGCTTGCGGGCCTCGTGGTCGTAGATCGCGCTGGTCACCATGACCTCGTCGACGCCGGTCCGCTCGACGAACGCCGCGATGCCGCGCGCGACCTTGGCCGCGCTGCCGACCGCCGAGCATTGCAGCACATGGTCGAGGATCTGGTTGCCCTGCGCGCCGAGCGACTCGCGATAGCCGGCGAGAGGCGGCTTCATCTGACCTGGGTTGCCGGTGCGTAGTGCCACGAACGACTGTTGCTGCGAGGTGGCGAGCAGTTCGGCTTCCGCGTCGGTCTCGGCTGCGAACACGTTGAAGCCGGCCATGACGTGCGGCTTCGCAAGCCGCGCCGATGGACGGAAATCACGACGGTAGATGGCTAGTGCGGCATCGAGCGCATCGGGCGCGAAGTGCGAAGCGAACGCGTAGGGCAGGCCGAGTGCCGCCGCCAGCTGCGCGCCGAACGTGCTGGAACCGAGGATCCACATCTCGACGTCCGCACCTGCGCCCGGGGTCGCGACGATGCCGGTCTGGCCGTCATTGGCGAAGTAGCTCTGGAGCTCCATCACGTCCTGCGGGAAGGCGTTGGCGTCGGTTTCCAGCGTGCGGCGCATCGCGCGGGCGACGCGCTGGTCGGAACCGGGCGCGCGGCCGAGGCCCAGGTCGATGCGACCGGGGAAGAGTGCGTCGAGCGTGCCGAACTGCTCGGCGATCGTCAGCGGGGCGTGGTTGGGGAGCATGATGCCGCCCGAGCCGACGCGGATGGTATTCGTGGCGGCGGCGATGTGCGCGATCACGACGGCGGTCGCGGCCGACGCGATGCCGGTCATGCCGTGGTGCTCGGCGACCCAGTAGCGCTGGAACCCGACGCTCTCGGCGTGCCGCGCGAGGTCGGCCGCGTTGGCGAGCGATTGGGAGACGGTGCCGCCTTCGATGACGGGGACCAGATCGAGCAGGGAATAGCGTGTCATGCGGCAGAGATAGGTACCGAGCGGTAGCTTATCCAGCTTTTTGACGAATCGACCCGTAATCCTTCCCCGCAAGGGGGAGGATGAGGGGCCGGCTCTCAGAACCCCAGGCTGTACCGCATCGCCATGCCGTAATCGTTCGGGAGGGCGGCGAAGTTGCCGGGGTCGCGGCGGAAGAACAGGTTGGTGTCCAGGCCACCGCCGAGTGCGGGGACGCCGTAGCGGAGTTCAATGTCGAGTTCGCGGCCTTGCGGGGCGAGGTTGAGGCGTTGGGTCGTCCAGTTGGTGACGGTACCGGACGTGTAATCGTAATAGGTCGGGAGCCCGAGGTCGATGCCGCCGCGGGCAACGCGCAACGGTTGCGCGATGCGGAGGCCGATGCTGTCGTGGGCGAACACGCCGTCCTTGCCGATGTCGGCCGCAAAGGCGTTGGTGCGGACGAGGCCGTCGCCGCCGAGACCGCCGCGCACCGCCGCGCGGGTCCAGCCCTGGCGCATCGACCCGCCGATGCTCCAGCCGGCGCCGGCATCGAACCGTGCCTTGGTATCGACGAACCACGTTGCCGCGCGAGTCGCGCCGAGCGCTGCGTCGAAGTGCGCGCCGAGAACGGTGTCGCGCTCGTCCATCCGCGTCGCGGCGACCATCGTAGAGAGCGCGCCGAAGCGGCGGTCGACGGTCAGCGAGGCGCGGTTGTAGCCGGAGCGCTGCCAGCGGTCGCGCAGGCGGAGGTCGCCGTCACGCTGCGTCAGGACGTCGCCAGTCTCGATACCCGCGGTGAAGCCGAACCCCCCGAAGCTCTGCCGCATCGCGCTCGACGCTCGCGTGTTGCTGTCGAAGCCCAGGCCGCCGGTGTTGGCGATCAGGAAGGCGGGTTCGGACTGGCCCGATAGCTGTGCGCTGAGCGCGCCCGAGCCTTGCGCGAAGCCGAACCCGAACGAGAGCGTGCTGCCGAGCTTCTGTGTCACCATTCCGGCGATCGCGCGTGCGCTGGTCGCGTCGGCGGTGGAGAGCGAGGTGCGATCGAGCGCTACGTCGCCGTTGGCGCGCGGGGCGAGCGTCATCGAGACGGTCATGCCGCCTTGCGCCAGCGCGACGGTGCGGAATCGCGACTGGAGCGCGCCGCCCAGCGAGCGTTCCGGGCTGCGGCGCGCGATCGTCTTGGCGAGGTCGATCGCGAACGCGCGGCTGTAGCCGTCGAGGATCACCGCGCCGAGTTCGCCCTGCACGGCGTCGCCCATGGGGGCGGACAGCGTCGCGTTGCCGCTTGTCGAGACCACCGCCTTCGAGCCCGCCACGGAGGTCGTCCCGATCGGCTGGAAGGCGCGGGTCAGGTCGAGCACGCCGTTGCCATAGATCGCGTCGACCCCCGGTGCGCCGGCATCGCGCGCGCTCTTGAACAGGATGTCGACGATCTGCGCGCCGGATAGGTTGGGGAAGGCCTGTGCGAGCAACGCGACCGCGCCCGAGATTTGCGGCGCCGCGAACGAGGTGCCGGACCACAGATACGCTGTGTCGGTCGCGTCGGGCGCGCGGACGCTTTCGCCGACCGCCGTGAGGAAGTGCGTCGCACTGCTGCCGGCCCGGTCGCTGAACGTCGAGATGCCGTCGCCGGACCCGACCGATCCTGCAATGATGACCTGGTTGCGCGCCTGCGCTTCGCCCGCGACGTTGGTGAACGGATCCGGGTTGGCCGAGCCGTCATTACCTGCCGCGATCACGACGACGAGACCCGCCGCGGTGGCGCGGCCGATCGCGTCCCTCAGGGTCTGCGGCATGTCGGACCCACCGAGCGAGATGTTGACGACCTTCGCACCCGCCACGCGTGCGGCATCGAGGCCGCGCGTGATCGCGTCAGTGCCGAACTTGCAGCCGCTGCTCTCGTCGTCCTTGCTCGCGGTAGCGCAAGTGCCCGGACGATCCGCGCGCATCACGATCAGCGTGGCGTCGAACGCCACGCCATGCGACCCCGCTCCGTTGCGCCGCCCTGCCAGCGTAAAGGCCACCGCGGTGCCGTGCCCGCCCTCGTCGTCGATCGTGCTGTTGCCGGCGACATCCTGCGATGCCGAGGAGACGCGGGAGCCGAATTCCTGGCTCTGCAGGTCGATGCCGCTGTCGATCACGCCGACGTTGACGCCCCTGCCAGTCGCGCCGACGTTATAGGCGGCGAGCGCGTTCATCGAGACGGCGCCGACGGTGGCACGGTATTCGGCAGTGTCGTTTGTAGAAGGTGCCGGCGTGGGCGTCGGCGTGGGAGCAGGGGGTGGCGTCGGCGTAGGGGCCGGAGTTGGCGCGGGAGACGGCGCTGCTGGTGGGGTCGGGGTGCTGTTGATGCCGCCGCCGCCGCCGCCGCACGCCGCGAGCAGGACCGTCGTCCCCAATGCCGCCGACCGCAATAGGCCAGCTCTTACGCCGTACATCAACGTCACCCCTTTTGTGATCTTGATAACCTATTGGAATTGAAAGCGTTGAGCGATCGTAAACATTGGCCTGGACCGCGCCGGGGACAGAGCCGGCTTGTCGTCTAGCGACGCTCTGCGTAGAGGTTCCGATCGATGCTTGCCCGCCTTGACCCCCGCCTCGACCATGTCCGCAACTGGATCTTCGATCTCGACAACACGCTGTACCCGGCGAGCGCGGACCTGTTCGCGCAGGTCGATGCGCGGATGACCGGGTTCATTCAGGATCTGCTCGGGCTCGAGCATGACGAGGCGCGGCGCGTGCAGAAGGGGTATTTCCACAATCACGGCACGACGCTGTCGGGGTTGATGGCCGAGCATCATGTCGATCCGCACGCGTTCCTGGCGCATGTCCACGACATCGAGATGGACGTGTTGGAGCACGACGCGCCGCTGGTCGCCGCGATCGCGAAGCTGCCGGGGCGCAAACTCGTCTTCACCAATGGCGACAAGCCGTATGCGCTGAAGATCCTCGACCGGCTCGGGCTGGGTGAGAGCTTCGAGGCGATCCATGACATCCATGCGATGGACCTGATGCCGAAGCCGCATGCGTCCGCCTATGCCGGGTTCTGCGCCGCATTCGATATCGACCCGCGGGAGTCGCTGTTCGCGGACGACATGGCGCGCAACCTGACGCCGGCCAAGGCGATCGGGATGACCACCGTGTGGATCGACAACGGCTCCGAGCAGTCGCCCGACGCGGCGCGCGATCACATCGATTTCATCGTGCCGGTGCTCGCGCCGTGGCTCGAAACCATCCTGGAGACATCATGACCTTGCAGACCATCATCGACGCCGCCTGGGACGACCGCGCGAACCTCGGCCTCGATACCAAGGGCGAAGTTCGCGACGCCGTCGAGTCCGCGCTGGCGATGCTGGACGCAGGGACCGCGCGCGTTGCCGAGCCGACCGCTGATGGCTGGCAGGTCAACCAGTGGTTGAAGAAGGCCGTGCTGCTCTCGTTCCGGCTCAACGACAACGTCGTGATCGACGGCGGTTCGGCGGGGTCCCCGGGGTTCGACAAGGTGCCGTCGAAGTTCTCGAGCTGGGGCGAGGCGGAGTTCCGCTCAGCGGGCATCCGCGTCGTGCCGGGCGCGGTCGCTCGCCGCGGGAGCTTCATCGCCAAGGGCGCGATCCTGATGCCGAGTTTCGTCAACATCGGCGCCTATGTCGGCGAGGGGACGATGGTCGACGCCTGGGCGACGGTCGGGTCGTGCGCGCAGATCGGCAAGAACGTGCATCTGTCGGGCGGCGCCGGCATCGGCGGCGTGCTCGAGCCGTTGCAGGCCGATCCGGTCATCATTGGCGACGGTGCCTTCATCGGTGCGCGCGCGGAAGTCGCCGAGGGCGTTCGCGTCGGCGAGGGCGCGGTGTTGTCGATGGGCGTGTATCTCGGCGCCTCGACCAAGATCATCGATCGCGCGACCGGCGAAGTGTTCAAGGGCGAAGTGCCACCGTACGCGGTCGTCGTGCCGGGCTCGATCGGTGGCGGGGACGGCAAGCCGGCGTTGTACTGCGCGGTGATCGTCAAGCGCGTGGATGCGCAGACGCGCTCTAAGACCAGCATTAACGATCTGCTGCGGGACTGACGGCGCGCGCCCCACGTCTCGTCCCGGCGAGGCTCGTGTCGGGTCGACAACGACGCGGACGCTGCCTATCCGGGACGAAACATACCGAGGAGAAATATTTTGACCGCTGCCGCCAGCCAGGTTCTCGACCGCGTTCTCGTCCTCGAAATGGTCCGCGTGACCGAAGCAGCGGCGATCGCCGCCTCCACGCTCGTCGGGCGCGGCGACGAGAAGGCAGCGGATGCGGCCGCGGTCGAGGCGATGCGCGAGGCGCTCAACTCGCTGTACATGGACGGCACGGTCGTGATCGGCGAGGGCGAGCGCGACGAGGCCCCGATGCTCTTCATCGGCGAGAAGGTCGGCTCGGCGATCGGCAAGGGCCCGAAGATCGACATCGCGCTCGATCCGCTCGAAGGCACGACGATCTGCGCGACCGCGGGGCCGAACAGCCTCGCCGTGCTGGCAATCGCCGAAGAGGGCGGGCTGCTCAACGCGCCCGACGTCTACATGGACAAGATCGCGGTCGGGCCGGGCTATCCCGAGGGCATCATCGATCTCGACAAGACGCCGACCGAGAACATCAACGCCGTCGCCGCCGCAAAGGGCGTGCCGGCGCGCGACCTGATCGTGTGCGTGCTCGATCGGCCGCGTCACGAGGCGCTGATCGCCGAGCTCCGGAAAGTCGGCTGCGGGATCATGCTGATCGGTGACGGCGACGTTGCCGGCGTGATTGCCACGTCGGATCCAGAGACCACGGTCGACGTGTACATGGGCTCCGGCGGCGCGCCCGAGGGCGTGCTGGCATGCGCGGCGCTGCGCTGCGTCGGCGGGCAGTTCAAGGGGCGGTTGCTGTTCCGCAACGACGACGAGCGTGGGCGCGCGGCGAAGTGGGGGATCACCGATCTCGACAAGCAGTATGACCTTTCGGAACTGGCGAAGGGCGACTGCATCTTTGCGGCGACCGGGGTTACGGATGGGTCGCTGTTGGCTGGCGTGAAGCGGAAGAAGGGCAAGATGACCACCGAGAGCGTGGTGATGCGGGCGTCTTCGGGGACGGTGCGCTGGGTTAAGGGTGAGCATCGGACGGATTGATCTGGCGACCATGCCAGTTGCAAAGTAAGCTCCACCCCGGCGAAGGCCGGGGCCCAATTGGAACGTCCGGAGTAACTAAGCGCAACGCTCCGTTAGCGACCTCCCCCAATTGGGCCCCGGCCTCCGCCGGGGTGGGGCACTTTGCTAGGGCAGGGGACTGACCAAGTATTGTGTCCCCGCGAAGGCGGGGACACAGACTGGGCTCCCGCCTTCGCGGAAGAACAAGGAAGTAGAGCGGTGAAGGGGTGGGAGGTGGAAGTGTCAGCATGATCCTTCCCAACACTCTCCTCCTCGCCATCCTCATGAGCCTAGTCTGGTTCCTCAAGGGCGACCTCTTCGGCTATCGCCGCATCAAGCGGCTCCCCGACACCGCCTCGCGCCAAAAAACCTACCGCCTGTGGATTGCCAAGGCCGCGATCGCGTTCGTCCTGCCGGCGATCATCGGGCTGGCGCTGCTCGGCAGGCTCGATGCCATCGTCACCGTCCCCCCTGAGTTCGACGCCCTCCGCAGTCTCCTGCCAAGCCTCGCCGGCGACAGCCGCGCGGAACTGCTCGGCATGATCGGTGGCAGCGCGTTCGGTGGCCTGATCATCGGCGCGGTGCTCGCGACGCGGGGCAACTGGCGGATCCTCAAGACGATCGGCAACGTCGGCTCGCTACTCCCGCGCAACCGGCCGGAGATCGCGCATGCCGCGGCCATGTCGATCGCGGCGGGCATCTCCGAGGAGCTCGTCTTCCGCCTGTTCCTGCCGCTGCTGGTCGCGCTCGTATCGGGCAGCGCGTTCGTCGCGTTCGGCGTCGCGGTGGCGGCGTTTGGCGCGATGCATCTGTATCAGGGACGGGCGGGCGTGATCGCGACCACGCTGGTCGGCGCGCTGATGGCGGCGGTGTATCTGATGACCGGGGAGCTGTGGCTGGCAATGGTCCTGCACGCGCTGATCGATCTCAACTCGCTGGCATTGCGGCCGATGCTGAGCGGAGCATGGCGCGCGGCTTGACTTCGTGCGCGTGGGTTCGTCCAATCGTTGCACGGTCCACGAAGGGAAATTCCATGTCGCGTCACGCCCTCCTGCTCGCGCTTGCAGTCACCGCAGCTGTCCCGGCCGCCACGCTCGCGCAGAACGCGCCGCAAACCGTGACCCAGTCGCCCTTCACCTTCGAGGAGGTGATGGTGCCGATGCGTGACGGCGCGAAGTTGCAGACGGTGATCATGCGGCCGCGCGGGATGACCGGGCCGCTGCCGATCCTGCTCCAGCGAACCCCCTACGGCGTGCCCGATGCGCCGTTTCCCACCGCCGATCGCTTCGGACCGTTGATGAAGGATGGCTATGTCTTCGTCTTCCAGTCGATGCGCGGGCGGTTCAAGTCGGACGGCGTCTTTACGCTGTCGACTGCGGTGCATCCGAACGATCCGAAAGCGGTCGACGAGGCTACGGACGCCTACGATACGGTCGCCTGGCTGGTGAAGAATGTCCCGGCCAACAGTGGCAAGGTCGGCATGTGGGGCGTGTCGTACCCCGGTTTCGCCGCCGCCGTCGCGTTGGCGAATCCACATCCGGCGTTAAAGGCAATGTCTCCGCAGGCTGCTTGGATCGATTACTGGCAGTCGGACGATCTCCACCGCAACGGCGCGCTGCGGTTGAGCTATGCGACCGACTGGGTGTCGTCGTTGCAGCTCGACAAGACGAAGAATTCCGACTTCGCATATTCGAGCGACACGTACGACTATTTCCTGAAGGCTGGGTCGGCGGAGGCGATCGATCGGACGGTGTTCAAGGGGCGCGTGCCGATGTTCACGTCGCTGCTCGATCACCCAAATCACGATGGGTTCTATACCGCGCAGCGCTGGACCGATTCGCTTGGCAAGACGACGGTGCCGACGCTGAACGTCGCGGGGTTCTGGGATCAGGAGGATCCTTGGGGCTCGTGGCAGATTTACGCCAAGCAGAAGCGCAACGATCCGAACCACCTCGCGCAGATGGTGGCGGGGCCGTGGCGGCATGGCGGGTGGCAGGGGGTGGCGGATCATCTCGGGCCGATCCCGCTTGGCACGGCGAGTGGCACGCAGTTCCAGGAGCAGATCCAGGCGCCGTTCTTTGCCTATTGGCTGCACGGTAAGGGGCCGCGGCCGGACTTTGCGGCGAAGATGTTCCAGTCTGGGTCTAACGTGTGGAAGACCTATGCCGCCTGGCCTCCGACGGGTGCGAAGACGAGCGAGTTGTATCTGCATGCGGACGGCAGCCTGTCGTTCACCGCGCCGGCCGCGGGTGAGGGATGTCGCGATTACGTCTCCGATCCGGCGAACCCGGTGCCGTTCCGCCGGCGACCGATGTCGGCGACCTATGCCAGCCCGGATTGGGCGTGGTGGGAGGCTGACGACCAGCGTTTCGTCGATCACCGGCCCGACGTGCTGGGGTATGTGTCGGAGCCTCTGACTGCCGACCTGACCGTGACGGGGGCGCTGTCGGCGACGTTGCAGGCGTCGACCAGCGGGACGGACGGCGATTTCGTGGTGAAGCTGATCGACGTGCTGCCCGACGATACCGAGTCGATGACGGGGCGTAGCCTGCAGCCGGGCGACTATGCCCGGACGCTCAACGGGTATCAGTTGCCGATTGCGATGGAGGTGCGGCGCGGGCGGTTCCTGGCGAGCGATACGGCGCCGCAGCCGCTGGTACCGGGGAAGGTGGTCGCGTGGGACGTGCCGCTGCGTGACCATGACCATGTGTTCAAGGCGGGGCACCGGATCATGGTGCAGATCCAGTCGAGCTGGTTCCCGATGATCGACCGCAACCCGCAGTCTTTCGTGCCGAACATCGGGCGGGCGAAGGCTGGGGATTACGTGAAGGCGACGCAGAAGGTTTGCGCGGGGTCGCGGATTACTCTGCCGGTTATGAGGTAAGAAGCTTGTTCTCCCGCGAAGGCGGGAGCCCAGACTGGGTCCCCGCCTTCGCGGGGAAACATGGTTCCGCCGTCAGTTCTTCATTCGCCAGCCGGTCTTGAAGATCCAGGCGATCGCGATCAGGCACACGGCGAAAAAGCCCGCCGTCACCGCGAGGCTGACTCCGACCGCGACGTCGCCGACGCCGAAGAAGCTCCAGCGGAAGCCGCTCACCAAATAAACGACCGGGTTGAACAGGCTGAACGTCCGCCAGGGCTGGGGCAGCATGTCAATCGAGTAGAACGCGCCGCCGAGGAACGTCAGCGGCGTGATCAGCAACGCGGGGACGAAATTTAGCTGCTCGAAGCCGTTGGCCCAGACACCGATGATGAACCCGAACAGACTGAACGCGACCGCGGTCAGGATCAGGAACGCGATCATCGCGAACGGGTGCTCGATCCGCAGCGGCACGAAGAACGACGCCGTCGCGAGGATGATCAGCCCGAGGATCACCGACTTGGTGGTCGCCGCGCCGACATAGCCGATCACCATCTCCATTGCCGACACGGGCGCCGACAACAGCTCGTAGATCGTGCCGGTGAACTTGGGGAAGTAGATCCCGATCGATGCGTTCGAGATGCTCTGCGTGAGCAGCGACAGCATGATCAAGCCGGGGACGATGAAGCTACCGTAACCGACGCCGCCGACCTGCTGCATGCGGCTCCCGATCGCGCCGCCGAAGACGATGAAATACAGCGAGGTAGTCAGAACGGGCGTGACGAGGCTCTGCCACAGGGTGCGCAGCGCGCGCGCCATTTCGAAGCGATAGATCGCCCAGATGCCATGGGTATTCATGCGCGTTCTCCGACGAGATCGACGAAGATGTCTTCGAGGCTCGATTTGCTGGTTTCGAGGTCCTTGAAGCCGATGCCGAGCTCGCTGAGCTTGCGTAGCAGCGAGGGGATGCCGGTGTGGTCCGCCTGTGCGTCGAACACGTAGCGGAGGCGCTTGCCGTCGTCTTCCAGCGACAGGTCCCACTCTGCGAGGTCGGCGGGAAGCGCCGTCATCGGGTCCTGGAGAGCGATGTCGAGTTCGCGCTTGCCGAGCTTCTTCATCAGCGACGCCTTGTCGTCGACGAGGAGCAGCTTGCCCTTGTTGATGACGCCGACGCGGTCGGCCATCTCCTCGGCTTCCTCGATATAGTGCGTCGTCAGGATGATCGTCGTGCCGCCCTCACGCAGGCGATGGACGAGCTTCCACATGTCGCGGCGGAGCGCCACGTCGACGCCCGCGGTGGGTTCGTCGAGGAACAGGATTTCGGGCTCGTGCGCGAGCGCCTTCGCGATCAGGACACGGCGCTTCATCCCGCCCGAGAGTTCGCGGATCTTCGCGTCGCGCTTGTCCCAGAGCGAGAGGTCGCGGAGCACCTGTTCGATATAGTCGCTGTGGCCCGAGCGGCCGAACAGTCGGCGGCTGAAGGTGACGGTGGCGAGCACCGTCTCGAACATGTCGACGTTGAGTTCCTGCGGCACGAGGCCGATGCGGCTGCGCGCCTGCTTGTAATCGCGGATCGCGTCGTAGCCGGCGACCTTGATCGTGCCCGCGGACGGCGTGACGATGCCGCAGATGATGCTGATCAGCGTCGTCTTGCCCGCGCCGTTAGGGCCGAGGAGGGCGAAGATCTCGCCTTTCTGGATGTCTAGGTCGACGGGATGGAGGGCTGTGGTGCCGCTCTTGTAGGTCTTGGTGACGCCCGCGATGGACAGGATCGGTTCGGTCATTGGCACCCCTTTTTGTGAGGGGAAGATGGGGGTGGGGAGGGGGGAAAGTAAGTGCTCCCGCCCTGTTCTCCTGCGAACGCAGGAGCCCAGGATACCGGGCGTCGCGCTTTGTAACCCTGGGCTCCTGCGTTCGCAGGAGAACGGTTAGCCGGCCCTTGCCGCCGCTACGGCTTTTTGCAGGTCTTCGAGCGGCAACGCGCCGGACAGGACTCGGTCGCCGACCACCCAGCTGGGCGTACCGGTCATGCCGAGCTTGGCGGCGGTTTCCATGTTCTTGGCTATTTCGGCGTCGGCGGTTTTGGTGAAGCTGGCCTGCGTCACGTCGACCCCGGCCTTGCTTGCAGCGGCGGCGATCGAGGCGTCGTCGACGGGGCCGCCGGCGTAGAGCGCGTCGTGGAAGGTGGCGAACTTGCCCTGTTGCGCGGCGGCGAGGCTCGCGCGGGCGGCGATGCGGCTCTCGGCGCTGAGGATCGGGAGTTCGCGGAAAACGACGCGGACCTTGGGGTCGGCGGCGATCAGCTTGGCGATCATCGGCAGGCTCGCTCGGCAGTATCCGCAATTGTAATCGAAATACTCGACGAGCGTGACGTCGCCCTTGGGGTTGCCGGCCCAGGCGCTGCCGAACGGCGTGACGATCGCGTCGCGGTTCGCGGTGACCGTCTTGCCGGACTCGCGGTCGCGCAGTTTCTCCATCGCCTCGGGGAGAATCTCGGGGTGCGCCAGGACATAGTCGTGGACGATCGATTCGACCTGCGCCCGCTCGACGCCGCCGCCCTGGCGGTCGAAACCCCAGACCGCGAGGCCTCCGATGACGGCGCCCGCGACCGCGATCGCCGGGAATGTAAGTTTGCTCATTTGCGGCGCTTATACTGCTTGGGATTGTCGTCCATCTCGTTCTGCGCGGCCATCGCGATATCCTGCGCGCGGATCCAGTCGGTCGTGTTCGCCGGGATGTTCGCGAGCGCATATTGCGCGCTCGCCGAGGCGGTCCGCATGTCGCCGCCCATGCTCGCGCGTTCGGCGGTGGCGAGCGCGGCGCGCGCGGTGTCGCCGGTCAGTTCGTAGACTGTGCCTAGCTGCATCCAGGCGAACGGGTTCTGGTCGTCGCGGCCGACCGCGGTGCGCAGGACCCTGGTCGCCTCGGGGTAGTTCGCCTTGTTCTCGGTTGCGATGAGCGCGTGGCCGAAGGTCGTGGCGATCAGCGGGTTGTTGCGCGAGCCTTCGGTGGCTTCGCGCAAGGGAGCCAGCGACTCGACCGGCTTGCCCGCTTCGAGCAGGATCTGCCCCTTGATCTCGAGGAAATACGGATCGGTGGGCTCGGCCTTCACCAGCGCGTTGGCCTCGGCGTCGGCTTTCTCGGGGTAGCCGGCTTTGTGATACGCGTAGGCGCGGGCGTAGTGGGCGTAGATCGACTGGTTGCTGGGTGGATAGGCCTGCAGCGTCTGGTCGGAGGGCATGACGTAGCCGGCGAGCTTGGCCTTCACGCGGCGGAAGCGTTCCTCCAGCGCGGCGTCGGGTTTGTTGGCCCAGGCGGGCGAGGCTTGCAGGTCGGCGGTGAGCGTCGCAACGCGCTCGCCCGAGAGCGGATGCGACTGCATGAACGGATCGATGTTGGCGGTGCCGAAGCGGTATTCCTGCTGCTGCAGTTTCTTGAAGAAGCTGAGCATGCCGCGGCCGGAGACGTTCGCCTCGCGGAGGAACTTGGCGCCGGTCGCGTCTGCGGTCGATTCCTGGACTCGGCTGAACGAGAGGTAGCTGCCCATCGCCGCCTGCTGACCCGCGGCCATGATGCCGGCACCTGCCTCGCCGCTGCCGGCCGCCATCGCGGCGAGGCCGAGGACCATCGAGAGCAGGTACATGCCCATTGCGGGCTTGGTGCCGCGGTCGGCGAGGACGACGTGGCCGTCGGCGATGTGGCCGAGCTCGTGCGCGATGACGCCCTGGACTTCGTTGGCGTTGTCGGCGGCCTGGATCAGCCCTGAGTGGACATAGACGGTCTGCCCGCCGGCGACGAACGCGTTGATCGACTCGTCGTTGATGAGGACGACCTTGACGTCGCGCGTCGAGAGCCCGGCCGCCTTGATCAGCGGGTTCGACATCTCCGCGAACATGGTTTCGGTCTCGGCGTCGCGGAGGATCGACTGGGCCTGTAGGGGCGTCGTCCAAAGGAGGAGGGCGGTGGCTGCGGCGGCTACTAGGCGCTTCATATCACGGGGTATCGTCGATTGGGGGCGGGGGGGCAATGGTCGTGCGGTCGGGCGTGCGGTGGAGTGAAGTATAGGAAGTGCAGACGCTGGGAGCGGTTTTGCGGTTGGTTGGGGGTGTGGGTGGCATTGGGGGAGGGGAGCAGGGTTTGGGTTTGTAGGACAGGGGTTTGCGGGGGGGGCGGCACTCGTGCGACTCGCTCCTGTGCGCCGTCTTCGCGAGAGTTGAGCCGCCATGATCTGGCACCTCCCCGGCGGAGGCCGGGGTCCAATTGGGGGACCGGGCTAACTGGGGGTGGCGCTTCGTTATTGCCACCTTTCCAATTGGGCCCCGGCCTTCGCCGGGGTGGTTGTGGATGGGGGAGTTCGGCGTGCGTCACTACGGTGCTGGAACTCAAACCTCGTATCGCCCCCGTGTCTTGTTCACCCGCGAAGGCGGGTGCCCAGTCTGGGTCCCCGCCTTCGCGGGGATACAAGCTTTTCTCGTTCGCCACGTGAGGCATTGGGCGCTCACGGATACCGCGCGTCCGGACGATCGCTCCCCACAAACGAAAACGGGCGCGGCCTTTCGGTCGCGCCCGTTCTTTGGTCTTAGCGTCCGGCGTTAGCCGAAGGTGCGCTGCCACCAGCCGCGGCGGGGGGCGCCGTCGGGGTCGTCGTTGGTGTCCGAAGTCGCGACGTCCTGGGGCTGGACTTCGGCCTTGGGCGGGGTGGTTGCGATCGGCTCGGCGAGCGGTTCGCTAGTCGGGGCGGCATCGCCGGCATCGACCACGGCTGCTTTCCGCGGACGACCGCGGGGCTTGGCGACCTTGGCGGGCGCTTCCTCGACGACTGCCTCTTCAACCGCAGGGGCTTCGACCACCGCGTCCGACGCCTTACGACGCGCACGCTTGGGCTTGGGCGCCGACGCTTCGATGGTCTCGGCGGGCGTTGCGCTCACCTCGTCCATCGTCGCTTCCGCAACCGCCTCGCGACGGCGACGGCCGGGCTTCGGTGCAGCCGGCTCGGCCGAGACGGGCTCCGGAGCGATCGGCGCCGGGACCACGGGCTCCGGTGCAACCGTCTCGGCTTCCGCCTCGACCGCACGTGGCTTGCGACCACGGCGTGCCTTGGGTGCTGCATCGGCCACCGCCTCGGCGATGTTCGCCGCTGCGGCTGCCGCACGGGCACGTGGACGACGGCGCATCTTCGGACCCTCGGCGACTTCCGCCACCGGGACTTCCTCGACGACCGGCTCGAACGCCGGTTCGTAAGGCGGCTCGGCGTAGGTCGACTCGACCGGCTCGTACGCTTCCGGCTCAGGCGCCTCGGCGATCAGCTGGGCGTCGTCGACGCTGCTGACGGCGACCGACTGGCCGTTCTCGGCGCCCTGCTCGTTGCGGCGACCGCCACGACGTCCCCGACGACCGCGACGACGACGACCTTCGCCCTCTGCGCCATTGGCCTGCTCGGATGGCGCACCAGCCGAGACCATTTCGCCACCGCCGACTTCGACGATGTCGCCCTCGACCTCGTCGATCTCCTCGACGTTGGTGTCGGCGTCCTCGAACGTGCCGTCCTCGTTGACGCCCTCTGCTGCACCTTCCTCACCGGGACGTGCACGACCGCGACGACCGCGACGACGACGACGCTTCTTGCCGCCTTCACCATCCGCATCGCGACCGTTTTCACGCGGTGCACGCTGCTCGCCATTGCCTTCGCGAGCTTCACGACGGCGCGGCTGCTCAGCCTCGGCCTCGGCCTCCTCGACCTCTTCTTCCTCGATCTCGTCCTCGATCTCCTCGGGGAGGTCGTCTTCGTCTTCCTCGATGATCTGGACGAACTTCGGCGCGTGCGCGGGCGGCGGGCCGCTGGCCTCGACCGTCATGTGCGCGCCTTCCTCGTCCTGGCCGGGGATGATCTCGACGATCACGCCGTAGCGATCCTCGATCTCGGCGATGTCGGCGCGCTTGCGGTTGAGGATGTAGACCGCCGCTTCCTGGCTCGCGCGCAGGGTGAGCAGCGAACCGCGACCGCGTGCGGCCTCGTCCTCGATCAGGCGGAGTGCCGAGATGCCCGACGACGATGCGGTGCGAACGAGGCCGGTGCCCTCGCAATGCGGGCAGGCGCGGGTCGACGCTTCGAGCACGCCGGTGCGCAGGCGCTGGCGGCTCATTTCCATGAGGCCGAACGACGAGATGCGACCGATCTGGATGCGCGCGCGATCGTTCTTGAGCGCCTCCTTCATCGCCTTCTCGACCTTACGGACGTTGGAATTGTTATCCATGTCGATGAAGTCGATGACAACGAGCCCGGCCATGTCGCGCAGGCGGAGCTGGCGGCCGATTTCCTGTGCGGCCTCGAGGTTGGTCGCGGTCGCGGTCTGTTCGATCGAATGCTCGCGCGTCGAACGGCCGGAGTTGATGTCGATCGAGACGAGCGCTTCGGTCGGGTTGATGACGAGGTAGCCGCCCGACTTCAGCTGGACGACGGGGTGGTACATCGCGGCAAGCTGATCCTCGACGCCGGCGCGCTGGAACAGCGGCACGGGATCGGCGTAATGCTTGATGCGCCGCGCGTGCGTCGGCATCAGCAGGCGCATGAACTCGCGCGCCTGGCGATAGCCGTCCTCGCCCTCGACGATGACCTCTTCGATTTCCTTGTTGTAGATGTCGCGGATCGCACGCTTGATCAGGTCGCTGTCGCCGTAGACGAGCGCGGGGGCCGACGCCTTCAGCGTGGCTTCGCGGATGCCGTCCCACAGGCGGGCAAGGTAATCGAAGTCGCGCTTGATCTCGACCTTCGAGCGCTGGAGGCCCGCGGTGCGAACGATGCAGCCCATCGAGGGCGGCAGCTGCATGTCGGCCATGATCGTCTTGAGGCGCTTGCGATCGCCCGCGTTCGAGATCTTCCGCGAGATGCCGCCGCCGTGCGACGTGTTCGGCATCAGCACGCAGTAGCGACCGGCGAGCGACAGGTACGTGGTCAGCGCCGCGCCCTTGTTGCCGCGCTCTTCCTTGACGACCTGTACCAGCAGTACCTGGCGGCGATGGATCACATCCTGGATCTTGTAGCGACGGCGCAGGTTCATGCGACGCTCGCGCAGATCCTCGACCGCGGCATCGTCGGCGCTCGGCTTGCGCTTGCGACGGGGTGCTTCGCCAGCTTCGCCACCTTCGAGTTCTTCGGCGACGTCGGGATCTACCCCGCCATCGTCCTCGAAGCGCTCGATGTCGTCCTCGTCGTCACCCTCGTCTTCGTCCGAGTCGTAGTCGGCGCGCAGGGCGGCTTCCTCGGCGGCGTGCTCGGCTTCCTCACGGAGCAGCGCGTCGCGATCTTCCTTGGGGATCTGGTAGTAATCGGGGTGGATCTCGCTGAACGCGAGGAAGCCGTGGCGATTGCCGCCGTAATCGATGAACGCCGCCTGGAGCGACGGCTCGACCCGCGTGACCTTGGCGAGGTAGATATTGCCCTTGAGCTGCTTGCGTTCGGCACTCTCGAAATCGAATTCCTCGATCCGGTTACCCTTGACGACTGCGATCCGGGTCTCTTCCCGGTGGCGTGCGTCGATCAGCATGCGCGTTGTCATTATAGATTCTCCGCGCGCGCGCCGGGCCTGTCGGCAGCCGTCGCGCGCTTGATGGTGGTGCGGTCGGGCACGGACGCCCGGACTCGCGGATGGTGTGCGAAACTGCCTCTGCGCGAAGTGCATGCCGCGGGAACTCTCCCTGCGGCGCCCGCACGACCGCGAGTCCGTCGGCGAAGGCCGGTCGGAGTGCGGGGCGGGGGGAATGCGTCATTCGAGCGTCAACCTGAATTGCCGCGCCGGCGAGAATCCGCTGGCGGGCGTCGAGACCGGCGCGTCGCTGGTAAAAACTAGGCGACACACGGCTGTACGACAGGACTAGCACTGCATACCCGATCTCGCAACTGGCCCCGGAACCGTCGCTTTCGTGGGCGTTTCGGCTCGAAATAGGGGCAGCGAGGCGCAGACTTGCCGGGGCGGCAGAGCCTTGCCGGCAAATACATGGCAAACGGCAAATTAACCGCACTGCGCAACCGCGTCTTGTGATGCGAGGCGCTATCGCTCGCTCACAGAGATCGGATGTATCGATCAAAGGGGTGTAGCATGGGTTTTCGCTGGACCGGCGGCAGGGCCGCACGGCAAGGACGCGAGGTGTTGACGGTCATCGCCCTCATCGCCGGCTGGCTGGCGAGCATTCCCGCCTGGGCGGCGACCGTGCAGAGCGTCGCGATCAGGGACGGGCGGATCGTCATTCGCTTCGACGAGGCGGTCGGCGATGCCGCCAGCCGCGTGCTCACGGGGCCGCGCCAGATCGCGGTCGACGTGTCGGGCGCGACGCCGGGGCGCGAGGTCGCCGCGCGCGGGTTGGTGACCGGCGTCACGCAGATGCTCATCGGGCGATCGGGGATGCGGATGGTGTTCGATCTGGCCGAGCCGGCGATCGTCACCGACGGCGGGTTCGACTCCGACGGACGCGAGCTGACGCTGGCGTTGCGCACGGTCGATTACGATCAGTTCGCGGAAGCCGGGATCGCCGGGCCGCTGAACTTCTTCCCATTCAATTTCGGGGCGGCTTCGCGGCCGAAGTACAAGGTGTCGGTGCCGGTGCCGCCCAAGGCGCGGGGCATGAAACTGCCGCGCGTGCAGGGCGACGATACGCGGCCGCTGGTGGTGATCGATGCGGGGCATGGCGGTGTCGATCCGGGTGCGATCGGGCCGAACGGACTGCGCGAGAAGGACGTGACGCTGAAGGTCGCCAAGGCGATCCGCGACGAGCTGCTCGCGTCTGGGCGCGTGCGCGTGGCGCTGACGCGGAACGACGACCGCTATCTGATTTTGCGCGAGCGATATGGGGTTGCTCGGCGGCTCAAGGGTGACCTGTTCATCTCGATCCACTGCGACAGCACGGGATCGGAAAACGCGACCGGGGCGACGGCGTACACGTTGTCGGAGGTGGCTTCGGACAAGGAAGCCGCGCGGCTGGCGGCGCGGGAGAACAAGGCGGACGTGATCTCGGGCGTGAACCTCGGCGAGGCGCCTGCGGACGTGTCGTCGATCCTGATCGACCTGACGCAGCGCGAGACGATGAACGCGTCGGCGACCTTCGCGCGGTTGCTCGGGCGTGAGGCCAAGCCGTTGATGCCGCTGAAGGCGAACTTCCACCGGATGGCGTCGCTGATGGTCCTGAAGGCGCCGGACATGCCGTCGATCCTGTTCGAGACGGGGTATATCTCGAACCCACAGGACGCGGCGTTCCTGGATAGCGAAGAGGGGCGGCACCGGATCGCGGAGAGCGTCACGCGGGCAGTCGAGGTCCATTTCGCGCGGCGGATGGCGGCTCGGTAGGTTCGGGGAGGGGGGTGCTCCCTCCTCCTTTGTTCTCCCGCGAAGGCGGGAGCCCAGTCTGGACTCCCGCCTTCGCGGGAGAACAGGCTGGTTACGGTCGATACTGTTTCCTCTGATCGCACATCATGCCACAAGTCGCCCGAATTGATTTGAGGCTGACGACATGACCGACGCGACGCGGGGCGTAACCGACACGGGCCCCGAGACCAGCATGCGCGAGCTTACGTTTCGCGGGATCGTGCTCGGCGGGATCATCACGCTGCTGTTCACCGCGGCCAACGTGTATCTCGGGCTCAAGATCGGGCTGACGTTCGCGACGTCGATCCCGGCCGCGGTAATCTCGATGGCGGTGCTGCGGTTGTTCAAGGATTCGACGATCCTCGAGAACAACATCGTCCAGACCATTGCGTCCGCCGCGGGCACGCTCGCGGCGATCATCTTCGTGTTGCCGGGGCTCGTGATGATCGGCTGGTGGCAGGGCTTTCCGTTCTTCACCACCGCGGCGATCACGATGTTCGGCGGCGTGCTCGGCGTGCTGTTCTCGGTGCCGCTGCGCCGTGCGCTCGTCGTCGACACGGTGCTGCCGTATCCGGAAGGCCGCGCGGCCGCCGAAGTGCTGAAAGTCGGCGCGGGCAGTCGCGAAGGCGGCGAGGAAAGCGCGCGCGGACTCGGCATCATCGTCGCCAACGCGGTCGTCTCGGCCGGGTTCGCGATCCTGACGCAGACCAAGCTCGCCGCCGCCGAAGCCGCGACATGGTTCCGCGTCGGTGCGGGTGCGACCGGGATCTCGGGCGGACTGTCGTTCGCGTTGCTCGGCGCGGGGCATCTGGTCGGCATCTCGGTCGGCATGGCGATGTTCGCGGGCGTGGTGATCGGCTGGTGGATATTGCTGCCGATCCTGACCTCGGGTGGCAGCGTCACCGGCACCGCGGAGGTGATCGCCAACACCGTGTTCCGCTCGGACGTCCGCTTCTTCGGCGCGGGCGTGATCGGCGTCGCGGCGATCTGGACGTTGCTCAAGATCGCCGGGCCGGTGGTCGGCGGCGTCCGCTCGGCGTTGGCGGCATCGGCGGCCAAGCGTGGCGGCGAAGTGCTGGCTCTCGAAGAGCGCGACATTCCGATCGGGATCGTCGGGATCGGCTCGCTGGCTATGCTGGTGCCGATCGGTATCCTGCTGTGGACGGTCTTGCAGGGCGGGCCGCTGGAGGCGTCGGCGGTCGGGCTGATCGCGGGGAGCCTCGTGTTCATCCTCGTCATCGGCCTCGTGATCGCGGCGGTGTGCGGGTACATGGCGGGGCTGATCGGCGCATCGAATTCGCCGGTGTCGGGGATCGGCATCCTCGCGATCCTCGCGGCGTCGATCCTGCTGGTGTCGTGGTTCGGTCGCGGGGTCGAGCCGGGGACGACGCAGGCGCTGGTTGCCTACGGGCTGATCGTGACGGGGATCGTGTTCGGGATCGCGACGATCTCGAACGACAATTTGCAGGATCTGAAGACGGGCCAGTTGGTCGGCGCGACGCCGTGGAAGCAGCAGGTGGCGTTGCTGATCGGCGTGGTGTTCGGGTCGATCGTGGTGCCGCCGGTGCTGAACTTGCTCGGGAGCACGTTGGGGTTCGCAGGGGCGCCGGGGGCGGGGCCGAATGCGCTGGCGGCGCCTCAGGCGGCGTTGATCTCGGCGCTCGCGAAGGGCGTGTTGGGGGGGAACCTCAACTGGGCGATGATCGGCTATGGGGCGCTGACTGGCGTTTTGGTGATCGCGGTCGACGAGTTGCTCGGCAAGGCGGGCAAGCTGCGGTTGCCGCCTTTGGGTGTTGGGCTCGGCGTGTATCTGCCGATGTCGGTGACGTTGCCGGTGACGATCGGGGCGGTCGTCGGGTTTGCGTATGATCGCTGGGCGGATCGGGCTCGCGATCCTGAGTTGGCGAAGCGGATGGGCGTGCTGACCGCTACCGGCATGATCGTCGGGGAGTCGCTGTGGGGCGTTGGCTTTGCAGGGATCGTGTATCTGACCAACAAGGAGACGCCGCTGGCGCTGGTCGGGGACGGGTTTGCGAGCGTGGCGCTGGTTGGCGGGACGGTGTTGTTCGCGGTGCTGACGTGGGTGATGTACCGGCGGACTATGGCGGCTTCGCGGTAAGCTTGTTTCCCCGCGAAGGCGGGGATCCAGACTGGGCTCCCGCCTTCGCGGGAGAACAAGATTGTGTTGGGACCTTGGCCCATTTCACCACCCCGGCGGAGGCCGGGGCCCAATTGGAAAGGTGGTCGTAACGGAGCGCAGTTCGACGTTATCTGCGTCCCCCAATTGGGCCCCGGCCTTCGCCGGGGTGGTGCTGACGCAGGGACGGTGTTTACGCGTGGGAGAAGGATGGCGTCCGTCTGGACGCCCCCTTCACTTCATCGCAGCAAGCATGTCCTTGATCGGTACGAACGCGAAGCCCACCGAGCTGTCGGCGATCCCGTACGGCATGAAGATCGTGTCGCCATGCTTCAACGCGCCGCAGCTATAGACGACGTTGGGCACATACCCCTCGCGGTCCTGGTCCTTCGCGGCGAGGATCGGCTGGCTCGTCCGGCCGATCACCTTCGACGGATCGTCCTTGTCGAGCAGCACCGCGCCGATCGAATATTTCCGCATCGCGCCGACGCCGTGCGTCAGCAGCAGCCAGCCCTCGTCGAGCTCGATCGGCGGGCCGCAATTGCCGATCTGCACCAGCTCCCACGGATATTCGGGCGTCAGGATCTTCTCGCCGTCGTCCCAATCGGTCAGCGTGTCGGACTTGAGCAGGAACAAATTCTCGCCGTCCTGCCGGCCGATCATCATGTACTGGCCGTTCACCTTCCGCGGGAACAAGGCCATGCCTTTATTCCGCGCGGCGGGGCCGGTCATCGGCACGAGGTCGAACGCGCGGAAATCGCGGGTGCGCATCAGCTCGGACTGGATCACCGAGCCATTATACGCGGTGTAGGTGCCGATCCACTCGTAATTGCCGTCCTCGTGCTGGAAGCGGACGATGCGGAGATCCTCGAGGCCCTTCGACTGCGCCTGCGTGATCGGGAAGATCACCGTGCCGCTCAGCGTGCTGTCGCGGTGACGATAGACGGTGACGGGGCCGATCGGCATCTCGTCTTCGCCGCTGCCGACCGCATCCGTGGCCGTCGCGAACGGGGGTTCCGGCGCGAGCTTCATCTGGTTTTCGCAGGTGATGATGCCTTCGCGGAACGCCACCGACGAGATGTGACCCTCGCCGACTGCGCGCAGGCTCATCAGGATCCGCATCGAGCCCGGCGGCATGCCCGACTGGTCGAAATGCGGCACCGCGCTAGGGTTCATCAGCGCGGCGGCGGCATAGCTGTATTCGTGGCAGAAATACGCGCCGATCAACTGGCGCTTCTCGTCGCCGATCTCCGCGCCGTTCAGCCCGAGCATGTCCTCGATCTGGTCGTAGCGCGTCATGAACACGCGCCGCGTCTGCCAGTGGCGTGCCTCGAAATCCTTCAGCACGACCTCGAGCTGCGCGCGCGCCTGTGCGGGCGACATTTCCAGCACTTCGCCGACGAGCCGCTCGGTGCGGCTCGGTGCGCCGCCATGACCGCCCCAGGCGATATGGAACGGCCGCACGACGACACGCGAAGGGTCCGCGTGCAGCCGCAGCTGGTGGTTGAACAGATCCATCGTAGCAGTGCCCCGCGTCGTTCCACTCAGCGCACCGTCGCCTGTCAGGCTGTCTCTAGCGTGGCTAGGCGACGACGCGCGCCGCTCCTGCCACGCTTTGCGCTGCCTTTGATACCCCTGAAATGGCACAACTTGCGAGTTGGAGCGCCAAAATCGACTCGGCACCCTGGTTTCGGTTGAGCCCGGTCGGCATCAAACCGTCATAGCAACCGCCATCCGCGACGCTCGCCAGCGGCAGGTCGAGGTCGTTGACGCCGAGGAACCAGCCGTAGGCGCGCAACGCCTCGTCACGCCAGCGCACGTCGCCGGTCGCGTTATACGCTGCGGCGCACGCATCGACGGTCGCCTGTGCCTCGAGCGGTTGCTGGTCGAACTGCAGCGGCTCTGCGTAAGGGCGGTTGAAGCTCTCCGACCCGACCGCGCGGAAACGACCCTCGGGCGAGGTCTGCTTGGCGACGATCCAGTCGAGCGTGGCGAGGCCACAGTCGATCAGGTCCTGACGGCCGAGCGCCTGGCCTGCACGGATCAGCGCCTGCGGGAGGCGCGTATTGTCGTAGGCGAGGACAATCTCGAACCACTGCCACTCGGGACGGCGCGCCTTGGCGAGCAGATCGAGATGAACCTTGGGGAAGGCTTCGAGGATCGACAGCGACAGCTGGTGACCGGGCTTGGCCTCCAGCATTGCCGCCGCACCGAGCATCGCGAACGCCTGCGCACGCAAGGAGCCGAGTTCGAGCGCCATCGATGCGGTCGAATCGAACATCGCCGTCGCCCAGTCGCGGTGCTTCGCGGCCTGTGCATCGCGCGCGGTGACGCCGAGCGACCAGAGCGTGCGGCCGTTCGAATCTTCCGACCCCGAATCCTCGCACCAGGTGCGATCGAAGTTCATGAAGTTGCGGAAGCGGCGCGTGTCCGGGTTCCAGGCATACTGCACGAACGACGCGTAGATCGTCATCCACTTGTCGCGCGTCACATCATCGAGATCGGGCAGTGCGCTCATCAGCATCAGCGCGCGGCAATTGTCGTCGATGCAGTAGCCGTGGCGACGATCGGGGATCGAATAGATCGAATGCTGGAGCATGCCGGTCGAATCGCTCATCCGCTCCACCGCGGCGAAATCAGGCGTCAGCTGCTTCAACGGGGCTGGCACCTTGGCGAGGCGAAAAGGGCGCGCCGCCACGATCGCACGGATCTCCGTCATCATCGCCTCGGCGAGCTTCGGCCAGATCATCGTACGGCCACGCGCATAGGCGCGCTCGGCCAGACGATTGCGATCGCGGTCGTTCGACATCAGCGCATCGATCTCGCGTGCGAACGCATCGACATCGCCGAAGGGCACGAGCACGCCGTGGCCATCCGCGAGAATCTCGGTCGCGTGCACGTACGGCGTCGAGATGACGGGCTTGCCGACACCGATCGCGTAGCTGAGCGTGCCCGACGTGATCTGCGCGGGGTTGGTGTACGGCGTCACGTAGACGTCCGACGCCTGGAGATAATCGAGCAGTTCGCCATGCTCGAGGAAGGCGTCGACGAACGAGACATTGTCGGCGACACCATTCTCGGCGGCGAGCGCCTTCAACTTGTCGCGGTACTTCTCACCTTCGTACGCGACGAGGTTCGGGTGGGTCGCGCCGAGCACGACGTACAACAGGTCGGGATGCTTCGCGATCACCGCGGGGAGCGCGTTGATGACCGTCTCGATCCCCTTATTGGGGGCGAGCAGGCCGAACGTCAGCATGACCTTCCGGCCTTCCCAGCCGAACTTGTCCTTCAGCGTCGCGGGATCGAGCAGGTCGCGATCGGGAACGCCGTGCGGGATCATGACGATCTGGCGCGAGTTCGCACCATAGACGCGCTGGAGGATGTCGCGGCCACGCTCGGCCATCACGATCACGCGGGCGGCGCGACGCAGAAGCCCTTCGAGCACGCGGCGCTCATCGGCATTGGGCTTTTCGAGGATCGTGTGCAGCGTGACGATTACCGGCAGCGTGGTGCGATCGAGCAGTGCGAGGATGTGCTCGCCTGCCGGGCCACCGAAGATGCCGTATTCGTGTTGAAGCCAGATCGCCTGCGCGCCGCTGGCCTCGATCTTCCGCGCGGTGTCGATATAGGCCGACAGATCGGGCTCGGGGATCGTGCCGGTGACTTCAGCCGGGTAGTCGTATTTGCCGGGGTGATCGTCCATCGCATAGACGTCGACGGCGATCTCGGGGAAGCGCGCGCGCATGGCCGTGAAAACGTCGGTCGTGAAGGTGGCGATGCCACACTGTCTCGGCAGGAAATTACCGATCAGCGCCAGTCGCGCGATATTCCCACCGTCCGCCGGTTTCACCATACCCTGTCCCTCGTTTGAGCGCGCACTTCTGGGAGAACCCGGTCGCGCATCCATTTGAACGGTTCAGGTAGCATAAAGTTTCATCACATACTGCAGTGCAGCACGGGAATAATATCAATCTAAATCAAATCGATATTTCGCGTCGTCGTCCTGGGCCCTCAACCGCGACCGCGATACGAGGCGACTCCCTGGTCCGGGAGCCACAGATCTTGCGGCGGTGCACTCGATTGCCAGAACACGTCGATCGGGATTCCACCGCGCGGATACCAGTAACCGCCGATGCGCAGCCACACCGGTTTCATCTCGTCGAACAGGCGCTCGCCGATGCCGACGGTGCAATCCTCGTGGAACCCGGCATGGTTGCGGAAGCTGCTGAGGAAGAGCTTCAGCGACTTGGATTCGACGATCGTCTCGCCGGGGACATAGTCGATGACGAGGTGTGCGAAGTCGGGCTGGCCGGTCACGGGGCACAGCGACGTGAACTCGGGCGCCGCGAACCGCACCAGATACGTCCGGCCCGGCCGCGGGTTCGGAACATAATCGAGCACGGCCTCTTCTGGAGAGGCGGGGAGGGCGCTGTTCTGGCCGAGATGCAATGGGTTCTGGGGAGCGGTCATGTGCCGCCATGTAGGATGCGATTCGAATGCCGCAAAGTGGGTGATGCTTTCCTCCGTCATGCCGGGCTTGTTCCGGCATCCACCCGTCCGCGAACTCTACCGGCGGCGAGCGTGCGGAACGGTGGACCCCGGAACGGGTCCGGGGTGACGGAGTGGGCGCTGATATGACGACGACACTCGTACCAATCCTCGGCGACCAGCTCACGATCGACCTCGCCTCGTTGCGGGACTGTGATCCCGAAACCACGATCGTGCTGATGATGGAGGTCGACGAGGAGACGACCTATGTCCGCCATCACAAGCGCAAGATCGCGTACATCCTCTCGGCGATGCGGCATCATGCCGAGGCGCTGCGCGAGGCCGGTTGGACGGTCGAATACACACAGCTCGACGACCCCGATAACGCGGGCAGCTTCACCGGCGAGATCGCGCGCGCGGTCGAGCGGCATGACCCCGAGCGGATCGTCGTGACCGAGGGCGGCGAATGGCGCGTGATGGCGATGCTCGAAAGCTGGGAGACGCTGTTCGGCATCCCCGTCGAGATCCGCAGCGACGACCGCTTCCTCGCCAGCCATGCCGATTTCGAGAATTGGGCGGCGGAGCGCAAGTCGCTGACGATGGAGTGGTTCTATCGCCAGATGCGGACGCGCACCGGGCTGTTGATGACCGCCGGTAAGCCCGAGGGCGATCGCTGGAACTTCGACAAGGAGAACCGCAAGCCCGCCAAGAACGATTTGCTGATGCCGCGCCCGCTGGTGTTCGCGCCGGACGCGATCACGCAAGGTGTGCTGGCGCTGGTGGCCGAGCGGTTCGCGGATCATCCGGGGAGTCTCGACGGGTTCGAGTACGCCGTGACCGCGAAGGACGCCGAGCGGCAGGCGGCGAATTTCTTCAAGCACGCGCTGGCGCAATTCGGTGACTACGAGGATGCGATGCTCACCGGCGAGCGGCATCTGTGGCACTCGATCCTGTCGCCCTACATCAATTCAGGGCTGCTCGATCCGCTCGATTTGTGCCGGCGCGCGGAGGCGGAATATCGCGCGGGCCGCGCGCCGCTGAACGCGGTCGAGGGCTATATCCGCCAGATCATCGGCTGGCGCGAATATATGCGCGGGATCTACTGGCGCGAGGGGCCGGACTATGTCGAGCGCAACTTCCTCGATCACCACCGCGAACTCCCCGGCTGGTACTGGACGGGCGAGACCGACATGCATTGCCTGCGCGAGGCGATCGGCCAGACGCTGGAGACCGCGCACGCGCACCATATCCAGCGGCTGATGGTGACGGGCAATTTCGCGCTGCTGATCGGCGCGGATCCGGCCAAGGTGCATCAATGGTACCTCGAAGTGTATGTGGACGCGTATGAATGGGTCGAGCTGCCCAACACGCTGGGGATGAGCCAGTTCGGCGATGGCGGCTTGTTGGGGTCTAAGCCGTATATATCGTCGGGCGCGTATATCGACCGGATGTCCGATTATTGCGGGACGTGCCGGTACAATGTGAAGCAGCGGATCGGGCCGGATGCGTGCCCGTTCAACGCGCTGTACTGGGATTTTCTCGCGCGGCACGAGGACAAGCTCGGGCGCAACAACCGGCTTGCGATGCCGTATCGCAACTGGGCGAAACAGTCCGAGGCGGACCGCGAGGCGACGCGTGCGCAGGCGGCCGGGTTCCTCGCCTCCCTCGACGCGAGCGGCCCCGCTGGCTACTGACCGATCGAGCACAAGGAGCCGTATATGGACGCGTTGGTAAGCACCGAATGGCTGGCGAACGAACTGGGCGCGAGCGATCTCAGGATCGTCGACGCGACCTACGCGGAGGGACGCGATGCGGCGGCGGAGTATGAGGCGGCGCATATCCCCGGCGCAGTGTTCATGAACCTCAGCGAGTTGCGCGATACCGACAGCGACCTCCCCAACACGCTGCCATCGGCGGAGAAGTTCGCGAGCCGGATGCAGACGCTGGGGCTCGGCGATGGCAGCCGGATCGTGCTGTATGACAGCTCCCCCTGGCACACGGCGGCGCGCGCGTGGTGGATGCTGCGGCTGTTCGGCGCGCATAACGTCGCGATCCTCGATGGCGGGTTCGCCAAATGGCAGGCCGAGGGGCGCGAGATCGCGACGGGGAAAGAAACGCCGCGGCATCGCCACTTCACGACCTGGGCGGACCTGAAGGGCGTGCGCGATCTCGACCAGATGAAGGCGAACGTCGCAAGCGGCGCGGAGCAGGTGCTCGACGCCCGGTCCGCGACGCGCTTCACCGGTGCGGAGCAAGACCCGCGGCCGGGCACCGCACCGGGGCATATTCCGGGCTCGAAAAACCTGCCGCAAGGCGCGGTGTTCAACGCCGACGGCACGTGGAAGACCGGCGACGCACTGAAGGCCGAGTTCGACAAGGCGGGCGTCGACCTGGCGAAGCCTATCGTGATGACCTGCGGCTCGGGCATCACCGCGTCGGTCCTTGCGTTCGGCGCGCACCTGCTCGGCAACGACGCGGCGCTGTACGACGGCAGCTGGTCCGAATGGGGCGGCGATCCCGAGACACCCAAGGCGACAGGCACAGTATGAGCGACACGAACAAGCCGGTCGGCGACGCGACCAAGGTCGTCCTCGCCGGTCGTCGCCCGGAATGGACTCAAGGTATCGTCAGCCCGCCGGTCTGGCGCGCCTCGACCATCCTTTATGATTCGGTCGGCCATCTCCGCGAAAGCGCCACGCGCGATACGCATCACCGGCTGTTCTACGGGCGCAAGGGCACGCCGACGCAGTGGAGCCTCGCCGACGCGCTGACCTCGCTTGAGCCCGGTGCGGAGGGAACTTTCCTCTACTGCTCAGGTGTCGCGGCGATCGCGGCGGCGTTGCTCTCGGTGTTGTCGCCCGGCGACGAACTGTTGCTGGTCGACAGCGCTTACGACCCGACGCGCGGCATGGCAGGCGGGCTGCTCAAGCGGTTCGGCATCACCACGCGCTATTACGACCCGATGATCGGCGCGGGCATCGCTGACCTGATTGGCAACAAGACGCGGGCGATCTTCATGGAAAGCCCCGGTTCGCTGAGCTTCGAGGTGCAGGACGTCCCCGCGATCGTCGCCGCGGCGAAGGCGAGGGGCGTAACCACCCTGCTCGACAACACCTGGGCCACCCCGTTGTTCTTCCCCGCGATCGAGCGCGGCGTCGACCTGACGATCCTAGCCGGCACGAAATACGTCGTCGGCCATTCGGACGTCATGCTCGGCTCGGTCACCGCCGGGCCCGGTCATTTCAAGAAATTGCGCGAGACGAGTTTCCAGCTCGGCCAGGTCGCCAGCCCCGACGATTGCTGGCTTGGCAGCCGGGGCTTGCGCACGATGGCGGTCCGCCTCGCGCAGCACCAGTCGAGCGCGCTGACCATCGCCAAGTGGCTGCAAAGCCGTCCCGAAGTCGCACAGGTCCTCCATCCCGCGCTTCCCGATTGCCCCGGCCACGACCTGTTCGTCCGCGACTTCAAGGGCTCCAGCGGCCTGTTCTCGTTCGTCCTCAACGGCGGCGACGAGGCATCGCGCGCCGCGCTGATCGATGCACTCCAGCTGTTCGGCATAGGCTACAGCTGGGGCGGCTTCGAAAGCCTCGCCATCCCCGCCGACCCGCAGCGCCACCGTAGCGTCACCAAGCGCGAAGCCGCGGGCCCGATGGTCCGCCTCCAGATCGGCCTCGAAGACCCCGCCGACCTGATCGCCGATCTCGAAGCCGGGCTCGCCGCCTTCTCTGCCGCAAAGGTCTAGACGATTTCCGATCGAGGCGTGTCCGCGCGGGAGGCCGACGCACCCATCTTCGGCCCCGCGTTCCAGGCCGAGCTGGACGCGCTGTTCCGCTGGCGTCGAGACGTCCGGCGGTTTCGGCGCGATGCGTTGCCGGACGGGCTACTTGACCGGTTGCTGGCGACGGCGAACACCGCCCCGTCTGTCGGACTCAGCCAGCCGTGGCGGTTCGTCACGGTTGACGACCCTGCACGCCGCGTCGCGGTCCGGGCCGATTTCGAGGCGTGCAATGCAGTGGCGCTGGCGACGCAGGACGAGACGCGGGTGGCCAACTACGCGCGGCTCAAGCTCGCGGGGCTCGAACAGGCACCGTGTCATGTCGCGGTGTTCGTCGAACCCGATCCGGCGCAGGGCCACGGTCTCGGCCGCCGGACCATGCCCGAGAGCGTGGCGTATTCCGCCGTCATCGCGGTCCACACGCTGTGGCTGGCAGCGCGCGCGCACGGAATCGGCCTTGGCTGGGTCTCGATCCTGGACCCCTCCCGCATCCGCGAGGTCCTCGAAATCCCCGAGACATGGCAGCTCGTGGCCTATCTTTGCGTCGGATATCCGGAAATCGAGGCGATTACCCCGGAACTGGAGCGCGAAGGCTGGGAAAAACGGCGTTCGATCAATATCGTGGTGCGCTGAGGCACGCCAGATACCCGCTTCAACCGTCCGGCGGCACTGTGGCGGTTGCGCAACATGCGTGCTGTCAAAGCCCGATTGTACGCAAGATTCGCTTGTGCAACGCACCATGGACTGTCATCGCGGTGTCACCGTTGGAAAGACCGCACTGGGGTTTGGCCCCGCAAGATGCGGCGTCCACGGATGCAGGGCGGACATCGACTTCCGGTATCGAAAGGGAAACGATGCGCTTCACCACACTTCTTCTCGGCGGCATTGCTTTGGCTGCCGCAACGCCAGCGTTCGCGCAGGACGACACCGCACCTCCCAAGGAGGTCACGGTCAGCGGCGCGGTCGGGCTCGTCAGCGACTATCGCTTCCGCGGCGTGTCGCAGTCGGACGAGAACCTCGCCGTCCAGGGCGGCATCACGATCACGCACAAGAGCGGGCTGTATATCGGCACCTGGGGTTCCAACCTCGCAGGCTGGGGCACGTTCGGCGGCGCCAACATGGAGCTCGATCTCATCGCGGGCTACAAGGTGCCGGTCGGCGGCGGCGCACTCGACGTCGGCGCGACCTGGTACATGTACCCGAGCGGCTTCAACAACACCGACTTCATCGAGCCCTATGCCAAGCTGTCGGGCACCGTCGGCCCGGTAGCGTTGCTCGCGGGCGTGGCCTATGCGCCCAAGCAGCAGGCGCTGGGGCCGTGGTATACCAACGGTGCGTCGGCGGCGGCCGGCGTATACGACCGCGTCAATGCGAAGGACGACAACCTCTATCTCTGGGGCGACGTCAGCAGCGGGATCCCGACGACCGGCGTGACCGTGAAGGCGCATGTCGGCTATTCGCGCGGCAACAAGGGCCTCGGGCCGTTCGCGACGAGCGTGTCGCCGACCGGCGAGTATTGGGACTGGCTGCTCGGCGCGGATTACGTGATCCCGACGACGCCGCTGACGCTCGGCGTGGCGTATGTCGATACCGACATCGGCAAGGGCGAGTCGGCGTATCTCCAGCCGAGCTTCAGCCGCGGGCAGGACGGCAATGGCTCGATCGCCAACGGCAAGGTGCTGGTGTCGCTGACCGCAGCGTTCTGAACTGAAACCGTCCTTCCCCTACCTTTCACCGACAAAGGGAGGGAGAGGACGGCGCTACCGAAGGTTGTTTCCCCGCGAAGGCGGGGACCCAGACTGGGCTCCCGCCTTCGGGCCCCCTTCAAAGTAATACTTTGAAGGGAAACTCTTCGCGGGAGAACAAGGAGGGGAGCGTCGAGGTTGCCGCATCTCCCATCCCCCAAGCCGTCACCCCAGCGAAAGCTGGGGTATTTCTCGAGGCGGGCGACGTTCGCCATACGACAAGATCCCAGCTTTCGCTGGGATGACGAGCGCGGCGGGCAGACACGAAAAAGGGCGGCCCCGCGAGGAGCCGCCCTTTTTCGTGTTTCGGGAAAACCCGGATCAGTTCGCGGTCGTGCGTGCGTCCTGGCCGTCGCCCTCTGGTGCTGCGACGATGTCGCGCGTCGTCGAGCCCTTGTCGACCACGGTCGTGCCGGGATCGCCGACGCTCGACCGGATGCCGGGATCGTCGCTGTCTGCGCCGGCATCGTTGACGACACCCGTCTCGGCAGCACTACGCGGCGCAGTACCACCGAACAGCGCGTCGAGCGTCTGCGCGTTGGCGGCGGTATCCTGCGGGCGTGCGGCGCCGGGCTGTGGCGGGACCAGTGCGAAGTCGGGCGGGATCACGAGCGGCGCCTGGCGCGCTACGGCGAACTCGTCCGGACGTGCGTGATCAAGGCTACGGCCTGCCCCACAACCCGAGAGCAGCGCGACGCATGTGAGGCCGGCGGCCAGGGGTACGAACTTACGCATGGGAATTCTCCACAGGGGGCTTCTCGCGCACGAGGAGCGCCCGAACAAGCAGGACGAGCACGCCGACAGTAATCGCTGCATCGGCGACATTGAAGACCAAAAACGGACGCCACTCGCCGATATGCAGGTCGGCGAAATCGACGACGTAACCGAGCCGGATCCGGTCGAGGATATTGCCGATCGCACCGCCGAGCACGAAGCCGAGCGCGACCTGGTCGGCGGGGTTTTTCTCGCGCGTCATCCACACCGCGACGCCGATCGCGATCGCGCCGGTGAGCAGCACCAGCGCCCAGCGGGTCAGGTGGCCGTCGGCGGGAAGCAGCCCGAGCGAGATGCCGATGTTGGGGACGAAGCGCAGGTCGAAGAACGAGGTGATCGTCTGCGAGTCGCCGAGCGAGTCGATCCCGAGCGGCTTGGTCACCGCCCATTTGCTGAGCTGGTCGGCGAGGAACAGCGCGATCGCAGCGCCGAACCCGGCCTTTGGCAGGTTACGCATCGGCCACTACCTCGTCGCATCGGTTGCAGAGCTCGCCGTCGACGGTCACCTCGGGGAGGTGGCGCCAGCAGCGGCCGCATTTGTGGAAGTCGGTGCGCGCGACGGTGACCGCGTCGCCCGGCGTGACCTTGGCAACGATGAACGCTTCGGCCAGTTCCGCAGCTTCAGTCGCCCCAAGAGGCGACATCGATTTGATCGTGACCTCTGCCTCCAAACTCGAACGCACGGTCTTTTCGCGCCGCATGGGTTCGATGGCTTCGGTAACCGTTTCGCGAAGGGCGCGGATTTGCGTCCACTTCTTCCCGACCTCGACACCATCTTCCACCTCGGGCAGCGACGGCCATTCGAGGTAGTGCACCGAGCTGTCGTCGTTGGGGAAGCGCGACTGCCACACTTCTTCCGCGGTGAAGCAGAGCACCGGTGCCGCATAGCGGACGAGCGCGTGGAACAGCACGTCGAGGACGGTGCGGTACGACCGACGCTTGATGTCGCTCGGCGCGTCGCAGTAGAGCGAGTCCTTGCGGATATCGAAGAAGAACGCGGACAGGTCCTCGTTCGCGAAGTCGGTCAGCAGGCGGGTGTAGCGGTTGAACTCGTACGCTTCGGCCGCCTGGCGCAGTTCGGTGTCGATCATGCCGAGGCGGTGGAGCACGTAGCGCTCCAACTCGGGCATTTCGGACACGGCGACGCGCTCCGAGTCGTCGAAGCCTTCGAGCGCGCCGAGCATGTAGCGGAACGTGTTGCGCAGCTTCCGATACGCGTCGGAAGCGGTGGCGAGCACCTCCTTGCCGATTTTCACGTCGTCGAAATAGTCGGTCGAGGCGACCCACATGCGCAGGATGTCGGCGCCGGACTCGCCGATGATCTTGAGCGGATCGACGACGTTGCCGAGCGACTTCGACATCTTCCGGCCCTGGCCGTCGAGCGCGAAGCCGTGGGTGAGGACCGCGTCATAGGGGGCGCGACCGCGCGTGCCGCAGCTTTCGAGCAGCGACGACTGGAACCAACCGCGATGCTGGTCCGAACCTTCGAGATACAGGTTCGCGCGGGTGCCTTCGCCGTAGCGTGCCTCGACGGTGAAGACGTGCGTGCAGCCCGAGTCGAACCAGACGTCGAGGATGTCCTTCACGACCTCATAGTCGGCGAGGTCGTAGTCGGGGCCGAGCAACGCCTGGTGGCCGTCGGCATACCACGCGTCCGCGCCGTTTTCGCGGAAGGCTTCGACGATGCGGGCGTTCACGGCGGGGTCGTTGAGGTACTGGCCGGTGGTGCGGTCGACGAACAGCGCGATCGGCACGCCCCAGGCGCGCTGGCGCGAGATGACCCAGTCGGGGCGGCCTTGCACCATCGACGTGATCCGGTTTTCCGCGCGCGCGGGGATCCAGGTGGTGGCCGCGATCGCGTCGAGCGCGATCTCGCGGAGAGTGGCGCCGTTACNTGGGCTGCCCCTCACCCCGACCCTCTCCCCGGAGGGGAGAGGGAGCAGAAGACGAGTCCATCGGGATGAACCATTGCGGGGTCGCGCGGAAGATCACTTTCGCCTTCGAGCGCCACGAATGCGGGTAGCTGTGCTTGAAGTCGTCGCTCGCCGCCAGCAACGCGCCGGCCTCGCGCAGGTCGGTGCAGATCGGGCCGTCCGCGCTTACGAACTTCTTGTTGATGACGCTGCCCTGGCCACCGAGCCATGCCCAGTCGGCGCGGTACATCCCCGCGCCGTCGATCGCGAAGACCGGGTCGATGCCGTATTGCTTGCAGAGTTCGAAATCGTCCTCGCCGTGGTCGGGCGCCATGTGGACGAGCCCGGTGCCGGCGTCGGTCGTGACAAACTCGCCGGGGAGGAACGGCCGAGGCTTCGCGAAGAACCCGCCGAGCGCGTGCATTGGGTGGCGTGCGGTTGCGTCGGCGAGGTCCGAGCCCTTGCAGGTTCCTTTTACGTGCTCGCTTGTAAAACCGAGACGCGCGCGAACGCTCTCCAACAAAACATCAGCGATCAGTAGCTGGCGAGGTCGACTACCCCTTTCAGCATCATACATCGGCTCAACGACAAGGTAGATGATCTCAGGCCCATAGCTCAGCGCCTGGTTCACCGGGATCGTCCACGGCGTGGTCGTCCAGATCACCGCATGCGCGCCAACCAGTTCGGGCGCGTTCGGGGCTTCCACGATCTCGAACGCGACGTCGATCTGCGTGGAGACGATGTCCTCATACTCGACCTCGGCCTCGGCGAGCGCGGTCTTCTCGACCGGCGACCACATCACCGGCTTGGCGCCGCGGTACAGCTGGCCGCTCTCGGCGAACTTGAGCAGTTCGCCGACGATCGTGGCCTCGGCCTCGTACTTCATCGTCAGATACGGATCGGCCCAGTCGCCCATCACGCCGAGCCGTTCGAACTCGGCCTTCTGCACCGCCACCCATTTCTCGGCATAGGCGCGGCATTCTGCGCGGAACTGGTCGACGGGGACGTCGTCCTTGTTGAGCTTCTTCGCGCGATACGCTTCCTCGACCTTCCACTCGATCGGCAGGCCGTGGCAGTCCCAGCCGGGCACGTAGGGCGCGTCCTTGCCCATCAGCGACTGCGAGCGGACGATGATGTCCTTCAGGACCTTGTTCATCGCGTGGCCCATGTGGATGTCGCCGTTCGCGTACGGCGGGCCGTCATGCAGGATGAACCGCTCGCGCCCGAGCCGCTGTTCGCGCAGCCGGTCGTAGATACCGAGCTTGGCCCAGCGCTCCAGGATCGCCGGCTCCTTGGCGGCGAGGCCCGCCTTCATCGGGAAGTCGGTCTTCGGCAGGAAGACGGTATCGCGGTAATCGCGGGCGGGCGCAGGAGTATCGGTCATAAGTGGGCCGGGCTGTAGCCGGTAGCGGCTCACGTTGCCATCCCTCTCCCTCGCGGAGAGGGGCGCGGTTATGCCAGGATCGTCCGCGCGCGCGCGCAGTCGGCGTCCATCTGCGTGATGAGCGCATTGAGGTTGGCGAACTTGGCCTCGGGGCGGAGATACTCGATCAGCGAAACCTCGATCCGCTGGCCGTACAGGTCTTCGCCGAAATCGAAGAAATGCGGCTCGAGCAGTTCCTTGGGCGGATCGAAGCTCGGGCGGATGCCGAGGTTCGCGGCGCCCTTGAGCACGCGACCGTCCTCCAGCCGCCCGGTCACCGCGTAGATCCCGTAGGCGGGGCGCAGGTAATTGCCCATGTCGAGATTGGCGGTCGGATAGCCGATCGTGCGGCCGACCTTGTCGCCGTGCTGGACGAAACCCTGGATCGCGAACGGGCGCGTCAGCAGGCGGGTGGCGGTGGCCATGTCGCCAGCGCGCAGTGCATCGCGGATGCGGGTGGACGAGACGGTCTCGCCCTCCAGCTCGATCGCGCTCACCGTTTCCGCGCGAAATCCGTGCGCGGGGCCGCGCGAGGCGAGCGTGCGGACGGTGCCGGCCTTGCCCTTGCCGAAGGTGAAGTCCTCGCCGGTGACGACGCCCGCGACGCGGAGGTTGCGTTCGAGCCGCTCGGTGATGAAGCGCTCGGCGGTCAGCGCGGCGAGATCGCCGTCGAAATTGAACACGACCATCGCATCGGCGCCGGCTTTCTTGAAAAGCTCCAGGCGTTGATCGAGCGTGGTCAGGCGGAACGGCGCGGTATCGGGGCGGAAATGGCGGACCGGATGCGGATCGAACGTCGCGACCAGCGCCGGACGCCCCTCGGCACGCGCCCAGGCGACCGCGCGCGCGACCACCGCCTGGTGACCGAGGTGAAATCCATCGAAATTCCCCAGCGCGACGATCCCGTTCGCCAGATACGACGGGAGCACCGCACCGCCGTCGAGACGTTGCATGCGCGGGTCAGTAACCAGCCGTCGCGAAAGGCGATAGTCCTTCCGTAACCTTGTTGCCCCGCACTGTCTTGTTCTCCCGCGAAGGCGGGAGTCCAGTCTGGGCTCCCGCCTTCGCGGGAGAACAGCTCAGCGGCGAGTTAGCGTGACGAAACTATAGGCCGGGCGGTCGTCTAAGGCGGGGTGGTCTTCGCGGCCGATTTCCCCCCAGCCATCGAACGCGGGAACCGTCGCGTCGCCTTCGGGCTCGGCATGGACTTCGGTCAGTTCGATGCAATCCGCATGAGGAAGGAACTGAGCGTAGATCTGCGCGCCGCCGATTACCGCAACCTCTTCGCCCGCCATTGCGAGCGCTTCGTCAACCGAATTGGCTACCTCGGCACCTTTCGCGCTCCAGTCGCCACGCGTCAGGACGATATGGCGGCGACCGGGGAGGGGGCTCGGGAAGCTCTCGAACGTTTTCCGGCCCATTACCATCGGCTTGCCCATCGTGAGCGCCTTGAAACGCTTCAGGTCGGCAGGGAGACGCCAGGGGAGTTGCCCGTCGCGGCCGATGACGCCGTTGCTGGCGCGGGCGAGGTAGAAGGTGATCATGTGGCGGTCATGCCGGATTGGGGGGCGGAGAGCTACTCTCCCGTTTACGTCGGCACCTCGCCGTTGACTCCACCCCGGCGAAGGCCGGGGCCCAATTGGGGAACGTCGTTGATGAACGTTGCGCTCCGTTACTCCGGCCTTGCCAATTGGGCCCCGGCCTTCGCCGGGGTGGTAGTAAGGTGGTGGCGCGACTTAGCCCGGCGCGTGTTCCTTCACATACGCCTCGGGGTCCTTGTCGACGACCTTCACCCCGTTCAGATGGTTCGCCTCGAACGCCGCGAACCGCACGCCCAGTTCATGCCGCTCTTCCAGCGTTGCGTGCTTGCGGAAATCGGTCAGGCCCTGGCGTTCTTCCTCCGCCAGATGGTCACTGTTCGCCTTGTTGCACTCGCCAACCGCCTCGAACCACGCGTCCGAGCCGACCGGGTGCTTGTCGACCGCTTCGCCGGTGTCGCGGATGTCGTTGTGATCCTCGATCGCGTCCTCGGTCTCCTCGGCGGCGGACTCGGCGTCATTGCCGCCGGTGCCGATCTTCATCAGCCGCGGATAGAAGAAGCGCTCTTCAGCCTCGGCGTGCGCGTCGAGCAGGTTCTTGAGGCGGGTCCAGAGCGCCGACAGCGCCTCGGTGTCCTTGGCGTCGATCGAATCGATCTGGGCGAACAATGCGCGCTGCTGCGCGTGTTCGTCGAGAATGAGCTGTGTGATATCCATGCGCATCAGAACCGCGTGCGTTGCCCGGGGTTCCTATTGCGATTCGCTCTCTGTTCAGACCGCGACGGGCGCCTTGATATGCGCTTGCGCGACGTAGTCGTGGAGGACGAAATCCTCATACTCGTACGCGTCGATCGAAGCCGGCTTCCGGAGAATCTCAAGGCGCGGGAGAGGCCCCGGCGACCGCGTCAGTTGCAGTTGCGCCTGCTCCAGGTGGTTCGAATAGAGGTGGCAATCGCCGCCGGTCCAGATGAACTCGCCGACCTCGAGCCCGCATTGCTGCGCGAGGATGTGCGTCAGCAGCGCGTAGCTGGCGATGTTGAACGGGACGCCAAGGAAGATGTCGCCCGAGCGCTGGTAGAGCTGGAGCGAGAGCTTGCCGTTGGCGACGTGCGTCTGGAACAGGCAGTGGCACGGCGCGAGCGCCATCGCGTGGAGGTCGCCCGGATTCCACGCGCTGACGATCTGGCGGCGCGAGGCGGGGTTGGTCCTGATCTGCGCGATCAGCTCGGCGATCTGGTCGATATGGCGACCGTCCGCGGCGACCCAGTCGCGCCATTGCTTGCCGTAGACCGGGCCGAGATCGCCATTCTCGTTCGCCCACTCATCCCAGATCGCGACTTTCCGGTCCTGTAGCCAGCGGACGTTGGTGTCGCCGCGGAGGAACCACAGCAGCTCGACGATGATCGAGCGGAGGTGGAGCTTCTTGGTGGTGAGCACGGGGAAGCCCTGCGCGAGGTCGAAGCGCATCTGCGCGCCGAACGCGCTGAGCGTGCCGGTGCCGGTGCGGTCCATCGTCTCGACGCCGGTCGAGAGCACGCGGTCCATGAGGTCTAGATATTGGCGCATGCTGGGGGCGTAGCGGCGCGGGGGCGGGGGCTCAAGCGGATGTAGTTGCGCGTGCGGTGGCTGGTGTCGCGGGGCAGGCGGGTATGTGCCGCTGCCGTCCGTGCCTTCGTGTCGTATCGCCGACCTTGCCGCGGCTAGCGCGCTCTTCGCCAGCTTGCGTGATGCCACGGTAGAGACGGTGGCGGTCGCGTATCTTGATCCGGATCGGAGGCTTCTCGGGATGCGGCATGTCGTCGGGGGGCGGGATCAAGTGACGATCTCGATCCGGACAGTCGCGGTGGATGCGCTGGCGTTCGGCGCTCACGGGGTGATCATCGCGCACAACCATCCGAGCGGGGATGCGACGCCAAGCGAGCGAGACGTGGCGTTCACGCGGGCGCTGGCGGCTGGGTTGCGGACGTTGGAGGTGGTGTTGCTCGATCACCTGGTAATTGCGGGGAACGAGGTGACGAGTTTGCGCGCGATGGGGATCGTCTGACTTGTCGCATCGATTCTTACCGAACCTGTAGCTAGCATCAGCGAGATGGGGCCGTCTCCCAGATGACGACAGAAAAGGTTGTTTCCCCGCGAAGGCGGGGACCCAGCCTGGGCTTCCGCCTTCGCGGGAGAACAAGGAAGCGTGGGCTGTCGTCGGACTGCGGGCGACAGGTCCACAACTCTGCGGGAATGGCGTGGTGTGAGGAGTGTTTGCCCCAAACACACCACCCCGGCGAAGGCCGGGGCCCAATTGGGGGACGTCGCCAACGAAGCGCAGTTCGCGGTTACTGCGACCTTTCCAATTGGGCCCCGGCCTCCGCCGGGGTGGGGCATCTGGATCGGTTAGGAATGAGAACCCGATGTCACCCCAGCCGGCACGCCCGGATCGCCTCAGGCGCCGGCCGTGGCCCGGTCGCGCGGAACGTCGCGATGTAGCCCCCGGCGGAGGGCATGTCGTCGGTATCCACCTGCGTATACCCGACCGCCGCGAACTCGCACTTCAGCAGCGCCGGCGGCGTGCCGTGGTTCTGCGTCGGGCGGTTCGCGTCGACCACGACAACCAGCCCGTCGGGTTTCAGCGACGGCCGCAACCGCCACAGGAACTCGTAGGGCTGCTCGATCTCGTGATACATGTGCACCATCAGCACCCGGTCGAAGCTCGCCTCGGGCAGCTTGGGGTCGTTCGCCTCGCCCAGCTTCACGCTGACGTTCGCCAGGTCCTCGCGCGCGACGCGTTCCGCGAGCTGGTCGCGCACCGCCGGGATGATGTCCTCCGCGAGCACGCGTCCGTCCTTGCCGACGCGCGCCGCGAGACGGATCGTGTAATAGCCTTCGCCCGCGCCGATATCCGCGACCGTCATGCCCTTGCGGATCTCGCCCTTGTTCATGACCTCGCCGGCCTCGTTGAGCCGATCGCGCGCTTCCTCGTTCGACCAGCGCGTCGAGACGATCGACGCGACCGGACGGTCCGCCGCCGGGAACACCGGCTCCTTCGGCTCGCGCTTGATCAGCGGCTTGCTGCCGTCGCAAGCCCCCAGAGCGAGCATCGGCAGGACCATCAGGGCAAGGGCACCCCGCAAGCTCAATCGACGTCCTCCACCTCGACGGCCTCGCCGGTGACGCGCTGCGACAGCGCCGCCGCCATGAACATCTCGAGGTCGCCGTCGAGCACGTCCGACGGGCTGGTCGACACCACGCCGGTGCGCAGATCCTTCACCATCTGGTACGGCTGGAGCACGTAGCTGCGGATCTGGTGACCCCAGCCGATGTCGGTCTTGCCGGCATTCTCGGCATTCGCCGCAGTCTCGCGGATCGCCAGTTCGCGCTCGTACAGACGCGCGCGGAGCTGGTTGTACGCCTCGGCCTTGTTCTTGTGCTGCGAGCGCTGGTTCTGGCACTGCACGACGATACCGGTCGGGATGTGCGTGATGCGCACCGCCGAATCGGTCGTGTTGATGTGCTGGCCGCCTGCACCCGACGCGCGGTAGGTGTCGATCCGCAGGTCGCTCTCGTTGTATTCGACCTCGATATTGTCGTCGACGACCGGGTACACCCAGACGCTGGCGAACGACGTGTGCCGGCGCGCCGCCGAGTCGTACGGGCTGATCCGGACGAGCCGGTGCACGCCGCTCTCGGTCTTCGCGTAACCATACGCGTTCTCACCCTTGAGCAGCAGCGTCGCGGACTTGATCCCCGCCTGCTCGCCCGAATGCTGGTCGACGAGCTCGACCTTCAGCCCGTGGCGCTCGCCCCAGCGCGAATACATCCGGCTGAGCATGCCAGCCCAGTCCTGGCTCTCGGTCCCGCCGGCGCCGGCATTGACCTCGATATAGGTGTCGTTGGCATCGGCCTCGCCTGCCAGCAGCGCCTTGATCTTGTCCTTGTCGGCACGCGCGGCGAGTTCGGCGAGTGACGCAACGCCGTCCGCCTCCATCTCGGTATCGCCCTCGGCCTCGGCCATCTCGATCAGTTCGGCGGTGTCCGACAGTTCGCTCTGGATCGCGCGCGTCGCGCTGATCGCCTCGTCGAGACGACGACGCTCGCGCATCACCTCCTGCGCAGCCTTGGGATCGGACCAGAGCGCCTGATCCTCGACGCGCGCGTTCAGCTCGTCGAGACGACGCAGCGCGCGGTCCCAGTCGAGGAAGCGGCGCAGCAGCGCCAGCGCGTCGTTGATGGTGTCTACGTGAGCCTGCGCTTCGGCGCGCATGATATTCTCCAAAAATTCCGTCGTCCCAGCGGAGGCCGGGATCGCCGTCCCAAGCGAGCGGGGCGGGTCTCCGGCGGGCGCCGGGATAACGTCTATATAAGCGCGCTAGTAGATTCCGCCTTGTCTTTGCAAGAAATCGCTGTCGCGCGGCGCTTCGGCCTTCTTAACCGCAGTCGTTGTCGTAGCAGCCGTGGGGGCGACATCCGAGCGTCGTGCGGCCCGGCGCGGTTCGCTTTCGGGCTTGAACGCTTCCCAGATCACCGCGGGCTTGGGATCGCTGGTGTCGGGCCACGTGCCATAGACCGGTCGGCCGCTACCACGATCGATCCGTACCATGCGGATACCCGCCGGCGCGCGGAACGGCAGCTTGGGTAGGTCCTCATACGCCTTCACCGCGAACTGCTTAAAAATCGGCGCGGCGAGCGTACCGCCCTGTGCCGCGCCACCAAGGTTCTTCGGCGTGTCGAACCCGATGTACAGCCCACCGACGAACTGCGGCGTGCCGCCCACGAACCACACGTCGGTCGGGCCGTTGTTCGTGCCCGTCTTGCCGAACATCGGCCGGTCGAGATCGCGCAACGTCACCGCGGTGCCGCGCTGGACGACGCCTTCGGTGATGTGGACCATCTGGTACGCGGTCATCGCGTCGAGCACCTGGCGCTGGCGCGTGATCGGCCGCGGCATCGGCTTGCCGTCCCAGTCGGGCGCGTTGCAGCGATCGCAGGGCCGCCAGTTCTCGGGCCAGATCACCTTGCCGTGACGATCCTGGACGAAGTCGATCAGTGACGGCGGGCCGCCCTTGCCGTTGTTGGCGAGGATCGAATACGCGTTGACCATCCGCCCGACGGTCGTCTCGCCGGCGCCGAGCGCGTAGGAGAGATAGGGCGCGTAATCGCCGACGCCCATCTTCTTGATCGTCGCGACGACCTTCGGCATGCCGGTCTGCGCGGCGGCGCGCACGGTCATCAGGTTGCGCGACTGCTCGATGCCCCAGCGCATCGTGTGCGGGCCGGACCCGCGCGAATTGCCGAAGTTGCGGAAGCATTTCTGCCCCAGTCGCGCGCCCTGATAGACGCAGAACGGCCCGTCGACGATGATCGACGCGGGCGTCATACCGTTGTCGAGCGCGGCGGAATAGACGATCGGCTTGATGGTGGAGCCCGGCTGGCGCATTGCCTGCGTCGCGCGGTTGAACGCCTGCAAGCGGTCATCGAACCCGCCCTGCATCGCCAGCACGCGGCCCGATGCCGGCTCTTCGACGACGAACGCACCCGAGACCTTGGGGATCGCCCGCAGCGAGAATTCGCCACCGTCCGGCGCCACCGCGATGATGTCGCCCGTCTTGATCGCGCCGAACGCGTTGCCGCCCTTGCCGCGCACCGGCATCTGCGCCGCATAGCGCGGCAGCGCGCCCGTCTTGCCGGTGCGGAAGCCGAGGCTCCAGGCATTGCCGTCCTTGCCCGTCACGATCGCCGCGACCCAATCGCGGTAATCGAGCGCGATATTGCTGTTGAGCAACGGCTGGAGCCAGTTGTCGTCCTCGATCTCGACATGACGGATCGGCCCGTTCCAGCCACGCCCGCTGTCGAACCGCACCAGACCATCGCGCAAGGCTTGCTGCGCGAGATCCTGCAGCTTCGCGTCGAACGACGTCCGCACCCACAGCCCGCCCGAATAGACGCTGTACGGACCATCCTTCGCATTCTCGCCGAACTTCGCCATCAGCTGGCGACGGACTTCCTCGACGAAATAGCCGCCGACGCTCTCGAATTTCGGCGTCCGCCGCATCACCGCGCCAAGCGGCTCGGCATTGGCCTGGTCATGCTGCGCGCGCGTGATGAAGCCGTTGTCGAGCATCCGGTTGAGCACATAGTTGCGTCGGATCATCGCGCGCTCGGTGTTGCGCACCGGATCGTAGTTCGACGGACCCTTGGGCAGGATGGCAAGATACGCCATCTGTGCGAGATCGAGCTGGTCGAGTTCCTTGTCGAAATACGCATGGCTCGCGGCCTCGACGCCGAACGCGTTGCGGCCGAGCGCGATCTGGTTGAGGTACAGCTCGAGGATCTGCTCCTTGGTCAGCGTATCCTCGATCTTGTACGCCAGCACCGCCTCGCGCAGCTTGCGCGACGGCGAATAGGCGTTGCCGATCAACAGGTTCTTCGCGACCTGCTGCGTGATCGTCGAGCCGCCCTTGGCGCGCTTGCCGGTGCCGAGCTTGGTCGCATAATCGTACACCGCGCCGGCGAGGCCTGGGTAGTCGACGCCGTGATGTTCGAAGAAGGACTTGTCCTCGGCGGCGAGGAACGCCTTCACCAGCAGCGGCGGATATTCGGCATAGCTGAGTTCCACGCGCCGTTCGCGCGCGTAGGAATGTATCGGCGCGCCATCGATGCCGCGGACGTTGGTCGGCAGCGGCGGCTCGTACGTCCGCAACGTATCGACCGACGGCAGGTCGCGCATGACCGCGAACCAGAACGCGAAGATCGCGACGAAGCCAAGCACCACCAGCACGAGTGCCGCCTTGGTCCAGCGGCTTGACCAGGCGCGCGCGAACCCGCCGCGTAGCTTGTCGCTGGTACGGCCTGTCGCCGTCGTCGAGGTGGGGGAGGGATCGGACGCCATGATTACTGCCGCAGCGTCTAGCAGGTTCGCGGGCGCTTGCCAGCCTTCGGTGGTGGGGGCGGGGGCGGGCGGTCGCAACGCGTTCGGCAGAGGTTTGTTATTCCAAGCTCGCCCGGTGCTGAGTCCGCCCGCCTATGTCCACCACCCCGGCGGAGGCCGGAGCCCAATTGGAGTGGTGGCAATAACGGAGCGCAACGGCCTTCACCTCCGTTTCCCAATTGGACCCGGGCCTTCGCCGGGGCGGTGTGGTTGGCGGTTGGGTAAGCCATCGGCGTCCGTGAGCTCGAACGATCCTCCCCCTGGCGGGCGAGGATCGAAAGCGCGCGATCATCGGTTTGAATCCGCACCTTCCCAACGGACCGCCCAAGCAAAACCTGTTGCCAACCCCGCTACTGTGGCAGCAGGCGTGCATGACGCCGCCGCCGCTCCCGATCCTAGCCGTCCTCCCCGACCTCCTCGCCACCCTCCGCGGCCGCAACTCCGCGGTCCTCGTCGCCCCCCCGGGCGCAGGCAAGACCACCGCGGTAGCGCCGGCCCTCCTTACCGAATCCTGGTGCACCGGCGAGATCCTCCTCCTCTCCCCCCGCCGCTTAGCCGCCCGCGCCGCCGCCGAACGCATGGCCTCCACCGCCGGCGAACCCGTCGGCCAGACCTTCGGCTACGCCACCCGCATGGACAGCAAGCGCTCCGCCGCGACCCGCGTCACGGTGATCACCGAGGGCATCTTCGTCGCGCGCATCCAGGCCGACCCCGAACTCGCCGGCGTTTCCGCGGTCCTGTTCGACGAAGTCCACGAGCGCAGCCTCGACGGCGATTTCGGCCTCGCGCTGGCGCTCGATGTGCAAGCCGGCTTCCGCCCAGACCTGCGCATCGTCGCGATGTCCGCAACCCTAGACGGCGCAAGGTTCGCCGCACTCATGGACGGCGCCCCCGTCATCGAAAGCGAGGGCCGAAGCTATCCGCTGACGCTCCGCCACATCGGCCGCCAAGCCGAGTTGCGCATTGAGGACTCGGTCGCCGCCGCGATCCGCCGCGCGCTCGGCGAAGCGGAGGGCGGCGTGCTCGCCTTCCTCCCCGGCGTCGCGGAGATCGAACGGACCGCCGACCGCGTCGCCAATTTGCCCGACGACATCGTCCTGCACGAACTCCACGGCAGCCTCGACCCCGCAGCCCAGCGCGCCGCGATCCTCCCCGAACCCGACGGACGGCGGAAGGTCGTGCTCGCCACCAGCATCGCCGAGACCAGCCTGACGCTCGACGGCATCCGTATCGTCGTCGACTCCGGGCTCGCGAGGCGACCGCGCTACGACCGCGCCGCCGGCATGACGCGCCTGGTCACCGAGCGCGCAAGCCAGGCCGCGGTCACCCAACGCGCTGGCCGCGCCGCGCGGCTGGGGCCGGGCATCGCGTATCGACTGTGGGAAGAAGCCGCGACCGCCGGCCTCCCGCGCTACGATCCGCCCGAAATCTTGGAGGCGGACCTGTCCGCGCTGGTGCTGGCTTGCGCACTCTGGGGCGTCGGCGATCCGCGAGACCTCCGCTGGATCGACCCGCCCCCCGCCGCCGCGATCGACGAGGCGATGGCGCGGCTCGCGACGCTGGAGGCGATCGAGGACGGCCGCCCGACCTTGCATGGCCGAGCGATCGCGAAGCTGCCGATGCCGCCGAGGCTGGCGCACATGCTACTGAGGGCGGGGGAGCGCGGCTTGGCGAACGTAGCGGCGCAAATCGCGGTTCTGCTCGGCGAGCGCGGCATCGGTGGACAGGACGTCGATCTGGAAACCCGCCTCCGCCGCTGGAAAACCGAACGCGGTTCGAAGGCGCAGGCGGCACGCGCCATGGCGGATAGGTGGGCGAAACTTGCCNGGATGGCGCGAGCCCACCCCCCAACCCCCTCCCGCTTGCGGGAGGGGGGGCAGAGGTTTGCGTTGCGCTGGGCTTCCCTGACCGGGTGGCACGCCGCCGTGACTCGTCCGGCGAAACCTGGGCTTCGGTCGGCGGACGCGGGTTCAAGCTCGACCCGACCTCGCTGCTCGCCCGTTCCGAATGGCTCGCCGTCGCCGACACGCAAGGCTCGGCCGCCGGCGCGCGCATCCTCTCCGCTGTAGCGATCGACCAGGCCACCGTCGAAACCCTCTTCGCCGACCGCATCGAATCCCGCCGCACCGTCGCGTTCGATCCTACAACCGGCGGCATCCAAGCCCGCCGCGAACGCCGCCTCGGCGCGATCCGCCTATCGAGCGGTCCCGACAGCGGCGCCGATCCCGACGCGATCCTCGCCGCACTCATCGACGGCGTCCGCGAGCACGGCCTCGCGCTGCTACCCTGGAGCGACGGCGCCCAAGCGCTGCGCGACCGCGCCGCCTATGCGGGCGTACCGCTCGACGACGCGACCCTGCTCGACCGCGCCGACGAATGGCTCGCCCCGCTCCTGGCCGGCAAACGCCGACTCGACGCGATCGCCCCTGGCGCGCTCGCCGAGGCTTTGCGCAACCTGCTCGGCTGGGACGCGATGCAGACGATCAACCGCCTCGCGCCACCTGATTTCACCAGCCCCGCCGGCAGCACCCATGCGATCGACTACGCCGCGGAAGGCGGCCCGCGTGTCGAACTCCGCGTCCAAGCCCTGTTCGGCCTCGCGGTGCATCCGACGATCGGCGAGGCGCGCGTGCCGCTGGTGCTGAGCCTCACATCCCCCGCCGGCCGTCCGATCCAGACGACGCGAGACCTGCCCGGTTTCTGGGCCGGCAGCTGGACCGCGGTGGCGAAGGAAATGCGCGGCCGCTATCCCAAGCATCCCTGGCCCGACGACCCCGCCGCGGCGTCCGCCACGCTGCGTACGAAAAAGGCGGATGCAAGGGCCGCCGGTTCGCGATAAGGGGGGGCATGCCAACCGCCCGTATCTTTCAGCGCCCCAAGAACGCCATGCAGTCCGGCAAGCATCGGACCGACGCCTGGCAGCTCGAATTCGAACCCTCGGAGCCCAAGCGCCCCGACCCGCTCACCGGCTGGGCCGGCAGCGGCGACACCCGCGACCAGCTGCGGCTGCTGTTCCCGACAGCGGAAGCGGCGATCGCGCACTGTGAGCGCGAGGGGTTCGGCTACACCGTCGTGCCGGCCCCGCAGAAGACGCTGAAGCTGCAGAGCTACGCGGATAATTTCAAGTAAGCCCGCGGGAGCGGCGCTAGGCCCTGCCACACCTCCTTGTTCTCCCGCGAAGGCGGGAGCCCAGTCTAGGTCCCCGCCTTCGCGGGAGAACAAGCCTTGGTTAGAGGATCGACCCAGCCAGGATCAGCAGCATCTTGGTGTCGATCGCCACGCCAGCCGCACGCTTCTCGGCCACGAACGCCGGCACGTCCGCCAGCGGCACCCGGTGCACGGTGATGTTCTCGTCGCCGTCGCCGCCGCCGTCGCTCACCTTCGTCAGCCCGGACGCGCGGACCAGCGTGAAGCATTCCGACGTCATCCCGGGCGACGAATAGAACACGCCAAGGTCCTCGATCGCGTCCGCGCGGTAGCCGGTCTCTTCCTCCAGCTCGCGGCCGGCGGCGACCGCGACGCTTTCGCCCGCGGTTTCGTCACCGACCAGCCCGGCCGGCAGTTCGAGACACGCGCGGCCTAGCGGCACGCGGAACTGCTCCACCAGGATCACATCGCCCTCGTCGATCGCGACGATCACCGCCGCTGCGATCTCGCCCTGGCGCGCGGCGAATTCCCACGTGCCTTCGGTCTGCACGGTCAGGAATTTCCCGGCCCATACGGTCTTGCTCATAATTCGATCAGCCTGTCCGGAAGTTCGTTCACCGGCGCACCGGTGCGCGGGAAATGCTCGGCCAACACCGCGCCGATCTGCGCGACCGCATCCGCCATCCCGTCGCCGGGGCGACCGTCGCGGACGCCGGCGAGTACCGCCGCCATCGCCGCGCCCCAGGTCTCGTTCGGCACGCGCGAGTGGATCGCATCGTCGGCGATGATCTCCGCCCGGTGCTCGGCGAGCGACAGGTACAACAGCACGCCGGTAGACCCCTTGGTGTGCTTCTCGGCCCCCGCACGGAACAGGAGCAGAGCCCGCCGCCGCACGCGCCGCGCCTTGGTTGCACCCGGCGTCAGCGCGAGCCGCGCCGGTGTCCACGCCAGAACCAGTCGCACCGCCAGGAACACCAGAGTCATCAGCACCAGCGCGACCACGTACAGTGCACCCTGCGGTGCCGCCTGCCAGGGATCGACCCGCGCGTAGATATGGTCCGCCGCGACCGGGTGGTACGCGAGCAGCGCGAGCGTCAGCAGCATCGCCAGCACGCCCCAGTGCATCGATACGTCGTGATACGCATCGGACTGCCGCGCGACGATCGTGACGATCTCGCCGGTCGTCGCAGTCTCCGCCTGGGTGACCGCCGCCGTGACGCGGTCGTGGTCGGTGTCGCTCAGTCGCATGTCACCATCCTCCCGATGCGCCGCCGCCGCCGCCGGATCCACCGCCGCCACCGCCGAAACCACCGCCGCCCCAGCCGCCGCCGCTATCGCCGCCACCGCCCCAGCTTCCGCCGCCGCCACTACCGCCGCCACGAGTCATCGCGTCGGCGATGCTCCACAACACGATCGGCAAGGCGCCGCTGCCACCGCTCCGGCTGCCGCCATCGACATAATTCTTGCCACCCGCGCGCCGCGAGATCATCGGGATGACGATCGCCGCGAGCACGATCCCGAAGAAGATCAGCCCGATCGGCACGCCGCCGCCCCCCGAGTTCGCGCGACGGTGCGTCTTGTCATACTCCGCCGCCGCAGCCGTCACCTTCGCGCGCGCCTCCGCATCGGGCAGCGCGAGCTGGTCCGCCACCGCGTTCGTGCCCGCGACGATACCACCGGGGATGTCGCCCGCCTTGAAGCGCGGCAGGATCTGCTGGTTGATGACGACGCTGGAGAACGCGTCGGTCAGCACCGGCTCCAGGCCATAACCGACCTCGATCCGCACCTTCCGGTTGTTTGGCGCGACTAGCAGGATCGCGCCGTTGTTCGCATCCTTCAGCCCGACGCCCCAGCTCCGCAGCAGGCTATTGCCGTAATCCTCGATCGGATAGCCTTCGAGATCGGGCACCGTCGCGACCACCAGCTGGTTGCCGGTTGTCTTTTGCAGGTCGTCGAGCCGCTTGGTCAGCGCCGCTTCCTGATCGGGCGGGATGACGTTCGCCGCATCGACGACGAAGCCGGTGAACTTGGGAAGCGTCTGCGCGGTTGCGGTACCGCTTCCCAGCAGCACCGCGAACGCCAGCGTCAGGAGATGGCGGAGCATAATGCTCGGATCAGCTCGCGTTGCCGAAGTTCACCGTCGGCGCGGTCTCGGCACCCGGCGTGGTAGCCGCGAACGGCACCATCGACTTGGCACCATAGAAGATCTTCGCGCCGACCGCGTCGGGGAAGGTCCGGATCTTGGTATTATACGCCTGTACCGCGCCGTTGTAATCGCGCCGCGCGATCGTGATGCGGTTCTCGGTACCTTCGAGCTGGCTCATCAGCGTGGTGTAGTTGCCCTGGCTCTTCAGCTCAGGATACGCCTCCTGCAAACGCTGCAACGACACGCCGACGGCACCCTGGACGCGCTGATACTGCTCCATCTTTGCCGGATCGGACAGATCGGCGGCCGAAACCTGCACCGAGTTCGCGGCAGAGCGTGCCTGCGTCACCTGGACGAGAATGTCCTTCTCCTGCGCGCCCGCAGCCTTCACGGTCGCGACGAGATTGGGGATCAGGTCCGCGCGGCGTTGATAATTGTTCTGGACGTCGGCCCAGCGCGCCTTCGCGGTCTCTTCCGCGGTCGGGATACTGTTGATCCCGCACCCGGCCAGCGCCGATGCGAGGAGGATCGCGGCGGTACCGCGGGCGATTGAGGCACGTGACATCGGGGCTCTCCTGAATACCTGTGTCACCCTCATAGGACAGTCCGCAGGGTTGGCGAAACCGAAATCGGCGGTTAGCCTTGGGTTGGCAACAGAAGGGGGCGGCATTGCTCAAGGAATTCAAGGCGTTCATCATGCGCGGCAACGTGCTCGATCTCGCCATCGCGGTGATCATCGGCGCGGCGTTCGGCAAGATCGTCACGTCGCTCACCGACGACGTGCTGATGCCGGTGATCGGCAAGATCTTTGGCGGGCTCGATTTCTCAAGTTATTTCTGGAGGATGGGGCCGGTGCCGGCGAACTATGCGGGCTCGCTCAGCGATTACGCGGCGTTGAAGAAGGCTGGCGTGCCGCTGCTCGGCTATGGCGCGTTCGCGACGCAGCTGGTCAATTTCGTGATCGTCGCGGGTATCATCTTCATGATCCTGCGCGTGGTGAACCGGACCGCGGCGCTGATCGAGCGCGAGACGGCGCGGTTGAAGCGCGAGGAAGAGGCGGTGGCCGTTGCGCCTGCGCCGGAGCCGGTCGAGATCGCGCTGCTCCGCGAAATCCGCGACGAGTTGAAGGCGCGGGGGTGACGTACCTGTCCCTCGCCCCTGCGGGGAGAGGGAGGGAGGAGCCATAGGCGACGGAAGGGTGAGGGGCCTGAGGCTCGGAGCGTCACATCCCAACTCCCCCTCATCCGACGCTGCCGCGCCACCTTCTCCCGAGGGGAGAAGGATAGAATTACGCGGCTACCAGTTCCTCGGCGTTCGCATCCGCCAGGCTCGTCCCATCCAAAATCCGCGCGGTCTCGTCGCGCACGCGCATCATCGCAAAGCGGATCGCGCAATCCGCCTCGCTCTTGCAGTCGAGGCACGGCCGGTATGCGGTCCGGCTCACGCAGGGCACCAGCGCCAGCGGGCCCTCGATGATCCGGATGATCTCACCCAGCGAGATCAGGTGGCTCGGCCGCGAGAGGCGGTAGCCGCCCATCTTGCCGCGATGGCTGTGCAACAGGCCGGACTCGCGCAGGTCGGCGAGGATCAGCTCGAGGAATTTGCGCGGCACGTTCGCCTCGGCGGCGATCCGGGTCATCGGGATGGGAGGGCCACCGGCGGGGGCGCCGCCAAGGAAGATCATCGCGCGGAGCGCGTAGCGGGAGCGCTGCGTCAACATAATGCAGGTTGCTATGCACGCGCTTTGTGGCGAGCGAAAGGCGGTTTGGCACGCTGTGTGCTAACCCATCGGAGATTTATCCGGGGAGGGCGCTGCCATCGCGCCAGTCTTTTCATTTGGCCGGGCTTTTCAGATCGATGCGGCCCCCCTATATCGGTCATGCCGTCGGGAGAATCTTCTCTTGGCGGCTATGGCGATAAACCGTGGCGTGTCATAGACACAGCGGACCCGGGGGCAGTACCCGGCGACTCCACCACCGCCCTCTTCGCAAGAGGGGGACGATGACGGGGTCGAACTAGGATCGACGTGTGTTCAACGACGCTATGTTTCGCTCGGAATGGGACCGCCGCAACGGCCCATACACAAGTGCCAACGATAACGAAGCACTCGCAATTGCCGCATAACTGACGGTCTAACGACCTAAGTTATACGGACGAAAGCGCGGTTCGGGCCACACCGGGCAACAGAAGTGGACACCGGCGGTACGGGGGGCACCGAGCAACAGAAGCTCCCCACTCAACCGTAGTCAGATCGAGCCATCCGTCCGCTATTGTGCCGTACGCACTGTCGTAGTGGCAGGTACGCCCACGCGCGCAGAGTACGGGATCGATCCTCAGCCGTCATGATGTTCGCTATTCAAGCCGCCTTCAGACCAAGACCGGCAGAACAGGTTCGACGGCACGCGGAAGCCGTCCGTTGATCAGAAACGCGACGACGGCAAATCGTTCGACCAGCAAGACATGCGCGGCGTACGCGACGATGGATCCTGCGGCGATTGCGATGATGAACTCCGTATAGGGGTTCCAGGCTACGTCCATGAGAACGATCTTGGTCACCACGATGATCGGAAAGTGCAGGATGTAGATCGTGAAAGAGGCCTCTGCGAGGCGGCTTACAAGTGACGGGATAGCGCGGATTGCGCCGGCGGACCGTAAGATGAGAACCGACGCGGCGGGCGGGCACGCGGACATCCCGATTATTTCCACCATATCGCTGACCAGCATCCGTCGCGCCGGATCAACCATTGCACTGAGGCCGCCGAACCAGGCCGCGTAAAGGCCGCATGTAGCGAGCAGGATGATGGTGGGCATCTGGAACGAGACGGTCAGGGTTCGATACAAGTTCGGTGAACGCGCCAGCAGGAATCCCAGTAGGTAGAACGGCGCGTAGCCCATGATGAGTGGCACCTGCGCCAGCGCCGCTGCGTATGGCGAGCCACTATATCCCGCGAGAATGGTGCGTGTGACCGTCATCAGCGTATAGCAGGTGATCGCCGCGCCCAACAGGATGACTGTTTGTGCGCAGCGCCTGTCACTTGCCCCATCCTTCATAAATAGTCTGTCGATCGTGCTGATCACGTCCTGCCGGCGATCAAACTGATGGAGCGTATAGCTGAGGGGGGCATAGGCCAGCAGCGCAGCAAGAAACCACAAATGGTACCAGTCATGCGCCAGGGGAAATGGCCAGCCCAACCGATCCGGTTGATCGCCGAACATCATGCCAATCAGCGGGCAGATCACCAGCAAGCCGACCAGCAAGGGCACGCCGATCTGCACGCTTCGCAGGCCGAGCCATGCGAGCGGCGAAGACCTGCGTGCGAGGGCGTAGCCACAGAGCAGCCCGGATATCAGCATGAAGCTGCCCATCCGGAAGGCATGCGATATCAGGGGGATCGCCCCCAGGACGGGAATATTCTCGAGGCCCATCACGGCGTGCAGTACGACGCCGGCAAGCATCAGGACGGCTCGCCAGAACGCCAAACCTTCGATCCTGCCGCCCGGGGAAGGCGTGATTGTGCTGAATTTTATGGAAGTGGTTGCTGTTATCGCCACGTGCCGGATCGGGCAGCGACCATTGCCCGGTCGCAGCCGGGGATCGGTGCGCGCCGAAGAACGGCATTCAACGGTGGCCGAATCGCAGCGGTCAGTCTGGCGTAACCGGCCGGATTCAGATGAATGCCATCATCGACGTAGAAGTCACCTGGACGGTGGTTCACCAGGAATAGCGGGACGACGTCGACGAAGGTCATGTCCGGCCTCTGCGCTGCCAGGGTACGCATCGCGGTATTGACGGTGGTCTGCTCGGGAAGATTGCCCCACCGTACCGGCGTCGGCTTCAATGCTACGACGATCACCGGAATGTCGCCCCAGCGGCGCGTTTTCAGTGCCAGGAACGCCCGCAGGTTCGCAATGTCGTCCACCGCGCGGGCGCCATTGGCGATGTCGTTTTCTCCTGCGTAGAACACGATCGCACGGGGAGGGGCTGCCCGTGGCTCGTTGCCAGCCATCTGGATCAACTCGGGCATCATCGCGCCGTTGACGCCCCGATTGCGTACTGCCAGCGGGGCCATGTCGTCCGGCAATGTCGCCCATTTATGGATCGTCGAACTGCCGACGAACCAGATGCTACAGCGATCGACGGCACCGCGGCCAGGCAATGTCGCGGACGCTGCGCGCGTCGCGGCACGGGATTGCATGAACAGGATCGCGCCACCGAAAATGACCGCGAACACCGTCACGGCGAAAGCGAATTTGCCTAACGACGCCCGCCAGGTCTCGCCATCGTGGGCGGTGGCGGCGGCGGCGGGTATGCCGGTTATCCGCTGGTGATCAATTTCGTCGTCGCCTCGCGCCACTGCGCCTCACCCGTTGTCAGGAAGCCCGGTCTAGAGGGTGAGAATGAGGTAAAGGTTAAACGATGATCGGGTTTGTCCAGGCTACCAGTTGCCGATCCGGCATTGCCTGAAGATCAGTCGATATGTTCGTGCAGGATGCGGCTCAATTGAGCACCCGTGAACGGTTTGGCGATGAAGCGAGCGGCGCCGGGCAAGGTCGCTGCCGAAATGTCGCCTGCGCCGGACGTCACGACGATCGAGATATCCGGACGGCGATCGTGGACTGCCTTGGCCAGGCCGACACCATCCAGCGTGCCCGGCATTTTGATGTCAGTGAACAGTGCGCCGATATCGGGACGTCGATCAAGACACGCGAGCGCATCGGACGCGTTACCAGCCTCGACGACCTCGAAGCCGGCATCTTCGAGCGCAAAGTACGAATGGACCCGGACCAGCGGGTCATCGTCGACGACGAGTATGACAGATTTGCGAATGGCGTTCATATCGGTTCGAACATCCGGCATGCTGCTCCGTTCCGATATTAATCGTCTTCTCGGGACAGAACGGGGCAAAGCGAGCCGCAAGTGAGAAAGGGGCCCGGTTTCCCGAGCCCCTCCCTCAATTGCCGTCAGGCGGCAAAGGCTTAGTCGCGATCGCCGGTCAGGAACGCCGGAGCGAACTCGGGGGCCTTGTCGCCGTCGGTGCGTGCAGCACGCTCGCCGCCGCCGTTGCCGCCGCCATCGCGACGCGGACCACGGCCACCGCCGTTGCCGCCTGCGTCACGGCCGCCATCGCCGTCGCGACGTGGGCCACGCGAGCCGCGGTCACCCCCATCACGACCGCCGCCGCCTTCGCCGCGCGGACCACGACCACCGCCGTTGCCGCCAGCATCACGACCGCCATCGCCGTCACGACGCGGACCGCGCGGACCACGATCACCGCCTTCACGGGGCTCACGTGCAGGACGCGTGTCCTCGAGCTCTTCGCCGGTCGTCTGGTCGACGACACGCATGGAAAGGCGAACCTTGCCGCGCGGATCGATCTCGAGAACCTTGACCTTGACCTCCTGGCCTTCGGTCAGCGCGTCCGACACCTTCTCGACGCGCTCGTTCTTGATTTCGGACACATGGACGAGACCGTCCTTGCCACCCATGAAGTTCACGAACGCCCCGAAATCGACCAGGTTGACGACCTTGCCGTCATAGACCTTGCCGACTTCGGCTTCCTCGACGAGGCCCTTGATCCACTTGATCGCGGCTTCGATCTGCGCGGGGTCGGACGACGACACCTTGATCACGCCCTCGTCGTCGATGTCGACCTTGGCGCCGGTCTGCGCGACGATCTCGCGGATCACCTTGCCGCCGGTGCCGATGACTTCACGGATCTTCGACTTGTCGATCTGGAAGCTCTCGATGCGCGGTGCGTGGGCGCTCAGTTCCTCACGGGTATGGTCGAGCGCCTTGGCCATCTCGCCCAGGATGTGCGCGCGGCCTTCCTTGGCCTGCGCCAGCGCCTTGCCCATGATCTCTTCGGTGATGCCGGCGATCTTGATGTCCATCTGCATCGTGGTGATGCCCTCGGACGTGCCAGCCACCTTGAAGTCCATGTCGCCGAGATGATCCTCGTCGCCGAGGATGTCCGACAGAACCGCGAAGTTCTTGCCCTCGAGGATCAGGCCCATCGCGATGCCCGACACCGGACGCTTCAGCGGAACGCCCGCATCCATCATCGACAGCGAACCGCCGCAGACCGTCGCCATCGACGACGAACCGTTGCTCTCGGTGATGTCGCTGAGAACGCGGATCGTGTACGGGAACTCTTCCTTGGTCGGCAGCACCGGGTGCAGCGCGCGCCATGCGAGCTTGCCGTGACCGACTTCGCGACGACCCGGCGCACCGAAGCGACCGACTTCACCAACCGAATAGGGAGGGAAGTTGTAGTGCAGCATGAAGTTTTCGTACGACAGGCCGTTCAGGCCGTCGATCATCTGCTCCGCATCACGCGTACCCAGCGTGGTGGTGCAGATCGACTGCGTCTCGCCGCGCGTGAACAGGGCCGAGCCATGCGTGCGCGGGAGGAAGTGGACCATCGCCTCGATCGGACGGATCTGCGTGGTGGTGCGGCCGTCGATGCGGGTGCCGTCCTTGAGGATGGCGCCGCGGACGATCTCCGCCTCCAGCTTCTTCATCAGCTTGCCGGCTGCCATCTGGTCCTGCGGCGAGGCATCGGCGAACGCCGTCTTGCCCTTTGCACGAGCCGCATTCAGCAGGTCGGAACGCTTGGACTTGTCGGTCACCTTGTAGGCGGCCGCGATGTCCTTGCCGATCAGCTTCTTCAGCTTGTCCTTGGCAGTCGACAGGTCGGCCTGCTCGGCCATTTCCCAAGGATCCTTGGCAGCCTTCTCGGCCAGATCGATGATCAGGTTGGCGGCTTCGCGGCAGGCCTTGTGGGCGAACTGCACGGCGCCGAGCATGATCTCTTCCGAAAGCTCCTTGGCTTCCGATTCGACCATCATCACGGCCTGGCCGGTGGCGGCGACGACGAGGTCGAGATCGCCAGCCTTGGCTTCTTCCAAGGTCGGGTTGAGGATGTACGCGCCATCGACGTAACCTACGCGCGCTGCGCCGATCGGGCCCATGAACGGCACGCCTGAGATCGTCAGCGCGGCCGATGCGGCGACCATCGCGAGGACGTCCGGCTCGTTCTCGCCGTCATACGACAGAACCTGGCAGATCACGTTGATCTCGTTGTAGAAACCCTCTGGGAAGAGGGGGCGGATCGGGCGATCGATGAGACGGCTGGTCAGCGTCTCCTTTTCGGTCGCACCGCGCTCACGCTTGAAGAAGCCGCCGGGGATGCGGCCGCTCGCGGAGAACTTCTCCTGGTAATGGACGGTGAGCGGGAAGAAATCCTGCCCTTCCTTGACGGTCCGTGCAGCCGTCACGGCGCACAGAACGACGGTCTCGCCGAGGGTGGCGAGGACTGCGCCGTTAGCCTGGCGCGCAACGCGGCCGGTCTCGAGCGTCAGCGTCTTGCCGCCCCACTGGGCGCTTACGGTCTTGGTATCGAACATTCTTTTTCCTTCACTCCGGTCGCCAGATGCGAACGGGGCCTATGTGCGGGCTTAGCCGGCCCGCGGCGGTGTGGAGCGAGTTGTCGCTCCTTGCCATTGCGCCGAATTGCGCTCTGGCGTTTGCCTCCGCGCGAAATGCGCGGAATCAAAACCCTATATACGAAAACGGCCCCCCGAGGGGAGCCGTTCGTGTTACTTGCGGAGACCGAGCTTCGCGATCAGATCCAGGTAGCGCTGGCCGTCCTTGTGACGGAGATAATCCAGCAGCGTCCGGCGCTTGTTGACCATCATGAGAAGACCACGACGCGAGTGGTTGTCCTTCTTGTGGCCCTTGAAATGCTCGGTCAGGTTCTTGATGCGCTCGGTAAGGATCGCGACCTGGACTTCCGGCGAACCGGTGTCACCCTCGACGCGCGAATGCTCCTTGACGAGTTCGGTCTTGCGTTCAGCGGTAATCGTCATGAATTCATGTCCTCGACATCACAGATTGAAACCGCGAACGACCCGGAAGTCTCCGTCCTCGACCTCGACCAGCGCGACCGGGACAGCGTCCAGTTCGGCGAAGTATTGGCCATCGTCTGCGGCGATCCCGGCCAAGATACGCCCCTGTCGGAGCGCCCCTGCCTGGTCGGGGGTGAGGGAGAGAGCCGGGATGTCGTCCAGCGCCACCCTCAAGGGCAGAAGTACATCTTCAAGCGCGGAGGCCTTAGCGAGTTCGTCCAGTTTGTCCAGCGATATCGCGGACGTGAGGTCGAACGGACCGGCCTTGGTCCGGCGCAACATGGTGACGTGGCCGACGGTGCCGAGGGCTAGGGCGATGTCGCGCGCGAGGCTGCGGATGTAGGTGCCCTTCGACACATGCGCTGTAAGCGTGACCTCGTCGAGGGGGGAGTAGGGAAGGGGGGCCTCCTGCAATTCCTCCCCGGCACGGGGAGGGGGACCGCCGTCCGCTTGGACGGGGGTGGAGGGGGGCGCGCCACCAACGGTACGCTCGCGGAAGCCCCCCTCCACCAGCTGCGCTGGTCCCCCTCCCCGTACCGGGGAGGATAGCGAATGAATCGTCACGTCGCGGCTCGCGAGCACTACTTCATGCCCAGCGCGCGCCAAATTATAAGCCCGCTCCCCATCCACCTTCAGCGCGGAGTAGGCGGGCGGCACCTGCGAGATCGGCCCGGTAAACTGCGCGAGCACCGCCTCGACCGCCGCGAGTGTCGGCCGAACATCGGACGTAGCGATGCTCACACCCTCGGCATCCAACGTATCCGTCTGAACCCCGAACATCACCGTAAAATCATAGATCTTGTCGCTATCGAGCATCCGCCCGGCCAGCTTGGTCGCCTCCCCGACGGCGATCGGCAGAACGCCGGTCGCGAGTGGATCGAGCGTTCCCCCATGCCCCACCTTGAACTTCCCATACCCGCCGCTGCGCAAGGCACGCTTCACCGCCGACACGCCCTGCGTCGAGCCAAGCCCCAGCGGCTTGTCGAGAATGATCCAGCCATGCATGCGAGTAAGTCCTAAAGTATCGAGAGAGTAGCAGGCGACGGCGCTTATCGAGGCGGGACCGTTCCCCACCCACTCCGTCATCCTGACGAAAGTCAGGACCCAGAGCCACAAGCGACCGTGTCCGGTACCCTGGATCCTGACTTTCGTCAGGATGACGGGGAGGGGGGAAGTCTACCCCAGAGCCTCACAAAAATGCCGCCGACACAGCGCGACATAGCGGTCGTTCCCACCAATCTCCGTCTGCTGCCCCTCGGCAATCGCCCGCCCTTTCCCGTCGACCCGCAGGTTCATCGTCGCCTTGCGCCCACACATGCAGACCGACTTGATCTCCACCAAAGAGTCCGCCAGCGCCAGCAACCGCGCCGACCCTGGAAACAGCGCCCCCTGAAAATCGGTCCGCAACCCGTACGCCAGCACCGGTATCCCAACCACGTCGCAGATATGCGCGAGCTGATCCACCTGCGCAGACGTCAGAAACTGCGCCTCGTCCACCAGCACGCACGAAATCGCGTCTTCGCCGTGCTGTCGAACCACGCAGGCCCCGATATCCGTCGCCGCATCGAACGCGATCGCCGGCGCCTCCAGCCCGATCCGCGACGTGATCGTCCCCGCCGCGAACCGGTCGTCGATCGCCGCCGTGAACAGCATCGTCCGCATCCCCCGCTCGCGATAGTTGAAGTCCGCCTGCAACAGGTTCGTCGACTTCCCCGCGTTCATCGACGCGTAGTAGAAATACAGCTTGGCCATGGGGGCAAAGAGCGGGAAGCTAGGGGGATGTCCAGAGGCGTTTGTCACGCATCCCCACCGTCCGTTCGTCCTGAGTAGCTGCTGAGCTTGTCGAAGCGGCGTATCGAAGGATGGGTTGGCGCGGGGAATCTGTGCTTCGATACGAGCCCTCGATACGCTTTTTCGAAGCTACTCGGTCTCTACTCAGCACGAACGGAAGAGGGGCGGGCAACGAGCGCGGTGCGGAGCGAGGAGTGCTGGATGGAGCGATCGAGCAATCGCTCGACCAGACTAACTCCTGACTGGCTACAAGCGCGACGCTTGCAGCCCGCCAAGGTCAATCTTCGGTCAGATCCCGTGCAACATGCGGATCGCGCAACAACTGGTCGATGTGCGTGCCCTCGTCGAAGCTCTCGTCCGCGAGGAACTTGAGTTTCGCCGCATAGCGCATCTGCACCCGGTTCGCGACTTCGCGTTGGAGATAGGCGGTGTTGGTCCTGAGCGCCTTCAGCACCTTTTCCTCGTCCTTGCCGAGCAACGGTTTCACGAAGACGGTAGCGTGGCGGAGATCCGGGGACATCCGGACTTCGGTGATCGTCACGAGATGCTTTTCGAGCACCGGATCGTGGACGTCGCCGCGTGCGAGGATGTCCGACAGCGCGTGACGCGCCTGTTCGCCGACTCGCAAGCTGCGGACGGCTTTTGCTTCTGGGGTATCGGTCTTCATCTTAAGCTCCCTCTCCCCCTNACAGCCCCTCACCCAACCCTCTCCCCGCAGGGGAGAAGGCTTTAGTAGTTACAAAGTACGTTCGCGCATCTCGACTTCGAACGTCTCGAGGACGTCGCCGGCCTTGATGTCGACGAAGTTCGACGTGAACGTCACGCCGCACTCGAGCCCCGCACGGACCTCGGCGACATCATCCTTGAAGCGACGCAGCGATGCGATTTCGCCTTGGTAGATGATGACGTCGTTGCGCGTGATGCGTGCCTTGAGCGCCTTGCGGATGTTGCCCTCGGTGACGAGCAGACCCGCCGCCTTGCCGTGCTTGCCCGCCGAGAAGACCTCGCGGATATCGGCACGACCGACGACCGTCTCGAACGCTTCCGGCCCAAGCTCGCCTGCCATACCCGCCCGGATCTCATCGATCAGGTCGTAGATGACATCGTAATACTTGAACGCGACCTTCTGGCGCTCGGCGATCTCGCGGGCCTTGGCGTTCGGGCGAACGTTGAAGCCGATGATCGGAGCCCCCGAAGCGGCCGCCAACGTGACGTCCGACTCGGTGATGCCGCCGACGCCCGAGCTCAGCACGCGCGCCTTGATCAGGTCGGTGGAGATCTTGTTGATCGCCCCGACGATCGCCTCGACCGTGCCCTGCGTATCCGCCTTCACGACCAGCGGATATTCGATCGCCTGCTTTTCCTTCAGCGCCGAGAACATGCTCTCTAGGCTGGCAGGAACCGACGCGGTCCGCTTGTCGGTCTTCACGCTGCGACGATATTCCGCGACTTCGCGGGCGCGTGCCTCGTTCTCGACAACCTGGAACGGATCGCCCGCCTGCGGAACACCCGACAGACCGAGGACCTCGACCGGCATCGCCGGACCCGCTTCCTTGATCTGCTTGCCCTTGTCGTCGACCAGCGCACGGACCTTGCCGCTCTCGCCACCGACCACGAAGATGTCGCCGACTCGCAGCGTACCGCGGTTGACGAGGATCGTCGCGACCGGGCCGCGACCCTTGTCGAGCTTGGCTTCGATCACCGTACCCTCGGCCGCGCGATCCGGATTGGCGCGCAGTTCGAGCAGTTCGGCCTGGAGTTGGATCTTCTCGATCAACGCATCGAGACCGATCTTCTTGGTCGCGGAGACTTCGACGTCCTGGACGTCGCCGCCCATATCCTCGACCACGATCTCCTCGCTCAGCAGGCGCTCGCGCACCTTCTGGGCATTGGCGCCTTCCTTGTCGATCTTATTGATCGCGACGATCATCGGCACGCCCGCCGCCTTGGTGTGGGCGATCGCCTCCACCGTCTGCGGCATCAGGCCGTCGTCCGCCGCCACCACCAGGATAACGATGTCGGTGACGTCCGCGCCACGCGCACGCATCTGCGTGAACGCTTCATGGCCCGGGGTGTCGAGGAAGGTGATCTTCGACTTGTCCTTCAGCGTGACCTGGTAGGCGCCGATATGCTGGGTGATGCCACCCGCTTCGCCGCGCACCACGTCGGTGCCGCGCAGGGCATCGAGCAGCGACGTCTTGCCGTGATCGACGTGGCCCATGATCGTGACGACCGGGGCACGTGGGCGCAGCGTCTCCTCGGCATCGTCGATCGTGTCGTTGGCCAGATCCTGGTCGACATCGCTGACGCGCGTCAGGTTGTGGCCGAACTCGGTGACGAGCAACTCGGCGGTATCCTGGTCGATCGTCTGCGTCATCGTGACGGGCATGCCCATCTTGAACAGCGCCTTGACGAGGTCGGCACCCTTCTCGGCCATGCGGTTGGCGAGTTCCTGAACGGTGATCGCCTCGGGGACGACGACGTCGCGGATCTGCTTGGCCTGCGCCTCGCGCGGACCACCGGTGCCACGACGCTCCTTCTCGCGCGCACGCTTCAGTGCGGCAAGCGAGCGCGCGCGCGCACCATCACCATCGCCGAGCGCGCGGTTGACGGTGAGCTTGCCCGAGGTGCGACGATCGTCGCCCTTGCGGTCACGCTGCTGCGGACGCGCGGGGACAGCGTCGCGACGGACGCCACCAGCCGGAGCATTGACGCCGGTCGCGCCGGGGCGCGCCGCGGTCGTGCCGGCGTTCGCAGCCGTGGTCGGCGCTGCGGCAGCGGGTGCTGCGACAGGCTTCGGCGGCGGCGGAGGACGCTCGGGACGCGCCACCGGCGAGAACCGGCGCGGTGCCGGGAACGCCGGATCGCGGGTCAGTTCGAGAATGGGCGGCGGTGCTGGCGGAGCAACAGGCGCCGGCGCAGGCTTGGGAGCCGGCGCAGGAGCCGCAGCGACCGGAGCGGGCTTCGGTGCAGGCGCAGGTGCCGCTGCAACCGGAGCCGGGGCAGGCGCCGCAGCAACGGGGGCTTCGACCGGAGTCGGCGCAGGCGCTGGCGTCGGAGCCGCGACCGGAGCGGGAGCCGCTTCGACGACAGGGGCCGGTGCGGGCGCAGGAGCCGCGACGGGCTTCGGCGCCTTGGCTTCAGCCTCGGCACGCGCACGATCGGCGACGCGATTACGCTCGTCCTCGATCGCCTTGGCCCGTTCGGCTTCCTGGCGACGACGCCCTTCTTCCAGCGTGTTCATGCGCTGCTCTTCAGCCTCGCGGAGCAGCTTGGCCTGGCGCTCCTGCGGCGACAGATTGCTCTGCTGCTGACGCACGGGGGCGGGCGCAGGCTGCGGTGCGCGCGCCTGCGGTGCCGGGGCTGCGGGGGCAGCCGCCGGGGCGGGCGCGGCAACCGGTGCGGCATCCGCGACCTGCACGTCGGGCTCGCCCGGACGGCGCAGGACGCGCGCGCGCTTGGTTTCCACGATCACCGTATTCGATCGGCCGTGGCTGAAGCTCTGCTTCACCTGGCCGGTCTCGACCGTGCGCTTCACACCCAAAGGTGCGCGCATGCCAAGTTTCGGCTTCTCGTTGTCCGTGTCGCTCACTCAAATTCCTCAGTCATGTCCACGGCCGGGCGTGTTCCGGTCGATCCGGACGCCTGTTGTATCGGTGGCGCCCCATTTTGTGGTGACGCCGATGCGCCCTGCGAGGCCGTTTCGCAAGACACGGAAGAAGGTTCGGGGCCGATAAAATGCAGCCAACGGTCGAGCGCTTCGCTCACCCGCTTTGCTGCAGCGCGGTCGGTCAGGCCAATGTGTACCACATTTTCCCGCCCCAGCGCCAACGCCAATATGGTGCGCGATACCGGGAGTGCCAACCCCCGCAAACCCGAGCCCTCGACATCGTTGCCGATGCGCCACGCCTGATCGAGCTTGCGGTTGCCGTCCTCGGCGGCGTCGGCCGCGTGATACAGCGCCTTTAGCTTGCCCTGGCGTGCGTTCTGCTCGATCCGGTCGGAGCCGATCAGCACCGTCCCCGAGCGCGATTCGAGCCCGAGCCGGTCTAGCGCGTTACGCTCCAGCGCGGCTTCGATCTTGGCGGGAAGCTCGGGATCGATGGTGAACTCGCCGGTCTTGAACGCGCGGGAAAGAGCGCCCTTGAGCTTGCCCTTCTTGATCGCGGCTTCGAGCTCGGCTCGCGTAACACCGATCCACGCGCCGCGGCCGGGAGCCTTGGCGCGCACGTCGGGAAGGATCTGGCCATCGGGCGACAACGCGAGTCGCACAAGATGCGGCCGCACGTCGCGTTCCCCGGAGAGGATGCACTTGCGAACAGGCATGTCATCATCCCCCTCCCGCAAGCGGGAGGGGCTAGGGGTGGGCTCGCGCTCACCTCCGTTGCCGCCCTTAGCTTTAGCCTTGGATGCGTGAGACTTAGCCGAAGCATCGCCTTTAGCCGAAGCCGGGCGCCCACCCCTCGGTCCCCTCCCGCTTGCGGGAGGGGAGGAAGGAGTAGTGTCGGTAACGCCTAGCGCCTCATCGGGAGGGTTCCGCATGCGCGTCCTCCTGCGCTGGAGTCGTCTTCGGAGCGTCGCGGTCGACCAGGAGCTGACCCCCCGCGCCGTAATTCTCGGTCGAGACCTCTTCGATCACGATCTGCACCGCAGCCGGGTTCTTTCCCAGCCGCTGCACGAGCGACTGGGTGACGTCGGCGACGATGCCGGACTTCTGGTCCTTGGTGGCGGACCCCGAGATGCGGATGCTGACGAACGGCATCAGGCCTTGTCGCCCTCGCTCTTCGTGTCGGTCTTGTCCGCCGCGTCTTCAACCGAAGCGTCCTCGACCGAAGCGTCGTCCGCCGAAGCGTCCTCAGCCACGGCTTCGTCGGCCGTCGTCTCTTCAGTCGCAGCGTCCTCGACCACAGCGTCATCGGCCGAAGCCTCTTCCACCGGAGCCTCGTCCGCCTCGACTTCTTCAGCCGAAGCCTCGGGAGCCTCGTCCTCGAACCAGTGCGCGCGGGCGGCCATGATGATCTCGTTGCCCTGCTCGTCGCTCAGGCCATACTCGGCGAGAATCCCGCCCTTCGGCTCGGGACGCTTCGGCGCGTCTTCGTTCCGACGACGCGGCTCGACGCGCTTCTTCTCGACCAGCTCGTCGGTCGCGAGATCGGCGAGGTCGTCGAGCGTCTTGATGCCCGCCTTGCCGAGCGTGACCAGCATCGCCTCGTTGAGATACGGCATGCCCGCCAGTGCATCCTCGACGCCGAGCGCCGTACGCTCCTCGCGGCTCGCGGCGTCGCGACGCTCCAAAGCCTCGGTCGCACGGTTCTGCAACTCGCCCGCCAGGTCCTCGTCGAAGCCCTCGATGCCGGCGATCTCCTCGACCTCGACGTACGCGACCTCCTCGAGGTTCGTGAACCCTTCGGCGACCAGCAGCTGTGCGAGCGTCTCGTCGACGTCCAGTTCCTTCTCGAACATCGCCGAACGCTCGACGAAGTCCTTCTGGCGCTTCTCCGACGCATCGGCCTCGGTGAGGATGTCGATCGCCTTGCCGGTGAGCTGCGACGCAAGCCGCACGTTCTGGCCACGACGGCCGATCGCCAGCGAAAGCTGGTCGTCGGGAACGACCACCTCGATGCGCTCTTCCTCCTCGTCGATCACGACGCGCGACACCGAGGCCGGCTGCAAAGCGTTGACGACGAAGGTCGCGATGTCGGGCGACCAGGGGATGATGTCGATCTTCTCGCCCTGCATTTCCTGGACGACGGCCTGGACTCGCGAGCCCTTCATGCCGACGCACGCGCCGACCGGATCGATCGACGAATCATGCGAGATGACGCCGATCTTCGCGCGCGAACCCGGGTCGCGGGCTGCGGCCTTGATCTCGATGATACCGTCGTAGATCTCGGGCACTTCCTGCGCGAACAGCTTCTTCATGAAGTCGGGGTGCGCGCGGCTCAGGAAGATTTGCGGCCCACGGTTCTCGCGGCGGACGTTGAGGATCAGCGAGCGGATGCGGTCGTTGACGCGCACCACTTCGCGCGGGATCTGCGCGTCGCGGCGGATCACGCCCTCGGCGCGACCCAGGTCGACGACGACATGGCCGAACTCGACGCGCTTAACGACGCCGGTGATGATCTCGCCGGCGCGGTCCTTATACTCTTCGAACTGGCGCTCACGCTCGGCGTCGCGGACCTTCTGGAAGATGACCTGCTTGGCGGCCTGTGCGGCGATGCGGCCGAACTCGATCGGGGGCAAAGGATCGACGATGAAGTCGCCGAGCGCCGCATCCTTCTGGAGCTTCTGCGCGCCTTTGACGTCGACCTGCTTGAAATAATCGTCGACCGCCTCGACCACTTCGACGACGCGCCACAAGCGCAGATCGCCGGTGTTCGGATCGAGCTTCGCGCGAATGTCGTTCTCGGCGCCATAGCGCGAGCGGGCGGCGCGCTGGATCGCGTCCTCCATCGCCTCGATCACGATCGCCTTGTCGATCATCTTCTCCGACGCGACCGAATTCGCGATCGCGATCAGTTCCGCGCGGTTTGCGGTGACTGCCGTGGCCATCAATGCTGTCCTTCTTCGGTGTCGGCCTCGTGAGCATCGGGCTCATCGGTGGGCGTATCTTGATAGAAAACCTCGTCCGCGCCTTCGATCGAAAGCGGCGCGGTCGCGGCGATGAGTCGGTCGGTCATGACGAGCTTGGCGTCGGCGACCTGCGAAAAGTCGATCGTCATGAGCTTGTGCTTGTTGACGTCGACGGTGATCTTCGTCCCCTCGACGCCCATCAGGTTACCCGAGATCTGTTTCCGGTCCTCGAACGGCTCGACGAGGCGGATGCGCGCCTCCTGGCCTTCCCAGTCGGCAAAGTCCTGGAGCCGGGTCAGCGGGCGATCGATACCGGGGCTCGACACCTCGAGACGATACGCGTCCTCGCCGACCGGGTCCTTGCCCTCGGCCTCGAGCGCATCGAACTTGTCCGAGATGCGGCGCGACAGCTCGGCGCAATCCTCGATCACCAGCTGGCGGGTGTCGGGGCGCTCGGCCATCACCTGCAACGTCGGATCGGACTTGCCGCCCTGCATGCGCACGCGCACGAGGCTGAGGCCGAGCGCGGTCGCCTCGGGTTCGATCAGGTCGGTCAGCAGGGCGATATTCGCCATCGAAATTCCAAACAGGGCCAAAGCACAGGTGATTGCCGCCGCGGAGCAAGCCCCGCAGCCTCTTCATCTGGCGATGTAGAGAAGTGGTGCCTCTATACGCGGGGTGGCGCCCGTCCGCAAGCGGGAGCAACCTTCGTTTAGTACGCTGCGTTAGCGCAGGGATTTCCGGGAGAAGATCATGATTCGCAAAACGCTGTTCGCCGCCAGCCTGCTGTCCGCAACGCTGCTCGCCTCTACCGCCTGTTCCGCGCAACCGGCCGCGGCGGGCAAGCCGTTCAAGGAGACGGTGGTCGCCGATTTCGATTCGCCCTGGGCAATGACGTTCCTGCCCGACAAGCGCATGCTCGTGACCGAAAAGAAGGGGCAGATGCTGCTGGTCTCCGCCGACGGCAAGTCGCGCCAGACGGTCGCGACGCTCACGGTCGATTCGGCCGGGCAGGGCGGCCTGATGGATGTCGTCCTCGCGCCCGACTTCGCGACCAGCCAGCGCGTCTATTTCAGCTATTCGACCGCAGGCGAGGGCGGCAAGGGCGTCGTCCTCGCACGCGGTCGCCTGCGTCCGGATGGTGGTGGCGGCACGCGTCTCGGCGAGATCGAGGCGCTGTTCAGCGCGCGGCCGTTCGTCGAGGGCAACGGCCATTACTCCGGCCGCATCGCGTTCTCGCCCGACGGCAAATATCTGTTCTTCACCAATGGCGAGCGCCAGAAATTCACTCCTGCGCAGGACCCGAAGATGACGCTCGGCAAGGTGCTGCGTCTCACGCTCGACGGCAAGCCCGCCCCCGGCAACCCGCTCGCGTCCAAGGGTTTCGCGCCCGAGATCTGGAGCTACGGCCACCGCAACCTGCTCGGCATTGCGTTCGACAAGCAGGGCAATCTCTGGGAGCAGGAGATGGGGCCCAAGGGCGGCGACGAGGTCAATTTGATCAAGCCCGGCCTCAACTATGGCTGGCCCAACGCCTCGAACGGCAGCAACTATGACGGCTCCGACATTCCGGATCACAAGCCCGGCGATGGCTACGAGCCGCCCAAAGTGTTCTGGAACCCGGTGATCTCGCCCGGCGGCCTGATGATCTATTCGGGCAGCATGTTCCCGCAGTGGAAGGGCGACGCGTTCATCGGCGGTCTGTCCTCGAAGTCCCTCGTCCGCGTGCACTTGACCGGCACGAACGCCGCCAAGGGCGACCAATGGGACATGAACGCCCGCATCCGCGAAGTCGAACAAGGCCCCGACGGCGCGATCTGGGTGCTGGAAGACGGCGGCGATTCACAAGGCCGCCTGATCAAACTGACCGCGAAGTAAGCCACAGCACCATCCCCCTCCCGCAAGCGGGAGGGGCTAGGGGTGGGTACGCGCTCACATCGATTGCTGACGGTGCAGTGTGGCGGGATCATCGCACCGGCAGCTAACGCCGAAGCCGCGCGCCCACCCCTCGGTCCCCTCCCGCTTGCGGGAGGGGAGGAAGATCAGTCCCGCACGATCAGGTAGTTCATCCGCGCCGCGGCAATCGGCTTGTCCCGCTCGTCCTGCCACGCGGTAGCCTCGACATTCGCCACCCGGTTCCCCAACCGAGTCACCACGCCCGCCGCCCGCGTCGGCTTGTCCCGCCCACCGCGCATGAAATCGACGGTGACGTTCACCGGCTTGATCCGCGCGTCGGAGCCATCGGGGCCCTCAGCCTTCAGCGCATGCTGCAAGGCCGCAATTGCCGCCATTTCCAGCAACCCCGAGATCGCACCCCCATGCAGGAACCCCGGCCGCCCCAGCACGTCATCGGCAAACGGCATCAGCAATACCGGCGGCGCGCCGTCCTCGGCTTCGACCGACACGCGGAGAATCCCGGCATAGGGCGGCAAACCGATCGTCATGCCTCGGTCCTCCTGTTGAGACCCATGCCGGCGACATCGCCGACCACCATGAACGTCCCCGCGACATGCGCCAGCGGATCGCCCGGATCGCCGTCATGCGCCTGCCCCCGCACGAACGCGATCGAGCGCGTGATCCGGTAGCACTCCCCACGCCCGATCACCGTCTTTCCCGGCGTCGCCGGCCGCAGATAATCGACGCGCAGGTCCAACGTCGCATGCGGCACGAACGCGTTGCGCTTGATCCAGATCGCCAGACTCGTCGCCATGTCCATCATCGTGATGATCGGCCCCGACGCGATCACGCCGCTCGCCGGATCACCGATCAGCCGTTCGTCATAGGGCAGCGCAAGCTCCGCCCAGTCGTCGCCATGCGCGTGATAGCGCATCCCCAGCGCGGCGCCGTGCCCGCCGAACCCGCGCGTCGCAAACCATTGTGGATCAAAACCAGCCATTGCCCGCCTCTACACGCCGGGTGGCCGCGCGCAACATTGCGGGGAGGAGCGGGGCCGGTTAGCGTCCTCGCAAAGATCGAGAGGATCGCCACTATGAACGACCGGGTCACCATCACCGTCACGGACGGCATCGCCGACGTCCGCCTCGCGCGCGCCGACAAGATGAACGCGATCGACCCCGCGATGTTCGAGGGCATCGCCGCCGCGATCGACCGGCTCAAGGGGATGCATGACGTCCGCTGCGTCGTCCTGTCGGGCGAAGGCAAGGCGTTCTGCGCCGGCCTCGACATGGCCTCAATGGCGAACGGTGGCTCGGGCTTGGCACTGGGCGACCGGACCGACGAGGGTGCCAACCTCGTCCAGCAGGTCGCGTGGGGCTGGCGCACCTTGCCGATGCCGGTGATCGCCGCAGTCCACGGCGTCGCGTTCGGCGGCGGCTTCCAGATCATGTCCGGCGCCGACATCCGCATCGCGCACCCGCAAGCCCGCTTCGCGATCCGCGAAACCTACTGGGGCCTGGTCCCCGACATGGCCGGCATCGCCCTCTGGCGTACGCTCGCCCGCGACGACGTGCTCCGCGAACTCACCTATACCGCCCGCGAGTTCGATGGCGCGGAAGCGTTGCGGCACGGCTTCGTCACGCGGCTGTCCGAAGACCCGCTCGGCGAGGCGATGATGCTCGCCCGCGAGATCGCAGCGAGGAACCCCCACGCGATCCGTGGCTCGAAGTCGCTCTACAACCTTGCTGCGGATGCCGATGCGGTAGCGGTGCTGCACGCGGAAACCGAAGAGCAGCTGAAGGTCATCCGCACGCCCAACCAGGTCGAACAGGTGCGGGCCAACATGGAAAAGCGGGCGGCGGTGTTCGAAGACTGATTCCCGTCATCCTGACGAAAGTTAGGGACCAGAGCCGTCAAGGGCGCCGTGCGTTACCCTGGATCCTGACTTTCGTCAGGATGACGGAGGGGAAGGGCGCTACCTTTGAGCACCACCCCGGCGTAGGCCGGGGCCCAATTGGAAAGGTCGTAGTAACAGAGCGCTGCGGTTGTCACCACCGTCCCCCAATTGGGCCCCGGCCTCCGCCGGGGTGGGTTAGCAGACAGCCTCTTCCTACTTCGTGACCTTGTCATACGGCGTGAAATCGCGAAACCGGCAATAGCCCGACGGAATCGACATACCCCCGGACACCGTCCGAAACCGGTCGTTCCGACACAATTGCCCGCCATAAACGTCAACGATCAACGTATCGAGCGGCCGAAGCGAAGCACACTCGCCGACCGGCCCCGTCTTCCAGATCCGCTTGCCCGATTGGCGATACAGGATCGTCTGCGAATCGACGATCTCAGGACCGTTGAGTTGCTGAAGGTCGATGCACCGCACGGGCGCCCCCGCGATGCGCCCCTCAAGCGGGTCCGATCGACCGGCGAGAAGCGGCAGCGCCAACGCCGCGACGAGCAGCGCGCGCATCATGGCTTCCGATACGGGACGAAGTCGCCGAAGCTGCAACTCCCGGTCGGAAAGCGCGAGGTCTGGTCGAACGTCTGCGCGATATCGCCGCGGCACAGCTGCCCGCTTGGTGTCCGCGTCACCAGGATATCGCCGCGCGCGATCCCCTCGCAGCCACCCACGGTGTCACTGCGGTAGACCAGCCCCCGATTCACTCGGTACAGGATCGTCGCGCCGTAGCCCGAGCTCTGCTTCTGCGGGAACTGGCTGATGCACGATTCAGGCTTGCCCGGTACCAGCCCGGCGAGCTCCTTCGCCAGCTTCTCCTGCACGCCAGCCTCGCGGACCTGCGCGCGCTCGACCTCCGCCTGGGTCTGCGTGCAGGCACCGAGCATGACGGCCGGCAATATCAAGAGTGACAGGGTTCGCATTCGCATCGCAACGCTCCTCAAAATCCCCGCCACCCTCATGCGCCCTTTATCCGCGAAACGCATCCTTCGCCGCACGATAGCCGGCAAGCTGTTCGACCGACGTCGCCCGCAGGAACGGGTTGGTTGCCCGCTCGCGCCCGATCGTCGTCGGCACGGTAGGCTCACCCTTCGCGCGCGCCGCGTCGACCTCGACCATCCGCGCGACGATGTCCGCATTGTCCGGCTCGGCAACCAGCGCATAGCGCCCGTTGCTCTGCGTATATTCATGCCCGCAGAACACCTCGGTCTCGTCCGGCAGCGTCGCATAGCGTTGCATGTTCGCGAACATGTCCGCCGGCGTCCCCTCGAACAGCCGCCCGCAGCCCATCGCGAACAGCGTGTCGCCGGTGAAGATCGCCGCGTCGTCGGCGAAGTGGAACGCGATATGCCCCTGCGTATGCCCCGGCACCGTCATCACGGTCGCCTCATGCGCACCAAGGCGTACGACATCGCCTTCGCCGACCTGCTCGTCGAGCGTCGGGATCTTGTCCGCTTCCGCCGCCGGGCCGACGACGGTTGCGCCATATGCCTTCATCTCGGCATTGCCGCCAGTGTGATCGGGATGCCAGTGCGTCGTCCACACCCGGTCGATCCGCCAGTCGCGCTTCTTCGCGGCGGCGATCACCGGCCCCGCCTCACCCGGATCGACCACTACCGTCTCGCCGGAAACGGTGTCGTGGATCAACCAGGCGTAATTGTCGGCCAGCACCGGCACGCGGACGATATCGAGCATCAGCGGGTCACCACTTGCCGGTGTTCGGCATCGACGCCCAGGGCTCGGCGGGATCGAGCGGACGATCGGCCTGCAACAGTTCGATCGAAATGTTGTCGGGCGTCCGCACGAACGCCATGTGGCCGTCGCGCGGCGGCCGGTTGATCGTCACGCCCGAGTCCATCAGCCGCTGGCAGGTGTCGTAGATATTGTCGACGCGGTAGGCGAGGTGACCGAAATTGCGACCCTCGCCATACTCTTCGGGATCCCAATTGTGCGTCAGCTCTACCTCGGCGCCCTCGTCGCCGGGGACCGACAGGAAGATCAGAGTGAACCGACCCTTCTCGTTCTCCATCCGGCGGACCTCCTTCAGGCCCAGCGTCTCGAAGAACGCGATCGTCTTCGCCGGGTCGGTCACGCGGATCATCGTGTGGAGATATTTCATGCTTGCTCCGAGGGTTGTTCGGACCAGCAGATAGGGACGGGGGCGGTGGCGTGAAAGGGCTCGAGCCACCGCTCGCGTCCTATTCCTCCGACCGGATCAGTACCGCCTCGCCGATGAAGAAGAACAGCAGGAACGGCGCCCAGGCGGCGAGGAACGGCGGGTAGGCGCCGAGATTGCCCATCGCGAGCGCAAAATTGTCCGCGACGAAGAACGCGAAGCCGAGGCCCATGCCGATCACGGCGCGCACGAACAGCTTGCCCGATCGCGCGATCCCGAACGCCGCGACCGCGCCCAGCAGCGGCATCAGCACCGACGACAACGGCCCCGACAGCTTGTGCCACAACGACCCTTCGAGCGCCTTGGTCGGCCGCCCCGCATCGGACAGGTCGGCAATCGCCGCCTTCAGCGCGCCGAACGACAGTCCGTCCGCATCTACGCTCGCCAGCGTGAACTGGTCCGGCCGCACGTCCTTCGCGATCACAACGGCGCCCAAGGGGCGGACGGTGCCGCTCTTCACGTCGAACCGGGTCGCAGGGCTTACCTCCCAGCCGTTCGCGACGCGCCTGCCATGATCCGCCCGCAGGATCGCGACGAGGTTACCGCCGGTGCGGTCGTATAGCGTGATCCCGCCAAGCCGGGTCGCATCGCCGCGCCCGCGGATCTGCGCGACCTCGATCAGGTCGTCGCCGTCGCGCACCCACACGTTCGCGCGGTCGCCGCGATCGATCGGCAGCTTGCCGTAATTCACCTTCTGCCACTGGTTCAGCGTCGCGGTCGCCCGCGCCACCACGCGGTCGTTGAACACGAAGCTGATCACCGCGACACCCAGGCTCGCGACCAGCAGCGGTGCGAGCACCTGGTGCGCGGACAGGCCGGAGCCCTTCAGCGCGACGATCTCGCTGTTCTGGTTCATCGTGATCAGCGTCAGGATGGTGCCGAGCAGGACCGAGAACGGCAGGAAGCGCGAGACGATCTGCGGCACGCGCAGCCCGACATACTGCCAGATCTGCGCATCGCCATTGCCCGGAAACGCGAGGATGTCGCCGGAGTTGCTCAGCAGGTCGAGCGCCTGCAGCACCAGCACGAGCGCGGCGAGCACCGCGAACGTCCGCACCAGGAACATCCGTCCCATGTAGATCGCGACCGTCCGCGACGGGAAGAAGCTGACGATGTTCATGCGGCCTTGCTCTTACGGAAGCCCGGGATGCGCTTGGTGATCGCCTTGAAAGTCTTCGAGAAGACGCGTTCGAGCGCACCGATCGGTTGCCCGCCGGGGACATAGGCGATCGTGTAGTACATCCACAGGATCAGCCCGGCGAAGATCGTGAACGGCACCCACAGCGCGATGATCGGATCGATCCGCCCGAGTTCGCCGACGTCCGCCGCGTACTGGTTCACCTTGTGATAGGTGACGATCATCACGATCGATAGGAACACGCCGAGCGCGGACGAGGATCGCTTAGGCGGCACCCCGAGCGCGAGCGCGAGCAGCGGCAACAGGAACATCGTCGCGACTTCGGCAAGGCGGAAGTGGAACTCCGACCTGCTGCCATCGCGTTGCTCCAGAGTCGCGCCACGCTGACCCTGCTTGGCGAGTTCGGGCAGCGTGTATTCGAGGTTGCGCCCGCCTCGGACGCGGAAGCTCTCGAACTTGGGCAGGTTGATCGGCAGGTCGTGGCTGGTGAAGGTCAGCACGCGCGGCGTCTTGAACTCGGGCCGGTTGTGGACGAGCGTACCGTTGGCGAGGCGGAAGATGATGACGTTGGGATCGTCGGTCGCGAGGAACTTGCCCTTCTCCGCGGTCACGCCAAGCCAGTCGCCGTTCGGGCTCTGCGCGTGGACGAAGATGCCCGACAGCTCGCGTCCCTTGTCCTTGCTCTCCTCGATCCGCAGCGTCATCTTGCTGCCGAGATTGGTGAACTCGCCGACCTTGATCGACGCGCCGAGCGCACCCGTGCGCAGCTCGAACCGCAAGCCCTCGTAATAATAGCGCGCGATCGGCTGGACATAGCCGACGATCGCGAGGTTCAGCAGCGCTAGCGCGATCGTGTACATGTACGGCACGCGCAGCAGCCGATTGTAGCTCATCCCCACGCCGCGCAGCACGTCCAGCTCGGACGAGGTCGACAGCCGGCGGAACGCGAGAAGGATGCCCAGCATCAGCCCGATCGGAATGCCCAAGCCCAGATATTCGGGCAGCAGATTGGCGAGCATCCGCCACACGACGCTGATCGGGCCGCCTTGCGTCGCGACGAAATTGAACAGCCCGAGCATGCGATCGAGCACGAACAGCATGACGGCGATCAGCAGCGTCGAAAAGAGCGGCACCGCGATCAGCCGGGCCATGTAGCGGTCGATGGATTTCATGCGCGGGTTGGGCTCGGTATGCTGGGTCGCGCGGGTATAGGGGCGCACGCGCGAGGCGTCATCCTCAATCGCAACGGATCAGTGAACGATCATTCCGCGGCGATCGGGTGGTTCGTCTCGCGACGCTCCGTGGCCATCGCCGTCACGACCGCGCGCTCCAGCCCGTTGAGCGTGAAGGGTTTACGCAGCACCTCGTGCCCGCCGAACTGCGCGACGTTCACTTCGCCGGCAAACCCGGTGACGAACAGCACCGCCACGTGCGGATACAGCGGCGAGAGCGCGGCGATCATTTCCGGCCCGGTCTGGCGCGGCATCAGCACGTCGGAGATGATCAGCCCGATCCCCGGGTTCGCCGCCAGCAGCGCAGGCGCCGCAAGCGGATCGTCGCACGCGATCGGGCGATGGCCGATCTCTTCGAGCGCGCCAGTTGTCGCGGCCAGCACGCGCGGATCGTCCTCGACCACGAGGATCTGCAACGTCTCGGGCATCGTCGGCGCGATCGGCTCGACCATCGCGATCGGGACGGTCGGCAGCGGGAGGGCGACGAGCTCGGCGGCGCGCGGGAGATAGAGCGTGACGGTCGTCCCTTCGCCCGGTGCTGAGACGATGCCGACCTCGCCGTGCAACTGCTGGACCAGCGCGAAGATCTGGCTCAGCCCGAGCCCGGTGCCCTTGCCGACTTCCTTGGTGGTGAAGAACGGCTCGAACACGCGCTCGGCGACATCGGGCGCCATTCCGCAGCCATCGTCGCCGACCGTGATCGTGACGTAGTCGCCCGCCGCGCACCGCCCGACCTGCTCCGCCGCTAGCGTCGTCGTGCCGGTCGCGACAGTCAGCGTGCCGCGCCCGTTCATCGCGTCGCGCGCGTTGACCGCCAGGTTCAGCACCGCGTTCTCCAGCTGGACGCGGTCGGCGCGGACGCACCCGCCCGCCGCATCGTCGCGGACGATGACGGTGATCGCGTCCCCCAAGGTGCGGTCGAGCAGGTCCGACATCCCGGCAACCAGCGCGGCGGCGTCGATCGTCTCCGCCTTAAGCGAATCCTCGCGACTGAAGGCTAGCAGCCGGCGGGTCAGCGCCGCCGCGCGGTTCGCGCCCTCGGTCGCACTGTCGATATGGCGGCGGACGCTGGCCGGATCGCTCGCGAGATTGCGCCGCGCGAGTTCCAGACCGCCCAACACCACCGCCAGCATGTTGTTGAAGTCGTGCGCGATTCCGCCGGTCAGTTGCCCGACCGCCTCCATCTTCTGGATCTGGCGCAGCTTGGCTTCCTGCACGCGCAGTTCGGCGGTGGCGGCGGCGACCGCGGTGGTCAGCTCGTCCGCGCGCTCGCGCTCCAGTTCGGCATCGGCCAGCGCGGTCGCCCGATCGCCGACTGCGCGGATCGTGAACCAGCCGAGCACGATCGCACCGAGCACGATCAGCACCCCGAATATCGCAAGCACGCCCGCGACCCAGCTCGACCGCTCGACCGAGCCCATCGCTGCCGCCGTCCGCTCGTCGAGCAACGCGCGCTCGCCGGCGATCAGCGTGTCCAGCGTCGTGTTGATCTCGGCGAGCGTCGGCGATTTCCGCGCCTGATAATAGCGCGCGAGCGCCTGGCCGTTCTTGCCGTAACTCGTGTTGAGCGCGGTCAGCGACAGCTCCCTACCGCGCAGATCATAAGCGGCGCGGAGTCGGTCGACTCGCGGCTGTTGATCGGGATTGTCGTTGGTGATCCGGTCGAGCCGGTCGATCTGCGTCCCCGCGAGCAGCCATTCGTCGAAGTACAGCTGGCCGAGTTGCTTGTCGCCGCTGATGACATAGCGCCCCAGCGACGCCTCCGACCGCGCGATCGTCCCCGACAGCGTGCGCGCGAGGATCATCACGTCGTAGCTGTGCGCCTGGAGTTCCAGCGCTCGGTCGCGTTGGCGGTTGGCGTTGCCGAGCGTCACGATCAGCGCGACGAGCACAGCCGCGCCGAGCAGGCCCATCACGACGAGCATGGCCAGCCGCCACTTTGCCCCGACCCCCTGGGCCGCAGTCTCGACCTCGTCTTGCGTCACGGCCGGCATCCTAACGCGTCGTTGTTCACACGCAATGACTTGGAATGCCAGTACGGATCGAACATTTCACGTATGTTTCCTCCTCCCCGCGGGAGGAGGAAACCGTCAGCCGATCACGCCTACTGCACGTCCGGCCGTCTCGAACATCCCCAGGATCGTCGTGATCTGCTCGTCGGTATGCTCCGCACACAGTGAGCACCGCAGCAGGAACGTCCCAGCCGGAGTCGCAGGCGGGCGCGCCATGTTCACGTACAGACCGCCCTCGAGCAGAGACTGCCAGATCGCGATCGCCTGTTCCTGGTCGGTCAGGATCACGGCGATGATCGCCGAATCGGACGTCTCGGTGCCGAGCTTGAAGCCCATCGCCTTCAGACCGCCGTGCAACCGACGTGCGTTCTTCCAGAGCTGCGCGCGCTTGTCGTGTGCGGTCATCAGCTTGCGGATCGAGGTCGCGGCGGTCGCGACCACCGAGGGGGGGAGCGATGCGGTGAAGATGTACGGGCGGCACGCGAAGCGCACCATCTCGAACTTCGGGTGGTTCGACACGACGAACCCGCCGACCGTGCCGACCGACTTCGAGAAGGTGCCGACGACGAAATCGACCTCGTCGGTCAGCCCCATCTCCTCGTACACGCCGCGCCCGTTGGGGCCGAAAAAGCCCATCGAATGCGCCTCGTCGACCAGCACCATGCAGCCGTGCTTCTTGGCGACCGCGACCATCTCCTTCAGCGGGGCGATGTCGCCGAGCATCGAATAGACGCCTTCGAGCACCACCAGCTTGCCGGCTTCCTTCGGCAGGCGGCCGAGCCGCTTGTCGAGGTCCTGCACGTCGTTATGGCGGAAGCGGACGATCTCGGCATTGCCCTGCTTGCAGCCGTCGTAGATCGACGCGTGGCTGTCGGCGTCGAGGATGACGTATTCGCCCTTGCCGGCGAGCGTCGAGATGATCCCGAGATTGGCCATGTACCCGGTCGAGAACACGATCGCGCCGGTCATGTCGTAGAATTCGCGGAGTGCCTGCTCGACGTCGACATGGTCGTGGAACGTACCGTTGAGCATCCGGCTGCCGTTGGTGCCCGACCCGAACGCGTCGAGCGCGTCCTTGCCCGCCTGGATCACGTCGGGGTCGAACGTCATGCCCATGTAATTGTAGGTGCCGAGCAGGATCGTGTCCTTGCCGCGGATCACCGCCTGCGTCGGGCCCTTCACCTCGTCCATCACGATCGCGAACGGATTGCGCACGCCACTGGCGATCAGCGCCTCGCGTTCGGCGATCAGCGCGTCGAATTTCGACATGAGGTCGCGTTCGGGGGCGACCTCCGGAGCGTCGACGGGGAGGGCGTGGGCAGTGGTGGCGGCTTCGGTCATATCGGATTCCATGAGGTTGGAATGGGTATCCCAACCGTTCGTCCCGAGTAGCCGTCGAGCTTGTCGAGATGGCGTATCGAAGGACATGTACCTCGATACGGGCTCTCGGCTACGCTCGATCCCTACTCGGCACGAACGGCAAGGGGGGTCAGGCCTTCAGTTTCGCGACGGCATCGACCAGCTGGCCGACCGTCTCGATCTCGGCCTGCATGTTCATCGTGATGATGATGTCGAATTCGTCCTCGATCGCCGCGACGAAATCCATCACAGTGAGGCTGTCCCATTCGAGATCGCCCTGGAACGTCGTCGCGTCGGCGAGGGCAACGCCCTTCTTGTTGAACGGCTCGATCTGCGCGGTGACGGTGTCGTAGATCTGCTGGCGGTCGCTCATGATAATCCCTTCGGTGTCGCAGCGACCCCTGACAGAGAATTGCGGCGGCTTTTCGGCGCTATAGCAGTCCGGCAGCGCGATACCACGCCGCGGTTTGCGCAAGCGCCTGCGGTGTCGGGACGGACGGCGTCCACAGCGCGGCCGGCGGCGGCTTGTGCGAGATCCAGTCGGGGTGGCAGAAATAGCTGACTCGGTCGCGCGTCAGCTTCGCCTTGCGACGGCGAACGAGCCGCTCGGCGGCGGACGCCAGTTTCAGGAGCGCGCGCGGTGTCGATAAGACCTTGACCGGCTTGCCCACGGCCACGCCGATCGCGCGCGCGAAATCGCGATTGTCCCAGCCGTTCGGCACCCCATCGTCGGGCTCCATGATCGACGGCGCATCGGCACTCTCGGCGAGCGCGAGCAACAGCGTGGTCAGGTCCTCGACATACAGCAGCGAGACGCGCGTGCCGGCCGGGGGCATCGGCACATAACCCGACCGTGCCGCCTTGAAGACGTCGAGCAGCTCGTGGTCGCGCGGGCCGAAGATCGCGGGCGGGCGGACGATCGTCCAGTCCAGCCCCGACGTCTGCACACGCGTCTCCGCCTCGGCCTTCGACCAGCCATAGTTCGACAGCGTCGGCTCGCGCGCGGCAAGCGAGGAGACGTGGACGAAACGGCGAATGCCCGCCGCCCGCGTCGCCTGGAGGATGCCCTCTGTACCCGCGACGTTACCCTTGCCGAAGCCGGCCCGGTCGGGGGCATTGACGACACCGGCAACGTGGATCACCGCGTCCGCGCCTTCGACCAGGGTAGCGAGGCTCTTCGGCCGATCCAGCGCACCCTCGATCCAGGTCACGCCGATGCGCTTGGCCTGCGGCTTCCGGGCGAGCGCACGGACGGTGTGGCCGGTCTCGAGCGCGTGGTCGATCAGATGGCTGCCGACGAACCCGGTGCCGCCGGTGATGGCGAGAATCATCAGCCCATTTCCTAGATAGAAGATTGTTCACCCGCGAAGGCGGGTGCGCAGTCTGGGCACCCGCCTTCGCGGGTGAACAAGGCTTGGCCGATCATACGAGCGCCAGATGATTGCGATGTACCAGCGCAGACCGTGGCGCATAGCCAAGGATCGCACCATGATCATCGCTATGATGACCGAGCAGACGCGCGGTATCTGCCGCATCATATTCCGCGAGCCCGCGCGCGACAGTCCCGGCAGGCCCTTCAATCGTCACCAGATCCCCACGCGCGAAACCGCCGTCGATCCGCGTCGCGCCGGCGGCGAGCAAACTCCGCCCCCGTCCAAGCGCAGCCGCAGCCCCTGCATCGACATGGATCGCACCCTTCGCGGTCAGCCCCCCCGCCAGCCAAGCCTTCCGCGCAGACGCAGTCCGCTCGGCAGTGAAGATCGTGTGGCGGGCAGGGGTGGACAGCGGGTGCTCGATCCGTCCCGAAGCGATCGCCAGCGGAATACCCGCACCCGTCGCGATCCGCGCCGCGGCGATCTTCGAGGCCATCCCGCCCGAACCCATCCCCGAGCCCGAACCGTCGTCCGCCATCCCCGCAACCGCATCGATCCGCGGCACGCTGGCGATATGAGTCGCGGATGGATCGGTATGTGGATTGGCCGTGTAGAGCCCGTCGACGTCGGACAGCAGGATCACGCCCTGCGCGCCGGCGGCTTGCGCAACGCGGGCGGCGAGGCGGTCGTTATCGCCGAACCGGATTTCCTCGGTCGCGACGCTGTCGTTCTCGTTGATGACCGGCACGACCTTCAGCGACAATAGCCGGTTGAGCGTGGCCGCGGCGTTGAGATACCGCCGCCGGTCTTCGAGATCGTCCAGCGTGACCAGCATCTGCGCCGCGTTCAGCCCCTGCGCGGCCAGCAGTTCGGCCCAGACCTGGCTGAGCGCAATCTGTCCGGTGGCGGCCGCAGCCTGCGCGTCCTCGAGACTAGCTCGCCCACCCTTTGCGAGACCAAGCCGGCGTGCGCCCAAGGCAATCGCGCCAGACGACACGATCGCAACCTGCTGGCCTTCACCAGTCCGAGCAACAATGTCGGCAACGAGACCGGTCAGCCACTTCCGCCGAACGCTACCATCAGGATCGACCAGCAACGCTGAGCCGATCTTCACGATCAGCCGCGCACAGGACGAAGGTGGAAACATCACTGCTCCCTCTCCCCGCCGGGGGGAGGGCCGGGGTGAGGGGCGGCCACGAACGGTAGCGCCCGGAACAGCCCCTCACCCAACCCTCTCCCCGCAGGGGAGAGGGCTAAGATGGAGCCTAAAGCGGCGACCATGCGACCGGCACTTCGCCTTCTTCCAGTTCCTTCGCCGCGCCCGGCGCCGGCCCGATCGCCTCGATCAGCTGGTCCAGCACAGCCTCGATACCAGCGCCGCTAGCCCCCGAAATCGCCATCACCTCGGCACCGCTGGCTTCCGCCAGTTCCGCCGACAGCGCCGCGATCAGCTCCGGATCGAGCATGTCGATCTTGTTCAGGGCGATGATCACCTTCTTGTCGGTAAGCCCCTCGCCGTAATTCTCCAGCTCGTCGCGGACGATCCGGTACGATTCGGCCACGTCGCGGTCGTTCGCATCGACCAGATGCAGCAGCACCCGGCACCGCTCGATATGCCCGAGGAACCGGTCGCCGATCCCCGCACCCTCGGCCGCACCCTGGATCAGCCCCGGAATATCCGCGACCACGAACTCGCGCTGCTTGTGGCGGACCACGCCCAGCTGCGGCCGCGTCGTCGTGAAGGCGTATTCGCCGACCTTGGCCTGCGCGTTCGTCACCTGATTGATGAAGGTCGACTTGCCCGCATTCGGCAAGCCCACGAGGCCCGCATCGGCAAGCAGCTTCAGCCGCAGCCAGACCCACGCCTCGCCGAACGGCCAGCCGGTGCCGTGCTGGCGCGGGGTGCGGTTGGTCGAGGTCTTGTAGCTCGCGTTACCGCGCCCGCCATCGCCACCGCGAAACAGCACTTCACGCTGGCCGACCTCGGTGAAGTCGATCAGCACCTCTTCCTTGTCCTCCGACAGCACCTGCGTGCCGAGCGGAACGCGGATGACGAGATCCTTGCCGCCCGCGCCGGTGCGGTTCGAACCCGACCCGCCCGAGCCGCGAGGCGCGCGGAAATGCTGCGTGTAGCGGAAGTCGATCAGCGTGTTCAGGCCGGCGATGCATTCGAACACGATGTCGCCGCCCTTGCCGCCATTGCCGCCGTCGGGGCCGCCATATTCGATATATTTCTCGCGGCGGAAGCTGACGGCACCGGGGCCGCCCTCACCCGAACGTACGTAGATCTTGGCTTGGTCTAGAAAATGCATCGCCGCCCCATAGCGAAATTGGCGAAAATCTCCACCCTCTGCGATTCGCCTCGCGATTCGAGCCCAGATCCGGTGTGCTCAGCAGCGGGCAGGGGCGGCGGCGTCCTTGCTGGCGAGCAGCGCGTCGAGCGCGAGTTCGCGTGCCTTGCCGACCGGGAGGCCGAGCGCGCGCGCCATCGGTGCCCCCATCAGCGCATCGCCGAGCGCCATCAACACCAGCGTCAGCGTCTGTTCCTGGATCGGTTGGTCGCCGGGCATGTCACCCTCCGCCAGTTCGTCGACGAGATCGTGGATCGCGGTCAGGATCGGGTCGAGCGCATTGGTATTGCCCGACAGGATCATCCAGCTCGCCAGCGCGCCCGCGCCGCCCTTGCCGAACGCGTCGAAGGTCATCTCCACCACCTCGCGCGGATCGAGTTCGCCTGCCCGCACGCGCAGAACGGCTGCACCTATAGTGCCGACGATATCCGCCGCCATCCGCGTGATCAGCGCGGTATGCAGCGCCTCCGCCGAGCCGAAATGGTGAAGCAGATTGGCGTGCGTCCGCCCGACGCGGCTTGCGACGGCCTTGAGTGTGACGGCGCTGGGGCCGCTCTCCACGAGCAGGGCCCGCGCGGCCTCGACGGCGGCTTCACGCGATTCGGTGGGGGAGAGTCGCTTGCGCGGTGTTGACGTCACGGACCGGGAAACCTATTTACATCAATGTAAGTAACGAGTGTTCATTCCTGTTTGGAGGTTTCCGTGGCGAAAGCAACCACGCCTGCCGATCTGACGATCACCCCGCGCGACCGCCGCTTCGGCCGCGGCGCCGCGATTCGCCGCTGGTGGCTGAACGACGATCCGATCGCGACCGCGTTCTACAACGCGCTGTCGGTGACGTTTCCGAAGGGTGAAGGCTATTTCGTCGACAGCGTCCGGAAGTTTCGCGAGGGCACGCCGCCGAAACTCCACGCCGAGATCAACGCCTTCATCAAGCAGGAGGTGATCCACACCCGCGAGCACGTCGCCTTCAACCGCCACGTCACCGATCAGGGCTACGATGTCGCGCCGTTGATCGTGGATGTCGACGCGGCGCTGGCGCTGACCAAGGGGCGGCCAGAGATCGCGAGCCTCGCCGCCACCACCGCGCTCGAGCATTTCACCGCGATGCTGGCGCACGAACTGATCGCGAACCCGAAGCACCTCGCGGGCGGCGATCAGCAGGCGGCGGCGCTCTGGCTGTGGCATGCCGCCGAGGAGATCGAGCACAAGGGGGTCGCCTACGACACGTGGCTCCACGCAACGCGGGACTGGCCGCGCTTCACGCGCTGGCGGGTGAAGTCGCTGGTGATGCTGATCACGACGTGGCGGTTCTTTACCGGGCGAGCACGGGGGATGGCGGAACTGTTGCGGCAGGACGGGCTGACCGGGCCGAAGGTGTGGGCGCGGATGGCGTGGTACGCGTTCGGTAATCCGGGAATGGCGCGCAAGATTGCCGGCGTGTGGGCGGCGTATTTCTTGCCGGGGTTCCATCCGTGGAAGCATGACGACCGCGCGCTGATTGGGTTGGCGGAGAGCGAGTACGAGGCGGCGGTGTTGCCGGTTGCGAAGCGTGCGGTTGCAGTGGCCTGAACCTCGGCCTGCAGGCTCCAAGCTTCTCCGCTACTTCCTAGTTCTCCCGCGAAGGCGGGAGCCCAGGATACCAAACGCCACCGCCCGTGATTCCTGGACCCCCGCCTTCGCGGGGGAACAGCTATTGCTGAGGGGCTACCCACATAAACTGAAGCACCACCCCGGCGAAGGCCGGGGCCCAATTGGGGAACGTTGCCAACGGAGTACACCGCTCCGTTACTGCGACCTTTCCAATTGGGCCCCGGCCTTCGCCGGGGTGGTGTGCGATTGTGCGGCGACGGTGCTGCGAATCACGCCGCCAAAGGCATCGGCGAACATCGATCGTCATCCAGATCCAGCTCGAACATCACCGCCGGCGCCTCGCCACCCCGCCCCCGCGAAGTCCGCGCCTCGACCCGCCCAGTCGGCCGAAACCCGAGCTTCGCCAGCACGCGCCCCGACGCCGGGTTGTCCACGAAATGAAAAGCATCCAGCCGGTGCAGGCCCAGCGCATGCCGGGCCATCGCAACCACGGCTTCACCAGCCTCGGTAGCATACCCGCGCCCCCAGGCATCTGGCGTCAGCCAATAGCCGAGTTCATGGCCCGATTCGGCAACCTGAAGTCCGATCCCACCGACGAGTCGCGGCGCACCGGTCTCCATGGTCTCGATCAGGAATCGCGGCTCGTGCCCGCCGCGCGGCTCCGAGAGAAACGCCTCGGCATCGCCCAGCGCATACGGCCAGGGCGCACGCGCCAGCTTGGCGACCACCGACTCATGGCCGATCGCCCGCGCCAATGCAGGCGCATCTTCCGGCCAACCCGGCCGCAATGTCAGTCTCTTGGTGCGCGCGAACACGGCTCTCTCCTTCACGCATCGCGCCCGACGAATACCATGTCCGGATGACACGGCGGCGACAGGCGAGGGGGGAGGGAGCAATAAAAAAGGGAGCCGGGGTGACCCGTCTCCCTTGTTCAGGTTCGCTTTCGCGACCCGGGTCACCCTGGTGGGCAACCCGGATGGTTACCCGATGTTATTCGGCTGCTGCTGCCATATCGGCAGTGTCGTTCGCTGCCAGCTCGACCGAGCAGAACTTGCGTCCGAGTTTGCCCTGGCTGAACACGACGCGGCCATCGACCAGCGCGAACAGCGTATGGTCGGTACCAATACCGACGTTCGTGCCCGGGTAGAACTTCGTCCCGCGCTGACGCACGAGAATGTTGCCGGCGACGCACGCCTGGCCACCGAACTTCTTGACGCCGAGGCGACGACCGGCCGAATCGCGACCGTTGCGCGAAGAGCCGCCTGCTTTCTTATGTGCCATCTGAAGCTACTCCTTATGCCTGAGCGGCCGGGGCGGTGTCGCCCTCGTTGCGCGCCGAGTTCGCCTGGGCAGTCTGGCCGCCGACCGACACGATCTTCAGGATCGTATGCTGCTGGCGATGGCCGTTCTTGCGACGATAGTTATGACGACGACGCTTCTTGAAGACGATGACCTTGTCCGCCTTCGCCTGAGCGATGATCTCTGCAGCGACGACGAAGCCCTCGACGGACCGCAGCTCGGAGCCTTCGCCCGCCAGCAGAACGTCACCCAGCGTCACCGACGCACCTGCATCGCCCTCGATCTTCTCGATGACGATCTTATCTCCGGCGGCGACGCGATACTGCTTGCCGCCCGTGCGCACGACTGCGAACATGGCCCTTGTCACTTTCCAAATACGTGTACCCCACGAACGCAGGGTCCGCCGGGAGAAGCCGGGCAGCTAAGCGAGGGGGGGAGAGTTGTCAACCGCGAAGGGGCGGAAAGGGGTGGTTTAGGTAGGGCAATCACCGCCACTCCGTCACCCCGGACGTGTTCCGGAGTCCACCACGCAGCGAATCAACCGCCGATGATCAAGCGGAGCGGTGGATGCCGGAACAAGTCCGGCATGACGAAGATTCGATTCGCTCCTTAGTGCCGATGAACCTGCCGCAGCGCGTACCGACCATCCGCATATTCGCTGAACAACCCGTCGATCGCCGGATGGTCGACTGGCTCGTCGCTATCGTCGGGCACCAGGTTCTGCTGGCTGACATAGGCGACGTAGCTCGACTCCATGTTCTCCGCGAGCAGGTGGTAGAACGGCTGGTCCTTGCGCGGACGAATGTCCTCCGGGATTGCCGCATACCATTCGTCGCTGTTCGCAAACACGGGGTCGACGTCGAAGATCACCCCGCGAAAGTCGAACAGCCGGTGCCGCACGACGTCGCCGATCGAGAAATTCGCATGCGAGATCGGCGGTGCGATCACCTCGGCCGGAATAAGCGGGCCGGTGATGTCGTGAGCGATACTGTCGTGTCGGGGCATATCCGCCAATTTAGGGTCTGTTTTGCGCTGCACAAGGAAAACGCGTCGAGCGGTGCCCGGAGCGCTCAAAACCCTCTTGCATCGCTGCGGTCACTTCATTAGAGGCCGCGCTTCGACCGATCGGAGGCGCTGTTCGCAGAGCTTCGGATGACCTGCGGAGAGGTGGCAGAGTGGTCGAACGTACCGCACTCGAAATGCGGCGTACCCGCGAGGGTACCGTGGGTTCGAATCCCACCCTCTCCGCCATTACTTTCTGATATCGCTGAATAGACACCCCTCGGGGTCGTGCGCCTGACCGACTGCGACGTCTTGCGCGCAAGGCTGGTGGTTAACGGTAGTTTCCCTCGATTAGCGCTTTGGAAACCGTTAATTTTCGGCGGATCGATACGAATCCGCGGCTAGGCCCGGTCCCGACATTTCGGGGGACGATCGTGAAAACACCAAGACTGACGGCGGCAAGACCAACAGGGCCGAGGCTGCCGGGATCTATGCTTGCGGGCGCCGTATCCGCTGCCACGGCATTGGGTATGCTCGCGACACCCGCCGCCGCGCAGAACTTCGTCTATTGGCCTGCGCCGGCTGCGGTCACCGGAACGCCTGTTCCGATGTCGTACTTCCCGATGGGAACGCCGCTGACGTTGCGATCGCGCACTCAGGTCTCGACGAAGGTGAACAAGCCAGGCGACCGCCTTTATCTCGACGTTGCGGAAAGTCTCTCGTACCGCGGCCAAGTCGTCGTCCCCGCTGGATCGGTGGCGGTGGCCGAAGTCGCCGCGGTGCAGCGCAACGGGCATTTCGGCAAGAAGGGCAAGCTAGAGATCCGACTGCTCTATATCGACACGCCGAGCGGACCGGTCCGGCTGAGCGGACAGGCAAACGACGAAGGGACCAGCGGCACGATCACGTCGGTTGCGACGATATTGTTTGCCTCGCCGCTCGGTTTTCTCGTTCACGGTACCAGCGCGCAACTTCCGCCGGGCACCCTGGTGCGCGCCTATCTCGCCGACGACATGCAGTTCGCGGTCCAGCCGCAGTCCCAGGTTGCGGCGATGCAGGCCTATCCCGACAGGACGCTGCCGGTGAGTTTCGAGGCGGCGAAGGGCCAACGGCAGGGAATGCCCTGGGTTTCGCGATAAAGGGTAAGGCGCCGGCGGACCGCTGCGGTCCCTCGGTGGTGCGGACGGTAGGTGGTGGGCGTGATCTTCCGGGCGCCTTGGTCAGTATCGTGAAGCACCGAAGAGGGCCTAATTCTGCGCTCGATCGAACAGCGGCGACACATCATCGCTCCGTTTCAATGGTGTCGAAGTATAGTTTTTCAGGAAAACTGCGCCAGACAAGCAAACGCCCGGACCGTTGCCGATCCGGGCGCCTGCGTGACGATCGCTCGTCAGCCCCCATTTTTTTGCTCTCGCATCTCGTCTTGCGACGGAGCGGAAAAGCAGTCCCCGAACCACGGCCGTTGCCTGTGTCTCAGCGAGTTTGTTGCTAGTTACGTCGGTGCATTTTGTCACGGTCTTTGCGTGGGGCGGTTCACGATTGAACTGCGCCTGTGGCGATTACGCAACAGACCAATCTAGACACTTCCGGATCGGGACTAATTCGGTCCGATCCGGGAGGTCGTTGCGCCTCCCCCACAGGCCCGACAGTTGCCTCGCAACGGGCCGCGTCCTAGAGCCGCTGCACTGTATCCCTAACGATCGAACCTGGCCGCCCATGATCCTGTCCCGCTACGAACGGATGATAGCCCGCCGCTATCTGCTGCCGGGCAAGGGCGAGGCATTCATCTTCCTCGTCGCCTCGATCAGCCTGGTCGCGGTCATGCTCGGCGTCGCCGCGCTCGTGATCGTGATGAGTGTGATGAACGGCTTCCGCGCCGAGCTGTTCGACAAGATCGTCGGACTCAACGGCCATGCGGTGGTGCAGGGCGTCGGCAACCGGCTTCCCGACTGGCGCGAGATCGTTGCGCAGGCGCAGAAGACGCCGGGCGTCACCAGCGCGCTGCCGCTGATCGAACAGCCGCTCGCCGCCACCTATAACGGCCGTGCCGAGGCGGTGCTGGTGCGCGGGATGCGCGTCGACGACATCCGGCGCAATTCGACGATCAGCAATAAGGTCGTGATGGGGTCGCTCCAGTCGATCACGCAAGGGTCCGGCCGGATCGCGATCGGCTCGCGGCTGGCCGAATCGCTCGGTGCGCAGGTCGGCTCGGAGATCTCGCTGTTCAGCCCGCAAGGCCAGACGACGCCGTTCGGCACCGTCCCGCGGATCGTCAGCTACACGGTCGGCGCGATCTTCGAGATCGGCGTTTACGACTACGACAAGGCGTACATCATCATGCCGATCGAGGATGCGCAGACGCTTCTCCTGATGGGCGACGCGGCCGGCATGGTCGAGCTGAAGACGGTCGATGCGGACAAGGTCGGCGAAATCCTGAAGCCGCTGGCGGACAAGATCGGCGGACAGGCGGTGATCCAGGACTGGCGGACGATGAACGCGCAGCTGTTCGAGGCGCTCGCGGTCGAACGGGTGGCGATGTTCACCGTGCTGTCGATCATCATCCTGGTCGCGGTGTTCAACATCCTGTCGTCGCTGATCATGCTGGTCCGCGCCAAGACGCGCGACATCGCGATCCTCCGGACGATGGGCGCCACGCGCGGCTCGATGATGCGGATCTTCATCGTCGTCGGCACCACGATCGGTGCGCTCGGCACGGTCGCGGGGCTCGTGCTCGGCTTCATCTTCCTGTTCTACCGACAGGGCGTGGTGAACTTCGTCCAGCTCGTCACCGGCCAGAACCTGTGGGACCCATCGATCCGCTACCTGACCGAACTCCCATCGAAGACCGATCCCGTCGAGATCGTCGTGATCGCGCTGATGGCGCTCGTTTTCAGCTTCCTCGCAACGCTCTATCCGGCCTGGAAAGCGGCGAGTACCGACCCCGTGCAGGTGCTGCGTTATGAATGAAGGCCTTCGTATCGACCGCCAGATCGAGAAGTTCGACGATTACGTTCTCCAGACCAGAGGACTGACCAAAAGCTTCACGCAAGGCGGTGCGACGATCGACGTGCTGCGCGGTGTCGACCTCGCGATCGCACCGGGCGAGATCGTCGCGCTGCTCGGGCCGTCGGGTTCGGGCAAGTCGACGCTGTTGCAAGCCGTAGGCCTGCTCGAAGGCGGCTTCCAGGGATCGATCAGGATCGCCGGGACCGAGGCGGCCAGGCTCAACGCGCATGAGCGTACCGTGGTGCGCCGTGACAGCCTCGGCTTCGTCTATCAGTTCCACCATTTGCTGCCGGACTTCAACGCTACCGAGAACGTCGTCCTCCCGCAGCTCGTCCACGGCGCGACGCGCGCCGAGGCGGACGCGCGAGCGGCGGAATTGTTGACCCAACTCGGCCTCGGCCACCGCCTGACGCACCGCCCGAGCCAGCTTTCCGGTGGCGAGCAGCAGCGCGTCGCAGTCGCCCGCGCGCTTGCCAACAAGCCCGCGCTGGTGCTGGCGGACGAGCCGACCGGCAACCTCGACGAACACACCGCCGACATCGTCTTCGCCGAGTTCATCCGACTGGTTCGCGAACAGGGCACGGCGGCGGTGGTCGCGACGCACAACGAGCGGCTCGCGGCGCGCATGGACCGCGTGTTGCGGCTGCACGAGGGGCGGCTGGCGTGACCTGGGGCGAGACGCCGACGCTCACCGGGCGTCACGTCACGCTCCGCGCTTTGGTCGCCGACGACATGGACGCGCTGGTCACGGCCGCGTCGGCGGACAATTTATGGGATACGTTCTACGCCAACGTCGCGATGATGAAGGCACCGGACCGCTGGCTCGCTGCGGCGTTGCGCGAACAGGACTTCGGCCGTGCGCGACTGTTTGCGGTGGTGGCCGGCGGGACCGTCGTCGGCACCACGCGCTTCATGCGGATGAACGCGGCGAACAAGCGGCTGGAGATCGGCGGCACCTTTTACGCCAAGTCCGTACAGCGCACCGGCGTCAACACCGAAGCCAAGCTGATGCTGCTGGCCCACGCCTTCGATGCCCTCGGCTGCGAATGCGTCCAGATCCGCACCGACTCGCTCAACAAGAACTCGCAGCGTGCGATCGAACGCCTCGGTGCCAAGCGCGACGGCGTGCTGCGCGGGCACCAGGTCATGGCGGACGGCCGCTTGCGCGACACCGTCGTCTACAGCATCCTCCGCCACGAATGGCCCGGCGTGCGTCAGAACCTGGCGTATCTGCTCGCCCGAAACGAGGACCGCCCATGACCGCGATCACCGACTTCACCGTGAAGAGCGCAGACGGCAGCGCGGCTTCGCTCGAACCCTATCGCGGCAAGGTGCTGCTGATCGTCAACACCGCCTCGAAATGCGGCTTCACCCCGCAATATGACGGCCTCGAAGCGCTACATCGTGACTATGCGGAGCGCGGGTTCGAGGTGCTGGCGTTTCCCTGCAACCAGTTCGGCGGGCAGGAGCCGGGGAATGCGGCGGAGATCGCCAACTTCTGCACGCTGACCTACGACGTTACGTTCCCGGTGTTCGCGAAGGTCGACGTCAACGGGGCAGGGGCGGACCCGCTGTTCGAGCGGCTGAAGTCCGATGCGCCGGGCGTGCTGGGCTCGAAGGCGATCAAGTGGAACTTTACCAAGTTCCTGGTTGGCCGCGACGGGGTTGTGGTGGATCGCTACGCCCCAACTACGAAGCCCGAGGACATCCGTAAGGATATCGAGAAGCTACTGTAGCGCCTCGACCTACCACCCCGCACTTTCACTACCCCCCCCGGCGAAGGCCGGGGCCCAATTGGGGGACGGCAGTGAAGACCGCTGCGCTCCATTACTGCAACCTCTCCAATTGGGCCCCGGCCTCCGCCGGGGTGGCGCTGTATCTAGGGCGGTTGCTGGTACCAAAAGTAAGCTTGTTCGCCCGCGAAGGCGGGGGCCCAGTCTGGGCTCCCGCCTTCGCGGGAGAACATGCTTCGTGGTGTCCGCTAGGTGCTCACACAGAAAACGCCGGCGCCCCCTTCTTATGCGCCAGCGCCGAAGCAACCGAAGTCACCCCACCAAACAGGAAACTGATTCCCAGCACATACCCCGGCAACGTCAACGCCGACCAAGGCAACGTCGCCAGCACGATCACCGCCAACACGATGTTCACCACCCCAAGCGCGATCATCAATCCCTTGCCCCGCCGAAACCGCGCCCCAAGCCCGATCTCCAACGCGCCACGCACACCCAGCCAAACCGCAATCAACAACGTCAGCGAAATCGCCCCGGTCGCAGGCTCGAACGCCATGATCAGCCCGATCACCAGCGACACCAGCCCAAACCCGATCGCATAGCCGCGCCCCTCATGCCCCTTGCCGGCAAACCCCGACACGATCGACACGATCCCGGCCGCAATGAAGAACGCCCCGATTACCAGAGTTGCGGCATAGGTCGCGGAAAACGGCGACGCGAACGCCATGATCCCGAGCACCACCGACAGCACGCCGTATGCCAGGATCCACCCCCAGCCGGCGCCAGCGCGCGGCGTTCCTGCAGCCGTGGTTTCGGTGTCGGCAAAGTGCCCGCGTGGATCGGTCATGAAGAATGCTCCCAGATGTCTCCGCCGCAACGGCTCGTCGTGTCCGCGGTTCCGATCGGACTCATCCCGGCTGGTCGAATCACGCCGCAGCGCCTACCTCCGGTCGATGCATTCCGGTTACGTCCCCCTCCGCGTTTTCTCCTGCTACACCATGCTCGACGGCGCCATCGATCCGAAGGCGATCGCCAAGCAGGCGCGCGCATTGGGCTTCCCCGCCGCCGCGCTGACCGATCGCAACGGACTCTACGCGGCGATGGCCTATTCGGACGCCGCCAAGAAGGACGGCGTGCAGCCGATCATTGGCGTGATGCTTGGCGTCGGTCGTCCCGACATGCCCGATGGCGTCGCGACGCAGTTCGACTGGCTCGCACTCTACGCGCAAAACATGACCGGCTACGACAATCTCTGCGCGCTCGTCTCGATGGCGCATCTCGACCGCCCGATCGAGATGCCTGCGCATGTCGACTTCGCCGCGCTCGAACGCCACACCGACGGACTGATCGCGCTAACGGCAGGCGGCGAAGGCGGTCTCGCTCGCCTGTTCGCGGAAGGCCAGCCTGCCCGCGCCCGCGCCTATCTCGATCGCCTGCAAGGGCTGTTCGGCGACCGCCTCTACATCGAACTCTCGCGTCGCAACGACGCGATCGAGACGGCGGCCGAAGCCGACCTCATCGACATCGCCTACGAGCGCAATTTGCCGCTCGTCGCGACCAACCCCTGCTGCTTCACAGAGAGCGCGTTCGGCGATGCGCACGACGCCATGCTCTGCATCGCGCACTCGACCTATGTCGAGACCGAGGACCGCATCCGCAGCTGCCCCGAGGCCTGGATGAAGCCGGCCAAGATGATGCACGAGATGTTCGCCGACCTGCCCGAGGCGATCGCCAATACGCTCGTCGTCGCACAGCGTTGCGCGGTGATGGCGCCCTACCGCAAGCCGATCCTACCCAGCCTCGCCGGCGATATCGAAGGCGAGGCCAAGTTGCTCCGCGACGACGCCGAAGCCGGCCTCGAAGCGCGCCTCGCCCGCATCACCGAACTCCACGGCGAAGGCGAAGACGGCTGGCGCGAAGTATACCGCAAGCGCCTCGCGTTCGAGGTCGACGTGATCGTCCAGATGGGTTTCCCCGGATACTTCCTGATCGTCGCCGACTTCATCAAATGGGCAAAGGACCACGACATCCCGGTCGGCCCGGGCCGCGGTTCGGGCGCAGGCTCGGTGGTCGCCTGGTCGCTGACGATCACCGATCTCGATCCGATAAAGCTGGGCCTGCTGTTCGAACGCTTCCTCAACCCGGAACGCGTGTCGATGCCCGATTTCGACATCGATTTCTGCGAAACCCGGCGCGTCGAGGTGATCCGTTACGTCCAGGAGAAATACGGCCGCGATCAGGTCGCGCAGATCATCACCTTCGGAAAGCTGAAGGCGCGCGCGGTGCTCAAGGACACCGGCCGCGTGCTGCAGATGAGCTACGGCCAGATCGATCGCCTCGCGAAACTGGTGCCGAACCACCCGACCGATCCCTGGACGCTGGAACGCGCGCTCAACGGCGTCGGCGAACTGGCGAAGGAATACGCCAACGACAATGGCGTCCGGAAGCTGCTCGATCTGGCGATGAAGCTGGAAGGATTGCCGCGCCACTCGTCGACGCACGCCGCTGGCGTGGTGATCGGCGACCGACCGCTCGCACAGCTCGTCCCGCTATATCGCGACCCTCGGTCCGACATGCCCGTCACCCAGTTCGACATGAAATATGTCGAGGGCGCGGGCCTCGTGAAGTTCGATTTCCTCGGGCTGAAGACGCTGTCGGTGCTCCAGAAGGCGGTACAGTTGCTCGCCAAGCGCGGCGTGACGGTCGATCTCGAGGCGCTCGAATGGGACGACACCGGCGTCTACGCGCTCCTGCAAAAGGGCGACACGGTCGGCGTGTTCCAGCTCGAATCAGAGGGCATGCGCCGCACGCTGTCCGCCGTCCGCCCGTCCAATTTCGGCGACATCATCGCGCTCGTGTCGTTGTATCGACCGGGCCCGATGGACAACATCCCGTCGTTCGGTCGCCGCAAGAACGGCACCGAGGCGATCGACTACCCGCATCCGCTGCTCGAACCGATCCTGTCGGAGACCTACGGGATTTTCGTCTACCAGGAACAGGTCATGCAGGCCGCGCAGGTCCTCGCCGGCTTCTCGCTCGGCGGCGCCGATCTGCTGCGCCGCGCGATGGGCAAGAAGGTGAAGGCCGAGATGGACGCGCAGCGCGCGGGCTTCGTCGAGGGGTGCCTGAGCGTCAATGGCATCAAGAAGGCCGAGGCGAACGCGCTGTTCGACTTGATCGACAAGTTCGCGGGCTACGGCTTCAACAAGAGCCACGCTGCCGCCTATGCGCTGCTCGCGTACCAGACCGCGTGGCTGAAGGCGCACCACCCGCACGAATTCTTCGCCGCCTCGATGTGCTACGACCTCCACCAGACCGACAAGCTGGCGATCTTCACCGACGACATGCGCCGCCTCGGGATCACCGCGCTGCCGCCGTGCATCAACGCGAGCCAGGCCGAGTTCGATGTCGAGGTCCTGCCTGACGTCGAGGATAACAACCTCGCCGTCCGCTATGCCCTCGGCGCGCTGAAATCGGTCGGCGAAGGCGCGATGGAGAAGCTCATCGTCGAGCGCGTCCAGAACGGCCCGTTCGCCGGTCTCGACGATCTCGCCAAGCGAGTCGATCCGCGTCTGCTCAACAAGCGCCAGCTCGAAACGCTCGCCGCCGCGGGCGCGTTCGACGGCCTCGACCAGAACCGCGCCGGCATCCACGCCACCGCCGAGACGATCCTCGCGATCGCCGCGCGCACGCACGAACAGAAGACCAGCGGGCAGGGCGGCCTGTTCGGCGACGCCGAACCCGCGGGCGACGCGATCAAGCTGCCGCCATCGGTTCGCTGGACGCTCAGCCAGCGCATGGACCAGGAAAAGGAGGCGTTCGGCTTCTATTTTTCCGCGCACCCGGTCGATCGCCACCGCCACATCGCGGTCAGCCACGGCGCCCGCGCCTACACCGCGCTGTCCGAGCTCAACATCCCCGACGACGGCAGCCGCGCCGGCGCGACGATGGCGGTGCTGGTCGAAGACGCGCGCTACCGCACGTCCGCACGCGGCAAGCGTTTCATGATGGCGCAATGCTCCGACGCCAGCGGCCAGTTCATGGCGACCTGCTTCGACGACCAGGTCTCGAAGGATCTGGAGGAAGCAGCAAAGGCCGGCGGCTGCGGCCTCATCACCGTCGAGCTCGACCGCAAGCCCGGCGAGGACACGCCGCGCGTCAGCATCAAGCGCATCCAGCCGTTCGAAGGACTCGCCAACCTCGCGCGCTTCCAGGTGGTCGTGACGATCTCCGACATGACCGCGTTCGCCGGCCTTGCATCGCTGCTTGCCGAACATCGCGGTGCGCGCGGTGAGGTCCGCGTGCGCGCGCAACTGCCCGACGGCGAGGTCTGCATCCTGCTGGGTCGCGACTTCCTGCTTGATGGAGAGCTTGTCGAGCACATCGAGTCGTTGCACGGTGTCGCCAAGGTGGAGATGAAGACCTCGGAAACGAGGCTCGCTCTGGTCGGTTAACAGCTTGGGAGAGCATGAATGCTGGGTGGAATGCAGGATTTCGAGCTTCGTGTTCCCCGCCTGATCGACCACGCGGCCCGCGAACACGGCGCGAGGGAACTCGTCAGCTACTGGGCCGACGGTCGCGAGACGCGCACCAACTGGGCCGGTATCGCGCACGACGCCCGCAAACTGGCGCAAGCGCTCGAAAAGCTCGGCGTAGCGCCCGGCGACCGGGTCGCGACGCTGGCGATGAACCACGCGCACCACCTCGTCGCCTGGTACGGCACGATCGGCATGGGCGGCGTGATCCACACGATCAACCCGCGGCTGTTCGACGAACAGCTCGTCTACATCGCCAACCACGCCGAAGACCGCGTGATGCTCTACGACAAGGCGTTCCAGCCGCTCGTCGATCGTCTCCGCGCGCAGTGGACCAGCATCCGCCACTTCATCTGCTTCGACGATCTCGGCGCCAACGGTTTCCAGGCGCTGCTCGACGCCGAGGACGGCAACTATGAGTGGGTCGAAGGCCCTGAGCGCGATCCGTGCATGCTCTGCTACACCAGCGGCACCACCGGCAATCCGAAGGGCGTCCTCTACACGCACCGCTCGACGCTCATCCACGCGATGGCCGAGGTTGCGCCCTGGGTGTTCGATCTCTCCCCCAACGCGGTCGTGCTGCCGGTCGTGCCGATGTTCCACGCCGCCGCCTGGGGCCTGCCGTTCGCGTGCGCGCTGTCGGGGGCGAAGGTCGTCTATTCCGCCGTCAACGATCCCGCCGTGCTGTGCCGCTTGATGAACGACGAGAAGGTGACGCACTCCGCCGGCGTGCCGACCGTCTGGCTGGCGATGTTCGGCCACATGGATGCAACCGGTGACGCGCCCGCGCATTTGCGGCTGGTCACGATCGGCGGCTCGGCCGCGCCGCGCGCGATGATCGAGCGGATCATGGGCATGGGCGCGACCGTCAAGCATCTCTGGGGCATGACCGAGACCTCGCCGATCGGCACCGCCGGCTTCGCGCCCCCACACTGGGAGGACATGAGCCACGAGGAGAAGCTCGATCTCGTAGGCAAGCAGGGCAGCGTCCCGTTCGGGATAGAACTCCGCATCATCGACGACGAAGGCACGGTGCTAGCCCGCGACGGCAAGGTCGCCGGCCGCTTGCAGGTGAGGGGCCCCTGGGTGGTCCAACGCTATTTCGGCGCCGACGAGGACGCGGTCGACGCGGACGGCTGGTTCGACACCGGCGACGTCGCGATGCTGCATTCGGATGGCACGATGCAGATCACCGATCGCTCGAAGGACGTCATCAAGTCCGGCGGCGAATGGATCAGCTCGGTCGACCTGGAGAACGCGGCGGTCGGCTGTCCGGGCGTGGCGGAGGCGGCGGCTATCGGCATCCACCATCCGAAATGGGACGAGCGCCCGCTGCTGCTGGTCGTCCGCAAACCCGGCAGCGACGTGGGAGAAGCCGAAATCCGCGACCACCTGGCAAAGCACGTCGCCAAATGGTGGCTCCCCGACGCGATCGTCTTCGTTGACGACCTGCCCCACACCGCGACGGGCAAGCTCCTCAAGACCGCATTACGCGAACGCTTCAAGGACTTCACGCTGGCGACGGCTTAATCTCCCCCGTCATGCCGGGCTCGTTCTGGCATCCACCGGCTACGAACTCGCGAGCATAGGAGGCGCTGCGCGGTCAGTTCGCCGTTCCTTGTTCTCCCGCGAAGGCAAGAGCCCAGTCTGGGTCCCCGCCTTCGCGGGGAAACAAGTTCTCTGCCCCCCGACGCTCCCCAACCGCCCAATTCATTTCGCACTTGCACAATTCCGACGATGCAGCGAGCTTGTCACAATGACCGAGGCCACCCCGATCATCCGTACCGGCGCGAACGAGGCGAACGCCGTCACGTTGCCCGCACGGCCGGAAGCGCTCCGCCTCGACCCCGCCGAAACCGCGGTCGTCGTGATCGACATGCAGAACGCCTACGCCTCCCCCGGCGGCTACGTCGACACGGCCGGTTTCGACATCGCAGGCTCGGCCGGCACCATCGCCCAGATCGCCAAGGTCCTCGACACCGCTCGCGCGGCGAAAATGCCGGTCGTGTTCCTGCAGAACGGCTGGGACCCCGACTATGTCGAGGCCGGCGGCCCCGGCTCGCCCAACTGGCACAAGTCCAACGCGCTCAAGACCATGCGCGCGCGCCCCGAACTCCACGGCCAGTTCCTCGCGCGCGGCGGCTGGGACTACGAGATCGTCGACGCGCTCGCTCCCCAATCCGGCGACATCCGCGTCCACAAAACCCGCTACAGCGCGTTCTTCAATTCGCAGCTCGACAGCATCCTGCGCAGTCGCGGCATCCGCAACATCGTCTTCGTCGGCATCGCCACCAACGTCTGCGTCGAGAGCACGCTGCGCGACGGCTTCCATCTCGAATATTTCGGCGTGATGCTGGAGGACGCCACCCACCATCTCGGCCCGCCCGAGATGCAGGCGGCGACCGTCTACAACGTCGAGAAGTTCTTCGGCTGGGTCAGCACGGTCGGCGATTTCTGCGGATCGTTCGGGCAGTTGCCGAAGTGACCGTTCCTTGTTCCCTCGCGAACGCGGGGGTCCAGGAATCACGAACGCTACCGCCCGTAACCCTGGACCCCCGCCTCCGCGGGGGAACGGCGATGACTTGAAAGGAAAGCAGATGCCGTTCGAAGCCATCAACCCGCCCCAGTTCCCGACCCCCATCGCCCCCTATTCGGCCGCCGCGAAGGCCGGCAACACGGTCTACGTCTCGGGCGTGCTGGCACTGGGCGAGGGCGGCACGGTCCTCCATGTCGGCGACGCCGCAGCCCAAACCCGCGCCGTCCTCGACACCATCAAGACCACGCTCGAAGCCGCCGGCGCGACGCTCGCCGACGTCGCCTTCAACCACATCTTCCTGAAAGACCTCGCCGACTACGCGGCCTTCAACACGGTCTACGCCGAGTATTTCCCCGGCCCCAAGCCAGCGCGCTACTGCATCAAGACCGAGTTGGTGAAGCCGGACTGCCTCGTCGAGATCGCCAGCATCGCTCACCTCGCCTGATGGGGATCGCAGGCGGCATCCACTGGGAGCAACACGGCCAGCCCGACGGCCCCGCGATCCTGTTGTCGAGCGGCCTCGGCGGCTCGAGCACCTACTGGCAGCCGAACCTCTCAGCCCTCGGCGCCGGCCACCGCGTCGTCACCTACGACCACCGCGGTACCGGCCGCTCCGACGCCCACGTTCCCGGCGACCTGACCGTCGAGGCAATGGCCGCCGACGTGATCGCGCTCATGGACGCGATCGGGCTCGAGAGCTGCACCTTCATCGGTCACGCGCTCGGCGGTCATATCGGCCTCGCGCTCGCGCTGTCCGCACCCGAACGGCTAGACCGTCTCGTCGTCATCAACGGCTGGGCCAAGCTCGACCCGCATACCGCGCGCTGCTTCGATACCCGGCTCGCGCTGCTGAAAGACAGCGGCCCGCGCGCGTATCTCCACGCGCAACCGCTGTTCCTCTACCCGCCGCAATGGATTTCGGACCACCACGACCGGATCCAGGACGAGGAGGAGGCGATGCTCGCGCATTTCCCCGGCGCGGAGATGATTCAGCGACGCGTCGCGGCGGTCCGCCGGTTCAACATCGCCGGCCGCCTCGACGAGATCCGCGTCCCGACGTTGCTGGTAGCCTCGGACGACGACATGCTCGTCCCCCCGTCCGCCTCCGAAAAGCTTGCCGCGGGCATCCCCGGCGCGCAGCTTGCCCGGATGGCGGCAGGCGCGCACGCGTGCAACGTTACCCGCGCGGAGCATTTCAACATGTGGCTGCTCGACTGGCTCGACGGCGAATAGGAGCGGCATATGCAGGTCGGCGTCTTCGTGCCCATCAACAACAATGGCTGGCTGATCAGCGAGAACGCGCCGCAGTACAAACCGAGCTTCGACCTCAACAAGGCGATCGCGCAGGCCGCCGAGAAGCACGGGCTCGATTTCCTGCTGTCGATGATCAAGCTGCGCGGGTTCGGTGGCAAGACCGAGTTCTGGGACTACGGGCTGGAGAGTTTCACGCTGATGGCGGGCCTCGCCGCCGTCACCGAGAAGATCAAGATCTACGCGACCTGCGCCACGCTGCTCGTGCCCCCCGCCTATGCCGCGCGGATGTGCAACACGATCGATTCGATCAGCCACGGGCGGTTCGGCCTCAACCTCATCACCGGCTGGCAGCCACCCGAATATACGCAGATGGGCATGTGGCCCGGCGACGAGCATTTCCGCAATCGCTACAAGATGCTCGACGAATACGCGCACATCCTCCGCGAGCTGTGGGAGGAGGGCACGTCCGACTTCAAGGGCGACTATTACCAGATGACCGACTGCCGCGTCTGGCCAAAGCCGACCGGCGACATGAAGATCATCTGCGCCGGATCGTCCGATGACGGCTTGGCATTCTCGGCGAAATGGGCCGACTACGCGTTCTGCCTGGGGAAGGGCGTCAACACCCCGACCGCTTTTGCGTTCAACAACGAGCGGCTGGCCGTAGCGACCGCAAAAACCGGCCGCGACGTTCAGATCTTCGTCCTGATCATGATCATCGCCGCCGAAACCGACGACGAGGCGATGGCGAAGTGGAAACACTATAACGCTGGCGTGGACGTCGACGCGATCGCCTGGCTGATCGATCAGGGCGCCAAGGACACGCACAACACGGACACCAACGTCCGCCAGCTTGCCGCCCCCGAAGGCGCGGTCAACATCAACATGGGCACGCTGGTCGGCTCGTACGAAAGCGTGGCGCGGATGCTCGACGAGATGGCGGCCGTGCCCGGCACCGGCGGCGTGTTGCTGACGTTCGATGATTTTCTGGAGGGGGTGGAAGCATTTGGGACGCGTATCCAGCCGCTGATGAAGAGCCGCGTGGGTGTCGTCCCAAGCTGAAGTGGCCGCTTGCTGGCCTAACCCGCCCCAACCTTCTTTTGCCTCGCCCTCTCCCGTCGGGAGAGGGAAGTGCCCCGCGGCATCTTCGCCGTGGAAAGGGTGAGGGCAAGAGGAGGGCGCGCGTGACGAAGCGATCACCGCGCAACCACCACCCCGGCGAAGGCCGGGGCGCAATTGGGGAACGAAGATAATGGAGGGCAGCGCTCCGTTACGACCACCTTTCCACTTGGACCCCGGCCTCCGCCGGGGAGGTTACGAAGCCCTGCCTCCATCTGAGGATGCCACCTCTCAAGGAACCTACCAAAGCTTGTTCCCCCGCGAAGGCGGGGGCCAGACTGGACTCCCGCCTTCGCGGGAGAACAGCCTGTTTACGAACCGGTAAGCGTCAAACCGCGCGAGGAGTCCGCTTCGCCTTACGGATCCGAGGCTCGGCAATCATATCCGCCGCCTTCTTGATCTCCTGCCGAAGCTCATCCCGCTTCTCATGGATCGAAGCGATCACCGGCCCCATCGCCACCCCCAGATCGACCAGCACCGCCTCCGCCAGCTGCAGCGAACTCTCCAGCGTCTCGGGCACCGCGTCCGTAACACCAGCCCGGTACAACTCCGCCGCATGTGCCGTATCCCGCGCACGCGCCACGATCGGCAAGTCCGGCGCCAAAGCCCGAACCCGTCGCGCCAGCCGCACCGTCAATACCGGATCGTCCATCGTCAGGATCAGCGCTTTGGCGGTATGCAGCTTGAGCCGATCCACCAGTTCCGGCCGCGCGACGTCCCCGAACAGCACCGGATGCCCCTGGGCCCGCGCGGCCTCTACGGAATCGATATCCGCCTCCACGGCAACGTACTTCTGTCCGTGGACCGCCAGCATGTCGGCCACCATCCGGCCCACGCGACCAAAGCCGATCACGACGGTTCCCGGCCCGTCGTCGTCGATCTCGATATCCCCGGCATCGGCACCCGACCGGCTTTCCAGTTGACGCGAGACGGTGCGGCCGAGCTTTGCCAGCAGCGGCGTGATCGTCAGCCCGATCGCAGTGACGGTCTGCCAGAAAGCGGCGGTCGACGGCATGATCAACTGCGCCTGCGCGGCCGTCGCAAGCACGATCAGCGTCGTCTCGGAAGGGCTACCCATCAGCAACCCCGTCTCCGCCGCAACGCCGCGCCGCGAATTGGCGACGCGCAGGAACAGGAACGTCACGATCGCCTTGGTCGCCACCACGCCCGTCACGGCCAGCAGCAACGACGGCCAGTTCTGCGCGATCAGCCGTAGGTCGAGACTCATGCCGACGGTGATCAGGAACACACCTAGCGCGAGCCCCTTGAACGGCGCGGTGATGACCTCGACCTCGCTGTGATATTCGGTCTCAGCGATCAGCAACCCCGCCAGCAGCGCGCCGACGATCGGCGACAGCCCGGCGGCCGTTGTCGCGACGCTCGCGACGATCACCACCAGCAGCGACGCGGCCAGGAAGAGTTCGGGGCTCTTGGTCCGTGCAGCCTGCCCGAACAGCCGGGGCAAGACGACCCGCCCGCCGATATACATCGCGACTACGGTAAGCCCGCCGCGGAGCGCGACACCGGCGATGTTCGACCAGCCGTCCGCGCTCGCTGTCGGCGCTAGTGCACCAAGCACGAAGATAATCGGGACGAGCGCCAGATCTTCGAACAACAGCATCGCGAACGCACCACGCCCGACCGCGCCGGTGGTGCCGACGAGCGGCAGGACCAGAGCTGTCGACGACAACGCGAGGGCAAACCCCAGTCCGATCGCGCCCGCCCATTCCTGGCCGATAAAGTGAAGCGCCACGCCGATGATGAGCGCCGAGCCGATCAGTTCGGCGGCGCCGGTGCCGAACACGAGCTGCTTCATCGACCATAGTCGCTTGAACGAGAGCTCGAGGCCGATCGAGAACAGCAGCAGGATGATCCCGAACTCGGCGAACGGCTCGATCGATTCCGGGTTCGAGATGGTCAGGTAATATAGCCAGGGCGCGGAGCCGGTGAGCGAGCCTAGCCCGGCAGGGCCGACCAGCAGGCCGACCAGGATGAAACCGATAACCGGGCTGACCCGGAACCGCGCGAACGCGGGGATGACGAGCCCCGCCGCGCCGAGAATGACGAGCGCGTCGCTGAAACCTTGATTGTCGAGCCGTAATGCCATGCGTGCGACCTTAGGGGACGCATGACGGATTTGTCACCCGTGGTGACATGTGCAGCGGAATACGGCTTTGCGTCCGGTTAACCGCCCTCCGTCATCCTGAATTTCGACAGGATGACGGGAGAGAGAAAACCCCGCCCCCGTTTCCGGGAGCGGGGTGCCAGATCAGGCCCAGTTGGCCATTTCGGTCTCGAGGTTCGAGCGGACCTGCTCGAAGAACTGCTCGGTCGTCATCCAGGGCTGGTCGGGGCCGATCAGGATCGCGAGATCCTTGGTCATGTGGCCGTTCTCTACCGTCTGGACGCAGACGCGCTCGAGCGTCTCGGCGAACTTGGTGACGTCGGGCGTATCGTCGAACTTGCCGCGATACTTCAGGCCGCCGGTCCACGCGAAGATCGACGCGATCGGGTTGGTCGACGTCGCCTTGCCCTGCTCGTGCATGCGGAAGTGGCGCGTGACGGTGCCGTGCGCCGCTTCGGCCTCGACGGTCTTGCCGTCCGGGGTCAGCAGGATCGAGGTCATCAGGCCGAGCGACCCGAAGCCCTGTGCGACCTGGTCCGACTGGACGTCGCCGTCATAGTTCTTGCAGGCCCAGACGAACTCGCCGTTCCACTTCAGCGCCGATGCGACCATGTCGTCGATCAGGCGATGCTCGTAGACGATGCCGGCTTCCTTGAACTTGTCCTTGAACTCGGCCTCGAACACCTCGGCGAACAGATCCTTGAAGCGGCCGTCATAGGCCTTGAGGATCGTGTTCTTGGTCGACAGGTACACCGGCCACTTCAGGTTGAGGCCGTAGTGCATCGAGGCGCGTGCGAAATCGCGGATCGAGTCGTCGAGGTTGTACATCGCCATCGCGACGCCCGCCGACGGGAACTGGAACACCTCGCGGTCGATGACCGTGCCGTCGTCGCCTTCGAAGACGAGGCGCAGCTTGCCGGGGCCCGGGACCAGATAGTCGGTCGCGCGGTACTGATCGCCGAACGCGTGACGGCCGACGACGATCGGATGCGTCCAGCCCGGGATCAGGCGGGGGACGTTCTTGATCACGATCGGCTCGCGGAAGATGGTGCCGCCGAGGATGTTGCGGATCGTGCCGTTCGGCGACTTCCACATCTTCTTCAGGCCGAACTCGGTGACGCGCTGCTCGTCGGGCGTGATCGTCGCGCACTTCACCGCGACGCCGTGCTTCTGCGTGGCGAGCGCGCTGTCGATCGTGACCTGGTCGTCGGTCGCGTCGCGATGCTCGACGCCGAGATCGTAATAATCGAGCTGGATGTCGAGATACGGCTTGATCAGGCGCTCGCGAATCCATTCCCAGATGATCCGCGTCATCTCGTCGCCGTCGATCTCCACGATCGGATTCTTTACCTTGATCTTCGCCATGTGCGCATCCTTCGGGGGAGGGGTTTGGGGAGCGTCTAGGGGAGCATGCCGCGGCGATCAACCGCTGGCCAACCGTTGGTGCTATAAGGAAAAGCCGGTTCATCGTTGTATCGCGCGTCGTGCACGGATAGACCCGCGGGTTATGGCATCGCTCGACAAGCCGCCCGTCACGACCTCCACGGTCAAATGGCGATTTCCCGCAGTCCATCCGGAGGGCCACAAATACGTCGCGATCGCGACCGGCATCACGCTGCTGCTGACGATCGTCAGCCACGTGCTGTTCTGGCCGATGGTCGGCGTCGTGATCTGGGTCGCGACGTTCTTCCGCGATCCGATCCGCACCACCCCACAGGGCGAAGGCCTGATCGTCGCGCCTGCGGACGGGCTGATCACGATGATCCAGCGCGTGCCGATCCCGCGCGAGCTCGCCGGCGAGAACGGTCTCGGCGATGCGCCGCTGGTGCGCGTGTCGATCTTCATGTCGGTGTTCGACGTGCATATCAATCGTACGCCGATCGCGGGTACGATCCGCCAGGTGGTCTATATCTCGGGCAAGTTTCTCAACGCCGACCTCGACAAGGCGAGCGACGAGAACGAGCGCCAGCATTTCGTCGTCGAGGACCGTAACGGGATGCGGATCGGCTTCACCCAGATCGCCGGCCTGGTCGCGCGCCGCATCCTCGGCTTCGTGAAGGCCGGTGACATGGTCGCGGTCGGCCAGCGCATCGGCCTGATCCGGTTCGGTAGCCGAGTCGACGTGTACCTGCCCGATCACGTCGTGCCGCAGGTCTGCCTCGGCCAGCGTAGCATCGCGGGTGAGACCGTACTCGGCCGCGTCGGTGGCGTTCCGGTCGGTGGTATCGCGCAGTGATCGATCGCGATGGTTCGACCGATCCGATCGAAGAGCGAGGTCGGGGGCGGTTCGGTCGCACACGTCGGGCGCCGCGCGGACTTCCCCTGCGCGCCGTCGCTCCCAACGCCGTTACCGCGCTAGCCTTGTGTTCAGGCCTGAGCGGCGTGCGGTTCGCGATCGGTGGGCAATGGGAAAGCGCCGTCGCGATGATCATGGTCGCGGGCGTGCTCGACGGCCTCGATGGTCGGATCGCCCGGATGCTGCACGGAGAAAGCCGGTTCGGTGCCGAGCTCGATTCGCTGTCCGACGCGATCTCGTTCGGCGTTGCGCCTGCGTTAATCGTCTATCTCTGGTCGCTAACGGCGTTGCCGCGCGTCGGCTGGATCTGCTCGTTGATCCTCGCCGTGTTCTGCGCGCTCCGTCTCGCACGTTTCAACGCCAAGATCGACGAGAGCCACCAACCGCATAAGTCGGCGGGCTTCCTTACTGGCGTTCCGGCTCCAGCCGGCGCGGGACTCGCGCTGATGCCGATGTTCTTCTGGTTCTGGACCGACGAACCCAGGTTCGCGTCGCCGTATTTCGTGGCGCCTTGGGTCGCGTTTGTAGCACTGCTGATGGTGTCCAGCATCGCGACCTATTCATGGAGTTCGGTCAAACTCCGCAGCAACATCCGGTTCGAGGCCATTGCGCTCGTCGTACTACTCGGCGCTGCGATCGTGAGCGCGCCTTGGCATACGCTCAGCATCATCTGCGTACTGTACCTGCTCTCAATGCCGTTCAGCATCGCGAGCTACGCCAAGATCAGGCGGCAGCGTTCCAGCGGCGGGCGGGCACCGGAGCCGACGTCGAAGCCCAACGCCTGACCGCAATCCGGCGCTCCGCAACGGCCAGCGTGCGGAGCGGCTGGAACGCGGGTTCGACGTTGCCCATCGCGAGGCGGACGATGCGATCCCACTGCGGCGCGATCGACGAGACGATCATCATGCCCGCGACCGCGAATGCACCAGCAAAAACCATGAAGCTCAGAACCAACATCACGTCCGCCTTCCTATGAGTTGCGAACAAATTCCTAATATCCGCAAACACTTGGTCAGAAACATCGTTCCACTCGTCGCATTTCGAATCCCGTCATGCCGGGGTAATTCCGCGCCGAGTCGAACATCTGTTCCCCTCTGAGCCCTTTATGTTCTCATTGCGTTCCATGAGTCAAGCGGGCCTTGTGCGATTGCTTTTCGAATAGAGCCACGCTAAGGGCCGCGCCTCTAACCCCGCATGGGAGGCATCATAGCCCGGTGCGTCACGGTCATTCGGCCACGACGTCATCCGCTTCCCAGAGGCACAACCGGAAGGATATATCCCTATGGCGGCTCCAGTCGTCTCCATGCAGCAGCTCATCGAAACGGGCGCGCATTTCGGCCACCAGACTCATCGGTGGAACCCCAAGATGAAGCCTTACATCTTCGGTGATCGTAACGGCGTCCACATCCTCGACCTTTCGCAGACCGTGCCGCTGTTCGCGCGCGCGCTCGAATTCGTCTCTTCGGCGGTTGCCGGTGGTGGCAAGGTCCTGTTCGTCGGCACCAAGCGCCAGGCACAGGATCCCGTTGCGGACGCAGCGCGTCGTTCGGGCCAGCACTTCGTCAACCATCGCTGGTTGGGCGGCATGCTCACCAACTGGAAGACCATCTCGGGTTCGATCAAGCGTCTCAAGACGCTCGAGGAAATGCTGTCGGGCGACACCGTCGGCCTGACCAAGAAGGAAGTCCTTCAGCTCACCCGCGAGAAGGACAAGCTCGAGCTTTCGCTCGGCGGCATCCGCGACATGGGCGGCATTCCCGACGTGATGTTCGTGATCGACGCGAACAAGGAAGAGCTGGCGATCAAGGAAGCGAACACGCTGGGTATTCCCGTCGTCGCGATCCTCGATTCGAACGTGTCGCCGGACGGCATCGCCTTCCCGGTTCCCGCGAACGACGACGCAGCCCGCGCCATCCGCCTGTACTGCGAGGCGATCGCGATCGCAGCGACGCGCGGCGGCCAGGAGCAGCAGCGCCGCACCGGTGCCGACATCGGCGCGATGGTCGAGCCGCCGAAGGAAGAAGCACTGAGCGCAGAGCCGACCGTCGAAGCTACGGCTGACACGGCACAGGCAACCGCGAATGCCGATACCGCTGCAGAATTCGCAGCCGAGGGTGAGCGCCAGATCGACGCATAAGCGTCGTCGCCGAACCGTCATGCGGGCGGGGTAGGGCGAAAGCTCTGCCTCGCCCGCAACCATATTCAGACCTAAAAAGGATTAGAGACATGGCCGATATCACGGCAGCAATGGTCAAGGATCTGCGCGAGAAGAGCGGCGCGGGCATGATGGATTGCAAGAAGGCGCTGAGCGAGAACGCCGGCGACATGGAGCAGGCGATGGATTGGCTGCGCACCAAGGGGCTCGCAGCCGCCGCCAAGAAGTCCAGCCGTACCGCGGCCGAGGGTCTGGTCGGCGTCGCCGTGTCGGGCACCAAGGGCGCAGCGGTCGAAGTCAATTCGGAGACCGATTTCGTCGCGAAGAACGACCAGTTCCAGTCGTTCGTCCGTGACGTCACGCAGATCGCGCTCGCAACCGGCGGCGACATCGAGGCGCTGAAGTCGCAGGCGATGCCATCGGGCAAGACCGTCGAGGAAGTCCTGACGAACAACGTCGCGACGATCGGCGAGAACCAGTCGCTGCGCCGCTCGCGCACGCTGGAAGTCAGCAAGGGTGCGGTCGTTCCGTACATCCACAATGCAGCCGCTCCCGGCCTCGGCAAGATCGGCGTTCTCGTCGCGCTCGAGTCGGAGGCTTCGGACGAGGTTCTCCAGGCACTCGGCAAGCAGCTCGCGATGCACATCGCAGCAGCGTTCCCGAAGGCACTGAACGAAGCCGACCTCGACGAGTCCGAGATCGAGCGCGAGCGCGCGATCGCGACCGAGAAGGCCGCCGAGTCGGGCAAGCCTGCCGACATCATCGCCAAGATGGTCGAGGGCGGCATCGCCAAGTACCGCAAGGAGCATGCTCTGGTCAGCCAGCTGTTCGTAATGGACGGCAAGACCAAGATCTCCGACGTCGTCGCCAAGGCCGGCAAGGATGCGGGCGCCGAGATCAAGCTGGTGGACTATGTCCGCTTCCAGCTCGGCGAAGGCATCGAGAAGGAGCAGTCCGACTTCGCAGCCGAGGTTGCTGCTGCTTCGGGCGTACCCCAGGCATAAGCCGACTTCCTCCCTCGCCCCTCCGGGGAGAGGGAAGGGGCCCGCCGCGCTTGCGGTGGGAAGGGTGAGGGGAGTGGTGAGGTCTCGAACCTCACGCCCCTCATCCGGCCCTGCCGGGCCACCTCCTCCCCGAGGGGGAGAAGGATTATGGGGGAGCCTCAGCGCTTCTCCGTCATCCCCGCGCAGGCGGGGATCCATAAACTCCGGACCCGGTGATCTACCGAGGCGCCAGCCCATATGGGTTCCCGCCTCCGCGGGAATGACAGTGATTCTCCGATACGCGCGCTTCTGCGAACGACGATTTTCCGTCCGATCTCCATCCAGTTTCGATGCACGCGCCGCACAGCGCTTCACATCCCGGGCCTCGCCGCCTAAGGTCCGCGCCGCCCCGCCAATCACAATTCGAGATTTATGACGCCTCCGCGCTACAACCGTATCCTGCTGAAACTCTCGGGCGAAGTCCTGATGGGGCCGTCGGGTCTTTCGATCGATCCAACCGTCACCGCGCGCGTCGCGCAGGAGATCGCGGACATCAAGGCGAAGGGCTACGAAATCTGCATCGTCGTCGGCGGGGGCAACATCTTCCGCGGCATGGCGGGTGCAGCACGTGGGATGGACCGCGCGACCGGCGATTACATGGGCATGCTCGCGACCGTCATGAACGCGCTCGCCGTGCAGAACGCGCTGGAGCAGATCGGCGTCGACACGCGCGTCCAGTCGGCGATCCCGATGGCGTCGGTGTGCGAGCCGTTCATCCGTCGTCGCGCCGAGCGTCACCTGGAGAAGGGCCGCGTCGTGATCTTCGCGGCGGGCGTCGGCAGCCCCTATTTCACCACCGATTCGGGCGCCGCGCTGCGTGCTGCCGAGATGAAGTGCGATGCGCTGTTCAAGGGCACTTCGGTCGACGGCGTCTATAACGCCGACCCGAAGACGCACCCGGACGCAGTGCGCTACGAAACGGTCACGTACAGCCGCGTGCTGTCCGACGACCTCAAGGTTATGGACGCGAGCGCGATCGCGCTGTGCCGCGACAACAACATCCCGATCGTCGTCTTCAACATCCGCGAACCCGGCAATCTCGCCGCGGTCCTGGCGGGTGATGGCGTGTCGACGATCGTCCAGAACGAGCAGGAGCTTTAAGATGGCCGCATACGACAAGACCGACCTCGAACGCCGTATGGCGGGTGCCGTCGAAGCGCTGAAGAGCGATCTCGCAGGGCTTCGCACGGGGCGCGCGTCGACCGCGTTGCTCGATCCGGTGATGGTGACGGTGTACGGCTCGTCGATGCCGCTGAACCAGGTCGCGACCGTGTCGGCGCCTGAGCCGCGCATGCTATCGGTGCAGGTCTGGGACAAGTCGAACGTCGGCCCGACCGACAAGGCGATCCGCTCGGCGGGTCTGGGGCTCAACCCGATCGTCGACGGCCAGACGCTGCGCCTGCCGATTCCCGACCTGACCGAGGAGCGCCGCAAGGAACTCGCCAAGCTTGCCGGTCAGTACGCAGAGAAGGCGCGCATCGCGGTCCGTAACGTCCGCCGCGACGGGATGGATTCGCTCAAGGTCGATGAGAAGAAGGGCGTGTTCGGCGAGGACGAGCGCAAGCGTCACGAGACCGAAGTGCAGAAGCTGACCGACAGCATCATCGCCGAGCTCGATGCGACCGCGACCGCCAAGGAAAAGGAAATCCTGGGCAAGTGAGGGCGTTCGGCGCCGCTTCGGCCGGGGCCTCTCCGGCCGCACCGCTCGTCGCCGTTTCCTCAGGCGGCGCGGTGCCGCGTCATGTCGCGATCATCATGGATGGAAATGGCCGCTGGGCGAAGAAGCGGTTCCTCCCGCGCTTCGCCGGGCACAAGGCCGGCGTCGAGGCAGTGCGCAAGGTTACGCGGGCGGCGCGCACGATGGGGATCGAGGCGCTGACGCTCTACGCGTTCTCGTCGGAGAACTGGCGCCGTCCGGCCGAGGAGGTCAGCGACCTGATGGGTCTGCTGCGGCATTTCATCCGCAGCGACCTCGACGAACTCGCGCGCGAGAACGTTCGGCTGCGCGTGATCGGCGATTACCACAGCTTTTCGCCCGATCTGGTGGCGATGGTTGACGATGCGATCGCGCGGACCGCGAGTAATACTGGCCCGATCCTCGCGATCGCGCTGAATTATGGCGCACATGCCGAACTGGTGACGGCCGCGCGGCGGCTGGCGGAACGTGCCCGCGATGGTGTGCTGGATCCGGCGGACATCGACGCGGCGACGATCGAAGCCGAACTCGACACGCACGACCTGCCGCCGCTCGATCTGATGATCCGCACGTCGGGCGAGCAGCGGCTGTCGAACTTCCTGTTGTGGCAGGCCGCGTATGCGGAACTCCTGTTCGTCGACACGCTCTGGCCCGACTTCGACGCAGGCTCACTCGCCGATGCCGTCGCGGTGTTCGGTCAACGCCAGCGCCGCTACGGTGGCCTGTGAGCCTTACCGACCCTGAAAAGGCGCCCGATCAGGCGCTGCGCACGCCGTCCAATCTTCAGCTCCGGATGATCGCCAGCGTCGGCATGATCGCGGTGGCGAGCCTTGCGCTGACGCTCGGCGGGATCGCGTTCTGGGTGCTGGGCGTGGTCGCCGCGCTGTTCATGATGGCGGAATGGTCGATGCTCCAGGGCGCCGACGCCAAGACCAAGCGGATGACGCAGTTCGCGCTGTCGGTGCCGCTCGCGTTGATGGCCCCCGCGTCGCTGATCCTCGTGATCCATGATTTCTTCACGCTGGGGCTGCTTGTGGGGGCGGCGTTCTTCGTCGTCATCACGACGCGCAAACCCAAGCTGGCGCTGGGCATTATCTATTGTGGCCTTCCCGTGTTCGCGCTGATGATCATCCGGCGGCAGGACGAGGGCATCCTCTACACGCTGTGGGCGCTGTCGCTGGTGTGGGCGTGCGATATCGGCGCGTTCTTTACCGGGCGCACGCTGGGCGGACCCAAGCTTGCGCCGGTGATCAGCCCGAACAAGACATGGTCGGGGCTGATCGGCGGTGTCGTGCTGGCGAGCGCGGTCGCGGCGGTGCTGCACACGCAATACGGCCTGCCGATGCGGATGACGCTGGCGACGCCGGTACTCGCCGTGCTCGCGCAGATGGGCGATCTCTACGAGAGTTGGTTGAAGAGAGTGGCGGGCGTGAAGGACAGCGGCAACATCCTGCCCGGCCATGGCGGCGTGATGGATCGCCTCGACGGCTTGGTGCCGGTCGCGCCAGTCGCGGCGCTCCTCGTCATCTTGCCACATTTCTACGCATGAAGACCGTCACGATTCTGGGCGCGACCGGCTCGGTCGGCACCTCGACGCTCGACCTAATCGAGCGTGAGCCCGATCGGTTTCGCGTTGTTGCGCTAACCGCGAACTGCGATGTGACCAAACTCGCCGCGGCCGCGATCCGGACCAAGGCCGAGTTCGCCGTCGTTGCTGACGAGAAGTGTCTGCCGGCGTTGCGTGAGGCGCTGGCCGGCACGGGGATTCGCTCGGGCGGGGGGGGCGAGGCTATCGCTGAGGCGGCGTCGTCTGGTGCCGACTGGACGATGGGCGCGATCGTCGGCTGCGCCGGATTGAAGCCGGTGATGGCGGCGATCGAACAAGGCGGCACGGTCGTGATCGCCAACAAGGAGCCGCTGGTTTCCGCCGGTGACGTGATCCTCGCCGCGGCCAAGCGGACCGGCGCGACGCTGTTACCGGCCGATTCCGAGCACAACGCGATCTTTCAATGCTTCGATGCGACTCGGCCCGAACGTGTCCGCCGGATCATCCTGACGTGCAGCGGCGGACCGTTCCGCGACTGGACGACCGAGCAGATGCGCGGCGTGACGCTCGAGCAGGCGGTCAAGCATCCCAACTGGTCGATGGGAGCTAAGATCTCGGTCGATTCGGCGACCTGCATGAACAAGGGCCTCGAACTGATCGAGGCCGCGCGGCTGTTCCCGATTGCGCACGACCGGATCGAGATCGTCATCCATCCGCAGTCGGTGATCCACAGCCTCGTCGATCATGTCGACGGGTCGGTGCTCGCGCAGCTCGGGCCACCCGACATGCGGACGCCGATCGCGCATACGCTCGCGTGGCCGGACCGGATGGCGACACCGATGGCCCCGCTCGACCTCGTCGCGATCGGCCGACTCGACTTCGAGGCGCCCGATCCGGTCCGCTTCCCCGCTCTGCGATTGGCCCGCGAGGCGCTCGACGCAGGTGGCGCACGACCCGCAATTCTCAACGCCGCCAACGAGGTAGCGGTCGAGGCATTCCTGCAACGACGTATCGGCTTCCTCGAAATTGCCGCAATCGTCGAACATACGTCGTCGTGTTATGACCCGGCCGTGCCGGACAGCGTCGATGCCGTGCTGGCGATCGATGCCGAGGCGCGGATCTTGGCCGGCGAGCGTGTGAAGGATTACGCGGTTTGATCGAAACACCCGGTGTCCTGCTGACCATATTGTCGTTCGCCGCGGTGATCGGCCCCCTCGTGTTCGTGCACGAGATGGGACATTACCTCGCCGGGCGCTTTTTCGGGATCAAGGCGGATGCCTTCGCGATCGGCTTCGGCCACGAGATCGCGGGTTTTACCGACAAGCGCGGCACGCGGTGGAAGTTCGGGTGGCTCCCGCTCGGCGGTTACGTGAAGTTCGCAGGGGATATGAACCCAGCCAGCCAGCCGTCGGCCGAGTGGCTTTCGCTCCCCGCCGAAGAGCGCCAGCGTACGTTCCAGTCGAAGCCGGTATGGCAGCGCGCGATCGTCGTCGCAGCCGGCCCGGTCGTCAATTTCGTCGTCGCGATCCTGATCCTCGCCGGCTTCGCGTTCGCATACGGCGACATCCGCATGCCGCCGATCGTGGGCGGCACCGTTCCAGGCAGCGCGGCCGCAACTGCCGGTCTTCAGGCGGGCGATCGGATCACCGGCATCGGCGGCCGATCGGTCGAGACGTTCGACGACATGGCGCGCTATGCCCGCATCCGCGCTGGTGAGCGGACCCGGATCGACGCGGTCCGCGGCGACCGGACGCTGTCGCGCGACATCGTCATCGGCACCGAACTGCAGCGCGATCGCTTCGGCAACGAATATCGAATCGGTCGCCTCGGCATCGCCGGCAGCAAGCCCGTCATCGTTCCCGTCAGCCTGATCGAGGCGCCGGTCGTCGCGGTAAAGCGCACCGGCGAGATCGTCTCGATGATGGTCGAGACGCTAGGGCAGGTCATCACCGGTCGCCGCTCGGTGAAGGAACTCGGCGGACCACTCAGCATCGCCAAGGTGTCGGGCGAGCAGATGTCGCTCGGCCTCGACGCCTATGTCTTCCTGATCGCCCTGGTCTCGATCAATCTGGGGTTCATCAACCTGCTGCCAGTGCCGATGCTGGATGGTGGCCACTTGTTCTTCTATGCGATCGAAGCAGTGCGTCGGCGCCCCGTCGAGCCGGAAGTCCAGGAATGGGCGTTTCGCGGCGGACTGGCGGCGATCCTTGCGCTGATGCTGCTCGTGACCTTCAACGATCTCGGTAATTTCGGACTGTGGAAGAACTTGGCCGGCTTGATCGGCTGACGACGATAGGGCAGGGCGGGCGCGCCTTGTATGTGCACGTTTTTAAGGTGGGTTTGGTGACAGCGATCAACGGTTACGATTTCGCGCGTAAGGGCGCCCTGCTTATGGCAAGTACGATCCTGTCGGGCGTTCCCGCGTTCGCGCAGACGGCGCCTGTCGCGACGTCTACGCCCGCCCCGGTTCGCAATCCGGTTGCCGGAGCGTCTAATGGTGTAACGCCCGTCGCTGCTCCTGTATCCGTCACCACGATCAAGACTTTGCGAGTCGAAGGTTCGCAGCGGATCGAGCCCGAGACGGTGCTGTCGTACACGAAGCTGCGCGTCGGCGTTCCGTACACGGCAGAGACGCTCGATCAGGCGCTGAAGGATCTGCAGGCGAGCGACCTGTTCGCCGATTATTCGATCTCGGGCGTCGCGGACGGCAACATCGTCCTGCGCGTGCGCGAGAACCCGATCATCAACCGGGTGATCATCGAGGGCAACAAGGCGCTCAAGACCGACAAGATCACGAAAGAGATCAAGCTCGCGCCACGCCAGATCTTCACGCGCACCGCGGTTCGCCAGGATATCGCACGGATCATCGAGCTCTATCGTCGCCAGGGCCGTTTTGCCGCGGTGATCGATCCGAAGATGGTCAATCTCGACCAAAACCGCGTCGATGTCGTGTTCGAGGTTAGCGAGGGCCCGAAGTCGAAGGTTCGCCAGATCAACATCCTCGGCAACGAGGTGTTCTCCGACGACCAGATCCGCGGCCAGATGGCCACCAAGCAGTCGCGCCTGTTCCGCCTGCTCTCGTCGGCGACCAGCTACGATCAGGATCGCCTGTCGTACGATCAGCAGAAGCTCCGCCAGTTCTACCTGACGCAGGGCTATGCGGATTTCCGTGTGACCTCCGCCGTGGCCGAGCTGACGCCGGACAAGAAGGACTTCATCATCACGTACGTGGTGGAGGAGGGCAAGCGCTACAAGTTCGGCGACGTCACCGTCGATAGCCAGATCCGCGACTTCGATAATACCAAGCTCGCAGCTAGCCTGCCGCTCAAGAAGGGCGATTGGTACAACGCCAAGCTAGTCGAGGATTCGGTCGACAACCTCAGCCAGACCGCTGGCCTGTTCGGTTACGCGTTTACCGAGGTGAACCCGGAGTTCGCCAAGGACGCCGAGACGCTGACGATGGGGATCAACTTCAACATCGCCGAAGCCAAGCGGACTTATGTCGAGCGGATCGAGATCAACGGCAACACGCAGACGCAGGACAAGGTCGTCCGCCGCGAGATCCGTCTGGCCGAGGGCGACGCGTTCAACAGCTTCCAGGTGAAGCGTTCGCAGGATCGCATCAACTCGCTGGGCTATTTCCAGGACAAGATGGAGATCAAGCAGCTGCCGGGTTCGGCACCCGATCGCGTCATCCTCGAGACCAACCTCGAAGAGAAGTCGACCGGCGAACTTCAGCTGTCGGCAGGCTATTCGAGCCTCGAGCGCTTCATCATCCAGGCGAACATCACGCAGCGCAACTTCCGCGGCAAGGGCCAGGAGCTGCGCGCCGGCGTCAACTATTCGAGCTATTCGAAGTCGATCGAACTAGGCTTCACCGAGCCGTATCTGTTCGACAAGAACATCGCGATCGGCGGCGACATCTTCCGCCGCGATTATAACTCGTTCAGTTTCAACGGCAACGATCGCCAAACCAACTATTCGCAGGTCTCGACCGGCTTCCAGCTTCGTGCCGGTGTCCCGTTGACCGAATTCTGGTCGTTGTCGGCGCGCTATGGTCTTTCGTACGACGAGGTCAGCCTCGACAACCAGTTCCTGAATCCCAACGGCTCCTGCAACTTCTTGGCAGCAGGGCGCTATCTTTGCGAGGCAATCGGTAACCGGTGGACGTCGTCGGTCGGCTATTCGCTGATCCGCGATACGTTGAACAGTCGCCTGCGTCCTACCGCCGGCTCGCGTTTCTCATTCAGCCAAGATTTCGCCGGACTCGGCGGCGACGTTAAGTATATCCGAACTCGTTTCGAGGGTTCCAAATACGCCAACCTCGGCAGCGGCTTCATTGGTTCTATCATTGCGGAAGGTGGCTACATCCACCCGCTGCAAAGCAGCACCGGTCCTGGCGTCGATCCAGTCCGCATCACCGATCGCTTTTATCTGGGCGAACCGCAGTTTCGGGGTTTCGATATCCGCGGCGTCGGTCCGCGCGTTTTGCGTGCGCCGTACATCAACAATGCAGACGGCACGCAGACTGTCCAGACCTCGCGCGACCAGATCCAAGACGATGCGCTGGGTGGCCGTGCCTATTATCTGGCGCGTGCGGAGATCGAGATCCCGTTGGGTTCGGGCGCGCGCGAGCTGGGCCTGCGTCCATCGATATACGCCCAGGTCGGCAGTCTTTTCGGCATCAAGAAGCCGTTGCCGACCGCAGAGTTCCCGTTCACGCTCGATAACAACGGCAACAAGGTTTTCCAGCCGCTTCCTGCGCGGGATGCGGCGAACAACATTTTGTATAACAACGTGTTCACGGCAGCAGGCGCGACCTCGCCGTCCATACGTCAGACGACCTGCCAGACCGGCTATTCGGCGACGCCGGGCGCTACCGGTGCAAGCTGCGTCGGGACCGAGACTAATACCGTGATACCAGGTACTGCGCCGTTCCAAGAAACCTTCCTCGGCAACTCGGCCAAGCCGCGTCTGTCGGTGGGTATCGGCGTCAACTGGAACTCGCCGTTCGGCCCGCTCCGTATCGATCTCGCCAAGGCTCTGCTCACGCAGAAGGGCGACGACCCGAAGCTTATTACTTTCAACGTAGGGACACAGTTCTGATGACGACGTTCAAGACGCTTCTCCTCGCCGCAGCGCTCGTCGCGCCGGCCGCCATGACCGCGACCGCTGCCGATGCACAAGTTTCGGGCATCGCCGTCGCCGACGCGCAGGGTGCGATCGCCAACTCGAAGGCCTGGAACGCCGCGCGCGCCCAGATCGAGACGACCTACAAGGCTCAGCTCGACCAGGCCGAGACTCGTCGTCAGGCCGTGGCCCGCGAGCTCCAGCCGCTGGTCACCGCGTTCCAGACCGCACAGCGTGCGCCCGGCGCGACCGAAGCGACGCTGCGCCCGCAGGCTCAGGCGATCCAGACGCGTGAGAACGCGGCGAACCAGGAACTCGCCCGCCTGACGCAGCCTGCCCAGCGTGCACAGCAATACGCGATCGAGCAGATTCAGGCGAAGCTCAGCGACGCCGTGACCGCAGCCGTTCGTGCCAAGAACGTCAGTCTGTTGCTGCGCCCCGAAGCAGCTCTGTTCGCGCAGCCGACCGCCGACATCACCGCGGCGATCACGACCGAGCTCGATCGTCTCGTGCCGACCGTCAGCACCGCAGTGCCGGCAAACTGGCAGCCGAACCAGCAGGGTGGCCAGCAACAGGGTGCCGCTCCGGCTCCAGCAGGTCGCGCGCCTGCCGCAACGCGCACGCCGCAGGGTCGCTAAGGTCAGCTCGTGACTGAAACTGTGACTGAAATAGCGAAGACCGGTCTGGGCCCGCTCGATATCGGGCGGGTCATGGCTGCGCTGCCGCATCGCTATCCGTTGCTGCTGGTCGATCGTGTCGAGGATCTGATCCTCGACACGTCGATCACCGCGATCAAGGCGGTGTCGATGAACGAGCAGTTTTTTCAGGGACATTTCCCTGGACGCCCGATCATGCCGGGCGTGCTGATCGTCGAGGCGATGGCGCAGGCGGCGGGGATCCTTGCGGTCGAGTCGCTGGGTCTCGCAGGGTCGGGCAAGCTCGTCTATTTCATGGCGATCGACGGTGCGAAGTTCCGCAAGCCGGTCGAGCCGGGCGTGTTGCTCAAGCTCGAAGTGACGTTCGTCCAGAAGCGCAGCTCGGTGTGCAAGTTCGCCGGTCGTGCGCTGGTCGACGGGCAGCTGGTGGCCGAGGCGAACTTCACGGCGATGATCGCCGATCCGCCCAAGGCCTGAGCCCGAAGTCGGGGCTCTAGCCTGGCAATCTTGTAAAATAGGGCGCGTCCGTGTACGGGCGCGCCTTCCTTTTCAGGCTGGTCGGAACCAGCCACATACGGAGAATTCCCATGAAGGCCGATACGCACCCCGATTACCACATGATCACCGTCCAGATGACCGATGGCAGCAAGTACCAGACTCGCACCACCTGGGGTAAGGAAGGCGACGTGATGACGCTCGAGATCGATCCGCTCGCGCATCCGGCATGGACCGGCGGCCGCGGCACGATGCTCGACACCGGCGGCCAGGTCGCGCGTTTCAACAAGCGTTTCGGTGGCGGTCTCACGCTCCGCAAGTAACATCCAGTAACCCCCGGAATGAGTTTGATTTAACTCGTTTCGGGGGTTCTTTTTAATACCTCGTTAGGTGCCGGCGGATAGGCTTGTGAACGCAAGCCATATCAGGACTCGCAAGGACGAGGACGCCATGTTCGCCGCCGACTTCGAACCCGCAGAGCGCACGAGCCGCCGCGGTTCGCCCCGTGCCCCGATCGCCCTCGATGCCAGTATCGGCAAGACGCGCCGCGCTTTGTGCAGGGTCGTCGATATTTCGGTCAACGGTGCGCGGCTCCAGACCTATTCGGCGCTCAAGCGTGGCACGAGCATCTGGCTCAACCTGCCACAGATCGGCCAGATCGTTGCCGACGTCATGTGGGCGGACGATTTCACCGCCGGCTGCAAATTCCGAACCCCGCTTTCGATCAAGGCGTTCGATGCGCTCATCCAGGATCACCCAGCGACCTGATCGTACCGCGGCAACGCCGTCGCTTCTTGGAATACCTCGCCGAGGCAAACGCGTCTTTTGGAGCGTCAGCCGTCGTGGAGGTTCGGCAATCCAGATGTCGCCCACACATACCTTCCGCATATGAGCAGCGAGCTCGCCTCGGTTCGGCGATCATTCGCACGGGCGACTTAGGGACGAGATGGTCGTCACCGCATGCCGGGAGGGGATGATAGGCGCCACTGAGCGTGCGAGCTTTGAATTTTCCGAAAAGTGACCTGAAACTGTAAAAAAGCGTTTGACGGTATCGGGAGGTGGCCCTAGAGGGGTGTCACCGCAGCGAACGGCCACACGGTCTGGACGCAGCGGTCGCAAAAAACCAGATGCTGCAAGCTTCTTCTGATGGAGAGGTTATGCGAGTGTCGGTATTTTTGTCGGCTCTTTGACATTGTAGGTTAAGATGAAGGGACATGTGGG